>NZ_FNQJ01000001.1 GCF_900107605.1 Acidovorax soli | reverse complement strand
AACTTTTGAAAACTTTCTCTCTCCAGGCCCCAGCCGCTTGCAGCAACCAGATCCACCGAGCGAAGCCTTGAATTATATACCGGGTTTTTACCCAGTCCAACCCAAAACCATCTTCTTTTTTCCTCCGCATCCAGTGCCCTCACGAAGAGGGCTCACGGCAGCGAAGCCATACACTATAGCACGGAAAAACCCAGAAAAAACAAGACTGCAGCGCGTCCCGTCACCTGCTTCATCCCGAGTGGCAAGGCGGATGGACCGAGTCCGCTACCCCGGCGTGCATTGCATTGACAACATTACAGCAGCACGATGTCGTACTGCTCTTGACCCATGGCACTCTCGGCTTGCAGTGAGATGGGTTTGCCAATGAAATCGCTCAAGCCCGCGAGATGCTGGCTCTCTTCATCCAGAAAAAGCTCAACAACGCGCGGCGACGCCACTACGCGAAACTCCCGCGGGTTGAATTGGCGAGCCTCGCGCAGAATTTCGCGCAGTACGTCGTAGCAAACGCTGCGTGCGGTTTTCACCTGACCGGCCCCCCTGCAGACGCTGCAAGGTTCGCACAACATGTGTGCAAGCGATTCGCGGGTGCGCTTGCGTGTCATCTCCACCAGGCCCAATTGAGAAAAGCCGCCCGACATGGTTTTGACCCGGTCGCGCGCAAGCTGTTTCTTGTACTCTGAAAGAACGGCTTCCTGATGGTCCTCACGGGCCATATCAATGAAATCCACGATGATGATGCCACCCAGGTTGCGCAGGCGCAGCTGGCGCGCAATGGCCTGCGCGGCTTCCAGATTGGTCTTGAAGATGGTGTCGTCGAAATTGCGCGCGCCCACATAGCCACCCGTATTCACATCAATGGTGGTGAGCGCCTCGGTCTGGTCCACGATAAGGTAGCCACCCGACTTCAGATCCACACGACGGCCCAGGGCCTTGGCCACCTCCTCGTCGATGGCGTACAGGTCGAAGATGGGCCGTTCACCCTTGTAGTGCTGCAGCTTGCCGGCGGCTGCTGGCATGAATTCCTGCCCGAACGCGCGCAGGCGCTGGAACTGCTCCATCGAATCGAGCCGGATGGTCTGCGTGTGGTCGCCCACCAGGTCGCGCAGCACGCGCTGCAGCAGGTCCAGGTCCTGGTGCAGCAGCGACATGGCGGGAAGCTTGAGCGAGGCTTCCTTGATGCGCGCCCAGGTCTTGCGCAGATAAGCAATGTCCTCAGCCAGCTCTGCGTCGGTGGAATCCTCCCCATTGGTGCGCAGGATGAAGCCGCCACCACCGCCCGTGGACTTGTCGCCCACCAGCGCCTGCAGCCGGGCGCGCAGCGCGTCGCGCTCGGCGGGGGGAATCTTCTGCGACACGCCCACATGGTCGTCTTGCGGCAAAAACACCAGCAGGCGGCCCGCAATGCTGATCTGCGTGGACAGGCGCGCACCCTTGGTGCCGATGGGGTCCTTGATGACCTGCACCATGAGCGCCTGGCCCTCGAACACCTGCTTTTCGATCGGCACCTGCGGCTCGCTCTTGCGCGCAAATGCCGGCGGCTCGCCATCCGGCTGGCGCTGCCACACGTCAGCCACATGCAAAAAGGCCGCGCGTTCCAGCCCGATATCGATGAAGGCCGACTGCATGCCCGGCAGCACGCGCGAGACCTTGCCCAGATAAACATTGCCCACCAGACCCCGCTCCAGCGTGCGCTCGATGTGCAGCTCCTGCACAGCACCATGCTCCACCACGGCCACGCGGGTTTCCTGGGGGGACCAGTTGATCAGGATGTCTTGTTGCATGTTGTTCTCAGATAGCAAACCCGGCGGCGCGCAGCAGTTGCGCCGTTTCGTACATGGGCAGGCCCATGATGCCCGAATAACTGCCCGCCAGGTGCTCCACATACGCTGCCGCCCGGCCCTGGATGCCATAGGCCCCAGCCTTGCCCAGCGGCTCGCCGGTGGCCACGTAGGCGTTGATCTGTGCGGTCGTCATGGCGGCAAAGGTGACGCGCGACACGGACAGTGCCGAAATGCGCTTGGGGCCCACCTGCAGCGCCACCGCGGTGAGCACCCGGTGCTCGTGGCCCGCCAGCTCGGCCAGCATGCACGCTGCATGCTCCGCATCGTCGGGTTTGCCATAGATGGTGCGGCCCAGGGCCACAGTGGTGTCGGAGCAAAGGATAGGGGCATCGGGCAGACCACGGCGTGTGCGCCGCGCCACGGCGGAGTCAAGCTTCAGCCCCGTCACGCGCTCCACATAGGCCGTGGGGGATTCGCCGGGCAATACCACTTCGATGGCCTCAGCATCCTCCGGCTCGTCGCCCTCCACGTTGGGCAGCAGCAGCTCGTGGCGCACGCCCAGCTGTTCGAGCAGCTGGCGCCGGCGGGGGCTCTGGGAGGCAAGATAGATGAAGTCGGGCATGGCTAGATTTATAGCAAAAATCAACTCTAGCACTTATAAATAAAGCGCTAGAAGCTATCAATAAAATAGTAATTCATACGCCACCCCGCCGTCCCGGCATCTCATTCGCGGTGGTAAGGATGCCCCGCATTCACCGACCACGCGCGGTACAGCTGCTCGATGAGCAACACCCGCACCATGGCATGAGGCAGGGTGAGATCCGACAAGCGGATGCGTTCGTGTGCGGCCTGGCGGAAGGCCGGATCCAGCCCGTCGGGGCCACCGATGACCAGCGCCACATCGTCGCCCCCCAGTTGCCAGCCCTTGAGGCGTTCGGCCAGGGCCTTGGTGGTGAGGTTGGTACCGCGTTCGTCCAGGGCCACCACGCGTGTGCCGCGCGGGATGGCGGCTTCGATGCGCTCGCGCTCGGCGGCGTAGAGCGTCTCCAGGGTCTTGGAGCCCCGCGGTTCGGTCTTGACAGCCTTGAGCTCGACCTTGAGTTCGGGTGGAAAGCGTTTGGCGTAATCGTCGTAGGCCGTTTGCGCCCAGTCAGGCACCCGCTGCCCCACCGCCACGATAAGCAGCTTCATGTATGCGCCTTGGTGTGAAAACCGGGCCCCTGGCGCAGGTCAGGCGACGCGCGCAAAGAACCCTGCGGCAAAGCCTCAGCCCTTGCGGGCAGGCGCCTTTTTGGCTGCGGACTTTGTGGCCGCAGCGGGCTTGGCAGCAGATCTGGCTGCGGGCTTGGAAGCGACGCGTGGGGCAGACTTCTTCGCAGCAGGCTTTTTGACTGCGGGCTTGACGACCACCGTCTTTACGGGGGCCTTCTTGGCGGCTGCGGGCTTCTTCGCTGCAGGGGCCTTGGCGGCTGCGCCTGCGGCCGCGGCTGGTGTCTTGCGGGCCGGGACTTTCCTGGTTGCACTGACAGGCGCCTTGGCCTTGCCCTCGGCCCCGGCAGCAATGGCGACCTTGGGCTTGCCTGGCTTACGGGCAGGGACTTCCGCAGCTGCAGCAGCCTTCTTCTTGGCGGGGGCCTTCTTGGCTGCCGCTGCCACGGGCTTGGCAGCGCCCAGCTTCAGGCGCACGGGGGTGTCGCCCCACAGCTCTTCCAGGCGGTAGTACTGCCGGATGGTGGGCTGCATGATGTGCGCCACGGCGGCGCCGCAATCCACGATGATCCATTCGCCATTGTCTTCGCCCTCGATGCGGGGCTTGGCAAAACCGGCTTCTTTCACCGCATCGCGCACGCTGGCAGCCAGGGCCTTGGTCTGGCGATTGGAAGTGCCCGATGCCACGATCACCCGTTCAAACAGCGGCGAGAGATGCTCGGTGTTGAAGACCTGGATGTCTTGCGCCTTGACGTCCTCCAGGCCATCGACGATGGCGCGCTGGAGTTTGGTGACGTCTTTTTTGGCGGCGGTTTCCGATTTGGTGGAGGTGGTCATCAGGCGGTGATTAGAAAGGGAATGGAATCAATATAGCGTGCAACGCGGCGCACAGCCAGCGGGCTACGCCTTGGGTGTTGCGCTGGTGTTGCGCTCGGGTGCTGCGGCAGTTTGAGGTGTTTTTGACCTCTGGCGCTGGTGTGAAAAGCGCGGAAAGCTATTGAAATTATAGCTTTTGCGCTTTTCACTGCTTTCAGGGGGCGGTGGCAGCGCCACGGCCCAGCCATTCGCGCCGCACCAGAAAGCGCCGCGTGAGGTCGGCTTCGGCCGAATCGGCGGCGTCCGAGCGCTGGTACGACCAGGCCACCAGCGGCGGCATGGACAGCAAAATGGACTCTGTGCGCCCACCCGACTGCAGGCCAAAGTGCGTGCCCCGGTCCCACACCAGGTTGAACTCGACATAGCGGCCCCGGCGGTAGAGCTGGAAATCGCGCTCGCGCTCGCCAAACGGCAGGTTCCGGCGCCTTTCAACGATGGGCAGGTAGGCGCCAAGGAAGGCATCGCCCACCGACTGCGTCATCTCCAGGCTTTGCTCGAAGCCCAGCTCCGAGAAGTCGTCATAGAACACCCCGCCCACGCCGCGCTGCTCATTGCGGTGCTTGAGATAGAAGTATTCATCACACCACTGCTTGAAGCGCGGGTACTTGTCGTCGCCAAAAGGCGCCAGCGCATCGCGGCAGGTGCGGTGAAAGTGCACCGCGTCCTCTTCAAACCCGTAGTAGGGCGTGAGGTCCATGCCGCCGCCAAACCAGCAGGTTGGCGCCTGCCCCGGGTGCCCGGCCGCGATCATGCGCACATTCATGTGCACCGTGGGCACATACGGATTGCGCGGGTGGAAGACCAGCGACACGCCCATGGCCTCGAACGGCGCTCCCGCCAGCTCGGGCCGGTGCTGCGTGGCCGAAGGCGGCAGCTGCGGGCCGCGCACATGGCTGAAGCCGCAACCTGCGCGCTCGAACACGCGGCCGCCTTCCAGGATCTTGGTGATGCCGTCGCCCTGCAGCAGCTCGCCGGGGGCTTTGCGCCAGGCATCGGCCAGAAAGCGGGCCCCGCCCTCACCTTCCACGGCCTCCAGTGCATCGGTGATGCGCGCCTGCAGGCCCACCAGGTAGGCACGCACGCGGGTCACCGTGTCGGCGGCGTTCAAGGTCTGAGCGCCTGCCATCAGCTTTTCAGGGCGCGAAAGCCGATGTCATGGCGGTATTGCGCGCCGTCAAAGTGAATGCCGCGCGCCACGTCATAGGCCCGCTGTTGCGCCTGCTTGACGCTGTCGGCCAGAACCGTCACGCACAGCACCCGGCCGCCCGTTGCGCTGACCACTCCGTCTTTCAACTGCGTGCCTGCATGGAACACCACTGCGTCGTCCGCCTCGGCGGGCAGGCCGGTGATGGTATCGCCCTTGCGCGGATTCTCGGGATAGCCGTGCGCAGCCATCACCACGCCCAGCGCGGTGCGGCGGTCCCACTGCAATTCCATCTGGTCGAGCTTGCCGTCGGCCGCAGCGGCCATCACATCGTAAAAATCGCTTTTCAGGCGCATGAGGATGGGTTGCGTCTCCGGGTCGCCCATGCGGCAGTTGAACTCCAGCGTCTTGGGGTGGCCCTTGGCGTCGATCATCAGCCCCGCATACAAAAAGCCGGTATACGGGATGCCATCCTTTTCCATGCCACGGATGGTGGGCAGGATGATCTCGCGCATGGCACGGGCATGCACGTCGGCCGTGACCACCGGCGCGGGCGAATACGCGCCCATGCCGCCGGTGTTGGGGCCTTCGTCGCCGTCTTTCAGGCGCTTGTGGTCCTGGCTGGTGGCCAGCGCCAGCACATTCTTGCCGTCGCACAGCACGATGAAGCTGGCTTCCTCGCCTTCGAGGAACTCCTCGATCACCACGCGCGCGCCGCCTTCGTTGTGTGCCACGCCATATTTGTTGTCCACCAACATGAAGTCCACGGCATCGTGCGCCTCTTGCAGCGTCATGGCCACCACCACGCCCTTGCCAGCGGCCAGGCCGTCGGCCTTGATGACGATGGGCGCGCCCAGGCGATCCACAAAGGCGTGGGCTGCTGCGGGATCGGTGAAGGTGTCGTAATCGGCCGTGGGAATGCTGTGGCGGCGCATGAAGGCCTTGGAGAACGCCTTGGAGCTTTCGAGCTGCGCAGCCGCCTTGGTGGGGCCAAAGATGCGCAGGCCGTGGGCACGGAACTCATCGACCACGCCCGCAGCCAGCGGGGCCTCGGGGCCCACCACGGTCAGCGCGATCTTCTCGGCCTGGGCCCAGGCACGCAGTTCGCGCACGTCGGAGATCGCCACGTTTTCGAGCTTGGGGTTCAGGGCCGTGCCGCCATTGCCGGGCGCCACATACACCTTGGTCACCTTGGGGGACTGGCTCAGTTTCCACGCCATCGCGTGTTCACGGCCGCCGCCACCAATTACAAGTACTTTCATAGGAACCTTTGGTGAACCCCTGCCTGGCACAACGCCGAAGCCCAGGGGCTCGTAAAAAAACTATCTCAGCAACCAATCGCGCTAGGCGCTACACCCACAACCGCCAAAACTGGCGCGCCCCAGACCAGTGCCACCGCGCAAGGGCCGCCAAGACACTTCCGTGTCGCTAACGCTCCGTGCGCTGGTGGCGTCCCCCTCCCGCAAGCGCAGCGCAGCGAGAGAGGGGAAGGCGCGAAGCGCCTCAGGGGGAGCTTCACAGTGCCGCGTTGTGGTAGACCTCCTGGGTATCGTCCAGGTCTTCCAGCACATCCAGCAGCTTTTGCATCTTGGCGGCGTCGTCGCCAGTCAGCTCAATCGTGTTCTCGGGCCGCATGGTCACGCCGGCCACATCGGGCGTCAGGCCTGCGGCCTCCAGCGCATTCTTCACGGCTTCAAAGTCGGCTGGGGCGGTCAACACCTCCACCGCACCATCGTCATCGGTCACCACGTCTTCGGCGCCCGCCTCCAGCGCCACTTCCATCACCTTGTCTTCGCTGGTGCCGGGGGCAAAAATCAGCTGGCCACAGTGCTTGAACTGGAACACCACCGAGCCTTCAGTGCCCATGTTGCCGCCGTGTTTGCTGAATGCGTGTCGCACTTCGGCCACGGTGCGCACACGGTTGTCGGTCATGGTGTCGATCATGATGGCCGCACCACCAATGCCATAGCCTTCGTAGCGGATTTCCTCGTAGGTCAGGCCTTCGGCGTTGCCCGTGGCCTTGTCGATGTTGTATTTGATGCGGTCGGCGGGCATGTTGGCCGCCTTGGCCTTGTCCACCGCCAGGCGCAGGCGAGGGTTGGCAGACAGGTCACCGCCACCGGCGCGGGCAGCCACAGTGATTTCCCGAATGATGCGGGTCCAGATCTTGCCGCGTTTTTCATCCTGGCGCCCCTTGCGGTGCTGGATATTCGCCCATTTGCTGTGTCCTGCCATGTTCTCTGATTTCCTCAGTGTTATCAATGGGTTATGTGCATTTTAAAGTGTCTTCATACCCGTAGAAACACAGCAGAAACACAGAGCACCCCACAAAGATAGCTATTATCCCAAAAACACACCTCTGAAGACCAGTAGGAGCAGGAACGAAAATGGCCAGCATCAAGGAACGAGTGAGCAAGTCAGGTGTAACCACCTACCAAGTGCAGATCCGAAGGAAAGGCTACCCACCAATCAGCAAGAACTTCACCAGCAAAAGGGAAGCTCAAAAGTATGCAACTGAAACAGAAGCTGGAGTTTTAAAAAATGAAATTATTAATCCACGTGAAGCCACAAAATGGACAATTCCTGATTTAATTGATTGGTATATTGAAAATCCCAATGAGCATAGGAAATTAGAAACAAAAAAGCATTTCATTAGGCTTGAATTTCTAAAAAAAGAATTTGAACATTTCACCGTATTAACATTAAATGCAAAAATTCTCTCCAAATGGATTTCTCAAAGACTGAAAATCAATAAGCCAGCAACGGTTTATCACTACTATGTAGCATTAAAAAATGCAATGCTACATCATTCAGTTCAGAATGGTTATTCACAAGAAATTTTCAATGTAGTGAAATGTCCGACAACTTCAGGAGTTAGGGATCGGCGTTTTAGTCGTGATGAAACACGAAAGCTTTTTAAATCTATTCATAAAACAAGCAGAAACAAGCAAAAGGAAATGATGATTTCTGTATTGTTTGCAATTGAAACAGCCTGTCGTGTTGGTGAAATGCTTAAACTCAAATGGAACGAAGTCTACCTCGAAGAGCGAGAAATTAAATTTTTAGCCGAAAACACAAAAACAAAAACATATCGTGAAATCCCATTAACCACTGTAGCCAAAAAAATATTAATTTGGATTAAAAAGAACCACAACCCAGAGAACGACAACCAGAAAAGAGTTTTTGATTTCTGGCACCTTAACGAACATCATTTAAGCCGACAGTTTCAAATTTGCTGTAAAAGAGCAGAAATTTATGATATTCGTTGGCATGATTTGAGGCACGAAGGAACCAGTCGATTTTTTGAATGGGTAAATCCAATAAATAATGTAACTTTGTCAGACATTGAAATTTCAGAAATTACAGGTCACAAAACGATGAACATGCTCAAAAGGTATGCTCACCTACGACCATCAACCATTGTGAAAAAATTATGGTAAAAGCAATTTTCTGAAGAATTTTTTAGTGATACAATCAGGAGTAATTTCATGGCAACCAAAGGACCTAAAGTGACAACATTAGCTGACATTAAAGCTCAGATGGCAGAATTGCAAAAGCAGCATGATGCAATTGTTGCCAATGAAAAAGCCACCATCATTGCAGAAATGAAGGAAAAAATTTCTGACTATGGCATTACAGCTAATGAACTTGGGTTCCAGTTGTCAGCACCCACAACCAGCATTAAACCTACGAAATCCACACCAGCAGGTAAAAATAAAGCTGAAGCTAAATATCGTGGTCCAAACAATGAAGAATGGGCTGGTGGAATTGGTGCCCGTCCTAAGTGGGTTAAAGCAATTCTTGAAGCTGGTGAAAATATTGAAGACTACCGAATCAAGAAAGAAGAAACGGTTTAACCACTCCCCTACTTCAAAATTAGAGCCAGTTTCTGGCTCTTTTCATTCGAGCTTTAAAAATGAAATTTAGCGAATTTTTTAACGAAGAAAACCACCTGTGCAATTTTTCAGAAGAACAGATCAAGGAAATTTTTGATCTGGACGAAGTAAAAGCACTGGACAACAATGAGTTTGAGAAACAGCGGGTTTTCTGGTTGTCTCAATATATGGTTGGCAATGTAAGCGAACCATTCGAAGATATTAAGAAACTTGAACCAGCAGATCAACGAAGAGTTTTTGAAACTTGGATTGATTTGGTTAAAGATGTTGATACATTAAAACCAATGATGAAATCCATTCTTATGGACTTCATTCAAGGAAAAGCTGTTTAAAGCAAAACGGGGACTGGTCCCCGTTAGACCATTTATTTAATTGAATAGAAATCCATTCAATCAAATAAACGGCCTCAGTTTACTTTTTTGGTGATTTGGGTTTTTTCAGTTTTTTTAGGCTTTGTATAGGTGAATTGTTCAACACCTTCAGGCAACCAAACAACCTCACCATGTTCCATAACGTACTTAAGAGGGACTTTAGGATTATTAATATCCTTTCCTCCGTCATCATGCCATTTCTTTTCCCATTTGCTATAGTAATACTCCATAGCAGAAGGTTTCATTCTATAGATGACCTGAAGTTCAATGCTTTTGAATGGAGCAAAAAACCAATCAACTTTTCGGTATTTTTCAAGAATTACAGGATTTAAATGATGATGAGTACTGAATTGATCCGTCAATTCAATATTGACAGTTTTAATCTCGTATTCATTACCATCTGAATCAGTGGCATCGTTACCTTCTCTTGCTCCATCCGTGGTTAGACCAAGAACCATTAACAATTGAAGATATTTTCCACCGTTATCTTGAAAAATGTCTTTGATGTTGTATTTTGTGGCTAAATCCTGATATTCACGAATAAAAGGAAAAAGTCGCTTGAATTTTTGCTGATCAGTTTCTGTTGTGGGGTTAGTCATCTGGATTCAAAAGCTCTCGGATATCAACACCCAGAGCAATTGCCAGCTTTTCCATATTATCTATGGTTATGTTTCTCTCGCCTCTTTCAACTGAACTGATATAAGTCCTGTGAAGCTCACATTCTTCAGCTAACTTCTCTTGAGAGAAGCCCTTAGCCAGCCGAAATTTTTTGAGGTTGTGAGTGAAGACAGTGCGTGCAGTCATGCTCTGGAAGAACTATTTGGAATATGAGATGATCTGTGCTTGACGACTTTAAATCTACAGACTATAAGTTTCGACTTTGAACTTGAACACGAGAACACATGCTCCCCACTCTCAACAAGAACCCCCTGTACACCACTGAGTACGGCTCGGCCTACGTCGTGGACAGCCTGGAAGCTCTCGCACAGCTACCTGACAACAGTGTCAATCTGGTGATGACTTCCCCACCGTTCGCACTACAACGGCAGAAAGAGTACGGGAACAAAGATGAGTATGACTATGTAGATTGGTTGGCAGAGTTTGCAAAGCTGGTCTATCAAAAGCTCACACCAGATGGAAGCTTTGTTGTTGATCTGGGTGGAGCCTACAGAAAAGGACACCCAGTCAGGAGCCTTTATAACTATCGTGTTTTGATTAAATTCTGTGATGAAATTGGATTTCATCTTGCAGAAGAATTTTTCTGGTTTAACCCTTCAAAATTACCCAGTCCTATTGAATGGGTAAATAAAAGAAAAATTCGTGCAAAGGATTCTGTCAATACTGTTTGGTGGCTATCTAAAACAGAATGGCCAAAAGCTGATGTTTCAAAGGTTTTGACTGAATATTCAGACCGAATGAAGAAGCTTCTTAAAGATCCAGAAGCTTACTATTCACCAGCAAAACGACCATCAGGTCACGATATTAGTAACACCTTTGGAAAAGACAATGGTGGAGCCATTCCTTCAAATCTTCTGCAAATTTCAAACTCTGAAGCAAGTTCCAAATATTTGAAGCTGTGTAAAGAAGTTGGTGTTTCTGCACACCCTGCAAGATTTCCAGCAAAATTACCAGAATTTTTTATTCGATTTCTGACTGAGCCTAATGATTTGGTGGTTGATATTTTTGGAGGATCAAACACTACTGGCTATGTTTGCGAACTGGAAAAACGCCGCTGGATGGCTTTTGAAGAACGAAAAGACTACTTGTCAGCTTCAGTCTTCAGGTTCATGCAGGAAAAGCCAATTGAAGAAATCAAAGAAGCTTTTAATGAATTGATGGCTGAAGATGAGAACACAACGAAACACATTCCTACAATTCAACCAACGTTGATTTAGCATCAAAATAAAAACGGCGATTCATCGCCGTTTTTTTGTATCTGGACATTCCATTTTGTTTTTGTATGATAAATACAAGAATATAAGGAAAAACTATGTTTAAAGACCCAATGCAAACAGCCCATTATTTAAACTTGCAACGCGATATGGAGCGAGCAAATTTAAGTAATACAAACCAAGCTTTGAATAGCGGAAGTATTCAAGCTCAAAACGTCCAGTTACAACAAGAAGTCGCAAGGCTTCAAGGTGAAAATCAGTATTACCGTCAGTTGCTTTGTAAACCAATGAATGAAATTGCAGAAAAGAATGGCAATTTTAAAGAAACCTACGAAAAGCAAATGGAAATAATGGCTGATTGGATGGTTTCACAAAAAGCATTTAAAGAGTTAGCCATTCAATTTGGTTTTGAAAAAGGTCAGTCAGCACAAGAGACAATTCAACAAGCGAAAGATTTGAAAACAAGTGTGATTCAAGGAAAAAATAATCCCGATCACAAAACAAATGCTGATGAATTTATATTCAAGCACTCAAGCAAATAAAAGCACATCAAGACAAAACCCCGCATTCGCGGGGTTTTTTTATTAATCATCTACCTTAGGAGGCTGAATAGTATTTTGCTCTTGAACTTCATTCTTAACTGGTGAATCCATTTCGTTATATTTTGCAGAAACTGATTTAAGCGACTTACCAATACTTCCACCGCTTTCACCGTGTTCAGCAATCACATCATTAATAAAACTGGACATTTTTTCTTTTGCTGTGCTTTCATCACCACCTGATGTTTGCATAAATTTATTTAGCTTATTGTTAAGTGCTGAAGTTATTCCAGCATATTCAGGGCTATTGTGACTACCAGAACCACCACCAGTGAACTTATCAATTAATTGACTTGCATTATCACCATACTTTGCATTGTTTGTATGCTCCAAGGCACCTTGAACAGCATCGTTAAATGATTCACCATTTTCAGAATTTTTTTCAAATTCTCTCAAAAATCTTGAACCATCTTCTGAGTTTGGACCACCTAAAGAATTAGCCAAAGAAGCAAGCTTGCCTCGCTGCATCTCTTGATTATGGCGACTTCCTGTATTTACATTATTCATTGCTTTATCGCTCAATCCTAATTGAGCCTGTGCTTGACTACCTTTCATTTTATTATCAAGATTTTTCATATTTTCTGACATTAATGCATTGCCAGCATAGTTAGCTGCATTACCCATAAACTGGAACTGTCTTGCACCTTCGCCACCCATTTGATGAGCAGTATCACCAAGTTTAGGACCACCACCACCGAACCAGTTCAACAACTCATCAGGAATAACGTGAATTAAAGCAAATGTTCTTTTAATAACCTCATACATTGCAAATCCATACATCATTGGAGCCACAATTAAACCAACAACTTTAATGAACATTCCAGATTCTGCTTGAGACATTGCAAAAATTCCAAAGAAAACCTTTGTTATTAATCCACCAAGAACATTCAATAGAACGAAAGCAGCGATCAATCCAAATATCATTAATACCGGTCTTAACATCAATGATAGAACCAATCTATATCCTTGAGCACCTGAACCAACCATATCGTCACCATTTGCTGTTAAGTGCATAACAGCCCACATTGGAGCAGCGATGATTGCTTCTACACACAAAATTAACCAACCAATTGTTGCACCAAGCCAAATCATATAAGGCATCATTGGTAATATGTAAGACAAAAATACACCTACAGCTAACATTGGTAGGAAAAACTTTTCATACATACCTTGAACAAAATCAACCACTGGACCAATAGCAACACCAGTGAATAAACTTTGAACCTTATCAGCAACCCAGGATAAAGAACTATTTTTCACCATAGACATTGCTAAAGAAGCAGCACCCGCAGCACCCAAAATACCCAACAACCAATTGCCAATTCTTTTAAGTGCAATTAGTGGATGCTCTCCATCATCTACAACCAATGCCTCAGTATGGTAAAGTTTATTCAAAATAGTATCAAAACCCCAATCATCATCTGAATTTGATTCAATATTTGAACCAAAACTTAATTTTTGTGGTGCTTTACTATCTGCCAAGGTTAGAGCCATATTATTATTATCAACATTCATAAAATCATTTAACAGATTGTTTGAGCCTAATTTTTGAGGACCGCTTGCAGTTCCAGTGTTAGTCATTGCTCTTTGTATCACATCGGTTAAATAAGCAATTTTCGTATAAAAAGCACCAGCCATAAACCAGCCATCAGCAGTTGCACTTGTACTTAATGTATTAAAATCATTTAGTTTCATTGCTTGATCAGCGGCCGCTTTCGCAATGGCATCATTATATTTCTTGATAGCTTGGTCAAGCTTTGAAGGATCAATTGGTGCCTTTCCTGTAACCAATGTACTCGCCAAAGCATTCATATCTGCATCTAATGCTTTAACAGCATCTTGATTGGCTTTAAGGACAGCCTCTTCTGCTTTTGAGGCTTCAGTCAAATTAAAAAATGATCCAATTTGTGTAATTCCATTAGCTGAACTCATTCCAGTTGTAGTTGTTGGAATATCTAAACGACCACAGGCATTTTCAGGTGTCCCATCGTAGCCACCGCCTTTAGGACCAAAATAATATGTTGTTCCTGGCTTATATGTATTACGCCTTGAAGCCCATTCCGTCGCCTCAGTCATAATTCCTAAAGGAAGAATCAACTCACCATCTTGATTTGCTTTGTTGATTGCGGCATTATATGAATGAACACACACATATGATTGAAATAGGTTATAGCCTAAGGTTGATCCGGCATTTGATGCCAATCCTTGTGTGGCTATAAGCTTAATGTTTTGAGTCGTTGCAAATTTATTCCAAACAGTATCAGCTAATCCAATACCTTGAACGATTACCCAACCTACTAAAGCTTGCATAATGCAGTAACCACCACCAATTACAGGAAGTATCAAAGCTGTTCCTAATGCAGTTCTAATAGGAACCCATACAGAAGAAAATTTCTTACCCAACATTTCTCCATCATGAGCAGTATTAACAGTTCCAGCGATGATTGTGTAAGCAACTAAAATACCCCCAACAATCAGACACGCACCATTAAAAACTAAAATTCCCTCTGCCATTGGATCTGAACCACCAGCACCAAAAGCACCAAGGCCACCAAATATTTGAGCTAACAACATCATTGATTTATCGCCTGAAACTGGCACAAATAAATCAGCAGCTTGTGCAAACTCTGGCACAAGCATACATAGTAAAACTAAAATTCTAAACAACATGATTTCTCCCTAAATTTATTCTTGTATGTCTATTAAGCATACAAATAAATTATTGGAAATCAAGAAAACAAGATAATTGCAAATCCAAAAAGAATGCACGCACCAATAAATAGTAGAAAAAATATGGAAAAATCCTGAATCTTTTGCACACACCAATCAAAGAGATCCCCAAAAGATTCAAGAATAAAATACACCGTTTCCTTTAAAGCCTGCCAATCACTCATACAAAGCCTCCAAAAGAAATGGGTCTGATTGCTCAGACCCATAACCATACAAGAATATAGGCGAAACCATTTAACCTACAAAATTAATCTATCAAAATATTTTGATAAGTCAAATAAGAAAAGCCAGCTTTCGCTGGCTATCTTTATATAAAATAAACAACGAAGAGCTTCTTTGGGAGAAAGCATCTTCAATAATTACTCTAACGATTTTTTCCTAAATGTCAATTCATCGAACACAATTGGTGGATTTCTTTTTTCTTGATGAAATAAAACAATTCCATTTGCTTGATCATTGAATCTTCTGTCCCCTTTTCTTTTGTGCAAAAGATTTACATTTCTGAAGCAGTAAATTCCAGCTACAGGAATGTTAACCCTCCAAACAAACTTGCCTTTTATTTCTTCATTAAGTTTAACAATATTTGCTTCTCCTATAACCTCACAATTCCTATCTATTAGATAAAACTCTGGTGGGTTGTTGGACAAACACAGAAATGAACAAACCTCTTGAGAATATGTTTTAATTTTTGACATATGCACTCGCCTTTTAGATTGAGTACATAAATATTTTAACTATGTCAATAATTTGCTATTGACAAATATAAATAAATCAGTAATATATTCACATCTGAGGTTGATTCAATTCAGTTTGACAACAAGCAGGAAAGCCAGCGCAAGCTGGCTTTTTTGTTTTCTGAATAAAACTTGACAAGCCAAAAATAATTTATTAGAAAATAATTAAGTGTTTTATGCGTCGATTGATTAAGAGTCAACCTCAGAGATTAATTCTTATTCTTTTCCCGATTGGAGCACCCGAACTACCAGAAAGCCGAAGTAGAAGGCGGGGAAAAAAACAAAACTGACTACCATAGTCCCCTTAAGCAAAACTGGATAAATGAGTTCTTAAAGCCAGAACAATGGGGAATTTAACAAACTGGCAACGAAGGCGAACGATGGACCGTGTTAAAGGGATACAAGAATCCTGAACCATCAACTAACGAAATCTTGTAATTAGTTAGACCCAAATGGGCTCTATCCACGAGCTAAAGGGAAATGCCCTAAACCACGCTACTAAGCGGGTTAGGGAAAGCTATAGGCTTTACCCTTTAAGCTCTATCCATTTGTACTGCCTTTAGGCAGTTTAAGATCAAATTAAAGATAAATTCAACTATCGAAGATCAGTACTTCCACGAGGAAGTACAAAAAACATAAGAATAGAACTGCCGTAGGCAGGTTTTATGTTAATAAAACAAAAAAGGACAGAGCGGCAAAAATTTGATTTTCTATTTCAATTTGGTAGATTTTGAAAAAGGAGATCAATTATGGCAAAAGGCAGACTTTATATTCAGTATTTCAACAAAAAAGATGGAACACCAAAAACTGAAGATGAACTTAGAGCAAAACAAATGGAGTCATTTTCAGTTCGTGATGGAGATCCATTATTCTTTATGGATTACGAATTTCCAAATGGATTGAAATACAGATTGGTTTTTCTTCACGACAACATCTCTATAACACGTATTTTTCCAGGTGATCCTAATGAGCGATACGCATTAACTAACTACGATGGATTTTTTAGGCTTGGAGATGATAGCAATGAAGAAAATATTTGACTGGATCTCTAACAACAAATTCGAAACATTTGAAATAATTTTTTGGGCTGTATTGTGGATTTTGGCACTTTATGAAAAATGACCGCCGCAAGGTGGTTTTTTTATTTCTGAATCTTGATTTTGAATTTTAATCTGTTTTAATAAATACACAGACCAACCAAAAACATTGAAAAATTAAATTCATAAGCAAGGGGACTCATTATTCCGTAGGAATAAATGAAATAGTTAAATGTGGGGTCCCCCCACTCCCCGTTACTATGCACGCATTTTTTTGTATGAAGTAACAGCTTTGCAGGTCCATAAAAACAAGAAGAAAGGAAGACCAAAAATGAACGAAAAGAAAAAAAGTGCTGGCCAATCTGGGAATGATGGCAATGAGGAATTACGAACAAAAAGAATCGAATTTAGTTTATCACCAACAGAATTTGAAAAAATTTCAAAATTTTATGCACAATCTCCACAAGGAACTTTTGCACAATTTTGTAGAGAAAAATTATTAACCAAGCCTGGCTCAGTCACCAGTAGTGCAGAAATTAATTCACAGCATGCCAGTTTAATTTACCAACTCAACAAGATTGGTTCAAACTTAAACCAGATAGCAAAAAAAATTAATACCCTTAAAACTGATTACCCAGAATTGGTTGATGAATTACGATGTGAGCTTTCAGAGTTAAAAAGAACAGCAAAAAATTTCCATTCAAAAAACTTGAGAGGAAATATAAAATGATTGTTCAATTTTTTAACCACGGCAAAGGTAAATCAAAATCAGCCATTGGCTATTTGTTGTCTGCCAAAGATTCAGAAGGAAAAATAAGGAATCCACCACCAGAAATTTTTTATGGTGATAAAAAGTTAACTGCCAACCTTATAGACAACAATCCAAATGAGTTTAAATACACATCTGGTGTTATAGCTTTTCGTGACAATGAAAAGCCTACAACTGCACAGCTTAAGCAAATCGTTAAAGCATTTTATGAAGCTTTTGCTCCAGGTCTTGGACCTGACAGAGTAAATATGTTTATTGTTAAACATCAAGACAAAGGAAATGTTGAATTACATTTCTTGGTTCCAAGGCTTGATACAAAAACAATGAAGAGTTTTAATATTTCTCCACCAGGCAAGAAATCACAACAATTAGCCAATGATTTTCAAGCAATTTGGAATGATAAACTTGGATTTTCTCAAGTTATTGAAGATCCCCTTAAAGCAGTTTTTTCTCAATTTGACAAAAAAGTTCCTGCTGGCTCAACAAGCAAAAAAATTAAGGAACGTGTAAGTCAATCTATTTCAAAGGCCATAAGAAATGGAACATTGAAGAGCAGAGATGATTTCACAAATTTTCTTGAAAGTAGAGGTTGTGAGATCACCAGAAAAGGAAAGGATTACATTTCAGTAAAATTTCCAGGTGAAAAAAAGGCTATCAAATTTAAAGGACCTGCATTCTCTGCAAATACTGATTATCAAGCTTTGGCTCAAACTGCAAACCAACAGATGAACAATACTGTTCTTGATCCAATTCAAAAAATAAAGATTTTAAATAGAATGGAAGAATCAGTTCAGCAGAGATTGATTTTCAATAAAAGTAGATACACACCCAAAAAAAGAAGACCTGATCCTAATAAAAATCTACTCAAAAGAAGAGTGCCTAAAATCAAGACAAATCCACAGATCAGCAATTTAATTGATATTAGTAGCCAACCAATAGCTAACAACTCAAATTCTGTTGAAAAAGGAATTTCTTTCCAAGATGCAATTAAAGCAACCAGCGGAGCTAAAGGATCGCAGAATGCGAAAAGCCCCGTTTCCGAAAGGAAAACGAGTTCTGGTGCAGTTCAAGGCGTAGCTAAATCATTAGGCAGTCTGCAAATGCAGATTGATTCAGCACAAGCTGATTTAGCTAATGCTCAAACTTTGGAAGATAGAATTAAAGCTGAAGCAAAATTAAATTCTTTAATTTTGCAGAAAAACAAGCTTTTAGCTGAACTTGAACAAGCCAGAATTGCAGAACTTAACCAGGAACAGACACCAGGTCACACACCACGAAGAAGGCCCAGACCTTGACACTACAGAACGGCCATAGAGCCGTTTTTTTGTGCTGGTTGATACCTACCCATACCCAACCACAGAAAAATGCTGTAAAGCTGTTTTTGAGCTACTGGTTACAGTTTGGTGAAGGTGCTCTCTTCTGAACTGTGCTTTAGTTCGTCAAAAAGAATGGATTTCCTGATAATGGAAACCACTTGATCATGGTGGAAGGCCCACCAATTTTTTTCCAGAAGTCCTTTTTTGGATTTCTTTTCAGTTCTGGATATTTTTACAGGAAAAGAAGCAATTTCCTGCTTTGCATGTTGAGTGGCAAGGCCAGCAAGATATTTTGCAAGTTCATAGATGGACACTTTTACACGGTTTCCAATCTTCTGAACTGCTATGGGGAACTTCCCCTCACTTCTCAAGTTGGCTTGCTGTCCTACAGATATGCCGATGACTTCCACCAAATCAGCAGGATCAAGTAGCACTTTTGGACCAAACTGGGCCCGTAGATCAGCGAGTATGAGATCGAACATAAAAACACACCAAAAACACAGTTGGCCTCTGATCTACCCTGATTTTGGCTGATCGTTGTAAAAACGCAACTTGGAAAAACACAGTAAAATCAACAACTTACACGCCTGGACGTACTCGAATTATTCTGTTATGGTACATCGTGGTTAGGCCCATTTGCTGTGTCCTGCCACGGGAAGTCCTTTGGTATTGATTTAATCTAGTGGCCGCGATTTTACTTTTGCCCGTCACCGATCTCCGAGGAAACCCTAAATGGCCGAACCCCTGCTGATTGCCAAACACGGCACGATTGAATGCCACCTGCTGCCCGGCCTGGCCAACCGCCACGGGCTCATCACCGGTGCCACCGGCACCGGCAAGACCGTCACCCTGCAGACCCTGGCCGAGAACTTTTCGCGCATCGGCGTGCCCGTTTTCATGGCCGACGTGAAGGGCGACCTCACGGGCGTCAGCCAGAGCGGAAAGATCGGCGACAAGCTGGCCGCCACCCTGAAGGATCGCGGGCTGGAACTGCCCACTTCCCAGTCCTGCCCCACCACGCTGTGGGACGTGTTCGGCGAACAGGGTCACCCGGTGCGCGCCACCATCTCCGACATGGGGCCGCTGCTGCTGGGACGCATGCTCAACCTCAACGAGACCCAGCTCGGCGTGCTCAACCTGGTCTTCAAGATCGCCGACGACAGCGGCATGCTGCTGCTGGACCTGAAGGACCTGCGCGCCATGCTGCAGTACGTGGGCGACAACGCCAAGGAGTTCACCACCGAGTACGGCAACGTCAGCGCCGCCAGCGTGGGCGCCATCCAGCGCGGGCTGCTGCAGATCGAGCAGCAAGGCGGCGACAAGTTCTTTGGCGAACCCATGCTCGACATCCAGGACTTCATGCAGACCGACACCAACGGCCACGGGGTGGTGAACATCCTGGCCGCCGACAAGCTCATGAACTCGCCGCGTCTTTACGCGACCTTCCTGCTGTGGATGCTCTCGGAGCTGTTCGAGACGCTGCCCGAGATTGGTGACCCCGAGAAGCCCAAGCTGGTTTTCTTCTTCGACGAGGCCCACCTGCTGTTCAACGAGGCGCCCAAGGTGCTCATCGAGCGGATCGAGCTGGTGGTGCGCCTGGTGCGCTCCAAGGGCGTGGGCGTGTACTTCGTCACGCAGAACCCGCTGGACATCCCCGACAGCGTGCTCGCCCAGCTGGGCAACCGCGTGCAGCACGCGCTGCGCGCCTTCACCCCCCGCGACCAGAAGGCCGTGAAGGCCACGGCCACCACCATGCGCCAGAAGCCGGGCCTGGACATCGAAACCGCCATCACCGAGCTGGCCGTGGGTGAGGCGCTGGTGAGCTTTCTGGACGCCAAGGGCCGCCCCAGCGTGACCGAACGCGTTTTCGTGCTGCCGCCCGGCAGCCAGCTCGGCCCCATCACGCCGCAGCAGCGCCAGGCGTTGATGGCCAGCTCGCTGGTAGCCGGGGTGTACGAAAAGGTGGTGGACCGTGAATCGGCCTATGAAAAACTCAAGGGCCGCACTGCCGAAGGGAGCGAGCAGGCGGGCGGGGGCAATGGCAAGGCCGCCAACGGGGCACCTGCCGAAGAAGGCGGCGGCCTGATGGGCGGGCTCAACGACGTGCTGTTTGGCAGCACGGGGCCACGCGGCGGCAAGCGCGACGGGCTGGCACAGACCATGGCCAAGTCGGCGGTTCGCACCATGGGCACCTCGCTGGGCAGGGAAATCCTGCGCGGCGTGCTGGGCGGCATCTTCGGGGGCAGCAAGCGGCGTTGATGCGGCAGGCAGCCCGGGCGCTGCGGCGCTCTGGCACTCTGGCACTCTGGCACTCTGGCACAGCACATTACTCCTGTTTTCATAGCTTCCAGCGCCTTATTCAAAAGCACCAACGGCATATTCATGGGAAGTCACCCACGCGACGGTGTGCAGTAGCGCCGCAGGCCTACATTCCTCGTCCATGAACACCCTCACCTGTTTTTCCCTGAGCACCATCGACCATGTGGCCCATCTGGTACTGAACAGACCAGAGGCCATGAACACCATGCACCCCGCCTTCTGGCGCGAGCTCGATGGGGTGTTGGCCCAACTGCACCAGGCGGGCGCGGCGCGGGCGCTGGTCATCAGCAGCACCGGCAAGCATTTCAGCGCGGGCATGGCGCTCGAAACCTTCGGCGGCGCCATTGCCATGGACGACCAGAGCCCCGAGGGCCGCGCCGCCATCTTCGACCTGCTCACCGACATGCAGGCCACCTTCACCCGCATCGAGAGCCTGCGCATCCCCGTGATCATGGCCATCCACGGCGGCTGCATCGGCGGTGCGGTGGACATGGTCACGGCGGGCTGCATCCGCTACGCCACGCAGGATGCGTTCTTCTGCATCCAGGAGATCAACATCGGCATGGTGGCCGACGTGGGCACGCTGCAGCGCCTGCCCAAGCTGATCCCGCTGGGCGTCGTCAAGGAACTGGCCTACACCGGCCGCCGCCTGGGCGCGCAAAAAGCCCTGGCTTACGGCCTGGTCAACGAAGTGTTCGACACGCAGGACACCATGCTGGCCGCCGCCCTGCAATGCGCGCGCGAGATCGCCAGCAAGCCCCCCGTGGCCATCTGGGGCACCAAGCAGGCGGTGAACTACGCCCGCGACCATTCCGTGGAGGACAGCCTGCGCCAGATGGGCTGGCTGCAGGGCGCCATCTGGAGCAACCAGCATGTGCGCGAATCGGTCACGGCCATGAAGCAAAAACGGGCGGGCGACTTCCCGGCGCTGGCCCCGCTACAGCGCTTCAGCGAACAGGCCTGAGCCCAGATTCATCAAAATAGATAGCTACCAGCGCTTACGGGACAAGCGCTATAAGGCTTTTTTGCTTAAAACAGCATCGCAACGGGCTATGATGCGGCAGCGTGGTTGCCGCTTCCCAGCGCCGCGCCTGCCCAAGGACGCCGCCATGACCCAGACACCCGTTTCCGTGCCCATGTCTGTGCCCACCTACGCCGACGTGGCCGATGCAGCGCATCGCCTGCATGGCATGGCGCACCGCACGCCAGTGCTGCGCTCGACCACCGCCGATGAGCGGCTGGGCGCGCAGCTGTTCTTCAAGTGCGAAAACCTGCAGCGCACGGGCGCCTTCAAGTTTCGAGGGGCCTTCAACACCCTGGCCCAGTTCACCGATGAGCAGCGCAAGGGCGGTGTGCTGGCTTTTTCGGCCGGCAACCATGCCCAGGCCATCGCCATTTCGGCCCGGCTGCTGGACATGCCCGCCGTGATCGTCATGCCCGAAGATGCCCCCGCCGCCAAGATGGCCGCCACACGCAGGTATGGCGCACAGGTCATCACCTACAACCGCTACACCGAAGACCGCGAGGCCATCAGTCGGCGCTTGGCGCAGGAGCGCGGCATGACGCTGGTGCCGCCCTATGACCACCCGCACGTCATCGCGGGCCAGGGCACCGCCGCCAAGGAGCTGCTGGAAGAAGTGCCCCACCTCGACTACCTCTTCGTCTGCGTGGGTGGCGGCGGCCTGCTGGCGGGCAGCCTGCTGGCCGCCGAGGCACTGGCGCCGCACTGCCGCGTGGTGGGCGTGGAGCCCGAGACAGGCAACGACGGGCAACAGTCCTACCGCGCGGGCCATATCGTGCGGATCGCCACGCCCCACACCATTGCCGACGGTGCACAAACCCAGGCGCTGGGCCAGCTCACCTTCCCCATCATCCAGCGCCTGGCTGACGACATGGTCACCGCCACCGACGAACAACTGGTGCAGGCCCTGCGTTTTTTTGCCGAACGCATGAAGATCGTGGTCGAACCCACCGGGGCCCTCGCCTTTGCCGGCGCAGGAAACGGCAGCGTGGACGTGCGCGGCGCCCGGGTTGGCATCGTGATCAGCGGCGGCAACGTCGATATGGCGCGCTATTCGCGCTTTCTGGCAGACTGACCTGTTTTACCGATCCTCCATAACCATAAAAAAAGGCCCATCCCCATGAGCAACGTCACCGTCATCACCCATCCCCTGGTCCAGCACAAGCTCACGCTGATGCGCAAGAAGGAAGCCAGCACCAACAGCTTTCGCCGCCTGCTGGGCGAACTCTCCACGCTGATGGCCTATGAAGTCACGCGCGACATGCCGTTGCAGGACGTGCAGATCGAAACCCCCCTGGAGACCATGACCGGCAAGGTCATCGATGGCAAGAAGCTGGTGCTGGTGTCCATTCTGCGCGCCGGCAACGGCTTTCTGGACGGCATGCTCAACGTGGTGCCCGGTGCCCGCGTGGGCCACATCGGCCTGTACCGCGACCCGACCACGCTGCAGCCCGTGGAGTACTACTTCAAGATGCCGTCCGAGATGGAAGAACGCGACATCATCGTGGTGGACCCCATGCTGGCCACCGGCAATTCGGCTGCTGCCGCCGTGGAGCGCCTGAAGAAGCTCCACCCCCGCTCCATCAAGTTCGTGTGCCTGCTGGCCGCGCCCGAAGGCATTGCCACGCTGCAAAAAGCCCACCCCGACGTGCAGATCTTCACCGCCGCCATCGACCGGGAACTGAGCGACCATGGCTATATCCTGCCCGGCCTGGGCGATGCGGGCGACCGCATTTTTGGCACCAAGTAGTCCACCAGCTCCATAAAAAACCGCCCAACCTTGCGGCAGGGCGGTTTTTTTGTGGTCACCGCCGCGAGGCCCAGGGGCTTCGTAGCGGCGCTTTCACTTCAGTACACGTCGTGCTGCGTGTTGTTGACGTTGAAGTGACCGGTAGGCGTGATCAGACGTGGGTCTTTGATGACCTTCTTGAGTTTGAGCGTTTTGTCGTCCACCACCACCATGGCGCTGATCTTGTCCTTGGCACTCCACACCGAGAACCAGACTTCATCGCCGGCCTTGTTGAATTCAGGCTGCACAACGCGCTTGGCGCCATCGTCCTTGATGTCGGCCCACTCGGCGATCGGCAGCGTGACATAGCCCTTGTCCAGGTTCTTGATGTCGTACACCACCACCGATTGCGAGACCTTCGGATCGGGGTTCAGAGGTGCATCCGAATACAGGTGGTTGGACTTGGGGTGGCTCTTGATGAACAGAGCGCCGCCGCCAGGCCCCTTGAGCTTGGCCACTTCCTTGAAGGCATATTGCTTGTACTTCTTGGGGTCGGTACCGATCAGCGAGATCGTTTCGTCACCCAGGTGGCCGGTAGCCCACACAGGACCGTATTTCGGATGGTTGAAGTTCGCACCACGGCCGGGGTGGGGAATCTTGCCCACATCGACGACGGCCGCAAGCTTGCTGTCCTTGAGGTCGAACACCGAAATCTTGTTGCTGTTGTTGGCAGCCACCATGAAGTAGCGCTTGGTGGCGTCCAGGCCGCCATCATGCAGGAAAGGTGCCGAACCAATTTCGGTCAACTTCAGTGCGTTCAGGTCGGAGTAGTCCACCATCAGGGTCTTGCCGGTCTCCTTGACGTTCACGACAAACTCGGGCTTGAAGTGGCTGCCCACGATGGAGGCCACGCGCGGCTCGGGGTGGTATTCCTGCGTGCCCACCACGTTGCCACGGGTGGAGACGATCTTCAGGGGTTCCAGCGTGTCGCCATCCATGATGACGAACTGCGGCGGCCAGTAGGTGCCGGCAATCGCGTACTTGTCTTCGAAGCCCTTGAACTTGCTGCTTTCGACCGAGCGCGCTTCCAGGCCGGTGCGGATTTCAGCCACCGTGTCGGGTTTTTCCATCCACAGGTCGATCATGTTGACCTTGGCGTCACGGCCGATCACGAACAGGTAGCGGCCCGAAGCCGACATGCGCGAGATATGCACCGCGTAGCCGGTCTTGATGATGCTGATGATTTCCTTGGTATCGCCATCGATCAGCGCGATCTCGCCCGCATCGCGCAGGGTGGTCGAGAAGATGTTGGTGATGTTGTAGTTGTTCATCTTCTTCTTCGGACGCTTGTCCGCAGGAATGACGACCTTCCACGTTTTCTTCATGTCCGCCAGGCCGAATTCTGGTGGAACAGGGGGATCCTGCTGGACGTAGCGGGCCATCAGGTCCACGTCGGCCTCGGTCATTTCGCCCGAGGTCTGCCAGTTGGGCATGCCTGCGGGCGAGCCGTAGGCAATGAACACCTTGAGGTAGTCCGTGCCTTTGGCAAGCGTGATGTCAGGCGTCAGCGGCTTGCCGGTGGCACCCTTGCGCAGCACGCCGTGGCAGCCAGCGCAACGCTCAAAGTAGATCTGGCGGGCTCGGTCGAACTCGGCCTGCGTCATCTTGGGCGCTTTGGGATTCGAGCTTTGGTACATGGCCACATCGGCCAGAGGTGAAGTACCTGCCTGGTAATTCACCTCGGGGGCCGATGCGCCCTCCTTGTGTTGTGCCGCAGCGGCCAGAGCCAGAGTGGACAGTGCCAGGGCCGCAAGGCGCGCCAGCTTTCGGGTTGTCATGGGAACTCCTTTTTTTCACAGCCCATACGCTCATTCCATCCTGCAGGATCGCCCGCCGAGGGCTGCGACGATATGGTTTCGGCAGACATGGCGGCCATTCTTCGACGGGTGTCCTGGGCCCACTTTGATACGCGTCAAACAACCATTTAACTTGCATCATTCACCCCGAGACACACCAATAATCCAACAACGGATACAAGAAACCAACACCCATGAAGGTCAGCCTGGGCGTGCTTTACGACACGGCCGCCTGGGGCCTGCGCGCCGAGCTGCGCTACCACGGCGCCAAAAAGGCCAGCGACATTGACAGTGCCTCGGTCGTCAAGGCGCCCGACACGCAGTTCACCATCGGGCAGGCCACCACGCTCGACCTCTCGGCCCAGTGGCGTCTGCGCAAGGATCTGCGGCCCAACGTTGCCGTGCACAAACTCACCAACCGCAAATACCGGCTCTGGCCCGACGTGTACGGCCTGGCAGCCGCCAGCACCGTGAACGACGCCTACACCCAGCCTGGCCGCAGCCTGCACGCATCGCGGGTCATGGACTTCTGAAGCATCCAGGATGCACAGAGCGCCCGCCCCAGGGCACCAGCCATCCCGGCGATGGCGCCCTCGGGGTTGCCGGCCAGCGTTGCCCGCCCGTGATCAACCCACGCATGCTCTCAAAGAGCCCTTGCTTCCACCCTGTTGCGCCCATGCTCCTTGGCCAGGTACATGGCCTCGTCCGCGCGCTGCAAAAGGGCGTCTGAAGAATCGCCAGGCAGGTATTGCGTAGCCCCGATGCTCACCGTCAAGCCAATGGGGCCACGCTCGGTGAGCACAGGCTGGCTGGCCACCATGGCACGCAGGCGCTCGGCCACGGCACGGGTGCCCTCGCTGCCGGCGTTGGGCAGAAAAATGGCAAACTCCTCGCCACCCAGCCGGCCCATCACGTCCTCCTTGCGCAGGCAGCCGGTGGCCAGGCGGACAAAGTGGCGCAGCACGTCGTCGCCAGTTTTGTGCCCCCAGGTGTCGTTGACCTTTTTGAAATGGTCCAGATCCATCGCCAGCACGGAAAGACCGGACGGCGTGCGCCGTGTGCTGCTGATGGCCTTGTCCAGCAGCGTGAGGAACGCACGCCGGTTGAACACATTGGTCAGCGGGTCCATCTCGGCCAGATGGCGCAGCTCGCTGGTAATGTATTCATTGGTGAGCATCAGCGTGCCAAATGCCATCATCACCAAGGCCAAAGTGGCTTCCAGCACCACGAACTGCGACAGCAGCGCCACCATGCCGGTGCCAGCACCCCCACCCCCTTCGGGCGTGGCCAGCCTGAACAGCAGCGGACGCAAGAACAGGAAAAGCCCATGCAGGCCCGCCACGAGGGCAAACAGATAGCGTGCCGGCACATTTCGAAAGCCACCCCGCGCCAGGGTGTGGCCGGTCAGCAAAAAGCACACGCCAGAAACCGATCCCGCCAACGCAAACCGGATTCCCAGGTGTGGCTGCACCACCGTGAAATACACCGCCAGCGCCGTCACGGCAGCGATGACCATCACCACATACCCATGCGGCAAGGGGTGCCGCCCCATGTAGGCACGGCTTGCCAGAAGGCAGAGGTAGGCGGCCACGGAGATGGACGCCTGCGTCAGCACCACTGACAGCACCTCCGGCGTGTGATCGCGCACCAGCAAAATGGCGCAAAACACCGACGCACTCAGAAAAGACAGCGTCCACAACCGCAAGCCTGGAATGCCCTTGTTGAAATGCCACACGGCATAAAGCACCGTGGTGACCAGCGC
Source organism: Acidovorax soli (assembly GCF_900107605.1). Lineage (GTDB taxonomy): Bacteria > Pseudomonadota > Gammaproteobacteria > Burkholderiales > Burkholderiaceae_C > Acidovorax > Acidovorax soli. The sequence continues at coordinate 357,720 of NZ_FNQJ01000001.1, read as the reverse complement.
CGCGAGGATGCCTGCGACGATAACGAGCGTGGGACTGTGCACGGAGGATGGGAAAGGCTGAGGACTGTGCGCGCAACGGCCTGAGGAATCCGCCGTGTGTTGCGAACCGGCGGGAAAAGCACGCCAGAAAATTCGCATGCAATTGTATGCACACCCCGATGGCTCAGAAGATGTGCATGAGCGCTACGTGCCCGAGCGGGTGGCACCCACGTGCGCCATCAAGGCGCACCGCACCGCCATAGCGCGGGCGATGGCGCGCATGAGTCACGCGCACCACAACAGCAGGCGCCAGCCCCCGTCAAGCGCCCGGGTCGCTCCGGCACGCAGAGTCACCCCGCCACATGGCACTCGCGGCGCAGCAAGGCCAGCGCGTCGTGCATCTGGTAATCCATGTCGCTGCCCAGCGTCTTGGCCGATTCCTGCACAAAGCTGTTCCACAGGTCGATGTAGTCGGACTGGTGAGCACCTGGCGCATGGCTGCGGATGAACGCGGTGGCCAGCTCGGGCTGCAGGCCGCTCTTGCGGATCCTGCGCACCAGGCTGGCAGCGGTTTTTTCGGTCAGCAAGGTCTTTTTGGGAGCGCCTGCTGCCACGCACAGGAACAGCGTCAGCAGCGAATGTTCGTCTTCGTTGCCCTGGGTGGTCTTCATCCATGTCTTGCTGGCGGGCTGGGGCGGCTCGCCGCCCTCTTGCAGCGCATCCAGGCTGCGGTGGTACCGGTCCACCTCGGCCAGCGGGTCGTCCAGCAGAAAATACCGGGCACGAAATACGCCGGTGGGGCGCAGCAGCGCACGCAGCGGCGCAGCCGAATCGAGCAGCTTGGCCAGGTCGGCCAGCACGGCTGCGCACTGCGCCTGCATCAGCGCGCGCAGATCCGCAGGCACGCCAGCGGGCAGCTGCAGCTGCGTGGGTGCTGCCCGCTTTTTCTTGCGCTGCGCCGTCACCAGTTTCTCCAGGGCCACGGCGCTGGGCCACTCGCCCAGGTGCATGGCTTTGGGCGCCAGGGCCTGCATGAGCAGGCCGGTGCGGATGACGGCCTCGGCATCGGCACCAGCGGCCTCCAGCTCGTCGGTATCCAGGTCGTATTGCTCGGCCAGCCACTGGGCGGCACCGATGGCGCTGGCAATCTGGCTGCGGCGGGCCAGCTCGGCCCGGTAATCGGCATGGCTGCGCAGCGACCACAGCGCCAGCAGCGGCGTTTGGGCATCGGCATAACCCGCCATGCCGAAATTGCTGCTCTCGGGCAGAGCGATCAGGCGCTTGAGCATGTCGGAGCCGCCCTTGGAGCGCGACAGGAACGAGTGGTCGCGCAGCGAGATGGCGGCTTGGGTCAGATCACCGCCCGTGGTTTCCAGCAAATACAGGCTGATGAGGTTGACCATGCGGTCGCGGGCCTTTTCCAGCTCGGGCCGCAGAAACTCGCTGCCGAAATAGCGTGCGATCTGCACCATGCCCTTGGGCGCATCAGTGCAAATGGCATCAAGACGGGCGGCATCCAGGATGCCGTGCTGCACGCCATGCACCAGCGCTTTTTCAAAGAACGGGCGGGCGTCGTGCAGTTGCAGAGCATTGGTTGCGGCAGGCAGATCAGTGTTGGGTGTGTCAGGCAATGTCATTCAGTTTTCCATCGCGCTGCGCGTCATCGCGGCGTCACAAAACTGGCACGGACCAGGCCAGGGCCGCCGCGCAAGGGCCGCCCCGCCGCGCTGGCGCCTCAGGAGATACATACTAAATCGCGGATTCTTCGTCAGATGTGCGCGCTGCGGGGGTGGCCTTGCCGCGGTCGGTGTCGCTGGTCTCGAACTTGCCGTCGTCGTCCTCGGCGGGCTCGTCGCCCTCTTCCAGGCCCATGTCATGGGCACGGGCCTTGGCGCGCAGCACCAGCAAGGTTTCGATAAAGAGATCACGGCATTCATAGCGCAGCAGCCAGGCCAGCTGCATCCAGTCGCGGTCGGCCACTTCGTCCTGGTCGATGCGGGGCTGCACGTAGCCGGAAGCCAGCAGTTCGTCATCGGTCAGGGTGAGCCCGTAATCTTCGGTGGCGTCGAAGGTGCCGGTGCGGGCAAAAGCCTCGATGCGGCTCCATTTTTCGGCAAAGTAGTTGGCCAGGGCCTCGGCGCCGCCTTCCAGGTCGCCAATGGCGGTCAAGAACTCCACCGGGTCGGCATCGTCCCGAAAGATGACGGCGTTGACCATGTTGCGCAGGTGCGTGTGGGTCAGGTCCTTGTATTGCTTTTCCAGCACCATGGCGCGCGCAAACTGCTCGGGCGTGACCAGCAGGTTGACGACCGACGCCTTGGAGTCGTCGTATTCGCGCATCACGGCCAGCACGTCTTTCGGTGCCAGCTGGTCCAGCACGACCATCAGGGCGTTGTCGCCTTCGGTATCGGCCAGCTCGGCCAGCGCCGATTCGGCACCCACGATGTCGCCCGCGGCAATCAGGCTGGTGGTTTTGGTGATGAGGGCCAGGTGGTTCATGGGCGGAAAATCTCGGTCTTGTCAGTCTTTGCGGTCAAAGCCGGCCTCGGCCAGCCAGTGGGCGCTGGCCTCTTCGCGGGTGCGGCTGTTGTGCGGGTCGGCGGCGTCGTCGGCGCTGAGGGCGTTGTAGTCATCGTCGTGCTCGGCGGCCTCTTCGTCGCCATCGTGCCCGGCCTCGCCCTGCGCCGGTGCCGGGGCCAGGCGCGCATGCTGGTGCAGATACTCCAGCGCCGCCGCCACGACCATGAAGACCGGGCCACCGGGCTCGCGCAGCACGGTTTGAGCCAGGCTGGCGGCCCAGGGTTCCAGCGCAACGGCGCCCGTCAGCGCCCCCCACTCGGGCAGCTTGTCCGCACCCTGGCCGAGCCAATGCTCCATCACCGCTGGCTTGGCAAAACGGAAACCCTGGTGAAAAGCCACCGCCACCATCTCGGGGGCCAGTTCCATCATCTTCACCAGGAAGCCGATTTCGGAGCGCTTTTCGGCCAGCCGCTTGCGCAGCACATCCTTGCCCTCCGAATCCGAAACCAGGTCATCCAGCTCGGCCTGGTAGGCCGAACGCAAGTCATAAAAGTAAGGGGATAGTTTCACGAAGGAAGAATGCTCTTGAAATAGGTTTGCCAGATCTCTTGTGCGGTCTGCAGCGGGTCGTCCAGCAGGTTGCGGCGGCGGTTGTCGTCGTAGGCCTGGCGGGCCTCGTCGTCCGCCAGCACCTCGTAGGCTTTTTGCACGGCCTGGAAGCGCTGTGCGGCATCGGGTGCGTCGTTCCGGTCGGGGTGATAGAACGATGCCTTCTGGCGAAAAGCCTTCTTGATGTCGGACAGCGACGCGTTGGCGCCCAGCCCGAGGGCTGCGTAATGGTCAGCGGTCATGGAATGGTTGCCAAAAAAACAAAAGCCCAGCGCGGGCCGGGGTGGTGGCCAGCCCCGGGCGATCAGCTGCCCAGGCTCACAAAGACGTTCTGCACGTCGTCGTTGGCGTCAATGGCGGCCAGAAAGCTTTCCACCTCTTCCAGCTGCTCTGGTGTCAGGTTGGCGGGGTTCACCGGATTCTTGGGCTTGTAGCCCAGCTTGGCCGACAGCACGGTGAAGCCGTGCGCCGGCAGCGCACGGCTGACCAGGTCGAGTTCAGCGGGGTCGGTCCAGAAGGTGGTCGTGCCAGCCTCATCGCCCGCTTCGCAGTCTTGCGCACCAGCCTCGATCGCGGCTTCTTCGGGGTCGGCACCGGCAACCGCAGGCTCGGCTTCGATCATGCCGACATGGTCGAAGTCCCAGGCCACCGAACCCGATGTGCCCAGCTGGCCCTTGCGAAACAGCACGCGCATTTCGGGCGCCGTACGTTTCACGTTGTCGGTCAGGCACTCGACCATCACGGCCACCTGGTGGGGGGCGTAGCCTTCGTAGATCACATGCTCGAAATGAACGGCCTCACTGCCAATGCCGGCGCCCTTTTTAATGGCGCGCTCCAGCGTGTCCTTGGGCATGGAGACCTTGCGGGCCTGCTCGACCACGAGGCGCAGGCGCGAGTTGCCAGCCGGGTCGGCCCCGCCGCGCGCAGCCACCATGATTTCCTTGGCCAGTTTTCCAAACAGCTTGCCTCTGGCATCTGCAACCTGTGCCTTGCCTTTTGCTTTCCATTGCGCGCCCATGGCGGATGTTCCTTGGTGTTGTGGCGCTCGATGAACCGGTTCAATGGATCCATGGCGCCTGGTTTTTGTCGTGGGGCGAATGCGTGCTGGTTTTTTCAACCAAAACCGGGCACGCAACCGAACCCTGTAGATTACCACCCGGCGATTTACCCTGTCCGTTGCGCGTTTGCAGGCAACAATGCGGGTTAACCTATCCATGGCCGGGTTCGCCACCCAGGTGGGCGTGGCGATCAGGACGGCTGCGAGCCGGCCCCACAACGCATTACGGCCCACACGGAGTTTTTTCCTTGCTCAACATCCTCTGGCTGGGGTTTTTTGTCACCGCGGCAGTTGCCGCCCTGGCCCAATGGCTGGTCGGCGGGCATGCCCAGATTTTTGCGGCCATGGTCGAGGCCCTGTTTGCCATGGCCAGGCTGTCGGTCGAGGTGATGGTGTTGCTGTTTGGCACGCTCACCCTGTGGCTGGGCTTTTTACGCATTGCCGAAAAGGCGGGCATCGTCAACGCCCTGGCGCGCTGGCTGGCGCCGCTGTTTGCGCGGCTGATGCCCGGCGTGCCGCGCGGCCACCCGGCCCTGGGCCTGATGACACTGAACTTTGCCGCCAACGCGCTGGGGCTGGACAACGCCGCCACGCCCATGGGCCTGAAAGCCATGCACGCGCTGCAGGAGCTGAACCCCCAGCCCGACACCGCCACGAATGCGCAAATCCTGTTCCTGGTGCTCAACGCCTCATCACTCACGCTGCTGCCGGTGACCATCTTCATGTACCGCATGCAGCAGGGCGCACCCGACCCGACGCTGGTGTTCCTGCCCATCCTGCTGGCCACGTCGGCATCCACGCTGGTGGGGCTGCTCAGCGTGGCCGTGGTGCAGCGCCTGCCGCTGTTCAGCCCGGTGGTGCTGGCCTACCTGCTGCCGCTGGCGCTGGCGCTGGCAGGCTTCATGGCGCTGCTGGCCACGCTGTCGGCGGCAGCCCTGGCGCAGTTGTCGTCGTTGCTGGGCAACCTCACGCTGTTTGCCCTGGTCGTGCTCTTTGTGGTGGTGGGCGCCTGGCGCAAGGTGGCCGTCTATGAAGCCTTCATCGAAGGCGCCCGCGAGGGCTTCGAAGTGGCCAAGGGCCTGCTGCCCTACCTGGTGGCCATGCTGTGCGCGGTGGGGGTATTCCGCGCCTCGGGCGCCCTCGCCTATGTGCTCGACGCCATCCGCTGGTGCGTGCAGTTGCTGGGCGTGGATGCGCGCTTCGTCGATGCCCTGCCTACGGCGCTGGTCAAGCCGTTTTCGGGCAGCGCGGCGCGCGCCATGCTCATCGAAACCATGCAGAGCCAGGGCGTGGACAGCTTCGCCGCGCTGGTGGCCGCCACCATCCAGGGCAGCACCGAAACCACGTTTTATGTGCTGGCGGTGTACTTCGGGGCGGTGGGCATCCAGCGCGCCCGCCATGCGGTGGCCTGCGCGCTGCTGGCGGAGCTGGCAGGCGTCGTGGCGGCCATTGGGGTGTGCTACCGGTTTTTTGACTGAATTTCAAGCCAAACTGGCTACCAGCGATTACAGACAAAGCGCTGGAATCTATAACTTTAAGAACACATCACCCGCTTTCAGGCCAGCGCCTGCGCAAAGTCGGCCAGCAGGTCCTGCAACTCCTCCAGGCCGACCGACAGGCGGATCATGCTGTCGCCAATGCCCATGGCGGCCCGGACCTCGGGGCCCGCTTCCCAGAAGATGGTGTGGGCCACCGGGATGATGAGCGTGCGCGTGTCCGCCAGGCCCGTGGCCTTGACGGGCAGCTGCAGCCGGTTGCACAGGGGCAGGCACCGGGTGGGGTCGCGCAGTTCAAACGACAGCAGCCACGAGCCTGCCTTCAGGTGCTTTTGGGCCTGGGCATGCTGCGGGTGCGACGCCAGCATCGGGTAATGCACCCGCGCCACGGCCGGGTGCTGCTCCAGCCACTGGGCCAGCGCCAATGCGGTGGCACTGGTGCGGTCCATGCGCAGCGCCAGCGTTTCGGCGCCCAGCGCCATCTGGTGCGCGGCATGGGATGACAAGCTGCCGCCCATGTCGCGCAGACCCTTCTTGCGCAGCTGCTGCAGGCCCCAGCCTTTGGCATCGCCCTTGCGGTAGGCCGGAAAGATGTTGGGGTAGCAGCTCCAGTCGAAAACGCCGGTGTCGATCACGGCGCCGCCCAGCGCGTCGCCCTGCCCGCCGATGCTCTTGGTGAGCGAATGCACCACCAGGCCCGCCCCCACCGTGCCCGGACGGAACAGGTACGGCGAGGCCACGGTGTTGTCCACCACGTACAGCAGGCCGCGCTCCTGGCACAGCGCGCCAATGCCCTCCAGGTCGGGCATCTGGGTGCCGGGGTTGGCGATGGTCTCGACAAACACCATGCGCGTCTGCGGCCGCACGGCGGCAGCTACCTGGGCGGCGTCCGTGGCATCCACCGTGGTCACCTCGATGCCCAGATCGACCAGGGTGCCGAACACGCTGTTGGTGTTGCCAAACACGAACTTGCTAGCCACCAGATGGTCACCCGCCTTGAGCAGCGTGAGAAAAATGGCGCAAATGCCCGCCATGCCGGAAGCAAAGACGATGCTGCCCTGGCCCTGCTCCATCTGCGTCAGCTTGGCCTCGAGCGCGGCCGTGGTGGGGGTTCCCTGGCGGGCGTAGTTGAATCCGCCTTTGGCGGTGCCCTGGAACACGGCAATCAGATCTTCGACCTGGTCGAAACCGTATTGCACCGAGGTGTGGATGGGCTGGTGAATGGCGCCATGCACGGCGCCGCCCAGGCGGTCGGCATGCACGATCTGGGTGGTGAAGCTGCGGTTTTGCGGTGTCGTCATAAAAATCTGCGCTGTTTCTGCGGGGCTACTTACAAGGCGGGACGATCAATACTGGCGCGCCCTGACGCCAGCGCACCCGTGGAACTGGCTCTGCCAGGCCACCGGGTGCGTCCCCCTCTGGGGGAAGGCGCGCCAGCGCCTCAGGGGGCTAGCGTTCAGGCGCGATGTGCTCGGCGTAATCGTACAAGGCGCCCAGGATCTCCTGGGTGCGGTCGTCGTCGGCGGTCTCCGAGATCTGGTCGATTTCGGTGAACAGCTGCTCCACGGTGCGCGCCCCGCCCGCCCCGTCAAACAGGCAGGCGGCGCGATGCGCCTCCCAGCGCTCGGCCTCTTCGTGCGACAGGGTACCGGGAAAGTTGCGGGCCCGGTAGCGCCATACCAGCTCGGCCAGGCGCGGGTCGTCAAAGCCGGTGCGCGCGGCAGCCAGTTTCGCGCCACTCAGCACGCGCAGATCGTTCAGGTGGCGGCGGTCGCTGTTGCCGACGAATCCGCCATACAGGTCCTGGTCCACATCGGGGGCGGGCTCGGCCGGGCGGGCAAACACGGCCGGCCAGATGCCGCTCATGTCCGGCAAGGCCCGCGCCCTATCGGCGTGCTGCGCTGCCTGGGCCAGGTCCAGGCCCCAGCGCTGCGCCAGCGCGGGCGTGAGCGTGTTCACATTGCCGACCACCATGGGCGACTTGTTCAGGTGGATGGTCTTGATGGGCAGGCGCGTGGTGCCTTCCGGCAGGTCGGCCGCCCGGGAGAACATGCGCAGCCGGATCTCGTCGGCGCCCAGCGTGGCCAGCTCGCGCGGGTCATGGGCCAGGTCCCAGGCAATCAGCTCGTTCTTGTTGGTGGGATGGCTGGCCAGCGGCCACATCACCGCCAGGCAACCGCGCTCGGCCGGAAACATGCCCGAGACATGCAAAAAAGGCCGCGCCGTGAGCGCCGTGGCGGGCAGGCGCAACTCGGCAGCCACGCGGTCCTTTTTGTGCAGCGACAGGGCAAAGTCAAACAGCCTGGGGTTGTGCTGGCGAATGAGCCGCGCCAGCGCGATGGTGGCGCGCACATCGGACAGCGCATCGTGCGCGGCCTCGTGCAGCAAGCCGTTGGCCTTGGAAAGATGCTCCAGCTTGAAACTGGGCGTGCCGTCTTCCTTGCGAGGCCACTCCATGCCGTCGGGGCGCAACGCATACGTCATGCGCACCACATCGAGCAGATCCCAGCGGCCGCACTGGTTCTGCCACTCGCGCGCATAGGGGTCGATGAGATTGCGCCAGAACATGAAGCGCGTGATCTCGTCGTCGAAGCGGATGGTGTTGTAGCCCACGCCGATGGTGCCTGGCTGCGCGAATTCGGCCTCGATGCGGTTGGCGAATTCATGCTCGGGCACGCCCTTTTCCAGGCACAGCTGGGGCGTGATGCCGGTGATGAGGCAGGCCTCTGGATCGGGCAGGTAGTCGTTGGCCGGCTGGCAATAGAGCATCAGCGGCGCGCCGATCTCGTTGAGCTCCGCGTCGGTGCGGATGGCCGCAAACTGCGCCGGCCGGTCGCGCCGGGTGTTGGCACCAAAGGTTTCGTAGTCGTGCCAGAGAAAGGTGTGAGAGGCCATGGTCGGTGGACAAACAAAGGCTGGAAAAGAGTGCGCAGGGGCATCACAAGCGCCAAATTCCAACTGTAACCGGGATTTGTGAAATTTTGGCCTACAGCGCTTGCACATCAAGCACTGGCAGCTATCAAAATAGTAGTAAAAACGCAAACCAGCCCATTCGCGGCGTGCCACGCGTGCGGCAAGACACGGGCGCTGCAGCACGGGACAATGGTGCATGCACCGCATACAAGCACTTTCCTCTTTCCCGCCGCCTTGCCCGGCCCTCGCGTCCACGTTGCTGCCTGCCGCACTGGTAGCGGCCCTGGCCCTCGCAGGTTGCTCCTCCGTGCCGACGCCCCCCAGCCAGCCCCTCACGGCAAGCACCACGTTGCCAGCGGCCGCCAGTGCGGACACCCCAGCCGATGCAGAGCACGCCGCAGGCTTTGCCGCCTGGCGCGCCGCGTTTTCTGCGCAGGCCCTTGCGGCCGGCATCCGGCCCGGCACCGTGCGCGACGTGCTTGGCAACGCGCAATGGCAACCCCGCGTGGTGGAGCTGGACCGTGCCCAGCCCGAATTCACCCGCACGCCCTGGGCCTACCTCGACAGTGCCGTCTCGGCGCAGCGCATCGCGCAGGGCAAGGCCCAGCTGGCCGAGCACCACGCAGCACTGGAGGCGGCCGCCGCCCGCTACGGCGTGCCCGCCACGGTGCTCACCGCCATCTGGGGCATGGAGAGCAACTACGGCAGCAACTTCGGCAGCATCCGCACCGTGGATGCGCTGGCCACGCTGGCCTACGACGGCCGGCGCCGCACCTGGGCACAGGGCGAACTGCTGGCGGCACTGCGCATCCTGGACCAGGGTGACATCACCGCCGAGCGCATGGTGGGCTCCTGGGCTGGCGCCATGGGCCACACCCAGTTCCTGCCCTCGGTGTTCCTGGCCTACGCCGTGGATGCCGATGGCGACGGGCACCGCGACATCTGGGGCAGCATCCCCGATGTGGCGGCCTCCACGGCCCATTTTCTGTCCCGCTCCGGCTGGCAGGCCCACGAGCCCTGGGGTGCCGAAGTGCGGCTCCCACCCGCGTTCGACCATGCCCGGGCGGACCTGTCGGTGCAACAAACCACCGCGCAATGGGAAAACGAGGGCATACAAGCGCTCGATGGTCAGAGGCTGCCGGCCCTGGGTGCGGCCTCCATCGTGGCTCCGGCCGGTGCCCGCGGCCCGGCGCTTCTGGTGGGTGCGAATTTCCGGACCATCCTGCGGTACAACAACTCGATCCACTACGCGCTCGCGGTGGCGCTGCTGTCGCAACAGATCGGCGGCGGCGCAGCGGTCGCGGGCGCCTGGCCGCGCGATCTGGAGCCCCTGTCGCGCGCGCAGATGCAGGCACTGCAGGAGGCACTGAACCTCAGGGGGTTTGCTGCCGGGACCCCGGACGGCGTGATGGGCCCCGCCACCCGCGCAGGGCTGCGGGCCTTCCAGCGCAGCATCGGCACGGCGCAGGATGGCTACCCCACCCTGGAGCTGCTGCAACGCCTGCAAACCCCTTGAGTGGCGGTAGTGCCACAGCGCACTCCGGGGCCCCCGCCTGGCGCCATGAAAAAAGCCCACGGAATACACCGTGGGCTTTCTTTTGGCGGGCTGCAGCGACCGCGGCGGCGGCAGCAGCCACTGCACTGCGTCAATCCGCCGTGGCTTCTTCGGGTTCGGCGGGTTCTGACTTGGCCGAGCGCTCTTTCTTGGGCAGCGGCTGGATGTCCAGCAGCACCTCGGACGTTTCCACACCCTTGTCATCGGTCTTGAGCTCGATGTCCACCGTGAGGCGCCCGCCTTCGGTCAGGCGGCCAAACAGCAGTTCGTCGGCCAGCGCCCGGCGGATGGTGTCCTGGATCAGGCGCTGCATGGGGCGCGCGCCCATCAGCGGATCGAAGCCCTTCTTGGCCAGGTGCTTGCGCAACTGGTCGGTGAAGGTGACCTCCACCTTCTTCTCGGCCAGTTGGGTCTCCAGCTGCAGCAGGAACTTGTCCACCACGCGCAGGATGATCTGCTCGTCGAGTGCCTTGAAGTTGACGATGGCATCCAGCCGGTTGCGGAACTCGGGCGTGAACAGGCGCTTGATGTCGCCCATCTCGTCGCCCGCCTGGCGCGGGTTGGTGAAGCCGATGGTCGCCTTGTTCATGGTCTCGGCGCCCGCGTTGGTGGTCATGATGATGAGCACGTTGCGGAAGTCGGCCTTGCGGCCGTTGTTGTCCGTCAGCGTGCCGTGGTCCATCACCTGCAGCAGCACATTGAAGATGTCCGGGTGCGCCTTCTCGATCTCGTCGAGCAGCAGCACCGCGTGCGGCTTCTTGGTGATGGCCTCGGTCAGCAAGCCACCCTGGTCAAAGCCCACGTAGCCCGGAGGTGCACCGATCAGGCGGCTCACGGCGTGGCGTTCCATGTACTCCGACATGTCGAAGCGGATCAGTTCGATGCCCATGATGTAGGCGAGCTGCTTGGCCGCCTCGGTCTTGCCGACGCCGGTGGGACCGCTGAACAGGAACGAGCCGATCGGCTTGTCGCCCTTGCCCAGGCCCGAGCGCGCCATCTTCACGGAGCTGGCGAGCACTTCGAGCGCCTTGTCCTGGCCGAACACCACGCTCTTGAGGTCGCGCTCCAGCGTCTGCAGCTTGCCGCGGTCGTCGTTGGACACGTTGGCGGGCGGAATGCGCGCAATCTTGGCCACGATCTCTTCGATCTCGGCCTTGCCGATGGTCTTCTTGCGCTTGCTGGGCACCAGGATGCGCTGGGCGGCACCCGCTTCGTCGATCACGTCGATCGCCTTGTCGGGCAGGTGGCGGTCGTTGATGTACTTGGCGCTCAGCTCGGCCGCAGCCTGCAGGGCGGCCGCCGCGTATTTCACGCTATGGTGCTCTTCGAAGCGCGACTTGAGACCCTTGAGGATGTCGATGGTCTCGGCCACGGTGGGCTCGACCACATCCACCTTCTGGAAGCGGCGCGACAGCGCCGCGTCTTTTTCGAAGATGCCACGGTACTCGGTGAAGGTGGTGGCACCGATGCACTTGAGCTGGCCGCTGGAGAGCGCCGGCTTGAGCAGGTTGGATGCATCGAGCGTGCCACCAGATGCCGCACCGGCACCGATCAGCGTGTGGATCTCGTCAATGAACAGAATCGCGTTGGGTTTGTCCTTGAGCGACTTGAGCACGCCCTTGAGGCGCTGCTCGAAATCACCGCGGTACTTGGTACCCGCCAGCAGCGCGCCCATGTCCAGCGAGTACACCGTGGCCTCTGCCAGGATCTCGGGCACGTCGTTCTGCGTGATGCGCCAAGCCAGGCCCTCGGCAATCGCGGTCTTGCCCACGCCCGCCTCGCCCACCAGCAGCGGGTTGTTCTTGCGGCGGCGGCACAGGATCTGGATCGTGCGCTCCACCTCGTAGTGCCGGCCGATCAGCGGGTCGATCTTGCCGTCCTTGGCGAGCTGGTTCAGGTTCTGGGTGAACTGCTCCAGCGGCGAGGCTTTCTCGTTGCGCTCGGAGCCGCCACCCTCTTCACCCTCGGCCTGGCTCTCGGCCTTGGCGGGCTCTGGCGGCTCGCCCTTCTTGATGCCGTGGGCGATGAAATTGACCACATCGAGGCGCGTCACGCCCTGCTGGTGCAGGTAATACACAGCATGCGAATCCTTTTCGCCGAAGATGGCCACGAGCACGTTGGCACCCGTCACCTCTTTCTTGCCGTTCCCCGTGGATTGCACGTGCATGATGGCGCGCTGGATCACCCGCTGGAAGCCCAGCGTGGGTTGGGTGTCCACCTCGTCAGACCCTGCGACCTGCGGCGTGTTGTCCTTGATGAAATTCGACAGCGATGAGCGCAGATCATCGATATTGGCCGAACATGCGCGCAGCACCTCCGCTGCGCTGGGGTTATCGAGCAGTGCAAGCAACAGATGCTCCACGGTGATGAACTCGTGGCGCTGCTGGCGGGCCTCAACAAAGGCCATGTGCAAGCTGACTTCCAGTTCCTGGGCAATCATGTGAACTCCTTTGTGCTTGCGTGGAAGGGATAACTTTAGATCGGGACGAGAAACCCGTTATTCAACAGGCTCACTCACACATTGCAGGGGGTGGCCGGCCTTCAGCGCCGCCTCCAGCACCTGGTCCACCTTGGTGGCGGCCACATCGCGGGAATACACGCCGCACACGCCTTTGCCGTCGAGGTGGATCTTCAGCATGATCTGGGTGGCCTGTTCGCGGTCTTTGCTGAAAAACTCCTGCAGCACCACGATCACGAATTCCATGGGCGTGTAGTCGTCATTGAGCATGACCACCTGGTACATATGGGGCGGCTGGGTCTTTTGCGCGCGTCTTTCGAGCACGACCGAACCGCCATCATCCTGTGCTGGCCGGGTGGAGGGCAGCGCGGTGGGGGGAGAAGGTGGTTTTGTTGCCATGAAATTCATTCTAGCGATGCATTCGTTGCACTGCAGCCGGTGTCATCTGAGGACGATTGCGGTTTTTACAACCGCCGGCGCAATGCACGCCGCCCCATCCAGGGGTCACTCATAGATCACCGTGGCCGAGCCGGTTCCCACCCCTGCGCTCCAGGCCGCCAGCGCGGCATCGCCAGGGTAAAAGCGGCTGGCGTCACCCAATTGGAGTTCGGCCACCGCGGCCCCCTGCTCTGCCACGCAGCGCACACCCATGCGCACGCGCAGCCCGTGCAGCAGATCGCCCTGCTCCGACTCCTCCCGGCGTGGAGGGAACTCCCGCACCAGACCTGGCACGTCAGGGGATTTGTCCCCCACCACGACATGCAGGTATTTGCCAAACCGGGCGCGCGCTCCGGCCATGTCCCACACCTGCTGCACCTTCACCCGCAGCCCGCCGCTGAAGTGGTCGAGCTGCAGGCGCCCCATCATCACCACGAATTCATCTTCCTTGAGCTGGTTGCGGTAGGTGTTAAGCAGCGCTTCATCGGCGGACGCCTCGATCACGCCCGATTTGTCGTCCAGCCGGAACAGGCCCAGCTTGCCCCGCTGGCCGTTGATCACCCGAAAGTCGCTGACGATGCCGGCCAAGATCTGGGGCTCGCGGCTGTCCAGCAATTCATCGATCTGCGTGCGCACGAAACGGCGCACCTCGTGCGCCACCTCGTCAAACAGGTGGCCTGACAGGTAGAAGCCGACGGCCGTTTTCTCCTGGGTGAGCCGCTCCTTGATGCCCCAGGGCACCGCATCGACCAGATCGGGCTCCTGCGTGCTCGATCCATGGGCGTCTTCGCCCATCATGTCAAAGAGCCCGCCCTGGTTCACGTTGGCCAGTGTGGCCGCGGCAAAGTCAAAAGCCCGGTCGATCGAAGCCACCAGTGCGGCACGGTTGAGATGGAGCGCATCAAACGCCCCTGCCTTGATGAGCGCCTCGACCGTGCGCTTGTTCAGGCGTGCCCGGTCTACCCGCACACAAAAATCGAACAGGCTCTTGAAGGGGCCAGTGGTGGAGCCCTGCGGCCCCTCGCCCCGTCCCTCACGGGCGGCGACGATGGCCTCGATGGCCTGCTGCCCCGTACCCTTGACGGCACCCAGGCCATAACGGATCACCTTGTCGGTCACAGGCTCGAACCGGTACACGCCCCGGTTCACGTCTGGGGGCTCGAAGGTCATCCCGAAGTTCTTGACCGCATCCTCGAACAGCACCTTGAGCTTGTCGGTGTCGTCCATTTCCACGGTCATGTTGGCGCAGAAGAACTCGGCCGTGTAGTGCACCTTGAGCCAGCCCGTGTGATAGGCCAGCAGCGAGTAGGCTGCGGCGTGCGACTTGTTGAAGCCGTAGCCCGCGAACTTCTCCATCAGGTCGAACACCTCGTCGGCCTTTTCCTGGCCGATGCCCTTTTCAGCCGCACCCTTGCGGAAGATGGCGCGGTGCTCGGCCATCTCCTCCGCTTTTTTCTTGCCCATGGCACGGCGCAGCATGTCGGCGCCGCCCAGGCTGTAGCCGCCCAGCACCTGGGCGGTCTGCATCACCTGCTCCTGGTACACCATGATCCCGTAGGTCTCTGCCAGCACGGGCTCCACCAGCGGGTGCGGGTACTCCACCACCTCCTTGCCGTGCTTGCGGTTCACGAAGCTCGGTATCAGGTCCATGGGACCAGGGCGGTACAGAGCATTCAGGGCAATCAAATCCTCCAGACGGCTGGGTCGCGCCTCTTTGAGCATGCCCTGCATGCCGCGACTTTCAAACTGGAAAACGGCCTCGGTCTTGCCATCCGAGAACAACCGGTAGGTCGGGCTATCGTCCAGCGGAATGGTTTCGAAAGCGAAGTTCTCCTGGCCCTTGTGGCGCTTGATGATGAACTCGCGCGCGATCTCCAGGATGGTGAGCGTGGCCAGGCCCAGAAAGTCGAACTTCACGAGGCCGATGGCCTCCACATCGTCCTTGTCGTACTGGCTCACGGCCGATTCGCTGCCAGGCTGCTGGTACAGCGGGCAAAAATCGGTGAGCTTGCCCGGCGCGATCAGCACGCCCCCGGCATGCATGCCGATATTGCGCGTCATGCCTTCGAGCTTCTGCGCCATCTCGATGATGGTCTTGACGTCGTCCTCCTTGCGCACCCGCTCGTAGAGCAGGGGTTCCAGCTCCAGCGCGTAGTTGTTCTTGTCCCCCTCCTTCTTGGTCTCGGGCGGGTACTGCAGGGTGTAGGACTGCCCCGGCTTGTTGGGCACCAGCTTGGAAATGCCGTCACAAAAGGTGTAGCTCATGTCCATCACCCGGCCCACGTCGCGGATGGCGGCCTTGGCGGCCATGGTGCCGAAAGTGGCAATCTGGCTGACGGCATCCTTGCCGTATTTGTCCTTCACATAGTCGATCACGCGGTCGCGGTTCGCCTGGCAAAAGTCAATGTCGAAGTCGGGCATGGACACCCGCTCCGGGTTCAGGAAACGCTCGAACAGCAGGTTGTATTCCAGCGGGTCCAGATCGGTGATCTTGAGTGCGTAGGCCACCAGCGAACCCGCGCCGGAACCCCGGCCCGGCCCGACGGGACAGCCGTGCGTCTTGGCCCATTGGATGAAGTCCCCCACAATCAAAAAGTAGCCGGGAAACCCCATCTTGAGGATGGTGTTGAGCTCGAACTCCAGCCGCTCCACATAGCGTGGGCGCTGCGCATTGCGCTTGGCTTCTTCGGGAAACAGAAGCGTCAGGCGCTCCTCCAGCCCCTCAAAGGACACATGGCGAAAGTAGTCCTCCACCGACAGCACCTGCCCATTCACGGGAGGAATGGGAAAATTGGGCAGTTGGGGCTTGCCCAGCACCAGGGTGATGTTGCAACGACGGGCAATCTCCACAGAATTGGCCAGCGCGGCGGGCAGGTCCTCAAACAGCGCCTGCATCTGCGCCGACGACTTGAAATACTGCTCGCGCGTGAACTTGCGCACCCGACGCTGGTTACCCAGGATCTCGCCCTCGGCAATGCACACCCGCGCCTCGTGGGCCTCGTAATCGTCCGCCGTGGCAAACTGCACGGGATGCGTGGCCACCACAGGCAGATGCAGCCGTGCCGCCAGCTGCACAGCCGCCACCACATGGGCCTCGTCGTCGGAGCGGCCTGCCCGTTGCAACTCCACGTAGAAACGGTGGGGAAAGATGCCCGCCAGCCGCAACGCCAGACGCGCCGCCCCGGCGTCATCGCCTTTCATGAGGGCCTGCCCCACCGCTCCTGCCTGGGCGCCCGAGATCGCGATCAGCCCTTCACCCAGCTCCTCCAGCCACTCCCAGGTGCAGACGGCATGGGTTTTGGACACATTGCGGGTCCAGGCACGTGCCAGCAATTCGGACAGATTCAGATAGCCCTGGCGCCCCTGCACCAGCACCAGCATGCGCGACGGTGCTGCACCCGCCTCGCCTTCCAGAAAGATTTCAGCGCCCAGAATCGGCTTGACGCCTTTGCCGCGCATCTCCTTGTAGAACTTGATGGCGCCAAAAAGGTTGTTGAGGTCGGTGATGGCCAATGCAGGCTGGCCATCCTTGGCCGCTGCCTTGGCCAGGTCATCGATGCGATTGGTGCCGTCAACGACGGAAAATTCGGTGTGCAGGCGCAGGTGTACAAACATGGGCTCCATTGTAGGAAGCCCACCTGGCCCGGCTCGGGCAATAGCCGTTTCAGGCAAACGGGACCAGGCAGGCACCGTCGGTACAATGCCGGTGTCGGTTGAGATTGCGCCGCAGGCCAAGCCGTACCATGCCGGTGCGACAGCCGGTGCAGCGCCTCACGGGACACACGTTCACTTTTTGTCTGAAAGCTGCCTGCGATGCTGCGTGCCCCCCTGCCTTTTATCACTGCCCTGCTGACCGCCGGCTTGCTCGCGGGCTGTTCAAGCACGCCGGAAGACAAGACAGCGGGCTGGAGCCCCAACCGCATTTACTCGGAAGCCAAGGACGAGTTGAGCGGCGGCGCTTTCGACAAGGCCGTGCCCTTGCTTGAAAAACTGGAGGGCCGTGCGGCAGGTACGCCCCTGGCCCAGCAGGCGCAGCTGGACAAAGCCTATGCGCAGTACAAGGGCGGGGAAAAGGCACAGGCCATCGCCACGCTGGACCGCTTCATGAAGCTGCACCCCGCAAGTCCTGCGCTCGATTACGCGCTGTACCTCAAAGGCCTGGTCAACTTCAACGACAACCTGGGTCTTTTTTCATGGATCTCCCAGCAGGATCTCTCCGAACGCGACCAGAAAGCCGCAAAGGATTCCTTCGAGTCGTTCAGCGAACTGGCGACACGGTTCCCTGATTCGCGCTACGCAAAAGACGCTCGCCAGCGCATGACCTACATCGTCAATTCGCTGGCCCAGTATGAAGTCCACGTTGCCCGCTACTACTTCCAGCGCGGCGCCTATGTGGCAGCCATCGGCCGCGCCCAGGCTGCACTGGCCGACTACCAGGGTGTCCCTGCACTGGAAGAAGCCCTGTACATCCTGATCCAGTCCTACGATGCCCTGGGAATGACCCAGCTGCGTGATGATGCCCGCCGGGTCATGCAAGCCTCCTACCCCCAGGGCGCCTACGCCACGGGTACCGTCAAGGCCAAGTCCAATCCGTGGTGGAAGTTCTGGTAAGCGCATCCAGCGCGGCCTCCAATCCCTCGGTGTTTTCCAGAACGCGCATGGGCGGCAGCGCGCGCATCAGCCGCTTGCCATAGCCCATGGTGGCCAAGCGCGTGTCGCACACGACCAGCACACCGCGGTCCGACTCCCTCCGGATCAACCGCCCTGCGCCTTGCTTGAGTGCAACAGCCGCCTCGGGCACTGCAACCATCTGAAACGAGCGACCGCCAGCGGCTTTGATGCGCTGGCTGCGTGCCTCTATCAGCGGGTCGCCAGGGGGTGGAAAAGGCAGCTTGTCGATGACCACCAGCTGCAAGGCATCGCCAGGCACATCAAAGCCTTCCCAGAAGGATGCCGAAGCCACCAACACGCAACCGCGTCCGCCGCCAGAGGTTCCCTCGCGAAAGCGCTGCATGAGTTGGCGCTTGGGCCGGTCGCCCTGCACCAGCACCTCCGGCCCTTCCAGGTTGCTGAAACGGGCCTGCAACGCATCACCGATGGCGCGCAGGGCCTTGAGCGTCGTGGTCAGAACCAGCGTGCGCCCGCCAAGGCGGCTGGCAGCCGCTCCAGCCAGCCCGGCCACTGCCAGGCTATGGCCGGGATCAGACGGTTCTGGCAAATGCCGGGGCACATACAGCGCCGCCTGGGATGCATAGTCGAACGGGCTGTCAACACGCAGTATTTCAGCGTTCTGCAGGCCACAGCGCTCGGTGAACCATGTCAGCCCGGCATCGTCCCCCAGGGTGGCGGACGTAAAAATCCAGGCCCGGCCCGCATGCTGCGCGGGGGCCGGCCATCCGTCGCCGTCATCTTTTTCGGCGTCGGATTCAGCGGGAGCAGCAAGCACGCGGGTTTGCATGGTCTGTGCAATATCCAGCGGCGACTCCACCAGCCGCAGCTGGCCGCCCACGTCCAGCCAGCGCACGGCGTCCGGACTGCAGGGCGCGGCAAACCGGCCCAGGCGCGCCAACAGTTCCGAGCCACGCTCATACAGCCGGACAAGATCAGGGGACACCTCGCTCAACGGGTCCAGCGCTTCCATCGCTTGCGCACACGCCGATGCCATGCCCCGAAGGGCCTCATGCCAGCCGGCAGGCGTGACGGTTTCGGGTACTTCGCCAGTCCAGCGCAGCTTGGCGCCGGTCACCCTCGGCCCCACGGCAATTCGCAGATCGCCACACGCCTGCTCCAGGTGCCCCGCCAGCGTGCTCCAGTCCGCAAGGCCGCGGGCGTGCTGCAAACCTGTCGCCAGCAGGTCACGGGAATAATCCAGCCATTGCCCTGTGGACAGGTGCGTGCCGAGAAACTGCACACCGATTTCATTGATCTGGTGCGCCTCATCCAACACCACGACCCGCACAGTCGGCAGCAACTCGGCCATGCCCGACTCCCGCACGGCCACGTCGGCAAAGAACAGATGGTGGTTGATCACCACCACATCGGCGGCCAGCGCTTCACGCCGGGCGATGTGCACATGGCACTGGCGAAAGCGGGGGCACGCCACGCCCAGACAGTTTTCACGGGTGGAAGTGATCAGCGCGATGACGGGCGATCGCTCGTCAAGACCAGGCAATTCCGCCAGATCACCCGAGTGCGTGCTGTGCGACCAGACCTCCACCTTCGCCAGCACCCGCTGCACGTTGCGATCGTGCAGCGCGGTGTCCTGCCGTGCCTGTTCCATGCGGTGCAGGCACAGGTAACTGCCCCGCCCCTTGAGCAGTGCCGTGCGTACCGGCAAGCCCAACGCAGAGACCAGCTGAGGCAGGTCCCGGGCAAAAAGCTGGTCCTGCAAGGCCTTGGTGGCCGTGGAAAGCAATACCCGCTCGCCACTGAGCAGCGCCGGAACCAGGTAGGCAAAGGTCTTGCCAACGCCGGTGCCGGCTTCGACCACCAGGGCGCCACCGAGCTCGATGGTCCTGGCCACCGCATCCGCCATCCGTATCTGCCCCTCGCGCGCGAGGTAGTGGCCCTCCGTTCGCGACAGCACCCCATCGGGTTGGAATGCCGCATGCACTGCGTCCGCAAGACCCATCACGCAGGTTCTTGGGGCTGGAGCGCACGCTCCAGGCGGTCGATTGCATCGCGCAATGCGAGGCGGCGCTTCTTCAGGCGCCTGAGCGAAAACTCGTCAGGCACCGCCTCCAGCGCGCCGTGGTCGATGCGGGCGTCCAGATCGGCATGGGCGATGCGCAGATCTATCAACTGGCGGGGCAAGGAGTGGTGGTTTGATTTCAAGGCGGTGGCGGCGCCATGCGCCCATGGGCATGGCAAAAATGCCACACGCGAGCGGATAATACGCGCTCCGACACGCCTCTCCGATGGGTATTTGCGCCGCCGCCCCCCACAATCACCAGCATGACCAAAGCGTTCCGCCTCATCGCATCGACCGGCATCCACAAGGGTGACCGCGAATACCAGCAAGACCAGGTGGCCCTGATCTCGCACGACCGCTACAACGGATGCGTGCTCGGTGTGGTTGCCGATGGCATGGGCGGGCGCAGTGGCGGGCGCAAGGCCTCCGACCAGGTGATGATGACGGCACGCCAGCTGTTCGAACGCTACTCGCCGGAAACCGACGACCCTGCCGCCATGCTCAAGAACATGGTGGAAGAGGCCCACATCGTCATCCGCCTCACGGCCATTTCATCCGAGCAGGAACCGCACAGCACGATTGCGGCTTTCCTGATCAACCCCCGCGGTGACTGCCACTGGGTCCATGCAGGCGATTCGCGCATCTACCACTTTGAAGGGGCCAGGCTGACCTTTCGCACGAGTGACCACTCGTATGTTCAGGCCCTGGTCGATCGCGGCGAGCTGACCGAGGCCGAGGCCAACATCCATCCGCACTCCAACATTCTGGTGGGCTGCCTGGGCACCGAGAGCGACCCGCCCATCACCACCCACACCATCCAGCAAGTGCGCCCGGGCGATGTCCTGCTCGCCTGCAGCGATGGCGTATGGCACTACTTTTCCCCCACCGAACTGGCCTCGGTGGTGGATTCGCTGTCGCCGCGCGAGGCCACCGAATTCCTGATCGACAAGGCGCGCTCCCGCGCACGCGGCGGCGGCGACAACCTGTCGCTGGTCATTGTGAAGATCGAGACCCTGGTCGAAGAAAGGAAGATCGGGCGACTGGTCCCACTGTCCGCCGGAAACGCCTGAAGCGCACAGCGCCCGATCGCACGCGCCTGGCGCGTGCAAGCCATCAGCGTCCCACGCTCAGGGCTGCGCGGACGGAAGCCCTGAAGAAGCAGGCAAGGGTGCAGCCGGCTTGCGCCCCGCGGCGGCCGCTTCGGCCTGCATTTTCTGCAGTCGTTCGCGCCGCTCCTGCGCCGATTTCACATTTTCAGCGTGGCGCACGCTCGCGGCGGCTGCGCGTTCGGCGCTTTGCGTGGCGCGCTGCTCCTTGCTGGCAGCATGGGACTCCTGGCGGCTGCGCTGCTGCTGCGCCCTTTGTTGCGCCTCGCGTTGGTGCTGCGTGCGCAAATCTTCCACACCGGTGGCAGGACGCCCCGCCCCACGGGCCGCGCCCTGGGGTTGCGAGCGGTCTGGCGCCACGCGCTGCTTTTCTTCAATCGAACGCAGCCGCTCTGCGGCCTTTTCCTTGCGCTCCGCGTCGTTGAGCTGCAACTCGCGCGCGCGCAGTTCAAGCTCGGCATTGCGCGCCTCGGTCCGCGCGTCCCGCAGGCAGTCTTCCACCACAAACCGGCGATAGCACGCGGCCTCCTGACGCTTGCGGGTCGCCACGATGACCTGGCGCTCCTGGAGGATTCGGTCGCGCTCGGCCTGCCGCTGCGCCTGCTCGGCACTGTGGCGGCCTTGCGGCGGCGCAGATGCCAACGGTTGCGCCAAGGCAGGCCCAGCCATCGCACAAACAACACCCCAGATTGCCCAAGCGTTTTTCATTACGTCAGTCCCGTGTCAACAGTGCGGCGCTCCAGCGCCAGAAATTCCTTGGACTGCATCTCGTGGAGCCGAGACACCGTGCGCGGAAACTCGTGTGCCAGCGGCCCATCGGTGTAGAGCTGCTCTGGTGGCACGGCGGCCGACAAAATGAGCTTGACCCGCCGGTCATACAGCACGTCCACCAGCCAGGTAAAGCGCCGCGCAGGCGACGCCATGTTGACCGGCATATAAGGCACATCCGACAGCAACACCGTGTGGAATTGGGTGGCGATCTCCAGGTAATCGTTCTGCGAACGGGGGCCACCACACAGCGTCCTGAAGTCAAACCACACCACGCCCCCCGCCTTGCGCCGCGCCAGGATCTCGCGCGCCTCAATGTGCAGCACCGGGTCTTCGTCATGCACTTCGGCCAGCTGATCGAAGGCAGCGTTCATCTCGGCATCTGCCTGCGGGCCCAGGGGCGTGTGATAGAGCTTCACCTGCTCCAGCGTGCGGCGCCGGTAGTCGGTGCCGTTGTCCACGTTCACCACCTCCAGCTTTTCGTTCAGCAGTGCAATGGCCGGCAGGATGCGGTCGCGGTGCAAGCCATCGGGATAGAGCTCATCGGGCCTGAAGTTGGAGGTGGTGACGAAGCCTACCCCGTTGTCAAACAGCGCCACCAGCAAGCGGTGCAAAATCATCGCATCGGTGATGTCGGCAACGTGAAACTCATCGAAGCAGATCAGCTTGTAGCGCTTGGCGATACGCCGGCCCAGCACATCCAGCGGGTTCTGCGTGCCCTGCAGGGCCGCCAGCTCGCGGTGCACCTCGCGCATGAACTCGTGAAAATGCAGGCGCACCTTGCGCTTGAGCGGCACGGCATTGAAAAAGCAATCCATGAGGAAGCTCTTGCCACGCCCCACCCCGCCATACATGTAAACGCCACGCGGCACCTCGGGGTGGTTGACGATCTTCTTGAGGGCGTTGGAGCGGCGCGACTTGTACGCAGCCCAGTCGCGGGCGCAACGCTGCAAGGCATCCACCGCACGCAATTGCGCCGGGTCGCTCTGAAAGCCTTTCGCGGCAAGTTCTGCGAGATAGGTCTGTTTGACAGTCACGTTGAAATTGCCCAGCAACTATGCAGCTATAAAATAAATAGCTGCTAGCGCTTTATAAATAAACGCTAGCAGCCGATTTGACGCAAAACAATCAGAAGTTCAGCGTGCGCTTGTCCACTGCCAGGGCGGCTTCCTTGGTGGCTTCGCTCAAGGACGGGTGCGCGTGGCAGATGCGAGCAATATCTTCTGCGCTGGCCTTGAACTCCATGGCCACCACAGCTTCGGAGATCAGTTCGCTGACCTGTGGACCGACCATGTGCACACCCAGGATTTCGTCCGTGGTGGCATCGGCCAGGAACTTGACCATGCCCGTCGTGTCGCCCAGCGCGCGTGCGCGGCCATTGGCCAGGAACGGGAAGGTGCCGGCCTTGTACTTCACGCCATCGGCCTTGAGCTGCTGCTCGGTGCGGCCCACCCAGGCGATCTCGGGGCTGGTGTAGATCACCCAGGGAATGGTGTTGAAGTTGACATGGCCGTGCTGGCCTGCCATGCGCTCGGCCACGGCCACGCCTTCTTCTTCGGCCTTGTGCGCCAGCATGGGACCCCGCACCACGTCGCCCACGGCCCACACGCCCGGCAGGTTGGTCTTGCAGTCGCCGTCCACAGCGATGGCGCCGCGCTCGTCGAGTTGCAGGCCCACGGCTTCGGCATTCAGGCCAATGGTGTTGGGAACGCGGCCAATCGAGATGATGAGCTTGTCCGCATCGAGGGTCTGGGCTTCACCTTTGCTGTTGGTGTAGGCGATGCTGACGCCCTTCTTGCTGTTCTTGATCTCGCCGACTTTCACGCCGAGCTCGATCTTCAGCCCCTGCTTGTCAAAAGCCTTCTTGGCTTCCTTGGCGATCTGTTCGTCCACGGCCCCCAGGAAGGTGGGCAGGCCTTCCAGCACGGTCACTTCCGCACCCAGGCGGCGCCAGACCGAACCCATCTCCAGGCCGATCACGCCCGAACCGATCAGGGCCAGCTTCTTGGGCACCGCGCCAATGCGCAGCGCACCGTCGTTGGACAGGATGTTCACTTCATCAAATTCCGCGCCGGGCAACGCACGCGCGTTGGAGCCGGTGGCAACGATGATCTGCTTGCCGACCAGGGTCTCTTCGGTAGCGCCGGCCACCTTGATCTCGTAGCCGCCGCCCTCGGCCGCCTTCACGAACGAGCCACGGCCATGGAAGAAGCTGACCTTGTTCTTCTTGAACAGGTACAGGATGCCGTCGTTGTTCTGCTTGACCACGCTGTCCTTGCGGGCCACCATCTTTGCCACGTCCATCTTCACGCCGGTGGCGGTGATACCGTGGTCGGCAAAGTGCTTGTTGGCGTGCTCGAAATGCTCGGACGACTGCAGCAGCGCCTTCGAGGGGATGCAGCCCACGTTGGTGCAGGTGCCGCCGGGGGCCGGGCCACCCGCAGCGTTCTTCCATTCGTCGATGCAGGCCACGTTCATGCCCAGCTGCGCTGCACGGATGGCAGCGATGTAGCCACCAGGGCCGCCGCCGATCACGACGACGTCAAATTGTTTGCTCATGAAAAATCTCACTCAGTCAGTTGGTGAAAAACCCACCGGCGGGCCGGACCGCAAAACGGTCCGCGCGGGTGGGTCGATGCATTGCAGGACTTAGATGTCGAACAGCAGGCGCGAAGGATCTTCCAGCGCATCCTTCATGGCCACCAGGCCCAGCACGGCTTCGCGGCCGTCAATGATGCGGTGGTCATACGACATCGCCAGGTAGTTCATCGGGCGCACCACGACCTGGCCGTTTTCGACCATGGCGCGGTCCTTGGTGGCATGCACGCCCAGGATGGCCGACTGCGGCGGGTTGATGATGGGGGTGGACATCATCGAGCCGAAGGTGCCGCCATTCGAGATGGAGAACGTGCCGCCGGTCATTTCCTCGATGCCCAGCTTGCCTTCGCCCGCCTTCTTGCCGAATTCGGCGATCTTCTTCTCGATGTCGGCAAAGCTCATCTGGTCGGCGTTGCGCAGGATGGGCACCACCAGGCCACGGGGCGAGCCCACGGCGATACCGATGTCGAAATAGCCGTGGTACACGATGTCATTGCCATCCACCGACGCGTTCAGCACCGGGTATTTCTTGAGCGCATGCACGGCGGCCTTCACGAAGAACGACATGAAGCCCAGCTTGGTGCCGTGTTCCTTGGTGAACTGGTCCTGGAACTTCTTGCGCAGCTCCATCACGGGCGCCATGTTGACTTCGTTGAACGTGGTCAGGATGGCGTTGGTGGACTGCGACTGCAGCAGACGCTCGGCCACGCGGGCGCGCAGGCGGCTCATGGGCACGCGCTGCTCGGGGCGGTCGCCCAGGTTCAGCGCGGACGAAGGTGCCGCGACCTGCGCCAGCGCCTTGGTGGGCACGCCCGTGGGGATCACGGCGGCCGTCGACTTCACGCCACCGGCCACGGCGGCCAGCACGTCGCCCTTGGTCACGCGGCCGTCCTTGCCCGTGCCCGCCACAGCCGACACCGACAGGTTGTTGTCGGCCAGCAGCTTGGCGGCGGCAGGCATGGCCACGTCGGCCTTCGAGCCACCGGTCGCCGCAGCGGCCACGGCCACTGCGGCGGCAGGTGCCGCTGCTGCGGCGGGCGCTGCAGCAGCAGGAGCGGCTGCGCCGGCCTTGCCTTCGGTGTCGATCCTGGCGATCAGCTGTTCGGCCACCACGGTGGCGCCGTCGCCCTGGACGATTTCCGCCAGCACGCCGGCGGCCGGTGCGGGCACTTCCAGCACGACCTTGTCGGTTTCGATCTCGATCAGGATTTCGTCCACGGCCACGGCCTCGCCGGCCTTTTTCTTCCAGGTCAGCATGGTGGCCTCGGCCACGGATTCGGACAGTTGCGGTACTTTGACTTCTACGATAGCCATATCAGTTCTTTCGGAATGGGTTTTGTTCTGGAGAGGGGTTGCCGGCCTTACTTGGTCAGGACAAAACCCTTGAGCTTGGCAAACGCGCCTTCGACCAGCGCCTTTTGCTGTTCCTGGTGCAGGTGCGAATAACCCACGGCCGGCGAAGCGGACGCTGCGCGGCCCGAGTAGCCCAGCTTCTGGCCATCGAGCATGTTCTCGTGGATGTTGTGCTGGATGAAGAACCAGGCGCCCTGGTTCTGCGGCTCGTCCTGGCACCAGACGATGTCGGTGGCGTTCGGATACTTCTTGAGCGCAGCAGCAAAGGCCTTGTGCGGGAACGGGTACAGCTGCTCGACACGGATGATGGCCACGTCGGTCACTTCGTTCTCGGTGCGTTTCTTCACCAGGTCGTAGTACACCTTGCCAGAGCAGGCGATCACGCGCTTGACCTTGTCGGCCTTCTTGTCGATGGCGTCGTTCTGCTCGGGGATCACCGTCTGGAAGCTGCCCTTGGTGAATTCGGACAGGGGCGAGGTGGCATCCTTGTTGCGCAGCAGCGACTTGGGCGTCATGATGACCAGCGGCTTGCGCAGGTCACGCACCATCTGGCGGCGCAGCACATGGAAGATCTGGCTGGCCGTGGTGGGCTGCACGATCTGCATGTTGGCGTCGGCGGCCAGCTGCATGAAGCGCTCCAGGCGTGCCGAGCTGTGCTCTGGCCCCTGGCCTTCATAGCCATGCGGCAGCATCAGCGTCAGGCCGTTGGCGCGGCCCCACTTGACCTCGCCGGAGGCGATGAACTGGTCGATCACCACCTGCGCGCCATTGGCGAAGTCGCCGAACTGCGCTTCCCAGATGACGAGCGTGTTGGGGTCGGAACCGGCGTAGCCATACTCGAAGCCCAGCACGGCCTCTTCGGACAGGATGGAGTCGATCACGACGAACGGTGCCTGGTTCTCGGCCACGTTCTGCAGTGGCACATAGGTGCCGGTGTCCCACTTCTCGCGGTTCTGGTCGTGGATCACGGCGTGGCGGTGCGTGAAGGTGCCACGGCCCGAGTCCTCGCCCGACAGTCGCACCGGGTAGCCGCTGGCCACGAGCGAGGCAAAAGCCATGCTCTCGCCCATGCCCCAGTCCACGTTGACCTCGCCACGGCCCATGGCGGCGCGGTCGTCATACACCTTCTTGACCAGCTGGTGCGGCGCCACGCTGTCCGGAATGGTGGTGAGCTTTTCGGCCAGCCGCTTCCACTCGGTCAGCGGAATGGCGGTGTCGCCGGCGTCGGTCCACTTCTTACCCAGGAAGGGCGACCAGTCCACCGCGTACTTGCTCTTGAAGTTGGTCAGCACCGGATCGATGGTGTGCTTGCCGGCATCCATGGCGGCGCGGTAGGCCTTGACCATGTCGTCGCCCAGCGTGGCGCCCATGCCCTGGGCGGCCAGCTTGTCGGCGTACAGCTTGCGCGTGCCGGGGTGCTGGGCAATTTTCTTGTACATCAGCGGCTGGGTCAGTGCAGGGGTGTCCTGCTCGTTGTGGCCCAACTTGCGAAAGCAGGTGATGTCCACCACCACGTCCTGGCGGAACTCCATGCGGAACTCCAGCGCCAGCTGGGTGGCCAGCACCACGGCTTCGGGGTCGTCTCCGTTCACGTGCAGCACGGGGGCCTCGACCATCTTGACGATGTCGGTGCAGTACACGGTCGAGCGCATGTCGCGCGGATCGGACGTGGTGAAACCGATCTGGTTGTTGATGATGATGTGCACCGTGCCGCCGGTGGTGTAGCCACGGGTCTGGGCCAGCGCCAGGGTTTCCTGGTTCACGCCCTGGCCGCCAAAGGCCGAGTCACCGTGCACCAGCACGGGCAGCACCTGGCTGCCCTTGGGGTCGTCGCGGCGGTCCATGCGGGCGCGCACCGAGCCTTCGACCACGGGGTTCACGATTTCGAGGTGCGAGGGGTTGAAGGCCAGCGACAGGTGCACCGGGCCGCCTGCGGTGGACACATCCGAGCTGAAACCCTGGTGGTACTTCACGTCGCCAGCCGGCAGCTCTTCAGGGGCCGTGTGGTCGAACTCGGCAAACAGGTCCTTGGGCATCTTGCCCAGCGAGTTCACCAGCACGTTCAGGCGGCCGCGGTGGGCCATGCCGATCACGATTTCCTGCACGCCCTTGGCGCCGGCCGACTGGATCAGCTCGTCCATCGAAGCGATGAAGCTTTCGCCGCCTTCCAGCGAGAAGCGCTTCTGGCCGACGTACTTGGTGTGCAAAAAGCGCTCCAGCCCCTCGGCGGCCGTCAGGCGGTCGAGGATGTGGCGTTTGCGGTCGGCGTTGAACTGGGGCTTGCTGCGGATGCCTTCCAGCTTTTGCTGCCACCAGCGCTTTTGCGCCTGGTCGGTGGTGTACATGTACTCTGCGCCGATGGTGCCGCAGTAGGTTTCATGCAGCGCGTTGAGCAGTTCGCGCAGCGGCATCTTGTCCTTGCCGAAGAAGGTATTGCTGGTGTCGAACACCGTTTCCTGGTCGGCATCGGTGAAGCCGTAGAACGATGGCTCCAGCTCGGGAATGGCGGGGCGCTCGGTGCGCTTCAGGGGGTCCAGATCGGCCCAGCGCTGGCCCACGTTGCGGTAGGCGGCGATCAGCTGCTGCACGGCGGTGCGCTTGCGGCCCATTTCGGCGTCGGCACTGGCCACCACCACCTTGGTGCCACCCTGCTTTGCGCGCTCGGCAAAGGCGTTGATCACGGGCAGGTGGGGAACGTCACGGGCGTTGGAGCCATCGACGGCCGGCACATGCTGCAGCGCATCAAAATACTCGCGCCACGTGTCGGGCACGCTGCCGGGGTTGGCAAGATAGTTTTCGTACATCTCTTCGACATAGGGCGCATTGCCGCCGAAGAGGTAGGTATTGCCTTGGTAGGCTTGATAGACGGATGTCGTATCGCTCATATTCCGCTGACCTCCGCTTCCCTTGGGGAAGCATTAGCTGGTTGAGAAACCTTCCGCGACACGGCTGGACCGATTGGCGGATGCGACTGTGGCTGGGGAAGGGCCTTTGGTACGGGGCGTATTGTGCCACCGAACCGCCAACCGGTCCTGCCAAGGAATCCTGGGATTTTGCCGCCCCCGGGGCCAGCGCCAGGCGGGCGTCATGCACTCGCGTACATTGCGGGCATTCCATCTGCCAGCCGACGCCCATGCCACCCTCCCCCTTCGAGAACCGCGTGTTCCTGATTCTCCTGACCCTGGTCACGCTCGCCTTCGGCGCCATCCTGTGGCCGTTTCATGGCGCCGTGTTCTGGGGGGTGGTGCTGGCGATCCTGTTTGCGCCCCTGCACCGCAAACTGCTGCGGCGCATGCCCAAGAGCCCCAATCTGGCAGCCCTTGCCACCTTGTCGCTGTGCCTGGTGATCGTCATCTTGCCCATGACCCTGATCACCGTGACCCTGGTCCAGGAAGCCACCGCCATCTACGATCGCCTCAAATCAGGCCAGCTGAACTTTGGCCAGTACCTGCAGCAGATCCTGGCCGCCATGCCCGCCTGGGCCACCGGCCTGCTGGAGCGTTTCAACCTCACGACCCTGGGCGAACTGCAGCAAAAACTGTCGTCCGTGGCGGTGCAGGCCAGCCAGTTCTTTGCAACCCAGGCGCTCAGCGTCGGGCAGAACACCCTGGAATTCGTGGTGGGCTTTGGCGTGATGCTGTACCTGCTGTTCTTTCTGCTGCGCGACGGCGCGGTACTGGCGGCGCGCATCAGCCAAGCCACGCCGCTCGGCACCGAGCACAAGCGCCAGCTGGCCCACAAGTTCACCACCGTGATCCGGGCCACCGTGAAGGGGAACATCGTCGTGGCAGCGTCGCAAGGGGCGCTGGGTGGCCTGATTTTCTGGATTCTGGGGATCCAGGCCCCCGTACTCTGGGGCGTGGCCATGGCATTTTTGTCGCTGCTGCCCGCCGTGGGCGCAGGACTGGTCTGGGGGCCCGTGGCCTTGTATTTCCTGGCCACCGGCGCCGTGGTGCAGGGCGTGGTGCTGGCCCTCTATGGCGTGGGGGTGATCGGCCTGGTGGACAACATCCTGCGCCCGATCCTGGTGGGCAAGGACACCAAGATGCCCGATTATGTGGTGCTGATCTCCACGCTGGGCGGCATGGCCCTTTTCGGGCTGACCGGGTTTGTCATCGGTCCCGCGATTGCCGCACTGTTCATTGCCAGCTGGGATCTGTTCGCCCCCCAGCGTTCAACCGCCAGCCCGCCAGAGTCCAGGCGCTGAGCCAAGCCGGCAAAAGCTGCATATTGAATAGCTTCTTGTGCGTGCTGTAGTTGCATGCACATCCGCCCCTTATTTCCGCGCATAGATCTGGTCAAAGCTCGCGTTGTCGGCAAAGTGGTCCCTGGCCGCCTTGTCCCAGCCGCCAAAGGCGGCATCGATGGTGAACAGGTTCAGCCTGGGGAACTGCCTGGCGTACTTGGCCTTGGCTTTGTCGGAAATGGCCGGGCGGTAGAAATGCTTGCCCGCGATGTCCTGGCCCTCTTCGGTGTAGAGGAACTTGAGGTATTCCTCGGCCACGGCGCGCGTGCCTTTCTTGTCCACGTTCTTGTCCACCACGGTGACGGCGGGCTCGGCAAGAATGGAAATCGAGGGCGCGATCACGTCGAACCTGGCGCCGAATTCCTTTTCGAGCAGGTAGGCCTCGTTTTCCCAGGCGATCAGCACGTCGCCCTGGTTGCGCTGGGCAAAGGTGATGGTGGAGCCGCGCGCGCCGGTGTCCAGCACGGGCACGTTCCCGTAGAGCCTGGCCACGAAGTCCTTGGCCTTGGCATCGCCGCCGTACTTGCGCTTGGCGAATTCCCAGGCGGCCAGGTAGTTCCAGCGTGCGCCCCCCGAGGTCTTGGGGTTGGGCGTGATCACGCGGATGCCGGGCTTGACAAGGTCGTCCCAGTCCTTGATGCCCTTGGGGTTGCCCTGGCGCACCACCAGCACGATGGTGGAGGTGTAGGGCGAGCTGTTGTGCGGCAGGCGCTTTTGCCAGTCTTTGGGAATCCAGCCGCCGTTGGTGTGCAGCGCATTGGTATCGCCGGCCAGCGCCAGGGTGGCCACGTCGGCCTCCAGCCCGTCAATGATGGAGCGCGCCTGCTTGCCCGAGCCGCCATGGCTTTGCTTGATGGTCACATCCTGGCCGCTCTTGGCCTTCCAGTGCCTGGCGAATGCCTGGTTGAACTCCACATACAGCTCGCGGGTCGGGTCGTACGACACATTGAGCAGCGTCACAGACTGTGCAAACGACGGCAATGCCGTCAGGGCCAAACTGCCCACCAGGGCGGCAGCGAAGGGAAACTTGATAAAGTTGCGGCGAAAGTTCATGAAAGGCCTCTTTTGGGAATGGGTTGCGGTGCCAGACACCGATGCACCGCATTCTGGAAGCCTCTCTTCAAAACTGGAACAACTAAGATTTCAGTTCTTTATACCCAAAACATCTGAGCAACCTCTGTTTGCTCAGCTACCACGCAAGGAAATCCCATGGCACGCACCGTTCAATGCATCAAGCTCGGCCAGGAAGCCGAAGGCCTCGACTTCCCGCCCTACCCCGGCGAACTGGGCAAGCGCATCTGGGAAAACGTCAGCAAACAGGCCTGGGCCGACTGGCTCAAGCACCAGACCATGCTGGTGAATGAAAACCGACTGAACCTGGCCGATGCCCGCGCCCGCCAGTACTTGGCCCGGCAGATGGAGAATCATTTCTTTGGCAGCGGCGCGGACGCCGCAGCGGGCTATGTCCCGCCCAGCGCATAACGGAGTGCAGCACCGTCAAAGTGGTTTCATTTTCAACAGCCATCGGGTGATGGTCCCGGCCAGGCCTCGGCC
Organism: Acidovorax soli; assembly: GCF_900107605.1. Lineage (GTDB taxonomy): Bacteria > Pseudomonadota > Gammaproteobacteria > Burkholderiales > Burkholderiaceae_C > Acidovorax > Acidovorax soli. The sequence continues at coordinate 326,379 of NZ_FNQJ01000001.1, read as the reverse complement.
TGCGCGCCACCAAGCTCCTGCGTCTTTTTTCATGCCGCCCCATGTCCGAACCCATTGACTGGCTCCCGGACGGCACCCCGTTCAGCCCCCGCTTCAGCGATCGGTACCACAGTGAAAACGGTGGGCTGGACCAGGCGCGCCAAGTTTTCCTGCACGGCTGCGGGCTGCCGGGGGCTTGGGCCGGGCAGGCCCAGTGGCGCATTCTCGAAACCGGGTTCGGCTTCGGGCTGAATTTTCTGCTCACCTGGGCGGCATGGCGGGCCGATGCACAGCGTCCGCGCCTGCTGCACTTCATCTCGACGGAGGCTTGGCCCATCGGTGCCGCTGATCTGCTGCGCGCTGCCTCGGCCCATCCGGCACTTGCGCCCTTGGCCCAGGAACTGCACGACCAGTTCTGGGGACTGTTGCCCGGCGTGCACCGTCTCACGTTTGATGGCGGGCGCGTGCTGCTCACGCTGTGCGTCGGTGACGCGCAAACGGTGCTGCGCCAGCAGGAATGGACCGTGGATTCGGTCTATCTGGACGGATTCAGCCCCCAGCGCAATCCGGATCTCTGGAACCTGCATACGCTCAAGGCCGTGGCGCGCTGTTGCCGCCGGGGCACGCGCCTGGCCACCTGGACCATTGCGCGCTCGGTGCGCGACGCCCTCACGCAATGCGGCTTCAATGCAGAGAAGGTGGCGGGCGGGCCGCCCAAGCGCGACAACCTGCAAGCCACCTTCGATCCACGGTGGGAGCCGCGCACTTCGCGCACCGCCCCTGCCCACCCCGTGCACACGGCACCGGCCCGCTGCATGGTGATTGGCGCAGGCCTGGCAGGGGCCGCCACGGCAGCCAGCCTGGCGCGGCGCGGCTGGCAGGTGCAGGTGCTGGACATGGGGGATGCACCGGCGGCGGGGGCCTCCGGACTGCCGGTGGGCCTGTTCGCCCCCCATCTGTCGCCGGACGACAATGTTTTCTCGCGCGTGTCGCGCAGTGGTGTGCGCGCCATGCTGCAGCAGTCGAAGGCGCTGTTGCAGCAGGGTGTGGACTGGAATCCTTGCGGCGTGCTGGAACGCCGGCCCGAGCTGAACCTGGGCCTGCCCGAAGGCTGGGAACAAGGCCCGGGTGCCGACTGGAGCCGGGCCGCCAGTGCGCCCATTCTGCAAGCCGCCGGCCTGGCACAAGACACCCCCGCCTGCTGGCATGCGAAAGCGGGCTGGGTGCAACCCGCCCGCCTGGTCCGCGCATTGTTGGCGCAGCCCGGCATCGAGTGGTGCCCCCGCACGCCGGTAGCGCGCCTGCAGCGCAGCCCCGGGACCAACGGCTGCGCCACGGGGCAGTGGCAGGCACTGGATGAGCACGGCCACGCCATTGCCGAGGCTGAATGCGTGGTGCTGGCTGCAGGCCCTGCCTGCAATGCGTTGCTCGCGGCCTCTTCGGCGCCCGCCCTGGCGCTGCAGTCCGTGCGTGGCCAGTTGTCGTGGGGCTTGCAAGACCCGGGTGCCACTGCCCTGCCCCCTTTTCCGGTCAACGGAAATGGCGGACTGGTCGCCCATGTTCCGCGAGAGGTGGGCCTTGCCTGGCACATGGGTTCCACCTTTGAACGGGATGTGGACGCCCTGCCGCTGACTCCCGCAGAAGCGGCTTCGGCTCATGCCACCAACTGGCGGCGCTTGCAGGAATTGCTGCCCGGCGCGGCACCCACGCTGCAGGCGGCGTTTGCCGGCACATCGCCCTCGGATGCCGCAGCCGTGCGCGCCTGGGCCAGCGTGCGCTGCACCTCGACCGACCGCCTGCCCATCGTCGGCCCTGTCGATGCGCAATCCCTGCCCGGCCTGTGGGTTTGCACCGCCATGGGGGCACGCGGGCTCACGCGGGCCGTGCTGTGCGGCGAGCTGCTGGCCGCGCTGTTGAATGCAGAGCCGCTGCCGCTGGATGCACGCCTGGCACGCGCCATGGGCACGGAGCGGCTGGAGAAGTGAACAGGGTGCTGCGCGCCTCCCTGGAGCCGCCAAAGGCGGGCCAGCTCTTCAAGCGCCATCACGCCCGCTCAGGCAGGGCGGCACATGCACGGAGGCTGCTGGCCCGGGCCGGAGAAAGAACAAGGCCAGCGGCAGCATCAAACCCTCGCAACCCGCGCCACAGCTCGTGCATAAGCTTATTCGCATAAGGGCAGCACGAAACAATCGTTTGTTTTCATAAGCTGCGCCTCTACAGTCGCAGCCATGCATGATTTCGCGTTTGTTTTTGCGGGCTTTGCCGTCGGGCTCATCGTGGGCCTGACCGGTGTGGGCGGCGGCTCGCTGATGACGCCCGTGCTGATCTTCTTCTTTGGCGTGAAACCCCACCTGGCCATTGGCACCGACCTGCTGTTCGCGGCTTTCACCAAGATGGGTGGCACCGTGAGCATGGCGCGCCAGCGCCTGGTGCCCTGGCGCGTGGTGGGCCTGCTGTGCGCAGGCAGCATTCCGGCAGCACTGGCTGCGTTGTGGCTGCTGCACCGCATGGGGCCGGCCACGGCGCAGGCGCAGCACCTCATGACCAGCACGCTGGGCATTGCCCTGCTGCTCACGGCCGCGGCCACCGCCTACAAGGTGCTGGTGTTCTCGGCCCAGCGCCAGGCTGCCGAACTGGCCGCGCGCCGCGCCAACGCAGCCAATGCCGCAGAGCCCCGCCACTGGAGCCTGCCGGTGCTGCTGGGCGCCGTCATCGGCACGCTGGTCACCTTCACTTCGGTGGGCGCCGGCGCCATCGGCGTCACCGTTCTGCTGCTGGTGTTTCCGCACCTGCCGCTGCCGCGTATCATCGCCGCCGACATCGCCTACGCCGTGCCGCTCACGCTGGTGGCGGGCCTGGGCCATGCGTCGCTGGGCTCGGTCGACTGGCCGCTGCTGGCGCAATTGCTGGCCGGCTCGCTGCCCGGCATCTGGCTGGGCTCACGCCTGGTTTCACGCACCCCCGAGCGCCTCATCCGCTCGGCCCTTTCCGTGCTGCTCGCCTGGGCGGGCGCCAAACTCGTTTTGATTTAAGAGGCTCGTTGCCCCATGTACCAATACACCTCATTCGACAAGCAATTCGTCAAACTGCGCGCCGAGCAGTTCCGCGACCAGATCGAACGCTGGCAGCGCGGCGAACTGACCGACGAACAACTTTTGCCGCTGCGCCTGCAAAACGGCTGGTACATCCAGCGCTACGCCCCCATGGCGCGCATTGCCGTGCCCTACGGCGAAATCAGCAGCACGCAGTTGCGCACGCTGGCCCACATTGCGCGCGAGTACGATCAACCCGCGCCGGAGTTGCTGGCGCATGCCCAGGCCACGCAGGACGCGTTGCAGGACGCGCAGCCCGGCACCACGCTGCCGGCAGCGCCGCTGCGCTATGGCTATGGGCACTTCACCACGCGCACCAATGTGCAGTTCAACTGGATTCCCATCACCCGCGCCGCCGATGTGATGGACCTGCTGGCCAGCGTGAGCATGCACGGCATCCAGACCAGCGGCAACGACATCCGCAACATCACCTGCGACGCGCTCGAAGGCATCGCCGAAGACAGCATCGTCGATACCCGCCCGTTTGCCGAAATCACGCGCCAGTGGAGCTCGCTGCACCCCGAGTTCAGCTACCTGCCACGCAAGTTCAAGATCGCCTTCAATGGTGCGGAAGAAGACCGCGCCGCCACCGGCTGGTACGACATCGGCCTGCAGGCGCGCCGCGCCGAGGACGGCAGCATAGGGTTCACGGTGAAAGTGGGCGGCGGCATGGGCCGCACGCCCATCATCGGCAGCGTGGTGCGCGAGTTTCTGCCCTGGGACCAGTTGCTCAACTACATCGAGGCCGTGGTGCGCACCTACAACAGCTACGGCCGGCGCGACAACAAGTGGAAGGCGCGCATCAAGATCCTCGTCAAGAGCGAAGGCCAGAACTTCATCGACGCAGTGGAGAAAGAATACAAGGACATCGTTGAACTCGACGGTGCGCCGCACACCATCACCCAGGCCGAACTCGACCGGGTGACCGCCAATTTCGTGGTGCCCGCACTGCAAGCCGCCAACCTGCCATCCAAGGTCAACACGCAGGGCCAGCTGTACCAGCGCTGGCTGCAGCAAAACGTGCGCGGCCATCGGCTGCCGGGCCTCAAGACCGTCACCCTGTCGTTCAAGCGCCCTGGCTTTGCCACCGGCGACGCCGACGCCGCCACGCTGGAAGCGCTGGCGCAACTGGCCGAGCAGTTCAGCGCCGCCGAAGCACGCCTGACGCACGAGCAGAACCTGATGCTGCCCTGGGTGCATGAAAGCGACCTGCCCGCGCTGTACGACGCGGCACGCGCGCTGGGCCTGGCGCAGCCCAACATCGGCCTGCTGACCGACATGATCATCTGCCCCGGCGGTGATTTCTGCTCGCTGGCCAATGCGCGCTCGCTGCACATCGGCGCCGCAGTCACCGAGCGCTACCAGGACCTGGACGAGCTGTTCGACCTCGGCCCCATCGACCTGCACATGAGCGGCTGCATCAACAGCTGCGGCCACCACCACAGCGGCCACATCGGCATCCTGGGCGTCGACAAGGACGGCAAGGAGTGGTACCAGATCACGCTGGGCGGTTCCGACGGCACCACGCTGTCCGGCCCCGCGATTGGCGGCAAGGTCGTCGGCCCCTCGTTCACGGCCGCCGAAGTGCCCGACGTGATCGAGGCCCTGCTCGCCACCTTCCGCGCGCTGCGCAAGCCCGGCGAGCTGTTCATCGACGCGCTGCGCCGCATTGGCCACGAGCCCTTCAAGCAGGCCGCCAACGCCGCGCGCCACCCCAAGGCCGACCAGGAAGCCCTGGCAGAACAAGACTGAGAGCGATTGATGACCATGAAAATAATAGCTGCTGGCGCTTTAACAACGGGCGCTGAAGCCGAGAAAACCTTGCAAATCCCCAACGACGCCGACCTGGCCGACCTGGCAGCCAGCGGTGCCCTCAAAGGCGTGCAGCGCATCGAGCTGCAGTTCCCCAAGTTCACCGACGGCCGCGCCTACAGCCAGGCCTTGCTGCTGCGCCGGCGCTACCAATTCGCCGGCGACATCCGTGCTACGGGCGATGTGCTGATCGACCAGCTGGTGCACATGCACCGCAGTGGTTTCAGCAGCGCCGTGCTGGCCGAGGGTGTGGACGCCGCTGCCGCCGAGCGCCAGTTCGCGCGTTTTGGCGGCTTCTACCAGGGCGATGTGAACGAACCGCGCCCCCTGTTTGCACGGGAGGCGGCATGAGCGCTTCCGTGAACAGCAGCATCGACCTCGCGCAGGTCAATGCCACACTCGGCCACGACGCCCCCGGCCTGGTGGCCTGGGCGCTGGGCCTGGGCCAGTCTTCCATCGTCACCACCAACTTCCGCCCGTTCGAGGCGGTGATCCTGCACCTCGTCACGCGCGTGCAGCCCGATGTGCCGGTGGTCTGGATGGACAACGGCTACAACACCGAGGCCACCTACCGCTTTGCCGATGCGGTGACGAAGCAGCTCGGCCTGAAACTGCAGATTTATCTGCCGCGCCGCTCGCGCGCGCACCGCGAAGCCGTGGAAGGCCCCACGCCCGCGCTCGACGACCCGCGCCACGCCGCCTTCACCGAAGAGGTCAAGCTCGAACCCTTCACCCGCGCCCTGCGCGAGACCGCACCCAGGGTGTGGTTCACCGCGCTGCGCGCCACCGACACCGCCGTGCGCGCGCAGATGGAACCGGTGAGCATCAATCCCGACGGCCTGATCAAGGTGGCACCGCTGCTGCACTGGTCGTCCAGGGATCTGCACGAATACTGCGTGAAGCACGGCCTGCCCAACAACTTCGATTACGTGGACCCGACCAAGGGTGAAGACAACCGCGAGTGCGGCCTGCACATTGCCCACTGACCCGCCACGGAGCCGACCATGAACGCCCGCACAGACGCTGCGCTGCTGCAGAAGAACGCAAACAGCCCCATGAGCTACCACCTCAACAACTCGCATCTCGACGCCCTGGAAGAAGAAACCATCTTCATCCTGCGCGAAGTCGCCGCCGCCTTCGAGCGCCCTGCCCTGCTGTTCTCGGGCGGCAAGGATTCTCTGGTCATGCTCAAGTGCGCCGAAAAAGCCTTTGGCGCAGGCCGCATTCCTTACCCGCTGCTCATGATCGACACGGGCCACAACTTCCCCGAGGTCACGGACTTCCGCGACTTCCGCGCAAAAGAACTGGGCGCCGACCTCATCGTGCGCAGCGTCGAGGATTCGATGGCGCGCGGCACCGTGCGCCTGGCCCACCCCGGCGAATCGCGCAACGTGCACCAGTCCGTCACGCTGCTGGAAGCGATCGAGGAATTCCGCTTCGACGCGCTGATCGGCGGCGCCCGCCGCGACGAGGAAAAGGCCCGCGCCAAAGAGCGCATCTTCAGCCACCGCGACAGCTTCGGCCAGTGGCAACCCAAGGCCCAGCGCCCCGAACTGTGGACGCTGTTCAACACGCGCCTGCAGCCCAATGAGCACTTCCGCGTGTTCCCCATCAGCAACTGGACCGAGCTGGACGTGTGGCAATACATCGACCGCGAACAGATCGGCCTGCCCAGCATCTACTACACCCACAAGCGCCCGGTGGTGGACCGCAAGGGCCTCTTGATGCCCGTGACCGAGCTGACCCCGCCGCGCGACGGTGAAGTGGTGGAAACACGCGACGTGCGCTTTCGCACCGTGGGCGACATCACCTGCACCGCACCGGTGGAGAGCACCGCCGCCACACCGGCCGATATCGTCATCGAGACCCTGGCCGCCGACGTGAGCGAGCGCGGCGCCACGCGCATGGACGACAAGACGAGCGACGCTTCGATGGAGAAGCGCAAGAAAGACGGGTATTTCTGATGACTACTAATTTGATAGCAGACACCTCTGTAGTGGCAGGCGCCGCAGTCAAGAACGACCATATTTCCGCGCTGAAGTTCATCACCTGCGGCAGCGTGGACGACGGCAAGAGCACGCTGATCGGCCGCCTGCTGGTGGACAGCAAGGCCGTGCTGCAGGACCACCTGGCCGGCGTGCAACGCCAGGGCGAGACCGACCTGGCCCTGCTGACCGACGGCCTCAGCGCCGAGCGCGAACAGGGCATCACCATCGACGTGGCCTACCGCTATTTCGCCACCGAAGCGCGCAAGTTCATCATTGGCGACGCGCCGGGCCATGAGCAGTACACGCGCAACATGGTCACTGCCGCCAGCAGCGCCGACGCCGCCGTGGTGCTGGTGGACGCCACCAAGCTCGACTGGCAGAACCCCGGCCTGCAGCTGTTGCCGCAGACGCGCCGCCACAGTCTGCTGGCGCACCTGCTGCGCGTGCATTCGCTGGTGTTCGCCGTGAACAAGCTCGATGCGGTGGAAGACCCGGCGCTCGCCTGGAAGCACATCCAGGGCGCGCTGCAGGCCTTTGCGCAGGCAGCGGGCATCACCGTGCGCGCCACGGTGCCCGTCTCGGCCCTGAAGGGCTGGAACGTGGTGGACGCCCATGCCGGTTGGTGCGGCTATGACGGCCCCACCCTGCTCCAGGTGCTCGAGGAACTGCCCAACACCCCCGCCGACACAGCGCTGCCCCTGGCCTTCCCGGTGCAGTGGGTCGAGAAGTTCTCGTCGTCCTCCGACACTTCGCAGGGCCGCCGCGTGTTCTGGGGCCGTGTGGCCGCAGGCAGTTTTGCACCCGGCGCCGCCGTACAGATCTTCCCGAGCGGCCAGCTGGCCACTGTGGCCCAGGTGCTGGACCACGCCCGCCGCCCCCAGGACGTGCCCGCAGGCACCAGCGCCGGCATCATCCTCGACCGCGAGGTGGATGTCTCGCGTGGCGACTGGATCCTGGCTGCCCCCACGGCAGCTGCCGCTCCGGCCACCGAAGACGACTTCGGCGACACACCCGCCGCAACGCCTGCCTGGCCCGCCAGCCGCGAGCTGCACACCACCGTGGCCTGGATGGACGACGAGCCCCTGGTGGCAGGCCGCGTGTACTGGGCCCTGCACGGCCACCGCTGGGTCAAGGCCAAGGTGAAAGCCGTGGTGCACAAGCTCAACATCAACACGCTGGCCGAAGAGCCCAGCACGCAGCTGGACCCCAATGCCATTGGCCATGTCCAGCTCGTGCTGCAGGAGGCCATTCCGGCCGCTGCGTTCGGCCAAGCCCGCATCCTGGGATCGCTGATCCTGGTGGACACGGCCAGCCACAAAACTGCCGGCGCCGTCCTGGTCAATTGATATGTCTCCATGCCCTGAATCCACACTGATTTCAGGGCACCTTCAATCTCGTCGGTGAAAGCTTTTAAAATCGAGGGTTTCCACCGACCCACACAACTCCTGCCATGACCCACGTCGTTTCCGAAAACTGCATCAAGTGCAAGTACACCGATTGTGTGGACGTGTGCCCCGTGGACTGCTTCCGCGAAGGCCCGAACATGCTCGTCATCGACCCCGACGAGTGCATCGACTGCGCCGTGTGCATCCCCGAGTGCCCGGCCAACGCCATCTTTGCCGAAGAGGACCTGCCGGCAGACCAGATCGCCTTCATCAAGCTCAACGCCGACCTGGCCTTTGCCGACGGCTGGAAGAGCATCACCAAGCGCAAGCCCGCCCTGCCCGATGCGGACGAGTGGAATGGCAAGCCCGGCAAGGTCAAGGACTTGGTGAAATAATGCCCACCGCCCTGTGGCGCTGCGCGCCTTCCCCCTTCTCTCGCGCTGCGCGCGGTAAGGGGAACGCAGCCAGTGCGGCGGGGCAGCCCTTGCACGGCGGCCCGGGTCTGGGCGAGGCCTGTTGCATGGGCTCCCTGGTTCATTGAGTTCGGGAATGCCCTGCACCGACGCCATCGTCATCGGCGCTGGGCCCGTTGGGCTTTTCCAGGTGTTCCAGCTCGGCCTGCAGGGCTTGCGGGTCCATGTCATCGACGCACTGCCCCACCCCGGCGGCCAGTGCGCCGAGCTGTACGGCGACAAACCCCTCTATGACATTCCCGGCATCAAGGCCTGCACCGGACACGAACTGGTGCAGCGCTTGCGCGCGCAGATCGAGCCCTTCGCTCCCACCTTCCACCTCGGCGAGCAGGTGAGCACGCTGCAGGCACAGCCGGAGGGCGGCTTTCTTGTGGGCACCGCGCAAGGCACGCAGCTGCAGGCCCGCACCGTGTTCATCGCCAGCGGCGTGGGTGCGTTCGTGCCGCGCACGCTCAAGCTGCCCGGCCTGGAGGCCTACGAGGGCGGCCAGCTGCGCTACCGCCTCGATGAAGGCACCCACCTCGCCGGCCAGCGCGTGGTGGTGCACGGCGGCGACGAACCCGCCGTGCAGCAGGCCATCGCCTGCGCCACCGCCCCCGAGGCCTTGCGCCCGGCCCGCACCACGCTGCAGCACCGCCGCGACGTGTTCGACGCCCCGCCCGCCCTGCTGGGCCAACTGCAGGCCCTGCGCGCGGCAGGCCGCATCGAGGTCGCCATCGGCGTGGCCAGCGGCATTGTGGAAGAACAAGGGCGCCTTGCGGCGCTGGAGCTGACCACCCCCGAGGGCACGCCACTGCGCCTGCCCCTGGACCTGCTGCTCGTGCGCCTGGGCCTGGTGCCGCGCCTGGGGCCGATTGCCGAATGGGGCCTGCAGCTGGAGCGCAAGCAGCTCGTGGTGGACCCTGCCACCTTGGCCACCAGCACGCCCGGCATCCACGCCGTGGGCGACGCCATCACCTACCCCGGCAAGCGCAAGCTCATCCTGAGCGGCTTCCACGAAGCCACCCTCGCCGCCTTTGGCGCGGCCGAGTGGCTGGCAGGGCACAAGCTGCCGCTTGAATACACCACGAGCAGCGAGAGGTTGCAGAAGCTGCTCGGGGTCGCGGGAAACTGACTGCGCGGATTTTTCCTTTGCGGTGGAAGCCCGGCCAGACTTCCCAAACCCCGCAGAAACAGAGGATATCCACCCCCTGGTGGTCGGCAATGATTGCCAACGGTCTTGCAACAGGTCTGAACTTGGAAGACATTGCAGAGCCGGCTGCATGAGGTTTTCCGTGGCGGCATGCTCGACATGCATCTGGGTCGAGCTGCTGGCGCTGTGACCACCAGCGCTTGCCTATCAGGCGCTGGAGCCATCAAACCCGCAACACCACCTGCGCCACCGGCGCATAGCCGTGGTTCAGCGGCCCGTGGCCCTGGCCGGTGTGCACGTCGGCGCCAGCCGCAATGGCCCCCAGGATATAGGCGCGGGCCTTTTCCACGGCCTGCGGCAGGGCATGCCCCTGCGCCAGAAACGCGGCCATGGCGGACGACAGCGTGCAGCCCGTGCCGTGGCCGTTGTGGGTGGCGATGCGGGCGCTTTCGAGGCGCTTGCGCTGGCCCGCCTGCGTGGCCAGCAGGTCCACCACGCGCTCACCCTTCAGGTGCCCGCCCTTGAGCAGCACGGCGGGCGCGCCCAGGCCCAGCAGATCCTGGGCTGCGTCTTCGAGGGTGTCAATGCCGTCGATCGCGCGGCCCAGCAGCAGGGCCGCTTCGTCGAGGTTGGGCGTGACCACCTCCGCCAGCGGAAATAGCTCGTTCACCAGCACCTGCACGGTCTCGCTGGCGATCAGCCGGTCGCCGCTGGTGGCCACCATGACCGGATCGAGCACCACATGGGGAAGGCGGTGGGTGCGGATGGCCTGCGCCACCACGCGCACCACCTCGGGCGACGCCAGCATGCCGATCTTGACCGCGTCCACGCCGATGTCCTGCGCCACGGCATCGATCTGGGCGCGCAGCATGTCGGGCGGCACCCCATGGATGTCCGTCACGCCCAGCGTGTTCTGGGCGGTGATGGCGGTGATGGCGGTCATGCCGTAGCAGCCCAGGGCGCTGAACGTCTTGAGGTCGGCCTGGATGCCCGCGCCACCACCACTGTCGGAGCCGGCAATGGACAGCACGCGCACGTAGCGCGGCTGCGGGGAATCGGAACGGGATGGAATGGTCATGGCAAAAATTATGGCCTATGCGCCAGGTCAATCCGGGGCGCAAAAGGATATGCTGTAATGCCTGCCTACGGACGAAACAGGGGTGTCCCGCCAGCTTGGCGCGCGACTGAGAAAGACCCTGGAGCCACTCAACAGCCGCTTCGGCGCTGGGCTCCGCTACCCGATCCAGGTCATGCTGGCGTGGGGAGTTTCCAGCAACGGCACAGCCCCGTTTTGTCCTCCTGTTGCCACAGAAGGACGCATGAACCCCCAACCTTCCTCCATTGTCATTCTGGGTGCCGGCCTCATGGGCCGGCTTCTGGCCGTTGAACTGGCCCGCCAGGGCCACGCCGTCGAAGTGTTCGACAGCGGTGGCCCGGCCGCCGAGCATGCCGCCGCGCCCATCGCCGCCGCCATGCTGGCCCCGCTGGCCGAGTCCGCCGTGACCGAACCGGGCGTTGTGCGCATGGGGCAATACTCGCTCCCGCGCTGGCGCGAAATGCTGGCAGCGCTGACGCAGCCGGTGTTCTTTCAGCAGGAAGGCACGCTGATCGTCTGGCACCGCCAGGACGCCGCCGAGGCCCAGCGGCTGCAGCGCCTGCTGCAGACCACCCAGGCCACCATTCCCGAACTGCCCGCGATGCAGGTGCTCGACAGTGCCGGCGTGGCCGCGGCCGAGCCCACCCTGGCGCACCGCTTCATGCAGGGGCTGTACCTGCCCGGTGAAGGCCAGCTGGACAATCGCCAGCTGCTGGCCACGCTGGTGCATGAGATGGGCCGCCTGGGAGTGCGTTGCCACTGGCACACACCCCGCGATCCGGATGAATTCTCTCCGGGCACCCCCGGGCAGGCCGACTGGCTGATCGACTGCCGGGGGCTGGGCGCGCGGGGCCAGTGGAGCGCCTTGCGCGGTGTGCGCGGAGAGGTGGTGCGCGTGCACGCGCCCGAGGTCACGCTGCAGCGGCCCACGCGCGTGGTGCATCCGCGCTACCCCATCTACATCGCACCCAAGGAAGACCATATCTTTGTCATCGGCGCGACCGAAATCGAATCGGAAGACCTTTCACCGGCCAGCGTGCGGTCCACGCTCGAACTGCTGAGCGCGGCCTATGCCGTGCACACGGGGTTTGCCGAAGCCCGCATCGTGGAGATCGCCACCCAGTGCCGGCCCACATTGCCCGACAATCTGCCGGCTGTTCGCCAGCCGCGCCCAAGGGTGCTGGAAGTCAACGGCCTGTACCGCCATGGCTTCATGATTGCCCCGGCCATGCTCGATGTGGTGCTGGAGCTCATGGCCACCGGCCAGTCGCCACTGGCCTCCCGTTTCGACCTTGCCTTGCCCACCGGAGACGACAAGCGCGCGGCCCCATGAAAATCCTGATCAACCAGACACCCCACGAACTGCCGAACGGTGCCACAGTGGCCGACGCCATCACCACCGTGGCGGCGCGCCCGCCCTTTGCCGTCGCGGTCAACACCGTCTTCGTGCCCAACACCCGCTATGCCGAACACATGCTGCTGGCAGATGACCGGGTGGAAATCATCTCTCCTGTGACGGGTGGCTGACACCCCGCTTGCCATGACCTCATCCCATTCCGACGACGCCCTGGTTCTTTACGGCCAGTCTTTCACCAGCCGGCTGCTGCTGGGCACGGCCCGCTACCCGTCTCCGGCCGTACTGGAGGCCGCCGTGCAACGCGCACGCCCGGCCATGCTGACCGCCTCACTGCGCCGCCAGGGCAGCCACGGCGCCGAGGCGGGCAACAGCTTCTGGGAGCTGCTGCGCCGTCTGAACGTACCCATCCTGCCCAATACCGCTGGCTGCCACAGCGTGCAGGAGGCCATCACCACATCGCACATGGCCCGTGAAGTGTTCGACACCCCGTGGATCAAGCTGGAGCTGATCGGCGACGACTACACGCTGCAGCCCGACACGCTCAACCTGGTGGAAGCCGCCGAACAACTCATCAAGGACGGCTTTCAGGTACTGCCCTATTGCACCGAAGACCTGGTGCTCTGCCAGCGCCTCGTGGACGTGGGCTGCCAGGCCGTGATGCCCTGGGCCGCCCCCATCGGGACCGGGCGCGGGCCCGTCAACCCCTATGCGCTCCAGCTGCTGCGCGAGCGCCTGGATGTACCGTTGCTGGTGGACGCGGGCCTGGGCCTGCCCTCGCATGCCTGCCAGGTCATGGAATGGGGTTACGACGGCGTGCTGCTCAACACCGCCGTGGCATTGGCGCAAGACCCCGTGACCATGGCCGGCGCTTTTGCCGATGCGGTGCAGGCCGGCCGGGCCGCACGCCGTGCCGGCGCCATGGCCGCCCAGGACACCGCCCAGGCCAGCACCCCGGTGCTGGGCACCCCTTTCTGGCACCACACCCATGAGTGACATCGCCACCCTGCGGCAGGACATCCTGCAGCACCATGTCGCTGCGTTTCGAGGTTTTCCGGCGCAGCCCACGCCCGCCCCCACATCGCCAGATCCGGTGTACCAGGCGGCACTTCAGGCCAGCAGTGCCCTGGGATTCATCGCGCACGATGCCGAATGCATTGCCCGCGCCTGGCAGGTATGCACCGAGCGCATGGGTCATTTCGTCCCGACGCCATGGCCGGACGAACCAACGGACTTTGGCCTACAGCCCCTGCCCCGGGCGCTGTGTTTTGCGGCGTGTCCCCGGCAGCTGGGGCTTTATGCTGTACTGCCCGATGCGCAATGGGTAGGCCGCATGGCCCGGGCCGGCGTACCCACGGTGCAATTGCGCTACAAATCCAGCGATCCCGCCGCCGTGGCACGCGAGGTGGCCGCCGCCGTGCAGGCCGTGCAGGGCACGCAGGCGCTGCTGTTCATCAACGACCATTGGCGCCAGGCCATCGAGGCCGGCGCCTATGGTGTCCACCTCGGGCAGGAAGACCTCGATGCATTGCGGCCCGCTGAGCTGCAAGCCTTGCAGGCATCGGGGCTGCGGCTGGGTGTCAGCACGCACGGCTACGCCGAAATGCTGCGCGCCGATGCCGTGGGTCCCAGCTATATCGCCATGGGGGCGGTATTCCCCACCACGCTCAAGAAAATGGCCACGGCACCCCAAGGTCTGGGCCGGCTGGCGGCTTATGCACGCCTCATGCGGGAGTATCCACGGGTTGCCATTGGCGGCATTGGCGCCGATCAGTTTGGCGAAGTGCTGGGCACCGGCGTGGGCTCCATCGCCGTGGTGCGCGCTCTCGTCAACGCACCCGCGCCCGAAGATGCCGCGCGCCAGTTGATGGCACGCTTGGCCACCATGCACAGCCCCGCAGCAGGGGCCGCTGGATAGATTGAGATTGGCGGAGCATGGTGGTTGCACCGTGTCGGCAGACTGCGGTGAACGGGATTTTCAACCGGCCGGGCCACGCAGCGCCCGGCCCCTTATCATGCCTTGGGATCGGTCTTGCGCTGTTCGCGTTCGAGACGCAATTCCATCAGGTCGTTGGCCGTGCCAAAGCCAACGGGCTGGTCCGGACGCGGCGCAGCAGTGACCGGAACAGGTGGCAGATCGCTCAGCGTGAGATGCGGAGGATCGGAAAGATCCACGTCCAGCGCCGGATTCGGTGCATCCAGGCCTGCGCTGGGCGACAAGGTGGTATTGCGGGGCAATCCTGCCGATGGCGCATGCTGGCCAAAATCAGATTCGAGGCTGGCGGCGAGCGAATCCATAGGCAGGCCGACGGCAGGAACCGGGGATTGGCCGGCGGCAGGCACGGACGCCACACGGTCCAACTGCGATCCAAGCGGCGTGGTGCGCAAACGCGGAGGCGATGCTCCGCGCGCACTTGCCGGGGTGGTCTGGGCGATGGCCAGCAGCAGCAGCAGATCGTCAAACGCAGCCAGATCAAACGGGGCCACTACGGCACTGCCATCACGCCGGAAAAGAAACTTCTCGAGCAACTGCACCACGGACGACGAAGTCCACTCGGCCTCGATGGCGGCCAGTGCATCGGGGTAGTCCTCCAGGGTTCTGCCCTTGTGGCTGAACGCTGAAAACGCGGGAACCTGCACATTGAAATGGCGACTGAACTGTTCGCGCAAGCGGGAAAAATCATCCGATCGGCCCAGCTTGTGGTACAGCCACAAGAGCTCCTGGTAGGCCGAAGGCGAGGTTTCCTGATGGTCGGCGATGTAACGCTTCATCACCTCCACGGCCTGCTCGTGCTCCCCCACGGAGACAAAAAATTCAGCCTGTTGCTGGATGTCAAAAAGCTCCTCGGGGTTGACGATTTGCGGGGAACTCTCGCGGAGAAAACCAGCCGCTGCGACCGGTGCCGGCGTCTGTGCACGCTCTGGCGTGGCGGGTGCGGGTGTCTCGCTGGAACTGACGGGCTCCATTTCCGAAGGCAGGACATAGGTATCTTCGCCCAACGGGGAAGATTCTTCGGGCGCCCAGGTGCCATGGGGGTGCGACCTCAGGCCATGGGGGTCGTACGCACCGGCATCGCTGTACTTGGCGCTCAATGCCACAGAATCGCGCCAAGCCTGCATGGCCAGCTGGGCATCGCGGCGCGCCCGGGTCCAGACCCAGGCCAGCAGGACCGAAACCAGCGCCAGCAAGGCCAGCAACACATAAACAACCCCTGCAGGAAAGCGCTGGCTCTCGATCAATGCCAGCCGCTGCTGCAACTCAACCACCGAAATGCGCTCGGCGGTTGATTTGGCACGCAAGGCAGCCATTTCGGCCTCCAGCGCGCGGACACGTTCGTCGTCTCGCTGCACTGTTTCCAGGGGCGTGTTCAGCGCCTTCCAGGCCGCCGCTGCTTCTTGCCGTTGCGATGCCGAAGACTGGGCTGACACGGCCCCCATGTCGGCCGAAGGCCGCAGGGCAACCGATGGTTCGGCCAAAGCATCCAACGGCTCCATGACCAAGCGTGAGCGCTCCGGCACGGGCGGCGGCGCGACAGCCTTGGCAGTGCGCGCTTCGTTTTCAGTTGCTTTGGGCGCAACCACCCGGGGGGGGCGCGGTGGCGCAATGCGGGCTGCTGGCCTGGCGACCGGGGGTTTGAGAGGTGCAGCAGCCGCAGCCTCACCCTGTTCTCTGGGTTCGACCGGCGCTTGCGCACGGCGGCGCGCGGCAGGTGACGACACGGTGCGGTCTGCGCCTGCGCCGGAATCACGGGCTACGGCTGGGGGAGCCGACGCCAACTGGTCAATGTTCACGACGCGACCCGGCACATGCGCCATGGGCAGATCGGCCAGAAAAGTGTAAGTACGAGTGACATTGCCCGAGCAACCCGCCGACACCGTCACCGTGACGACAGGCTCGTTCACCGAACCCGCCACCTGCACACGCACCGCTGACGAGTCCACCAGGTGAGTTATCCGGATTTTGTTCTCGGCGACAGCGGAGTCACCAAATGCCACGTCGGCCGTGATGCAGGACGAAGCCAGATCCGCACCGGCATCGGGCTGCACACCGAAAGCGAGATCCACCGGAGCACCGAGGATGACAGATCCCCGGCTTTGCCCCAGTGAGATGGCAGTTGCACCGCTGGCAACCAACCAACACCCGAGTCCGAAAATGAATTTACGTAATTTCACAAACGTTTCTTTTTTTGGCATGGTTATTTTTGCACACAAGTGCCCTGAAACGCCACCGCCATAATGCCGCCATGAAAAATCAGTTTTCCACCATAGGCATCGTAGGTGCCGGCGCCATGGGCCGAGGCATAGCACAGATAGCAGCCCAGGCCGGCAGCCGGGTTCTCTTGCTGGACATGCAGCCGGATGCCGCAGAGTCGGCCCGCCAAAGCATTCAGGCCCAATGGCAACGCCTGCTGGAAAAAGGGCGCATTTCCAGTGAGCAGATGACCCACTGGGCCAGTCAACTGCAGCCCGCAGCCGCCGTGGCCGATCTGGCTTCCTGCGACCTGGTGATCGAAGCCATCGTGGAGCGGCTGGATGCCAAGCAGGCACTGTTCAAACAACTGGAAGCCGTGGTGGGGCCGCAGGCCGTGCTGGCCACCAATACATCGTCGCTGGCAGTCACCGCCATCGGCGCAGCCTTGCAACGGCCCGAGCGGCTGGCAGGTTTTCACTTCTTCAACCCCGTGCCCTTGATGAAGGTGGTGGAGGTGATCGGCGGGCTCAAGACGGCCCCCGCGGTGTGCGAGGCGCTGGCCCAATACGCACGCCAGATGGGACACACCCCGGTGCAGGCGCAGGACACCCCGGGCTTCATCGTCAACCACGCCGGACGTGGCTTCGGCACCGAGGCCTTGCGCATCGTCAGCGAAGGCGTGGCCGATTTCGCCACCATCGACCGCATCCTGCGCGACCAGGCGGGTTTCAAGCTGGGGCCCTTCGAGCTCCTGGACCTGACAGCGCTGGATGTGTCCCACCCGGTGATGGAATCCATCTACCACCAGTATTACGAGGAACCGCGGTTTCGCCCCAGCGTCATCACAGCGCAGCGTCTGGCGGGCGGAATGCTCGGCAAGAAAGTGGGCGAAGGGTTTTATCGCTACGAAAACGGCGTGGCGCAGATTCCCACCGAACCAGCTGCGCCCGAAGTGAGCAGCATTCCGCCGGTCTGGGTGTCGCCGCGCGCCGCCCGGCGCGCCGAGCTTTACCAGCTGCTCAAGGACCTGGGCGCCTCCATCGAAACGGGCACCTCGCCCTCACAAACAGCCATCTCGCTGGTGGCTCCGCTGGGTTTCGACATCACCACCGTAGCCGTGGTGGAACGCCTGGATCCCGCCCGCACCATCGGCATCGACATGCTGATCGACGACGCAGCAACGCGGCGGCGGGTGCTCGCCACCAATCCGGCCACGCGCGTGGACATTCGCGATGCAGCCCACGCCCTCTTCGCCCGCGACGGCAAGGCCGTCAGCGTGATCCGCGACAGTGGTGGCTTCGTCACCCAGCGCGTGGTGGCCACCATCGTCAACATTGCCAGCGACATCTGTCAGCAGCAAATCTGCAGCCCGCGTGACCTGGAAACCGCTGTCACGCTGGGACTCGGCTACCCCCTCGGGCCGCTGGCCATGGGCGACCGCTGGGGCCCCACCAACATCCTTGAAGTGCTGTTCAACATGCAGACGGTGTATGGCGACCCACGGTATCGCCCCAGCCCCTGGTTGCGCCGGCGAGGGGCCATCGGCCTGAGCCTGGCACACGTTGAAGAGCATTAACCCCTGTCTGCACCACCCCATGCCCGCACAACTTCAAGCCGCCCGCGAGGGCCAGACCCTGGTTCTGACACTCCGCAACCCGGAGCTGCGCAACGCCATCGACCCGGTCATGTATGCCGCGGGCATCGAGGCACTCAACGTCGCAGAAAGCAGCACCGAAGTGCGCAGCGTCGTCATCACAGGAGCGGACGGCATGTTCTGCTCGGGTGGCAACCTGCTGCACCTGCAAGCCACCCGGCAGGCCGACCCGCAGGTGCAGGCGCAAGGCATCGAAGGCCTGCACAGCTGGATCGAAACCATTCGCGCCTTTCCCAAGCCCGTCATCGCAGCGGTCGAAGGCGCAGCGGCAGGTGCCGGCTTCTCGCTGGCACTGGCGTGCGACCTGGTGGTGGCAGCCCGCAATGCGGTGTTCGTGATGGCCTACAGCAACGTAGCCCTCTCGCCCGATGGAGGCGCCAGCTGGAGCCTGGCGCAGGCACTGCCGCGCCAGCTGGCCACCGAAATCCTCATGTGCGGCGACCGCATTGCGGCAGAACGCCTGCACGCCCTGGGCGTCGTCAACCGCGTGGCCGAGCCGGGCAGCGCCCTGGCGACGGCGCTGGCGCTGGCCGATCAGCTCAACGCACGGGCGCCCAACGTACTGTCCAGCATCAAGGAACTGGTAGCCGAAGCGCCCCACAAAACGCTCTCCACGCACCTGGCCAGCGAACGCGACCACTTTGTGAAGAACCTGCACCATGCCAACGCGGGTGCCGGTATCGCGGCATTTCTGGAAAAACGCACGCCGAGATACGAATAGCCGCCCGCCCCCTCACCCATCCACGCACCCCCGGCGCCCCACAAGGCTTCGGGGGTTTTGCTTTCTGCAAAGGCCGCAGACACGCAGGCGACACCCCTGACGTCAGGCGTCCGTCCCTCACGCGACAATGATCCGGTTTCCAGTCACACACAAGACAGGCCATGGACGACCCGATTCTTACCATTGATGAACGTGAAGCGATCAACTCCGGTCGCTGGTTTTCTTCTCTTTCACCTTCCCTGCGCCACGACATCCTCCGATGTGCATACGTCAAACGCTTCAAGGACGGCGGCCTCATCGCCGCCCGGGGCGACCCGCCCGAGGAGTGGATTGCCTGCGCGCGCGGTGCCGTGCGGGTGAGCTCCACCTCCATCTCGGGCAAGCAGATCACGCTGACCTATGTGGAGCCAGGCATCTGGTTTGGCGATGTGGCGATCTTCGACGGGGATCGGCGCACGCACGACGCCTATGCGCACGGCGACACCACGATCCTGTGCGTGGCCAAGGCCGACTTCAAGAAAATTCTTGCGGCGCACACCGAGTTCTCCGAAGCCATGCTGCGCCTGCATGCGCGGCGCATCCGGCAACTGTACGGCCTGGTGGAAGACCTCAACACCCTGCCCCTTCGGGCGCGGCTGGCCAAGCAACTGGTGCACCTGGTGCGCAGCTACGGCATTCCCAGCCTGTCCGATGGCAGCGAGATGCGCATCGGACTGCAGCTGGCGCAGGAAGAACTGGCGCAACTGCTGGGCGCATCGCGCCAGCGGGTGAACCAGGAACTCAAGGCCATGGAACGCGAGGACGCGATCCGCATCGAGCCGGGGGGTCTGGTGGTGCGCGATCGCGCTGCACTCATGCGCATTGCCGAAACCGACAACTGAAGCACAACCAACGCCTCGCCATCCATGAGCAACTTTGACCACTTCGTTGGCACCCGGCCCGTCTCCGACCAGCACGCGTTCGACATCGCCACGCTGAGCGCCTGGCTCGCGCAGAACATGGAAGGCTTTGCCGGCCCCCTGACCGTGGAGATGTTCAAGGGCGGGCAGTCCAACCCTACCTACAAGCTCAACACGCCCACCGCCAGCTATGTGATGCGGGCCAAGCCCGGCCCCGTGGCCAAGCTGCTGCCCTCGGCCCATGCCATCGAGCGTGAGTTTGCGGTGATGCGCGGCCTGCATGGCACCGACGTGCCCGTTCCGCGCATGCATGTGCTGTGCGAAGACGAGTCGGTGATTGGCCGCGCCTTTTATGTGATGGAGTGCATGCAGGGCCGTGTGCTGTGGGACCAGTCCCTGCCCGGCATGTCGCAAGCCGAACGCGGCGCCATCTACAACGAGATGAACCGCGTGATCGCGGCGCTGCACACCGTGCAGTTTGCCGACCGGGGCCTGGCCGGCTACGGCAAGCCCGGCAATTACTTCGACCGCCAGATCGGCCGCTGGAGCAAGCAGTACGTGGCCTCCATCACGCAGCCCATTGCCGAAATGGACAAGCTCATGGAATGGCTGCCCGCAAACATGCCCGCCAGCGCGCGGGATGAAAGCAAGGTTTCCATCGTGCATGGCGACTACCGCCTGGACAACCTGATGTTCCACCCCACCGAGCCGCGCGTGATCACCGTGCTGGACTGGGAACTGTCCACGCTGGGCCACCCGCTGGCCGACTTCAGCTACCACTGCATGAGCTGGCACATTCCGGCGGCAATGGGCCGCGGCATTGCGGGGCAAGACCTTGCCGCCCTCGGCATTCCCAGCGAAGACAGCTACATCCGCCGGTACTGCGAGCGCACCGGAATCACCACGCCCGAGGCGCTGCGTGCCGACTGGAACTTCTACATGGCCTACAACATGTTCCGCATCGCGGCCATCCTGCAAGGAATTGCCAAGCGCGTGGAGGCGGGCACCGCCTCCAGCGCACAGGCCAAGGCCTCGGGCGACACGGCGCGGCCGATGGCCGAGCTGGCCTGGTCGTTCGCGCAGCGGGGCTGAGGACGCAACACGGGCACAGGCGCCATCACCCCACGATCACCAAAGGAGAAGAACCCCATGGACTTTGACTACTCGCCCAAAACCAAGGAACTGCAGGCCAGGCTGCTCCAGTTCATGGACGACCACATCTACCCGGCTGAAGCCGCCTACGCCGCCGAGCTGGCCGCCAACACGGCCGCCGGCAAGCGCTGGAGCGCGCTCCAGACCATCGAGAACCTCAAGCCCAAGGCCCAGGCCGCCGGTTTGTGGAACCTGTTCCTTCCCGTGGACAGCGCGGCGGCGTCGGGCTATGACGGTGCCGGCCTGACCAACCAGGAATATGCCCCCCTGGCCGAAATCATGGGCCGCGTGCAATGGGCCAGCGAGGTGTTCAACTGCTCGGCGCCCGACACCGGCAACATGGAAACCATCGCGCGCTATGGTGACGAAGCCAACAAGGCCCGCTGGCTCAAGCCGCTGCTCGAAGGCAAGATCCGCTCGGCCTTCGCCATGACGGAACCCGAGGTGGCATCCAGCGACGCCACCAACGTCCAGACCCGCATCGAGCGCCAGGGCGACGAATACGTCATCAACGGCCGCAAGTGGTGGATCTCGGGTGCCGCTGATCCGCGCTGCGCCGTGTTCGTGACCATGGGCAAGACCGACCCCGAAGCCCCCAAGCATTCGCAGCAAAGCATGGTGCTGGTGCCCGCCGATACCCAGGGCATCACCATCATCCGCCCGCTCAACGTGTTCGGCTACGACGATGCGCCGCACGGCCATGTCGAGATGACGTTCGACAACGTGCGCGTGCCGGTCAGCAACATCCTGCTGGGCGAAGGCCGGGGCTTCGAGATCGCCCAGGGGCGCCTGGGCCCCGGGCGCATCCACCACTGCATGCGCCTGATCGGCCTGGCCGAACGCGCGCTGGAGCTGATGTGCAAGCGCGCCAGCTCCCGCACCGCCTTTGGCAAGACCGTGGCCCAGCAGACCGTGACGCAGGAGCGCATTGCCGAAGCCCGCTGCAAGATCGACATGGCGCGCCTGCTCACGCTCAAGGCCGCCTGGCTGATGGACACCGCCGGCAACAAGGTCGCACGCACCGAGATCGCCATGATCAAGGTGGTGGCGCCCAGCATGGCCTGCCAGGTGATCGACTGGGCCATGCAGGTGCACGGCGGCGGCGGCATGTGCGACGACTTCCCGCTGGCCTACGCCTACGCCGGTGCGCGCACGCTGCGCTTTGCCGACGGCCCCGACGAAGTGCACCGCAATGCCATCGCGAAATGGGAGCTGGGCAAGTACGCAGCGCCCCGGCACGAGGCGCCCCCCCCGGTCACGCGCGGCTGTTGAGCGCCAGCGCAAGCACGCACCGAACGGCTACGATGGGGGCACTGTGCCCCTTTTCTTCACCACCCCGCCCCTGCGCCGCCGCTCCGTGCTGTGTGGCCTGGGCGCCCTGCTGGCGGCTGCGGCATGGCCCGAGGCCCAGGCGGCGCCAGCCGGCCAGCCCGCGGATGAGAACCCTGCAAAAAGCGCCTGGCCTGCTGCGCGCGCCACCCCGCAGGCACGCCAGCTGGTGCGCTGGATCGAAGGCACGGGCGACAACCAGGGCCTGCCGTTTGCCGTGGTGGACAAGCTGGCTGCCCGCATCCACATCTTTTCGGCGCAGGCACTATGGCTGGGCACGGCCCCCGTGCTGCTGGGCGCGGCGCGCGGCGACCATTCGGTGCCCGGCATCGGCCAGCGCCCGCTGGCCCAGATCCGGCCCGAGGAGCGCACCACCCCCGCCGGCCGTTTTGTGACCGAGCCCGGCCGCAACCTGCGCGGCGAAGACATTGTCTGGATTGACTACGACGCCGCCGTTTCGCTGCACCGCGTGCGCAGCGTCAGCGCCGCCGAGCGGCGCCGGCAGCGCCTGGCCAGCCCTGGCGTGCAGGACAAGCGCATCAGCTACGGCTGCATCAACGCGCCCGAGGTGTTCTACGACCAGTGGATTGCGCCCTTGTTTGGCCGCAGCAGCGGCGTGGCTTATGTGCTGCCCGACACGGAATCACTTGCCTCCATCTTCGTCGCGGCCAGCGCATACCCATAAAGCGCTCGCCGCATGATTTCTTCACATTCTGAGTGCTGCCGCATGGGTCAGCCTTGCCGGATCCGCAGCCAAAGATTTCAAGGCTCAGCAGACCCCTATGGCGCAGGAACCAGCCGCAGGTCGTGCCGCATCTGCGCGGGCTCGCGCTGCAAGTGGCGGTAGCCCGCCTGCACCCAGGTGGCGCGCATGTCGCGGTAGCGCGGCGAGAACACCAGCCCGCTCTGGCCCGTCTGGTAGATGAACCGGGACTGCTCCAGATCGGCCAGGTCATACACCACCCGCAGCGAAGCCGCATGGCGATTCACAAAGGGGCCTTTGGCGTCGCCCGCGTTGTACTGGCCCACGTTCACCGTGTAGGCATCGCCGGGCGAAGGCACGCTCACATCAAAGTACGGCGCCAGCAGGGCCACGTTACCCAAAGGCCTGTGGCTGCTGAGCGCGGGGTGGGCGTCGCCCCAGCGCCACCGGGCCGGGTCGGCACCGTAGGCGGCCTGCAGGCGATCGAGCGCGCGCGCCAGCGCGGCGGCCGACTGGTCGGCACACGACAGGGGCTGGCACCACCAGGCATCGTTGCGCTCCAGAATGCCCTCCAGGGCCGCGCGGTAGTCACGTTTGCCGTAGGTGGCTTTGAAACGGTCGTCGCCCACACGGGGGGCTACCAAACCCCGTGCCAGTTCATCCGCCCAGGCCGCAAACACCAGCGGCGCAGCCCGGTTGGCGTCCATCACCCCGTCAAAATCACGCAGCAGGGCCTGCACGGCGGGCGCCAGCGGGTGCTGCGGCGCGGCCTTGCGCAGATGGGGCAGCAGCCGCTGCGCGGCCAGCGACAAGGCATCCGCCTGCATCGCCTGCATGCTGGCCGCATCATGCCGGGGGGTGGCCGCTATCAGCTGGGCGATGCGGTCATGGCGGTAGGGCAAGACCCAGTCCTGCGTGAGGTAGTGCGGATAGCCGGGCGCGGTGACGCGCTGGTTGGCGGTGGCCACCCAGCCGCTGCCGCCGTCATCCTCGGGTGTCTGGGCAGAAGGCAGCCAGCCTTGCCAGTCGTAGCGCGCATCCCAGCCGGGCGACGGTGCGATGCCGCGAATATCGTTGTCGGCATGGCGCACAGGCACCTTGCCCATGGCCTTGAAGCGGATGTTCCCCTGCACATCGGCGGCCACCACGCTCTGCATGGGCGAGTGGTAGGGCTCCAGCGCCTGGAAAAGCGCATCCACCGACTGCGCCTGGTTGCTCTGCAGGCCGGCAAGCACCGTCTGGTTGTCGGCATCGAGCGCGCTCCAGCGCAGCGCGAGCACGTATTTGCGCAAATCCAGCACCTCGGCATGCGACTTTTGTACATCGCTCAGCACCGGGCCATGGCGGGTGGCGCGCAGCGGCAGCACGACATCCGCTTGCCCCTTGACGCGAATGGTTTCCGTGCGCAGCGTAAAAGGCAACCAGCCATCGGGCGTGCGGTATTGGGTGGGGTCGGCGGGGTTGATCTGCTCCAGGTACAAGTCCTGCACATCGGGGCCGGTGTTGGTGAACCCCCAGGCCACGCCGCCGGTGCGGCCCAGCACCACAAAGGGCAGCCCCGGCAAGGTGGCGCCGACAGCATCTATCGCACCGATGGGGGTGCCGTCGGCAGCCGCCCCCGCAGGTGCCTGCAGCCGCGCGAAATACCAGATGGCCGGCGCACTCAGGCCCAGGTGCGGATCGTTGGCCAGCAAGGGTTTGCCGCTGACCGTGCGCGAGCCCGCCAGCACCCAGTTGTTGCTGCCCTTGCCTTCGGAGGTGCCCGCATTGCGCGTGAGGTCCTGTGCCCAGGCCAGCATGCCCTGGCTGATCTCGTGCGAAAACACGCCCCCCGCGGCCTCTCGCGGCCCGGTGCTCGTCGCCACGGGCGTTTCACCCCCGCTGCCTGCGGGCGCAGAAGGCGCCTGCGCCTCACGGTAGATGCCCAGTTGCCGGTACAGCGACGCCAGATCGGCGGATGCGGCGGGTGGTTCGCCCGGATAGGGCGGCATCAGCTGCCACAGGCGCCCGGTGTCCAGCGTTCTGGCCACGGACAGGCGGGCAAACTCGTTGCCCCAGTTGCCGCCCAGGTCCAGCGCCATCATCAGCGCCCAGGCCACGCTGTCCTCGGGCTCCCAGACTGCGCCGGTGGTACCGCCGGGCTTCACCCCCAGCACATGGAACTCGGGCGGCAATGCCTGCGGCAGGTTTTGGTGGAACGCATGAATGCCCTGGCTGTAGGCCTGCAACGCCTCGCGGGCGTGGGCGGGCAGCCCGGCATATTGCTTGCGTGCATGGCCCATGATGTCGAGCGCGCGCATGAGCCTGTCGGTATCCAGGGTGGCGGGCCCGAAGACTTCGGAAAGCTCGCCGTGCATGACCCGGCGGTTGAACTCCAGTTGCCAGGTGCGCTCCTGCGCATGCACGTAGCCCATGGCAAACCACGCATCCTGCGCAGACTGCGCGCGGATGTGCGTGACATCGGCAGCGTCGCGCTGCACGCTGACCCCCTCGCGCAACCCGTGCACCACGATGCGCCCGTCCAGCGCCGGAAAAGCACGCTGCACATACAGGGCGACGCCGGCACCCGCCAGCAAGGCCGCCGCCACCCATCCGACGATTGCACGCTGTAACCACACCATGGTGTCTGTCTCCTCGATCGCTCCCACATCGGCGAATTGAAATAAAAGGGCGCAGTTTGTTGTCTTTATGCAAAAAAAGGAGCACGCCCCTTGCGCACCGTCTCACTCCCGCGTAACTTGAACTGCCCTGCCACTCGCAGACATTCCTGCAATTCTTCATGCGCTGGAACAAGCCCAATCTTCGCAGCAGCCTGCACGGCCTTCTGGGCCGCGATGCTCCAGCATCGACGGCCTGGGTGCGCAACCAGGACCTCGAAGATATCCGGTACGCAATGATCCAGTCCCTGGCGGGCCTCAGTGGCAGTGACGTCGCCCGCATGAACATGCGGCTGCGCTACGCAGGCGACATAGAGGCGCTGTGGTACCTGCGCAGCGATTTGCTCGCCGTGCTCACTCCACTGCGGGGCGAGGCACTTGCCCATGCCACGCTGGCCCAATTGACACTGCTGTTCCAGGGGCAGCTTCCCCGCGCGCTGGGCGGAGCATCCAAGCCCACCCACCTTTGATCAGCCCTCGGAACGTGTTCACGTTCTCAGTGCTGGTGCCCCCAGTACAGCAGCGCATCGCGGTCTTCCACCGACAGTGACACCTGGACCCCCACTGGCAACACCACCTTGGTCTGCACATGCCCGAAAGGCAGGTTGGTGAGCACGGGCGCCTTGATCTGGCTGCGCAGCCAATCCACCACCGATTGCAGCTTGAAGCCCTTGTCATGGGGCGCCAGCTTGTAGTTGGTGAACTGGCCCAGCACCACCGCCTTTTGCTGCGCCAGGATGCCCGCATGCAGCAGTTGTGTGAGCATGCGCTCGATGCGGTAGGGGTGCTCGCCCACGTCCTCCACGAACAGGATGCCGCCACGCACCGCAGGCAGGTAGGGCGTGCCCACCAGGCCGGTGAGCACGGCCAGGTTGCCACCCCAGAGGGTGGCGTTTTTCACATACAGGTCCGGCACCGCGGGCTTGCCGTCGGCCGGCGGTTTTTCTCGCGCCATGCGCCAGCCCGCACCCTCGCCGTGGCCCGTGAGCAGGTCGTCGAAGCAGGCCAGCATGATGTCGTCGGGCTCACCCTCGACGCCAAAGTCACTGAGCAGGCTGGGGCCGGCCCAGGTCACGGCACCGGTCTGCGCCAGCACGGCCATCTGGAATGCCGTGAAATCACTCAGGCCCACGAATTTCATGCCAGCGTCGACGGCCTTGGCCACCGCCTTGTAGCGGATGCCCGGCAGGATGCGCGTCAGGCCGTAAGACCCTCGCGTGATGAGCGCCACATCGGCCCCGCTGGCCGCCGCGCGGTGGATGGCGGCCAGGCGCGTGGCGTCGTCGCCGGCAAAGCGGGTGTGCACGGCCTGCGCATCGGGGTCCACTTCCACTTCGTGGCCCAGGGCTTTCAGGCGCGCAATGCCGCGCTTGAAGGCCGCCTTGTCGCGGATGGAGCCGGCGGGCGAGTAGATATAGATGTGCTGGGGGCCATGGTGATGGGCGTGGCCGTCTTCGGTGCTGTGGTGGTGTGAGGAGGACAAGATGGTGTGCGCGGTTGAGATCAATGGTCAAAGTATTGCATGGCCTGCGCGACAAGCTGCCGGGCCGCTTCAGGGCGATCCAGATCAAAAGTCCCCAAAAGTGGCCCCACCACCGCGCGGGCTCCGAATCGCGCAAAGGCACGCAATCCGGCGCGGTGACCTGCATCGGCAAATGGCGCTTCATAAGCGTTGCCCCTGGGCGCTGGGGCTTCGAAGGTGGCGCGCGCAGACATGGCCATGTCCGGCGCACCGGTTTGCGCCAGCAGCACGGCATTGCGCAGGTCCAGCCGAGTAACCCACTCCTGCAGCACCTGCGCGTGCCAATCCGGGCGGTGCACGGCCTCTTTCTTGGGCTTGTCGCTTTTACCAAAACCAATCAGGTCGGGCGCCACCACCCTGTGCCCGGCGGCCAGCAGGGTGGGCACTGCGTGCCGAAACAGGTAGCTCCAGGCCGGGCTCGCGTGCAACAGCAGCCAGGTGCGCGGTGCCTGCGCGGGTCCTTCGTCGAGGTAGTGCATGCGCAGCCCCGCCAGGCTGGGCAGGTCGCTGAGGTAATGCGGCGCCCAGGGGTAATCGGGCAGATGGGCAAAGGCCGCGTCGGGCGTGCGCAAGGCATCGTCGCGCAGCGGATGCTGCGCCAGCGCCTCGGCGCGCTGCTGGGCGCGCCGGCGGCGGAAGAACGCGCTCAGCAGCGCGCCGCACTCGTGCGCCAGCACCCCGCCCTGCACCTGCGTTTGGTGGTTGATGGCGGCATGCCCGAAGAGGTTGAGCACCGACCCCGCAGCGCCGGTCTTGGGGTCTGTGGCCCCAAACACCACGCGCGGCACGCGCGCATGCAGCATGGCGCCGCTGCACATGGCGCAGGGCTCCAGCGTGACGTAGAGCGTGCAGCCATCGAGCCGGTAATTGCCCAGCAGCTGTGCCGCGGCCCGCAGCGCCACGATTTCGGCATGCGCGGTGGGGTCATGCCCCTGCACCGGGGCGTTGCAGCCGGTGGCAATCACCTGGCCATCCTTCACCACGACAGCCCCTACCGGCACCTCGCCCGCCAGTGCCGCGGCCTGCGCCTGGGCCAGTGCCTGGCGCATCCAGTGCTCGTCTTGCTGCAACTGCATTGCTATATAAATAATAGCATATAGCGCTTTATTTATAAGCTCTACAGGCCATTCTCATTCAAATATTACTTGGAATCGTCGGGCATGGGCCGGGCCTGCTGCATGAGCCCTTCCACCTGCTGCTTGACCTGTTGCTGCACCTGCTGGCTTTGTGCGCGCACCGTGCCTGCTGGCGCCGGGGCGGCTGCACTGTCGGGCGCCACCGGCAGCTGCAGCGCAGGCACCGGCGTGCGCGTGGCCGCCAGCTGCTTCTTGGCCAGCACCCCCACAATGGCCAGCGCCACCACCAAGCCCACCAATCCAAAAACAGCACGCATCTCAGACCTCCGGGTTGTGCGCGGACCCGGGCACCATGCCCAGCCGCTCCATCCATTGCGCCAGCGCCCGGGCATCGGCATTGCCTTGCCGATACTGCGCGTACAGGGATGCATGGGATTCATGCCGGTGCTGGTTGAGCTTGAGCTTGCACTGCAGCTCCAGCACTTCGAGCTCGAATGCCACGATGCCCGCCAGCATCTTGCGGGCGAAGTCCTCGCCCAGCGCGCGCCACTGCGCGGCATAGGACGGTTCGTGGTCGCCGATCAGCTGCTTGAGCAGCGCATCCTTGGCGGCGGGCTCCTCGACCAGGGTAGCCTGCACACGGCAGTGCACGGCCAGGTAGTTCCATGTGGGCACCCGGGCCAGATCCGGGTACACCGAGGGCGAAAGATAGGCCTGCGGCCCCATGAAGGTGACCAGGGCCTGGGGCCGTGCCTGCAGGTAGCGCCAGTGCGGGTTGGGCCGGGCGCAATGGCCCAGCAGCACCAGAGCATCACCGCGCTGCTGCACATGCAGCGGCAAATGGGTGACGAAGGGAAACCCTTCGTCGTCATTGGAAATCAGGCTGGCCAGCGGGTGCGCGCGCATCAGTGCGCGGGCATGGGCCGGGTCTTGCGAATGGAACTGGGGTGGCAGGTACATGGGGCCTCACTGTAGTGGCAAAACCCCCGGAAAGCACCGGGGAGCCCCGGCGCGCCCCGTGCACGTCAACCGCGCGTCAGTTCAGCGGCACGCGGCTGCCATCCTTGTAGGTGTAGAGCGTGACGGCAGGCGCGGCCAGTTCACCCTTGGCAATGAAGCTGATGTTGGCCGTCACGCCCTTGTACTGGGTCTTGCTCAGGAAGGGGCCGTACACCACGGGGTCCACCGAGTTGGCGCGCTTCATGGCATCCACCAGCACCATGGCGGCGTCGTAGGCGTAGGGGCTGTAGATCTGGAACTGGCCGGGGAACTTGGCGTCGTAGCGTTTCTTCCAGTCGCTGCCGCCCTGCATCTTGTCCACCGATGCGCCACCGGTGGCGCAGGTCACGTTCTTGACGGAAGGCGACTTGCCGGCCAGCTCGGGCAGCTTGGGCGTGCACAGGGCGTCACCACCAAAATACTTCACATCGCCCAGGCCCAGTTGCTCCATCTGGCGCAGCATGGGGCCCGCTTGCGCATCCAGTCCACCATAGAAGATGCCATCGGGCTTCTTGTTCTTGATGGCCGTGAGAATGGCCATGAAGTCGGTGGCCTTGTCGTTGGTGAACTCCTCGCCCACCACCTTCAGGCCTTTTTGCAGGGCCGTGGCTTTGAACACCGAGGCCACGCCCTGGCCATAGGCCGTGCGGTCGTCGATGATGGCCACGGTCTTGAGCTTGAGGCTGTCTGCCGCAAACAGGGCCAACGCGGCGCCCAGGGCGTTGTCGTTGGCGATGAGGCGGAAGGACGTCTTGTAGCCGGGTTTGGTCAGGTCGGGGTTGGAGGCCGATGCCGTGATGTGCGGCAGGTCGCATTTGTTGTAGACCGACGAGGCGGGAATGGACGTGCCCGACTGCAGATGGCCCACCACGCCGGCCACCTTCTGGTCGCACAGCTTTTGCGCCACGGCGGTGGCCTGGCGCGGATCGCCGGCGTCGTCCTCGGCGGCGATCACGAACTTGATCTTCTTGCCACCAATGACCAGGTTCTGCGTGTTCAGGTCGTCCACGGCCATGCGCACACCGTTTTCAGTGTCCTTGCCGATGTGGGCAATGCCGCCGGAAATCGGGCCGGCATGGCCGATCTTGACGGTTTGCTCCTCTTGGGCCAGCGTGGCGCCGCAGGCGACAGTCAGGGCGGCGGCAGCGGTCCATTGCAGGGAAAAACGCAGGCGGGAAGCAGTCAGCATGGCTCAATCTCCATCAATATAAGAAAGTACGCAACCTTCAAGGGTGCGAAAAACCCCGCATCCTACGCCCGCGCCCGGCCACAGTCAGTCCATTAGCAATAGAGCATGAATTTTTTATGCTTATTACTTTCACTAATAAACAAGGTAGGACTTCCTCCATGCGGGCTGCACCCACGGATGCGCGGAAACACCACGCCCGGCAGCCGGCACTGGGATAATCGCCCCATGTCTTTGCTGCCCCACCAGATCGAGTTGCTCTCCCCTGCCCGCGATGCCGCCATCGGCATCGAGGCCGTCAACCACGGCGCCGATGCCGTGTACATCGGCGGCCCTGCCTTTGGCGCCCGGGCCGGTGCGGGCAACGACATCCGCGATCTGGAGCGCCTGATCGCACACGCCCACCGCTTCAACAGCCGCATCTTCATCACGCTCAACACCATCCTGCGCGACGACGAGCTCGAAGCCGCCCGCCAGATGGCCTGGCAGGTATACAACGCCGGGGCCGATGCGCTCATCATCCAGGACATGGGCCTGCTGGAAATCGACCTGCCGCCCATCCAGCTGCACGCCAGCACCCAGACCGACATCCGCACGCCCGAGAAGGCGCGTTTCCTGCAGGACGCGGGCCTGTCGCAACTGGTGCTGGCACGCGAGCTGACCGTGCAGCAGATCGCCGCGGTGCACCAGGCCCTGGGCCCGGTGGATGCGCCGGGCCGCGCCAACATCGAGTTCTTCATCCACGGCGCGCTGTGCGTGGCCTACAGCGGCCAGTGCAACATCAGCCATGCGCAAACCGGCCGCAGTGCCAACCGGGGCGACTGCAGCCAGGCCTGCCGCCTGCCCTACCAGGTGACCGACGCCCAGGGCCGCTTCATCGCGCACGACAAGCACGTGCTGAGCATGAAGGACAACAACCAGAGCGACAACCTGCGCGCGCTGATCGACGCGGGCGTGCGCAGCTTCAAGATCGAAGGGCGCTACAAGGACATGGGCTATGTGAAGAACATCACAGCCCACTACCGCACGCTCATCGACGAGATCCTGGAGGAGCGCGAGGCCTCGGGCCATCCGCTGGCGCGCTCGTCCAGCGGACGCACCCGCTTCACCTTCACGCCCGACCCGCTGCAGAACTTCAACCGCGAGTTCACCGACTACTTCGTGACCGGCCGCAAGGACGACATCGGCGCCTTCGACAGCCCCAAGAACCCCGGCCAGGCGATTGGCTGGGTGACCAAGCTCGGCCCCGACTTTGTCGAGCTGGAGGTGAGCGACCCCGCCACCGTGCTGCACAACGGCGACGGCCTGTGCTACTACGACCTGCACAAGGAACTGATCGGCATGGCCATCAACCGGGCCGAGCCGGTGTCGGCCCGCAGCGTCGGCCAGTGGCGCGTGTACCCCAAGGACCCGATGGAGGGCTTCAAGGATCTGCGCAAGGGCACCGAAGTCAACCGCAACCGCGACATGGACTGGGTGCGCACGCTGGAGAAAAAGTCCAGCGACCGGCGCATCGGCCTGTGGGTGCAACTGGCCGAAGCACCCGATGGCTTGGCCCTCACGCTGACCGACGAAGACGGCTACACCGGCAGCGCGCGCGTGGCACACGCACACCAGAGCGCCACCGATACCGCCAAGGCCGAGGCATCGCTGCGCGAGCAGATCGGTCGGTTTGGCGCCAGCATTTTTGCGGTGAACGACATTGCGCTGCAGCTCTCGCAGCCCTGGTTCGTACCCGCCTCGGCGCTCAACTCCTTGCGCCGCGAAGCACTGGAACAGCTGGAAGCAGCGCGCGCCAAGGGTTTTGTGCGCCTGCCGCGCGCCACACCGGTCGAGCCGCCAGCGCCCTACCCCGACGACACGCTGAGCTTTCTGGGTAACGTGTTCAACCACAAGGCGCACGACTTCTATGTACGCCATGGCGTGAGGGTGATCGACGCGGCCTACGAGGCACATGAAGAAGAAGGCGAAGTCAGCCTCATGATCACCAAGCACTGCGTGCGCTTCTCGATGAGCCTGTGCCCCAAGCAGGCCAAGGGCGTCACGGGCGTGCAGGGCACCATCAAGGCCGAACCCTTGATATTGATCAATGGCAAGGAGAAACTGACCTTGCGCTTTGACTGCAAGCCCTGTGAAATGCATGTGGTAGGCCGCATGAAACGCCATGTGCTGCAGCAGACGAGCGAGTCTCCCGTCAAGTTTTACACCACCCGCCCCCAGCGCACCGCCTGACATTGCGGAAGGCTGGACACAAGGATGCACAGCCCCGTGACCCAGCGATTTCCAA
Organism: Acidovorax soli; assembly: GCF_900107605.1. Taxonomy (GTDB): domain Bacteria; phylum Pseudomonadota; class Gammaproteobacteria; order Burkholderiales; family Burkholderiaceae_C; genus Acidovorax; species Acidovorax soli. The sequence continues at coordinate 293,691 of NZ_FNQJ01000001.1, read as the reverse complement.
TCACGGCAGCCACCCCCATCGCCCCTGGCCAGGGCGTGGCCTCATGAGTGCGCCCGTCTGGGCCTGGCTGCAATTCATTGCCTGTGCGGCACTCATCGGAACTGCGGGTTTCCAGCTCTCTCGCTACGGCGACGCCATTGCGCAGCACACGGGACTGTCCGGGAGCTGGATCGGGCTGACGCTGGTGGCCAGCGTCACCTCATTGCCCGAACTGGCCACAGGCATCACCAGCGTGACCCTGGCCCAGGCGCCCAACCTGGCGGTGGGCAATGCGCTGGGCAGTTGCGTGCTGAACCTCGCTTTTCTGGTGCTGATCGACCTCATCTACCGCCGCGAGGCGGTCTGGAGCCGGGCGAGCAAAGGCCATGTGCTGGCTGCCGCCTTTGGCGTGGTGCTGCTGGGATTTTTGCTGACAGGCCTGCTCATTGGTCAACTCCGTCCCCCATCCGTTTCCTCGGGCACCACCCAGGTATCGGTATGGAGCGTTGGGCTGATGACACCCATCATGCTGATGCTGTACCTGATCGCCATGCGAACCCTGTTTGCCTACGAGCGCTCGCACCCCGACACATCCGCCGCAGCAGATGCCCCTCCCTCACTGCCGCTGCGCCACACCCTGGTGCGCTTCACCCTGGCCGCATCGGTGGTGGTGGGCGCCGGCCTGTGGCTGCCCTTCGCCGCCGTGGAGCTGGCCAACACCATGGGCTGGAATCGCAGTTTCGTGGGCAGCCTGTTCGTGGCCATGGCCACCACGCTGCCGGAACTGGCGGTCACGCTGTCGGCACTGCGGTTGGGCGCTCTGGACATGGCCATTGGGAACCTGCTGGGCAGCAACCTGTTCAACGTGACCATTGTTGCCGTGGATGACTTTTTCTACCGCCCTGGCGTGCTGCTGTCAGATGTCTCGCTGGTCCATGCAGTTACCGCCAGTTCAGCCATTGTGATGACCGGGCTTGCACTGGTGGGGCTGTTCTTTCGCCCGCGTGGCCGGGTGTTGCGCGCCGTGGGCGCTGTCAGCCTCGGCTTGGCGGCCGTCTATCTTCTCAACACCTACGTGGTCTTCCTTCATGGCGCCTGAAACCACGCTCCCGTCCGGCATTCCGCCGCCAGCCAATGCCCACCTGCGTGATGCCCAGGAGCTCGCCCAGGTGTACCGCGTCAATCCCCATACCGGCCTGCACGATGACGAGGCCACGCAGCGCGCCATGCAGCACGGTGCCAACGAATTGCAGAACCACGCGCAGCGCAGCCCGCTGGCGCTGCTGGCCGACCAGTTCAAGGACTTCATGGTGCTGGTGCTGCTGGCCGCGGCAGCGGTCTCCGGCGTGATCGGGGACCTGACCGACACGCTGGTCATCCTGGTCATCGTGGTGCTCAACGCCATCATCGGCTTCGTGCAGGCCTGGCGCGCCGACCAGGCCATGGCGGCACTGCGCCAGCTGGCCGCGGCGCACGCCACCGTGCTGCGCGGCGGCGAAATCCAGGTGGTGCCCGCCACGGTGCTGGTACCCGGCGACATCGTGCTGCTGGAAGCGGGCAACCAGATACCGGCCGACCTGCGCCTGATCGAGATCGCGCAGCTGCAGGTGGACGAATCGGCCCTCACCGGCGAATCGGTCACCGTGGCCAAGCAGACCGCGGCATTGGCCGCGCAGGACGCAGGCGCCCTGGGCGACCGCACCAACATGGCCTTCAAGGGCACCACCGCCACCCACGGCCGGGCGCGCGGGCTGGTGGTGGCCACCGGCATGCACACCGAGCTGGGCAAGGTCGCCACGCTGCTCGACACCGACGATCGCAGCACCCCGCTGCAGCTGCGCCTGGCCGCATTTGGAAAGCGGCTGGCCATTGGCGTGCTGGGCATCTGCCTCGTGATCTTCGTGGTGGGGGTGCTGCGCGGCGAGGCCCCGCTGCTCATGGCCCTCACCGCGATCAGCCTGGCCGTGGCCGCCATCCCCGAGGCCATGCCTGCCGTGGTCACGGTGCTGCTGGCGCTGGGCGCGCGCCGCATGGTGGCCGTCAATGCACTGGTGCGGCGCCTGCCCTCGGTCGAGACCCTGGGATCGGTCACCACCATCTGCTCGGACAAGACCGGCACGCTCACGCAAAACCGCATGCACGCCGAACTGCTGGTGGCCCACGGCACGCGCTGGGTGCCCGGCGACCCCCTGCCCGGCCCGGCCCACGCCGAGGCCCTGCGCGCTGCCGCCCTGTGCAACGACGCCACGCGCCAGGCCACGGGTGACGACCACCTCGCCGACGCCCACTGGCAAGGCGACCCCACCGAGACCGCGCTGGTGCTGGCCGCGCACGCGGGCGGGCTGGACAAGGCCCGGCTCGACACCGCCTGGCCGCGCGTGCAGGAGCAGCCCTTCGACTCCGACCGCAAGCGCATGACGACGTTTCATCGGGACGCCCAGGGCTTCGTGGCTTACACCAAGGGCGCCCCCGAATCCGTGCTGCCCCGCTGCGCCACCCACTGGACGCCCGACGGCACCGCCGCGCTGCACAGCGACACGGTGCTGGCCACCGCCAGCCAGCTGGCCGCCCAGGGCCTGCGCGTGCTGGCCCTGGCGCGCCGCCGCCATGCGCGCCTGCCGGACACCAACGACATCGACGCCGTGGAAAGCCAGCTGGAGCTGCTGGGCCTGATCGCCCTCATCGACCCACCACGCCCCGAGGCGCAGGCCGCCGTGCGCGACTGCATCAGCGCAGGCATCACGCCCGTCATGATCACGGGCGACCACCCCGCCACCGCACGCGCCATTGCGCACCGGCTGGGCATCGTGCCAAGCGCCGACGCGCCCGTGCTCACCGGCGCCGACCTGGCCCAGCTGGACGACGCGGCCCTGCGCGCCAGGGTCGAGCAGGTGCATGTGTATGCCCGCGTGGACCCGGCGCAGAAGATCCGCATTGTCGAGGCGCTGCAGGCCCAGGGCCATTTCGTGGCCATGACGGGCGACGGCGTGAACGATGCCCCGGCGCTCAAGCGCGCCGATATCGGCGTGTCCATGGGCAAGGGCGGCACCGACGTGGCGCGCGAGGCCAGCAGCCTGGTGCTGCTGGACGACAACTTCGCCACCATCGTGGCGGCGGTGAAGGAAGGCCGGCGCATCTACGACAACATCCGCAAGTTCGTGCGCTACGCCATGACCGGCAACTCGGGCGAGATCTGGACCATCTTTCTCGCGCCCCTGCTGCTGCTGCCCATTCCACTGCTGCCCATCCACATCCTGTGGGTCAACCTGGTGACCGACGGCCTGCCCGGCCTGGCCCTGGCGGCCGAGCCCGCCGAGCGCGGCATCATGCAGCGCCCGCCCCGCCCGCCGAATGAGAGCCTGTTCGCCCAGGGCATGTGGCAGCACATCCTGGGCATGGGCCTGCTGATCGCCGGCCTGTGCCTGGCCGTGCAGGCCTGGGCCCTGCACACCGGCCATGCGCACTGGCAGACCATGGTGTTCACCGTGCTCACCCTCGCGCAGATGGCCCATGTGATGGCCATCCGTTCCGAAAGCGAACCCCTGTGGCGCCTGGGCCTGGCCAGCAACCGGCCCCTGCTCTACGCCGTGCTGCTCACGTTCCTGCTGCAGATGGCCACCATCTACGTGCCGTTTCTCAACCCCATCTTCAAGACCGAGCCCCTGAGCCTGGGCGAACTGGGCATTTGCCTGGCAGCGGCCCTGGTGGTGTATGGCGTGGTCGAGCTGGAAAAGGCCTGGCGGCGCCAGCGCAAGGCCGGCGGCAGCGCCATGGACGACCCCACCCCGTAGCCCCATAGTCCCATAAGCACATCGCGCACGATTCGATGGGCCCCGGCAGCGGCCAGTGCAAGAATGCGCGCTGGCGCCGCGACTTTGCGGGTCATCGACAACACTCAACGACAGAGAGACCGCCCCATGCACATCGAAACCCTGGCCGTCCACGCCGGCTACCAGCCCGACTCCACCACCAAGTCTGCCGCCGTGCCGCTGTACCAGACCGTGGCCTATGCATTCGACAGCGCCCAGCATGGCGCCGACCTGTTCGACCTGAAGGTGCCGGGCAACATCTATACACGCATCATGAACCCCACCACCGACGTGCTGGAGCAGCGCGTGGCAGCCCTCGAAGGCGGCGTGGCGGCGCTGGCCTTGGCCTCGGGCATGGCGGCCATCACGGCGGCCATCCAGACCATTGCCGAGGCCGGCGACAACATCGTCTCGGCCAGCACGCTGTATGGCGGCACCTACAACCTGTTTGCCCACACCTTTCCGCAGCAAGGCATCGAGGTGCGCTTCGCCGACCCGCGCGACCCGGCCAGTTTTGCCCAGCTGATCGACGCACGCACCAAGGCGGTGTTCTGTGAATCCATCGGCAACCCGCTGGGCAACGTGACCGACATCGCCGCACTCGCCAAGGTGGCGCACGACCATGGCGTGCCGCTGATCGTGGACAACACCGTGCCCAGCCCCTACCTGTGCCGCCCCATCGAGCACGGCGCCGACATCGTGGTGCACGCCCTCACCAAGTACATGAACGGCCACGGCAACAGCATCGGCGGCATCATCGTGGACAGCGGCAAGTTCCCCTGGGCCCAGCACAAGGCCCGCTTCAAGCGCCTGAACGAGCCCGACGTGAGCTACCACGGTGTGGTCTACACCGAGGCGCTGGGCGCCGCCGCCTTCATCGGCCGCGCGCGCGTGGTGCCGCTGCGCAACATGGGCGCAGCGCTCTCGCCGTTCAACGCCTGGCTCACGCTGCAGGGCATCGAAACCCTGCCGCTGCGCATGGACCGCATCTGCGACAACACGCTGGCGCTGGCGAAGTTTCTGCAAAGCCACCCCAAGGTGGAATGGGTGCGCTACGCGGGCCTTCCCGACCACGCCGACCACGCCGTGGCGCAGCGCCAGATGGGCGGGCGCGCCTCGGGCATCCTGAGCTTTGGCCTGAAGGCGGGTGACGCCGACCCGCGTGCGGCAGGCGCCCGCTTCCTCGATGCGCTGGGCCTGTTCACACGCCTGGTGAACATCGGCGATGCCAAGTCGCTGGCCACGCACCCGGCCTCCACCACGCACCGCCAGCTCAACCCCGCAGAGCTGGCCAAGGCGGGCGTGAGCGAGAACATGGTGCGCCTGTCGGTGGGCATCGAGCACATCGACGACCTGCAGGCCGACCTGGTGCAGGCGCTGGAGAAGGTGTAAGACGGCGCCCACCGCGCGAGGTGCACTGCGCGGTGGGCGAATAATTGCGCCATTTCAGGCTCTGGCGCTTATGCAACAAGCGCCATTAGCCATATTTTCTATAGCAAACCTCAGAGGGCTTTCTTGACCAGTGCGCCCTTGAACAGATAAGGCAAGCGGGGCCCGCGCGCTTCGGCGACTCCGCCCTTGTCTTCCACGCTGATGGCCAGTTCCTGCACCCCCGCCAGCGCGGCGGTGGCAGTAGTCAGTTGCAGTGTCTGGTAGGCGCTGGTGACCACGCCCAGCGAACGCGGGGGCTTGTCGCCCTCCAGGGCCCACAGCTGCATGCTGTCGTCCCGGCCCTCGCGCACGTCGTTCAGGCGCTGCAGCTGCAGCACGCTGCCCTGCACGTCGGCAGTGACCAGCAAGGCCGGCTGCTGTTGGCCGTCGAGCAGCACCGACAGGTACTGCACCTGGGCCACCACGCTCACCTTGGCCTGCAGGTGCGCAATCTGGGCCTTGAGCTGTTCGAGCATGCTCGCGCTGGCCGCCCAGGCGATCAGCAGAACCACCATCAGGGAAATGGCCAGCGCCCGCCACCACGCGCTGACGCCACGGCGGGTGGGAGTGGAGGAAGCCAGCGCAGTGGATGGGGAATCGGGCATGTAGCAATCCGTGAAGGCAACAAAGGATCGGGAGTATGCCCGCGTCCACCGCTCCGCCCGACAGATGCCTACGGCGTTCGCAGTACGTCGCAGTTTCCGTGTGATGATCCAGCCAGCAACGTTACCGGAATCACCATGGCATCCCCCACCGACAACATCAGCATGGCACTGTTTTGCGACTTCGAAAATGTCGCACTGGGAGTGCGCGATGCCAAATACGACAAGTTCGACATCAAGCCGGTGCTCGAACGCCTGCTGCTCAAGGGCTCCATCGTGGTCAAGAAAGCCTATTGCGACTGGGACCGCTACAAGGGCTTCAAGGCCACGATGCACGAGGCCAATTTCGAGCTGATCGAAATCCCCCATGTCCGCCAGTCGGGCAAAAACTCGGCCGACATCCGCCTCGTGGTGGACGCTCTGGACCTGTGCTACACCAAGTCGCACGTCAACACCTTCGTCATCATCAGCGGCGATTCGGACTTTTCTCCGTTGGTCTCCAAGCTGCGCGAAAACGCCAAGCAGGTCATCGGTGTGGGCGTCAAGCAGTCCACCTCGGACCTGCTGATCGCCAACTGCGACGAGTTCATTTTTTACGACGACCTGGTGCGCGAGAGCCAGCGCGCGCAGGCGCGGCGCCAGCCGTCCGATGCGGCGCCCGTGGCCCGGCGCTCGCCCGAGGAGGAGCGCAACCGCAAGGAAGCGCAGGAGGCGCGCCGCACCCAGGGCATCGAGCTGGCCGTGGAGACGTTTGACGCCCTGCTCTCCGTGCGGGGCGACAGCGGCAAGATCTGGGCGTCCGTGCTCAAGGAAGCCATCAAGCGCCGCAAACCTGATTTCAGCGAAAGCTATTACGGCTTCCGGGCCTTTGGCAACCTGCTGGAAGAAGCCCAGCAGCGCGGTCTGCTGGAGTTTGGCCGCGACGAAAAATCCGGCGCCTACGTGTTTCGCAGCACGGGCAACACCAGCGCCGCCCCGGCGCGGCCCGACGCGACGGCAGAGCGGCCCGTGATGACCAGCTATTTCCGGCAGCAAGCACCTGCCGCAGCGCCGCCCGCCGAAGTGGCGGAGCCCGCGCCGCCAGCGGCCCCTGCGCGCGGCCGTGGCCGCGCCCGCAAAGCGGCAGCGCCCACCACCGAAGCGGCCACGGAACCCACCGCACCCGCGGCTACCGAAGCACAGGCGGTGCCGCAAGCGCCTTCCAGCGCATTGCCGCAGGCCGCAGCGGAAAAGAAACCCCAGAAATCTGAAAAGGCCCCTGCCCGGCCCCGCCGAACGCGCAAGCCCCCCGAAGGCAGCACCGCCCCGTAATCCAGACCGGCACCGCGGCTTGCGGCAGTTGCTCCCCTGCAGGCACCTCAGCCTATGTCCTTTGCCAGCCGCACCCCCGCAAACTGCCAGCGCGCCGTGGCCGGGAAAAAATTGCGGTAACTGGCGCGCGCGTGGCCTGGCGGTGTGGCACACGAGCTGCCGCGCAGCACATACTGGTTCACCATGAACTTGCCGTTGTATTCGCCCACGGCGCCTTCTGCCGCGCGAAAACCGGGGTATGGCGCGTAACTCGACTGCGTCCATTGCCACGCCGCGCCCACCAGCTGCTCCAGGCCCCTGCCCTGCGCAGCGCGGGGGTGCAGCAGGTTGCCTGGGGCCTCGCTGGCCGCCATGCCGGCAAGCACCGGCGCTGCGGCGTGCTCCCATTCGGCCTCGGTGGGCAGGCGGGCACCCGCCCAGCGCGCATAGGCGTCGGCCTCGAAGTACGACAGGTGCACCACAGGCTGCGCTCCCTGCAACGGCCGCAGCCCGGCCAGGGTGAACTCGTGCCAGGTGGAGCCGTCGCGCTGCCAGTACAGGGGCTGCTCCAGCCCCTGGGCTGCGCGCCAGTCCCAGCCTTCGGCCAGCCAGTGGGCGGGTTGGCCATAGCCGCCATCGTCCACAAACGCAGCAAACTCGACATTGGTGACCAGGCGCGATGCCAGCGCGTACGGCTGCAGATACACCGGGTGGCGCGGGCTCTCGTTGTCAAACGCAAAGCCGCCACCCGCATGGCCGATCTCGGCCAGCCCGCCGGCCCACGCATGCCAGACCAGCGGCGGTGCGGCTGCGCATTCAACGGCCACGGGCTGCGCCGGGCGGTAGGCCGGGTGCATCGGGTTGCACGACAGCAGGTGCTTGATGTCGGTCACCAGCAGCTCCTGGTGCTGCTGCTCGTGCTGCAGGCCCAGTTCCACCAGCGCGCACAGGGCTGCGTCGTGCACCAGCGTGGGCAACAGGCGCTGCATGCGCGCATCCACATCAGCCCGGTACGCCAGCACCTCGGCCAGCGGGGGGCGCGTGAGCAGGCCGCGCTGGGGCCGCGGGTGCCGGGCGCCCACACCGTTGTAGTACGAGTTGAACAAGACCCGGAATGCGGCTTCAAACGGCGCAAAGCCGCTCTCGTGCGCCTCCAGCACAAAGGTCTCGAAAAACCAGGTGGTGTGGGCCAGATGCCATTTGGCCGGGCTGGCGTCGGGCATGGACTGGGCGGCGCAGTCTTCGGGCGACAGGGGTTCGGCCAGGCCCAGCGTGTGGCGGCGAACGTCAAGGTAGCGGGAAATCAAGGGATGCATGGCCAGACAGCGCTCCAGCAGAGGGTTCAGGGGCGGGCATGCACCACGGCAAACCAGCCCTGTTCATCGGTCCATGCCTGCGCACGCGAAAAACCCGCCTGGGCCAGCAGGGTGGTGAACACCGCAAGGGGGTATTTGTAGCTGTTTTCGGTATGGATGCGCTCGCCGGCCGCAAAGCAGCGCTCGCCGCCCGGCCAGCGCACGCGAATCGGCGCGAGGGCCTCCAGGTGCATCTCGATGCGCGACGCCTCGCGGTTGAAGAAGGCACGATGGGCCCACTGCTCTTCCACAAAGTCACTGCCGATCAGGCGGTTCAGGTGCGTGAGCACGTTGCGGTTGAAGGCGGCCGTGACCCCTGCGGCGTCGTCATAGGCGGCTTCGAGCACCGCCACCTCCTTGGGCAGATCAATGCCGATGAGCAAGCCGCCGTCGCTGTCCACCAGCGCGCGCATGTGGCGCAACAGATCGAGCGCATGGGGCGGGTCGAAGTTGCCAATGGAAGAACCCGGATAGAACACCAGGCGCCCCGCTCGGGGAATGTCGGCGGGTAACACAAGGCCCTGGGTCATGTCGCCGCCCACCGCCCGCGCGTCCAGTCCCGGGATGTCCGCACGCAGGCGCTGCACGGCCGTTTGCAGGAAATCCACCGAAATGTCCACCCCCACAAAGCAGGTGGGGCGCACCCGGCGGCACAGCACGCTGGCCTTCTCGCAGTTGCCGGCGCCCGGCTCGATCACCGTGCGCACAGGGCCCAGCTGCTGGGCCATGTCGGCGGCATGCGCCTGCATCAGGGCGTTTTCGGTGCGTGTGGGATAGTACTCAGGCAGGCGGGTGATGGCCTCGAACAGCAGCGAGCCGCGCTGATCGTAGAAATATTTGGGGGAGATGCGCGCGGGGTGCTGGTTCAGGCCTTCGGTGATAGCGCTAGGGTGTGTGGGGTGCATGGCGGTGGGCGTCGGGCATCGGGGTGTGAACGATGCCACAGGCTACCCCCACTGCGTTCATCGTGGGTGACAGCCTGCAACGACAGGCCACGCAGGATTGCACCCACACGCAAGCGTACCGGCCAGCCTTTGCATTGCAAGGCCTGATGCCATTTCACGATTTTTTGGTTGTAGCGCAATCCCACAAATCGCCAACAGCTATTGTTTGTATAGCATTCGGCGATCAGAACCCACAGCCACCCGGCTCCTGCATCGGTGATGACCGGGAAAAATCGCCCCATCAAGAAAAAGGCCGGCGCAGGCGCCAGCCCTTTTCACCTTGGAGTCATGTGATGCCAGGCGCCGCGCAGGCAGCGCCTTCGCATCAGAAGCGCCAGCCGAGACCCACACCCACCAGCACGGGATCGACCTTGAAGGTACCTGCCTTGACGCCGCCCGCAAACACATCGGTCTTGATGTAGACCTTCTTCACGTCGAAGTTCAGCGACAGGTTCTTGTTGAGTGGGATGTCCACGCCCACTTGCAGGGCACCGCCCCAGCTGTTGCGGTCAATGCCCACGCCGGCGGGCAGGTTCAGGCTGGAAAAGCGCGTGTAGTTGACACCAGCGCCCACATAGGGCTTGAAGCCGGGGGCATCAAAGTGGTACTGCAGCAGCAGCGAAGGTGGCAGGTGCTTGAGGGTGCCAATGTTGGTGCCGTTGGAACGCACGTCGTGCTTTTGAGGCACCGTGAGGACCAGCTCGGCAGCCACGTTCTTGTTGAAGAAGTACGTGATGTCGAATTCAGGAATCGTCTTGTTGTTGATCGACAGGCCCAGCCCCGTGCTGTCCTTGTTGGCACTGTCCAGATGAACGGCGCGCACGCGCACCAGCCAGGGGCTTTCGACCTGTTGCGCAAAGGCAGCGCCAGAGGTCAATGCACACAGAACGGCGACAGCCAGCAGATTTTTTTTCATACAGAACTCGATGCGGTTGAACGGGGACGACCCCCGTACCGCAATTGAGCCTGTTAGCAAAATGGTCAACCTTGCCTCAGGTCAAAATCCTGGTAGTTACCCTGAGCGTGGTGCGGCACATGCACCCCGGCATCAAGGGGCTGTAGCACCCTTGCGCAGCCGGTTCACCAGCGTCACGCCCACCACCACCAGGCCGCCCGCCACGATGCCGATCACGGCATTGAGCAGGTTGGGAACCAGCACCGCCCACAGGCCGCCCACAGGCCAAAGCGCCGCCGCCACACCCACGCCCTCCACGGCGTGTTGCAGCGCCGGAACACCGTGCACCAGAATGCCGCCGCCGACCAGAAACATGGCCGCCGTGCCCGCTACCGAGAGCGCCTTCATCAACCAGGGCGCGGCACGCACAATGCCCGCGCCCAGCGCACGGGCCGTGGCACCCGGCTTGTTGTTGAGCCACAGCCCCAGGTCGTCGAGCTTGACGATGCCCGCCACGAAGCCATAAACACCTATCGTCATGACCACCGCAATGCCAGCCAGCACCGCCACCTGTTGCACAAACGGCGCACTGGCCACCGTGCCCAGGGTGATGGCAATGATTTCCGCCGACAGGATGAAATCAGTGCGCACCGCGCCCTTGATCTTGTCCTTCTCGAACGCAACCAGGTCCACGGCCGGGTTGGCATTGGCCTGGGCATGGCTTTCGCGCACGGCCTCGTCGTGCTGGGTGCTGTGCAAAAACTTGTGCGCCAGCTTCTCAAACCCCTCAAAGCACAAAAAGGCGCCACCCACCATGAGCAGCGGTGTCACCGCCCAGGGCGCGAAGGCACTGATCAGCAGCGCCGCCGGTACCAGAATCGCCTTGTTCACCAGCGAACCCTTGGCCACGGCCCAGACCACAGGAATTTCGCGCTCGGCGCGCACGCCGGTGACCTGCTGGGCATTGAGCGCCAGATCGTCGCCCAGCACGCCCGCCGTCTTTTGTGCCGCCACCTTGGTCATGACCGACACGTCGTCGGCCATGGCGGCACTTTTCCTGGCAGCGACCTTGGTCATGAGGGCCACATCGTCGAGGACGGTGGCGATGTCGTCCAACAAGGCGAGAAGGCTGCCAGCGGCCATGGATCACTCCCAGAGTTCGAAGAGATGTTTACATACAAAAATAGCGTCTAACACTTATACAGCATGCGCACCAAGCTGCTATTTCAATAGCAAAAAACTCTCACCCTACCCACTTGCGCGCGTTGCGCCAGATGCGCATCCAGCCGCTGTACTGCGCCTGGTCTTCGCTGGTCCAGCTCATCTGCACATTGCGGAAGACCCGCTCGGGGTGCGGCATCATGGCCGTGAAGCGGCCGTCGGCCGTGGTCACGGCGGTCAAGCCACCCGCGCTGCCGTTGGGATTGAACGGGTACTGCTCGGTCGCGCGGCCGTGGTTGTCCACGTAGCGCATGGCGGCAATGGCCTTGTCGGCGTTGCCCCGGTACTTGAAGTTGGCATAACCCTCGCCGTGCGCCACGGCGATCGGCAGGCGGCTGCCCGCCATGCCTTGCAAGAACAGGCTGGGGGACTCCAGCACTTCCACCAGCGAGAGGCGGGCCTCGAAGCGCTCGCTCTGGTTGGTCGTAAAACGCGGCCAATCCTGCGCGCCGGGGATGATGTCAGCCAGTTCGGCAAACATCTGGCAGCCGTTGCACACGCCCAGGCCGAACGTGTCGCTGCGGCCAAAGAAGCCCTGGAACTGCGCGGCCAGCACGGGGTTGAACGTGATGGAGCGCGCCCAGCCAATGCCCGCGCCCAGCGTGTCGCCATAGCTGAAGCCGCCGCAGGCGACCACGCCCTTGAAGTCTTCGAGCTTGACGCGGCCGGTCTGCAGGTCGGTCATGTGCACGTCGAATGCCTCGAAGCCCGCCTCGGTGAAGGCGTAGGCCATCTCGACGTGCGAGTTCACCCCCTGCTCGCGCAGGATGGCGACCTTGGGGCGGGCCAGGTTCAGGTACGGCGCAGCCACGTTGTCGGCAGCATCGAACGTGAGCTGCACATGCAGGCCGGGGTCGGCGGGATCGCCCGCTGCGGCGTGCTCGGCATCGGCATTGGCGGGGTTGTCGCGCTGCTGGCAGATCTTCCAGCTCACGGCGTCCCACACCTGGTGCAGGTCGGCCAGCGGCGCGCTGAACACGGCCTTGGCGTCACGCCAGACCTGCAGCTCGCCCTTGCCCGCATCGATGCTGGACGATGCCGGGCGCGTCTTGCCGACGAAATGGCTGAACCTGGACAGGCCATGCTCACGCAGCGTCTGCATCACGTCGTTGCGCTCTGCGGTGCGCACCTGCAGCAGCACCCCCAGTTCTTCATTGAACAGGGCCTTGAGCGTGAGTTCTTCGCGGCGCGCGCTGACTTGCTGCGCCCAGTTCTTGGCGTCTCCGGTTTCCATGCGGCTATCGCTGATGCCGTCGCCCTCGGTGACCAGCATGTCCACGTTCAGCGCCACGCCCACGTGGCCGGCAAAGGCCATTTCGGCGGCCGCCGCCAGCAGGCCGCCATCGCTGCGGTCGTGGTAGGCCAGTATCTGGCCCTTGGCGCGCAGCGCGTTCACGGCGTTGACCAGGTTGACCAGGTCTTGCGGGTCGTCCACATCGGGCACCACGTCGCCGCTTTGCTCCAGCGTCTGGCCCAGGATGCTGCCGCCCATGCGGTTCTGGCCTTTGCCCAGGTCGATCAGCACCAGCGTGGTGTCGGCCTCGGTGGCATCGAGCTGGGGCGTGAGCGTGCCGCGCACGTCGGACAGCGAGGCGAAGGCGCTCACGATCAGACTGACGGGGGACGTGACCTTCTTCTTGTCCGAACCTTCGTTCCACTGGGTGCGCATGGACAGGCTGTCCTTGCCCACGGGGATGGACACGCCTAAAGCGGGGCACAGCTCCATGCCCACGGCCTTCACGGTTTCGTACAGCGCAGCGTCTTCGCCGGGCTCGCCGCAGGCGGCCATCCAGTTGGCCGACAGCTTCACACGCGGCAATTCGATGGGCGCAGCCAGCAGGTTGGTGATGGCTTCAGCCACCGCCATGCGGCCCGATGCGGGCGCGTTGATGGCGGCCAGCGGCGTGCGCTCGCCCATGCTCATGGCCTCGCCGGCAAAGCCACGGTAGTCGGCCAGCGTCACGGCGCAATCGGCCACGGGCACCTGCCAGGGGCCGACCATCTGGTCGCGGTGGCTGAGGCCGCCCACGGTGCGGTCGCCAATGGTGATGAGGAAGCGCTTGGAGGCGACCGTGGGGTGGGCCAGCACGTCGATCACGGCCTTTTGCAGCGGCACGCCGGTCAAGTCCATCGGTGCGAATTCGCGCACCACGGTCTTCACGTCGCGGTGCATCTTGGGCGGCTTGCCCAGCAGCACGTTCATGGGCATGTCCACGGGCAGCTTTTGGTCTTCTGCCGTGGCGGCAGGGTCGTGCAGCACCAGCTGGCGCTCTTCGGTGGCCGTGCCGATCACGGCAAACGGGCAGCGCTCGCGTTCGCAAAAGGCCTGGAACAGCGGCAGGGATTCGGGCGCAATCGCCAGCACATAGCGCTCTTGCGACTCGTTGCTCCAGATTTCCTTGGGCGCCATGCCCGATTCTTCGAGCTGCACGGCACGCAAATCGAAGCGTGCGCCACGGCCTGCATCGTTGGTCAACTCGGGGAACGCATTCGACAAACCACCCGCACCCACGTCGTGGATGGCGAGGATGGGGTTGGCCGCGCCCTGCGCCCAACAGTGGTTGATGACCTCTTGCGCACGGCGCTCGATCTCGGGGTTGCCACGCTGCACAGAGTCGAAGTCCAGCTCGACCGCATTGGTGCCGGTGGCCATGGAGCTGGCGGCGCTGCCGCCCATGCCGATGCGCATGCCGGGGCCGCCCAGCTGGATGAGCAGCGAGCCGGCAGGGAATTCGATCTTCTTCGTCAGCTCGGCATCGATCACGCCCACGCCGCCCGCGATCATGATGGGCTTGTGGTAGCCGCGCTGAACGCCACCGACGTTTTGCTCGTACTCGCGGAAGTAGCCGTTCAGATTGGGGCGGCCGAATTCGTTGTTGAACGCCGCGCCACCCAGAGGGCCTTCGACCATGATCTGCAGCGGGCTGGCAATGTGCTCGGGCTTGCCCACGGTGCTGCCCCACAGCTTGGAGACGGTAAACCCGGTCAAACCGGCCTTGGGCTTGGAGCCCCGGCCGGTAGCGCCTTCGTCGCGGATCTCGCCACCCGCGCCGGTGGATGCGCCCGGGAACGGCGAGATGGCCGTGGGGTGGTTGTGCGTCTCCACCTTCATCAGCACATGCTGGCTAACGCTGCTCTTTTGATAGCTATTGGCAATTGATTCACGGGCGCTTACGGCCATCTTTGCCACAAAACGCTCCACCTGATGGCCTTCCATCACCGAGGCGTTGTCCGAATACGCGATCACCGTGTGCTGGGGCGCCAGCTGGTGCGTGTTGCGGATCATGCCGAACAGGCTCTTGTCCTGCGCCACGCCGTCGATGGTGAACTCGGCGTTGAAGATTTTGTGGCGGCAGTGTTCGCTGTTGGCCTGCGCGAACATCATCAGCTCCACATCGGTGGGGTTGCGCTTCAGGCCCGTGAAGGCGGTCACGAGGTAGTCGATTTCATCATCGGCCAGCGCCAGGCCAAAGCGGGTGTTGGCGGCTTCCAGCGCAGCGCGGCCACCGGCCAGCACGTCCACATGCTCCATGGGCACGGGTTGCAGCTCGGTGAACAGCGCGGCAGCGGCGCTGCGGTCGGCCACCACCGATTCGGTCATGCGGTCGTGCAGCAGGGCGGCCACCTGGGCCAGTTGCTCGGCACTCAGCTCGGGCGCCTTGCCCAGCAGGCTGGCCTTGAGACTGACATGGTATTCGGTGATGCGCTCGACCCGGCGAATGGCCAGGCCGCAATTGCGCGCGATGTCGGTGGCCTTGGAAGCCCAGGGCGAGAGCGTGCCCAGGCGCGGTGTGACGATGAGGACGGTACCGTCGGCAGGGCCAGCATACGGATCGCCGTAGGTCAGCAGCGCTGCCAGGCGCTCTTTTTCGGAGGGCGTGGGGGCCGCATCGGTAGCGATCAGGTGCACGAAGCGTGCCGCAATGCCGCTGATCCGGGGGTGAATGGCCTCCAGAGCGGGTTGAAGTTGCTGGGCGCGAAAGGAGCTGAGGGCGTTGCCGCCCGCCAGCGTGGTCATGTGCAAGGTCACGGTAGCGGCCTGTTCGAAATGAGAGGGGATAAGGTGCGACGGGCCTCCTGCGTCACCGGGTGCGGCCACCCCGCAGAGGCGGCCACTGCCCGGTCAGATGACGCAAGGGATGCTTTTGGCGCAGCCCGCCATTTTACCGGGAGCAGCCCACCGCCCATGCCCCTGCCCGGCAAGGCTTGAGGTGCGATGGGATAATTGCGGCATGAGTATCACCATCAAAACCGCGGAGGACATCGCCGGCATGCGCCTCGCCTGCCGCCTGGCCTCTGAAGTGCTGGACTACATCGCGCCGCACATCAAACCCGGCATCACCACCAAGGAAATCGACCGCCTGGGCGCCGAATGCATGGCCCAGCAAGGCACCATCTCGGCCACCGTGGGCTACCAGCCACCGGGCTACCCACCCTATCCCGGTGCACTGTGCACCTCGGTCAACCATGTGGTGTGCCACGGCATCCCCAATGACAAGCCCTTGAAGAAGGGCGACATCGTCAATGTGGACGTCACCGTCATCACCAAGGATGGCTGGTATGGCGACAACAGCCGCATGTACCTGATTGGCGAATGCTCGATTGCCGCCAAGCGACTGTCCGCCCTGACCTACGACGCCATGTGGCTGGGCATCCAGCAGGTGCGGCCCGGCGCGCACCTGGGCGACATCGGTCACGCCATCCAGAAATTTGCCGAAGGGCATGGCTTCTCGGTGGTGCGCGAGTTTTGCGGCCACGGCATCGGCAAGGTGTTCCACGAGGAGCCCCAGGTACTGCACTACGGCCGCCCCGGCACGCTCGAAGAACTCAGGCCCGGCATGGTGTTCACCATCGAGCCCATGATCAACGCCGGCCGGCGCGAGATCAAGGAGTTCGGCAACGATGGCTGGACCATCGTCACCAAGGACCACAGCCTGTCGGCGCAGTGGGAACACACGGTGCTGGTCACCGAGACCGGCTACGAGGTGATGACTTTGTCGGCCGGTTCGCCCCCGCTGCCCGCCTTTGTGACCGCCACGGCCACCTGAGGTGCGCCTGCCGCGAGCACGACTCTTGCTTGCCCAGGTCATGGCCCATCGCTTTCTTCCATTCCCTTGCCCATGACCGAAATCCACGCCCTGCGGGACGCCTACCGCCTCGACAAGGCAGCCCTGCTGGCCAGCATGCAGGCCACAGGCGCCTCAACCCGTGGCATCCGCGTGATGCTGCGCAAGCTCTCCACCCTGGCGGGCGGCTTGCTGCAGACCTTGTGGCAACGCGCCCAGCTTCCACCTGACCTGGCCCTGGTGGCGGTGGGCGGTTTTGGACGGGACCAGCTTTTTCCCTTTTCCGACGTCGATGTGCTGGTGCTGCTGCCCGAAGGCAGCACGCCAGAGGCAGGATGCGAACTGCGCACCCGGCTGGAAAGCTTCATTGGCAGTTGCTGGGATGCGGGCCTGGAAATCGGCTCCAGCGTGCGCACGGTGGCAGAGTGCCTGGCCGAGGCGGCGCTGGATGTGACGGTGCAGACCTCGTTGCTGGAGTCGCGCCTGGTCTGTGGCAACCCGGCCCTGTTTGCGCAGTTCCGCCAGCAATACGGCGCCCAGATGGACGCGCAGGCCTTTCTGGTGGCCAAGACGCTGGAAATGCGCCAGCGGCATACCAAATACGAAAACACGCCCTACGCGCTGGAACCCAACTGCAAGGAGTCGCCCGGAGGGCTGCGCGACCTGCAGATGATCCTGTGGGTGGCGCGCGCCGCAGGCCTGGGCAGCACCTGGAAGGAGCTGGCGGCCAGCGGCCTGGCCACGGCGTTCGAGGTGCGCCAGATCGAACGCAACGAGGCCCTGCTGTGCCTGATCCGTGCCCGCCTGCACGCCGCCGCCGGCCGGCACGAGGACCGGCTGGTTTTCGACCTGCAGACGGCCGTGGCCGAATCGTTTGGCTACCGGTCGCAAGCGCCCGATGGCACACGCCTGCCCATGCGCGCCAGTGAAACCCTGATGCGCCGCTATTACTGGGCGGCCAAGGCCGTGTCGCAGCTCAGCCAGATCCTGCTGCTCAACATCGAAGAGCGCCTGAGTCCATCGACCCATGAACCGCGGCCGATCAACGCGCGCTTTTTCGAGAAAGCCGGGCTCATCGAAGTGGCCAGCGATGACCTGTACGAGCGCGACCCGCACGCGATTCTGGAGACCTTCCTGCTCTACCAGACCACGGTGGGACTCAAGGATCTCTCGGTGCGCACGCTGCGCGCGCTGTACAACGCACGCGGCGTGATGGACGGCGCCTTTCGGCGTGACCCGGTCAACCGCGCCGCCTTCATGCGCATCCTGCAGCAGCCCTCGGGCATCACGCATGCCATGCGGCTCATGAACCAGACCTCGGTGCTGGGGCGCTACCTGTGGGCGTTTCGCGGCATCGTGGGGCAGATGCAGCATGACCTGTTCCACGTCTATACCGTGGACCAGCACATCCTGATGGTGCTGCGCAACATGCGCCGCTTCTTCATGGCCGAGCACGCGCATGAATACCCGTTCTGCTCGCAGCTCGCCGCAGGCTGGGACAAGCCCTGGATCCTGTACATCGCCGCGCTGTTCCATGACATCGGCAAGGGCCGCGGTGGTGACCATTCGCTGATAGGCGCCACGGAAGTGCGCCGCTTTTGCCGCCAGCATGGTGTGGCCCGGCAAGACGCCCGGCTCATCGAGTTCCTGGTGCGCGAGCACCTCACCATGAGCACCGTGGCGCAAAAGCAGGACCTGAGCGACCCCGACGTGATCGCCGCCTTTGCGCAGCGCGTGGGTGACGAGCGCAAGCTCACGGCCATGTACCTGCTCACCGTGGCCGACATCCGCGGCACCAGCCCCAAGGTCTGGAACGCCTGGAAAGGCAAGCTGCTCGAAGACCTGTACCGCGCCACCTTGCGCACCCTGGGCGGGCGCGCGCCCGACGCAGCGGCCGAAATCGAGGCCCGCAAGCGCGAGGCGCTGGTGCTGCTGGCACTCAACGCCCTGCCCTTCGAGGCCCACAAGGCGCTGTGGGCCACGCTGGATGTCAGCTACTTCATGCGCCACGAGGCCGCCGACATCGCCTGGCACACCCGCCACCTGTCGCGCCATGTGGGTGCGGCCCACCCGGTGGTGCGCGCACGCCAGTCGCTCGCGGGCGAAGGGTTGCAGGTCATGGTTTACGCACCCGACCGGGCCGACCTTTTTGCCCGCATCTGCGGCTACTTCGATCGTGCGGGATTCAGCATTCTGGATGCGCGCGTGCACACGGCCAACAA
This sequence comes from Acidovorax soli, assembly GCF_900107605.1. Classification (GTDB taxonomy): domain Bacteria; phylum Pseudomonadota; class Gammaproteobacteria; order Burkholderiales; family Burkholderiaceae_C; genus Acidovorax; species Acidovorax soli. The sequence goes on along the minus strand of NZ_FNQJ01000001.1, from coordinate 274,877 downwards.
TGGCCACGCACTCGACACCTTCCAGGTCGTTGCCTCCAACCAGCCGGGCCACTACCGCGAACTCACGCACATGGTCGAAAACGATCTGGTGCGCGCCATCGAAACCGGGGGCCCGCTGCCCGACCCCGCCGCCCGGCGCGTGTCACGCCGTGTCAAGAGCTTTCCGGTGGCGCCCCGCGTCACGCTGCGCCCGGACGAAAAAGCACAGCGCTGGCTGCTGGCCATCTCGGCGAGCGATCGCGCCGGCTTGCTCTACCTGGTGGCTCGTATCCTGGCCCGCCACCAGTTGAGCGTGCAGCTGGCCAAGGTGAGCACGCTGGGCGAACGCGTCGAGGACACCTTCCTGATCCAGGGCCCGGAACTGCAAAGCAACGCCCGGCAGATCGAGATCGAGACCGAGTTGCTGCAAGCCCTTTCGGCCTGAGTGGCGGTCCATGGCCTGATACGGTCTTGCATTCAAGCGGATAAACAGGCGGGAAGCCGCAGACAGTGCTCCAGCACGGCAAGGCGAACCAACTATCGTTTACGTTTGAAGGCAAAACCGCATGAGTGGCGGCGGTCGATTCCCCCGCCGCCTCCAGGCGATCACGCCCTGCGGCCGTCGCCTGCGTCGCCAGCCGTCAGCACACGGTGTGCCACCATGTCCAGCGCGGGCCGGGTGTTGCCCTGCTTGTCTGTCCATACCCGGGGCGTAAGGCCGCCGGCCAGGGCAACGGGCTCGCCCTCACCCAGCGCCTGCAAGGCAGCGCACAAGGCAGGCTCGAAGCCGATCACATTCACGATCAGCGTTTCACCCTCGCCACTGGTAGCCAGCACCTTGGCCACGGCAAAGGGCTTGCCCGCCTTGTCGGTGCGCAGTTCTACCGAACCAAAAAGCTTGCCTGCGACGAGTCCACTGATCATGGGATTTCCGGTAGGAGAGGATAAGGACAAGCCAGGACCCGCGTGCCCCGGCCTGCACATAGCAAAAAAGCCCAGAACCTTACGGCTCTGGGCTTTTGCTATCAATGGTCGGCGTGGCGGGATTCGAACTCGCGACCCCTTGCACCCCATGCAAGTGCGCTACCAGGCTGCGCTACACGCCGACAAGACTTAGATTATATACAGATAATTCATCCGTCCCGGGAAAGCAGTGCACGAATTTCAAATAATTCCTGGCGCACCCCATGGCTGTCGAGCCAGACGCTGGCGGAATCGGCGCACAGGCCTTCCATGGCATCGTCGGTCACGACACCGTGCACCGATTCCGGCACCAGCGCCAGCGGCGGCGCTTCATCGTGCCCAAAAGGCGCCGGTTCCTGCAAGCGATTGCGTGCCCCGCTGATGGTGAAGCCCTGGTCGTACAGCAGATCACGGATGCGCCGGATCATGAGCACCTCGTGGTGCTGGTAATACCGGCGGTTGCCACGACGCTTCATGGGCCGCAGCTGGGTGAATTCCTGCTCCCAATAGCGCAACACATGTGGCTTGACACCGCACAGCTCCGCAACCTCACCAATCGTGAAGTACCGCTTGGCGGGAATCGAAGGAAGCTGGGTGCCCATAGATGCTGGTTCGGACGGAAAGCTGGCTAGCGTACTGCAGACAGGCTGCAAACGCCAGAATGAAACAACAATGGAGTCAAACTGTTCACGCTTCACCCAGCCACCGAAGCAGCAGACTGGATCTGCTCCTTGAGCTTGCTGCTGGCATGGAAGGTCACCACCCGGCGTGCCTGGATGGGGATGGCCTCACCCGTGCGCGGGTTGCGCCCCGGCCGTGGCGCCTTGGTCCGGATCTGGAAATTTCCAAAACCAGAGAGTTTGACGTCCTTGCCATCCACCAGGCGTTGGGCGATGAGGTCGAAGAAAGCGTCGATCATGTCCTTGGACTCGCGCTTGTTCAGTCCGATCTGATCGAACAGGAGATCGGCCAGCTGCGCCTTGGTCAGCGCAGGGGTTTCGATACTGTCTACCGCAAATTCAATCACGCAGGCGCTCCCGATTCCAGATCAAACACGCAACCGTCCACCAGTGTCGGCTACCCATCGGGCCACCACCGCTTGCACCGCGGCCTCGATCTCGGCTTCGGTCAGCGTGGCTTCGTCGCGTCCCAGCGTGAGGCGCACCGCCAGGCTTTTTTCGCCGGCAGCCAGGCCGCCTGCGGGAGCCGTTTCACCAGCGCGCAAAGGCTTGGGACGGTACACGTCAAACAGCACGGCAGAACGCAACATGCCGCCGGGGATGGCCGCCGTGATGGCATCCATCACCTGCGCATGCGTCACCCGCTCGGCCACCACCACGGCCAGATCGCGCTCGACCGCCTGGTGCTTGGCCACCGCCTTGAACTCGGGCACCACGCACTGCAGCACGGCATCCAGCTCCAGCTCGAACATCACCGGCGCCTGGGGCAGGTCCCACGACTGGCGCCACTGCGGATGCAGTTCGCCCACAAAGCCGCTGGCGCGTCCATTCACCAGCACGCGGGCACAGCGCCCGGGGTGCATGGCGGGATGGGTGCCCGGCTCGAAGGTGGCGCGCAGCGGCGCCAGCAAGGCCTCCACATCGCCCTTCACATCAAAGAAGTCGATGGCCTGTTCCTTGCGGCCCCATTGCAATGCATCGTTCGGGCCATAGGCCAGGCCGGACACGCGCATGGGCTGATGGAAGCCTTCCACCGTGGTGTCCGTGTTGCGCACGCCAGCGTCGCGCAGGAACACCCGGCCCAGCTCGAACACGCGCACGCGCTCGGCCTTGCGGTCCAGGTTGAATTTCAAAACCTGCAGCAAAGAACCCAGCAAACTGGAACGCATGACGCTCATGTGGCTTGCAATCGGGTTGAGCAGCCGGATGGGTTGCGCATTGCCAGCCAACTCCAGTTCCCAGCGCTCTTCCACAAAGCTGAAATTGATCGTTTCCTGATAACCCAGCCCTGCCAGGGAGCGGCGCACCGCGAACGGACTGCGCGTGGCCTCGGGTGAAAGCTTGGGCGTGATGGGCGCCAGCGGCGGTGTGGTGGGCAGGTGGTTGTAGCCCACCATGCGCGCCACTTCCTCGATCAGATCTTCCTCGATCGCGATGTCGAAACGGAACGACGGCGGCGTGACGGTGACGGTGCCGTCGCCCTGCACCACCGGCAGCCCCAGGCGCTGCAATGCATCGGCACACTGCACCTGCGTGAGCGGCATGCCGATAACCTTGGCCGCACGCGCCACGCGCAACGTGACAGGCTTGGGGGTCGGCAGGTTCACCGCCTGGTCGTCCATGGGGCCGCACAGGGTGTCGGACGTGCCGCAGATGTCGATGACCAGCTGCGTGATGCGCTCGATGTGCTCCACCGTCAGGCTCGGATCCACGCCGCGCTCGAAGCGGTGCCCCGCATCGGTCGAGAAATTGAAGCGACGCGAGCGGCCTGCCACCGCCTTTGGCCACCAGAAGGCGGCCTCGATATAGATGTGCCTGGTGTCGTCGGACACCGCCGTGGCATCACCGCCCATGATGCCGGCCAGCGATTCGACCTGGTTGTCGTCGGCGATCACGCCCACCTTGTCGTCCACCGTGATGGTGTTGCCATTGAGCAGCTTGAGCTGCTCGCCCGGCTTGCCCCAGCGCACATCGAGACCGCCGTGGATCTTGTCCAGGTCGAAAATGTGCGAGGGGCGGCCCAGCTCGAACATCACGTAGTTGGAAATGTCCACCAGCGGCGACACGCCGCGCTGGCCGCAACGCGCCAGGCGGTCCAGCATCCACTGCGGGGTGGCGGCGCGCGTGTTGACGTTGCGCACGATGCGGCCCGAGAAGCGGCCGCACAGATCGGGGGCGCTCACCTTCACGGGCAGCTTGTCGGACAGCTTTGCGCTCACCACCGGAAACGACGGTTGCTGCAGCGGCGTGCCCGTGAGTGCCGACACTTCGCGCGCAATGCCATAGACGCTCAGGCAATGCGCCAGATTGGGTGTGAGCTTGAGGGTGAACAGCGTGTCATCCAGATTCAGGTGCGCGCGGATGTCCTGGCCCACGGGCGCCGAAGCATCCAGCTCCAGCAGGCCGCCGTGGTCTTCCGACAGCTTGAGCTCGCGCGCCGAGCACAGCATGCCCTGGCTCTCCACGCCGCGCAGCTTGCCTACCTTGATGAGGAACGGCTTGCCATCGTCGCCGGGCGGCAACTCGGCACCCACCAGCGCGCAAGGCACCTTGATGCCCACGCGGGCATTGGGAGCGCCGCACACGATGTTGAGCAAGGCGCCCTGCCCCACGTCCACCTGGCACACACGCAGGCGGTCGGCGTCAGGGTGCTGCACGGCCTCCTTGATCTCGCCCACGACGATGTGGGTGAACGGCGGCGCGACGGGGCGCAGCTCTTCGACCTCCAGGCCGGCCATGGTCAGCGTGTCGGCCAGTTCTTGGGTTGTCAGCGGTGGATTGCAGAATTCGCGCAACCAGGACTCGGGGAATTGCATAGGGAGATTCTTTGGCGTTAGCTCTTAAAAATATAGCTGGTTGCGCTTGTCAACAATAGATTCCAATAGACAAAGATGCATTCAAATCCAATGAAGACAGGCGCTGGCAGCTCACTTTTTTGCGTTATTGAAACTGCGACAGGAAACGGATGTCGCCATCAAAGAACAAACGCAGATCGTTGACACCGTAGCGCAGCATCGTCAGGCGGTCAGGCCCCATGCCGAAGGCGAAACCGATGTACTTTTCGGGGTCGAGTCCCATGTTGCGCACCACATTGGGGTGCACCTGGCCTGAGCCCGCCACCTCCAGCCAGCGGCCGGCCAGCGGGCCTGACTGGAACTGGATATCGATCTCGGCGCTGGGCTCGGTGAACGGGAAGAAGCTGGGCCGAAAGCGCAGCACCAGGTCATCGCTTTCGAAGAAAGTGCGGCAGAAAGCCGTGAAGATGACCTTCAGGTCCTTGAAGCTCACGTTCTCGCCAATCCACAGGCCTTCGCACTGGTGGAACATGGGCGAATGCGTGGCATCACTGTCCACGCGGTAGGTACGGCCCGGCACGATGACGCGAATCTCGGGCATCGGCTGGCCCGCGTCCAGCAGTGCGCGGTGCTTCTTGACATGCTGCACGGCATGGCGCACCTGCACCGGACTGGTGTGCGTGCGCAGCAGGTTGGGCGCGCCGGGAGCGCCGCCCTCCACATAAAAGGTGTCATGCATGGACCGCGCGGGATGGTCCTCGGGCGTGTTCAGTGCAGTGAAATTGAACCAGTCGGTCTCGATCTCGGGGCCTTCGGCCACGTCAAAGCCCATGGAGCCGAAGATGCCCTGGATGCGTTCGAGCGTGAGCGATACCGGATGCAAACCGCCCTGCCCGCGCTGGCGGCCCGGCAGGCTCACATCCAGCGCCTCGGCCTTGAGCTGCACCTGCAGCTCCGCGTCGGCCAGCGCCTGGCGGCGCGCCGTGAGGGCCGCCTCGATGGCCTGCTTGGCGACATTGATGGCGGCGCCGCGAGATTTTTTTTCCTCGACGGAAAGCTGCGCCATGCCCTTCATGAGCTCGGTCACGCGGCCCGACTTGCCCAGAAACTGCGCCTTGGCGTTTTCCAGATCTGCGGGAGTGGCGCTTTGGGCAAACAGTTGCGTCGCGCTCTCTACCAGGGAATCCAACTCGTTCATACCGACTCTTTCATGACTTACGCAAACAAGGATGCACAAGCGACATTTCCATATGGCAAGCGTCTTGCCTCAGCCCGTTTTGCGTAAGTCGTTCTTTATCGACTCGTGAAAATGAACAAGGGCTAGTGCCTTTTCAAGCCCTAGCCCTTGCTGTTATTGCGCAAGCAGCTATCAGGACGATAGCCGCTCATCGTGAACTCAAGCAGCCAGCTTGGCCTTGACTTGCTCCACGATGCTGCCAAAGGCAGCCTTGTCGTGCACGGCGAGGTCGGCCAGCATCTTGCGGTCGATCTCGATGGATGCCTTCTTCAGGCCGTTGGCGAACTGGCTGTAGGTCAGGCCCAGTTCACGGGCAGCGGCGTTGATACGGGCGATCCACAACTGGCGGAACACGCGCTTCTTGGTGCGGCGGTCACGGTAGGCATATTGCCCAGCCTTCATTACCGCCTGTTTGGCGATACGGAAGACATTACCGCGGCGACCACGGAAACCCTTGGCAAGGGCGAGAACTTTCTTGTGACGGGCACGGGCCGTTACACCACGTTTGACGCGAGGCATGTATGTACTCCTTGTTCGTCAGTTATTAAAGGCCAGCACTGGGCAGCATTTGTGCGATCGAGCCCATGTTGGTCTCATGCACAGCAACTGCACCACGCAGGTGGCGCTTGTTCTTGGTGGTCTTCTTGGTCAGGATGTGACGCTTGAAGGCTTGACCGCGCTTGACGGTGCCACCGGGACGAACGCGGAAACGTTTTTTCGCGCTGCTCTTGGTCTTCATTTTGGGCATGTGAATGCTCCTTTTCGTTGTGCTCGTGAGGCGTTTGCAAACCGATCTGCAAACTTGTTGGCCCCGAGCCACTTTTATCGAAAGGCTTTCGCCTCTCGTTCGGCAGTGCCAAAGCACCACCTGATTGAACGCTGCCCCCTTGCGGTTGCAGCGCTCAAATTCTCCAATCCATTCAGGCCGAAGTGCCAGACGCCGGAGCAGCTTCCGCCACCGGCTTGGCCGCAGGCTTCTTCTTGCCCGGGGCGATCATCATGATCATCTGGCGGCCTTCCAGTTTGGGAAACTGCTCGATGATGATGGAATCTGCCAGCTCGTCGCGGATGCGGTTCAGCAAGGCCAAGCCCAATTCCTGGTGCGTGATTTCACGGCCACGGAACCGCAGCGTGATCTTGCACTTGTCGCCGTCCGCCAGAAAGCGGCGGATGTTGCGCATCTTGATGTTGTAGTCGCCATCGTCCGTACCCGGACGGAACTTGACTTCCTTGATCTCGATGACCGTCTGCTTGGCCTTGGCTTCCGCAGCACGCTTTTGCTCTTGATACTTGAACTTGCCGTAGTCCATGAGGCGGCACACCGGCGGATTGGCGGTGGCGGCAATCTCCACCAGATCCACATCCAATTCACCGGCCATGCGCAGAGCCTCCATGAGACTGACCACACCCAAAGGCTCATTCTCAGGACCGGAAAGACGAACTTCCGGGGCCATGATTTCACGGTTCAGGCGGTGCTTGCGCTCTTCACGGTGGCGGCGATCACGAAATTCAGTAGCGATGGCTATCTTCCTTGAATCAAAATGCTACAAAATAAGTAGCTAACACCGCACAACGGGCGCACGCCAGAGCATGTTTTCATTCAAAATCACACTTTGGAAGCGATGTCCTGGGCGATCAGCTCTGCGAACGCTTTAACGGACATCACACCGAGGTCTCGATTGCCCCGGGCGCGCACTGCGACGGCACCTGCTGCCTTCTCCTTGTCACCAGCGACGAGTATATAAGGCAGCTTTTGCAACGAATGCTCGCGTATTTTATACGTAATCTTCTCGTTGCGCAGATCGAGCGCCACCCTAAGGTCTTGATGGGGCAGCGATTTTTGCAGTTTCGCGGCAATTTCGCGACAGTAGTCGGCCTGTGCATCGGTGATGTTGAGCACCGCAACCTGCACCGGTGCCAGCCATGTCGGCAATGCTCCCGCGTGCTGCTCGATCAGAATGCCGATGAAGCGCTCCAGGCTGCCGACGATGGCGCGGTGCAGCATCACGGGCCGGTGGCGCGCACCGTCCTCGCCCACATATTCGGCGTCAAGGCGCTCAGGCATGGAAAAGTCCACCTGCATGGTGCCGCATTGCCATTGCCGGCCGATCGCATCCTTGAGCGTGTATTCGATCTTGGGGCCGTAGAAGGCACCATCGCCCGGCGCAATCTCGAACTCGCAGCCCGAGGCCCGCAGGCTCTCCATCAGTGCGTGCTCGGCCTTGTCCCAGCTCTCGTCGGAACCAATGCGCGCATCGGGGCGCGTAGCCACCTTGTAGATGATGTTCTCGAAGCCAAAGTCCTTGTAGACCTTCTGCAGCAAAGCCGTATAGGCCGTGCACTCGGGCAGGATATGGTCTTCGGTGCAGAAGATGTGCCCGTCGTCCTGCGTGAAGCCGCGCACACGCATGATGCCGTGCAACCCGCCCGTGGGCTCGTTGCGGTGGCATTGGCCGAACTCGCCGTAGCGCAGCGGGAGGTCGCGGTAGCTCTTGATGCCCTGCTTGAAGATCAGGATGTGGCCGGGACAGTTCATCGGCTTGAGCGCATAGTCGCGCTTCTCCGATTCGGTCGTGAACATGTTGTCGCGGTATTTGTCCCAGTGACCGGTCTTTTCCCACAGCGTCTTGTCGAGCAGCTGCGGGCCCTTGACTTCCTGGTAGCCGTTGTCACGGTAAACGCGGCGCATGTACTGCTCCACTTCCTGCCACACGGCCCAGCCCTTGGGGTGCCAGAAAACGACGCCCGGCGCATGGTCGTCGATGTGGAACAGGTCGAGCTCACGGCCCAGCTTGCGGTGGTCGCGCTTTTCGGCCTCTTCCAGCATGGTGAGGTACTGCTGCAGTTCGTCCTTCGTGGCCCAGGCCGTGCCATAAACCCGCTGCAGCATTTCGTTGCGATGGTCACCGCGCCAGTAGGCACCCGCCACTTTCATGAGTTTGAAGAACTTGAGCTTGCCGGTACTGGGCACATGCGGACCCCGGCACAGGTCTTCGAAGTTGCCTTCGCGGTACAGGCTCACATCTTCGTTGCTGGGAATGCTGGCAATGATCTCGGCCTTGTAGTGCTCACCCAGGCCCTTGAAGTACGCCACGGCCTCATCGCGTGGCAGTACGCGCCGCACCACGGGCTCATCCCTGGCAGCAAGCTCGGTCATGCGCTTTTCAATGGCGACAAGGTCTTCAGGGGTGAAGGGCCGTTTGTACGAAAAATCGTAGAAAAACCCGTTCTCGATCACCGGGCCAATCGTGACCTGCGCGTCAGGAAACAGCTCCTTGACCGCATAGGCCAGCAGGTGGGCGGTGGAATGGCGAATCACCTCCAGGCCGTCGGCATCCTTGGCCGTCACGATGGAGAGCGGGCTGTCCTGGGTGATCTGGTGGCTGGTATCGACCACCTTGTCTCCGATCTTGCCAGCCAGCGCAGCCTTTGCCAGGCCAGAACCAATCGAAGCAGCCACCTCGGCCACGGTGACGGGGCCGGGGTATTCGCGCTGAGAACCATCGGGGAGCGTGATGTGAATCATGGAAATCCTTGTCAAATCTTTTCAGGTGGGATGCGCTTGCCTGGCCCAGAACGCAAAAAAGCGCGGTACAGGTCCGCGCTTTGGAAAGGGGAAAGGTGAATCCCGAGCAGGCGCGAACGGCCGGCCTCAACGGCCGGTGAACATCTCCGATGTAGTTCGCGGTGTCATAACCAGCATGCCTTTCTCGCCCTTGTTGCATTGATCGGTGGCGCATTTTACCCTCTGCCAATAAAAAAGCCCGAAGCGGCCGCTTCGGGCTTGTGCGCTGTGGCGCCAGGGATCAGTGGAACTGCTCTTCTTCGGTGGAACCCGTCAGGGCCTTCACGGAAGACGAACCGCCCTGGATCACCGTGGTCACATCGTCGAAGTAGCCTGCGCCCACTTCCTGCTGGTGCGACACGAAGGTGTAACCCTTTTCGCGGGCGGCGAACTCAGGCTCCTGCACCATGTTCACGTAGTGCTTCATGCCTTCGCCGCGGGCGTATGCGTGGGCGAACTGGAAGGTGTTGTACCAGTTGATATGGATGCCTGCCAGCGTGATGAACTGGTACTTGTAACCCAGGGCCGACAGCTCTTCCTGGAAAGAGGCGATCTGCGAGTCGCTGAGGTTCTTCTTCCAGTTGAACGATGGCGAGCAGTTGTACGACAGCAGCTTGCCAGGGTTGGCGGCCAGCACGGCCTGGGCGAATTCACGGGCGAAGCCGATGTCGGGCACGCCGGTCTCGCACCACACCAGGTCGGCATAGGGAGCGTAGGCAATGCCACGGCTGATGGCTTGCTCCAGGCCGTTCTTGACGCGATAGAAGCCTTCCTGCGTGCGCTCGCCGGTCAGGAAGGGCTTGTCGTTGGCGTCGTGGTCCGAGGTGATCAGGTTGGCGGCTTCCGCGTCGGTGCGGGCCAGGATGATGGTGGGCACGCCCATCACGTCGGCGGCGAAGCGGGCCGAGATCAGCTTCTCGCAGGCTTCCTGCGTAGGCACCAGCACCTTGCCACCCATGTGGCCGCACTTCTTCACGGCGGCCAGCTGGTCTTCGAAGTGCACGCCGGCAGCACCGGCGGCGATCATGTTCTTCATCAGCTCGAAAGCGTTCAGCACGCCGCCAAAGCCGGCTTCCGCATCGGCCACGATGGGCAGGAAGTAGTCGATGAATTCCTTGTCGCCGGGGTTGATGCCACGGCCCCACTGGATTTCGTCAGCACGCTTGAAGGTGTTGTTGATGCGGCGCACCATGGTAGGCACCGAGTCGTAGGCGTACAGCGACTGGTCGGGGTACATGGTTTCCGACGTGTTGCCGTCCGCAGCGACTTGCCAGCCCGACAGGTACACGGCTTCGAGGCCTGCCTTGGCCTGCTGCATGGCCTGGCCGGCGGAGATCGCGCCAAAGGCGTTCACATAGCCCTTCTTGGCACCGCCGTTGACCTTTTCCCACAGCTTTTCCGCGCCGCGCTTGGCCAGCGTGTGCTCGATGGGCAGCGAGCCGCGCAGGCGCACCACATCAGCAGCGGTATAGCCCCGCTTGACACCCTTCCAGCGGGGGTTTTGGGCCCAGTCTTTTTCCAGGGCGGCAATTTGCTGTTCGCGGCTCAGTTGTTCATTGAAGGATTGGGGCATGGGTCACTCCAGGGGTTGTTGAAAAAAACCGGGCTGCATTTGCCAGCCCATGGGAAGTACTTTAAGTCTTCTATAAGACCTACACAAGCTCTTATGTCTTATATAAGATATAAATTTTTCCATTAAAAAACAACAGGTTAAATACAAAATTTCTCAATATGAGAATTGTTTTCTCATATCGAGAAAACTCTCAACGCTGCATTTCGTTCAAATTTTGAATTGTGAAATCACAATTTTGTATTGTGATAAGTCGCGCAACACCTCAGAGAACCTGTCGGCAACTTCCATGCAGTGGGCGGCGCCCCAATCTAGGCCGGTATGGTTTCATCCGTGAGACACGGCAACATCCGCCCTTCACCAGAGACTCCCCATTGCATCGGCACCCTGCTCGCTCACGCCCCGGCACAAAGCATCGCTGACCAGAATGGGGAGGCGCTTCGTCGGGCATGATGCGCAGTCCTGATTTTCCAGCCGCCAAGACGCATGAATGCCCCCAGCCGCCCCATCGCCTACCTGTGTCTGGCACTGAGCATGGCCCTGGTAGGCAGCTACGTGGCACTGTCCAAGCCGCTGGCGGCGGCGTTGCCGGTGTTTCTGCTGGCCTGGATGCGCTTTGGCATCGGCGGGCTGGCCATGGTGCACTGGCTGAAGAAACCCGCCGACGAACCACCCCTGACACCCCAGGTGCGGCGGCTGCTGTTTCTGGAGTCCTTCCTCGGCAATTTCCTGTTCACCCTCTGCATGATCTATGGCGTAAGCCTGACCAGCGCCGTGTCCGCAGGCGTGATCATGGCCACCATCCCGGCGGCTGTGGCCGTGATGAGCTGGCTGTTCCTGCGCGAGCGTGTGGCGCCGCGCACCTGGGTGGCGGTGGCCTGTGCCGTGGCGGGTGTTGCGCTTTTATCACTGTCAAAATCAGAGCTGCCAGCAAATGCAGGGCATGCACTGGATGGCAAAAACACCCCAAACCTTGTCTGGCTCGGGCAATTGCTGCTGGTGGGCGCCGTGGTTTGCGAAGCGGCGTATTCGGTCATCGGCAAGAAACTCACGGGGGCGATCGGCCCCAAACGCATCACCTCGCTGATCAACCTGTGGGGGTTTGCGCTGTCCACCCCGCTGGGCCTTTACATGGCCTGGGGATTCGACTTTGCAGCGGTGGGCTGGAACACCTGGCTGCTCCTGGTGTTTTATGCACTGGCAGCCTGCATGTGGACCGTGTGGCTGTGGATGACGGGCCTGAAAGCCGTGCCGGCGGCACAAAGCGGCATATTCACCGTGCTGTTGCCTGTCAGCGCCGCGCTGGTGGGTGTGCTGGTGCTGGGCGAATCCTTTTCGGGCCTGCAGTTGCTGGCCTTTGGCATTGCGCTGGCCAGCGTGCTGCTGGCCACCCTGCCCACGCGTGCGGCGCTGCGCGTGGGCCTCCGGGTCGACTCAAGCCACAAGTGACCGGGCGCTGACAACGATGCCGTCGGCGTCCGCGCAGAGCCAGTCGCCCGGACGCACCCACACGCCCTGGATCTGCACGGCCACATCGCGCTGGCCCTCGTTGCGCTTTTCGGTGGGCAGGGGCATCAGGCCCAGGGCGCGGATGCCCACGGCGGCTGCATTCAGTTCGGCAACATCGCGCGCACAGCCATCCACCACCAGGCCGGCCCAGCCATTGCGGGCAGCGGCGGCGGCCAGGTTGCCGCCCACCAGGGCGCGCCGCAAAGAGCCCCCGCCATCCACCACGAGCACGCGACCCAGACCGGGAGAATCCACCGCGACCTTGACCAGGGTGTTGTCCTCAAAGCACTTCACCGTTGCCACCGTGCCGGCAAAGGCCGCCACGCCGCCGTAGCTGTGGAATACGGGCGGCAGTACGCGAAATGCACCGCTGTCGTCGCCCTTGTGCGCGTCACAGAGATCACAGGTGCTGAATGCCGTGGAAGAAGGGGCGGTCATGTCGGGAAACCTTTCACGCGGGAAGTTGCAGGAGTAGAAGGCGCGGCGCCGTCATGGCGTCGGCAGATTGTCGCGCCGCGCGGGAAAGCACCGGAAGCCGGGGCATGCATGAGGCATTCCCAAGCGCCCTCTGCGGCCCCTGCACAGTGCTCCACCGCAACAAATCGAGGTAAAAAAAGGCTTGGCCCGCTTGGAAACGTGTTTTTTTCCCAGTAGCATCACCGTGCCAGTGGGAAAGTCTCGCTTTCGCTGGTGAAAATTTACTTCCAACAAGGACAACCCGACATGGCAACTGCAAAAAAAGCTCCGGCAAAAGCCGCTCCCGCAGCCAAGGCGCCCGCCACCAAGGCCGCCGCGCCCGCCAAGAAGCGCACCCCCAATGCTGCCTTCATGAAGGCGCTGACGCCCAGCCCCGCGCTGGCCGCCGTGGTGGGCTCGGCACCGCTGCCGCGCACGGAGATCATCAGCAAGCTGTGGGTGTACATCAAGGCCCACAACCTGCAGGATGCCGCCAACAAGCGCAACATCAATGCAGACGCCAAGCTCAAGGAGCTGTTTGGCAAACCGCAAGTCTCGATGTTCGAACTGGCCGGCCTGATCGGAAAGCACGTCAAGTAAGAAGCTTTCCCTCTTGCTGCAAAAAAACCGGCTTGGCCGGTTTTTTTTCGTCCGGATGCCAGGAAAGTGTCGTGCGTCAACATCAAGGCAAATGAGAATGACCCGCATTTGATGCAACATAAAGAAGCACGACGACGCACAGCCATGTTCACCTGGCCACTGCCTCTCGCCTGCCCGCGGGCGACATGATCCTGTACTCCAGCAGCACGTTGCACCAGGTATTGCCCGTCACACGCGAGCACCGCATCAGCAGCTTTTTCTGGATGGAGAGCATGGTGCGCGGAATGGAGCCGCGCCAGCATCTGGACGACAACGCCTGGGCCTACTTCAGCGGTGGTGCCGCCGACGAGATCACCTTGCGTGCCAACCGCAGCGCCTGGGACGCCCCCGCCCCAGTGGCCGCGCGTGCTGCAGCCACTGGCGGGCGGCCACACCCGAGTGCAGCTGCTGGGCCGCACCCTGGCGCATCCCATCTTGCTGGCGCCCATTGCCTTCCAGCGCCTGGCCCACCCCGATGGCGATCTGGCCATGGCCTACGCGGCGGCTGCGCAGGGCGCGGGCGTGGTGCTCAGCACCCAGGCCAGCGTGTCGCTGGAAGCCATTGCCGACGCCGTGCGGCCCGACCCGGGGCGCGGCCCGCTGTGGTTTCAGCTCTACCTGCAGCCAGACCGGGGCTTCACCCAGGCGCTGATGCAACGCCGAAGCCGCCGGCTACGAAGCCCTGGTGCTGACGGTGGACGCGCCATCGAGCGGCGTGCGCGACCGCGAACGGCGCGCGGGCTTTCGGCTGCCGCCCGGCGTGGGTCCGGTCAACCTGACGGGACGGCAGGCGCCCGCCATCCCCCCACTGCAGCCCGGCCAGAGCGTGCTGTTCGATGCCCTGCTGCACCACGCCCCCACCTGGGACGACATTGCCTGGCTGCAGTCCATCACCCGCCTGCCCGTGCTGCTCAAGGGGGTGCTGCACCCCTCCGATGCGCGCCAGGCGGTGGCAGTGGGTGCGGCGGGCCTGATCGTTTCCAACCACGGCGGGCGCACGCTCGACACGGCCCCCGCCACTGCCAGCGCCCTGCCGCGCGTGGTGCAGGCCGCAGGTGGCGCCATGCCCGTGCTGGTGGATGGTGGCATCCGGCGCGGCACCGACATCCTGAAGGCCATGGCGCTGGGCGCGTCGGCCGTACTGGTGGGGCGCCCCGCCGTGTGGGGCCTGGCCCATGCGGGCGCTGCTGGCGTGGCCCATGTGCTGCGCCTTTTGCGCGATGAGCTGGAGATTGCCATGGCGCTCACGGGCTGCGCCACGCTGGCGGAGGCATCACCGGCACTGCTGGATGCCGATGCCATCGCCGACAGCAGGGGTTGAAAAAACTTTCTCCCTCTTTCTCCCTTCTGGCGAAATTGGTTTAGTGCAAATACGATAGATTCGCATTTATAATCCAGTCATCCACAACAGCCAGCCAAACTGCCTGCCGCCATGATCGTCTGTGTTTGCCGCCGAATTTCCGACCGTGACATTGCCCGCCATGCGCGTGCAGGCATGAGTTTCGACGAGATCCAGTTCGAGCTGGGCGTGGCCACCCAATGCGGATGCTGCGAAAGCTGCGCCCGCGATGTGGTGGCGCAATGCAGCGCAACCCGTCCGGTGGCCGCCCTGCACAATGAGGTCACGGCGCAACCGGTCCAGCTTGCCAACTCCATTCGGGAAAGCAAGGCATGGAACTCCTCTCTACACTCGCAGGCAGCCTGATCCTTGTGGCCGGTTCGGCCTGGTGGGTCCTCCGTCAATAATTCAAGTGTTTTTTGGCGGTGGCGCTTATCCATAAAGCGCTTGAAGCTATCATTTTTATATGCCCCAACCAGACCGTTTTGCCCCCGCCGGGGGCGTGAGCCGCAATGCCGTGATCGTGGGTTCGGTGGTGCTGTTGCATGTGGCGGGCCTGTGGGCCCTGCAGTCCGGGCTGCTGCGCAAGGCTGCAGAGGTCATCGTCCCTGCGGAACTGCTGAGCGAATTCATCGCCCCGCCAGCCCCCAAGCTGGCCCCACCGGCACCACCTGCCCCACCGCCGCCCAAGGCAGCGCCCAAGGTACAGGCCCCACGCCCGGCGCCCATGCCCGTGGCCATTGCCGACCCCACGCCGGCCCCGAATGCCCCCGTTGGCGTCACCACGCCCCAGCCACCGGCACCTCCCATCGAAGCCCCGGTGGCGCCCCCGGCACCGCCCGCGCCACCGGCACCACCCGCTCCGGCCCGCATCGAGATGCCTTCCAGCGATGCCGCCTACCTCAACAATCCCAAGCCCAGCTATCCGGCCATCAGCAAACGCATGGGCGAGCAGGGCAAGGTGGTGCTGCGCGTGCTCATCGGCACCGACGGCCTGCCGCAGAAGGTGGAAATCAGCCAATCCAGCGGCTACGACCGTCTGGACCGCCAGGCCCAGGACGCCGTGATGCGCTGGCGCTTCGTGCCTGGCAAGCGCAATGGCGTGCCCGAGACCATGTGGAATCTGGTGCCGATCAATTTTGTTCTCGAATAAACACATCACTTTGCAGGGAGTTTTCATGGAATCGCAATTCGGCATCGCCAACGTATGGACACAGGGCGACTTCGTCACCCGCGCCGTCGCCATCCTGCTGCTGGCCATGTCGCTGGCCTCATGGATCGTGATTCTCATCAAGGCGCTGGACATCGTCCGGTTCAAGAAGCACGCCCGCTCCGCGCAGGACTTCTGGCACAGCGAAGACTTTGCCGCCGGACTGACCAAGCTGGGCAATGACCCCGCCAACCCGTTTCGCCACCTGGCGCTGGAAGGCCGCGAGGCAACGGCCCACCACCGCAACACCAAGGTCCATCTGCACGACACGCTGGACGTGAGCGACTGGGTCACACGCTGCCTGCGCAACTGCATCGACGAGTTCACGGCACGCATCCAGTCCGGCCTGGCCATCCTGGCCTCGGTGGGCTCGACGGCTCCCTTCATCGGCCTGTTCGGCACCGTGTGGGGCATCTACCACGCACTGCTGGCCATCGGTACGTCGGGCCAGTCCACCATCGACAAGGTGGCCGGCCCCATCGGCGAAGCGCTGATCATGACGGCGCTGGGCCTGGCGGTGGCCATCCCTGCCGTGCTGGGCTACAACGCGCTGGTGCGCGGCAACAAGTCCATCCTGACCGGCCTCAACAGCTTTGCGCACGACCTGCATGCCTACTTCGTCACCGGTGCCCGGGTGAATGCCGGCGAACCAGCCAAGGTGCTGCCCATGAAGAAAGGCAGCTAAGCCATGGCCTTCGGAACCCAGGACGACTCCGACGAGGTGATGAACGAGATCAACATGACGCCGCTGGTGGACGTCATGCTGGTGCTGCTCATCATCTTCATCATCACCGTGCCGGTGATGAAGCATTCGGTGAACGTGGACCTGCCCCGCGCCACCAACCAGCCCGAGCTCATTCAACCCGAAACCGTGCGCCTGTCGGTGGCCGCCGACGGCCAGTATTTCTGGAACGGCGCGCCCGTGGCCGACGAAGAACTGTCCACCCGCCTGCAGGCAGAAGCCAGCAAAACGCCGCAGCCCGACCTGCACATCCGGGGCGACAGAGCGGTGCGCTACGAACGCGTGGCCCAGGCCATGGCGGCAGCACAGCGCGCGGGCGTGCGCAAGATCGGCTTTGTCACCGAGCCGCAGCCGTAAACCAGGCACCACGGGGCAGCGACCACTCCACGGTTCGCCCGAACGCCAGGCCGCTTGGGCAAACAAGGGCTTCCACTTGGCAGTACCGGGGCAGTGCGATATCCGCCCGGCCCCTTTTTATCCCTTTTCAACAGAAATCACTTGACTTGTAATTGCGAATCGTTATCATTAGCAAACCGAATCGCAATGCACCTGAACCTCTCATGCAAGCCACTTTGACCAAAGCTTCCTCGCTGTGTTTCGCCAGTTCCGGGTCGGTGGCCTCTCCACCAGCCGTGCCCAGTTCACAGCTGGCTGATACAGCAGCAGTGGATAGCAGCACGCTCTTGCAGGGCCACAAAACCGTGGCCATCCACCACAACGGATCGGTGTACCGCCTGCAGGCCACCAAGCTGGGCAAACTGATTCTCACCAAATAAATCGGACCGCCAGCCAGCGCGCTCGCACGCGCCACCTCGCAGCTGGCGTCTTTTCAGGGTTTCATCGTGGGGAGACTCCCGGGCTTGTCACAAGCCCGACAGGGTCTTTTTTGCCAGCCAACGGGCGTGCCCGCGTAGCCAGGCTTTTTTTCCAGCCCCCGCTGGCAGAAACTTTGGCGGCATCAAAAAACCGGTCCTTGAGACCGGTTTTTTGATTTGGAGCGTTTTCCGCCTGCAGCGCTTGATGGCAGAGCGCAAGCGGCTATCCACCCCATAGCATCCCATCGCCCATCAGAGGCCCAGCGCCGCAATGCCTGCGCGTGCAACCTGCGCATCCTCGGAGGATTTCACGCCGCTCACGCCCACGGCCCCCAGACATTGCCCGTCTTTCAGGATGGGCACGCCGCCTTCGAGCAGACCCTCGATGGCAGGCGCGCTGAGAAACGCCGTGCGGCCGCCATTGACGATGTCTTCATACACCTTGCTCTCGCGGCGGCCCAGTGCGGCCGTGTGGGCCTTGGCCGGCGCGATGTGCGACGACACCGCCGCCGCGCCATCCAGGCGCTGCAGCCACAGCAGGTGGCCGCCATCGTCCACGATGGCGATGGTCACGGCCCATTGGTTCTTCAGCGCTTCGGCTTCGGCCGCCGCCGCGATCTTCTTGACATCGGCCAGTTCGAGTACGTGTTTGGTTTTCATGGTTGCATCGCAGTTGAGGGGGCTGGTGATCAGTGACCAGGCCACCCGAATGGAAACGGCAAGCATAGCGGCAGCCGGCGCCCGGCAAACCCCTGCATGGGGTGAAAGAATAATGACTTAAAGTGTCTGACCGGATGCGGTTATTGCTTTTCGTCAAGTCATCGCCACATAGAATCCAGCGGTCTGCACCGTGCAGGCCAACTAGGAGAGACACAAGATGAATGACCAAGTCACCACCCTGGGCCACTCTGCGGGCTATGGCATCTCGCAGGAGCAGCGCCACAAGGTGCTGCGCAACACCTACTGGCTGCTGGCCCTGAGCCTGCTGCCCACCGTGCTGGGCGCCTGGATTGGCGTGGCCACCGGCATCACCCAGTCGCTGCGCGGCGGCGTGGGCCTGATTGTTTTCATGGGCGGCGCCTTTGGCTTCATGTTCGCCATCGAAAAGACCAAGAACTCGGCGGCGGGCGTGCCGGTGCTGCTGGGTTTCACCTTCTTCATGGGCCTGATGCTGTCACGCCTGATCGGCATGGTGCTGGGCTTCAAGAACGGCACCGACCTCATCATGACGGCCTTTGCCGGCACGGCGGGCGTGTTCTTTGTCATGGCCAGCCTGGCCAGCGTGATCAAGCGCGACCTCTCGGGCATGGGCAAGTGGCTCATGGTGGGCGCACTGGTGCTGATGGTGGGCGCGGTCGTCAACGTGTTCGTGGGCTCGTCGGCCGGCATGATGGCGATCTCGGTGGCCGCCATCGGCATCTTCAGCGCCTACATGCTGTATGACCTCAAGCAGATCCTGGATGGCGGCGAAACCAACTACATCAGCGCCACCCTGGCCCTGTACCTGGACATCTTCAATGTGTTCCAGAGCCTGCTGGCCCTGCTCGGCATCATGGGCGGCGAGCGCGACTGATTTCACCGCGCGCATCTTGACGACTGCCCACAAGGCTCCTTCGGGAGCCTTGTTCATTTCGGCCTTCCCCCGATCAGGCCTCAAGAGCGCGGCGGGCCTGCCGATGATGCAGACGGCGACATGCGCGAGCACAAGATCAAGGGCAGGCCTGCGCTGCTGGGCAAGAGGGACAGGCCCGAGCGCAGGAACCGCAACGCCGACATCGAACCCGAACCGCGCGACGGCCACAACCGCAGCTGACGGGCCGGCGAGCGCAGCGCCGGTCTAGAGGCTGCCCCCACCCCACCCGTTCGGGCTCACACCCGTTCAAACACCGCCATGCTCTCGACATGGGCCGTGTGCGGGAACATGTTCACCATGCCCGCCGCCGTGCATCGGTAGCCCGCCAGGTGCACCAACAGCCCTGCGTCGCGCGCCAGCGTGGCGGGGTTGCAGCTCACATAGACGATGCGCTGGGGCGGCGTCCAGCCCTCGGCCCCCGCGGGCAGCGGCCCTGCACCGTCGGCGCCGATGCGTGCCTGCTCGATGTCAGCCAGTGCCTTGGCCAGCGCGAAGGCACCCTCGCGCGGGGGATCGACCAGCCACTTGTCGGCCACACCGTCGGCCACCAGCATCCCGGGGGTCATCTCGAACAGGTTGCGGGCGACGAAATCAGTAGCTGCCAGCGCTTTATGGTCCTGCGCCGCAGCCTGATTCGATGCATAGTTTTCGCGCGAACGCGCCACCAGGGCCTCGCTGCCCTCAATGCCCAGCACTTCGCGCGCCTGGGTGGCCAGGGGCAGCGTGAAGTTGCCCAGGCCGCAGAACCAGTCGATCACGCGCTCGTCTTTCTGCACATCCAGCAGGCGCAGCGCGCGCGATACCAGCACGCGGTTGATGTGCGGGTTCACCTGGGTGAAATCCGTGGGCTTGAACGGCATGGTGATGCCGAAGTCGGGCAGCGCATACGACAACGGTTCGCCGCCTTCATCGAGCAGCTTCACGGTGTCCGGCCCCTTGGGCTGCAGCCACCATTGCACCTGGTGTTCGGCCGCAAAGGCGCGCAGCCGGGCGAGGTCATCCGCGCTCAGCGGCTCCAGGTGGCGCAGCACCAGTGCGGTCACGCTGTCGCCACAGGCCAGTTCGATCTGCGGGCAGGTGTCGCGCGCGTCCATGCCGGCAATCAGCGCCCGCAAGGGCATCAGCATGGCGTCCACATGCGGCGGCAGCACGGGGCATTGCTGCATGTCGGCCACATAGCGGCTCTTGCGCTCATGAAAGCCGATCAGCACCTGGCCCTTCTTGATCACATGGCGCACCGACAGCCGCGCCCGGTAACGGTAGCCCCAGGCCGGGCCCTCGATGGGACGCAGCATGGTCTGGGCCTTCACCTTGCCCAGGTGCCAGAGGTTGTCCTCCAGCACCCGTTGCTTCACGGCCACCTGGGCGCCGATGTGCAGATGCTGCATCTTGCAGCCGCCGCAAGCGCCGGCGTGCAGGCCGAAATGCGGGCAGCCGGGGCGCACACGCTGCGACGATTCGCGGTGAATCGCCACCAGGCTGGCCTGCTCCCAGTTGTTCTTCTTGCGGTGGGTGTTGGCGGTGACCAGTTCGAACGGCAGGGCACCATCGATGAAGACGACCTTGCCGTCGGGCTTGCGGGCGACGCCCTGGGCATCCAGGTCCATGGACTGGACCTGCAGCCAGCCTTCGGGCAGATCGCTCTGGGAATTCTGCGCGGTGGGTTCAAACGAGGGGGATAGTTCTTTCGGTTCGCTCATCCCCCGATTGTCTCAGGCCCGGGGCTGCGCTTGCCCCGGCCCCGGAGATGTGGCTGGGTTCAGCCCCGATCTGCGCGCGCAGGGCGCATGCCGACCGGCCCCGCGGTGGATGCCAGCGGCAGCTTGTTGATCGTGAGCTCGCAGCCCTGGTCGTTCAGCGAGAACACCAGCGTTGCGCCCGGGGCCACCTGGGGAAGGGTTTCATGGATGTCACGCGACATGTCCACCGGAGGCACGGACGCCCGGTAAACAATCTCCTGATCGGGCGCATACACCAGATAGCAGGCGGCTGCGGCCGACTGACTGGCAAAGGCGGCTACCAGTGCAACAGCAGCGCACGGAAATGCGGACATGGTCTTCTCCTCGATCTGGTTGAAATGGTCATTCATTATGCGGTGAGGACAGCACGCACCCCAAGCCCGTTGCCGCGCAGCCAGACACCATTACCGCAAATGCAGATGGTTGCTGTGTTTGACCTCCTCCATCACCGCATAAGTGCGCGTCTCGCGCACGCCAGGCAGTTGCCACAGCACATTGCCGGCAAACACGCGGTAGGCATTCATGTCGGCCGCGCGGGTCTTGAGCAGGTAGTCGAAGCCGCCCGCCACCAGGTGGCATTCCATGATCTCGGGGTGCACCTGCACGGCGGCCTTGAACTGGTCGAACACATTGAGCGTGGTGCGGTCGAGCAACACCTCCACAAACACCAGCATGCCCGCACCGAGTTTGATGGGATTGAGCCGCGCTTCGTAGCCCAGGATGAAGCCATCGCGCGTGAGGCGCTGCACGCGCGCCAGCACGGCCGTGGGCGAGAGAGCCACGGCCTCGGCCAGCTTGAGGTTGGCAATGCGGCCGTCTTCCTGCAGGATTGACAGGATCTTGCGGTCAATGCGGTCCAGATCGGTTTCCATGGCGGCAGACATTAGTGAATTATTCTGAAGATACCTCATTCTTTGAACATTCATTCATCCAAAGCCCAAGGATCATTGCCAACAACACACCCAACCCGTGTCGGACCCGCACAACCACCGAAAGACTTCACCATGACGCAGCCCACCGCCCAGCCTTCCGCGCCGTTCGCCGACTTCGCCCCCCGCCCCCCGCTGAGCAACCCGCTGCACGCCGCCATCACCGCCGCCACCCGCCGCCCCGAGCCCGAGGCCCTGGCCCCGCTGCTGGCCCAGGCCCGCCTGCCCGCGGATCAAGCCGCAGCGGCAGAACAACTGGCGCTGCGCATTGCCAAGGCGCTGCGTGAACGCAAGGCCAGCGCCGGGCGCGCGGGCATCGTGCAAGGGCTGCTGCAAGAGTTTTCGCTGTCGTCGCAAGAAGGCGTGGCGCTGATGTGCCTGGCCGAGGCGCTGCTGCGCATCCCCGACAAAGCCACACGCGACGCGCTCATCCGCGACAAGATCAGCCACGGCCAATGGGATTCGCACCTGGGCAAGAGCCCCTCGCTCTTCGTCAACGCCGCCACCTGGGGCCTGCTCATCACCGGCAAGCTGGTGGCCACGCACAGCGAGAGCAGCCTGGGCAACTCGCTCAGCCGCCTGATCGGCAAGGGCGGCGAGCCCCTGATCCGCAAGGGCGTGGACATGGCCATGCGCATGATGGGCGAGCAGTTTGTGACCGGTGAAACGATTGACGAAGCGCTGCGCAACGCCCGCACCATGGAGGCCGAGGGCTTTCGCTATTCCTACGACATGCTGGGCGAGGCCGCGCTGACCAGCGCAGACGCCAAGCGCTACTACGCCTCGTATGAGCAAGCCATCCACGCGATTGGCAAGGCATCCGCCGGGCGCGGCATCTACGAAGGCCCAGGCATTTCCATCAAGCTCTCCGCTCTGCACCCCCGCTACAGCCGCGCACAGTTTGGCCGGGTGATGGACGAGCTGTACCCGCTGGTGCTGCGCCTAACGGCCCTGGCCAAGCAGTACGACATCGGCCTGAACGTCGACGCCGAAGAAACCGACCGCCTGGAGCTGTCGCTGGACCTGCTGGAGCGCCTGTGCCACGAGCCCACACTGGCGGGCTGGAACGGCATCGGCTTCGTCATCCAGGCCTACCAGAAGCGCTGCCCCTTCGTCATCGACTACGTGGTGGACCTGGCCCGCCGCACCCAGCGCCGCCTGATGGTGCGCCTGGTCAAGGGCGCCTACTGGGACAGCGAGATCAAGCGCGCCCAGGTCGATGGCCTGGAGGACTACCCCGTCTACACCCGCAAGGTGCACACCGACATTTCGTACATCGCCTGCGCCAAGAAGCTGCTGGCGGCACCCGAGGCCGTGTACCCCCAGTTCGCCACGCACAACGCCGAGACGGTGGCCACCCTCTACCAACTGGCGGGCAGCAACTACGACGCGGGGCAATACGAGTTCCAGTGCCTGCACGGCATGGGCGAGCCGCTGTATGAACAGGTGGTGGGCGCCATCACTGCGGGCAAGCTCGGCCGCCCGTGCCGCATCTACGCCCCCGTGGGCACGCACGAAACCCTGCTGGCCTACCTGGTGCGCCGCCTGCTGGAAAACGGCGCCAACACCTCGTTTGTGAACCGCATTGCCGACGAGACCATTGCGCTCCATGAACTGGTGAAAAGCCCCGTGCAGGTGGCGGACCAGCAAGCGGCCGTGGAAGGTGCCGCTGGCCTGCCCCACCCCCGCATTGCCACACCCCGGGGCTTGTATGGCGCGCACCGCACCAACTCGCGCGGGCTGGACTTGTCGAACGACAACACGCTGACCGAGCTGGCTGCCACGCTGCAAGCCACGGCCGCCCACGCCTGGACGGCAGCGCCCCTGCTGGCCGCTGACGTGCCCGCAGGCCCCACCCAGCCCGTGCGCAACCCGGCCGTCCACAGCGACGTGGTGGGCCAGGTGCAAGAAGCCACCACCACCGACGTGGACCAGGCCCTGGCCCACGCCCAGGCCGCCGCCGCCCCCTGGGCCGCCACGCCGCCCGCCGAGCGCGCTGCCGCGCTGCTGCGCACCGCCGACCTGCTGGAAGCGCGCATGCAGCCCCTGCTGGGCCTGCTGATGCGCGAAGCGGGCAAGAGCGCCAGCAACGCCGTGGCCGAAGTGCGCGAGGCCGTGGACTTTCTGCGCTACTACGCGGCCCAGGTGCAGAGCACCTTCGACAACGCCACCCACATCCCGCTGGGCCCCGTGGCCTGCATCAGCCCCTGGAACTTTCCGCTCGCCATCTTCATGGGCCAGGTGGCGGCCGCGCTGGCTGCGGGCAACCCCGTGCTGGCCAAGCCCGCCGAGCAAACCCCGCTCATCGCTGCCGAGGCCGTGCGCCTGCTGTGGCAGGCCGGCGTGCCCCGTGCCGCCGTGCAGCTGCTGCCCGGCCAGGGCGAGACCGTGGGCGCCCGCCTGATTGGCGATGCCCGCGTGATGGGCGTGATGTTCACCGGCTCCACCGAGGTCGCCCGCATCCTGCAGCGCACCGTGGCGGGTCGGCTCGATGCCGCAGGCCGCCCCATCCCGCTGATTGCCGAAACCGGCGGGCAGAACGCCATGATCGTGGACTCTTCCGCCCTGGTCGAGCAGGTGGTGGGCGATGCCGTGTCGTCCGCCTTTGACAGCGCGGGCCAGCGCTGCTCCGCCCTGCGCGTGCTGTGCGTGCAGGAAGAAGCCGCCGACCGCGTGGTCGAGATGCTGCAAGGCGCCATGGGAGAGCTGCGCGTGGGCAATCCTGGCGAATTGCGCGTGGACGTAGGCCCGGTGATCGACGCCGAAGCGCAGGCAGGCATCACCCGGCACATCGAGACCCTCAAGGCCAAGGGCCATCGCGTGTTCCAGCATGCCAACCATGTGTCGGCAGCCGGAGCGCAGGGCACCTTTGTGCCCCCCACCTTGATCGAGCTGAGCCACATCGACGAATTGCAGCGCGAAGTCTTCGGCCCCGTGCTGCACCTGGTGCGCTATGCGCGCAACGACCTGGACGGTCTGCTCGACCAGATCAACGCCACCGGCTACGGCCTGACGCAGGGCGTGCACACCCGCATCGACGAAACCATCGCCCGCGTGGTGAACCGCGCCCATGCGGGCAACGTCTACGTGAACCGCAACATGGTGGGCGCCGTGGTGGGCGTGCAGCCCTTTGGTGGCGAAGGCCTCTCGGGCACGGGGCCCAAGGCGGGCGGGCCGCTGTACCTGCTGCGCCTGCTGTCGCAGCGCCCGGCCGATGCCCTGGCCCGCACGTTTGCCGAGGCTGACCGCGCCACACCGCCCGACGATGCGGTGCGCGAACGCCTGCTGGCGCCCCTGGCCAGCTTGCAGCAATGGGCGCACCACCAGGGTAACCTGGCCCTGGCAGGCCACTGCCAGCGCTTTGCACAGCAAACCCCAAGCGGCACCGCCCGCACCCTGCCCGGCCCCACGGGCGAGCGCAACGTCTATACGCTGGCCCCGCGCGCCCGGGTGCTGTGCCTGGCGCAGAGCGCAGACGACCTGCTGGCGCAGACCGCGGCAGTGCTCGCCAGCGGCGGCACGGCCCTCTGGCCCTGTGCGCAAGCCGCCCTGCGCGCACGGCTGCCCACGCTGGTACAAGCGCAGGTCATGCTGCAGGACAACACGCTGAACGACGGCACGCTGGAGCTGGACGCCGTGCTGCACCATGGCGACGCCCCATCGCTGCAAGCCGTGTGCAAGGCCCTCGCTCGCCGCCCCGGGCCCATCGTGGGCGTGACCGCGCTGCAGCCCGGTGCCGCAGACATCCCGCTGGAGCGCCTGCTGATCGAACGATCCCTCAGCGTGAACACGGCAGCAGCAGGGGGCAATGCGAGCCTGATGACGATTGGCTGAACGCCAGGCACTGCGCAGCTACCCATCGGCAAGAGAATTTGAATCAAATGAGCTGATATCGCTTATGTATAAAGCGCTTGAAGCTCTTTATTCAATAGCATTTCAAGATGAAGACGCCAGTGGCAAATTGAGCAGCAGGTTCTGCGGCTTGATGCGTACCACACCCTCGGCGTTGGTGGCCAGCCCCAGGTACACCGGCTTGCCCGCCACATCGGCGCGCATCTCGGCGGGGTTGGCGAAGGTCAGCGTGAACAGGCTCACCAGGCGCGCCATGCGGTCGGCCTCGACCGGGTGGCCCTGGTACAGGTCGTTGAGGATGGCGGTGGACTCCACATCCAGCCCCACATGCCAGCGCCAGGCGCTGTCGGTGACCTGGTGCACAGGCTCGACGCGCACCTGCACGCCCAGGAAGTGCTGCACCCAGCGTTCCAGCACGCGGGCCAGCGCCTTCAACCCGGAGCGCGCTCGCGTCATCTTGAAGGTCAGACCATGGCTCAGGTCCTGCGTCAGTTCATGGGTCAGGTCGAGCAAAAACCGGTAGCGGCCACTGTCCTGCCAATACGCCGCCGCGTTGTCGGCACCGAGCACTTGCAGTTCGACGTGCGGCTGCAGTGCGCCGCTTTCCAGCAGCAGCCGCCCTACATCGCCCAGGCCTGCGGTTTCGTTGAGCATGTCCAGCGTGGCGCGGTCGCCAGCCAGCATCTGCCCATCCTGCAAGCTCACGCGCTGCGACCGAAACAGCATCTCGGCTGCGCGGGCCTCCACGGCGTCGTTGCAATCGTTCAGCAGGTTGCGCAGCATGGCCTGCACCATGGCGTCAATGAACACCGCTGGAATGTTGATGGCACCACCGCGCATGAGCTGCAGGTAGTAGGCCTCCAGCGTGCCTGCGCTCACCAACGCATCGCGAAAATGCAGGAAGACGGCGTAGTTCTCGCGCGCGTCGTCGTCCGCCAGCACCGCCAGTTCCTGCGGCGCCACGGGCCGCAAAGGCGATGTGGCCAGAGACTGGTGCAGGGCCATTTCGGCAGCGCACGACTCGGGCACCAAGGCAAGCTCGGGCCTTGCCAATATCCACTGAAAATACGTTTCAGTAGGAACGAGCCAGCCGCGCGCGTTTCGCACGAGCGCGTGAAAGCCGCATGGGGGCCAGAAGTCTGTGGACGAATTCATATGGCAGCGCCTCCAGCTGGCACCAGTACGCAGGCAAGAAAAATATTCATAGGAGGTAAAGCGCGATCCCCGGAGAGCCCCCTCGGGTCCGATCACGGCGCGCGAAAAAGGAGCAAGCTCCCATTGTGCCGATGGGCGAGCACAAGAATGGCAAAAGGGCTCTTGAGGCACCTTGGCCAATCATCCGTGGTGGACGAAGGAAAGCGCAAGCCGCATTACATGCACTGCGGGCCGTGCAATGTCCACCGTCCCAGCACCCGGTACGGCCCCGGAGAGCCGCGCAGGTTGTAGAGCAACTGGAACTCCCGCACCGTCCACTCCACGGGCTCCACCGGATGTGGCTCCACCACAGAGGGGCTGTACATCAGGGTCATGTGAGGGGTCACGGAAGGTATGCCATGTACCGCACTTGCCCCACCAGAAAATGAACTATCCAGCGCGCCGTACAAGGAGCGGTGGAGTTCCAGAAAACCGGCCACACCCGCGCCATGGCCACACAACACCAGGGGGCGCCTTGCATTGCGCCGCTGAAAGCTCAGACAACGGTCCAGCCGCAGGGTGAATGCAGGGGCATCCACCTGCGCAGCTGCCAGGCGTGCAAGACCGACCTTGTGCGCTGGAAACTCAGCGTCCCACCCCAGGGACACCAGCGTGACATGCAAGCGCTCCCTGCGCACCTTGCTGCCTTCCAGGTGGCGCAGAGCCATCTCCTGATCGCACAGGCGATCTGCTTTTAGCCCTGCGTCGGCATCCGCAAGCACGGCAAAGAAAACATGGTGATGGAGGCCCGGCGCAGACGCGATACCGGGCAGCAGGGACTGGTCGTCGGGCATGTCACCGCCTCCTTCAACGAGCCAAGCACCTTAGCGCGCGAGCCGGGCCCCGTCCAGATTCCGCCGCCCTGTCGTCAGGCCGCAGGCTTCGCGCAGGCGCCAGGTCGCCTGCCGCGCGGCACTGTCACTTCATTCCCACTCAATCGTCGCCGGTGGTTTGGAGCTGACGTCGTAGGTCACGCGGTTGATGCCGCGTACTTCGTTGATGATGCGCCCCGACACTTTCTTGAGCAGCGCGTAGGGCAGCTCGGCCCAGTCGGCGGTCATGAAGTCGCTGGTCTGCACGGCGCGCAGGGCGACCACGTAGTCGTAGGTGCGGCCGTCGCCCATCACGCCCACGCTCTTGACGGGCAGGAAGACGGTGAAGGCCTGGCTGGTGAGGTCGTACCAGGTCTTGCCGGTGGCTTCATCCACGTGGTTGCGCAACTCTTCGATGAAGATGGCATCGGCACGGCGCAGCAGGTCTGCGTATTCCTTCTTGACCTCGCCCAGGATGCGCACGCCCAGGCCGGGGCCGGGGAAGGGGTGGCGGTAGACCATTTCGGGCGGCAGGCCCAGGGCCACGCCGAGTTCGCGCACCTCGTCCTTGAACAGGTCGCGCAACGGCTCCAGCAGCTTGAGGCCCAGTTGCTCGGGGAGGCCGCCCACGTTGTGGTGGCTCTTGATGGTGACGGCCTTCTTGCTCTTGGCACCGCCCGATTCGATGACGTCGGGGTAAATGGTGCCCTGGGCCAGCCACGTCGCGCCTTTGACGGTGCGACCTCCGGTCTCGCCCTTGGCGCCGTCACCCTTGAGCTTGGCAGCTTCCTGCTTGAACACATCGACGAACAGGCCGCCGATGATCTTGCGCTTTTGTTCGGGCTCGCTGACTCCTGCCAGCTTGCCCAGGAACAGGTCGCTGGCGTCCACACGGATGACCTTGGCGTGCAGCTTGCCAACGAACATGTCCATGACCATGTCGCCCTCGTTCAGGCGCAGCAGGCCGTGGTCCACGAACACGCAGGTGAGCTGGTCACCGATGGCGCGGTGGATCAGCGCAGCGGCCACGGACGAGTCCACGCCGCCCGACAGGCCCAGGATCACTTCTTCATCGCCCACCTGCTGGCGGATCTGCTCCACCGCCTCGGCGATGTGGTCGCGCATCACCCAGTCGGGCGAGGTGCCGCAGATGCCGAGCACAAAACGATCCAGCAGCGCCCTGCCCTGCACGGTGTGCGTCACCTCGGGGTGGAACTGCACGGCATAGAAGCGGCGGTCTTCGTCGGCCATGCCGGCGATGGGGCAGCTCTCGGTGCTGGCCATGAGCTTGAAGCCCGGGGGCAGCTCGGTGACCTTGTCGCCGTGGCTCATCCACACGTTGAGCATGCCGTGGCCTTCGGGCGTGGTGAAGTCGGCAATGTCCTTGAGCAGCGCGGTGTGGCCGCGTGCGCGCACCGCCGCAAAGCCGAACTCGCGCTTGTGGCCGCCTTCGACCTTGCCACCGAGCTGGTGCGCCATGGTCTGCATGCCGTAGCAGATGCCCAGCACGGGCACGCCGAGCTGGAACACCGCTTCGGGGGCCTTGTCGGTGGTGTCCTCATACACGCTGGCGTGGCTGCCCGAGAGGATGATGCCCTTGAGCGAGCCGTCCTTGGCGTAGTCGCGCACCCACTCGTCCGTCACGTCGCAGGGGTGCACTTCGCAGTACACATGGGCTTCGCGCACGCGGCGTGCGATGAGCTGGGTGACTTGCGAGCCGAAATCAAGGATGAGGATCTTCTGGTGTTGCATGGTGGGCCACAGGAAAAAGACAAAGGCCCGAACACCTGGACATCGGGTTCGGGCCTGTGGTTGCTGAAAAATCAGTCCGCGCGGTAGTTGGGCGCTTCCTTGGTGATCTGCACGTCGTGGACATGGCTTTCGCGGATACCGGCGGTGGTGATCTCGACGAATTCAGCCTTGTTGTTCATGTCCTCGATCGTGGCACAGCCGCAGTAGCCCATGGCGGCACGCACGCCGCCGGCCATCTGGAACACGATGGAGACCATCGAGCCCTTGTAGGGTACGCGGCCTTCAATGCCCTCGGGCACCAGCTTGTCGGCATTGGGGTTGCCCGTGGTCGACTCCTGGAAGTAGCGGTCGGCACTGCCCTGCTGCATGGCGCCAATGGAGCCCATGCCGCGGTAGCTCTTGTAGCTGCGGCCCTGGAACAGGATCACCTCACCCGGCGCTTCTTCCGTGCCGGCAAACATGCCACCCATCATGATGGTGCTGGCACCCGCGGCCAGGGCCTTGGCAATGTCGCCGCTGTAGCGCACGCCGCCGTCGGCAATCAGCGGCACGCCCGTACCGCGCAGCGCCGTGGCCACGCTGTCGATGGCCATGATCTGCGGCACGCCCACACCGGCCACGATGCGCGTCGTGCAGATGGAGCCAGGGCCAATGCCGACCTTGACAGCGTCGGCACCTGCCTCGACCAGCGCCAGCGCAGCCGCGCCAGTGGCGATGTTGCCGCCAATCACATCGACTTGCGGGTAATTCTGCTTGACCCAGCGCACACGGTCGATGACGCCCTTGCTGTGGCCATGGGCCGTGTCCACCACGATGGCGTCCACGCCGGCCTTCACCAGGGCCTCGACACGCTCTTCCGTGCCCTCGCCCACGCCCACCGCCGCACCCACGCGCAGGCGGCCGTTGCTGTCGCGTGCGGCATTGGGAAAGCTGGTCTGCTTGGTGATGTCTTTCACCGTGATCAGGCCCTTGAGCACAAAATCATCGTTGATGACCAGCAGCCGCTCCAGCTTGTATTTGTTCAGCAGGGCCTTGGCCTCGCTGGCCGTGGCGCCCTCCTTGACCGTGATGAGCTTTTCACGGGGCGTCATGATCTGGTGCACCTTGACGTCGTAACGGGTTTCAAAGCGCAGATCGCGGCTGGTGACGATACCCACCACCTTGCCACCATCGCACACCGGAAAGCCCGAAATACCCAGCTGCTCCGACAACTCCAGCACCTGGAGCACGGTGTGCTCGGGGGTGATGACGACCGGATCGCGCACCACGCCCGACTCGTACCGCTTGACCTTGGCCACGTGGGCGGCCTGTTCCTGGGGCGTGAGGTTCTTGTGCACGATGCCGATGCCGCCCTCCTGGGCGATGGCGATGGCCAGGCGCGCCTCGGTCACGGTGTCCATGGCGGCGGACACCAGCGGCAGGTTCAGCTGGATGTTGCGGGAGAGTTTCGTCGCAAGGGACGTGTCCTTGGGCAGGACCTGGGAGTACGCTGGCACCAGCAACACATCGTCGAAGGTGAGCGCTTTTCCAAGAAGGCGCATGAGAAAGCTCCAAAAAATGGATTGTACCCGCGCGGCCTGTGGCAAAAACGCTGCCACGGAAAGCAACTTGCTGGCAGCGCCATGGAGGCACAGCTAAACTTGCCGCCATGAAAATTCACAAGCTTGTGCTGCTGGCATTCGCCTGCACCTGGTCACTGGGCGCTTCGGCCCAATGGCAATGGATCGACAAGGACGGCCGCAAGGTGTTCAGCGACCGTGCGCCCCCTCTGGACATCCCGGACAAGAGCATCCTGAAGCAGCCGGGAACCCGTATGGATCCAAGGCCCGCCCTGCTGGCTGGACCAGCAGAACCCGCTGCCGCCGCATCCGCCCCAAAACCGTCGGCCAGCAGCGCCACCGGCGGCAAGGACAAGGAACTTGAAGAGAGAAAGGCGCAAGCAGAGGCTGCAGAAGCAGCCAAGAAAAAATCCGAAGAAGAGAAGATCGCAAAAACCAAGGCGGACAACTGCACCCGCGCCCGCCAGGCCAAGGCCACACTCGACTCCGGCCGGCCCATGATGCATACGAATGCCCAGGGCGAACGGGTTTACCTTGATGAAGCAACCCGCGCCTCGGAATCCCAGCGCATCGACAGCGTCATTGCATCCGATTGCGCGCGGTGATGGTCGGGCAGCTGCCGCCGTTGTCCAGACTTCAGTAGCCCGATTTTCCGCCAGGACGCTGCCGCGCAAACAGGCCGGTGGTTCGGGCGCCCTGGCGCGCAAAGCGCTCGCGCCGGGCCACCTTGGGGTCCACCTTCAACGGGCGATACACCTCCACCCGATCCCCTGAGGCGAGCATGCAGTCTGGTGCCACCTGACGACCCCAGACACCGACAGCGGAAGAAGTCACATCTGCAGGCAACGGTTGCAGTGCCGCGCACGCGTTCAGCGCATCGGCCACCGTGGCCCCCTGCGGCAGCTGCAATGCCCACTCGGCCGCACTGCGCGGTGCCGCGCAAACCACCACGGTGATGTGCAGCAACCCCTGGTCGTCACCCATACACCTGCTCCGCGCGCTTGACAAAGGCGTCCACCATGCTGGCGGCGATGCGGTCAAAAATGGGGCCCACCAATGCCGCAAGGGTGGCGCTGTCAAACCCGTAGTGCAGCAACAGCTCGACCTTGCAGGCGCGCTGACTGCCATCGGCCACCGGGTGGAAATGCCAATCGCCCTCCAGGCGGGAGAACGGGCCCTTGACCAGGTGCATCTGCACGCGCCGGCCCGCCTCATGGATGTTGCGGGTGACAAAGGTCTGGCGCAAACCGGCCATCGCGATGCCCACCTCGGCCGTCATCCCGTCATCATCGCGTTCCAGCACCGCCGAGCGGTCGCACCAGG
This sequence comes from Acidovorax soli, assembly GCF_900107605.1. Lineage (GTDB taxonomy): Bacteria > Pseudomonadota > Gammaproteobacteria > Burkholderiales > Burkholderiaceae_C > Acidovorax > Acidovorax soli. The sequence continues at coordinate 242,585 of NZ_FNQJ01000001.1, read as the reverse complement.
GCAGGAACTGGGGGTAGTGCTCCACCCCCGTCACGAGGGAAAACATTTCTTCGGGGCTGTACCAGATAAGGACGGATTTGTGGACGGTTTTCATGCAGATACGGCTTCGGCGCCACGGAGCGACGGAATCAGCCAGGGGATCCGGGGGAATTTAGAATCGCTCTAGCGAGACCCAACCATTGTAGGGAGGCCTTTTACCTCCCCGTTTGCGCCGCATCTAATCTCTCATGGCCAAAAAACCCGATCCCACGTCCCGCATTGCCGACAACAAGAAGGCGGCCTTCAACTACTTTTTCGAAGAACGCCACGAGGCCGGCATGGTGCTGTATGGCTGGGAAGTCAAGGCGCTGCGCGAAGGCAAGGTGCAGCTGACCGATGGCTATGTGCTCATCCGTGATGGCGAGTTGTACCTGCTGGGCTGCCTCATCAATCCCCTCAAGACCGCCTCCACCCACGTCAACCCCGAGGCAGCACGCACCAAGAAATTGCTGCTCAAGAAGGATGACATCAAACGCCTGATCGGGAAGGTCGAGCAAAAAGGCTACACCCTGGTGCCCATCAACCTGCATTGGAAAAATGGTTTTGTGAAATGCGAGATTGCCCTGGCCAAGGGCAAGGCGGAACATGACAAGCGCGACACCATCAAGGACCGCGAAGGCAAGCGCGAAGTCGAACGCGCCATGAAAAGCCGTAACCGCTAGCGATCCTGAAGGGCGGCGGGAATAAATCACCGCCCCCATGTGTTTGTCCGCATGCAGGCCGCATTTCGCACTCGCCTGCCCCCTTGTCCGGAGAAACCCATGAAAAAGCTCTTGCCCATCACCGCGCTCTTTGCGCTTGCCGCCTGCTCCTCCATGGCCCAGTCACCCGTCAAACCCATGGATGGCGTGCTGGTCGGTGCAGGCAACATGACGCTCTACACCTTTGACCGCGACACCGCGGGCAGCGGAAAGTCCGTCTGCAACGGCCCCTGTGCCACCAACTGGCCACCCCTGATGGCGGCCCCCGCGCAAGCCAGCGGCGACTACAGCGTCATCACCCGCGACGACGGAAAAACCCAGCTGGCTTACAAGGGAAAACCGCTGTACTACTGGTCCAAGGACGCGAAACCCGGCGACAAGACCGGCGACGGCTTCAACCAGGTCTGGCACGCTGCGCGCCCCTGAAACCTTCCCCCTGCCGCTGACATCGCGCCATGGACCGCACCCAGGTTGTCGAGCAACTTCCCGGCCTGCGCCGCTATGCCCGGGTGCTGACGGGCGACTCCTGGGCGGCCGACGATCTCGTGCAGGACACGCTGGAGCGGGCCTGCAGCAAATGGCGGCTGTGGCGCAGCGGCAGTGATTTGCGCGCCTGGCTGTTCACCCTGATGCACAACCTGTACCTCAACCAGCGCCGCGCCATGCCCTCCTTGCAGCGGCTGGAGCTGGAGGATGTTCAGGACACCCTGCAGGCCAGTGCACGCCCGTCGGACGATGCGCTCGATCTGGAGCGCTGCCTGCAGCGCCTGCCTGCTGAGCAGCGCGCCGTGCTGCTGCTGGTGACGCTGGAAGACCTCAGCTACGAGGACACTGCCCGCATTCTGGACATTCCGATGGGTACCGTCATGTCGCGGCTGTCACGCGCACGTAGCCGCCTGCGCGCGCTCATGGAACGCACACCCGCGCCCGTGCCAGGCCAACCACCCGTGCTGCGCCGCCTCAAATGATTCCGGCCTCTGCCATGGACCACACCACCCCCTTCCCTGCCGGCCCTGACCCTGCGTGGCACGCACTGGTGGATGGCCGGCTGCCCCCCGCCGACGCCCGGGCGCTGCAGCAGCAACTGGCCGCCGATGCCCCGGCACAAGCCACTGTCGCACAATGGCAGGCCCAGCGCCGGCAGTTGCGCGCCCTGCACCAGGACATGCTGGATACGCCCGTGCCGGATGCGCTGCTGCAGACGCTTGCGCAAGCCACGGCGCGCAGGGCCGAGCGGCATCGCCAATGGTGGCGCTGGGGCGGCATGGCGGCCTCGGTGCTGGTGGCGTTTGCACTGGGATGGGCAGGCCGCAGCCAGTGGCCGGCGGCGGCACCCAATGGCCTTCTGGCCCTGAATGCAGGCACACCCCAGCAGCGATTTGCGGTGCAGGCCGCCATGGCCCATGCCGTGTACCAGCCCGAGCAGCGCCATCCCGTGGAGGTGCCGGCCGCCCAGCAGGAGCATCTGGTGCAATGGCTTTCCAAGCGCTTGGGGCGCCCCCTGAAAGTGCCGGTGCTGACGGCACAGGGCTACGATCTGGTGGGGGGGCGGCTGCTGCCCGGTGATACCGGCGCACGCGCGCAATTCATGTACCAGAACAGCGCAGGCGAACGCGTCACGCTGTACCTGGGTGCGCTGGCGCCAGCGACCCAACCCACGCATTCCGAGACCGCCTTTCGCTTCACCCAGGAAGGCACTGTCTCCGGTTTTTACTGGACGGATCAGGGCTTTGGCTATGCGCTCAGTGGGCAGATTCCCCGCCCCGCACTGCAGGCGCTGGCCACTGCGGTGCACCAGCAGCTCTGAAGCGAGGCGCCCGCCTTGGCAAAAGCGCACCCAGCGCCGCGCGCCCGTCAGCGCAGCGCGGCCAGGGGATGCGCGTGGACAGGCCAGGGGCTGGCAAAGAACGGGGCCACCATCTCCGGCGTCACGTCTTCGATGCGCGCAGGATTCCATTGGGGTGCGTGGTCCTTGTCCACCGCCAGGGCACGGATGCCTTCCACCGTCTCGCTCTGGCCGGCGCGCAGGAAAAAGCAGTGGCGCACCATGTCGCGCTCCATGCGCAGATCATCGGCCAGGCCCATGCCGCGCGCACGGCGGATCTGCTCCAGCACCACATGCAGCATCAGCGGCGAGCGCTTGCGCAGCGTGGCCGCCGTGCTGCGCGCCCATTCGCTGTCTGCAGCGTCCAGGGCGGCCGTGATGGCGGCCACGCTGCCCAGCGAAAAATACTGATCGATCTGGCCTCTGACGCCCGCCAGTTTTTCGTCAGCAGCTACCGTTTTAGAAGCAACAAAGGCCTTCACGGCGGCACCGTCGGCAAAGGTCTGCGCGCCCAGGGCATCCCAGACCGTGGCCTGTGCATCCAGCGGCAGGCAGCCGTCAGCCAGGCCGAAGGCGATGGCGTCACCGGCGCCAATGGTGTCGCCGGTCAGGGCCAGCCACTCGCCCACGCGGCCAGGGCAGCGGCTCAGGAAATAGCCACCACCCACGTCGGGAAACAGGCCAATCGCCGTCTCGGGCATGGCCATCTTGGTGCGCTCGGTCACCACGCGCAGGGCTGCGCCCTGGCTGATGCCCATGCCGCCGCCCATGACGATCCCATCCATGAAGGCGATGTAGGGCTTGCCGTAGTTGTGGATCAGGTGGTTGAGCGCATATTCCTCGGTGAAGAAGTCTTCGAGCAGCGGATTGCCCTGGCTGCCCGCCTGGTGCAGAAAACGGATGTCGCCGCCCGCGCAAAAGGCCCCGAACGGGCCCTCCTTGTTGCTGCCACGGATGGCCACGGCCAGCACGCGCGCGTCGTCCTTCCAGGCCAGCAGGGTGGCCATGAGATCCCGCACCATGCCCAAGGACAGCGCGTTGAGCGCCCGCGGGCGGTTCAATGTAATGAAGCCCACCTGGCCCCGCACCTCGCTCAGCACCTCACTCGACATCTGCATTGTCATCTCCGTCATTTTTGTTCCTTCCAAGCTAAAAACTCGTTGAGCACCAGGGCGCCAACCACCAGCAGCCCCCCGGTCAGCACGGCCGAACCGGGGCGCTCCCCGGCACCGGCCCAGGCCAGCAAGATGCCGAAGATAACCTCCAGCAGGCCCAGCAAGGCCATTTCGGGCGCCTTGAGCACGCGTGCGCAGCGCACCGCCAGCACGCACGGAATGGCCAGCTGAAACAGCCCGAGCAACGCCAGCAGCAGGATATCGTGGCCCGTGGCCTGAAACGGCCACGCCAGCGGCAAGGTGGCCAGCGCCGAAAACACGGCACCCACCAGAACCGCCGGCACCAGGTCCACGGCGTGGCCGTGCTGCTGCGAGGACTGGACCACGGTCCAGTTGGCAGCGGCCGCCACCGGTATGCACAAGGCCACCAGGGTGCCCACCAGCGGCAGCCCGGCCATCTGCGCGCCATACATCCACGCCATGCCCACACCGGCAAGGCCAATGGCCACCCAGGTGCGCAGCACAATCCGGTGCCCGATGAAGATGCGCGCAAACAGGGCCGTGAGCAGAGGCCCCGCCGCCATGGTCACCAGCACATTCGCCACCGGTATGAGCATCATGGCGACCATGAAGGTGGTGAACATCACGCCCCAGCACAGGCCGGAGAGCCACAGTGCAGCGCCGCCGCGGCGCATGGCCGACAACACACCGCGCCCCTGCGCCGCAGGCAGGATCACCAGCAGCGAGATCACGGTGAAAAAGCTGCGCCAGAAGGTCACTTCAAAGCTGCGCGCATGCTCCAGGTGGCGCGTCACCACGCCAGCCATGGACCACAGCAGCGTGACCAGAAGCATCAACACGACAGCCCGGGAATGCGTGAGTTTCATGAAAATTGCGCTGAACGGAAAACCTTCAAACGACAAAAAGGCCACTGCATTGCAGTGGCCCCTCGGAACCTGCCGCCTTCAAGGCCCCAGGCCCCGGGAATGGCAGATCAGCTGCGGCCAGCGCGCTTGCGCTCGTTCTCGGTCAGGTAGCGCTTGCGCAGGCGCACGGACTTGGGCGTGATCTCGACCAGCTCGTCATCCTCGATGAACTCCACACCGTATTCCAGCGTGAGGTCGATCGGAGGCGTGATCTTGATCGCGTCTTCCTTGCCGCTCACGCGGAAGTTGGTCAGCTGCTTGGTGCGCGTGGCGTTCACCACCAGGTCGTTGTCGCGGCTGTGGATGCCGACGATCATGCCTTCGTACACCGGGTCGTTGGCCTTCACGAACATGCGGCCACGATCGTCCAGCTTGCCCAGGGCATAGGTGAAGATTTCACCGTCGTCCATGGAGATCAGCACGCCGTTCTTGCGGCCGCCGATATCGCCCTTGTGCGGCTCATAGCTGTCGAAGATGTTGCTGATGAGGCCCGAGCCACGCGTCAGGTTCAGGAATTCGTTGGTGAAACCGATCAGGCCACGGGCCGGGATGCGGTACTCCAGGCGCACGCGGCCACGGCCGTCGGACTCCATGTTCACCAGCTCGCCCTTGCGCTCACCCAGGGCCTGCATCACGCCACCCTGGTGGCCTTCTTCGATGTCGGCCGTCACCAGTTCGATAGGCTCGTGCTTGACGCCGTCGATGTCCTTGAACACCACGCGGGGCTTGGACACAGCCAGCTCGTAGCCTTCGCGGCGCATGTTCTCCAAGAGGATGGTCAGGTGCAGTTCACCACGGCCCATCACTTCGAAGATGCCTTCCTCGGCGGTCTCGTTCACGCGCAGGGCCACGTTGTGCTGCAGTTCCTTTTGCAGGCGGTCCCAGATCTGGCGGCTGGTCACGAACTTGCCTTCACGGCCTGCCAGTGGCGAGGTGTTCACGCAGAAGTTCATGGTCAGCGTGGGCTCGTCCACCTTCAGCATGGGCAGGGGCGCGGGGTTGGCGGGGTCGGTCACGGTCACGCCGATGCCGATGTCCTCGATGCCGTTGATCAGCACGATGTCGCCAGGGCCTGCCACCGGCGTCTGCATGCGGTCCAGCCCCTGGAAGGTCAGCACCTGGTTGACACGGCCCTTGACAGCCTTGCCGCCTGGGCCTTCCATGACGACCACGTCCATCATGGGTTTCAAGGTGCCCTGGCTGATGCGGCCCACGCCGATGCGGCCCACGAAGGTGGAGAAATCGAGTGCCGAGATCTGCAGTTGCAGCGGAGCGTCTGGGTTGCCCGTGTTCGGTGGCACGTGCTTCAGGATGGTGTCGAACAGGGCCGACATGTCGGGACCCCACTGCTCGCCGGGCGCGCCTTCTTCCAGCGACGACCAGCCGTTGATGCCCGAGGCGTACACCACGGGGAAGTCCAGCTGCTCATCGGTAGCGCCCAGCTTGTCGAACAGGTCGAACGCAGCGTTCACCACCTTGTCGGGGTTGGCACCGGGCTTGTCCACCTTGTTCACCACCAGGATGGGGCGCAGGCCCAGGGCCAGGGCCTTCTTGGTCACGAAACGCGTCTGGGGCATGGGGCCTTCCTGCGCGTCGATCAGCAGCACCACGCTGTCCACCATGGACAGGGCACGCTCCACTTCACCGCCAAAGTCCGCGTGGCCGGGGGTGTCCACGATGTTGATGTGCGTGCCTTTCCAGCTCACGGCGCAGTTCTTGGCCAGGATGGTGATGCCACGCTCTTTTTCAATGGCGTTGTTGTCCATCACGGTATCGACGACCTTTTCGTGGTCGGCAAAGGTGCCGGACTGGCGCAGCAGCTGGTCGACCATGGTGGTTTTGCCATGGTCAACGTGGGCGATGATGGCGATGTTGCGGATTTGTTTCGTCATAGTTTTTCCAATATGCCGCTGTGCGCCATGGACGCGGAACGCGGCGTGCTTTCCAAGATTTGTTGAATTTCCAGCGGACTCAGGAGCCTGTCCGGCACCAGCTCCCCGCCCACGATGTGGCCCACCCCCAGCAGCGCCGGGGGACTCTCGCCAAACACCGCCACGGCACTGGCATCGGGCCAGTTGCCACGGCGACGCACGCCCGACAGGAATCGGGCTGCATTCTCACCGTCCAGCGTGACACGCATGTGTTGTGCCAGCAGCGACTCGGGCGCCTCCAGGCTGGCCAGGCGTTCTGCCTCGGGCATGGCTTCGAGCTGCGCCAGCGTGACGCAGCGCTCCAACCCCAGCCCGCCGGTGTCGATGCGGCGCAGAAAGGTCAGGTGCGCACCGCAGCCCAGTGCCGCACCGATGTCTTCACCCAGGGTACGGATGTACGTGCCTTTGCTGCAGGTTACTATTATTTTGATAGCTAGATGCGCTTGATCCGTCTGCACCAGCGTCAGCTTGAGTGCATGGATCACCACATCGCGCGCTTCACGCTCCAGCGTGACACCGGCGCGTGCATATTCGTACAGCGCCTTGCCGTCCTTCTTGAGCGCGCTGTGCATCGGCGGCACCTGGCGGATGGGGCCGGTGAACTGCTGCTGCACAGCCGCCAAGCGCTCTGGCGTCACCTGCTCCGGCAGCACCTCACACCGCTCGACCACGTCACCCTCGGCGTCGCCGGTGGTCGTCGTGGCACCCAGCAGCGCCACGGCTTCATAGGTTTTGGGGGCATCCAGCTGCAGCTGGCTGAACTTGGTGGCGGCGCCAAAGCACAGCGGCAATACACCGGTGGCCAGAGGATCCAGCGTGCCGGTATGGCCCGCCTTTTCCGCACGCAGCAGCCACTTCACCTTTTGCAAGGCGTCGTTGCTCGACAGGCCGAGCGGTTTATCGAGCAGCAACACCCCATGCACAGGGCGCCGCTGCACCCTGGTGCGTGGCGCGTTCATGGTCAGTCGTCCTTGGCGCGCGAGGAAACGGCCTTGGCAATCAAGGCATTCATGTCGGCGGCACGCTCGGAAGTGCGGTCAAACACAAAATGCAGCGTGGGCACCGTGTGGATGTGCAGGCGCTTGAACAGCCCATTGCGCAGGAAACCTGCCGCCTGGTTGAGCGCTGCCTGCGTTTCCACAGGGTCACCCGTCAGCAGGCTGAAGAACACCTTGGCGTGGGCGTAATCGGGGGTGACCTCCACGCCCTGCAGCGTCACCATGCCCACGCGCGGGTCTTTCAACTCGCGCGCGATCAGCTCCGTCAGATCGCGCTGGATCTGATCGGCCACCTTGAAGGCGCGGTTGGGGGTGGAGGATTTCTTCGCTGCCATAGAGTCGTCGTAGCCTTACAGCGTCCGCGCGATTTCCTTGATATCAAAGAATTCGAGGTGATCACCTTCCTTGATGTCGTTGTAGTTCTTGAGCTTGATACCGCACTCAAAACCTTCCTTGACTTCCTTGACATCGTCCTTGAGACGCTTGACCGAATCGACGTCGCCGGTGTAGACCACCACGTTGTCGCGCAACAGGCGGAACTTGGCGTTGCGGTGCACCATGCCGGACGTGATGTACGAACCCGCAACGGTACCGATCTTGGACGCCACGAACACGGTGCGGATCTCGGCCGTGCCGATGATTTCCTCGCGCTGCTCGGGGGCCAGCATGCCGGACATCGCCACCTTCAGCTCATCGACGGCGTCATAGATGATGCTGTAGTAGTGCAGATCCACACCATTGCTCTCGGCGAGCTTGCGCGCACCGGCATCGGCACGCACGTTGAAGCCGATCACGATGGCCTTGGAAGCAATCGCCAGGTTGATATCGGACTCGCTGATGGCGCCCACGGCGGCATACACCAGCTGCACCTTGACTTCATCCGTCGACAGCTTGAGCAGCGACTGGGCCAGCGCCTCCTGCGAACCCTGCACATCGGCCTTGACGATGATGGGCAGCATCTTCACTTCGCCCGCCGTCATGTCGGCAAACATGTTCTCCAGCTTGGCCGCCTGCTGCTTGGCCAGCTTGGTGTTGCGGAACTTGCCGGCGCGGTAGGTGGCGACTTCGCGCGCACGGCGCTCATCGGTCAGCACCATGAAATCGTCACCAGCCTGCGGCACTTCGGTCAGACCCTGGATTTCAACCGGGATCGACGGACCCGCCGTCTTGGCGACCCTGCCGCTCTCATCGAGCATGGCGCGCACACGGCCATAGGTCTGGCCCGCCAGCACCACGTCGCCCACCTTCAGGGTACCGGACTGCACCAGCACGGTCGCCACAGGGCCGCGGCCCTTGTCGAGCTTGGCCTCGATCACCAGGCCCTTGGCCAGCGAATCGACGGGGGCCTTGAGTTCCAGCACTTCGGCTTGCAGCAGCACCTGTTCCAGCAGCGTGTCGATGCCCATGCCGGTCTTGGAAGACACCGGCACGAAAGGCGAATCGCCACCGTACTCCTCGGGAACCACCTCTTCCACCACGAGCTCCTGCTTGACGCGGTCGGGGTTGGCATCGGGCTTGTCGGCCTTGGTGATCGCCACCACGATAGGAACGCCCGCCGCCTTGGCGTGCTTGATGGCTTCCTTGGTCTGGGGCATGACGCCGTCGTCGGCCGCCACCACCAGGATCACGATGTCGGTGGCCTGGGCGCCACGGGCACGCATGGCCGTGAAAGCCTCGTGACCCGGGGTATCGAGGAACGAAATCATGCCGCGTGGCGTTTCCACGTGGTAGGCGCCGATGTGCTGCGTGATGCCGCCCGCCTCGCCCGAGGCGACCTTGGCACGGCGGATGTAGTCCAGCAGCGAGGTCTTGCCGTGATCGACGTGACCCATCACGGTGACGACCGGCGCGCGCGGCAGAACGGCCACGTCCTGCTGCGCCGAATCCTCGTCGGTGAAGGCTTCCGGATCGTCCAGCGCCGCCACCACGGCCTTGTGGCCCATTTCTTCCACCACGATCATGGCGGTGTCCTGGTCCAGCGGCTGGTTCATGGTGACCATCTGGCCCATCTTCATCAGCGCCTTGATGACCTCGGAAGCCTTGATGGACATCTTGTGCGCCAGTTCGGCCACCGTGATGGTTTCAGGCACATGCACTTCAATGGTGCGCGCTTCCACCGGAGCGGACTGCTGGTGGTTGTCGTCGCGGTGATCGCGGCTGTCGCCACGGCGGCCACGCGGGCCACCACGCCAGTTGTTGCGACCGACACCGCCGCTGCTGTCGCCGCGGGTCTTGATTTCCTTTTTCTTGGCCGTGTCATTGGCCCAGCTGGAAGACAGCTTGGCCGACTTGACTTCCTTGCCGGCGGCAGCCCCCGGAGCAGCAGGCGTGCCCGGACGCGCGCCCGCACCAGCCCCCACGGCAGGCTTGTGCAGCGTGCCTTTCTTGGCGTCCCCCACGGCCGCAGGCTTGGCAACGGGCTTGGGCTCTTCCGGTTTCTTGGCCACCATGACCGCCTTCTTGGGCGTGGCCATCATGGAGCGGATGGCAGCAGCTTCTGCTTCGGCCTTGCGGCGACGTGCATCGAGATCCGCAGCGCGGGCCGCTTCCTCGTCAGAGCGGGCTTTAGATTCCGCAGCCGCCTTCTCGCGTGCTTCGTTCTGTGCCGCAATGCGCGCAGCCGCTTCAGCAGCCTGCTCGCGGGTAGCCTCCTGCTTGACGGCCGAGGCCTGGGCCTTCTTGCTGGCCTCCTGGGCGGCGTATGCGGCGGCGCGCTCTTCGGCTTCGCGCTCGCGCTGTTCACGGGCTTCGCGCTCGGCGCGCTTTGCGGCCAGTTCGGCCTCCTGGCGGCGAATCAGCTCGGCCTGGCGGCTGGCCTCTTCCTCACGGCGGGCCAGTTCAATGTCTTCGCTGGACACGGCCGCAGCCGTTGCTTCTGCCATGGATTCTGTGGACTCGGCAGCCGCCTCGACACCTTCATCACGCTGGATGAACGTGCGCTTCTTGCGCACTTCCACCTGGATCGTGCGTGCCTTGCCGGTGGCGTCGGCCTGCTTGATCTCGCTGGTGGACTTCTTCACCAGCGTGATCTTCTTGCGATCGGCCGAGGCCGTGCCATGGCTGGCCTGCAGATAGGCCAGCAGCTTTTGCTTGTCCGACTCGGTCAATGCGTCGGAAGGGGCAGCCTTGCCCACGCCCGCAGCCTTGAGCTGATCAAGCAGGATTTCAGGTGATTTCTTGAGTTCGGTTGCAAACTCGGCGACAGTATTACTGGACATATGTGGTTCGTGCCTCCCTGACCTTACTCTTGCCCTGCGAACCAGTGTTCGCGTGCCTTCATGATCAGGGCTTTGGCATCTTCTGCGGACTGTCCGGTCAGGTCGGTCAGTTCATCAATGGCCAGATCGGCCAGGTCGTCACGCGTGTGCACACCGTTTTCTGCCAGCTTGGCAATCAGCTCGGGTGTGAGGCCCTCAAGGTCGCGCAGATCCTGCGAGACCTCGCCAACGCTTTCCTCGCGGGCGATTTCCATGGTGAGCAGCGCATCCTTGGCGCGTGCACGCAATTCGTTCACCGTGTCTTCGTCGAAGCTTTCGATTTCCAGCATTTCCTGCAGCGGCACATAGGCCACTTCTTCCAGGCTGTTGAAACCTTCGGAGATCAGGATGTCGGCGATTTCCTCGTCCACATCGAGCTTTTCCATGAACAGGCGGCGGGCCGTGTCGGACTCGTTGGCCTGCTTCTGGGCCGACTCGGCGGCGTCCATGATGTTGATCTTCCAGCCGGTCAGATCGGAGGCCAGACGCACGTTCTGACCACCACGGCCAATGGCGATGGCAAGGTTTTCCTCGTCCACCACCACATCCATGGCGTGCTTTTCCTCATCGACCACGATGGAGGACACGTTGGCCGGGGCCAGTGCACCGATCACGAACTGGGCGGGGTCCTCGGACCACAGCACGATGTCCACGCGCTCGCCAGCGAGCTCGTTGGTCACGGCATTGACGCGCGTGCCACGCACGCCGACGCAGGTGCCGATGGGGTCCACGCGCTTGTCGTGGCTCAGCACGGCAATCTTGGCGCGCGAGCCGGGGTCACGGGCGCAGGACTTGATCTCCAGCAGGCCCTGTTCGATCTCGGGCACCTCCTGGCGAAAGAGTTCGATCATGAACTCGGGGGCCGAACGCGACAGGATGATGGGGGCGCCGCGCAGGGTCAGGTCCACTTCCATGATCATGGCGCGCACGCGGTCACCGCTGCGCAGGTTTTCCTTGGGGATCATCTCGCCGCGGCGCAGGCGGCCTTCCACGCGACCGGATTCGACAATGAGGTCGCCCTTGTCCATGCGCTTGACCGTGCCGGTGAAGATGCGCTCGCCGCGCGACATGAAGTCGTTGAGCAGCATCTCGCGCTCGGCGTCGCGGATCTTCTGCAGGATGACCTGCTTGGCGGCCATGGCGCCAATGCGGCCGATCGGCACCGACTCGACACCTTCTTCGATGTATTCCCCGACCTCGATGTCCGCGATGCGCTCCCTGGCGTCCATCAGCAGCTCTTCGGCTTCGGGGTTCTGCAGACCCGCCTCGTCCGGCACGACCAGCCAGCGACGGAAAGTCTCATAGTTGCCGCTGTCGCGATCGACGGACACGCGAATGTCCACCTCGCCCTGGTACAGCTTCTTGGTAGCCTGGGCCAGGGCCGATTCCACGGCGCCCAAGACCACATCGCGCTCCACGTTCTTCTCGCGCGAAATGGCCTCAACCAACATCAACAATTCGCGATTCATGCGACGACTCTCCTGTTTCTATCACCCGCAGGCGGCAGCTGCCAACAGCGCCCACCCACTCCAAACCATCCAGCGACTCAGCCCGGTACCTGACCAGCCTTCGCCCCCCGCCCCTTGAAATCCACAATGGGCGCCAACCGGGCATCCCTGAGCTCATCCAGCGTAAAACCCAGCGCCTGCAACGGGGCTGGCACACGCTTTTTGCTGATTTTCTGACCAGGCTTGGCAGCTGGCTCATCACTCCAGACGATCTGCCATCCGCCCGATTCGGCACGCTCCAGGGTGCCGCGAAATTTCTTGCGGGTGGCGTTGACCTGCCCGGCTGCCGCAGCGCCAATGGGGGCTTTCAGGGTGAGGTCAATGACCGCGCCTGCAAAACGCACGAAATCCTGCTCATGGCGCAACGGGCGATCAATGCCGGGCGAGGAGACCTCCAGCCGCTTGTATTCGACCCCATCCACCTCCAGCGCAAACTGCAGCTGGCGGGTGACTTTCTCGCAGTCTTCGACCGTGACAAACTGATCCACTGCGGGCTCCGGCGCATCGGCGGCCGGCTGCACCCAAGGCAAGTCGATGGTGACACGCAGCAAACCACCGGCAGAGCGCTCGATCTCCACCAGGTCATAGCCCAGACCCGTCACAATTTGTTCAACGACTTGCTGTAGTGCCACGTGTTCAGTTCAATCCCGGAAAAACAACACGACTTACGCAATGAGGAACAAGCCAATCGCCTGCCCCATGGAAGCACCCTGGGCGCATCCTTGTTTGCGTAAGTCCAAAACAAAAAACCCGATAACCCCCGGAGACCCTCCCCGACAGCTTCGAGCTCCAAAAGCATTCGACCAAAAAAAACGGGCGGTAGGTACCCGCCCGTTTGGTCGTGAGATTCATATTGTAGCGCGTAAAGCATTGATTTGCAAAGACGAATCGGGCCAAAACTGTTGCCTGCGATTCGCCACAGCCTGCGCATGCCAACCGCTCACGGTTTTGCCACAAAAAATGTGCTCAGCGCAAGCACAATCAGTGCAGGCAGCTATGACAGTGATAGCGGTTGCAGCAACTCCGCCAGGTCGGTCTCGGTGAACAGCGGCTCCCTGCGCGCCGCAGACCCGCTGTAGAGGCTGCCCGCCAGTTGGGCCTTGCGTTCTTGCAGCGCCAAAATCCGCTCCTCTATGGTGCCCTGCGCCACCAGCTTGATCACCCACACGCTCTGCGTCTGGCCGATGCGGTGGGCACGGTCGGTGGCCTGGGCTTCAACGGCAGGGTTCCACCAGGGGTCGAAGTGGATCACCGTGTCGGCCTGCGGCAGGTTCAGCCCCACCCCGCCTGCTTTCAGGCTGACCAGGAACAACGGCACCTGCCCGCTGGTGAACTGCTCAATGATGGCATCGCGCTTTTGGCTCTGCCCCGTGAGCTTGACCCAGGGCAGCTTGCGCTTTTTCAACTCGGCCTCGATCAGGGTGAGCATGCTGGTGAATTGCGAGAACAGCAAAATGCGCCGCCCCTCGGCCAGCATTTCAGGCAGCAGCGCCATCAACTGCTCCAGCTTGGCCGAGGTCTTGACCTTCCTGGCGGCATCCAGCGGCAGCAGCTGCGGGTCGCAGCAGACCTGGCGCAGCTTGAGCAGCGCATCGAGGATGGTGATCTGCGACTTGGCCAGCCCCTTGGACTGCAAGGCTTCCCGCACGGTCTTCTCCATGCCCAGGCGGATGGTTTCGTACAGATCGGCCTGCGCGCCGGTCAGTTCCACCGGCATCACGGTCTCGATCTTGGGCGGCAACTCGCCGGCCACCAGCGCCTTGGTGCGGCGCAGCAGGAACGGTGTGATGCGCGCACGCAGCTGTGCCATGCGGGCGCTGTCACCCAGTTTTTCAATGGGATTGCGAAACAGCTCCCTGAAGCGCTGCTGGCTGCCCAGAAAACCGGGCATCAGAAAGTGAAACAGGCTCCAGACCTCGCCCAGGTGGTTTTCCAGGGGCGTGCCGGACAGGCACAGCCGGTGGCGCGCATTCAACTGGCTGACCACCTGCGCGGCCTGCGTGCTGGCATTCTTGATGTTCTGCGCCTCGTCGAGCACCACCAGGTGCCAGGGCTGCGCCAGCCAGCGCTCGCGGTCGCGCTGCAGCAGCGAATACGGCGCGATGACCAGATCGTGCTCGGCCACCGCATCGGCCGTCCCATGCCGGCCCGCGCCATGCAGCACCAGGCTGCGCAGGTCCGGGCAAAACCGCGCCGCCTCGCGCTGCCAGTTGCCCAGCAGGCTCACGGGCGCAATGATGAGTGCGGGGTGCATCAGGCGCCCCGCCTCTTTTTCCACCTGGATATGCGCCAGGGCCTGCAAGGTTTTGCCCAGGCCCATGTCGTCGGCCAGCACACCGGCCAGGCCGTGGGCGCGCAGGAACTGCAGCCAGTTCAGGCCCTGCTGCTGGTAGGGCCGCAGCGTGGCGTGCACGCTGGCGGGCAATGGCACTTCGGGCAACGCCATGGCACCCCGCAGCTGCGCCACCATGGCGCGCAAGGTGTCCGCCCCCTCCCACACCGCCCCCTCGCCCAGCGCGGCACTGGTGCGCAGGACGTCCATGCGCGCAAGCCGGAGGTGGTCGCCATTGAAATCATGGGCCCGGTCACCCACCAGGTCGAGCAGCGCAGCCAGCCAGGGCCGCAACGCATCGGTGGGCAGGCGCACAAAACCGGTCCCCCCCTGTGCCGGCAGATACACATGCGGCGGCAGCTGGGGCAGGCCGGTGGCGGGGTCCGGCGGCTGGGCCGCTGCAGCGGCAATCAGGTCGGGCAGCCACGGCAGGATGTTGTGGCGCACACCATCGATCTCCATGCCCAGCGACAGCGCAAACCAGGGCGAGGTGGCCTCCTCCCCGCCGTCGGGCTGCAGCGCCACATCCAGCGTGTCGGCATGCGTGATCCAGCCGGTCAGCGCCGCATCCAATGTGACGGCGAAGCCCGCGTCTCGCAGCACCCCGAAACCGTTGTCGGCCCAGTGCATCCAGTCGTGCTGCGGGCGTTCGCCGGGGATGCCGAACAGGCCGTCGTCGGTGGCCAGCAAGCCCAGCGCCATCAGCCGCTCGATGGCGCCGAGCTCGGCCCTGGGATCGCGCTGCAGCAGCACCTGGCCGCCGTCCTCCGCTGTCACCAGCATGTCCAGCGCCTGCCCGGCCCACCAGCCCACATGGCCCTGGTAGTCGAAGCGCAGCCGGGCGGTGATGAGGCCCAGGTCTGGCACTTCACCCGCCGGCACGGGCGCCAGGTGCAGGCGCGCCACGGGCGCAATGCCCTGCACGCGGGTGAGCGGGCCCAGCACCGGCGGCAACGGCAGCACACCGCCCAGGCGGCTGGCAAGCTCGGCCCGGTGCTTTTGCAGCGCTGCGGCGTCCAGCGCCGGTGCCTTGAGCAGCAGGGCCAGCTGGGCTGCGCTCAGGCCATCGGCCTGCACCGTGCCACACACACCGAGAGCGGCGTCGAGGTACAGCGGGGGGCTGTTGCTGCACAGCATGGCCGAAGCGCCTGGCAGGCTGGCGCCCAGGGCCCAGGAACTTTCGCCCCCGGCGGCAGGCGTGACCTCGCGCCATGCCCAGGTGATGGGCAAAGGGTCACCCCAGCGCAGCGGGGCACCCACGGTGGAGCCCCCTGCATCGGCAAACAGGCGGCCGGTGCTGGCCGCCTGCTGCAGCGCCAGCACGCCCACAGTTCCTTCCAGCACCGCCACCGGCGCTGCGCTGTAGGCCGAGTAGTAAGCCATGCCGCGCGGCATGGCGCGCAGCAGTTGCAGCACCTGGCGATCGGCGTCGCTGGCGCGGTCATAGACCGCCTGCCCGGGGCCGGGCTGGGTGCGGATTTGTCGGGGCTTGGCCCAGCCGCCGGTGAGCTTGGGGTAGGACACCACCGCCTCCAGCTGCATCTGCGGCAGGGCCTTCGAGGCCGCGCACGGCAGCCCCACGATGGAGGCCAGGTACAGGTAGTTTTCGGGCCGATCCGGCCGTGCGCCCGGGATGGACGAATCAGGTTCGCCTGCAGCACGGTCCCAGTCCTGCAGCCAGCGCACCAGCCGCGCGTCGGCCTCGGCGCGCGCCGAGGCCTGCTTGCGCTCCTGCAGCGCTTTCAGGGCATCGACGGCGGGGACTGAAATCTGACCTTGCGCCGGGTTGTCCTGCGCGGCCCGCAGAGTCAACGCGATGGCATGCTTGCAATCCACGCCCACGGGGCAAGTGCAGTCGCCCGACCACTGCGTGACCTGCCCATTGGGCGCAATGGCCAGCTCTGCCGACACCTGATAAGGCATGGACAGGCTGCCCTGCACCTCGCCCTCGATCCGCCAGCGGCCCTCCCCATCGGGTTCGCTGTCGATGCGGACCACGCCCGCCCGGCAATGGAGATCCATGCCGCGCGACCAGGCGCCCTTGTCGCACTGGGCCTGCAGCGATGGAAGGTGGAACCACAGTGGGTGTGCCATAGGAAAATCAAACGAAAACTGCCTCTAGCGCTTTAAAAATAGGCGCTGACAGCTATCAAAACAGGAATAAACGATCCGCACTGGTGGGCCCGCAAGAGCCCCGGTTGCCCCAGATCCAGGCAACTAGGCGCTGCGCGCTGCGCGCACACGCTCGAACACTGCCTGCGCTTCAGCGCCTGCCCCGCCCCCAGGTGTGGCGGCCTGCAGGCTGGCCAGCAGGCGCGCCAGCACGGGGGCCTGCGGCAGCAGCGGGCCCAGGAAGCGCGCCGTCGCGCCATCGGCGATCAGCAAGGTGGGAAAGGTCTCCACATCCAGATCCCCGGCCAGGTCGGCCTCGTCCTCGATGTCCACCCACTCAAAGCGCATTTGCGGGTGCGCCCTGGCCAGTTCGTCGAACAGGGGCCGGTAGTCGCGGCAGGTGCCGCACCAGTTGGCGCACAGGCACACCGCCCACCAGCCGCTGCCAGGGGCCACGGGGGGGGATTCGGGCAACGCGGCCGGGCTGTGCATCGGGGGGTTCTCCTTCAAGACCCGCGCCGCTCCCGGGCACGGTAGACGCCGATGGTACCCACTGCGCCGGCCTGGTTGCCCCAGGCATTGCGCACGAAGGTGCTCACGGCCGCCACATCCTCGTCGCCCAGCACCTGCATGAAGGGCGGCATGCCATGCGGGCGCGGGTTGCCCGCCGTGGCCGGCAGATAGCCGCCCTGCAACACCACGCGGACCAGATTGGTGGGGTCTTGCAGCACCACGGCACGGTTGCCCGCCAGCGCCGGGAATGCCCCCGGCTGACCCTCGCCGCTGTCGCCATGGCATTGCGCGCAGTGCTGCTCATACACCTTGCCCCCGCGCGCCAGCGTGGCGGCCGAGGGCTTTACCACCGCCGGGGCAGCGGGGGCCTGCTGCGGCAGCGCCCGCAGGTACACGGCGATCGCCTGGGCATCGGCATCGCTCAGGTACTGGGTGCTGCGAAACACCACCTCGGCCATGGGCCCGGTGACCGAGCCTTGCGGCGCCACACCGGTTTTCAGCAGCGCCACCACGTCCGCCACCGGCCACTGCGCCACGCCCGCCTCGGCGGCGGCATTGAGGGCCGGGGCATACCAGTTCTGCACCGGAATCAGCCCCCCGCTGAAGGCCTGCGCCTGGCTGCTGGCGCCCAGCGCATTGCGCGGCGTGTGGCAGGCAGCGCAATGGCCCAGGCCATTGACCAGGTAGGCGCCCCGGTTGTACTCAGCCGTTTGCGTGGATTCAGCCGGTGGCGCACCGGGCACGAAGAACAGGGCGCGCCACACACCCAGCGCGGCCTGCGTGTTGTACGGAAAGCGCAGCGCATGCGGCCGGTTGGCCTGCGCCACGGCAGGCAGGCTTTGCAGATAGGCGTAGATGGCGTCGGAATCCTCGCGCGTCACCTGCGTGTAGCTGGTATAGGGAAACGCCGGGTACAGCAGGCGCCCGTCCCTGGAGCGGCCGTTGTGCAGCGCGCGCCAGAACTCGGCGGCCGACCAATTGCCGATGCCCGTAGCCTTATCGGGCGTGAGGTTGGACGTGTGGATGACGCCAAACGGCGTATCGATGCCGCGCCCGCCCGCATAGGGTGCGCCACCCTGCACGGTGTGGCAGGCCATGCAGTTGCCGGCGCGGGCCAGGTATGCGCCGCGCTTTACCAGCTCCGGCGTGCTTTGCACGGTTTCGTTGGTGGTCAACGGTTCTTCGCCACGCAAATTCAGCGCCACCAGTGCGGCGGCACCCAGGCCCAGGGCGGCCATGGTGGAAGAGATGGTCCAGAGGATGCGTTTCATGCCATGCCCCCTTCAGCGCGCCGCCGCGCCAGCCACCGGCACACCATCCACCCCGCCGCAGCGCACGGGCATGGCCCCTGTCAGCCGCTCGGCCGGCTTGCCGCCGCCGGGCACCGGCTGGGCCGCCAGCCAGGCCGATACGGCACTCACCTCTTCCGGTGAAAGCTGGCGGGCAATGGCCGCCATGCAATCGGGGGCCTGCGCGCGGCGCTGGCCGGTCTGCCAGGCCCCGAGCTGGCTGTTGAGGTAGTCACGCGGCAGGCCCAGCAAGCCGGGAATCGACGGGCTGAGCCCCGTCAGCGCCGGGCCGTGGCACTGCACGCAGGCAGGCAACTGGCGCGCCGCATCGCCCTGCTGCACCAGCAGGCGCCCGCGCTCCAGCACCTGCGGCGCAGCCTGGGGCGCGGGGGGCGGCGCATAGGGCACCTCCAGCGCGGCGAAGTGGGTGGCGATCTCGCGCAGATAGCCGTCCGTGAGGTGCTCGATGAGGTAAGTCATCTGCGGGTAGCTGCGCCGCCCGTCCCGGAAATTGACCAGCTGGTTGTAGAGGTAGCCCTCCGGCTTGCCCGCGATGCGCGGAAAGTAGCCGTCTTGCGTGGCGCGGCCTTGCTTGCCATGGCAGGTGGTGCAGGCCAGCACGCGGGGCGCCATGGCGCTGGCATCTGTGGCGGGGATTTCGGGCGCAGCGCCGGCTGGCGCGGCAACGAGGGCACATGCGCCCAGGGTGGCCCCCCACAGTAGCGACAACAGGGTGCGCAGGGGGCGGCGCGGGCAATTCATCATGGGCAGGCTCTGGCGGAAACAAAAGGAACACATACGGACGTGCGACTCTACCCCGGCCACCAGACCCCATGGATCGAAAGACCCCGTGCCGTCGTCACGCCACCACGGTGATCGCCCCAAACCGCAGGTGGTGCATGAACTCGCGCAGGATCAGCAGCGCAGCGGCGAAATCGGTGCCTTGCGGCAAACCCTCGCGCACGGCCGGGCGCCCTTCGGCCACGGCGGCCAGGCGCTCGAACACGCGTTCCATGGCATCGAGCGGCATCACCATGCACTCACCCGGCGCCAGCCCTGCCAGCAGGGCCACCTCGCGCACCAGCGCGTCGGCGCACAGCAAGGCAGTGCCCGGCGCCAGCACCGGTACCGCGCGGATCACCTCGTCTTCCACGGTGGCAATGGCGTGTTCCATCTCCAGCGGCGTGGGCGGGCTGCGCTTGAAAAATTGCCGCGCCGTCTTGTGCGCGCCAATGTCCAGCACCAGCACGCCGGAAGCCTCGTCGCCCTGCCCGGTGGCAATGGCCGTGTGTTCGGCGCCGATGTGCAGCACCGTGACGGCCACTTGCGGACCGGCGTGGGCCCGCAGGCCACGGAAACGGGTGCGGATATCGGCTTCGGCAGCTGCGCCGGGGACCGTTGACGGATGAATGGGTGACGGTTCGTTCATGGATGTTCCTTGCGCTGGATGCGCCGGTGTTGCGGCGGGCCGCGGTGGACAAAGGCGGACCCGGCTATTTCATTTTGGACGGCAACCGGATCGTCTCGCCCGCCACCATGAAGGCGCCCCAGCCCCGGTGGTGCAGCGTGCGCGGGTCCTTGCAGGCCGGATCGGTCCAGGCCTGAACCACCTCCAGCACAAAGAAGCTGTAGCGGTTCACAAAACGCGTATCCACCACCTTGCATTCGAGGTGGGCATGGCACTCGGCGATCAGCGGCGCGGCCACCAGCGAGGCCGGCGCGGGCGTCAGGCCGAACGCCGCGAACTTGTCCACGCTGCGGCCCGAGCTGTTGCCGCAGTCCACCACCTTCTGCGCAAGCTCCACGGCGGGGATGTTCAGCACGCACTCACGCGTGGCTTTGAGGGCCGTGAAACTGAAATCGCGGCTGCTGACCACGCAGCCCACCAGAGGCGGCTCGAACTCCATCATGGTGTGCCAGGACATCGCCATGGCGTTGATCCGCCCCTTGTGCGCCGTGCTCAGCAGCAGCACCGGGCCGGGTTCGAGCAGCCCATAGACCTTGGACAGGGGAAAGGATCGCTTGGCCATGGTGAAGTCTCCTGCTGGGGGCTCGGACGCTGGCGCCGGGTGGGCACAGAATTTCAGCGCGCCTGCTCGAAATCGATGAAACCGCGCTCCACGTTGGTGCTGAGCAGCTTCACGCGGATCTTCTGCCCCACCTCCAGGTTGAAATCGCCCGCCATCAGCAGCCCTTCGGCCGGCGGCGTGAAGATGCGCACCCAGGTGGCGCTCTCGGTGCGGCCCGTGACGATGGCGTCAAACTTCTGGCCGATCAGCCCCTGCAGGAACAGCGCCGCCTCGGATTTGCGCACGCTGCGCTCCACCTTCTGCGCCGCGTCTTCCTGGTGGGTGCAATGCTCGGCCAGCGTGGCCAGTTCGGCCAGGCCATAGGGCGGGTGCTCGCCCGACAGCAGCGCCTTGACCATGCGCAGGCTCACCAGATCGGGGTAACGGCGGTTGGGCGCCGTGGAATGCGTGTAGTCGCGCACGGCCAGGCCGAAGTGGCCGATGGGCTCGCCCCGGGGGTGCTCGACCACATACTCGCCCGAACCCATCAGCTTGATGATGACCAGCGACAGATCGGGAAAGCGCAGCGGATCGGCCTGGCGCTGGCGCGCCAGGAAACCCTCCAACGCGCGCGAATCGGGCGTCTTGGGCAGTGCCTCGCCATATTTGCTGGCCACTTCCACGATGCGCAGCCAGCGCTCGGGCGATCGCACCACCCGCCGCAAGGCGCTGCCGCCGTGCCGCGCCAGAAACTGCGCCGTGCAGGTGTTGGTGGCGATCATGAACTCTTCGATGAGCTGGCGCGCCCGGTTCTGCTCCTGCTGGCGGATGTCCACCACGCGGTCGCCGTCGAACACGGCCCGCGGCTGGAAGGTCTCCAGGTCCAGCGAGCCCTGCTGGCGCCGGCGCGCGCGCATGCGCTGGGCCACCATGTCCTGGGTGCGCAGCTGCTCGTCCATGCCGGGCACGGCGCGCGCTGCTTCGGGCAGCTCGCCTTCGCCCTCGATCCATGCGGCCACGGCATCGTAGGCCAGCTTGGCGTGGTTGCGCACCCGCGCCCGGTGCACAGTGGAATGGGTGACCGCACCCTCGGCATCCACCACCATTTCGGTCACGATGGCCAGGCGCTCCTGCCCCGGGTTCAGCGAGGTCAGGTCGGTGGACAGGCGCTCGGGCAGCATCGGAAACACCCGCGCCGAGGTATAGACCGACGTGGTGTTGATGTGCGCATGCTGGTCGATGGCCGAGTTCTTCCGGACCAGGGCGTCCACATCGGCCACCGCCACAAAGATCTTCACGGCGCCGTTGCCCAAGGGACCGCAGGCCGTGAGCTGGTCGAGGTCGAGCGAGTCATCGTTGTCGATCGAGCACCAGGGCAGCGCGCTGAGGTCGCGGATGCGCGGATCGTCATCCTGCCCGGCGGCCGCGATGGTTTGCAGTTGTTGCAGCGCGCGGGGCGGAAACTCGGGCTCCAGGCCGCGCTCCTTCATGGCGTCAACGGCAATGCGCACCAGGTCGCTGCGGTGAAAGGTGTGTTTTTTGTCCATGGCTCCAATGTAAGTTGTCGCGGGAAGATGCGGTGCACGGGTGCCCAGTGGCGCCCGGCTGCGGCAGACCGAAGCACCCCAAACACCACCCTGGCCGCCACCGACAGCACGGCAGCCAGCCCGAAGGCCAGGTCCTCGATCAGCCCCGGCAAGGCGGTCGAGGCGCCGGCCATGGTGGCGAGGCGAGCAGATCAAATACTATCAATTTAATAGCTTTCAGAGCTTTATCAAAAAGCGCTACAGGCCATTCTTGCCCTAAAAACTCCGGCCACGCGCAGCCGCATCACGGCCTGTGGCACCATCGGCCCACCATCGCCGTGAACGACAACGGCAAGCGCCCGGCCTGTATGTTCTAGCCCACGACTGCACAAGGCACCTACCATGACCGCAACACCCTTCCCCGACGCCGCTGCCACCTGGAACCAGCGCTACGCAAGCGACCCCCACCTGTTTGGCCAGGAGCCCAACGACTACCTGCGCACCCAGGCCCACCACCTCGCACCCGGCGGCCGCGTGCTGTGCGTGGCCGATGGCGACGGGCGCAACAGCGTCTGGCTGGCGCGCCAGGGCCTGCAGGTGGACGCTTTCGACATCTCGGACGTGGGCGTGGGCCGGGCTCGGCAACTGGCCGCGCAAGCCCAGGTCACCGTGCACTACAGCGTGGCCGATTGCGACCAGTGGCCCTGGCCCACCGCCAGCTACGACGCCGTGGTGGCCATCTTTGTACAGTTTGCCGACCCCGCCATGCGCGCGCGCCTGTTCGCCCACATGGTGGCAGCGCTCAGGCCCGGTGGCGTGCTGGTGCTGCAGGGCTACACGCCCCGGCAACTGGAATACAAGACCGGCGGGCCACCCATCCTGTCGCACCTGTACACGCCGGAAATGATCCGCTCGGCCTTCAGCGGCCTGGAGATCATCGAGTTGCGCGACTATGAGGCGGTGCTGAGCGAGGGCACCCAGCACAAAGGCCCGTCTGCCCTGCTGGGGCTGGTGGCGCGCAAGCCCTGATATGCGCCCCAGCGCAAAGCCATGCCCGCTCCAGAAATCCCGACGCCCAGGCCAACGCCCGCACAACCCGGCCTGAGCACCGCCGACGCCGCACACCGCCTGGCCGCCGAAGGCCCCAACCTGCTGCCAGGCAGCGCGCCCAAGTCCACGCTGGCCATTGTGCGCGACGTGGTCACCGAGCCGATGTTCCTCATGCTGCTGGCGGCTGGCGGCATCTACCTGGCGCTGGGCGACCGGGGCGAAGCCCTCTTCCTGCTGGGCTTTGTGTTCGTGGTCATCGGCATCACGCTGGCGCAGGAGCGCAAGACGCAGCGCGCGCTGGAGTCGCTGCGGGACCTGTCGGCCCCGCGCACGCTGGTCATCCGCGACGGCCAGGAGCAGCGCATCGCCGGGCGCGACGTGGTGCGCGGCGACCTGCTGGTGCTGCACGAGGGCGACCGCATCGCCGCCGACGCCCTGCTGATCGACGGCCAGCTCGAAGTGGACGAATCCCTGCTCACCGGCGAAGCCGTGCCGGTGGCCAAGCTGCCCGCAGCACAAGGCGCTGCACCGGATACCCAACAAACACCGTCACCAACACCGGGAGGAGATGGCACACCCAGTCTCTTCGCGAGCACCGTGGTCACGCGCGGCGTGGGGGTGGCCCAGGTGTGTGCCACCGCCGCCCACACCGCCGTGGGGCGCATCGGCGCCGATCTCGCAGCAACAGTGGAGCCGCCTTCGGCGCTGCAGCAGGGCTCGCGCCGGCTGGTGCGCACGCTGGGCACGGCCGCCCTCGTCCTGGCCCTGGCGCAGGTGCTGCTGGGCTGGTGGTGGAACGGCCGGCCGCTGCTCGACAGCCTGCTCTCGGGCATTGCGCTGGCCATGGCCATCCTCCCCGAGGAGATTCCTGTCATCCTCACCGTGTTCCTGGCGCTGGGCGCCTGGCGGATTGCGCACCAGAAGGTGCTGACGCGGCGCGTCACCGCCGTCGAGGCGCTGGGCGCCATCACGGTGTTGGCCGTGGACAAGACCGGCACGCTCACCCTGAACCGCATGGCCGTGGCCGAAATCGCCACCGCCGACCAGCGCTTCAGGCCCGCCGACGGCGCCAGCGAAATGCCCGAACATTTCCACCTGCTGGCCGAATTCGCCATGCTGGCCACGCCGGGCGATCCGTTCGATCCCATGGAAAAGGCCATCCAGCATTTCGGCCACCAATGGCTCGAAGGCACCGAGCATGTGCACGACGGGCGCGAGCCCGAGTTCGAATACGCGCTCTCGGGCGAGATCCTGGCCATGACACGGGTGTTTGCCAGCGACGAGCCCGACCTGCACCTGCTGGCCACCAAGGGTGCGCCCGAGGCCGTGGCCGACCTGTGCCACCTCGATGCCGCGCGGCTGGGTGCCATCCGCCGCCAGGTCGAAGCCATGGCCGAGCGTGGCCTGCGCGTGCTGGGCGTGGCACGGGGGCGCTGGCGGGGCCCGCCCCCGGCGCCCGACCAGAGCCCGCCCTGGCCGCAAAGCCAGCACGACTTCGACTTTGATTTCCTCGGCCTGGTGGCGCTGGCCGACCCGCCCCGCCCCGAAGTGCCCGCCGCGCTGGCCGAATGCCGGCGCGCGGGCGTGCGCGTGATCATGATGACCGGCGACCACCCGGCCACGGCCCGCGCCATTGCGCAGCAGGTGGGCCTGTCGGAGCGGCCCCAGGTGCTCACCGGCCCCGAGCTGGAAGCGCTGGACGACGCGGCCCTTGCCGAGCGGCTGCGCCATGTGGATCTGTGCGCGCGCCTCAAGCCCCAGCACAAGCTGCGCCTGGTGCAGCTGCTGCGTGCCAGCGGCGAAGTGGTGGCCATGACCGGCGACGGCGTGAACGACGCCCCCGCGCTCAAGGCTGCCGACGTGGGCATCGCCATGGGCGAGCGCGGCACCGACGTGGCGCGCGAGGCCGCCGCGCTGGTGCTGCTGGACGACAGCTTCGCGCGCATCGTCGCCGCCATCCGCCAGGGCCGGCGCATCGACGGCAACGTGCGCAAGGCCATGCGCTTCACCTTCGCGGTCCACGTCCCCATCATCGCGCTGGTGCTGGGGCCAACGCTGCTGAAATGGCCCACGCTGCTGATGCCGGTGCATATCGTGCTGCTGCAGTTGCTGATAGACCCCACCTGCGCGGTCGTGCTGGAGGCCGAACCCGAAGACAGCAACACCATGGAGCGGCCGCCCCGCCCCGTCTCCGACTCGCCGTTTGCCATGGGCCCACTGGTTTACTCCGTGCTGCAGGGCCTGGGCGTGGCGGCCTTGCTCTTGGGCGGGCAGTCCTGGCTGGCGGGTCAGGGCTGGGGCAGCGCGCAAAGCCGCACCGTGGTGTTCGGCACGCTGGTGCTGTGCGTCATGCTGCTGATCCTGGCCAACCGCGACCTGTCGCGCCCGGCGCTGCTGGGCATCACCCGGCCAAACCCCTGGCTGTGGCGCATTGCCGCCGCAATGGCCTTGCTGCTGGCCGCGGTGCTGGGCATTCCGGGGCTGCGCGCGCTGATGGGATTGGCTTTGCCCGGCGCCCAGGGCGTGGCGGTGGCCGCTTGCCTGCTGGCGCTTTGCCTGGTCTGGCTGGAACTGGTGCGGCGCGCGGGCCGGAGCCTGGTGCGGACCCGGCTGCCCGGACCTGGCGGACGCTGACTCCGGCCCGGCCCGCGCCCCGGCAAAGAACGCCTACTGCGCCACGGCGCTGCCGCGCACCAAAGGCGCGGCGTGGTCCAGATCGGGCCGGCGCCACGGGTCCACATGGGTCATGAGGTTGAGCACGCGGTGGCGCTGCAGCACGCGCTGGCGCGCCTGCACGGCGATGTCGTGGCCGGCCTCCACGGTGAGCGCTGCGTCCACCTCCAGGTGGGCATCGACCACGATCATGTCGCCCATCTTGCGCGTGCGCACATCGTGCACGCCGCTCACGCCCGGCGTGTCGAGCAGCGTCTGGCGGATGGCCTGCACTTCCTGCTCGTCCACCGAACGGTCCATCAGGTCGTGCAGCGCATCCCAGCCAAACTCCCAGCCCATCTTGCCCACCATGAAGCCGACGATGAGCGCGGCAATCGGGTCCAGGATGGGATAGCCGGCCAGGTTGCCGGCAATGCCGATGCCCACCACCAGCGACGAGGCCGCATCCGAGCGCGCGTGCCAGGCATTGGCCACCAGCATGCTGGACTTGACGCGCTTGGCCACGGCCAGCATGTAGCGAAACAGCAGTTCCTTGCCCACCAGAGCGGCACCGGCCACCCACAGTGCCACCCTATGCACCTGCGGCACCGTTTGCGGGTTCTCCAGCTTGAGCACCGCCGACCACACCATGCCCATGCCCACCGCCAACAGCAGCAGACCCAGCACCAGCGAGGCCGCCGTCTCGAAGCGGTGGTGGCCGTAGGGGTGGCCCTCGTCGGCATCCTTTTTGGCATGGTGGCTGGCGAACAGCACCACGAAATCGGCCACGAGGTCGGACAGCGAGTGGATGCCATCGGCGATCAGGCCCTGCGACTTGGCCAGCACGCCCACCACGATCTGGATGGTGGACAGCACCAGGTTGACACCCACGCTCACCCAGGTGCTGCGCGATGCGGCGGCAGCGCGCTCCTGGGGCGTGTGCACGGTGTCTTCGGTATCGCTGTCAAGATCGCTGAATTGCATGGCCGTGGTCTCTGAAGGGGGTGCGCAGGTGCGCCCTGCAGAGGATTGTGCCCCGGCACGGGGCTACAGCCGAAAGTGACGGCGGAAAATCAGGCCGGCGCCGCCGCGCCAGGCGCATGGATCTCGACCGTGATGTGCACCAGCTCCTCGTGCACGCGCAGCTGCCGCTTGAAATATTCCGGCGCCACGCCGGGCGACGTGACCAGCGACAGGATGCACGCGTAGTCGCCCCGGCCCACGCGCCAGACATGCAGGTCGCTGATGCGCGCCGGCACGGGGCTGGCCGCGATGACCTCGCGGATTTCCGCCACCACCGGCGCGTCCATCTCGGCATCGAGCAGCACCTTGCCCGTATCCCGCAGCAGGCCCTGGGCCCACACGGCCACCAGCACCGCGCCCACGATGCCCATCACCGGATCCAGCCAGTCCGCCCCCCACAGCTTGCCGCCGAACAGCGCCACGATGGCCAGCACCGAGGTGGCGGCATCGGCCAGCACATGCAGGTAGGCCGAGCGCAGGTTCAGGTCGTGGTGGTGGTCCGAATGCCCATGCCCGTGGGAATGCCCATGGCCATGATCGTGTCCGTGGTGGTGGCCACCGCGCAGCAGCCAGGCGCAGGCCAGGTTGACCAGCAGGCCCACCACACCAATGGCGATGGCCTCGTCGTAGTGGATGGGCTGGGGCGCCAGCAGCCGCTGCAGCGACTGCACCAGCATCACGCCCGCCACCAGCACCAGTGCCAGCGCGCTCGTGTAGCCTGCCAGCACCTCGATCTTCCAGGTACCCAGCGAAAACCGCCGGTCGTGCGCGTAATGCCGCGCCGCCGCGTAGGCCATGGCCGACAGGCCCAGCGCCAGCGCGTGCGAACTCATGTGCCAGCCATCGGCCAGCAAGGCCATGGAGTTGAAAACCCAGCCCCCGGCGATCTCGGCCACCATCATCGCTACGGTCAGGGCCACGGCCCAGCGCGTGTTGCGCTCGGCCAGCGGGTTGCCCTGGTGGAAGTGGTGGGAATGGGACCCGTCAGAGGGCGTGGCAGTGGATGGCATGGAATGGAGGGGGATGAAATTGCCCCGCAATATACTCCACCCCAGTATCCATCACCCCCCAATTCCATGGCACACACCATCACCGGACACAAGCAGTTGCTGGCACGCGTGCGCCGCATCCAGGGCCAGGCCAGCGCACTCGAAAAAGCCCTGCTGGCGCAGTCCGACTGCGCCGCCGTGCTGCAGCAGATCGCCGCGATCCGCGGTGCCGTCAATGGCCTGATGGCCCAGGTGCTGGAAGGCCACCTGCGCGAGCATGTGGGCGCGCAAGGGCTGTCGGATGCGGCACGCGACGCAGGCATGGATCAGGTGACCGCCGTGCTGCGCTCCTACCTGCGATAGGCAGAATGGCCGCACGACAGGCACTCGCCCGCGCAGTGCGTCAGCCCGGCACTGCGGCCGCTGCCACCAGGCGCTGGGTGTAGGCTTGCCGGGGCGCATCCAGCACCTGGGCCACCGTGCCGCTTTCCAGCACCTCGCCATCCTTCATCACCAGCACGTCGTGCGCCATGGCGCGGATGACCTGAACGTCGTGCGTGATGAGCAGGTAGCTCAGGCCCTTGTCACGCTGCAGGCGCTGCAGCAGGCCCAGCACCTGCTGCTGGATGGTGACATCGAGCGCGCTGGTGGGTTCGTCGAGCACCAGCACGCGCGGCTGCACGATGAGGGCACGGGCAATGGCCAGGCGCTGGCGCTGGCCGCCGGAAAATTCATGCGGGTAGCGCGCCAGCAGGCCGGGGAACTGCGCCTCGGTCAGCCCCACCTCGGCCAGCGCGGCCTCCACCCTGGCACGACGCGCCGCCATGTCCAGCGCGCGCTCGTGCACCTGGAGGCCCTCGCCCACGATCTCTTCGACGGTGAGGCGCGGCGAGAGCGAGGAGAACGGGTCCTGGAACACCACCTGCACCTGGCGGCGCAACTGCTGGTTGGCGGGCGTGTTGCGCGCGGCCGGCTGCTGCCAGCCCTGCCCCGCCACCGCCAGCTCGCCGCCATGCGGCAGCAGGCCCAAAATAGCCTGCGCCAGCGTGGATTTGCCCGAACCCGATTCGCCCACCACGCCCAGCGTGCGGCCGGGCAGCAGTTGCAGCGTGGCCCCCAGCACGGCGACGAATTCACCTTTTTTGAACCAGCCGCGCACGCCGGGCAAGGGCGTGGGATAAACCACGCGCAGGTCTTGCGCCTGCACCACAGGGGCGATCCCTTCGGCGGGTTCGGTCTCCACCACATCGCGCCGGGGCTGGCTGGCGATGAGGCGGCGGGTGTAGCCATGCTGCGGGGCAGCAAACACATCGGCCACGCGGCCCTGCTCCACCAGCACGCCCTGCTCCATCACGGCCACGCGGTCGGCAAAGCGGCGCACCAGGTTCAGGTCGTGCGTGATGAGCAGCACGGCCATGCCGGTCTGGCGCTGCAAATCAGAAAGCAAATCCAGGATCTGGCCACGCAGCGTGACATCGAGCGCCGTGGTGGGCTCGTCGGCCAGCAGCAGCGCGGGCTCGCTGGCCAGGGCCATGGCGATCATGGCGCGCTGGCGCTGGCCGCCGCTCAACTGGTGCGGAAAGCTGTTGGCACGGCGTTCGGGCTCGGGGATGCCGGTCTTTGCCAGCAACTCCATCGCTTGCTGCGCAGACTGGGCGGGCGCCAAAGCCCTTTTCAACGCCAGAACCTCGGCAATCTGCTGGCCAATGGTCATCAGCGGGTTCAGCGCCGTCATGGGCTCCTGGAACACCATGGCGATGTCACCGCCGCGCACGCCGCGCATCTCGCGTTCCGACAAGGAGAGCAGGTCGCGCCCGCGCAGCAAGGCCTGGCCGCTGATGCTGGCATCACCCGCCAGGCGCAGCAGGCTCAAAGCGGTGATGGTCTTGCCCGAGCCCGACTCGCCCACCAGCGCCAGCTTCTCGCCCGGCGCGATGCTGAAGCCCACGCCGCACACCACCTCCTTGGCACCAAAGCGCACGGAAAGGTCGTGCACCTGCAGCAGCGGTGCAGGCGGGGACTGGGGTTGGAGTGTGGCGATCATGGCTTTGCTGTCGTTCGCAACGGGCTGATGCAGGATCGGATGTCAGCAACTGGCACGCACCAGGCCAGCGGACGCCGCGCAAGGGCCGCCCCGCCGCGCTGGCGGCGTCTCCCCTCCCGGCGAAGCCGAGAGAGGGGGGAAGGCGCGAAGCGACTCAGGGGGGTGTTCATTGTTTCCGGGGGTCCAAGGCATCGCGCAGCGCATCGCCCATGAAGGTCAGCAGCAGCAGCGTGACCACCAGCACGCCGAAGGTGGACAGCGAGATCCACCAGGCATCGATGCTGTTCTTGCCCTGGCTCAGCAGCTCGCCCAAGCTGGGCGTGCCCGGCGGCACGCCCAGGCCCAGGAAGTCGAGCGAGGTCAGCGCCAGGATGGCCGCGCTCATGCGAAACGGCAGGAAGGTGACCACGGGCGTGAGGCTGTTGGGCAGGATGTGGCGCCCGATGATCTGCGCATTGCCCACGCCCAGGGCGCGCGCCGCCTTCACGTAATCAAGCTGGCGGTTGCGCAAAAACTCGGCGCGCACGTAGTCGCTCAGCCCCATCCAGCCAAACAGGCTGAGCAAGATCAACAGCAGCGAAATGCTGGGCGCGAACACGGCACTGAAGATGATGAGCAGGTACAGCTCGGGCATGGAGCCCCAGATCTCGATGAAGCGCTGAAACGCCAGATCGGTCTTGCCGCCAAAGAAACCCTGGATGGCGCCGGTGATCACGCCCAGCGCCACGCCCGTGACGGTGAGCGCCAGCGCAAACAGCACACTCACGCGAAAGCCGTAGATCAGCTGCGCCAGCAGGTCGCGCCCGCGGTCGTCGGTGCCCAGCCAGTTCTCCGGCGTGGGCGCCGAGGGGTTGGGCGCCTTGGCAAAGTAGTTGAGCGTGTTCGGCCCGTAGGGGTTCAAGGTGTAGAGCGCCCAGTTGCTGCCCTGCGTGATGCGCTCGCGGATGAAGGGATCGAGGTAGTCGGTGGGCGTCTCGAAGTCGCCGCCAAAGGTCTTCTCGGGGTAGTCCTTGAGCATGGGAAAGTAGGTCTGCCCCTCGTAGCGCACGATGAGCGGCCGGTCGTTGCTGACCAGCTCGGCGCACAGGCTCACGAGCACCAGCGCGCAAAAAATCAGCAGGCTCCAGTAGCCCAGGCGGTTGCGCTTGAAACGCAGCCAGGCGCGGCGGGAGGGGGACAAGGACGGGCTGGCTGGACTCATGCCGTAAACGGGTTGAGCAGCCCAATGCCGCAGCCATCAAAGTCGCGCACATTGCGCGTGACCACCGTGAGCGCGTGCACCTGGGCGGTGGCGGCTATCAGCATGTCGGCCTGGCTGCGCACCTGCCCGCGTGCGGCGAACATGCCGCGCATTTCTCCAGCGCGGCGAGCTATGGATGGCGTGGTGTCGAGCACCTCATTGCGCCCAATGAACTCGTCAAACCATGCCATTAAGGTGGGGTGGGGTTTGCGCAATAAGCCATAAAAAATTTCATCGATCGTGATGACAGACAAAGTGAGCTTGCCATGCACAGCATCGACCGTGTCGCGCCACGCCAGAACGCCTGGGTGGGGCTGGCGGCGCATCAGCTCGCTAATGATGTTGGTGTCTGCAAGCTGCATGGCTGTCAGTCCCAGTATCCAGGTTCATCCATGGGATTGGGGCGATTGGTTCTGGGCGGTATCTCGATGCCATCCAATCCCTGTGCTGCAAGCAAAGCGCGTATTTCGTCAAACTGCTGCGCCAGCGTGGGCCGCTGGCGCTCGGCCTTCCATCGTTTGAATTCCTCAAACTCCTGCGCCGAAATCAGCACGGCGACAGGTTTGTCTCGGTTGTAGATAGCTTGCGGCTCCTCGGCGGTCAGGCGCACCACTTCAGAAAATTGCTGCTTGGCGCTGGCGATGTTCCAGGTCATGATGAACCCCTCAAATGGACAAGTTGGGCACTTATTATGTCCAACTCTCGATCAGCCATCAATCGAATTTCACCCGCGGGTCCACCCACACGTAGCACAGGTCGGAAATCAGCTTGGTCACCAGCCCGATCAGCGTGAACAAATACAGCGTGCCCAGTACCACGGGGTAGTCGCGGCGGATCACGCTCTCGTAGCTCAAGAGGCCCAGGCCGTCGAGTGAAAACAGCGTCTCGATCAGCAGCGAGCCCGCAAAGAACGCGCCGATGAACGCCGCCGGAAAGCCGGTGATGATGGGAATCAGCGCGTTGCGGAACACATGCTTCCACAGCACCTGGCGCTCGCTCAGGCCCTTGGCGCGCGCCGTCAGCACATACTGCTTGCGGATTTCTTCGAGAAACGCGTTCTTGGTCAGCATGGCCGTCACGGCAAAGCTGCCCAGCACCATGGCGGTGATGGGCAAGGTGATGTGCCACAGGTAGTCCACGATGCGCGCGCCCCAGCCCAACTCCTCCCAGTTCGACGAGGTCAGCCCGCGCAGCGGAAACCACTGCAGCTGTCCGCCGAAGATGACCAGCAGCGCCACACCCAGCACGAAGCCCGGAATCGCATAGCCCACCAGGATGAGCAGCGTGGTCACCAGATCGAAGCGCGAACCCGCGCGCACCGCCTTGGCCACGCCCAGGGGCACGGCCACGAGGTAGCTGATGAAGAAGGTCCACAGCCCCAGGCTGATGGACACGGGCAGCTTCTCCACCACCAGCTGCCACACGTCCTTGTTCTGGAAGAAGCTCTTGCCCAGGTCAAAGCGCGCGAACTGGCCCAGCATCTGCCAGAAACGCTCGTGCGCAGGCTTGTCGAAGCCATACAGCGCCTTGATCTGCTCCAGCCGCTTCGGGTCCACGCCCTGCGCGCCCCGGTAGGCCAGGCCGCCGCCTTCGGCGCCACCACCACCCGCGCCGGCCTTGGCCTCGGCCATGTACTGCTCCACCGGACCGCCGGGCACGAACTGGATCACCACAAAGGTCAGCAGCAGCACGCCCAGCAGGGTGGGCAGCATCAGCAGCACGCGCTTGAGGATGTAGGCCAGCATCTTCGATCAACCCTTGTTTTCAGCAGTGGTGGTGGCGGCCGCCGCGCCGGGCCGCCACCAGCAAGGCCAGCCCCCTCGGGGAACAGCGACCCGCGCAACGGTGGAGCGTGGGGGCATCATTGGCGTGCCCACCAGGTGTCGATAACCCAGCCCTCGCCGCTGGTGTAGGGCGGCACCGTGGCGGGTCTGGCCAGGCGCCAGCCGTTGTAGGCCATGCGGTGGGTGGGCGCCGTCCACTGGGGAAGCAGGTAGTGGCTGTGCGCGATGATGCGCTCCAGCGCATGGCAGGCGGGCAGCAGCTGCGCCGCGGTCCTGGCCGCGGTCATGGCCTTGATCATGGCGTCCACGGCCGGGCTCTTCACGCCGGCGAAGTTGCCCGAATCCTCGGTGTCGGCGGCCTTGCTGCCGAACAGGTCGGCAAACTCCTGGCCCGGGTTGTGCGTGCCCTGGAAGGCCATGGAGGTGATGTCGAAGTCAAACTTCTGCAGGCGCTGCTGGTACAGGGCAAAGTCCACCGAGCGGAAACGCAGCGTGATGCCCAGCTTTTCGAGGCTGCGCATCCAGGGCGTGACGGTGCGCACGCCGCCCTCGTTGCTGTCCATGTATTCCAGCACCATGGCCTGCCCCTGGGCATTGCGCAGGGCACCATCGCGCACCTCCCAGCCCGCTTCTTTCAGCAGCTGCTGCGCGCGGCGCAGGTTGGCGCGCAGCGACGAATCCCCGTCGGTGCGCGGTGGCACGGTCATGGGGCCAAAAGCCGCTGGTGGGATGTCCTTGCGAAACGGCCCCATCAGCGCCAGCTCCTGCGGCGACGGCGTGCCGCGGGTCTCGCAGGCGGTGTTGCCAAACAGGCCGTTGACCCGCTGGTAGGCGCCGTAGAACATCTGGCGGTTCATCCACTCGTAGTCGATCGCCAGGCCCAGCGCCTCGCGCACGCGCACATCCTGCAACAGCGGGCGGCGCGTGTTGAGCACATAGCTCTGGAAGCCCGAGGGCAGCTTGTGGGCGAATTCGCCCTTGACCAGTTCACCGGTGTCGAACTTCTTGCCATTCACGCGCCGCGCCCAATCGCCCGCGCTGAAAAAGCGCATCAGGTCGAACTCGCCGGCCTTGAGGGCTTCGAGCCGCGCCGTGGCGTCCTTGTAGATCTTGACGGTGATGCGATCAAAGTTGGCCGTGCCCCTGCGCACGTTCAAATCCTTGGCCCAGTAGCCCGGGTCGCGCACGTAGGTGATGTCCTTGCCGAAGCGCACCGGGCCGATCTTGTAGGGCCCGCTGCCAATGGGGATGTCCATCACCACCTGGTCGAAGGGCTTGGCCTGGCCGTTCTCCATGCCCCAGTCGCGGCTGAACACCGGCAGGCCGCCCACGGTGAGCGGCAGCTCGCGGTTGGGCTGCCTGAAGCGGTAGCGCACCGTGCGCTCGTCCAGCACATCGACCCCCGCCACATCGATCAGCGTGGTCTTGTAGGCGGGCGACGTGAACGGGCCCACCAGGGTGTCGTAGCTGTATTTCACGTCCTGCGCCGCCACCTGCTTGCCATTGTGAAAGCGCGCCTCGGGCCGCAGGCGGAACGTGGCCGAAAGCCCGTCGGGGGCCACCTCCACATCCTCGGCCAGCAGGCCGTAGCCGGTGGCGGTTTCGTCCATGGAGCCCGCCAGCAGCGAGTCGAACATCAGCGCCGACAGGTAGGCCGGCGCGCTGCCCTTGATGGTGAACGGGTTGTATTTGTCGAAGGTGGAGGTGCGCAGGTTGCTCACCAGCCGCAGCTCGCCGCCCTTGGGGGCATCGGGGTTCACGTAACTGAAATGCGTGAACCCGGCCGGGTAGCGCGGCGCGCCCCACAGCGCATAGGCATGCGCAGCCCAGGCTGGCGCCGCACACAAGCACATCGAAAAAATCAACCAAAACCGCATGCGACAATTCTGCCCTACGTCGGCGGGGCCTTTGCGCAAACTGCGGGGCCGACCCCAGTAACCACGCCGTTCACCCCCACATCGCATTCCACAGGAGAAAAACCATGGGTTTTCTGACCGGCAAGAAACTGCTCATCACGGGCGTGCTGTCCAACCGCTCCATCGCTTACGGCATCGCCAAGGCCTGCCACGCACAGGGCGCCGAGCTGGCCTTCAGCTACGTGGGCGAGCGCTTCAAGGACCGCATCACCGACTTTGCCGCCGAGTTTGATTCCAAGCTGATCTTTGATTGCGACGTGGGCAGCGACGAACAGATCGACCGCATGTTCGCCGACCTGGCCCAGACCTGGCCCCAATTCGACGGCTTCGTGCACAGCATCGGCTTTGCGCCGCGCGAGGCGATTGCCGGCAACTTCCTCGAAGGCCTCTCGCGCGAAGCGTTTCGCATTGCGCACGACATCAGCGCCTACAGCTTCCCGGCCATGGCCAAGGCCGCCCTGCCCTACCTGAACGACAAGTCCTCGCTGCTCACGCTGAGCTACCTGGGCGCGCTGCGCAGCATTCCCAACTACAACACCATGGGCCTGGCCAAGGCCAGCCTGGAAGCCAGCGTGCGCTACCTGGCCGAGGCCGTGGGCCGCACCGAAGACGGCCGCAGCATCCGCGTCAACGGCGTCTCCGCCGGCCCCATCAAGACCCTGGCGGCCAGCGGCATCAAGGACTTCGGCAAGCTGCTGGGCCGCGTGGCCGACGCCGCGCCCCTGCGCCGCAACGTGACGATCGAGGACGTGGGCAACGTGGCAGCCTTCCTGCTGTCCGACCTGGCCAGCGGCATGACGGCCGAGATCAGCTATGTGGACGGCGGCTTCAGCCAGACGGCAGGCCTGAGCGCCGACCAGGTCTGAATACCGCGCGCCGGTATTCTTGGTCAAATCGGCTGCTAGCGTTTACCAATCAAGCGCCAGCAGCCAAATGATCCATCGCACCATGCGCCGCAGAAGCTGCCTCGCCCTGCTGGCGCTGGCCGCCCTGCCTGCCCTGCCCGCGCTGGCCGCAGAGGCACCCGCCCTGCTGCTGGCCCAGGTCTATCGCCCCGGCCTGGCGCTGCAGGATTACTGGGTGAGCGAGAAATACGACGGCGTGCGCGGCTTCTGGGATGGCCGCACGCTGCGCACCCGGGGTGGCGAGACGGTGCAGGCCCCCGCCTGGTTCACCGCCGGCTGGCCCCAGGTGCCGATGGACGGCGAGCTGTGGGCCGGGCGCGGGCGTTTCAGCCACGCCCAGTCCACCGCACGCCAGCAACAAGCCGACGACACGGCCTGGCGCCAGATGCGCTTCATGGTGTTTGACCTGCCCGCGCATGGCGGCACATTCGACCAGCGCCTGCCGGCCCTGGCCGCCCTCGTCGAGCACCTGGGCCAGCCCTGGGTGCAGGCCGTGCCGCAACGGCGCGTGGCCAGCGACGCAGCGCTGCAGGCGCTGCTGGCCCGCACCGTGCGCGCCGGTGGCGAGGGGCTGATGCTGCACCGGGGCGCATCGCTGTACCGCGCGGGCCGCAGCGACGATCTCATCAAGCTCAAGACGCACGAGGACACCGAGGCCCGCGTGGTCGCGCACCTGCCCGGCAAGGGCAGACACGCCGGGCGCATGGGTGCGCTGCTGGTCGAAATGCCCACCGGCCAGCGTTTCCGGCTGGGTGCAGGCTTCAGCGATGCCGACCGCGAACGCCCGCCGCCCGTCGGCAGCTGGGTGACCTACCGCTTTCGCGGCACCCACGACGGCGGCCTGCCGCGCTTTGCCAGCTTTGTGCGAGTGCGCGAGGACATGCCGGCCCAGTGAAGTGAACGGGTTGAACGGGCGAGCGGCTGGCAGCCAGTTCAACCCAAAATCCAGCGACCGCAAAGGCCGCCGGAGCCGTCACACATTGCGGCCGTAAGGGCCATCGTCGCCCATCTGCACCAGATTGTCGGAAGTGGTCAGCGGCTTGGGTTGTCTGGCGAATTTCTCGGCCACGCAGTCGGCGTAATAGCGCACCTGGCCGCTTTCATCCTCCACCTCGACCAGGCCGTGGATATCCGTCTCGAAGCCCGGGCACAGCTTGGCGAATTCACGGGCGAACTTCAGGTAGTCCACGATCTTCCGGTTGAACACCTCGCCCGGAATCAGCAGCGGAATGCCCGGCGGGTACGGCGTGACCAGGCCCACGGTGATGCGGCCTTCGAGGTGGTCGATCTCCACGCGCTCGGTGGTGCGGTGGGCGATGTGCGCAAACGCGTCGCTGGGCTTCATGGCCGGCGTGAGGTCCGACAAATACATCTCGGTCGTCAGGCGCGCGATGTCGTACTTGGCATACATCTCGTGCACATGCTGGCACAGGTCCTTGAGGCCCATGCGCTCGTAGCGCTTGTGCTGCTGGCAGAACTCGGGAAGGATGCGCCACATGGGCTGGTTCTTCTCGTAGTCGTCCTTGAACTGCTGCAGCGCCGTGAGCAGCGTGTTCCAGCGGCCCTTGGTGATGCCGATGGTGAACATGATGAAGAAGCTGTAGAGCCCCGTCTTTTCGACCACCACGCCGTGCTCGGCCAGGTACTTGGTCACGATGGACGCCGGAATGCCGGTCTTGTCGAACTTGCCGTCCAGGCTCAGGCCCGGCGTGACGATGGTGGACTTGATCGGGTCGAGCATGTTGAAGCCGTCGGCCAGCTGGCCGAAACCGTGCCACTTGCTGCCGTTCTTCTTGCTCTTGCTGTCGCTGCGGATGATCCAGTCCTCGGCCCGGCCAATGCCTTCGTCCACCAGCTTTTCCGGCCCCCAGACCTTGAACCACCAGTCGTTCTTGCCGAACTCTTCCTCCACCTGGCGCATGGCGCGGCGAAAATCCAGCGCTTCGAGAATGCTCTCTTCCACCAGCGCGGTGCCGCCGGGCGGCTCCATCATCGCGGCCGCCACGTCGCAGCTGGCGATGATGCTGTACTGAGGGCTGGTGCTGGTGTGCATCAGATAGGCCTCGTTGAACAGGTGGCGGTCGAGCTTGGTGGTCTGCGAGTCCTGCACCAGCACATGGCTGGCCTGGCTGATGCCCGCCAGCAGCTTGTGGATGGACTGCGTGGCGTAGGTCACCGAGTGCTTGGGCCGCATGCGCTTCTTGCCCATGGCGTGGTAGCTGCCATAGAACGGGTGGAAGGCCGCGTGCGGCAGCCAGGCTTCATCGAAGTGCAGGTTGTCCACGTAGCCATCGAGCATGGCCTTGATGGTTTCGGTGTTGTAGAGCACGCCGTCGTAGGTGGACTGCGTGAGCGTGAGCACGCGGGGCTTGACCTTCTTCGGATCGACGCCCTTGAGCAGGGGGTTGGCCTTGATCTTGGCCTGGATGGCCACGGGCTCGAACTCGCTCTGCGGGATGGGCCCGATGATGCCGAAGTGGTTGCGCGTGGGCTTCATGAACACGGGCACCGCGCCGGTCATGATGATGCTGTGCAGGATGGACTTGTGGCAGTTGCGGTCCACCACCACCACGTCGTCCGGCGCCACCGTGTGGTGCCACACCATCTTGTTGGATGTGGATGTGCCGTTGGTCACGAAGAAGCAGTGGTCGGCATTGAAGATGCGCGCGGCATTGCGCTCCGATTCGCCAATGGCGCCGTTGTGGTCCAGCAGCTGGCCCAGCTCTTCCACGGCATTGCAGACGTCGGCGCGCAGCATGTTCTCGCCGTAGAACTGGTGGTACATCTGGCCCACGGGGCTCTTCAAAAACGCCACGCCACCCGAGTGGCCTGGGCAGTGCCAGCTGTACGAGCCGTCTTCGGCGTAATCGAGCAGCGCCTTGAAGAACGGCGGCTGCACGCCTTCCAGGTAGCTCTTGGCCTCGCGGATGATGTGCTTGGCCACGAATTCGGGGGTGTCCTCGAACATGTGGATGAACCCGTGCAGCTCGCGCAGGATGTCGTTGGGCAGGTGGCGGCTGGTCTTGGTTTCGCCGTGCACGTAGATGGGCACCTCGGCATTCTTGCGCCGCACTTCGCCAATGAAGTTGCGCAGGCTCAGCACGATGGGATCGAGCCCCTCCTGCGCCGTGAATTCTTCATCGTCAATCGACAGGATGAAGGCGCTGGCGCGGCTTTGCTGCTGGGCGAACTGGCTCAGATCGCCATAGCTGGTGACCCCGACCACCTCGAAGCCCTCGGCCTCGATGGCCTGCGCCAGAGCGCGGATGCCCAGGCCCGAGGTGTTCTCGGAACGATAGTCCTCATCGATGATGATGATGGGAAAGCGAAACTTCATGTGCAGCCTCCGTGCAACCGTGCCATGCCCGGCCAAAAAACGAAACAGGCGCGAAGTGTAAGGAATAAGCATGACGCGCCTTTGAAGCGCCATTCTTTTGACCCAGAATGTGGTGCACTAAAGACGAACAAGGAGTCGGCATGGAGGAATCCACGATCTGGTGGCTTTTGGCAGGCGTGGCGGTGGTCACCGAGCTGCTGACCGGCACTTTCTATCTGCTGATGCTGGCGGTGGGGCTGGCCGCCGCAGCGCTGGCCGCCCACCTGGGCCTGCCGCTGACCGTGCAGATCATCACGGCCGCGGTGGTGGGCGGCGGTGCGGTGGTCGCATGGCACCAGTTCAAGAAGAAACGCCCTGGCGACCCGCCTGCCCGCGCCGACCGCAGCGTGAACCTGGATGTGGGCGAAACCGTCATGATCGACAGCTGGAGTGCCGACGGCACCGCCACGGTGAAATACCGCGGCACCCAGTGGACCGCCATCCATCGCCCCGGCGTCACGCCCTCCACCGGCATGCACCGCGTGGCCGAACTGGTGGGCAGCCGCCTGCTGGTGGACCCGCTCTGAAACCACCGCCCATACCCAACGCCCGGAAAGGCCCCCATGGAAATCGCCCTCATCCTCTTCGCCATCGCCGTCGTCTTCATTGCGCGCTCCGTCAAGGTCGTGCCCCAGCAAAACGCCTGGGTGAAAGAGCGGCTGGGCAAATATGCCGGCACGCTCACGCCGGGCCTGAACTTTCTGGTGCCGTTTGTGGACAAGGTGGCCTACAAGCACAGCCTGAAAGAAATCCCGCTCGATGTGCCCAGCCAAATCTGCATCACCCGCGACAACACGCAGCTGCAGGTGGACGGCATCCTGTACTTCCAGGTCACCGACCCCATGCGCGCCAGCTATGGATCGAGCAACTACATCATGGCCGTCACCCAGCTGGCCCAGACCTCGCTGCGCAGCGTGATCGGCAAGCTCGAACTCGACAAGACCTTTGAAGAGCGCGACATCATCAACGCCCAGGTGGTGCAGGCCATCGACGAGGCCGCGCTGAACTGGGGCGTGAAGGTGCTGCGCTACGAAATCAAGGACCTGACGCCCCCGAAGGAAATCCTGCACGCCATGCAGGCCCAGATCACCGCCGAACGCGAAAAGCGCGCCCTGATCGCCGCCTCGGAAGGCCGCCGCCAGGAACAGATCAACATCGCCACCGGCGAGCGCGAGGCCTTCATTGCCCGCTCCGAGGGTGAAAAGCAGGCCGTCATCAACAAGGCACAGGGCGAAGCCGCATCGATCAAGGCCGTGGCCGAAGCCAATGCCGAAGCCATCGAACGCGTGGCCGCCGCCATCCGCCAGCCCGGCGGCGAGCAGGCCGTGCAACTCAAGGTGGCCGAAAAAGCCGTGGAAGCCTATGGCAAGGTGGCCACCGACGCCACCACCACCCTCATCGTTCCCAGCAACATGACCGAGGTGTCGGCACTGATTGGTTCCGCCATGAAGATGGTTCAGACCCAGAAGGCCAGTTGAAGCCGGTTTTTTTGGGGCCAGCCAGGCCGCAAACCCCAACACCCCCTGACCTGTGGCTATAATCGTGGGCTTCGGAGAGGTGGATGAGCGGTTTAAGTCGCACGCCTGGAAAGCGTGTGTGGGCTAATCCCCACCGCGGGTTCGAATCCCGCCCTCTCCGCCATATACAACCCTAAGTGATTGATTCACTTAGGGTTTTTTCTTTGGTGGGTTGCATTCCCACCCAAACACCCGCCCAAAGTTAACCCGCTAGGCTTCGCGTGGTTTGGGGTGTCTGCAATTGATTGCAGTGGTGACGTTGCAGGACCAACGACTCGGAGTAAGGTGGCAGCATGAAGCACAAACGCCCCTTGCTCCCTCTGCCGGACTACCAGCGCATTTATCAGGTCGTTTACAGCGTTCTTGATGCAAGTGAGGTTGCCCGCACGCATCGGGCCTGCATCCTGTTCACTATCGCGGGGACGTTGATCCTTCGGGAGCACTACAAGCTGCCCGCCACGATTAGCGCCGGATTCATGGGGATGATGGTTGACGAGAAAAGCTCAACCGTCGCCATGTATGACCGCATGGGTGACGGGCCAGAAAGTGACAGACAGTCATTTCATGCGTGGGTCGAATGCCAAGGTTGGCTGATTGACTTCATGGCACCCATCATGGGCATGGCCTTCAAGGAAGATGAACACCCGCTGGACGTGCCGCGCTGGATGCTTCAGAAACCATTGGCTGAACGGAAGTCCGACATCAACGAGCTACAGCGGGTCGGGGACATTTACCTTGAGCATGATTCCGCGCTTGCCGAATCGCTGCTTGACTCCCAATCGGCGGGCTCGATTGACCTTGCGAAAGTGTGTGTCGCGTGGTTTAGGCGTCCTCCAAGGGCCTTGAAGGAATTGATGATGGGCGACTGCCACGGCCAGCCAAAACGATTGGTTGCCTGCGCCCCATCTATCACGGGTGTGTGGTGAGGCTGACGGGTATGGGGTCCCAAAGATGCATTGTTTCAAACGGTTGGGGGGAACGGATGATGGCACGCACGTTTGAGCGACAGGTAGCAGAGTTGCACGTGCGCGTGGCCTTGCCCAACCGCTGCACGCAGTTGGGATGCCCGACCACGGTACCCGTGGCGGCTGTGGCATAGCCACGTCTTGGGTTGGGGTTATCACGCCTGCAACTGGATTTGTGCAACAAAGCCCTTAGCTACCTAAAAACAGCGCAATCCGGTCGGTTGTCCACGTTGCGACGCCAGTACCGAAGAAATCTGTATCCTCAGTCCAAACGGGGCAACCAAGCACCATCGCACACGCCAGTACAGGCCAGTCGTCGGCGTCTCGCATCTCGATGCGGCGCAGCGCCTGCTGCTGGAGTCCTCCATAAACCTCCATATCCATGGGGTGAACGATGCGCTCAAGAGCATCGAGCACCAGCATGGCAGGGATTGGTTCAACGCCTCGTTTTGTCAGCAGCGCGGGCAGGTATTTCCGTGCATCCGCATACGCCACATCAGGGGCAAAGAACTTGACGGAGGCTGCGTGCGCCTGGATCAGTTCACGGACACGTTTACCCAGGACAGCGCGGATCAGGATGTTGGCATCCAGAACGATGGCCGCGCTGCTCATTTGGCTTTGGCACTGGCGGCGGTAGTGCTCTTCTTGCGGGCTTTCTTGAAGTCGGCAACGATGTCCTCTACATCCACACCCTGCGCAGACAGCAGCTTATCGAGTGACTGGCTGGCTTTCTTCAGCGCCACCAAGTCCGCCTCGGCTTGACCGTGTACGGGAATGAAGTAGCCGACTGTCTGTCCGTGGCGAGTCACAGCAACAGGGCTGCTAGCCGCGATGTACTCGGCCAAGTCCGCTCGGAACTCGCGGATTCCTACCTTTGTGGCTTCCATGGTCGAACTCCTTAGTTGTGAATCATTGTGTACACATTTTAAGCTGCGCGCTAGAGGCTGTCAAAGTACATAGGGGCGCTACTGCTAGAGAAGCTCTTCACGAATCGGTTCTGGCTGTGCCACGGCGATGTGTGAGCTCAAATAGCACTCACGTTGAGCAGTTTGGGCGTGTGCAGGGCGCCCAGCAGGCGCTGCGCCAGGGCAATTGCCCGGTTTCGTGGGGCATTACGCCCCCTGCACGCGCACCTGTCCTAGGCAGGCCATCAGCTTGCGCCTTGCCGAGCCGTTGAGGCCACATTCTCACGGCGGCAACTGGCGATGCCCAAAACCATTCCCACAGGGTTGAGCGATGCGTTCGCGCTGGACGCGATGAAACAGGCTCAGTGGGCGGCCTTCCTGAAAAAGAACCGTCTGCAGCCCCTGGACTTGACCGAGGTGGTGAGCCTGCTGCGCAACGCGTTTCAGACGCTGCAAAGGCAAGCCTGACAGCATGGTGGTACTTTTGGTGGTATCCAGAAACCCGGGCCGGGTGAAAACTGAGGCTTCATGCGGCCTTCTGGCTGAACACAGCTACCGTGACCAAACCCCCGTCCCTGCCACAACCACTCAAACGCCAGATCTCCTTACCATCCGCAGAAGCCCCATCTTGTCAGTCAAGAAATCGATGAAAGTGATGGCGGCGCGCGACTGATAGCGGTTGGGCATGTACATCAGGTACAGGTGGTTCCCGTCGATGCCGAACTGATATTCGGCAAGCACCTGCACCAACTCACCTGTCTGGAGACGCGGCCGGATCACATAGTCGGGCACCAAGCCCACGCCGATGCCGCTCAAAATGCAATCGAGCACAAAGGGGTAGCTGCGCGACATGAGGGTCGGAACAAACTCGATCTCCTCTTCATGGCCATTTTGAGCGGCAGTCATGCGCACACGGCCGCTCACCCCGCCCGATGTGATGATGGGCGTGCGCCTGAGCTCCCCCAAATTCTGTGGCAAACGCTCCCGGGCAGCCCATTCGGCGGAAGCGCACAAGGTGTAGTGAACAGGCCCCAAATCCCGGGCCACGACCATGGGGGGAGGCTCCGGGGTCACGCGGATTGCAACATCCACTCCGTCCTTGACCAGGTTGTCGATGAAGTTCTCCAGCCGCACCTCCAGGATGATGCCGGGGTACTTCTTCTTGAACTCAATTAGCCAAGGCCCCATGACCAGCTGCCCGAAACCGGTAGGCGCGCTCAGGCCGATCTTCCCTGTCAGCTGGTCTTCGCTCGCGCTGACGGCATCGCGCATCAGCGCTGCTTCATGAACGATGTTCCTGGCATGCTCGTAGACCTGCTGGCCCATATTGGTCAGCTCCACACCCTGCGGTGTACGGCGCAGCAACTCGGCATCCAGCGACTTCTCCAGCTGGGCGACGTGATAGCTGACATTAGCGCGTGACATGTTCAAGGCGCGGGCAGCCTGGCTGAGGTTTCCCCCGTCCACGATTTCTACAAAGATGGTCAGTGCGAGCAGGTCCATGTATGACGGTCACTTCATGTCAAATATTTTTGACCATGGTGTACATCAATGCTGTCGTTGTCAATGGCGATCTTGTCTGAAAGAATCACCAAACCACCAGCGAGCAGACAACACAAACTGGATATTCAAGGAGACATAATGACACTGACACGTTCAAAATTTTTGCGCACCTCGGCGCTTACGGCCATGGGTCTGCTGTTGGCTTCCACCACCCTGCAATCGTCGGCTGCAGACTGGCCCGATCGACCTATCAAGCTGGTGGTGCCATTCCCAGCGGGAGGCCCCACGGATTCCGCGGCCCGC
This sequence comes from Acidovorax soli, assembly GCF_900107605.1. GTDB lineage: Bacteria > Pseudomonadota > Gammaproteobacteria > Burkholderiales > Burkholderiaceae_C > Acidovorax > Acidovorax soli. The sequence goes on along the minus strand of NZ_FNQJ01000001.1, from coordinate 198,332 downwards.
GTATATGCCGAGGCGCTGAGCAAGCGGCTCGGGCAACCGATCGTGGTGGACAACAAGCCCGGCGCCTCGGGCGCGGTGGCGGCGGGCCAGTTCATGAACACGCCGGCTGATGGCTACACTTTCATGATGATGGTGACGCCCACCATCCTGGCGCCGCATTTCTTCAAGACAGCCACATTCAATCCCGCGACCAGTTTTGCCCCCATCACCAAGATCTACGACCTGCCCAACGTGATCGCGGTCAACAAAAACTCGCTGCCCGACCTGACCGATCTGAAGTCGCTGTTCGCCAAATCCAAGGCAAGCGCGCAACCGCTGATGTACACCAGCTCGGGAGCCGGCAGCTCGGGGCATCTGAGCATGGAACTGATGAAGTCCAAGGGCTTCAGCAACATGCAGCACGTTGCCTACAAGGGCAGCGCACCCGCGATGAACGACACGTTGGGCGGCGTGGTACCGGTGATCTATGCGGACATGGTCACGGCCCTGCCGCAAATCAAGGGGGGCCGGCTGAAGGCAGTGGCGGTGGGCACGCCCAAGCGTGTGAAGGTGCTGCCCGAGGTGTCCACCATGGCCGAGCAGGGCTTTGGCGGCTACGAAGCATCCTCCTGGGGCGGCCTGGTGGCGCCGAAAAACACGCCGCAGAACATCATTGACCGCGTGAGCGAAGAATCCCGGCAGATTCTGGCCAGCGACGAGATAAACCAACGCTTCGAGCAGATTGGCATTCTTCCCGCCTACCTCACCCCGGGCAAAACGCAGGAGCTGCTGCTGTCCGACTTCACCGGCTGGGGCAAGGTGGTCAAGGACAACCAGCTCACCGCCGAATAAACCTCTCCCAGCATCCAAACGGATCAGCCCACCCAGACGCGGCTGAAGGCAAGCCGCGTCTTCGCAATGGGAAAAACACCAGACGCATCATGAAAACACGTATCACAGAGCTGCTCGGAATCCGCTATCCCATCATTCAGGGTGGCATGCAGTGGGTAGCCCTCAGCCCGCTGGTGGCCGCTGTCTCCAACGCCGGCGGACTCGGTGTGCTCACCGCGTTGACGCAGCCTTCGCCCGAAGACCTGCGCAAGGAAATCCAGAAAACACAGGCGCTCACCAGTGCCCCGTTCGCGGTGAACCTGACATTCCTGCCCGCGCAGAACAAGCCGCCCTATGACGAATTCATCGACGTCATCATCGAAAGCGGTATCCGCATCGTGGAGACCGCGGGCAACAACCCCAGGGAATACATGGGTCGGCTGCACCAGGGCGGCGTCAAGGTGATCCACAAATGCACTTCGGTGCGGCATGCGCTTTCGGCTCAGAAGATCGGGGTGGATGCCGTCTCGATCGACGGATTCGAGTGCGCGGGCCATCCGGGCGAAGACGATGTTCCGGGCCTGGTGTTGATTCCCGCCGCGGTCAAGGTCCTCGACATACCCGTCGTCGCCTCTGGTGGCATCGCCACGGGTGCCGGCATGGCGGCGGCACTGGCGCTGGGCGCCGAGGGCGTCAACATGGGCACGCGCTTTTTGGCCACCATGGAAGCTCCGGTCCACGATGACTTGAAGCAAGCCCTGGTCAACGCCAAGGAAACCGATACGCAACTGGTGCTGCGCAGCCTGAACAACACCTCCCGCGCACTGCAAAGCAGCGTGACACAAGAGGTTGTGGACATGGAGCGCCGTGCGGGAGGTTGTCAATTCGAAGACCTGCGCCACCTCGTCACCGGACAGCGCGGCAAGGCGGCGCTGCAGTCGGGCAACATAGACGACGCCGTGATCGCTACCGGCCAGTGCGTGGGGCTCATCGATGACGTTCCCACCTGCCAGGAGCTGATAGACCGCATGGTGCGTGATTGCCGCGCTGCCTTCGCGCGGGGAACCGGACTGTTCCTATCCTGATCGCGGCACCCTGGAGACACCATGTTCTATCCCATACGCGCCATACGCTGTCTCGCGGACATCGAGGCCATCGAGCAAACGCCGTTGGATGCGCTGATCCAGCCCCAATCCACCCATGCGTTGTTCGAGGCCTCAGCCCGCAGCCATGGCGCAGGGGTGGCCCTGACCTTCCTCAAGACCGCCGATGACGACGCCGACATCGAGCGCTACACCTACGCGCAACTGCTGGGCAAGATCAACCAAACCGCCAATGCGTTGCATAGCCTGGGGCTGGGCAGGCAGGACACCGTCGGCATCATGTTGCCGGGCTGCCCTGAATACCATTTTGCACTGTGGGGCGGCGAGGCCGCAGCCATCGTACAGCCGATCAATCCTTTGCTCACGGTAGAGAAAATCTCGTCACTGCTGAACGCCACCGGCGCCAAGGTCCTTGTTGCCTGGGCAGACCGGGACGATGCCAGCATCTGGGGCAAGGTGGCGCAGCTCGCCACCGGCATCGAACATGTTCTGTACGTGAGCCACACGGGCACCGTGCCCGATGCCACTGGCATCCGCGCGTCCGTGCAAAGCTTCTCCGAGCTCATTGCCCGCCAGCCTGCGGACCGACTGCTCTCGGGGCGCAAGATCCAACCGAGCGATGTCGCAGCCTACTTCCATACGGGCGGCACCACTGGCTCGCCCAAGTTGGCGGCGCAGACGCATGGGGCCCAGGTCTATACCGCCTGGGCCAGCGTGCAGATGCAGGGCCTGACCCCAAGCGACCGCACCATCAACGGCTACCCGCTGTTTCACGTGGCCGGGGTGTTGCCTGGTTCGCTGGCCTGCTTCTCCGCGGGCGCCGAGGTCATCATCCCGACCAAGGAACTGTTCCGCAACAAGGACGTTATTGCCAATTTCTGGCGGCTCGCGGACCGCCATACGCCGACCATCATGTCCGCCGTACCCACGGTGCTGTCCGCGCTCTCGGACATCGACCTGGGTGGAGCAGATATCTCCTCCATCCGCTACTTCCGCACGGGCGCCGCGCCGCTCAGCCAGGAAACGGCACGACGCTTCAAGGAGCGTACGGGTTTCCATGTGCACGAAAGCCTGGGCATGACCGAGATGACCGGCATCTCCACCATCACTCCGCCCGGCGTGCATGCCAGCGTTGGCCATGTTGGTTTCAGGACGCCGCATGCCCGCATCCGCATCGGCAAGATGGATGCCAACGGCAACCTCACGCCAGACGAAGCAGTGGCCGGCGAGACCGGTATGGTGCTGTTCAAGTCGCCCAATCTGTTTGCAGGCTACCTGGGTCAGATCGAGAGAAAGCGCTATTTCACCGACGACGGCTGGCTCATCTCAGGCGACCTGGGTTCTCTGACTCCCGATGGCCTACTCAAGCTGCAAGGACGCTCGAAAGATCTGATCATTCGCAGCGGCCACAACATTGACCCGCAAGTGATAGAACAAGCCCTGGAGAGACACCCCGCCGTAAAGGCCTGCGCCGCGGTGGGTGCGCCAGACCGGTATGCAGGGGAAGTGCCGGTGGCCTTCGTCACGCTCAAAGAAGGTCAGACAGCGGATGCCGAATCCCTGCGCGACTTTGCGGCACGCCACGTGGACGAGCCGCCCGCGCGCCCCAAATACGTTGAAATCCTGCCCGCACTGCCCACCACCAACGTGGGCAAAGTCTTCAAGCCCGAACTGCGCGGCATGGCCATGAAGCGGTATCTGGAGAAAGAACTCGCAACCATCATGCAGCGAAACCAGCAGCCAGCTTCTTGTTGGCCGCAAGTGCGCTTTGACGACGCACAAGGCTTCATCCTGCGAGATCCACAACGCTGCCTCTCGGATACGGACCTGCAAACGCTTGCAAAGCAGACGCAATTCACCGGAGCCAATATACATGTCGAAGCCTGATGCTTCTCCATGCGCGCAACATGTAAGAGCACTTTTTCAGCATCGGACGTGTCCGGATATACGGGTGCAATCTTTACCGTCTTGACTTCAGTGAGTGAGGGCTTGGCTTATTCAGGGCGTCCATATACGTTCTCAGTGACTCCCAATGGGCACAGATTGAGAATCTGCTACCAGGCCAGGCCGGACAACCGGGAGTCACTGCCAAAAACAACCGACTGTTTGTGGATGCCGTGGGCTTTGTTGCACAAGTCCCATGCGTCAAACGGGTAGACTGAGCGGATGACGCAAGAAAGAAGATGCGGACGAAGTACCACACGAAGAAATGGGCGCAGTACAACGCGGCGTTGAAGCCACGAGGATCGCTGTCGATCTGGCTGGACAAAGACATGCAATGACTGGCGGCGCCAAACGGCAAGCGAGGTCGCAACAAGACGTTCTCGGATGCGGCTATCCAGTGTTGCCTGAGCATCAAGTGCCTGTTTGGGCAACCGTTGCGTCAGAGCTTGGGCATGGTGCAGGCGGATCCGCGGCACGCGGCACGCGGCACGCGGCACGCGGCACAATAAGATAAGTCAGCCCACTCGTGTTGAACGCCTTAAAGATGAATTGTAAATAAGGCGGGATAGCCAGTGCGGTGCCAATCTGAGCATGAATCTAAGAAGCGGGTATACGTATTTAAACGTCATACCATGCAAAACCCAAATACCTTTGGTGTAAATGCGCAACTCACCATAAGCTTTATCGACACTACGTCGGCTCCAAAAATTGGGTCCCACTGTGAACTCGAGCAGCGGCTGATGTACGTTGGCGAACCTGAACCCTTCCTTCGCGCAGCGAAACCAAAGCGCGATGTCTTCGTTAGAACCTGCCTGTGGATAGCCACCAACGCGGTCAAGGACATGACGACGAAAACATACCGTAGGATGAGCCACCGGTACACCCCGACACAACCGGGCCAACGCGTCATCGGGCCCACGACAGAAGCTAACGTGGCGCCGGACACCACTCTCCGTGTTTAACTCAATAATGTCAGTGCCCAAGATATCAATGTCAGGGTGCTGCCTGAAATAGGTCAACTGAGCTTGGTAGCGCCCGAGGTACGAACGATCGTCCGCATCCATTCGAAATACAAACTCTTCGTCACTCAATTCTTTAATCAGCACATTCAGAGCAGCTGCTAGGCCACCATTGCGTTCCAGCCGGACGACGCGGTAGATGTTTTTTTCGTGCTCTGCCAGTACAGTGTTGATGGCAGCAGGCACTGGTCCATCGATAGCAACGTAAAGCCGCGACTCAACGTTGTCAACAAACTGCTGGCCCTGTACCGATTCAAGCGCGGCAACCAGTGCCACGGGGTTGTCGCCGCGGTAAACGGCCATAAGGGTGGCGATCTTCGTTTTCATGGATTTAAGCAATCAGTATCTGTAATTTCGTCCATCCTGCTTCTTTTTATCAGTTGCCCCTGACCCGCACGGGCGTTGTGAAGAGTATTTCTTCGTAAATTCATACTCGTATCCATGAAGTGGGAATCAGATCTCGATCGTCAGTGCCATTCAGAAACCAGTGGCGTGGCGCCACCACGATCTTGTCCGGCGCGGGGTTCAACCAGGCACCCCACCAGCTGAAGCTGCTGTTGGCAATAATGTGATGATCGGCCTGAGACATCAGCCGCATATCGTGTACGCTACGGTTGCCCGAGTTGTGGCGCACGGTCTCAATGGGGCCGAACTCGGTACCCAGATGCGCGTCCACCCAGTCGGGGTCGTCCGAGAAGGCGAACAACCGCACGCCCGGTACGCGCTCGCGCAGCAGGCGTATCGCCTCACGGTAGTAGTCAAGACCGCACAATGCGTAAACGCCTTGATTCTTTGCATGCGTGTAGTCACCACGACGCACGTGAAGGCTGGCACTGGGCTGCGCACGCATACGCTGCCGAACGGCCTCGTCCTGCGCATCCCACTCCATACGAAATGCAAAGTCTGCTCGTATCTGGTCAGCGTATTCCTGAAAGTAGCGCTCGGTATGCCAGTAGCCGTGCAGGTACCGCGGACCCTGCAACGCAGCTAATCCGGGCCAAAACTGGAAATGCGGCTCGTTACCCCAGCGATTGCCCGTAAGCCAGCGCATGGCCGGTCGACCGAACAACCGACGCAAAGCAGGTGACGCCTGCCACCCGAGCAACTGTCGCACCTCAGCCTCGGTAGCCAACGGTGCCTCGATGTGGAACACCCGTTGCAGCTCGAAGCCATTGTGTAGCGTGTAGGCCTCAAACTGGTCTGTAGCCAGCCGCAATGACCGACCGGTGCGCAGGCTCAGACTGCGTCCGGAAGCGTACTGAAACATTTGGTTGCCCAGACCGCCGATGATGTTTGTGATGATCATGAAGATGTCTCGCAGATCGCTCTGCCGTTGAATTCCGCTGCGCTCGCCAGCAACCAGCCGGTTCCAGCCAATGTCAGCGCCTGAAGCACCACGAGACCCAAGGCCCGCTGCGAACCCCAAGTGACCAGGGCACCCAAAGCCCCCAGATAAACCAGCGCGACCGGAATCAGGATGCGAAGACGTTGCAGAGCCCCCAGCCGGATGCTGGCGAATCGCATCTGCGATGCATAAAGACTGTAAGCCACCAGTAGCAGTGCAAAAAGAAGAACCACATCGCCCCTAACAGGTTGGCGTGCAATTCCGATATAGACCCCGAGAAATACACCACCGGCCGCCAAACCACTGGCCAGCAGGCCTAAAACAAATCCAGTTTTGGGCTGCAGGTGCCAGCGCATGCATAACTGACTGAATGCCGGGGAATTTGTCCAGTGCAACAACAGCGGCAGTAATGGCAAAGAGGCCACAAAGACACGCATTACCAGAGCCAAGTCCAGTGAGGTGTTTGCAGACAGTTGCAACCAGCCCAGAAATGGCGCGTTGAGCACCAAACCGTCGAAACCGGCAAGTGCCAAAATCCCGACGACCATACCGAGACTTGGCGCGGAACCACGCGACCTCCAGAAAACGCGCTTCACAGCGAATATGTTGACCACGCAAACCGGCAGCCACTGAATCAGTAATGCCAGCACCACGCCCGTCAGCGTGTGCGGCAAAACCCATTGAAGCATTGCAAGCGCCAACAGGCTGCCCAGCGCAAAAGTCAGCGAAAACAACGACGCCCGGCCCACGATACTTCTCAACAGATCAAGGTCAGGGGCCGCCAGAACCGTCACCACCATCGCAGCCAGCACCAGCAACACTTGCCCGGTGTGAATCCAAGTCACGGCACCGATACCAATAGCCAACAGTGGCAGCATACGACGCTGAATCTGCAGACCACGTTGGGCCTCACGGTTGCGCTGAGCACCTCGTGCCAGCCCGTCCACCCCAGCCCCCAATTGCAGGCACATACGAGCCGTCGCGAGGCCAAAGCCCAGCGCAAAACTGAAGAAATACGCTCGTGCGGCGTCTGGTGCGGGTAACACGCGCCCAATCCATGCGAACAGCAGGAACGACAGGCCGACGGAGCCCAAACGGGCACCGAGATGGAGCGTAGCCTGTTGCAACAGCCGCGGCATTTAGCGACCTCCTCGCAGCCATAGAGGCAGCGGTCGCCCCCAAACCCAGCCAGCGGACCGGGTCAATGCACGCAGTGCCAGCCATACCAAGTTCTCGACGCTTTTCAGAAGGCGCTGGGCACGGGTAGCGGGCACCAGCAGCGCAAACACGGGAGCCGGGCCCCACTGTGCACGGATCTGACGAGCTTCCATCTCCCGCAGTGCAGGAATCTGACCCTCGAGGCTTGCGGTTATGGAGGTTTCTGCATTCGGCAACGACACCACTGCCAAGCCAACAGCAAATGCGACTCGGGTCCCCGATGCGCGCAACAGCCGGACCATCCACTCCACGTCCACCAGCCATTTCAGCGAAGGATTGAACGCCTGGCAATGCGATCGGCGCACAACCACGACACTGGGTGCACCCAAGGTATTGTGGCGAAGCAGATGATCGGGACTCCAGGCCATCAGAACCCGACGCAGCAGCGGCGGAACATGATGCCGCAACCGACGCCCTGCCAGTGTGGGCAACATGCATTCCAGTAACAGCACGTCGGGATGTTCGTGACGCTGCAAAGCCCGCAACAGGCTCTCAAAAAAATCGTCATGCTCAGGGCATTCGTCGTGATGCATCAGGAGCACATAGTCCCCCTGCGCCCGAACGAGCAGATCATTCCAGTTAGCTACCGCGCCTAACGGCGGGCGATTGCGCCGGTAATGCACCGCCCCGCTGGCAAATAAAGCGTGTAACCGCACGGCCTGCTCTACGGCGTCCGTGCGCGAGTCGTCCCCAATCAGGCATTCCACGCCTTCGCAGCCACCAGCCTGCAGCCGATCCAGAATGCGCAGCACGCCCAGCGGGAACTCATAAGCAGGTATCAGCACGCTAAGCCACGGCGCGCCTATGCGGGGCGTCGGGTGATCGAGGCCAAAGATCGGCGCCTTGATGTCAGCGTTCATAGAACAGCTTGCAAAATAAAGGATGAATAGACATCAATCAGGTCAAAGCCAAGGCGCTTATTAAGGTAAGGTGCTCGTCGAAATTCGGCACCGTGTACTGAATGGCGTAGCCGAGTACAACAAGCAAAATCGCCCAGCTCCGCGCAGTGTACAAATAGGTAATTCGATTCATGGGTTTATGGTGGAGCCAAAAAATTCACGCCATAGTTAATCTATATCGAATCGACAATTGAGCGAACCTGATCCGCTATTAGAAACACTCCGATAACCTGCATTGACAAACCACGGCGTCCGATGACTGCCAAACATAACAGCGCGAGCGCAAGAAACATGTGCAGCAAGCGAACGTAGCTAACAATGAACAGCGGAGTCACTGCTAACAGCAAGGCCAACACTATGGAGGCGTAGGTCGCCATCACCGCCGGGCCGCTGAGAACACGCAAGAATGTGGCAAACATGCCGGTGACCTGCCTTTGCGCTACGCCAACGCGGACTTCTCGATATACAAGCCAGCATGCTCCACCATAGAGGCACCAAAAACCCAGCTGCACCGCAGTCAAGGCTTTTACATTAACGAATCGGTCTCCGACGGACTCCGCCGCGACACTCATCAGCGAAGCCCCAAGGTAAAGCTGCATGACTGCTGCACCCGCGAGGAAAAACGCTAACACCCAAAGCAAACGCATGCGCCATGGCCGCACATGGATCGGTCCTAAACGCCTGCTTCGTACCTTTCCTCGCGCCGTAGCCCAGCAGGCAGCCAACGCAATCAGCAACACAAACAGCATCGACGCATGTGTCATGCCGGCCAAAATTAAAAGGATCCACGCCCAACTAGTCTGCAACGCCCGCCGGACATTTCCCTTGCGAACGGCCCAAGGCATGCCCAGTTTTTGGCTGCACGAGTGTTTCGCGAAAAGAGCCAGCACAAAAATGACTATCGAGATAGCAATACCTTCGCGAATCTGGATGGTGAACCGCGTGAAGCCTAAATACACCAGCGACAGCAGCAACGACACGTATCCACCACCTGCTGGGTTTATCTTGAAGATCCGTCCTGCAGACAGCAAAGCCATGAAGACCATGAAGTAAAGAGCTAATAAAACACGGTAGGTTTCGTAACTGTTAGCCCCGAGAACACTCGCCAGGAAGGCGTTTAGCGTCAAAAAAGCCGGATCTCGGCCTTGTTCACTCAGCCAAGCCCCACCAGATTCGTAGATGCGTTGGTAGGACAGCCAATCGGGATTGAGTTTGGACAACGAAAGTTGCAGCAATCCCCCGAAACACGCAAGGATCAACGTCGGCACCCACCATGGAGGGCGCCCTGACGCAACAGACGAAGCGCGGGATCTTCTCGTTCGAGTTGACCAATACGCGAAAATGCTAGAGGTAAGTGTCATTCGTGACAGCCAATTTTTTTAATTGAGTTCAGGCTGCGCAGGCTACTAGCAAAAGGGCGCAGAGTCGTAGTTTTTCGAACCCCATCTTGCAGCGATGTACGGGCACGCCAGCCCAATACCGCCAGGCGGCTCACTCCAGCAGTTTGCATGGCGTGCCATTGGGCTGGCATTTGCCGAAAACAATCTCACCGCCAAAGCCCACCGTTTTCATCACGGCTTGGGCCAACTCCTGAATGGTGATGTGCATGCGATTTGTTCCTTATTTCACGATCAAAACCCAGGCGTAAGCGACCGTTTCCCCTCTTGGGCCAGTAGGGCTCCACCACAAAACACAGCTCAGTCCAGGCATGATCGAATTCATCGTCGCCAGAAACTCATCTCGCCGCGTGGGCTCGCGATGCTGCTGGTATTCTGCGACTTGATCGGCGGCTATGACCAAGATCTGTTGCTTCATCGGTTAAAAATGTTTGCGCCTTCCGCTGCGTGGACGGACTTAATCAGCATTGCCTTAAATGCTTTTCAGCTGCTTGACCGCGTCCGCAATGGAATAGTGGTGGTTGCCGACAAACAGTCCGTTACTGTCAATATGCTCGGCGTTGCTAAGCTCGCCCGAGACTTCTGAATTGAAATACTTGACGACTTCGTTTTTTGCAAAGTTACCAGCCACAATCGGACGCACTTCAAAGCCGAGCGTGTTGAGCTTGCCAACCAGGGCCTCGCGCGTCAGGTCCACGCCGGGTCGGATCACCAGGCTGAAGCCAAACCAGCTGCTTTCGCCGATCTCTTTCTGGATCAAAACCGTCGGATGATCCTGCATGACTGATTGCAACATGGCCGCGTTTTTACGGCGTTCAACCACCAACGAAGGCAGCTTCTTAACCTGCTCGATGCCGAGAGCACCTGACATTTCGAGCGGTCTGACGTTGTAGCCGGGCAGCACAAAACGGAAGGACTCCTTGAAAGGGTCATCGCTTTTCTCGCCGCAGACACGGTTGAACTTGGGTAGGTTGCGGGTCCAGCCGTGCGCGCGCAGCGACAGCAGGATGTGATGGAGCTCCTCGTCATCGGTGCTAATGAGGCCGCCTTCCATCGTCGAGATGTGATGCGAGAAAAACGAGCTGTAGCTGCCCATCACGCCAAACGTGCCGGCCTGCTTGCCTTTGAACTGGGCACCGAGCGACTCGCAGTTGTCCTCGATCAGCGTGATCTTGCGGCTGCCGATGATGGACTTGATGCGGTCAAAGTCGTTCGGGTTGCCAAGCAGGTTCACCGCCATGATGAGGCGGGTCTTGTCGGTCACGGCTTTTTCGAGCGCGTCCAGATCGAAGTTGAGCGTTTGCAGGTCGATGTCGACGAACTTGATTTTGAGCCCGTACTGATGGAGCGGGTAGTAGGTAGTGCTCCAGGAAACGGCGGGCACGATGACTTCGTCGCCGGGTTTGAGCGCCAGATCAGGATTTTTGGAATAGAACAGTGCGGCCACCATCAGCAAATTGGCCGAGGAACCCGAGTTCACCATCACGCAGTGTTTGGCGCCCAGGTAACTGGCAAACTGCTTTTCAAATTCAAACACGTTCGGACCCATCGTGAACATACCTGAAGTGATGACGCGCTGGAGCGCGTCATATTCAGCTTGGTCCCAGGTGGCGGTTGCGAGGGGGTATTTGTAGCTCATGCGTTATTGTCCTGAAGGTAATATCGGTATGCTTTTTCAAGGCCCTCGCGCAGGGCGGTGGCGGGCATCCATCCCCAGGCGCGCTGCCTGCCGATGTCAACCAGTTTTTGTTTCATGCCGACGGGCTTGGTGGTGTCGTGTACAAACTGCCCTTGCCAGCCAATGACTTGCGCAGCGGCGGCGTAGTACTCGTTGATGCTGTAGTCATGGCCCAAGCCAATGTTGATCAACTCTGGCAGATGGTCGAAATCATCCAAGGCACGCAGTACAGCGTCGGCCAGGTCGCCCGCATACATGAATTCGCGGCGCGCCGTTCCATCGCCCCAAATTTCAACCTCTGACAGATTCTGGGTCTTGGCTTGGTGCACCTTGTGGATGATGGCGGGGATCAAGTGCGAATGCTCTGGAGAGAATTTGTCGTGCCGTCCATACAGATTGCATGGAATCAGTGTTTTGTAATGCACGCTAGGGGTTTCGCGGTTGATGTATTCGCAAAGACGCGTGGCAAAAATCTTGGCCAGCGCATAACCCTCATTGGTGGGTTCGAGCTCACCCTGCAGCACCAGCGCCTCGCCCAGCGGATTGGGAGCATTGCGCGGGTACATGCACGAGCTCGCCAGATTGAGCAGTTTGCCGACACCCGCTTCACGCGCGGCCAGGATCACATTCCGGCCCAGGTCCACGTTGGTCACCAAAAAATCCACGGGATGGGCGATGTTGGCCTGGATGCCGCCCACTCTGCCAGCCGAGTGAATGACTGCGTCAGGGCGCACCTCGGCCATGAAGCGGCGAGTGGCGCTGAAATCCGTCAGGTCAAGCTCTGTGCTGGTGGGCGCGATGAAGTCCCAGTTGCCCGCGCGCCGATGCTCCAGAATATTCTGGCCCACCATACCGCGGCCGCCTGTGAGCAGGATGCGGGGTTTTGTCACGTTAGTCAGCCTTGTTAAGGAGTACTTCGTGGCCGTTCTGCTTAAGGAACGCATGCTGTTTAGCTTGCGCCAAATCGTGCGCCACCATCTCGCGGCACATTTGCTGCACGGTAATTTCGGGTACCCAGCCCAGTTTTTGCTTGGCATTGGTGGGGTCGCCCAGCAGGGTTTCGACTTCGGCGGGGCGAAAGTAGCGGGGGTCGATCTTCACGATGGGCTTGCCGTTCCAGTAGCCCACTTCGTTCACGCCCTGCCCTTCCCAGCGCAGTGGCATGCCCAGCTCGGCGGCGGTCCATTCGATGAACTGGCGCACGCTGTATTGCACGCCGGTGGCAATCACAAAGTCTTCGGGCTGGTCTTGCTGCAGCATCAGCCACTGCATGCGCACATAGTCTTTGGCGTGGCCCCAGTCGCGCAGGGCGTCGATGTTGCCCATGTACAGGCAGTCTTCCAGGCCCTGGCTAATGTTGGCCAGGCCGCGGGTGATCTTGCGGGTGACAAAGGTTTCGCCCCGGCGCGGGCTTTCGTGGTTGAACAGGATGCCGTTGCAGGCATACATGCCGTAGGCCTCGCGGTAGTTCACGGTGATCCAGTAGGCGTAGAGCTTGGCCACGGCGTAGGGGCTGCGCGGGTAGAAGGGCGTGGTTTCCTTTTGCGGGGTTTCCTGCACCAGGCCATACAGCTCGGAGGTACTGGCCTGGTAGAAGCGGGTTTTCTTCTCCAGCCCCAGGATGCGGATGGCTTCGAGGATGCGCAGGGTGCCCATGCCGTCTACATCCGCCGTGTATTCGGGGCTTTCAAAGCTCACGGCCACATGGCTTTGCGCGCCCAGGTTGTAGATTTCGTCGGGCTGGGTTTGCTGGATGATGCGCACCAGGTTGCTGGTGTCGCTCAGGTCGCCGTAGTGCAGCTTGAAGCGGGCGTTTTCAACATGCGGGTCCTGGTAGATGTGGTCAACCCGATCGGTATTGAAGCTGGATGCGCGGCGCTTGATGCCGTGGACGGTGTAGCCTTTTTCGAGTAAGAACTCGGCGAGATAGGAGCCGTCTTGGCCGGTAACGCCAGTGATGAGTGCGGTTTTAGGTGTGATGATCATGGTTGTTTAGCTTTGGCGATGTCGAGCGGTATTGGTCATGTTCATGTTTCAGGCTTCAATGATCTGAACGACCACACGGCCATAGGTATCTTCAAACCGCACAATGTCGTCTTCGCCCAAATAGCCGCCCGATTGCACTTCAATGAGTTCAAGTTCGGTTTTTCCAGGGTTTTCAAGGCGGTGCTTGACGCCCAGGGGGATGTAGGTGCTCTGGTTTTCGGTGAGCAAAATTTCTTCATCACCCCGGGTCACGAGGGCCGTGCCTTTGACGACGATCCAGTGCTCAGCGCGGTGGTGATGCATCTGCAGACTGAGCTTGGCGCCGGGGCGCACGGTGATGCGCTTGACCTGGTAGCGCTCGCCCGCGTCCACACTGTCATACCAGCCCCATGGGCGGGCTACTTTGCGATGCTGCGCGGCCTGCGGGGTTTGCTGGGATTCGAGCCGCGCCACCACTTGCTTGACCTGTTCGGCATGGCTGCTGGTGGCCACCAGCAGCGCGTCGGGCGTGTCAATGATCAGCAGGTCTTGCGTGCCCAGGGCCACCACGGGGCGGTGCGGTGCATGGATGTAGGTGTTGGACGCCTGCAGGGCCAAGCCCTGACCGTCGATGCGGTTGCCTTCATTATCTGGCGGGGTCAGATTAGCCACCGCGTTCCAGCTGCCGACGTCGCTCCAGGCGCCCGAAAACGGCACGACCGCCACATTGGCGTGCTGTTCGAGCACGGCGTAATCAATGCTCTCGGCGCGGCAGGTGGTAAAGGCTGCGGCCTCGGGGCGAATAAAAGATTGGTCCTGGCTGGCGCCCACCATGGCTTCCCGGCAGCTTTGCAAAATGTCAGGCGCGTGGGCATGCAAGGCCTTGATCAGTACCTGGGCCTGAACCAGAAAGATGCCGGCGTTCCACAGCACATCACCCTGCAGCAGCAACTGCTGGGCTTTGTCGGCCGTGGGTTTTTCAATGAAACGGGCCACCTGGCTGCTATGGCCTTCCGCGTTGAGAGCGCCGCGCTGGATGTAGCCATAGGCCGTGCTGGGAAAGCTGGGCACCACGCCAAAGGTAACGATGGCGCCCGCAGTGGCCGCAGCGCAGCCTTGCTGCACCATGGCCGTGAACGCAGCCGCATCCGGGATGTGGTGGTCTGCGGGGCAAAACAGCAACAGGTCTTGTGGCTGGGCCTGCAGGGCAGCGAGCGCCATGGCGGCAGCGGTGTTTCTGGCGCACGGCTCCAAAATAACGGACGTGCCAACGCTGGCCGCGTGCATGGCCTCGGCCACGAGAAAACGATGATCTTCAGCCGCCACGCACAGAGTGTTGGTGCGCGCTTCGGGGCTGATGTGTGCCACACGCTCCAAAGTCAACTGCAACAGGCTTTTGCCGTCGATCAAGGGCACGAACTGCTTGGGAAAGCTCTTGCGCGACAGCGGCCATAAACGGGTGCCCGAGCCGCCGCACAGAATAACGGGGGTAATGGCTTGAATGCTCATGATTTTTCTTTTTCAAGCGCCCACTGTTTTACGGGTATTACGGTGCGTTTGGTGGCTGCGCTGAAGCACCACCTGAACTGCGTGAGCCGTGCATAAACGGCGGAGTACAGCAAGGCACAAACCACAAAGCCCAATACCAGCATGTACGTCTTGGCGGGCCACTGCACAGCGATGAGGGCCGGAATGAGCGCGGCGCTCCACATGATGGCGCCAGTGGCAGAGTTGCGAGCCAGGTTGCTGGCCTTGGGCAACAGGCGGCGCACCAGGCGGCGTTTGACGAGGCTGTGCAGGTGCAGGCGGTCTGGGTCGCCGGGGCTCAGGTTGCGGCGGTGGCGACGCGCGATACTGAACAGCACCTCCAGCACCGGAAAGCCGCACACCAGCATGGGTGCCCAGGCAGACACCTCCGCATGGCGGTGCAGCACCAGCACGGCCAGCCACGCCAGGGAAAACCCGAGAAAATAAGCGCCACCATCGCCCAAAAATATCTTGCCCAGCGGCCAGTTGACCAGCAAAAAACCAGCCACGGCACCGGCCAGCACCAGGCACACCTGGGCCAAATCGGGGTCACCCAAGGCAGTGGTCATGGCACCAAACGCAGCCAGAATAATGAGAACGGTTCCGGCAGACAGGCCATTGAATCCGTCGATGATGTTGATGGCATTGGCAATGCCGCCTACGGCAAACGCGGTAAAGACAATAGAGACCAGCGAAAAACTCAGCAACCAGTCCAGGCCCCATACGTTGGCGTCGGTAATCGAGTAGTCGGTAATGGCCCAACCCAGAAAACCGCTCCCCATGGTGGCCAGCAACCGGGTGCGCACGCTGACGTTTTTGGTGATGTCTTCCAGCAGGCCAAAGGCAAAGGCAGGAATGCCCGCCAGTATCAGCGGCCCCAGCAGGGATTGCCTTTCGGAATTTGCCAACAGGTAGCCAGCAAGAACGCCTGCTGCAATGGCAATGCCGCCCACGCGGGGCGTAGGTTCGGTATGGAACTTTTGAATCCCCTCGTCCGAATCCATGGTGTGACGGCCATGCCAGCCCTGCGTGACCACCAGCAACAGTGCTACCAGCAACGCTACGCATCCTGCAACCAGGGCAGGCAGTGGAATGAAGCCCAAAATATCAAGCATGGTCGAGCCTGTTCTGAAGAAAGTTAACTGGCCGCCAGCGCGCTGGAAACGCCAAAGCGACGATCGCGTGCGCTGTACCACTGCAGCGCTTCGTCAAGCAGGGGCGCCGAGAAGTCGGGCCACAGCGTGTCGGTAAAAAACAGTTCGGTGTAGGCCATTTGCCACAGCAGGAAGTTGCTGATGCGCGACTCGCCACCCGTGCGAATCAAGAGGTCGGGGTCGGGCGCGTAAGCCATGCTCATGTATGGGCGCAGCGCGGCTTCGTCCATGTCGGTCATGCTCAAGGCGGGGTTGTCAGCCTGCCAGGCCCGCACGGCCTGCACCATGTCCCAGCGCCCGCCGTAGTTGGCGGCAATGGTCAGGGTGATCTTGGTGTTGTGGGCGGTCAGGGCCTGTCCGCTGGCCATCAGGTTTTGCAGGCGCTGATCAAACCGGCTCAGGTCGCCCACGATCTTCAGGCGCACGCCGGTGCGGTGCATGTCGCTGATTTCTTTTTGCAGGTAGTGCACCAGCAAGCCCATGAGGCTGGTGACTTCCTCGGCCGGGCGCTGCCAGTTTTCGGTGCTGAAGGCAAACAGCGTGAGGTGGCTCACGCCACGCGCAGAGCAGGCCTCGACGATCTGGCGCACGCGCCGCGCGCCGTTGGCATGGCCCAGAGCGCGCGGCAGGCTGCGCTTGGCAGCCCAGCGGCGGTTGCCATCCATGATGATTGCGACATGTTGCGGCACGGCTGCTGGAGGGGTGGCCTGCATGTTTCATTCCCGCCCACTGGTGTTGCCGTACTGGTAATTGGTGTACCGGTAGCGGCTGTATTTGTAGCCATAGCCGCCATAGCGCTGGCGGCTGGTGTCCAGGCCATTGAACACCACGCCCTTGACCGGCACGCCGGCCTGGCCCAGGCGCCTGGTGCTCTCCAGCAGCTCGCCCAGCGCCGTCACCTCGGCCCGCGCCAGCAGGAACACCGTGCCGGCGTGGGGTGCCAGCACCTGGGTGTCCGACACCGCCAGCACGGGCGGGGTGTCGATCAGGACCAGGTCGTATTGGGCGGACGCGGTTTGCAACAGCTGCACCATGGAGTGCGACAGCAGCAGCTCGCCGGCGTTGGGCGGCAGCATGCCGGTGGTGACGAAGTCGAGGTGGGGTGCCACATTGCGGTGCACCACATCACCCAGGGTGCGGGTGCCGGCAATCAGCTCGCTCAAGCCGTGGCCGCGCTGCAGTCCAAAGAACTGGTGGATGTGGCCTTTGCGCATGTCGGCGTCAATCAGCAGCACGCGCTTGCCACCCGCGGCCAGCACGGCCGCGAAGTTGGAGCTGGCAAAAGACTTGCCAATACCCGGAGTCGGGCCGCTGAACAACACCACGTTGTTGCGCGCATCGAGCATGGCAAATTGCAGCGCGGTGCGCAGGCTGCGCAGGCTTTCAATGGCAGGGTCTTCGGGATGCACCACGGCGAGCAGGTGGTTGCCTGGTGCATGGCTCTTGATGAGCTTGGCCAGTTGGACCTGCTCCAGCGATTGCGGCACCGTGGCAAAAACGTGCAGGCCGGTGGCCGACTCGATGTCGGCGGCATCCCGGATGCCGGGGCGCAGGCTGTTGCGCAGGAAAGCCAGGCCCATGCCCAGCAGCAGGCCCAGCACCAGGCTGATGGCCAGTATCTGCGCGCGCTTGGGCTTGATGGGCTTTTCAGGCACCACGGGGGCATCGACCACGCACACGTTGCCTATCTTGCCTTCCTTGACCAGGCGCAGCTGCTGGGCGCTGTTGAGCAGGTTGAGGTACAGCTCGCCATTGACCTTGACGTCGCGCGTCAGGCGCAGCAGGTCTTGCTCGGTGCTGGGCAGGGTTTTGACTTTGCTGGTGAGTACGGCGATTTCTTTGCTGACGGCGGCAATCTGGGCATCCAGTGTCTGGATGACGTGGTGGGCCGGGGTGAATTGCGCGCTGAGTTCGCGGCGCTTTTGCTGCAGCTCCAGCAGGCTGGCCTGCAACTTGACGGCCATGTCGAGGTAGTTCTTGCCTTCAACGCCCAGGTCAAAGGTGCCGTTGCGGTTGCGGAAGTTGTTGTACTTCTCCTCCGATTCTTCGAGCTGCTTTTTCAGCTGGGGCAGGAAGCCGCCCAGAAAGTCGAGCGACTTCTCGGCCTCGGCCGACTTGCGCTCGGTGTTCTGGCGCACATAGTTGGTGCCCACGGCGTTGAGGGTGCGGGCGATTTTTTCGGGGTCGTTGCCCTGCAGCGTTACGGCAATCACGCCGGATTGCTTGCCCTGCTCGGCAATGGCCAGGTCTTTTTGCAACTGCTCGATCACGCCCAGGCGTGAATCGCGCCGCACCGTGAAATGCGCGCCCGGTTTGGCCTGGAGCTCCCTCACCAGGATTCGCCCCTTGGCGTCGTCGCTGCCAAACTCCGCGGCCACACCGGTCTGGCCTTTGACCAG
Organism: Acidovorax soli; assembly: GCF_900107605.1. GTDB lineage: Bacteria > Pseudomonadota > Gammaproteobacteria > Burkholderiales > Burkholderiaceae_C > Acidovorax > Acidovorax soli. Next base: position 179,874 of record NZ_FNQJ01000001.1, on the reverse strand, counting down.
GACCTGGTCGTCGGGGTCGCGCAGCTCAAAGCCGCCGTCGGTGGCCACCAGCAGCAGCGGCTCACCTTGCAGTTCGGCGGGCACTTCCAGCAGCCCCAGGCGGATGGATTCGGTGCCCGAGACATAGCCCCCCATGCCCCAAAAACCGGGGTTGGACAGCGTGGTGGCGCGGCGCGCCAGCCAGCCGCCCACCAGTGGCAGGTATCGGGGGCTTGCCGTCACATAGAGCTGCAGGTCATCGACCGACTTGCCGACCACCAGGCGCGAGCGCAGGATTTCAATCTCGGCGGTGGCTGGCGACTTGATGTCGAACAGGCTTGCCGCCTCGCCCAGGGCGCCAGCGGCGCCGGGCTTGCTGTCTTCCACCTGGATCAGCGAGTTGGCCTCGTAGGTGGGGCTGGTGAGAAACGCATAGGCGCCACCGAGCAGCAGCACCAGTGCGGCCACGCCGGCAACAAGCCAACGCGCCTCCAGCAGCACGTCGAGCAGGCCCAGCAGGTCGATTTCGTCGTCGTCCTGCAGCTCGGCCGGGGGCATGGTGGACACGGGTAATTGGGGGGAGTTCATACGGTCAGGCAATCACGAAACGAGTTGGATGCGGCGCACCCATTCGCCCACACCCAGGGCGATGGCGGCGTGGGCAGCTTCAAAGGCGGCACGTGGCTCGCGGTAAGGGTCGGCAATGTCAAAGGCGCCCTGGGGGCCAAACTCGCCAAGGCGGCGGATTTTTCCGCGTGCCGTGGGGTAGAGTTTTTCGAGCTCTTGCTGGTGAGCCGCCTCCATGACCAGCACCAGGTCGGCATGGGCGCACATCCAGCCGGCCAGCTGCTGGGCACGGTGGGCCGACAGATCGAGGCCCTGCTGCGCGGCAATCTCGCAGGCCATGGACTCTGCGGGGTGGCCCACCACCGCTTGCAAGCCGGCGGACCAGACCTTGCGGCCGGGCAGCTGGTCTTTGAGCAGGGCTTCGGCCACCGGGCTGCGGCAGATGTTGCCCACGCACACCGTGAGGATGTTGTTCATTCCCGGCCCTGGCTCACTTGGCGGCGTCACGCGTGACGTTGACGGCCTGGGCGCTGGGCAGCACGAGGCTGATCACGCGGTTCCAGCGCACCAGCGGCACGGGATCGACATACACCACGTCGCGGGCCTGGAGCGCAAAGCCCTCGGCCAAAGCGTAGGCCAGGGGAGATTGGGCATCGAGGTGGTAAATCTCGGGCCCAGCAGATGCGGCACCGGCACCGGCTGCCGCCGCGCCCTGAATGCCGCTGCGGCTGCGCACGACAAAAATCTGGCGCGGATCGCCCGAGGTGGCGTTGACGCCGCCGGACTCGCCCAGCGCCTCGTTGAGCGTGAGGCGGCCATTGCGCAAGGGCAAGGCGGCGGGCCGGGTGACTTCGCCCATGACGTACACCTTGGCGTCGTCGCGATTGCCCACGCGCACCAGGTCGCCAGCGGACAACAAAATACGCGACGGATTCACACCCATGGCCGTGAGTTGCGGCATGTTGACTTCGGTGGTGGCGCCGTTGCGGGTAATGGCGATGGTGGCCCGGTCGGCCACAGGGGTGAGCCCGCCAGCGCGGCTGATAGCCTCGGGCAAGGTCATGGGAATGTCGTTGATGGCCAGCAGGCCTGGAATGCGCACTTCACCATCCACATAGACCCGCCCGGCCCGGTAGGCCTGAACGCGCAGCGTGACCTGCGGGTCTTGCAGGAACTTGGCCAGGCGCTGGGTGAGCAGAGTGCGGGCCTGGTTTTCGGTAAGGCCGGCGATCTTGACGGTGCCGAGCAGCGGAAACTGGATGAGCCCATCGGGGCTGACGTTGTAGCCGTTGCCCACAACGGCCAGGCCTGCGGCGTCCGTGGTCAGCGTTGCGCCTGCGGGGGCCAGCACCAGTTCGGGGTGATTCCAGACCACGATATTGACCACATCGGCGGGGCCGATGGTATAGGGCCTGGCTTCGCCAAAAAGGCGCCTCACATCGTCGTCCACCTCGGTTTTTTGCCCGGCGCGCTGCTGGCGGATGAGTTCGGGGGTGATGCTGACAAGTGCGCCGGCAGGCGGCGCCTGGCCAACCGGGCCAGATGCATCAGAGGACGGTGCCGCACGCAGGGTGCTGATGGAATAGGGATTGGCCGACGGCTTGGCACCCTGCAGGCCCTGGCCCATGGAGAGACCGGGCGCATAGGCACAGCCGCCCAACGTGGCGGCCGCAACAACGGCCAGAGCGCCGCGCTGCAATGTGTGCCTGGCAAGGAAGAGCGAGTTCAGGAACATAAGCGTTAAAGATGCTGCGCCGCATTGGCAACGGCTGCACGCAAAGAGCATTCAATAAACCAGCAATGGGGGGATTGGTGCCCGCTGAACGGGTACGCCAGATGGGTCAGCGCGGCAGTGGAGAGGGAAAACGTGAAGCGCGATGCTTCTGTCAACACACGCGCTCACACCACGCTGCATGGATATCCAGCCATTATGCGCTCGAAATGTGTCAACTCGTTCTATTGGTTACAACCTCCACGGCCCCCATCCATGCTTTCCATGCGGGGGCGTGCCTTGCTGCATCGGTGCCCGTAGTGCCCTTCGCACGGACTGCACGCGCTGCCAATGCCCATCTTGCAGGGCAAGGCCTGCGATTCAGACCTCTGCGGGATGCGCCAAACATGTAACAAAACAACCTCACATCAAGCGTTGCAGGTTTCGCTGTTGTCTTACAGACGGAACCGGTACGGTTTGCTGAAATCTCACCAGCAAGCCATCGAGGCTCGCTGGAGGTTGTTGAGACCTTCCGATCGTTTTCCCTTGCGGAGGATTACCGCCATGAACCACCACCCCACTCCATCCGGTACCCGTGCCATCGCGGCATTCGCCGCCACGGTGGTTCTGTCGGTTTTGGCCGCGGTGCTGGGCTTGCTGCCCGATGTTGCGGTGCAGTCCGCCGATTCCATGACGCGTTTGCCCGACCAACTGGACCAGTTGCTGCCGACCGGGCTGTTCGACTGAGACGCGGCATTTGCGCCGACGGCCCGCCTATGGATTCGGCCCCATGCGGCTGGAAGCGTGCGCCCTGCGCTGGTCGAAGGGTTCTTCGGCAAGCGCAGCCTGAACGGCAAGGGACCATTCCGCAAAGGCGCATGCCACGGCCGAAAAACCCGGTACGGGCGGCAGACCCGCCCCGGGGCAAGGCGCCAGCCGCTTCAGGAGGCGACTGACAGGTGGCGAATTAACCGCCCGCACCGGTGGCGGAAACCACCGGGGTTGTGCCCACCGTGGCACCGTTCACCGCCACGGAACCGTCGGAGCCGATGAGGGCGGGCAGTGTCAACGCAGCCGAGCTGGTGGTTCCCAGCACCAGGGTCACGGGCAGGTTGGCCGAGGTTCCAACCGGTGTGCCGCTGGTGCCCACGGTCAGGGAGCAGGGGTTGATGGTGATGACTTTGCCGACCGACAGTGCATGGCCTGCCAGGAAGGTCGAGGTCTTCACGGTGAAGATGCAGGAGCCAAAGGTCATGTCACCGGTCGCGGTGGCACCCGCCGACCCGATGTTGAAGGTGGGCGCGGCACCAGTGCCGCCGATCGTCACGGTGGTGCTGCTGCTGGTGCCCAGCAGGGGCACGCCGGAGGAGAAGGTAATGGGCTTGTCGATCACGGCAGGAACGATCGCGGCCCCGGAGGTCTTGTCGATCGTTGCGGTGGTGTTCGTCTGTGCCACCATCGCAGGTGACGAGCTGCCGCCGCCACCGCAAGCGGAAAGCAGAATGCCGCCAGAGACAACCAGGCCGGCCATGGCCATTTTCTTCAGTTTCATCATTCTTACCCCTTTAGTTGAATTGAAAAACGTCCCATCGAGGAACTTGGTGAAAGACGCCTCCGCCTTCTCTTCGGGCCAGCGTCAAACTCTTTATTGATCAGCAACGCGCCTCAGGCTCCTCTGCGTCGATCCGTTGGCCCTGAGGGAGGTTGCCAATCCAGCACTCGCTACGGCATCAGCGGCAGCGCATGCAGATAAAACGATTCGCGCAACCGGGGCAGTTGCGAGCGCATGTAATCAGGTGTCACGCGGCCCGAGTTGAGCATTTCGACCTCGGGCTCGTAGGCCAGGTCGACGGGGCGCACGGCGTCGGGCTTGACGAAATTGCCACTGTTTCTGTCACTGGTCATCAGCGTACGAATGCCGGGGACAAAACGCGGGCTGCCGGTGAACTGAACGGGCGCGGCACCCATGCCCTGGCGCGGGGTGATGGGCAGGCTCAGCTCCAGACCGACAAAGGTGTTGCTCCCGCCACGGCGGGCATAGAGCTGCAGGGCGACATCACCAAACCAGCGTGTGAAGCCGAGCGCAGGCCCGCTCGAACCATCGGTGTAGCGGTGCACGCCCCCCTCGGCCCAGGTGGTGGAGGACAGGCGCCAGCGGTAGAGGGCCGAGACGGCATCGACGGTGCGCGGCAGGGTGGTGTGGAGGGCGGCGTCTGCCGTGCGCCGGTTGACGCTCGCGCGCAGGTGGGCCGTGTCGTCCCGACCGGGGACGAAGAAGATGGCCTCGCCCTCGGCGCCGATCCGGTCATGCTGGTAGCGGCCGGCGCCCACGCTGGCAAAGACGCGCTCACCCAGCCAGAATGACTGCTGCAGCGCCAGGGTCTGCAGGCCGTTGCGGTGGCGCGAACCGGCATAGATGCGGCCTGGCTCCATGTTGTCGCTGTTGGCGACGCGCTGCACGAGGTCGGCATACAGCACGCCACCGCGCCACAGGTTGGCGCTGGTGCGGGCCTGCACGGCCAGCGAGTAGTCGAACAGGCCGAATTCGGTGGCGGTGGCGTGGTTCAGGAGCGGCGAGAAGGCCACGCGCACGCGGGTGGCGGAAGACGCCTTTGCCTGCAGCCACTGCACAGACTCGGATTCGTAACCCGGCAGGCGGCCAAAGCCCATGCTGGCCTGAACGGCGGCGGCATCGCCCTCGCGCAGGTAGATCCGGAAGGCAGCCAGGTTGACCGAGGTTTCGAACACGACCTGGCCGGCCTTGAGCGTGATCGCGTGGACACGGTGCACCCCGGACGGGGCTTGCTCGGCGGCGAGACCGAGCACGACCCCCAGGGCATCGACCTCGTTTTGCAGGTAGCGGTGGTTCTCATATTCGACCACCAGGTTGTCGCCCAGGGTGCCCACGCGCACGCGATCCAGACCGGCCGATCGCAGCGAGGCCTGGAGCGCGGGCAGCGGGTCGGTCAAAGGCGCGGCAGCCACCGCCCCCGCGACAGGCGCCAGAGGGGGCAAGGCTGCCTGTGCCTTGGCCGCCGCGAGCGCGCGGCGATCGCGCGTGGCGTCGTCGGTTTCCAGCGGCAGCACCAGGGTGAGGTTGAAGCTGTTGGCGTCGGCCGGGCGGCCCAGCGTGCCGGTGGCGCCGAAAGAGCGCTGCACGGAACCGATCAGCTGCGCGTCGCCCAGCCAGGGCAGAGGCTCACTGTAGTAGCGCAGGCCGGCGTGGCGGCGCGTGCCATCGGTCTCCAGCAGTGCGGTGGCGCGCGTGTCCCACAGGCGCATTTCAGCGCCGCCAAACAGGCCGTCGAGCACGCGGGCCTGGCCACGGGCTTTGCTGTGTGCATAGCCCAGCGACCAGCGCAGGGGGCCCCAGTCGTCGCTGGCCACTGCATAGGCGGACCGGAAAAAGGATGCACCTCCTTGAACGTCGGTCAGACCGACGGCCAGCCTGGGCAGGGGCAGGCCAAGCCCTTCGGTGGGCAACTGCCATTTGACGTTGGCGGACAGGTCGCGTGGTCCGTTAATGTCTGGCAGGCCGGGCGCCGTGGGGCGCGGGTTCTGGTATTCGGCCAGTCGGCCGAACAGTTCGACGCCGCCCCCCAGGCCAAAGCCCAGCGTGTAGTTGCGCCGGCGGCTGAAAGTGCCGAGCTTGGGGTCTTGTTCGCTACCCAGGCTGGCCGCCATCTCGCCAGTGCCGAGCACATAGGCCGAGGGGATATGCAGCCCCCCCGTGGCGCCAATACTGGCCACACCCAGCCCCTGGGCCTGAGCGGCCGAGGCAAGCCACAGCAGCAGACTGGCGAGGGGCAGGACGATGTGAACGTGTTTCATGCGGTGGGACAAAGGAGATAAAACCAAAACGCGCCGCTTCCGAATTTGTCCGAACACCGGTCACATTGATACGGAGTGTAACGATATCAATACGACTGTTCTGTGAAAAGCTGAACAGAATCAAGCGGTTAGGCGATATGACTGATTTTTCGTGGCTGCGATCGCACTGCGAGGCGCATGAAACCCCGGCTTTCTCGGCCCCGAGATTGAAAAATCAGTAACCCCATGTATACCACGGTATCGGATGGAGATGCCTTCTTGAGGATGCCCATGCGCACGCCGGTGGCGACTGTGCGCCCGCCCTGCCTCCTCGGCTCTCCCCTCAATCAGGCTTGCCGCCGCGCTCCACGATGGCGATGCGCCGCTGCAGGGCGGCAGCGGCCCCGGTATCGCCTGCGGCCTGGGCGCGCTCGGCCTGCACCATCAGCCAGGCCAGCAAGGGTCGGCGCCAGCCCTGTGCCGATGCGGTTTCCACCGCCACCGACAGGGTGGCCGGTGTGGCGCGGCCGGTTTTCAGCAGCACGCCCGCGGCCACCAGGCGCGACAAGGGATCGTGGATGCCGGAGAGCCCGGCCCCGGCTTGTGCCGGCCCCGCCTGGGCCATGCTGCGCTGGGCGGGGGGCAGTTGCGCTGCGTTCTGTGCGGCGAGCTGGCCGGCCAGGTAATCTGCGTAGGCCTTTTCGCTGGCGGGGGCATCGCGCCGCAGTGCTTCAAACGCGGCGCAGGGCTCGAACACCAGGCTGGCCACGCGCCCGGCGCAGCGCAGCAGCTCCAGCCGGGCCAGCAGATCCAGGCGGCCGGTACGGGCCAGGGCTTCGCGGGCCCGGGTCCATTCGAGTTGTTCCACCCGGTTGTCGCCGGCAAGGTAGGCGCTCTGGGCCTTTTGCGATGCGCCATGGGCGTCCATCTGCCATTCGGGGGTGGGCGGGCCGCTGGCACAGGCCGCCAGCAGCCCAACCGCGCACAGCACGCCCCAGCGGGTCAGTGCCTTCATCGGTGCAGGGGCGATGGTCATGGCAGTTGCAGCTCCGTGTTGCGCGCAAAGGGCCATTTGCGGTTGATTTCGTTGACCAGGCTTTCCACCTTGCGCAGATTGCTTTCCACCTCGGCGCGCAGGGCGCCCAGGTCGGTGGTGGCCTCGCGGGCGTTGGCGCCAATGGCCTGCGCCTCGACCAGCACCGCATCCACCTTGCGTAGGCTGGCCCGGGTTTCGGCCAGCAGGCCGTTGAGCTGCACCACGGTGGCGCGGACCTCGGGCACCAGGGCATCCTTGCCGCCCTGGCCAAAGACCTGTCGGTCGGCGCGCGCCACCATGCCGTCCAGGCGGGCCAGCAAGGCGTTGGTGCGCTCCAGCGTGGCCACCACTTTGCCGGCATCGGCCTCGTTGCCCATGAGCACGCCCAAAGCGCCGCCCGGCCCGTTCAGCCGCGCGGCCAGTTCCTGCACCTGCCCGAGGCTGCTGCCCAGGGCGGCGTCCTGGGCCGTGAGGGCGTTGAGGTTGCCCAGCAGCTCGCGCGCCGATGCCATGAGCTGGGGGATTTCGGCCGTGGCGTCGCCGCGCAGCACGGACCGCACGGCGCCGTCGGGCAACAGCGGGTCGGACAGCATGCCGCTGTAGGCGCGGATATTGGTGCCCCCCACCACGCCGCGCACCAGGGTGAACACGCTCGACTGGCGCAGCCAGTGCGCGTCCTTGCGCGGCACGTCCACGACGATGCGGGCATTGCCGTCGTCGGACAGTTCGATGCGCCGCACGCGGCCGATCGGAAAGCCCGAGAACGTCATGTCCATGCCCACCACCACGCCTTCGGAGTCGTCGGCCGTGAGCACCAGCGTTTGCGTGGGCTCGAAGGCGCCGCGCGCATACAGCAGGTACAGGCCCGAACCCACGATGAGCGCCAGCGTGAACAGCAGCAGCGCCGTGGCCTTGAGCTGCAGATGGGCCACCGGGCGCAGCGTTTCCACCAGCGGCGGCGGTGGCTGCGGTGAGGAAGGGGTAGGTTCTGTCATGGCGCGTTGCAGGGGTTCGGTAAAGCCATCCATCTCAATAGTAGTTGCCGACGAGCGAGCCGACCTCGATCAGCAGCAGCACCGCAAACATGCGCGCGAGGCCACCCAGCTCGGAGTCGGGCGCAGCGCCCTCGCCCGCGTCGTACATGCCGGCCGCCGTGGGGATCAGGGCCACGGCCAGGCTGGAAAACAGCGTTTTCAGGACAAACACCAGCGTCACCGCCGGCGAGAACACATGGCCGAACATGCGCGTGTAGCCGGGCAGGCCGGCCAGGTTGAAGCCATACACGCTGATGTAGGCCATGACCAGCGCCACCACGCACGACAGCGCGGCCAGCGTGATGCTGGCAAACACACCGGCCACCACACGCGGCAGCAGCTCCATGCGTACCGGGTCGCCCCCGTGGGCACGCAGGGCCTCGAAATGGCCCGACTGGCGCAGCAGCGCCAGTTGCGTGCCGTGGGGGATGGTGCAGCGCATGGCCACGAACAGCGTGGCCGTGAGCGGGATGAGTTCGAGCACCAGCACACGAATCACCATTTCGAGCGCGTAGCGCGACAGGCCATAGCTCAGCGCCGTCACCACCACGATGCGCGTGATGACCAGGGCCAGCAACGCCGCCAGCACCGTGAACCCCAACAGGATGGGCGCCGTGTCGAGGTAGATCTGGCGCGCCAGCGTGCGGCGGGCCGACGGGCTGTAGCTGGACGGCGACAGCACCAGCACCAGCACCACCGCGCCCAGGTACACGATACGCCCCCAGGCCAGCGCCCAGCGCCGCGCGGTGCGCCACAGGCGCTCGGGCAGCGAATATCCGGGCAAGTGGAAAAGCATGGGCGAATCATAGCGGCCAGCCACCATGGAATTTGAAACAAAATACCACGCAAGCGCTTGATGCGTATGCGCAAGAAGCTATTAATTAAGTAGCACCACGGAGTTTTGGGCAGGGACCTCCATTCCCGGAGACGCAAAGGGCCAGACCGCCCGGCAAAACAGGCCCTTACCCCCGAACTTGACGCAAAGCAAGCCGGGCATGGCCCCTGCATGGTCCAATCCACTCCCGCCACGCCCACGCCGCCCCATGACCCGCTCGACCACCGCCCCCGCCACACCGCCAGCCACCGTGCCGCACAGCGCCACCGAAGATGCGGTGGCGATCTTCACCGGCGTGCTGCTGATCTCGGTGGGTGTGGCCTTTTTCACCAGCGCCGGGCTGCTGACGGGGGGCACGGCGGGGCTGGCCTTCTTGCTGCACTACGCCACGGGCATCGGCTTTGGCAAGATCTTCTTTGTGCTCAACCTGCCGTTTTACTGGCTGGCGCTGCGCAAGCTGGGGCGCGAGTTCACGCTCAAGACCTTTGCCGCGGTGCTGCTGCTGTCGGTGCTGACCGAATGGCAGGCGCAGTTCTTGCAATTTTCCCACTTGCAGCCGCTGTATGCCGCCATCGCGGGTGGCCTGATCACGGGCACGGGCTTTCTGGTGCTGTTCCGCCACCGCTGCAGCCTGGGCGGCGTGGGCATAGCGGCCCTGTACCTGCAAGACAGCTACGGCTGGCGCGCGGGCAAGGTGCAGATGGCGGTGGACTGCTGCATCGTGCTGCTGGCGCTGTGGACGGTGGAGCCGGTGCGCGTGGCCTGGTCGATTGCCGGCGCCGTGGCCCTGAACCTGGTGCTGGCCATGAACCACCGGCCCGGGCGCTACATGGCGGTGTAGCGGCGGGCGGCATGGAACCTTTTGGCGCTGGCGCCTATCATTCAGGCATGCGTCGCATCCTGTCCCTGGCTTTGGTGGTCATGCTGGTCCTTCGGGGCCTCGTGGGCACCGCCCTGGCCGCCGGGGTCATGCCCACCCTGCCGGTGCAGGGCGCAGAAATGCAGACGCCAGCGGGTTCCGCCGGGAACCACGCGGGGCACGCAGTGCATGCCGACCATGGCGATGCCCACCAGGCCGCCGCCCCGGCCAGCTGCCACGGCACCCCCGCCACCGACTGCAGCCCGCACCAGCACAGCCCCAGCTGCGCTGACTGCGACGTCTGCCATTCGGCGGTGCTGGCGCCGCCTGCGTTGCCACTGCAGCCCCTGCATCTGCGCAGCACAGTGCGGCCTGCGAACACCGTGCCGTTCGCCAGCGTGCAGGCAGCGCGCACCATCAAACCACCCATCGCCTGATCTCTGACGCCCGAAGTGCGTCTGCCATGGCCTGCCCGGTCGCGCCTGCGCGCGCGGCCATGCGGGCATAACGGGGGAAACATTCTGCCGCCCACGGGCACCCATGCTGAAACCAGAAAAGAACCATGAAAATCATTCAATTCATAGCTACTTGCGCATTACTGGTAAGCACCACAAGCTCTTTTGGCCATGAAAACATGCCCCACCACAACGCCAGCGCCCCCGTGGCCAAGGAACAGAAAGACTGGGGCATTGCGGGCGATGCCCAGGCCGTGCGCCGCACCATCACGCTGCGCATGAACGACGACATGCGCTTCACCCCCAGCCACATCGAAGTGCGCGAGGGCGACACCGTGCGCCTGCGCGCCGAGAACCGCGGCAAGGTGCTGCACGAGATCGTGCTGGGCACCCAGGCCGAGCTGGCCCAGCATGCGCAGATGATGCAGAAGTTTCCCGGCATGGAACACGACGAGCCCCACATGGCCCATGTGCGCGCAGGCCGGCGTGGCGACATCGTGTGGCATTTCAACCGCCCCGGCAGCTTTGACTTTGCCTGCCTGATCCCCGGCCACTACCAGGCCGGCATGACCGGAACCATCACCGTGCTGCCCCGCAACCGCTGACTTCTTCCACCCTCCATTCATTCGTCGTCAAGGTATCCACCATGCACAACACCGCTGCTTTCTCTGCCCCCGCCACGCCGCACAGCGGCCTGCGCCGCCGCCACCTGCTCTCCGCCCTGCCCCTGGTGGGCGCGGCCCTTGTCGCGCCACGCCTGGTGCGCGCCGCCACGGGCACGCCCATCGAGGTCTGGAAAGACCCGAACTGCGGCTGCTGCCACGACTGGATTTCGCACATGGAGGCCAACGGCTTCAGCTTCACCGTGCACGACACCGGCAACAACGCCGTGCGCGCGCGCCTGGGCCTGCCGCAAAAGCTGGGCTCGTGCCACACCGCGCTGGTGGGCGGCTACCTGATCGAAGGCCATGTGCCCGCCAGCGATGTGCGTGCCCTGCTGCAGCAAAAACCCCAGGCCCTGGGCCTTACGGTACCGGGCATGCCCGTGGGCTCGCCCGGCATGGACGGCGCGGTGTACGGCAACCGCCGCGACCCCTACGATGTGCTGCTGGTGGCGCGCAATGGCAGCACCCGTGTGTTCAAAAGCTATAACCAGAAGGCCTCGTCATGAAACCACTCGCCTATGGCACCGCCGCCCTGCTGCTGGCTGGTGCACTCAGCCCCGCTTGGGCGCTGGCCCCGGCGGACGCGCACGACAGCCACCACCCGGGCGCAGCCTCTGCCGCACAGGGCGCGCAAGGCAACCCCGGCAGCACACCGGCAGACCAGAGTGAACTGAGCGAAGGCGAAATCACCCGCTGGGACCCGCGCACGCTCAAGGTCACCCTGCGCCACGGCGAGGTCAGGAACCTGGGCATGCCGCCCATGACCATGGTGTTCCGCGTGAACGACGCCAGCATGCTGGCCCCCTTCCAGCCCGGCGACAAGGTGCGCTTCCGGGTGGAGCGGCGAACCACCGGGTACTTCATCACCCGCATCGAAGCCGCGCGTTAAGAACGGCCTGCGCGGGGCGATGGGCACGCCGACGGGTTCACCGCGGCGCATGCCGTGGCGCCGCAGGGCACCATAATCCCGGCCATGATCGCACCCATTCCCGCCAGCGATGCTGGCAGCATCACCCGCGTGGCCGGCATCGAGGTGGGCCACTTCACCGATACGCGCCGCCCCACCGGCTGCACCGTGGTCATGGCGCGCGAGGGTGCGGTAGGCGGTGTCGATGTGCGCGGCGCGGCACCGGGCACGCGTGAGACCGACCTGCTGGCCCCCTGCAATCTGGTCGAACAAGTGCACGCCATCGTGCTCGCCGGCGGCAGCGCCTGGGGGCTGGAAGCCGCCACCGGCGCGGTGCGCTGGCTGGAGGAACATGGCGTGGGGTTCGACGTGGCCGTGGGCCGCCTGCCCATCGTGCCCGCCGCCGTGCTGTTCGACCTGCTGGTGGGCGACATGCACATCCGCCCTGACGCCGCCGCGGGCTACGCCGCCTGCGCCGCCGCGTCGCGCGATGACCCCGCCGAAGGCAACGTGGGCGCCGGCACCGGTGCCGCCGTCGGCAAGGTTTTTGGCATGCAGCGGGCCATGAAGGGCGGCGTGGGCACCGCTTCGATCACCGTGGGCGGCGTCACCGTGGGGGCGCTCATCGCCTGCAACGCCGTGGGCGATGTGCTCGACCCCGACACCGCCCAGGTGATTGCCGGCGCGCGCACCGAAGACGGCCTGCGCCTGCTTGACACCCGCCGCGCCCTGCTGCGCGGCGAGCGGCCCCAGCCCTTGCTGGCCGGCACCAACACCACCATCGGCGTGGTGGCCACCGACGCCGCCATCAGCAAGGTGCAGGCCCACCGCCTGGCAGTGGCCGCCCACGACGGGCTGGCGCGCAGCATCAACCCGGTGCATACCCTGTCGGACGGCGACACGCTGTTCACCCTGGGCACCGGGCTGGCAGGCAAAAATCCTGGCATGCTGGTGCTGGCCACCCTGGCCGCAGAGGTCACGGCCATCGCCACCGCCCGTGCGGTGCGCGCCGCACAGGCCCTCACCACTTCCGACGGCCTGCACCTGCCCTGCTGCGCAGATCTGGCCTAAGGCAATGCTGAACAAGTCCCCCGCGTGCCGCGCATCCCTGCTTTGGGCAGTCTGCGGCGTTGCAAATGCTCGCAATAGCGTTGGCTATTGCTGCGCTTTGCGCCTTGCAGCCCATCCCAAACCAGGGCGCGCACCATCGCGCGGACTTATTCAGCATCACCCTAACCCGCGCCCCCGGCGCAAATGACCCCGCAACCCATGCCCCAGGCTTTTCGCAACACCCTTCTCACCCTGCGCGACCTCATCGTCTCTGCCGGCCCGCTGGCCTTTCTGGCCCTGGGGCTGGTGGCGGCCGCCTACTGGTGGCTGAACCCCAACCCGCCCAACCAGGTCACGCTGGCCACCGGCCCCGCGCAAAGCGCCTACGAGGAGTTTGGCAAGCGCTACCAGAAAGCGCTGGCCGCCGACGGCATCGAGGTGGTGCTGCTGCCCAGCGAGGGCTCGTTGGCCAACCTGCAGTTGCTGCGCGAGGGCAAGGCCGACGTGGCCTTTGTACAGGGCGGCACGGCAGAGCTGCAGCCAGACGACCCCGATCAGCTGGTGTCGCTGGGCAGCCTGTTTGTCGAGCCGGTGTGGCTTTTCTATCGCACCGATGCGGCCCTGAAAGTGGCGGCTGGCGGACGCCTTGACAGCCTGCGCCAGTTGCGCGGCCTGCGCGTGAACGTGGGCTCGGAAGGCAGCGGCGTGCCCACCCTGATGGACCGCTTGCTCGATGCGAACCGGGTGGAGAAAGGGCAGGTGAAGCTGTCGCGGCTGGAGCAGACGCCCGCCACGATGGCCTTTCTGGCGGGCAAGCTGGACGCGCTGGTGTTTGCCTCGGCGCCCGAATCCCTCATGGTGCAGATGCTGCTGCAGACCCCGGGCGTGCACCTCATGGATTTTGCGCAGCACGAGGCCTATGGCCGCAAGTTTCCCTTCCTCACCCCCGTGACGTTGCCGCGCGGGGTGGTGGACCTGGCCGGCAACGTGCCCGCGCACGATGTGCGGCTGGTGGCCTCCACCACCTCGCTGCTGGCCCGCGAGGGCACCCACCCCGCGCTGTTGACGCTGTTTGCCCAGAATGCGCAGGCGCTGCATGGGGGTGCAGGCTGGTTCAACCGGGCGCGCGAGTTTCCCAGCACCCGGCACAGCGAGCTGCCCATTGCCAAGGAAGGCGAGCGCGCCATCAACGAGCCGGTGCCCCTGCTGCAACGCTACCTGCCGTTCTGGATTGCCAACCTGGTCGAGCGCATGTGGCTGGTGCTGGGCATCTTGCTGGCCGTGATGCTGCCGCTGTCGCGGGTGGTGCCGCCGATCTACCAGTTCCGGGTGCGCTCCCGGGTGTTCCGCTGGTATGGGCGTCTGCGTGAAATCGAAAACGATCACGAATCGGGCAAGGCCTTGCCGCAAGACCTGCTGGTGGCACTGGACAGGCTGGAGGCCCAGGCCGAGAAAGTGAGCGTGCCGCTGTCATATGCCGACGAGCTGTATGCGCTGCGCAACCACATCCATCTGGTGCGCAAAAAGATCCTGCGCACCTGAGCGGCTGGATGGACACACGCCCGGCGGTGCCCTCCGGTGCCGGCCTCGTCAGCGGGTTCTACCGGGTTTGGCAGGCTTTTGCGGTGGCAGCGGCGCCGCCTTGGTATCGTGGGTGCGGGCCGTGGCCGGCGCTGCATCGGGCACCACGCGCAGGGCCCCCTCGGAGGCAAGCTTGTTGCGCATGCGCCGCGTCATGGACTGGGTGCTGCCGTCGGCCGCGGTGAACAGGAACAGGGTTCCATGGGGGTTGGCCCAGGTCAGCTGGGTGCGCACGGCACGGCGGTTGGTGATCAGCTCGACCCAGGCACCGACCACCAACTCGGGGTAGAGCTTGTCGTCTGCCAGCGCTGCCGTGGTGCTCTCTGGGGCCTCCGTTTCCGAAGCCGCCACCACGGGCACCTCGCCGGCCGGATCGGCAACGGGCAATGCCGGTACAGGTTCGGCAACCGCAGCCACAGGGGCCGGCTTGTCGAAAGCCTCCTGGTGCAGGCCCACGAGCCGCTGCAAGAAGCTGCTGGTGCGGGTCGGGGAATGCTCGATCGTCTTCAGGCCTGCGCGCACCGTGGCCAGAATGCCGGGCATGGCCTTGGTGAGGCGCTCAGGTTCGGCACGCGTCAATGCCGGCTGCACGCTCCACAGCAGCAGGGGCACCAGGGCCAGATATCCGCCAGGATCCCCTTCGGAACCGTTCAGTCCCTCCGGCTGCGTCAACTGGGCCAGCGCCACCACATCGGCCCACGGGCCAGTGACAAAGTCCAGGATGTCAGCAGGCACCTGGTCCAGGTCTGGCAGCTTGCGGATATCCGCCGCAATTTTCCCGGCCAGCATTTCACGCTGTTCAGCCTGCCGCAGGATTTTCTCCTGGGCCTCCTGCTGGGCCCTGACCTTTTCCTCCTGGGTGTCCCAGACCGCATGCAAGGCCCTGAGCACGGTGTCAAAAGGCCCTGCGTCCTGGATATCCGTGACAGCCAGATGCTCGACCGCCTGGTTCAGCAAGCGCATGAACTGGCTGAAACCTGGCGCGCGCTCGGTGGTGAAAGTGCGGCTGCGCTGGGTCAGCTCGTCCAGCAGGCGCCGCGCCGGATGCGCTTCATCGGTGAAAAAGTGTCCGTCATGCTGCACCAGCTTCTTGATCGCCGGCTCCAGGCTTTGGACGGCACTCTGGACAGGCGCCAGCAGGCGGGCGTCCTGCGCAATGTTTTCCATCATGCGGCCCACCACTTCCATGGCAGCCGCCGACGAGTACGCCTGTCCATCGGCGGGAGGGACACTGGGAACCGCAATGGCCCCCAACCGACCCGCGCCGCCTGCGGCAGGGTTGCCCGACAGGCGCCCCACCAGACGTTCGAGCTGTGCCATATCCTGCATGGCCTCCGCCACGGCACCAGTCGAGAGAAATCCGCCCGCCTGGCCCGCCAGCCCTGCCTGCGCACTGGCACCCGGAGGGTCGGACCATGCAGAGTGCACACTGGCGGGCTGCGAATCCCCACCCGCATAGGCACGCGCATCAAAGGCATAGGGGTCGCCACCGCCGGCCAGCATCTGGCGCAGGATGCCTACCGTCAGCAACGCTTCCTCGGCCGCAGAGGAAATGGGCGCCGGCAACGAATCGCCTTGCCACCCGGTCGCGGCATCCACGCCAGGGGCTGTCGGCATGCCGTACCCGCTCACGGGCCCGCCCATGGAATATCGGTCATAACCGGTCGAATAGCCCCCGCCATACCCCGTGCTCTGGTGGGGCGTACCGTATCTGCTGCGTCCGGCACCACCGGCGGACACGCCGAGAACGGCATATCCCACCGGCTCGATGCCATGCTCCCGCAGACTGGCGCAGGCGCTCTTGTACTCGGTTACCAGCAACCGGCCCAGAACTTCGCGCATGTGCTGCATCCACAGCTGCCGCACTGGCGGGGCCACCCCGGTCTCGGCCACCACCCTTTGCAGTGCGCGGATGTAGTTTTCCGGGCGCAGGGGGTTGCGCTCGGGTTGGACGCTGCGCAAGCCCTGGGCGGAGCTGACCAGGGTGTTGAGCTCCGTCAGCACGGCATCGGTGGCATGCGCGGCCAGTTGCTGGGCCCGGGACAGTTCCACCTGGTCCTGCACCTCGGTTTCGTCCATGAGCGAAAGCTCACCGAAATCCATGCCCGAGTCATCGGCTGCGTGCGCACCCGTTCTGGGGGGCCCTTCGGCGAAGATTTCCAGCAGGGCCATCGGATACGCCTTGGCCAGCGATGGCTCGTGCTGTGTCAGCAACCGCAGCGCATCGTCCACCAGAGCGCGATGCTGGATATCGTGGGTGGACGATTCCTCGCCTGCCAGCGCGCTCCTGGTGGCCCGCACCAGCTGCCCCACGAGGGCTTCGCCCCCGCGCACTGCATTGACAACACAGGCGCGAAATACCGTTCTCGATCGGGACGCTGTTGGGAACATGGTGGAGAAATGAAAGAAAAGCTTCCAGTTGCAATGCTACTTGACTGGAAGCCTTCCTTTTACTTCAACGCCTTGAAACGCATGCGCTTGGGCTTCGCGCCCTCTTCACCCAGACGCCGCTTCTTGTCGGCCTCGTACTCCTGGTAGTTGCCATCGAAGAAGGTCCATTGGCTGTCGCCCTCGGCGGCCAGGATATGGGTGGCGATGCGGTCCAGGAACCAGCGATCGTGGCTGATTACCAACACTGTGCCCGCGTATTCGAGCAAAGCGTCTTCCAGCGCACGCAGGGTTTCCACGTCCAGATCGTTGGAGGGCTCGTCGAGCAGCAGCACGTTGCCACCGGAGATCAGTGTCTTGGCCAGGTGCAGGCGTCCGCGTTCGCCGCCCGAGAGCATGCCCACCTTCTTTTGCTGGTCGCCGCCATTGAAGTTGAAACGCCCGGCATAGGCCCGGCTGGCCATGGTGAACTTGCCGATGTTGATCATGTCCAGGCCGCCGGAGATGTCTTCCCAGACCGTCTTGTCGTTCGCCAGCGCATCGCGGTGCTGGTCCACGAAGGCCATCTTCACGGTGGAGCCGATCACGACTTCGCCGCTGTCGGGCTGCTCGCGGCCGGCAATCAGCTTGAACAGGGTCGATTTACCGGCACCGTTCGGGCCGATGATGCCGACGATGGCGCCGGCCGGAATGTTCATGCTCAGGTTGTCGATGAGCACACGGTCGCCGAACGACTTGGTGACGTTCCTGAACTCGATCACCTGGGTTCCCAGGCGGTCGGCCACGGGAATGAAGATCTCGTTCGTTTCGTTGCG
This sequence comes from Acidovorax soli, assembly GCF_900107605.1. GTDB lineage: Bacteria > Pseudomonadota > Gammaproteobacteria > Burkholderiales > Burkholderiaceae_C > Acidovorax > Acidovorax soli. The sequence goes on along the minus strand of NZ_FNQJ01000001.1, from coordinate 162,182 downwards.
CCGCTGGTATTCGAAATCGGACAGCTCCTCGAAACGCGCCAGGCGGGCCTTGCTCTTGGCCTGGCGGGCCTTGGGGTTCTGGCGCGACCATTCCAGCTCTTTTTTCAGGGCCTTGGCGCGCGATTCCTCGCCCTTTTGCTCGGACTCCAGGCGCGCCTGCTTCTGGGTCAGCCAGTCGCTGTAGTTGCCCTTGTACGGAATGCCATGGCCCCGGTCGAGTTCCAGAATCCACTCGGCCGCGTTGTCCAGGAAGTAGCGGTCATGGGTGATGGCCACCACGGTGCCGGGATAGCGCTGCAGGAACTGCTCCAGCCAGTCCACCGATTCGGCGTCCAGGTGGTTGGTGGGCTCGTCGAGCAGCAGCATGTCGGGCTTGGACAGCAGCAGGCGGCACAGCGCCACGCGGCGCTTTTCGCCGCCCGACAGCACACCTACCTTGGCATCCCAGGATGGCAGCCGCAGGGCGTCGGCGGCGATTTCCAGCTGGTGCTCGGAGTCGGTGCCCGCGGTGGCAATGACGGCTTCCAGGCGGGCCTGCTCGGCGGCCAGCGCATCGAAATCGGCGTCGGGTTCGGCGTAGGCTGCGTACACCTCTTCGAGCTTGGCCTTGGCGGCAAACACCTCGCCCATGGCTTCCTCGACGCTTTCACGCACCGTGTGGTCCGGGTTGAGCTGCGGCTCCTGGGGCAGATAGCCAATCTTGATGCCCGGCATGGCGATGGCTTCGCCTTCGATCTCCTTGTCCACGCCCGCCATGATCTTGAGCAAGGTGGACTTGCCGGAGCCGTTGACACCCAGCACGCCGATCTTGGCGCCGGGGAAGAAGCTCAGGGAGATGTCCTTCAAGATCTGCCGCTTGGGCGGCACGGTCTTGCTGACACGGTTCATGGAAAATACGTATTGGGCCATTCGTTCTCTAACCTGCAAAAGTGGGCAGAAATTCTGCGTACAAACCGCGATTATCGGCCCATGCGACAATACGCGGCGTTGCGGGCTCCAGTTGCCCGCCACATCAGCAGTCTGCTGGGGACGAAGGAAGAGCATCTTCCGGGCTCCCACCCTTGAACCTCATCTGCCTGAGACTGGCTCGGCAACCCACCGGTTGCCACGACAGGCCGATACCCAGCGCCCCGGACGGGCGCATTCACTGACATGAAATTTGAAGAACTGAACCTGGCTCCTGCCATTTTGAAGGCCGTGCTCGAACAAGGCTACGAGACCCCCACGCCCATCCAGGCACAGGCCATTCCGGCCGTGCTGGCGGGCCATGACCTTCTGGCCGGCGCACAGACCGGCACCGGCAAGACCGCCGCGTTCACCCTGCCCATGCTGCACCGCCTGTCGCAAAGCGCAGCGCCCAAGAACAAGTTTGGCGGCAAGGGCATCCGCGCCCTGGTGCTGACCCCCACCCGCGAACTCGCCGCCCAGGTGGAAGAGTCGGTCCGCGAATACGGCAAATACCTCGATATCAACTCCACCGTGGTCTTCGGTGGCGTGGGCATGAACCCGCAGATCGACCGCATCAAGCGCGGCGTGGACATCCTGGTGGCCACCCCCGGCCGCCTGCTCGACCTGCAGCAGCAGGGCTTTCTGGACCTGTCCACCGTGCAGGTGCTGGTGCTCGACGAAGCCGACCGCATGCTGGACATGGGCTTCATCCACGACGTGAAGAAGGTGCTGGCCCTGGTGCCCCGCGAAAAGCAGAGCCTGCTGTTCTCGGCCACGTTCAGCGACGAGATCCGCGACCTGGCCAACACCCTGCTCAAGAGCCCGCAAAGCATCCAGGTCACGCCCAGCAACACCACGGTGCAGCGCATCACGCAGGTGATCCACCCCGTGGGCCGCGGCAAGAAAAAGCAGGTGCTGCTGCACATCATCCAGCAGCACAACTGGAGCCAGGTGCTGGTGTTCACCCGCACCAAGTTCGGCGCCAACAACGTGGCCGAGTTCCTGACCAAGAATGGCGTCAATGCCATGGCCCTGCATGGCAACAAGAGCCAGAGCGCCCGCACGCAGGCCCTGGCGGGCTTCAAGAGCGGTGACATCCGCGCCCTGGTGGCCACCGACATCGCTGCGCGCGGCATCGACATCGACGAGCTGCCCCACGTCGTCAACTACGAAATCCCGAACGTGTCGGAAGACTACGTGCACCGCATCGGCCGCACCGGCCGCGCGGGCAACAGCGGCGAAGCCGTCAGCCTGGTCTGCATGGACGAGGAAGGCTTCATGATGGACATCGAGCGCTTCACCAAGCAGCAGATTCCGGTGCAGGTCATCGAAGGCTTCGGCCCCGACGTCGGCGAAAAGGCCGAGCCCATCGCCATGGGCCGCCAGACCATCTGGGGCGGCGCAGGCAAGCCTCCGAGCCGTGACGTGATGCAGGCGGCAGCCAAGGCGGCGCGCAGCGAGATGATGGAACGCATCCGCACCAACAAGGCCGGCCAGGGTGGCGGCGGCGGTGACCGCGGCCCACGCCAGGCCAGCGGTGGTGGCAATGGCGGCGGCAACAGCTCCCGCTCCGGCCGCGGTGGCGGTGGTGGCGGCCAGGGCGGCGGCGCACGCGGGGGTGCCCAGGCACCTGCACGCGGCCGTGCGCGCCCGGCTGGCGGCGGCTATGAAGGCGGCAACCGCTACGACGACGCACAGCCCCCGCGCGCCAATGCCCACCTGGGCACCCATTCGGGCCACAGCAATCCGGGCCAGCGCAACGCAGGCCATTCGGCTGGCGGCCAGCCCGACCCGATGCGCACCAGCGTGGACAGCATGGCGGGCAGCGGCCGCCGCGGTGGCGGCGGTGGATACCGCGGCAACTCGGGCGGTGGCGGCTATGACGGCGGCTCGGGTAGCCGGGGCAACGGCTCCCGTGGGCCGGGCGGTTCTCGCGGCTCTTTCAACCGCTGAGAGCCCCCAGGCAGGCCACTCCCTTGCCGGCATGCAGTGGGGCACCAGGCTCCACTGCCCCGGCGGGCAACAGGATGGCGCAGACCGTGACGGCTCTGCGCCACCACCTTCCATGGCCGCGCGAACGGCGCGATGGAGCGGGGCCTGCAGGCCCCGGACTGGTTCAGCCCGGTAACGGCCCAAGTGGCGGTGCGGGCGGCAACAGACGCTTGCCTGCCCAGGCGCCAGGGCGGCGTGCGTCCCCTCCGGCGGACTTTCGACGTGGCGGCCACTGACACACCAGCCAAGGCGCGCGCAGTTAACATCGCGCCAGGTTCGACAGGCTCCCAGGCAAGGCACACCATGACCCAGCGCCCCACTCTCTTTGTTTCAGCCACCTCCCGCGCAGCACAGCCCACACCGCTGATGGCGCGTCGCACACCGTGGCGCAGTTCCCTGGCCCTGGTGGCCTTGCTGCTGTCCGCCTGCGCCAGCACGCCACTCCCCCCCTGGCCCGGCACGCCCCCCGCCGCGCAAGCCCGTGCACCCGAGGCCCTGCCGCGCGTGCAACGCGGCACCGTGGTGCCCGCACCGCTGGGGCAGGCGCGCGACGGCGTGGTGGTCACACCGCTGCCGTCCAGCCCGCCCGCGCCCGCCGCTGCGGACACCGCTGCGGCCGCGCCCTATGGTCCGGCCGTGGCTGCGCGGTTTGCTGCCCCGCCCACCTCCTACCACACGCCTGGGCTCGCCGCAGAACGCAGCAGCTTCACCACCAACGCCGAACTGGGCGCCTGGCTGCGCGACGTGGCCGGCACCGCGCCACGCGGCGCCACGCTGGCCCGTGTTCTCAGCCTGGGCGCCTCCCAGCACGGGGAGCCCATCGAGGGCCTGCTCCTGACCCGCGCCAAGGACACGGACATTGCCAGCCTGGAAGCCAATGGCCGTTCCACCGTCGTTCTCATCGGCCAGCAGCACGGCGACGAACCGGCGGGCAGCGAAGCCCTGCTGGTGATTGCCAGAGAACTCGCACAAGGCCTGCTCGAACCCCTGCTCGATCGCATCAACGTGGTCGTGATTCCCCGGGCCAACCCCGACGGTGCGGCCCGCGGCACGCGCACCACGGCCAATGGCGTGGACATGAACCGCGACCACCTGCTCCTGAACACCCCCGAAGCCCAGGCACTGGCGCGTGTGGTGCGCGATTACCGCCCCATCCTGGTGCTGGATGCGCACGAATTCACTGTGGTCGGGCGCTATCTGCAGAAGTTCAACGCCATCCAGCGCTACGACGCCCTGCTGCAATACACCACCACGGCCAATTACCCGGAATTTCTCACCAAGGCCTCCGAGGAGTGGTACCACCAGCCCATGCTCGGCGCACTCCAGTCGCAGGGCCTGTCGAGCGAGTGGTACTACACCACCTCCACCCGGCCGGACGACCGGCGCATCTCCATGGGCGGTGCACAGCCCGACACGGGACGCAACGTGAACGGCCTGAAAAATGCCGTCAGCCTGTTGGTGGAAACCCGTGGCGTGGGCCTGGGGCGCATGCACATCCAGCGCCGCGTCCACACCCAGGTCACGGCCATCACCAGCGCCCTGCGCAGCACCGCCGAGCGCGCCACCCATCTGGAACAGGTGCGCTCTTTTGTGGCGCGCGACATCGCCTCCAAGGCCTGCAACGGCCAGGTCGTGGTGGAAGCCCAGGCCACACCCATGCAGCGGGAGCTGACCATGCTCGACCCGGAGACCGGCGCCGACCGCACACTGAAGGTGGACTGGAATTCGTCGCTCGCCCTGCGCACGGTGAAATCACGCGCCCGGCCCTGCGGCTACTGGCTGGCGCCCAGCGCCACCACGGCGGTGGAGCGCCTGCAACTGCTGGGGGTGCAGGTGCTGCGCATCGCCGAACCCGGCGCGTTGCTGGCGGATACCTACAACGAAACCGCACGCGACACCACCGAACGCGCGGACGTGCGCGGCACCGTTGCAGGCGGCGCCAGCATCATCCGCAGCCAGGTGACGCCGGTGCGCCGCGCCATCGACGTACCCGCCGGCAGCTTTTATGTGCCGCTGAACCAGGGCCTGGCCAACCTGGCCGTTGCGGCGCTGGAGCCCGACACCCAGAGCAGCTACTTTGCCAACCGCCTGATCGACGACCTCGCCAGCACGGCCCGCGTCATGACGGTGCCCTCGCTGGTTTTTGAAGAAATGGACGAGTAGCACGGCTCCTGCGCCGGGTATGATCCATCCCCTCGGGTGAGTGCCTCACTGCACCCGGGGCGCCAGCCAGGCGCCCAGCACATCCATCTGCCCGTAGCTCAACTGGATAGAGCAATAGCCTTCTAAGCTATAGGTCGGGGGTTCGAGTCCCTCCGGGCAGGCCAGGCCTGAATCTGCTGCACTTGCGGACACAATCCGAAGCCCCGTGCACCGTCTTTCCTTGGCCTGCGCCAGGCCTTTTTCCCCGATGCCGCCAAGCCGGCCCGCGCGCCATTCTCGGAGCACCCAGGATACGTTAGCTCTTCCTGCGCACTGGCTCGCTGCGCAAATTTATTGCGAATAATTCGCGTTTGCCTTATCATCCCACCATTCCAACCTCCAGAGATGTAACCCATGTCGAAGACTGTCAAAGCCCTGCTCACCGCCTGCGCCCTGGCCGCTGCAGCGGGAACCGCCATCGCCCAGGAACAGGTGGTCAACCTCTACTCGGCCCGCCACTATTCCACCGATGAAGCCCTGTACACCGGCTTCACCAAGGCCACGGGCATCAAGATCAACCGGGTGGATGCGGACGATGCAGGCATTCTGGCGCGGCTGAAGGCCGAAGGCACGGCCTCCCCTGCCGACGTGATCCTGCTGGTGGATGCTGCGCGGCTCTATCGGGGCGAGACAGACGGCCTGTTCCAGCCCATCCGCTCCAAGGTGCTGGAAGATGCCATCCCTGCCAATCTGCGCAGCCAGCCAGCAGCGGACGGCGGCATTTCCTGGTTTGGGCTCTCCACCCGCGCGCGGCTGATCGTGTTCAACAAGGCCAAGGTGCAGAAAAGCGATGTGGACACCTATGAGGAACTCGCCGATCCCAAGAACAAGGGCAAGCTGTGCATTCGTTCGGGATCGCACCCCTACAACCTGAGCCTGTTCGGCTCCGTGACCGAGCACCTTGGCGAGCAAAAGGCCGAGGCCTGGCTCAAGGGCATGGTGGCCAACCTCGCCCGTGCCCCCAAGGGCGGCGACACCGACCAGATCAAGGCCGTTGCGGCGGGCGAATGCGACATCGCCGTCACCAACAGCTATTACCTGGCACGCATGATGCGGTCCAGCAAGCCCGAAGATGTGGCCGTGGTCAACAAGGTGGGCGTGGTGTTTCCCAACCAGCAGTCCTGGGGCACCCACATGAACATCGCCGGTGGCGCCGTTGCCCGCCATGCCAAGAACCAGGCCAACGCCGTCAAGTTTCTTGAATACCTGGCCAGCCCTGAAGCACAAAATTATTTTGCCAATGGCAACAATGAATGGCCCGCCGTCAAGGGGCTGAACGTCGACAACCCTGCGCTCAAGGCCATGGCGCAAGACCAGCCCTTCAAGAGCGAAACCATTCCGATCAGCGCGGTGGGCGCCAACGTCACCAAGGTGCAGCAGATGCTGGACCGGGTGGGTTTTCCGTAAATTCACGCACTGCCCCCTGCCAAGGGGGTTGCCTGCACCTGCCCGGCACTGTCCGGGCATTTTTTTGCCTGTCAGTGCCCCAGTCCATGGGTGATAATTGACGTGAACGTCAACGTCACTTACTGGAGACACAACATGGAAATCAAAGGGAAGGTATTCATCGTGACCGGCGGCGCGTCGGGCCTGGGCGAAGGCACGGCACGCATGCTGGCAGCGCAAGGCGGCAAGGTCGTCATTGCCGACATGCAGGCGGAAAAAGGTGAAACCGTGGCCCGAGAAATTGGCGGCGCCTTCGTGAAATGCGACGTCAGCAGCGAAGCCGATGGCCAGGCCGTGGTGGCCCAAGCCGTGTCCCTAGGCAAGCTGATGGGCTTGGTGAACTGCGCAGGCATCGCGCCCGCGGAAAAGACCGTCGGCAAGAACGGCGCCCATGCCCTGGCTGTTTTCAGCAAGACCATCACGGTCAACCTGATTGGCAGCTTCAACATGATCCGCCTGGCGGCAGAAGCCATGTGCAGGAATGAACCCGAAGCCACCGGCGAGCGCGGCGTGATGATTTCCACCGCCAGCGTGGCGGCCTATGACGGCCAGATCGGCCAGGCAGCATATTCGGCGTCCAAGGGCGGCGTGGTGGGCATGACCCTTCCCATCGCCCGCGACCTGGCCCGCAACGGCATCCGCAACATGACCATTGCCCCCGGCATCTTTGGCACCCCCATGCTGTTTGGCATGCCACAGGATGTGCAGGACGCGCTCGCGGCCGGCGTGCCGTTCCCCAGCCGCCTGGGCACACCGCAGGACTATGCCAAGCTGGTGCAGCACATCTTTGAAAACGACATGCTCAATGGCGAGGTGATTCGCCTGGACGGGGCCATCCGCCTGGCGCCTCGCTGAAGAAAAAACCCCGCAAGCAAAACTCGCGGGTTTTCTTGCAAGAAAGCACAAAAAAACCGCTGCGGCCTTGCGACTGCAGCGGTTTATTATCTGGCGGAGTGGACGGGACTCGAACCCGCGACCCCCGGCGTGACAGGCCGGTATTCTAACCAACTGAACTACCACTCCTGGCAGGCAGCTTTTCGCTTGCATTCTTCATGCAAGCCAAGCGCTACGACTTGGCGACCCCACGGGGATTCGAACCCCGGTACTCACCGTGAAAGGGTGATGTCCTAGGCCTCTAGACGATGGGGTCAAAACCTTGGAACTAACCGATAACAACAACTGACAAATTTTGGTGGAGGTAAACGGGATCGAACCGATGACCTCTTGCATGCCATGCAAGCGCTCTCCCAGCTGAGCTATACCCCCAAACCTCTCTGGTTTTCACCAAAGAAAAACCCTTGCACAGAAAAGACCTGCAAGGGCTTTTGACTGGCGGAGTGGACGGGACTCGAACCCGCGACCCCCGGCGTGACAGGCCGGTATTCTAACCAACTGAACTACCACTCCTGGCAGGCAGCTTTTCGCTTGCATTCTTCATGCAAGCCAAGCGCTACGACTTGGCGACCCCACGGGGATTCGAACCCCGGTACTCACCGTGAAAGGGTGATGTCCTAGGCCTCTAGACGATGGGGTCAAAACCTTGGAACTAACCGATAACAACAACCGACAAATTTTGGTGGAGGTAAACGGGATCGAACCGATGACCTCTTGCATGCCATGCAAGCGCTCTCCCAGCTGAGCTATACCCCCACTTCGATGGCACCGATCACATTGCAACCGTTGTCATCATCTGAGCCTTGAATTATAGACAGATTTTTAGCGGTTTCGCAAACGCGCTACAACTTTTTCGCGTCCGACCAGTTCCAGCACGGCATCGACCGAAGGAGTGTGGGCCGTGCCCACGACCAGAACCCGCACCGGCATGGCCAGCTGGGGCATCTTGAGTCCGTGTGCCGCCAGCACCTGCTTGAACGCCGCGCTGATGGATGCCTTGTCCCATGCGCAAGCGGACAACGCATCGGCCAGCGCATCCAGGGCAGGGGCAATGGCATCGGTCACATGCTGGGTGCGCTCTGCCTCCACGGGCAGCACGGCACCATAGAACACAAAGGCCCAGTCTGCAAGGGCCACCGTGGTATCGCAGCGGTCCTTGAACAGCGCGCAGATGCGGGGCAGTCGCCCATCGGCCAGATCGGCGGCGGCAATACCGCGCTTTTCCAGCTGGGGGGCCACCAGGGCCGCCAGTGCGTCATCGGCCATGGCTTTCAGGTGCTGTGCATTCACCCAGCGCAGCTTGGCTTCGTCGAACTGCGCGGCGCTGCGCCCCAGATGGTCGAGGTTGAACCACTGCAGGAACTGCTCGCGGCTGAAGATTTCGTCATCACCATGGCTCCAGCCCAGGCGTGCCAGGTAATTGACCATGGCATCGGGCAGGTAACCCTCGTCGCGGTATTGCGTGACGGGCTTGGCGCCATTGCGCTTGCTCATCTTCTCGCCCTGCTCATTGAGCACGGTGGGCAGGTGGGCATAGACCGGCGGTTCCTTGCCCAGGGCGCGGAAGATGTTGATCTGGCGCGGCGTGTTGTTCACATGGTCGTCACCCCGGATCACATGGGTGATGGCCATGTCGATGTCGTCCACCACCACACAGAAGTTGTAGGTGGGCGTACCGTCCGGGCGGGCAATCACCAGATCGTCCAGTTCGTCGTTGCGGATCTCGATGCGGCCCTTGACCTTGTCTTCCCATGCCACCACGCCGCCTTGCGGGTTCTTGAAGCGCAAAACGGGCTGCACGCCTTCCGGCACGGGCGGCAGGTTTTTGCCGGCCTCCGGACGCCAGGTGCCGTCATAGCGGGGTTTTTCCTTGGCGGCCATCTGCTTTTCGCGCAAGGCATCGAGCTCGGCCACGCTCATGTAGCAAGGGTACACATGGCCGGTGGCCTGCAGCTGGGCCAGCACTTCCTTGTAGCGGTCCATGCGTTGCATCTGGTAGAACGGACCTTCATCGTGGTCCAGCCCCAGCCAGGCCATGCCTTCAATGATCACATCCACCGCAGCCTGGCTGGAACGCTCCAGGTCCGTGTCTTCAATGCGCAGGATGAAATCCCCGCCCGTGGCGCGGGCAAATGCCCAGGGGTACAGCGCCGAGCGGATGTTGCCCAGGTGAATGAAGCCGGTAGGCGATGGTGCGAAACGGGTGCGCACATGCACGGGAAAATTCTGTTCAGTCATTGCATTCAGGCCGGCCGCCTCGGGCCGGCATCGTTGTCTTGGTCGGCAAGCGGGGCAGAAGCCGGCCGCCCACGGGCCTGCCCCTGCGGCATCACGCTCAGGCGAGCTGGGCGTTGGGCAGTGCCAGGCGGGAAGTGTCTTCTTCACCCTCCTCCACGCCCACGCGGCCTTCGTTGAGGCGCGCGATATCGTCGGCGGTGATGTCACCGGTGACATACACGCCGTCGAAACAGGAGGCATCAAACTCGGCGATGGCGGGGTTCAGGGCGCCAACGGCCCGTTTCATGCCCTCCACATCCTGGTAGATCAGCGCATCGCAGCCAATGGCCTGGCGCACCTCTTCCACCGTGCGGTCATGGGCTACCAGCTCGCTGCTGGTGGGCATGTCAATGCCGTACACATTGGGGTAACGCACCGGCGGCGCAGCGCTGGCCAGATACACCTTGCGGGCACCGGCGTCGCGTGCCATCTGCACGATTTCCCGCGAGGTCGTGCCGCGCACGATGGAGTCGTCCACCAGCAGCACGTTGCGGCCCTTGAACTCGCTGCCGATCACATTGAGCTTCTGACGCACGGACTTCTTGCGCACGCCCTGCCCCGGCATGATGAAGGTGCGACCCACGTAGCGGTTCTTGACGAAACCCTCGCGGTACGGAATGCCCAGCAGATGCGCCAGCTGGGTTGCGCTGGGGCGGCTCGACTCGGGGATGGGGATGATCACATCGATCTCGTTCGGCGGCACGGTGGAGATCACCCGCTTGGCGAGCGTCTCGCCAAGATTGAGCCGCGCCTGGTAGACCGAAATGCCATCGAGCACCGAATCGGGCCGTGCCAGATAGACAAATTCGAAGATGCAGGGGTTCAGCCGCGGATTCTCGGCGCACTGGCGCGCATGCACCTGGCCGTCGAGCGTGATGAAGATGGCTTCGCCCGGGTCGATATTGCGCTCGAAGACATGCGAGGTACCCTCCAGCGCCACCGACTCGCTGCCCACCATCACGGTGCCATCCTGGCTGCGCCCCATGGCCAGGGGGCGGATGCCATGGGGATCGCGGAAAGCCAGCAAGCCATGGCCTGCGATCAGGGCAATGACGGCATACGAGCCCTTGATGCGCTTGTGCACCGCACGCACTGCCGTAAAGACATCCTCGGGCTGCAGCGGCACACCGCGGGTGGCGCGCTCAAGCTCGTGGGCAAACACGTTGAGCAGCACTTCCGAGTCACTGTCGGTATTGGTATGCCGGTGATCGGTCTGGAAGAGCTCGGTGCGCAGGGACAGCGCATTGGTCAGGTTGCCGTTGTGCACCAGCACGATGCCAAACGGCGCGTTCACATAAAACGGCTGCGCCTCTTCTTCACTGAAGGCATTGCCCGCCGTGGGGTAGCGCACCTGGCCCAGACCCACATTGCCCGGCAAGGCCCGCATGTTGCGCGTGCGAAACACATCGCGCACCATGCCCTTGGCCTTGTGCATGAAGAATTTGCGGCCCTGCTGGGTCACGATGCCCGCAGCATCCTGGCCCCGGTGCTGCAGCAGCAGCAAGGCGTCATAGATCAGCTGGTTGACGGGCGCTGTGCTGACGACGCCGACGATTCCACACATAGTTTGATTCCATCCATTTGCGGGAAAAGCCCCGCGCCAATTTCCTCGGCAGCAGCTTGTGGCCGCTACCCTGTCAGGAAGGCAGATGCCTTCCGAATTCTTCGGGCAATGCGGGCTTCAGGCTCTTGAGCAAGCCACCCAGCACCGGTGCACTGTGCGACTCCTGCCACCACGCCGCCTCCTGCAGGGGCGTCAAGCCCACCACCACCGTCACCACGAGCAGCAAGACGAGACCCCGCACCACGCCAAACATGGCCCCCAGCGTTCTGTCCGCGGGACGCAACCCCATGGCTTCCACCAGTTTCTTGGCCAGCCAGGCCAGAAAGCCGCAGGCAAACACCGCACCGACAAAGACCACGATGAAGCCCGCCGCATAGCGCAGTGCTCCATCGGAATCACCCAGAGGCAGCACCGAAGCCATGTCGGACGCAAACCACTGGGCCACAAAAAATGACGCCACCCAGCCCGCCACGGACAACACCTCGAAGACCAGACCCCGCCAGGCGCCGATCACCATCGAGGCCAGCAAAATCGCCGCAAAAATCCAGTCCAGCGATGCCATGGTGTGCAATGGCGCAGCCAACCGCGGCTACAGCGTCAGAACCGAGGCGGACAGCCCCAGCTCCTTGATGCGGCCGGCTGCCTTGTCGGCCTCGGCCCGGCTGGCCAGCGGGCCCACGCGCACGCGCACACGCTTGCCATCCTTGGTATCCACCACCTGGGTATAGGTTTTAAGCCCGGCCCGCTCCAGCTTGGAGCGCGCCTCGCGGGCCTTGTCGGCATCGGCAAAAGCGCCCACCTGAACGATGAACCGGCCGTCCTCGGCCTGTGCGCTGGCAGCGGGCTGTGTGGTGCGCCCTTCCAGCAAGGCCCGTGCTCGCACCGACTCATCGGCCGCTGCCGGCTTGTGCTCGGGGGCTGATGGTTTGGGATCGGGCTTGGGTTTGGGCTCCGGCTTCGGTTCGGGCACGGCCGCAGGCTTGGGCTTGGCCTCGGGTTTGGCAACGGCCTTTGCCGCCGCAGGCTCCTCCGATGCCGGTTTGGCAGCGCGGCTGCTGGCCACCAGTTCCTCGCCATCGCCCAGGCCCGCACCAGCAGCGCTGCGCTCCGGCTGTGATGGCGCGGCAGCGGACCGCGCTGCAGGCGCATCGGATTTGGCGGCGGGCACCACCAGCGGCGCCACCTTGTTGCGGTCGGGGATTTCGATCGGAATGTCCACCGCAATGGGGCGCGGCTGCGTATCAAACAGCAGGGGAAACCCCAGGACGCCGAGCAAAACCAGCACCGCAGCGCCAATCAGACGATGCCGTGCGCGCCGGCGCATGACTTCGATGCTTTCGCCCTGGGCCGAACGGGAGCGCTTGGCCTGCTTGTCAGCCTGCTCACTCTGACCGGGCCAACGAAACTTGAAAAATGCCATGGAGTAGGGACTCGTGCGGAGCTTAAGCGTCCAGATGTTTGGCGTGCAGGCGGGGGATACCATCGATCAGCACACCACCCACCGTGTAAAACGAGCCAAAGACCACGATTCTATCAGCGGGGTCTGCCGCGGCCACGGCCGCCTGCAGGGCCTGCTGGGGATCGGCGTGGACGCTGGTGCCCACCTGCCGCCGCCCGCCGGACACCATCTGCAGCGCATTCCATTTCTGCTGCAGGACAGCACCCGTTTCCGCGCGTGGCGTGGGCAGATCGGTGAAATACCAGTGGTCCACCAGGGGCCCCACCTTGGCCAGCATGGGGGCGAGGTCCTTGTCGGCCATGGCGCCAAAGACGGCGTGCGTGGCCGGGAAATAGCCCATGGCGTCCAGGTTGGCCGTGAGCGCCGCCACCGAATGCGGGTTGTGGGCCACATCCAGCACCAGGGTGGGCTGCCCCGGCACGATCTGGAAACGGCCGGGCAGCTCGACCAGCGCCAGCCCGTTGCGCACGGCCTGCGCCGTCACGGGCAGGCGTGTGCGCAGCGCTTCGAATGCCGCCAGCACACCCGAGGCGTTGACCAGCTGGTTGGCCCCGCGCAGCGCCGGATAGGCCAGCCCCGCATAACGGCGCCCGCGCCCGGCCCAGCTCCATTGCTGCTTGTCGCCCGAAAAATTGAAATCATGACCAAAGCGCCAGAGGTCGGCGCCGATTTCGCGCGCATGGTCGATCACGCTCTGCGGCGCCATGGGGTCGCTCACCACCACCGGACGCCCCGTGCGCATGATGCCGGCTTTTTCCCGGCCGATGCTCTCGCGGTCGGGCCCCAGGTATTCGGTGTGGTCGATGTCGATGCTGGTGATGATGGCGCAGTCGGCATCGATCACGTTGGTGGCGTCCAGCCGGCCGCCCAGCCCCACCTCCAGAATGGCGACATCCAGCAGCGAGTGGCTCAGCAGCCGCAGGATGGCCAGGGTGGTGAACTCGAAATAGGTCAGCGAAACATCGTTGCCATTTTGGGTTCTGGCGCTTTCCACGGCTTCGAAGTGCGCTATCAGATCAGAGGCATTCACGGCCTCGCCATGCACCCGGCAGCGTTCTTCGAAATGCACCAGGTGCGGCGAGGTGTACACCCCGGCACGAAAACCGGCCTGCTGGGCCACGGCCTCCAGCATGGCGCAGGTGGAGCCCTTGCCATTGGTGCCGGCCACGGTAATCACCGGGCAGTCAAAACGCAGGTCCATGCGGGTGGCCACTTCGCGGACCCGCTCCAGGCCCATGTCGATGTTCTGAGGGTGCAGGCGCTCGCAATGGCTGAGCCAGCCTTCCAGGGTGTGGATTTTGGTGTGCATACACCGCGAATTGTCGCCGAGGCCGCGCTATCACAGACCGCGGGGAGTTATGCAGGTCATCCCTTGGCATGATGGCGGCCATGAAGACACCTCACATCACTCTGTACGGCATCCCCAACTGCGACACGGTCAAGAAGGCGCGCGCCTGGTTCACCGGGCAGGGGCTGGAATACAGCTTCCACGATTTCAAGAAACAAGGCGTTCCGGCGGCAGGCCTGCCCGACTGGCTGGCTGCCGTGGGCTGGCAAAAGCTGGTGAACCGGCAGGGCACCACCTGGCGCAAGCTGGACCCTGGCGCCCAGGCAGCCGTGCACGACGATGCCAGCGCCAGCCAGCTGATGCTGGCGCAACCCAGCGTCATCAAGCGCCCGGTGGTGGAGTGGCGCCAGGGCGGGCACACCACCGTCACGGTCGGCTTTGATGCAGGGCGGTGGCAGGAACTGCAGGCAGAACTGTCCAGGGACTGAATCGACGAACCGCCGCACAGATCTTTACGCAGATTTACGCGGCCCGGCCGCCGGATGGACGCGGTTGGCCGCAACTTTTTCCCGGTCTGGTGCGTTATGTACCGAACTGTCAGGAGCTTCGTCATGCAAAAGATTGCCGTATTTTCCATCCTGGTCGCCGTGGCCACCGCTGCGGCGGCGCAGGAACAAGGCCGTGTGCTGTCGGCCACCCCCGTGGTGCAACAGGTGGGTGTTCCGCAGCAGGTGTGCGGCAACGAAACCGTGTACAGCGGCTCGCGCAACTCGGGTGCGGGCGCCTTGCTGGGCGCGATTGCCGGTGGCGCGGCCGGCAATGCCGTGGGCCGTGGCGGCGGGCGCGCGGCAGCCACCGCCCTGGGGATCGTCGGCGGCGCCGTGCTGGGCAACCAGGTCGAAGGCAGCGGCCAGCCCCAGTACCAGAACGTGCAGCGCTGCACCACCGAAACGTATTACGAGAACCGCACCGTGGGCTATGACGTGGTGTATGAATATGCCGGGCGCCAGTACAGCACCCGCACCCAGACCGATCCGGGGGGCTGGATCCCCATCCGGGTCCAGCCGCTGACGGGCAACCAGGGGCAGTTCTACTCCACCCAGCCCGATCCGTACGGGCCGCAGGGCTTGTATGCGCAGCCGGGCATGGTCACATCCACCTACCAGGTCCAACCCAGCTACCCGGCCCCGCCCACCTATGGGAGCCCACCCGTGACGGTGATCGAGTACGGCTATGGCCGCCCCTACTACCCGTCCCACCGCAACCCCTACTGGCGCTGAACCGCATCGAGCGCCCTGCGGCAACAGAGCCCCTGCACGGGGCTCTTTTTTTTGCCTGGCCAGCCCTGCGCAAGGCTGGCGTCTCGACCATGCCCGCCCCTGTCCTAAAATCCTGGGTTTCCTTCTTTCTACCCGCGCATCCATGACCACCGAAAAAATCGACGGCGTGTCCGTCACGACCCAAGCCAGTGTGTATTTCGACGGCAAGTGCGTGAGCCATGGCATCACGTTCCCCGACGGCACGAAGAAGTCGGTGGGCGTGATCCTGCCCGCCACGCTGACCTTCAACACCGGCGCACCCGAGATCATGGAAGGCGTGGGCGGCTCCTGCGAATACAGGCTCGACGGTACGGACACCTGGGTGAAGTCGGGCGCGGGCGAGCGATTCAGCGTGCCCGGCAACTCGAAGTTCGACATCCGCGTGACGGAGGCCTACCACTACATCTGCCACTTCGGCTGATATTGACCGAGCGCTTTTTTGGGCCTATAGCGCTTATGAAATAAGCGCTATCAGCTATCATTTTTGAGAGATATTCCATGGCAACCATCCTCCAGAACCTGCCCCTTGGCCAGAAGGTCGGCATCGCCTTCTCCGGCGGCCTCGACACCAGCGCGGCCCTGCGCTGGATGAAGAACAAGGGCGCCCTGCCCTACGCCTACACGGCCAACCTGGGCCAGCCCGACGAGCCCGACTACGACGCCATTCCGCGCAAGGCCATGGAATACGGCGCCGAGGCCGCACGCCTGATCGACTGCCGCACGCAGCTGGCCCACGAAGGCATCGCTGCGCTGCAGGCCGGTGCCTTCCACATCAGCACCGCGGGCGTGACCTACTTCAACACCACCCCGCTGGGCCGCGCTGTGACCGGCACCATGCTGGTGTCTGCCATGAAGGAGGATGACGTCCACATCTGGGGCGACGGCTCCACCTTCAAGGGCAACGACATCGAGCGCTTTTACCGCTACGGCCTGCTCACCAACCCCTCGCTGCGCATCTACAAGCCCTGGCTTGACCAGCAGTTCATCGACGAACTGGGCGGTCGCGCCGAAATGTCGGCCTTCATGACCAAGGAAGGCTTTGGCTACAAGATGAGCGCCGAAAAGGCCTACAGCACCGACAGCAACATGCTGGGCGCCACGCACGAGGCCAAGGACCTCGAATTCCTGAACAGCGGCATCAAGATCGTGAACCCCATCATGGGCGTGGCATTCTGGAAGGACGATGTAGTGGTCAAGGCCGAGGAAGTATCGGTCACCTTCAACGAAGGCCAGCCCGTGGCCCTGAACGGCAAGGAATACACCGACCCGGTCGAACTGATCCTGGAGGCCAACCGCATCGGCGGCCGCCACGGCCTCGGGATGAGCGACCAGATCGAAAACCGCATCATCGAGGCCAAGAGCCGCGGCATCTACGAAGCCCCCGGCCTGGCGCTGCTGCACATCGCCTACGAGCGCCTGGTGACCGGCATACACAACGAAGACACCATCGAGCAGTACCGCATGAACGGCCTGAAACTCGGCCGCCTGCTCTACCAGGGCCGCTGGTTCGACCCCCAGGCCATCATGCTGCGCGAGACCGCCCAGCGCTGGGTGGCGCGCGCCATCACCGGCACCGTCACGCTGGAGCTGCGCCGCGGCAACGACTATTCGCTGCTGAACACCGAGTCGCCCAATCTGACCTATGCGCCCGAGCGTCTGTCGATGGAAAAGGTGGAAGACGCGCCGTTCTCGCCGCTCGACCGCATCGGCCAGCTGACCATGCGCAACCTCGACATCGTGGACACGCGCGCCAAGCTCATGACCTACGCCCAGTCGGGCCTGCTGACGCTGGGCCAGGGTTCGCCACTGCCGCAGCTGAGCGATGAAAGCCCTAAAAAATAAAAATTACCTCTGACGCTTGCCGTATCAAAGCGGACAGCTATCAGAAACAGAGTAACCGCCCCGCCATCCGGCCGGGCGGTTTTTTCATGGGCGCGCACAGCACACCGCTGCACCCCCACCAAGGAACCTCCCGTCCCGCCAGGCACTCCAATCCATTGCCGCCGAACTGATTTGCGGCGGCAGGAGGAACAGCCATGAAGCAAGTGAAACACTGGCAAGACCCTGCCAATGCGTTGATAGGTGCCTGGTTTGCGCTTTCGCCTTGGGTGCTGCGCTATCAGGATCAGTTGACGCCTACTGCCAACGGCGTGGTCGTCGGCCTGCTGCTGATCGCCGCCGCACTGGGCGCAACTCTTGTGCCGCGGGCTTGGGAGGAGTGGACCGAGGGCGTGCTGGGACTGTGGATGATCGCTTCGCCCTGGGTGCTGGGCTTTGGAACGCTCATGGACGCGACACGCAATGCCACCGTTTCCGGCATCGTTGTGCTCGGATTGGCCCTGTGGGTACTGGCGACCGACAAGGACTACATCGCCTGGTGGCATAACCGCACGGCGCATTGAAATGCGCGCCATGAAAAACCGCTCTCGGGCGGTTTTTCATGGCATGTTGGCTGCAAGTCCTTTTACCGATTGCTTTATCAGCTATTAATTCAGAGCCAATCTACTCACCACACCACGGGCTCGGGCTCCAGCCGGATGCCAAAACGCTCGTACACGCTGGTCTGGATCGCGCGGGCCAGCGTCATCACCTCGCCGCCGGTCACGCTGCTGGCGCCTTGGCCACGGTTGACCAGCACCAGCGCCTGCTTTTCGTACACACCGGCCTTGCCCACGCTCTTGCCCTTCCAGCCGCAGGCGTCGATCAGCCAGCCAGCCGCCAGCTTGATGCTGCCGTCGGGCATGGGGTAGTGCACGATCTTGGGGTCGCGCGCAATGATGTCGGCGCACTGCTCAGGCGTCACCGTGGGGTTCTTGAAGAAGCTGCCGGCATTGCCGATGACAGCCGGGTCGGGCAGCTTGGCGCGGCGGATGTCGCACACCCATTCAAATATCTGCTGCGCCGTGGGCTGATCGACACCCGCCTCGGCGCGCCGGCGCTCCAGGTCCAGATAGCCCAGCACCGGCTTCCAGGGCCTGGGCAGGCGAAAGCGCACATGGGTGATGACAGCGCGGCCGGCCAGGCCCATGCCGCGCGGCAGGCCACCTTCGGCCGGCGACGGCGAAGGCGCATGCTTGAACACCGAATCCCGGTAGCCGAAGGCGCACTGGGCGGCATCGAGCGTGAAACACTGGCCGGTGGCCAGGTCGACCGCATCCAGCGACTCAAAACGGTCTTGCAGCTCCACGCCATAGGCCCCGATGTTCTGCACCGGCGCTGCGCCCACCGTGCCGGGGATCAGCGCCAGGTTTTCGAGCCCCGCAAACCCTTGCGCCAGCGTCCAGGCCACCGTGTCGTGCCAGACCTCGCCCGCGCCGGCCTCGACGATCCAGGCCCGGTCGGTTGCTTCCACCAGGCGCAGGCCCTTGATCTCCATCTTGAGCACCACGGGCCTGACGTCCCCGGTCAGCACGATGTTGCTGCCGCCGCCCAGAACCAGTTTGGGCAAGGGGGCCAGTTGCGCATCTGCCAGGACAGCGTGCAAATCTTCCACGGAGCGCACCCGGACCAGGGTGTGGGCACGCGCCACGATGCCAAAGGTGTTGCAGGGCTGCAAAGGGACGTTTTTCTCGACTACCATTGGCCCGATTGTCGCACCGGGGGCCTGCGCGCCCGTCCGGACCACCCCGTTTTGCTAGGAGGCTGCCGGACTTGGAGCGTCGATAGCGAAAATGGGCCCCAGCGAGGACAGTTTTTGCCGGATTTGCAGCCCATAGCCCGGCTATGGGGCAAAAAGACGGTAAAAAATGGACCGCTGCGGCCCATTTGCAGCCGACGATTTCCAAGTCCGACAGCCTCCTAAAGACCGAGAACCGCCATGCCCTCTTTTGACACCATCTGTGAAGCCAACCTCGTTGAAGTGAAGAATGCGGTGGAAAACACCGTGAAAGAAATCACCACCCGCTTTGATTTCAAGGGCACCTCGGCCAGCATTGAAATCAAGGACAAGGAAATCACCCTGGTGGGCGATGCCGAGTTCCAGCTCACCCAGATCGAGGACGTGCTGCGCAACAAGCTCACCAAGCGCAACGTGGATGTGCGCTTTCTCGACATGGGCGATGTGCAGAAGATGGGCGGCGACAAGGTCAAGCAGGTCATCAAGGTGCGCAATGGCATCGAAAGCGAGCTGGCCAAGAAGCTGCAGAAGCTCATGAAGGAGAGCAAGCTCAAGGTGCAGGCCGCCATCCAGGAGGACAAGGTGCGCGTGACCGGCGCCAAGCGCGACGACCTGCAGGCGGCCATGGCGCTGATCCGCAAGGAAATCAACGACGTGCCGCTGTCTTTCGACAATTTCCGCGACTGATAGCCCGGGCCCGACCCTTTGCGCCCACCGCACGCAATGCACCTCTGGCGCCGGCACCGCACCATGAACCGGCACCCTTTCCGCCCTGCCCTGGCGATGCTGGCCGCGTTGCTGCTCGCGCCCCTGTGTGCGCGCGCGCAGACGGCGGCCCTGGGCGGCATTCTGGGCAGCAAGGCCCTGCTCGTCGTCAACAACGGTGCCCCCCGGAGTGTGGGCGCCGGCGAATCCCATCTGGGCGTGAAGGTGGTCGCCGTCGGCAAGGACGAGGCGTTGGTGGAGATCGCGGGCAGCCAGCGCACCCTGCGCCTGGGTGAAGCGCCGGTGAGCGTGGGCAGCAAGAGCAGCAGCCGGCGCGTGGTCCTGACGGCCGACAGCCAGGGGCATTTCGTCAACAGCGGCACCATCAATGGCAGCCCCATGCAATACATGGTGGACACGGGCGCTTCCACCGTGGCCATCGGCCGCCCCGATGCGGAGCGCATGGAACTCAAGTACCTGAGCGGCCAGCCCGTGCGCATGAGCACCGCCAACGGCGTCACCGAGGGCTGGCTCATGACACTCGATTCGGTGCGCATCGGCGATGTCGAGGTGTACGGCGTCGAGGCCATCGTCACGCCCCAGCCCATGCCCTTCGTGTTGCTGGGCAACAGCTTTCTCACCGAGTTCCAGATCACCCGCACCAACGATCAGATGGTGCTGGAAAAGCGCTACTGATCCCTCGCCCATGTCCGCCCGAATTCCCCCTGGCAACCAGCGCCACGATGGCGAGTACGAAGACCTTTTGGGTCTGTGGTCCGACCTGGAGTCGGCACTGTCCGTCGTGCTTTCCACGCCGCTTCGGGTACAGGATTTTCCGGCCAAGGTGCGCCAGCTCGACCATTGGCTGCAGGACCTGGTGACCCACGACATAGACGCCGCGCTGTACCTGATGTTCCAGCTGGCCTCCACCTCCACGGTGGGCTACAGCGCATCGCACGCGGTGGTGTGCGGCACCCTGTGCCACATCATGGCGCAGGAGCTGCAATTGCCCGCCCGGGAGCGCGACAGCCTGGTGCGCGCAGCCCTCACCATGAATATCGCCATGACGGCGCTGCAGGACGTGCTGGCCGAACAACGAGAAAAGCCCAGTGGTGCGCAGCAGGAAGCGATCCGCAACCACCCCCAGGAGAGCCAGGCCTTGCTCGAACGCCTGTTCATCACCGACGACCTCTGGCTGGACGTGGTGGGACAGCACCACGCCAGCATTTCCAACCACGTGCCGCTGGCCGACCAGGAGCCACGGGACCGGCTGACCCGCATCCTGGGCACCATCGACCGCTACGCCGCCATGATCAGCCCGCGCAAATCGCGCGCCGGCCGCAGCGCCACCGACTCCGTGCGCGCCATCGTCGGCCACGAAGTCGACCAGCGCGACGAAGTGGGCTACGCGCTGGTGCGTTCGGTCGGCCTGTGCCCGCCGGGCACCTTTGTGCGCCTGGACAACGGTGATACGGCCATCGTGCTGCGCCGAGGTGAAAAGGCCAACCAGCCCCTCGTGGCCAGCCTGCTGGACCGCACGGGGGCACACCATGCGCGGCCCGGCATCTACCAGACCGCTGCGGTGGGCAAGCCGCGCATCCAGTCGGCCCTGGCCCGCTCTACCGTGACGATGGAGCTCAACCACCGCACGATGGTGCAGTTGGGGCTGTATGCGGCCACTCCGCACAACTCGAGCCTGATGGGGCTGGTGACGGCGTCCGGCGCGCTCTGAGCCTTCCAGGGCGCGCCTGCAGTACCCAGCTGTACGTTACGGCTTGCGTTTCGACTCCGGGGCCGCCTTGGACCGCCCCAGGCGCGACTCCTTGCCTTCGATCAGGCGCCGGATGTTGTCCTTGTGGCGCCAGGCCAGCAGCATGGACATGACGGCAACGGCCACCGCAATGCTGGTCTCGGCATACCAGACCACGCCGCTGACCAGCAGGTAATACACCGGTGCAAACACCGCAGCCACCAGCGAGGCCAGCGACGAATACCGGAAGAAGAACGCCACGATGAGCCAGGTGAGCGCGGTGGCCAGCCCCAGCCAGCCACTGATGCCCAGCAGCACGCCCAACGCGGTGGCCACGCCCTTGCCACCCTCGAAGCGGAAGAACACGGGCCACAGGTGCCCCAGGAAAGCCGCCAGCCCCACCAGCGCCATCGTGCCCTCCTCCAGGCCATAGGGCTTGCCAAACCAGCGCACCAGCACCACGGGCAGCCAGCCTTTCACCGCGTCGAGCAGCAGGGTGACGATGGCGGCGGCCTTGCTGCCCGAACGCAGCACGTTGGTGGCACCGGGATTTTTGCTGCCGTAGGTGCGCGGGTCATTGAGCCCCATGAGGCGCGTCACGATGACGGCAAACGACAGCGAGCCCAGCAGGTAGGCAGCCACAGTGGCAAGGACGGGGTACACGGCGTTCAAATCAGCTCCTTCGGGGGACAACGACACGGCGCGGTGCGCCGGGGCGGCCTATTCTGCCAGCGCGCAATGCACCGGCGTGGCCCCCAGCAGCTGCACGCACACCTGCGGGTCGATCTGCACCAGAAAACCACGCCGCCCGCCGTTGATGGCGATGCGCGGCAGCGCAAGAATGCTTTCCTCGATGAACACCGGCATGGCCTTGCGCGTGCCAAACGGCGAGGTGCCGCCCACCAGGTAGCCGCTGTGGCGGTTAGCCACCTCGGGCTTGCAGGGCTCGACCGACTTGGCGCCGATCTGCCGCGCCAGGTTCTTGGTGGACACCTTGCAATCGCCATGCATGAGCACGATGAGCGGCCTGGCGTCCTGGTCCTGCATCACCAGCGTCTTGACGACGGTGTGCTCATGCAGTCCCAGGCTGGCCGCGCTGTGCGCGGTGCCGCCATGCTCCACATAGTCATAAGGGTGCTCGGTGAATTCCACCTGGTGCGCCTTGAGCATCTGTGTCGCGGGGGTCTCGCTCACATGCACGCCCTTGCTGTCCTTTTTGGCCATGATTACTTCAAAAATAATAGCTGGTGGCGCTCACTCAGAAAGTGTTGAAAGCCTACTTCATCTCAAATGGCAGGATCACCCACCTGCCAGCGGATCTGGTCGATGGCCGCCAGCAGCTCGGGCGAGAGCGCGGTGTCCCAGGCGGCCAGGTCTTCGTCGAGCTGCGCCAGCGAGGTCACGCCGATGATGGTGCTGGCCACGCGCCAGTTGCCGTAGCAAAAGGCCAGCGCCAGCTGCGTGGGCGTGAGGCCATGTTCGCGCGCGAGCTGGTTGTAGCGGCGCGCGGCGTCCAGCGCCTCGGGGCGGCCCCAGCGCTGCCTGCGCACCGACTCATAGCTGGCAATGCGGGCGCCCCGGGGTGCGCTGGGCCCTTCGATGCCGCTGGCGTCGTATTTGCCCGTCAGCAGGCCAAAGCCCAGCGGCGAATAGGCCAGCAGCGACACGTTCAGGCGGTGGCAGGTTTCGTCGAGGGCGTTGTCGTAGCTGCGGTTGATCAGGCAATACGGGTTCTGCACCGTCGCCACGCGCGGCAGGCCATGCGCCTCGGCCAGGCGCACGAACTCATGCACGCCATAGGGCGTTTCGTTCGACAGGCCCACATGGCGCACCTTGCCGGCCTTGACCAGCCCAGCCAGTGCCTGCAGCTGCTCGTGGATGGGCGTCTGCGCGGTTTCCTTGGCCGGGTCGTAGTACTTGGTGCCAAAGGCCGGCACATGGCGCTCGGGCCAGTGGATCTGGTAGAGGTCGATCACATCGGTCTGCAGGCGGCGCAGGCTGCCCTCGCACGAAGCCACGATGTCGGCGGCCGTCATGCCTTTGCCTTCGCGAATCCAGGGCATGCCGCGCGAGGGGCCGGCCACCTTGCTGGCCAGCACCAGCTTCTGGCGCGCCCCGGGGTTCTTGGCAAACCAGCGGCCGATGATGGTTTCGGTGGCGCCAAAGGTGGGCGCCCGGGCCGGCACGGCATACATCTCGGCGGTGTCGATGAAATTGACCCCGCGCGCCAGCGAGCGGTCGAGAATGGCGTGGGCATCGCTCTCGCCCACCTGCTCGCCGAAGGTCATGGTGCCCAGGCAGATGGGGGTGACATGCAGGCCGGACTGACCGAGCTGGATGGTTTTCATGCAGGCTCCCGTAAATAAGCAAGGCAGGAGTTTACGGGGACCGTGCCCACTGCGTCCGGCAGACCACGGCGCATCGCGCTTGAACTGCACTGCAGTTTTCGTTTGCGCTCAGGCCGTGTTTTGCGGGCGCGCAAGACTGCATATCGCAATAGACTGGCCTGCATCGTTCACCAGCACCCAGGTTTTCATGCGCACCTCCACCCCTGCCGGGCCTGCCCGGTTCCATGCCTTGCTGGACCCATGGGTCGCGCACCAGCCCCACCGGCCCGCGCTGGCCGATGCGCACCACGCCTACACTTTCGCCCAATTGCAGCAGGCCAGCATGGACGCTGCCGTGCAGCTGGGCGACTGGGGCGTGCGTGCCGGCGACCGGGTGCTGATCGTCGGCGAAAACTGCGCCGCGGCGGGCGTGATCGCCTTTGCGCTCAGCCGCCTGGACGCCTGGGTGTGCATCGTCAATGGTCGCCTGAGCCCGCGCGAGATCGACGGCATCATCGCGCACGCCCTGCCCCGGCGCGTCATCTACACCACCCAGGTATCCCCCGACGCGCTGCAGCATGCCCAGCGCCACGGCGCGCAGGCCTGCCAGTGGCCTGGCCTGGGCCCGCTGCATCTGGGGCCGCTGAACCAGGCGGCTGTCCCGGAGCCCTGCCATGCCGCCGCGACCGAACAGGTGGCCGCCTTGATCTATACCTCCGGCACCTCGGGCGCCCCCAAGGGGGTCATGCTCACACACGCCAATCTCGCCTTCGTGGCAGGCACGAACCTGCGGCGCGTCGGGCCGGGCGACGTGATCTATGGCGTCCTGCCCATGGCGCATGTCGTGGGCCTGTCCACCCAGTTGCTGGGCAGCCTGGCTGCCGGCGCCTCGGTGGTGCTCGAACCTCGCTTCTCGCCGGAACTCCTTGCCGCCGCGCTGCGCCAGGGCATCACGTCCTTCACCGGGGTGCCCGCGATGTATGCCCGCCTGCTCGACTGGCTGCGTGACCCGGGGCACCTCCTGCAGGCGCCAAAGCTGCGCGTGATCAGCGTTGCCGGATCGCCCCTCACACCCGCGCTGAAGGCGGCTGTGGAGACGCAGCTTCAATTGCCGCTGCTCAACGGCTACGGCCTGACCGAAACCAGTCCGACCATCGCCCAGGTGCGGCCCGAGGCCCCACGCACCGACTGTGCAGTGGGCCTGCCGATTCCCGGGATAGAGGCACGCATCGTGGATGCCCAGGGCGTCGGCGTGCCGCCGGGCGAGGTCGGCGAACTGTGGGTGCGGGGACCCCATGTGATGCAAGGCTACTACCGCCAGGACGAACTCACGCGCCAGGTGATCAACGCCGAGGGCTGGTTCAACACCGGCGACATGGCACGCCAGGGCGATGACGGTGCACTGCACATCGCCGGACGCACCAAGGAGCTGATCATCCGCTCCGGCTTCAACGTCTATCCGCTGGAGGTCGAGCAGGCCATCAACGCATTTCCGGGCGTGGTGCAGTCTGCCGTCGTCGGGCGAACCGTGGACCACAACGAGGAGGTCATCGCCTACGTCGAGGTACCGGCCCACCACCCCATCGACGAACAGGCCCTGCGGCACCACCTGCGCGGGCAGCTGTCGCCCTACAAACAGCCCACAGAGATCCACGTCATGGAGCAATTGCCGGCGGCGCCCACCGGCAAGCTGCTCAAGAACGTGCTCAGACAGATGGCAGCGCAAGGCCGTGCATCGCACGCCTGAAACCGCATCACCCCATTCGAAACCCCAGGAGATCCCATGGAAGGCAAAAAAGCTGTTCTGATCATCGGCGCCGGCGACGCCACCGGCGGTGCCATCGCGCGGCGATTCGCACGCGAAGGCTACGTCGCCTGCGTGACGCGCCGCAGCGAAGACAAGCTCGCTCCGCTGCTGGAGCAGATCCGCAACGAGGGCGGCGAGGCCCACGGCTTCGGCAGCGACGCCCGCAAGGAAGAAGACATGGTGGCGCTGGTGCAGAAAATCGAGGCCGAGATCGCCCCGATCGAGGCCGCCATCTTCAACATCGGCGCCAACGTGCGCTACGGCATCACCGAGACCACGGCCCGTGTTTACTTCAAGGTCTGGGAGATGGCGTGCTTCGGCGGCTTCCTGATGGGGCGCGAAGCGGCCAAGGTCATGCTGCCGCGGGGCCGGGGAACCATCATCTTCACCGGCGCCACGGCCAGCCTGCGCGGCCGCGACGGGTTCGCGGCCTTCGCCGGCGCCAAGCACGCGCTCCGGGCGCTGGCGCAGAGCATGGCGCGCGAGTTGTGGCCCAAGGGCATCCATGTGGCCCATCCGGTCGTGGATGGCGCCATCGACACGGAGTTCATCCGCTCCAATTTCCCCGAGCGCTACGCCACCAAGGACCAGGGAGGCATCGTCAACCCGGATCACATCGCCGACCTCTACTGGCAGATCCACATGCAGCCGCGCGACGCCTGGACGCATGAAACCGAGATTCGCCCCTGGATGGAGCCATGGTGACGGACCCGGCAGGGATCGCCCCCGGCAATTTTGATCATTGGAAGGAGACACCATGACCCCCACCACCGTCGAGTTCCTGTTCGACTTCGGCAGCCCCAACGCCTACCTGTGCCACAAGGTCATCCCGCAGATGGCGGCAAAGACCGGCGCACGGTTCGAGTACATCCCCATCCTGCTCGGCGGACTGTTCAAGCTCGCCAACAACCGCTCGCCGGTCGAGGCCTACGCGCACATCCCCCACAAGCTCGCCTACGAGCGCCTGGAAATGCAGCGCTTCATCCACAAGCACGGCCTGACGGCCTTCCAGCGCAATCCCCACTTTCCCGTCAACACGCTGCACATCATGCGCGGGGCCGTGGCCGCGCAGAAGCTCCACTGCTTCGACCGCTATGTGGACACGGTGTACGCCAGCATGTGGGAGCGCGGATGCAACATGGCGGACCCGCAGGTCATTGCGGCCGAACTCGACGCCGCCGGACTGGACTCCCAGGCCATTCTGGCCACCAGCCAGGAGCCCGACGTCAAGGAACGCCTGCTGGCGAACACCCAGCAGGCCCATGCGCGCGGCGCCTTTGGCAGCCCCACGTTCTTCATGGGCCAGGAGATGTACTTCGGCAAGGACCGACTGCACGACATGGAGGAAGCCATCCTGCAGGCCACGGGCCACTGAGCACCGCCCGATTCCCCCTGCAAGCACAAGCCAAGTCCCATGCCGGTGTCAGCTTTTGGCGTGGAACTGGGCCTCGATGCCGCGCACCGTGGCGATCAGCCGTGGCCGGACTTCATCCATGAACGTTTCGGCCGAAATCGAAGAGGCCGCGGCGGCGGCATTCACCACCATCAGGGGCAGGCCCGAACCCAGGCGCACGGGCACCGCGATGCCATGGATTTCGCGCCGCCAATCGCCAAAGGAACGCACGCAACCGAACTCGGCAAGATCGGTCATCGCCTGGCGAATGCCCTTTTCGACCCTCGGCCAGCCCACCGGGTCGATGGCCTGGAGCCGCGCCTCCAGCGTCTGGCGCGCCCCCTCTGGCGCACCGGCCAGGTAGCCACGCCCGGCGGCCGTGGTGCCCAGCGGAATGTGCGAGCCGATGCCCAGCATCAGCGTGAGGATGGCCGTCTCGCTGCGGCAGTTCTCGATGTAGAACATGGACAGGTCGTCGCGGGTCGCCAGCGCCACCATGGTGTCCGTCTCGTTGGCAAGCTGCTGCAAAAAGGGGTTGCTCACCTCCTTGACATCCAGGCGCGACAAGGTCGTGCCCCCCAGCGTCAGCGCCATGAGGCCCAGGCGGTAGCGCCCCGACTCGGCGATGTGGTGCAGGTAGCCCAGCTTGGTCAGCGTGTAGGTCAACCGCGTGATGGTGGATTTGGGCAGGCTGCAGCGCTCGGCAAGCTCATGGTTTCCGAGCCTCTCCTCGCCCGACTTGAACGCGTGCAAGACCTCCAGCCCCCGCGCAAGCGCCGTCACGAAGTGGCGGTCTTCCTTGGGAGGGCCCGATCGGCGGGGCGATCCCCCTGCTGGCTTTTCCACCAATGTCACGATGTATCCCCCTGTGGGCACAGATCATGCCACCAGGCAGAACGAATATGAAGTCGCCAGAGGGTTTTATCGCTCGATGTTCTGCATTGCAGTTTTTGAATACCCGTCAAGGCATTCCCTCGGCGCCATTCGACGCGACAATCGGAGTTTCCGGACCAGCCGCGCCACACCGCCCTTTCCACCACATTCCTCCAGGAGACCCGCATGCGCACCCGTATCACCGAGCTTTTGGGTATTGAACGCCCCATCATCCAGGGGGGCATGCATTTCGTCGGCCTCGCCGAATTGGCGTCCGCCGTGTCCAATGCCGGCGGACTGGGCATCATCACCGCGCTGACCCAGCCCACACCCGCCGCGCTCGCGGCCGAGATCGCGCGGTGCCGGTCGATGACGGACAAGCCGTTCGGCGTCAACCTGACCTTCCTGCCCGTGCGCACGCCGCCCGACTATGCCGGCTACATCCGCGCCATCATCGATGGTGGCGTGAAAATCGTCGAAACGGCCGGGAACAACCCGCAGCAGTGGATGCCCCTGCTGAAGGACGCAGGCATCAAGGTCATCCACAAGTGCACCGCCGTGCGACACGCATTGAAGGCACAGAACATAGGCTGCGATGCCGTCAGTGTGGACGGCTTCGAGTGCGGCGGCCATCCGGGCGAGGACGATGTGCCCAATTTCATTTTGCTGCCCCGCGCGGCCGAGGCGCTCAAGGTGCCCTTCATCGCGTCGGGAGGCATGGCAGACGCGCGGTCACTGGTGGCTGCGCTGGCCCTTGGCGCAGACGGCATCAACATGGGCACACGCTTCATCGCCACCCAGGAGGCCACGGTTCATGAGAACGTCAAACAGGCCATTCTGGCCGCGACGGAGCTGGACACCCGCCTGGTGATGCGGCCGCTGCGCAACACGGAGCGGGTCCTGGTCAACAAAGCGGTCGAGCGGCTGCTGGAAAAGGAGCGCCAGCTGGGCGCAGCCATCACGTTTGCCGACATCGTGTCCGAAGTGGGCGGCGTCTATCCCAAGGTGATGCAGAACGGCGAGCTGGACGCCGGCGCATGGTCCTGCGGCATGGTCGCGGGCCTGATCCACGACATTCCCACGGTACGGGAGCTGATGGACCGCATCATGAACGAGGCGGAACACATCGTCAGCCAGCGCCTGGCCGGCATGTTCGCAACAGCCCCGGCGCATTGATGGCTTCATCGCCAGGCAGCAGGGCCCGCTGTCCCGCGATTGACATGGGCTCCGCGGCCGCTGGGTAACATCGTCGCCATGTATGTCACCCGCCAGACCTCGCGCAGCGAATTCGTTGCCATCCGCCAGCTGAACTACCACGTGCGCCTGTGGGGGCCCGAGACCGCGGCCCTGCCGCCGCTGGTGCTGGTGCATGGCTGGATGGACGTGGCCGCGTCCTACCAGTTCGTCGTCGATGCCTTCGGCGAAGACTTCCTGCGCAGCCGCCGCATCATCGCGCCCGACTGGCGGGGCTTTGGCCTCACGGCGCCGCCCGTGCCCACCGACCACTACTTCTTCCCCGACTACCTGGCCGACCTGGACCAGTTGCTCGACCACTACGCGCCCGGCACCCCGGTGGACCTGGTGGGCCACAGCATGGGTGGCAACGTCGCCATGTTCTATGCCGGAGTCCGGCCCGCGCGCATCCGCCGCCTGGTCAACCTCGAAGGCTTCGGCATGCCCGCGAACAAACCCGCCAAGGCGCCCGGGCGCTATGCGCAGTGGATGGACGAACTCAAGGCCCTGCGGCGCGGCGAGATGGCACTGAACACCTACGACAGCGCGGCCGGCGTGGCGCAGCGCCTCATGAAGACCAACCCGCGCCTGTCGCAGGACAAGGCCGACTGGCTGGCGCGGCACTGGGCCCGCCCCAACGCCCTGGGCCAGTGGGAAATCCTGGGCGACGCAGCGCACAAAATCATCAACGCGCAACTGTTTCGCCTGGACGAGGTGCTGGCGCTGTACGAAGCCATCAGCGCGCCCACGCTGGCCGTGGAAGCGGCAGACGACAGCCTGGGCCAGTGGTGGAAGGGCCGATACAGCCTGGACGAATACCACCAGCGCCTGACCCATGTGCGCGACTGCCGCATTGCCGTGGTGCCGGATGCCGGCCACATGCTGCACCACGACCAGCCCCAGGCCGTGGCGGCGCTGATCGAGCAGTTCGTGGGTGACTCATAAAGAAAATGCTTGCAAGCGCTGATGCATCCACCGCAAGCAGCTGTTCATTCTGAAATTTTCGGGGTGGCATTCGGGTGGCAGCGGCAGGCGCCGGGCCGGTCGGGGGGCATTGGGCGCCAGAGATCGCGTCCCATGAGAAAATCGCGGGTTATTCCACAAGACACCCAGGACAAGACCATGGACGCAGAACGTATCAACCTCATCGGCAACACCCTCTCCGACCTGGCCGTGCGCACGCAAGAGTTACGGAGGTATCTTTGACTTCGATGCCAAATTCGAACGCCTGCGCACGGTAAACGCATCGCTGGAAGACCCCACGGTCTGGAACGATCCCAAGAAGGCCCAGGAGCTGGGCAAAGAGAAAAAGTCGCTCGACGGCGTGGTGCTCACGCTCGACAAGCTCACGCGTGAGCTGGCCGACAACGCCGAGCTGTACGAGATGAGCAAGGAAGAAGGCGACGAGGCCGGCCTGATGACCATCGAGGCCGAAACCGCCAAGCTCCAGCCCGAGATCGAGCAGCTCGAATTCCGCCGCATGTTCAGCAACGAGGCCGATCCGCTCAACTGCTTTGTGGACATCCAGGCCGGCGCCGGCGGCACCGAGGCCTGCGACTGGGCCAGCATGCTGCTGCGCCAGTACCTCAAGTATGCCGAGCGCAAGGGTTTCAAGACCACGGTCGAAGAAGAAACCCCTGGCGACGTGGCCGGCATCAAAAGCGCCACGATCAAGGTCGAGGGCGAATACGCCTATGGCCTGCTGCGCACCGAAACCGGCGTGCACCGCCTGGTGCGCAAGAGCCCGTTCGACAGCTCGGGCGGCCGCCACACCAGCTTTGCCAGCCTGTTCGTCTATCCCGAGATCGATGACTCGATCCAGATCGACATCAACCCGGCCGACGTGCGCACCGACACCTACCGAGCCTCCGGCGCGGGCGGCCAGCACATCAACAAGACCGACTCGGCCGTGCGCCTGACCCACATCCCCACGGGCATCGTGGTGCAATGCCAGGACGGCCGCAGCCAGCACGGCAACCGCGACATCGCCTGGCAGCGCCTGCGCAGCCGGCTGTATGACCACGAGATGCGCAAGCGCCAGGAAGAGCAGCAAAAGCTCGAAGACACCAAGACCGACGTGGGCTGGGGTCACCAGATCCGCAGCTACGTGCTGGACAACAGCCGCATCAAGGATCTGCGCACCGGCGTCGAAATTTCGGCCACCCAGAAGGTGCTGGACGGCGATCTCGACGCATTCATCGAAGCCTCCCTCAAGCAGGGCGTTTAAGGAAAACCATGTTGCAACTGCGTGACGGCCAGGGCCAGGCGCCCGCCATCCACCGCGCCGACTACCAGGCCCCGGCCTGGTGGATCGACACCGTCGACCTGACGTTCGACCTGGACCCCGCCAAGACCCGCGTGCTCAACAAGATGCGCCTGCGCCGCAACCCCGACGTGGCGGCACAGCCGCTGCGCCTGGACGGCGAAGCGCTGAACCTGGCGCGCGTCATGGTCAACGGCGGCGGCACCTCGTTCAAGATGGACGGCAACCAGCTGGTGCTGGAGAACCTGCCCGAAGGCGCCGAGCCCTTCGACCTGGAAATCTTCACCACCTGCGCCCCGGCCAAGAACACACAGCTCATGGGCCTGTATGTGAGCCAGGGCACGTTCTTCACGCAGTGCGAGGCCGAGGGTTTTCGCCGCATCACCTACTTCCTCGACCGGCCGGACGTGATGGCCAGCTACGCCGTCACGCTGCGCGCCGACAAGGCCCAGTACCCGGTGCTGCTCTCCAACGGCAACCTGGTGGACAGCGGCGCGCTCGAAGACGGCCGCCACTTCGCCAAGTGGGTCGATCCGCACAAGAAGCCCTGCTACCTGTTCGCCCTGGTGGCCGGCAAGCTGGTGGCACGCGAGCAGAAGATCAAGAGCCGCTCGGGCAACGACCACCTGCTGCAGGTGTATGTGCGCCCCGGCGACCTGGGCAAGACCGAGCACGCCATGAACGCGCTGATGCACAGCGTGACCTGGGACGAAGCCCGCTTCGGCCTGCCGCTGGATCTGGAGCGCTTCATGATCGTCGCCACCAGCGACTTCAACATGGGCGCCATGGAAAACAAGGGCCTGAACATCTTCAACACCAAGTATGTTCTGGCCAGTGAGGCCACCGCCACCGATACCGATTTCGCCAACATCGAAAGCGTGGTGGGCCACGAGTATTTCCACAACTGGACGGGCAACCGCGTCACCTGCCGCGACTGGTTCCAGCTGTCGCTGAAGGAAGGCCTCACGGTCTTCCGCGACCAGGAGTTCAGCCAGGACCTGGCGGGCAGCCCCTCGGCCCGCGCCGTCAAGCGCATCGAGGACGTGCGCGTGCTGCGCACGGCGCAGTTCCCCGAGGACGCAGGCCCCATGGCCCACCCCGTGCGGCCTGACAGCTACATCGAGATCAACAACTTCTACACCGTCACCATCTACGAAAAGGGTGCCGAGGTAGTGCGCATGCAGCACAACTTGGTGAGCCGCGAAGGTTTTGCCAAGGGCATGAAGCTGTACTTCGAGCGCCACGATGGCCAGGCCGTGACCTGCGACGACTTCGTGCAGGCGATTGCCGATGCCAACCCGCTCAGCCCGCTGGCGCAGCACCTGCCGCAGTTCAAGCGCTGGTACAGCCAGGCCGGCACGCCCCGCGTGCGCGCCACCGGCCACTACGACGCCGCCACGCGCAGCTATGCGCTCACGCTGTCGCAGAGCTGCGCGCCCACGCCCGGCCAAAGTGAGAAGCAGCCTTTCGTCATCCCGGTGGAGCTGGGCCTGATCGACGCCAGCACCGGCGCCGCCCTGCCCTTGCAACTGGCGAACGAAGCCGGTGCGGTCACCACCTCCCGCGTGGTGGTGCTGACCGAAGCCTCGCAGACGTTGACCTTCACGAACCTGGATGCCGAGCCCGTGCCTTCGGTGCTGCGCGGTTTCAGCGCCCCCGTGGTACTGGACATCGAGTACACCGATGCCCAGTTGCTCACGCTGCTGGCCCATGACGCTGACGCATTCAACCGCTGGGAGGCAGGCCAGCGCCTGGCACTGCGCACCGCTATCCATGCAATAGCTGATAGCGAACAGCAGACGGGTGCCCACGGCCGTTTCGACCGCAATATTCTCTCGCCAGAGTTTGTCGAGGCCATGCGCTCCGTGCTGCGCAATCCGGCACTGGACGCGGCCTTCAAGGAACTGGTCCTTACGCTGCCGTCCGAGACCTACATCGCCGAGCAGCTCGACGTGGTCGATCCCCAGCGCATTCACGCCGTGCGCGAAGCCATGCGCGAGCAGCTGGCCCTGTCGCTGCAGCCTGACTGGGCCTGGGCCTGGGAGCAGCACCAGGACACCGGCGGCTACCGCCCCGACCCGGTTTCGTCCGGCCGCCGCGCGCTCAGCGGTCTGGCGCTGCACATGCTGTGCATCGCGGCCCAGCGTGCGGGCGATGGGGTCTGGCCCGGCAAGGCGTATCAGCGCTTCAAGGTGGCAGCCAACATGACCGACCGCTTCAACGCCCTGACCGCGCTGGTGGCCAGCGGCAGCGAGCTGGCCGCCCCCGCCCTGGCGCGCTTTCACACGCTGTTCAAGGACGAGCCGCTGGTCATCGACAAGTGGTTTGCCCTGCAGGCGGGCGCGCCCGACCGCGCTGGCAACGTGCTACCCACCGTGCGCCAGCTCCTGCAACACCCGGACTTCAGCCTCAAGAACCCCAACCGCGCGCGCAGCGTGATCTTCAGCTACTGCAGCGCCAACCCGGGCGCGTTTCACCGTGCGGACGCAGCAGGCTACGTGTTCTGGAGCGACCGCGTGATCGAGCTCGACGCCCTCAACCCACAGGTAGCCGCCCGCCTGGCACGCGCCCTGGACCGCTGGAAGAAACTGGCCGAACCCTGGCGCAGTGGCGCCCGCGAGGCCATCGCCCGCGTGGCCGCACGCCCCGACCTGAGCAACGATGTGCGCGAGGTCGTCACCCGCGCACTGGCCGATTAAGGAGATATCCATGGCAAACAAAGTCAGCCTGACCCGCTACCTCGTCGAACAACAGCGCGTGGACGGCCTCATTCCCGGCCAGTTGCGCCTGCTGCTCGAAGTGGTGGCACGCGCCTGCAAGAGCATCAGCCACGCCGTCAACAAGGGCGCCCTCGGGGGCGTGCTCGGCAGTGCCGGCAGTGAGAACGTGCAGGGCGAAGTGCAGAAAAAGCTCGACATCATCGCCAACGAGGTGCTGATCGAGGCCAACGAATGGGGTGGCCACCTCGCCGGCATGGCCAGCGAGGAGATGGACGGCATCTACGTGGTGCCCAACCGCTATCCCAAGGGCGAATACCTGCTGCTGTTCGACCCCCTCGACGGCTCCAGCAACATTGACGTCAACGTGAGCATCGGCACCATCTTCAGCGTACTCAAGATGCCCGAAGACGACCGCGGCGTGGACGAAGGCGATTTCCTGCAAAAGGGCAGCCAGCAGGTGGCCGCCGGCTATTGCGTCTATGGCCCGCAAACCACGCTGGTGCTCACCGTGGGCGACGGCGTGGCCATGTTCACGCTCGACCGCGAGCAGGGCTCGTTCGTGCTGACGCAAGAGAATGTGCGCATTCCCGAGGACACCAAGGAATTCGCCATCAACATGAGCAACATGCGCCACTGGGACGAACCGGTCAAGCGCTACATCGACGAATGCCTGCAGGGCAAGGAAGGCCCGCGCGGCAAGGACTTCAACATGCGCTGGATCGCCAGCATGGTGGCCGACGTGCACCGCATCATGACCCGCGGCGGCATCTTCATGTACCCCTGGGACAAGCGCGAACCCAACAAGCCCGGCAAGCTGCGCCTGATGTACGAGGCCAACCCCATGGGCTGGCTCATCGAGCAGGCCGGCGGCGCCGCGACCAACGGCAAACAACGCATCCTCGACATCCAGCCTACCCAGTTGCACGAACGCGTCAGTGTGATTCTGGGTTCAAAAAATGAAGTCGAGCGGGTGACAAGCTACCATTCCACGCTATAATTGCAGGCTTACGCCGGTGTAGCTCAGTCGGTAGAGCAGCTCATTCGTAATGAGAAGGTCGGGTGTTCGATTCATCTCTCCGGCACCAAGTCAGTAAAGGAAACCCCGCTATCAATACGGTAGCGGGGTTTTTCTTTTGGTGTGACTTGTAGGCAATCTGTAGGCAAGTTGCCGGAATGCGACACCCAGCACAGAACAAAAGAAAAGCCCCAACAATGCCGTTTTGGTTGGGGCAAAGCAGAGACTCCTGCTCAGGGGCGTGAGGGTCAGGTTTCCGCGCTAACTTCTGCACTAACCAAAATTCGGGGGCAGGCGTGAGCCTCCGCAGGCCCTTCGGCCCCTTACCAAAACCTCACCATTCGCCCCATCCAGAAAGGGTGCCCCGCGCTATTTGTGTGAATCACACGGATACGCAGGCAACAACCGCTGGGCGCTTTGGCCTCACGCGCGCTGTGCGTCCGGCAAATTCAGGTTTTTTCAGGTTCGGGAACGGCTCATCGCCTGCAATGCAGGGCTGGGCAATGAGGGCGCAGGAATGCCTACCCCATTACCTCAGCATCAGTTCCAGTTGCGCGGTCGATTCCGTGCGCACCATGCCGCGTACCGCTTCATCGCGTACCTGTTGCCTCAACCTTCGCATAGGGCTGGTCGGTCGTGGTGCTGCCTCGCGTTTCTGGCGGCTGTCAGCCCGCCCGATATTCGCTCGCACCTTCTGCACCCCTGCAACACCCTGAACATCCTTCGCTGCGCTCACCTTAGATGGCTCTCTAGATAGGTGTCCGTGTGGCGGTACAGGGGAAGCACCAAAATGCGCCCGGATAGTACCGTGGGGCGGTACAGTGGGCGCCCTCTCTGTACCGTGGGACGGTGCAATGGGGCGCTCTATTGGACCGTGGGGCGGTACAAGGGATGCGTTTTTCTCTGTACCGTGTGGCGGTACAGGTGGGTCAATTTTCACAGCGTTGTGCATGCGATACGCACCGCGCTGGAATGCCTCGGTGGCGCCGATGTCGTAGCCCGGATGCCGGTCCAGCGCCCGCCATGTCACGGCATACCGGGCGGCCTTGTTCGGGCGTTGGCCCTTCACCGTCTCAAAGATGAACCCGGCATCCAGCAACTCGCGCTTGGCCTTGGTCAGCATATCGACCGAATTCCAGCCCCTGCCTGCCATGTAGCCCCGTGACAGCAGCAGCCAGCCGTTGTTGTCACGCGTGAACTGCCGGGCCACCTCCAGCAGCAGGGCGCGGGCGTGCATGGATAGCTGGGCGTAGGCGGGACTGTCCAGCACCACCCACGGCAGCGCCACAAACCCGCCAGCATCCCGGCCTGCATCGCCCCGGCGCAGCTTGTTGCGTCCGTTTGCCATGGCTCAGGCGTCCGAGCGCTGGGCCTTGCTGCGCTTGGCTGCTTTGGCTGCCTTCATGCGTTCCACAAATGCGGCTTTCTCTCTGGCGTCATGGTCCGCCATGTATGCCTGCACATGCTCGGCCTGGGCAATCTTGGCGGCCATGTATTCCCTGTGCTTGGCATGCTTCGCCATGAAGTTAAGGGCTTCCTCAACTATGTCCATAAAAGCTAGGCCTGCATTGCGCCGGGATGGCTTGCCGTATGGCTCATTGCAAGCCTGTAATGCCGCCTTGATGATGTCTCGCTTGTCGATGCACGGCCCGTAGTCGCGGGCCAGGGCATCCAGTAGCTCGGCGGCGCAGCGGTAGCCTGTGACGCTCCCTGCGCAGCCATTCTCGGCAGGAACATCAAAGCTGTTAACCCTCTTCACCCACCTCCCTCGGTGGATATCTTTGGTGATAAAGGATAGAGCCCCCCGGCGTGTGCGGGTGCCGTCAGGGCGGCGGATGACGGGTGGGGCCGCGTGGCTGCGCAATTTTGCGCAGTCCTCTTGGGACAGTTCCGAGAAAAGTGGATGCCAGGCGTCCGCCTCGGTAGGAAGGTCAATCGTGCGTTGCCAGCCGCCGGGAAACTCCAGCAGCGCGGTCTTTCCGTATTCCCCTGTGCCCAGCGCCAGCAAGCGAATGGGCTTGGTTACTCCATCTTTGAGGTGGTTGGCGGGCGTCCGTGGCCCAGCGGCGGGGGCTGCGTGGGCTCTGGCCTCGGTCGGGTTGAGTGGGGTATCTGAGGGGATGAAGTACGCCATGGCTTACCCCTCCTTGCCGGTCAGGGCGTCATGGGCCAGGGCGCAGATGCCACCGATGGTCCAAGTGTTGCCGTCAATGGTCATCCGGTCGTGCGCCTCGATGGCGCAGCCGTCATCAATGGCCTTCTCCAGCGCGGCCAATGCCAGGCGCAGGACTTCACGCAATGCGGCAGCTTCGCCCTGGGGGTAGGCGGTGTGGTGGTGGATGCTCATGGTCAGCCCTCCGCTTGCAGTTGGCCGATAGATGCCAGGGCCTGCACCAGCTTGCGGCGGGCTGCGGCGAAGTTGCCGCGCTCTATGTAGCTGCTGGCAAGGTTTGCCGCATTGAAGGCTGCGAGAACGGCGGTCAGGTTCGTAGTGGGGATGGTGTCCGGAGTGGACGGGGTGGGCGCAGGTTTACGCGCCGTGATTGCGGTCATGGTCTTGGCTCCTTCGGGAGTGGCAAGGAAATCCACCGTTTGCGTTTGAACGCGCATCAGGTGGGCGGGATGTTTCAAACACGTCCGAAGCCGTGCGGCCATCCTTGCGGGTAGGCCCATCCCGCCCGAAACCATGTCAGAGCCGTGCATGCGCACCAGCCCCGGAAATTCAGGCATGACAAAACCCCGCTTATCGGTGGGGGCCGCTACCGCTTCGGATGTGGTGTTTGAACGCACCGGGCCTCTCGGCTTGGGCGGACTGTAGCATGGCCGCCAGTCGGTGAGTGCAATTCGTGCCTGTAGAATTCGCGCCATGTTGTAAGCCAACCCTTCTTGAGATGAACCGTTGCACAGCACCAGTCGTGCTGTGCTTTTCTACGTCTCAAGGAGAAAATATGCCTTACGTCCGTACTGCTCGCGCCTATGTTTGGGTCGATACCCCATCCACAGCAAAGCCAGAAAAGTTTGTCCCTGCGCCGGAAGAAATCCGGTGGGCACAGAAACCACTCCCTTCCCACCACGGCCTGTGCATTGGGTTTGCTGACACATCGGACGGTCCCTTTGTGGCCGTCAAAAGGTCATCGGGCACGTTCTGGCTGGCAGCAGGCCAAGTTCTCCACCACCGCGAGCTTTCCGACTGGCTACGCGCCGGGTTTGGCGCTGTCGCATAGCATGGCCTGCATCGCCCCGGCCAAACTGGGGCTGCGCCGACCGGTGACCAGTCGCGCCCACAGGCCAGTCCCGCGTTTCGAGTCCCGCTTGTACCAATCAGGGTCGTATCGTGTGTCGCCTGATGGGACTTGCGGCTTGCGACTCGCAGGGCCGTAATTCCAGTGAATCACTGCCTCTGCGGGCTCAGGACTAAGGCCTTCGCTGGTTGGTTCGACTGGCATAAAAGCTAAGGAAAACTAAGCGTCATAGGCACTGTAACGCAGCACCCGCAAGCATTGCACGTTTCAGTGGTAACCGGCCTGGTAACCACTCCGCACTGAGTGCGGAGTGCATTGATACCAGATTGGATACCAGCCTCGCGCGCGTGCGTAATGGTCCCTTAGCAAGTCGCCTGCCTCGCGCGCGCGTGCGTACTGTTCTGAAAACTCAGGGCATCCGCAATTGTTGTATTTTTTTGCACTTGCGTTACATGGCATCAGACAACTTTGGTGTGGTCGTCACTGACGACCGTACCATTCGCGCGCATGTTAACTTTTGCCAACAAGGTGACATGTATGGTTTTGTCTGGTTCAAACGCTCGGCAATATGAGGTTTTCTGAGGTTCTGTCGTAGCCACGCACTGGAGCCCCTGCAATGCTTCCGGCTTGGCGGACGTTGGCAGGCGTGGCGCCGACCTTCCTGCGGCCTCCCATGCCCCTTGCGCACGAAACTAGGCCCTTGACGAAACCTTGTCGTCCACCCTATTCAAAACCTCACCACTGCCGGGCGATGGCCGAAGCTCCGTATTGCTTTAGGGTGGGCACTCAGTACCCGCCCTCGGTGGGTGCTGGTTGCTGCACATTGGAGCCTTCAGGCAACCCTTCCTCAAAATCTGCGCACCACTCGCCCGCCAGGTCTTGCAGTGCTTGGAGCTTGGTCATTTCATAGCTCAGGTCGGCGTGCCGGTGGTCACTGTGCTTTGCCATCCAGTCGGCCAGGTTGTCGATGCGGTCGCGCAGGCCCACCATACGGCGTTGCAAAGCGGTGATGGTCTTTGCGGCCTGCTGGTCGCTGGCGATGATTCCGAACTGCTCACAGACTGCCAGAAGCTGCCAGGGGTGCACCAGCACAGATTGCGGTTCTTCAATTCCGTCCTGCTGGGTGAGCATGATGGCCGTGCCGTGTTGGTCGTTGACCAGTTCAGCGCTCAGGTGGTGGTGGGTCAGTTTGTTGGTCATGGTGGTGTCCCCTGGTTCAGTCGTTCCAGGCGTTCAGGTCTTGGGCTTCGGAGCGGTCGACCATGCGGCTGTCGTCTGGGTAGGCCGTTACAGGCGCGGAGGTGCGGGCGTGCCGGGTGATGGCGGCATCCTGGGCGGCCCTCGCCACGCTTACGCGGTCGCGGCGTTGTGCGGTTGCCTGGTCAGCCAGCAGAGCACCGGCGCTGCCAACCCTGGGCTGGGCCATGGCACGGATGCCTACCCGCTGCCACAGCTCATCCAGGGTCTCGATGACCTTGCGCTTCCCGACGCCATCAGAGCCAGCGCCCGGACGGTCGCCTTGGGTCGGTTCGGGCACCGTTGGGGCTCTGCTTGGGCGGGCGGCGGAGGCGGTTTTTAGGGTGGTTTCTGAGGCAATCCCTACACAGGATAGGGATTGGATTTTTTCAACCTGTTTTTCAATCCCTATAGGGTTTGCTGTGCTGCTCATCGTGTCCCCTTCAATCCCTATAGGGTTTGGCTCGGCCTGGGTTTGGCGGTCTTTCTTGGCGCTCAACTCAATTCCAAGCGCGCGAACTGCGGCGGTCGGGTCGCGCTCGATGGCTGCCACCAGGACCGGCCAAAGCGGGCCATTGGCAGCGGGGAGCCCAGTTGCTTCACAGTGGGCCAGGACGGCAGCTAAAGCCCAGCGTTTGGCCTCCCCGCGCAACTTGGCCGATTCGCGCTGCAACCCAGCGGGTCCAGCAATCGCGTTGAAAAAGCTCTCCCGCAGTTGCAGCAGCTTGGGACGTTCCACGGGCTTGCCTCCGGCATATATGCCTTCAGCCAGTGGTAGCAGCAGAACGTGAAGGTGCGGCGCAACTTCATCGGCATGGCTCACGGCCGACAGCACCGGCAGCGGCAGAGCCCCCATCAGCCACGAAAGACAGCGGGCGAAGTAGGCGTCCGCATCCACCCCGGACGATGGCGGCAGGCTGAAAACAAACTCCAGTGCCTGAACGTGGTCACGGCGCATGGCGGCAGGACTGAGCCCGGCAGCGGCCATCAGGGACATTGCCGTGGCCTGCACCTGGGCGGCATCGGCAGGCCCAGCCAGGACAACATTGGTTGCGCTGCGGCCTGGGTTAATCCTGCCTATGCTGCCCATCTCGGCCTGAATCTCGCGCAGGTTGTGACGGGCGGCGGTCAGTAGGTCGCAGGGCTTGCGCCCGTTGACCTTGCTCATGCCGATGGTCTTTGCCGCAAAGTAGGCAATGTCCCCGGCCACGTCAAAAGCCCTCATCAAACAATCCCTTTTGCCCCGGGTGGGGCGTGGGGCGCTTGTGGGCCTTGTTCATCGCTGTGGCACGGCGGTAGGCGTCAGGGGCTCTTGCCCGCAATGCGGCGCGTGCGGCCTTGACCTCGGCAATCCAGCCGCGAGCACCAGCAGCACGAGCAGCATGGATGCAATCGGCGGGCAGCTTGTAGGCGGACACGGTGGCTACACGGCCATCAGTGCAACCCACTGCGCGCTCGTCGGCTTCTATAGGCCAGTTGTAGCGTTCCGCCAGGTAATGGACGTGCGCAGCAGCGCGCATCGTGGCGGCACCGCTCAGGGTGTCAGCGGCGGTCAGCACTTCACCGGAGAGCAGGCGGGCCAGCACTTCAGCACATGCGCTCGCCCGGCGCTTTGGGTATGTAAAAATGCGCGTGTTCGGGGCGCTCGGGTTTTCTTTGGAAGGCTCGGGCGTTTTCATTTGCGAGCCCCCTTGTTCAACCAGCGGGACGGGGTAGCGCACCACAGCGCCAGCAGCAGGCGATTGATTGCGGCGCTCATGCTGCCACCCCCAGCGCGGCTTTGATGCCAGCTACAGGCCAGCACAAACGGCCATTGACACGCACGGGGCGCAGGCCGTCTGGGAAGGTTTCAGCGCAGGCCCAGCCCCGCAAGGTTTGAGGGCGGCGCAGCAGGTAATGGGCTGCCTGTTCGGTCGGCACCGTGGGGCGGTTGACCAGTTCCAGCGGGGGGAAGTGCTGGGGCTCAGATTCAGCGCGGCGGGTGTGTGCGCTGTGATTGGTTGCTTGCATTGGGTGCTCCAAACACCACCGAATGGCGATGTATGGAACCCAATTCTTTGCATATCAGCGCAGCGGAAAAACTGCGGAGAAGGCCCGGAGAAAGTCCGGAGAAGTTTCGGAGAATCTCCCGAAAATCAACCTTGCATCGTGTGTTTTTGGCGTGGAAGTTTGCCCAAGTTGTGCATTGCTTGCGTCAGTGAATCTGGGGTTTTTGCAGCGCTTATCAGCTTGCCCTTTGCCCGTGCCCAAGTCAGTGCGTCAGCTTCCCTCCATCCCCGTGTGCCTGCCTTAGCGGCAGTGGCAAGCCCGTTCGCCTTCGCGTCTGAAATATCACGTTCGATGGTGGGCCATTCGTGAACGTGCGCGGCTACCAGCGCGGATTTTTTGAACGGCACCACGGGCGCATTGCTGGCGCTGGCTGCCACGACGGGCGCAGGCGCTGCTGCCTGGGGTTGCGCTGGTTCTGCTGCGGTATTGGTTTCCACCGACTGCTCCGGTATTTCCCGGACTGGTCGTGGCCTGTCCAACTTCAGCCTAACGGTAAACCCTGTTGCCTCGGCCCATTCAAGAACATCGAAAAGTTTGACAAGCTGTACCGTGTACATGTCCTGAATTTTGCTGCGCGCCGAAACAATCCCGCGCTCTATGGCAGATGTGGCGGCCCGAACAAAATCAGCGTATTCATCAGGGCGTGCCCATGTTTTGCCGGGACGCTCTTGGTACTGGATAGGCTGATATCGAATGACTTTGAGGGGCGGGGGCTCAAAACCCGCAACGACAAAGGCTGCCTCCTCTATCGTCAGTTCTCCGAGCCGCTGCCACCTATTTGCATCCACTGGCGTCAGTGGGAAGTCAAACGGCCTACCGTCTGCGGCACGGTTGAACCCCTCCAGAACCATTCCCTGCGTCGCAATGGCAGGGTCTGGATGCGGATTGAAATTCAGGATATGAACGCTTGGGTCGAAACCTTCGGGGTTACCACGGGCGCGCGCGCCTTCAGGCCCGTACTCCATGGCGTGGGCGGTCTCGAACTCGTCGCGCCATACAAACACACAAGCAGGCAACTGCGCCAGCGACGCGCACCGCCATTGCTGCCTGCCCGTTTCGTGGCTGGTTTGATTGGCCTTGATGGTGTGACTGATGGCTTGAAGTATGTCCACAACCCAGCTTCGCCACCAACGCGGCGGTATTGCTTCTATGCTGCCATCGGAGTGCAGGCGGTAGGCTTTCAAGTCATCAAAAGAAGGCCAATAGTCTGAGTCCCCGGCAAGAATTTGCGCCAGCCCGTCAGGGGTTAGCCCTCGCCAATCTGTCAGTAGTGGAATGGCTCTGACAGGTAGGGCACCCCTGCCGTTGATTTCTGTGATGACGTGCAAAGCATCCTCCCGAATGCTGCTCCCCAAGCAGGAGCCCCAGCAGGCCAGCGGGAGGAACTGGCCTTTCGGCAGGATTGCGGCCCTGCCTAGCTGGGGCGAAACTGTCAGGCGTGGGTCTGCACCCAGCTTTTCAGGGCTTCATTGATGCGGGTTTGCCAGCCATCGCCCGATGCCTTGAACTTCTCCAACACGTCCACGTCCAGGCGTAGTGTGACTTGGGCTTTGGTGCCGCTGCCCAGCGGTCGGCCACGGCGCACCAACGGCTTAACCTGCGCCCAGTCAGCATCAGTGAATGGCCGGGCATCGGGGTCAGCCATTGCGGCGGCAGTGATGGCTGCATCCTCGGCAGCAGTAGGCAGAATGGTTCCGACTTTAAGTTTCGGCATAGCGTTTCACCTCTCGGCTGTTGGCCTTTCTCAAACTGATAACGCGGCGCTCGGTCGGCTTATCGGCTGGGCGGTCAACAAACACCACAGCCATGATGCGCAGCCCGATGTACCCCAGCGCCACCATGCGGGCCTCGCCATAGTCCCGGCGCGTGTCCGGCCACACTACGGCGGTGCCCCATTCAAAGCCCGCTACCTCGGTCAGTGAGACGCCATGCTTTGCCAGATTGGCGGCATCTTTGGCCGGGTCGAACGTCACATTCATAGTTTATTGTAGCTACGTTTATTTGAAGTTCAAGGATTATTTGTAGTTGCGTTTTTCATGTAACGCTCACCACTCGCAGCTTTCCCGGTTCGGCCTGGGCGTCGAATTTCACCCCGGCAAGGGCCAGGATGTGCGCTTCTATTTGCTCCACAAACGGGCGCAGGGCGTCGATACTGCGCGGCCTGTACCCCTCGGCTGTGGCACTTGGCTTGTGCCCCATCACTTGCGCGATGGCCCCAGCAGGAGCCCCGGCAGCCTCTCCAAGCAGCGAAAAGGAGCGGCGCAGCCCGTGGATAGTCAGGCCCTCGATTGCAGCGCTTTGCAGCGCCTTGGCATGGCTGGCGCGGGTGTCTGTAATTCGCCCTGCCTTACCCGTGCTGGCGAACACATACGGTCCCATCCTGGGCAGCATCGACAGCATTTGCGCCATGTAGGGGCTCAGGGGAATGGTTCGCGTTGTTTCCACCTTGTCGGCAATTGTCAGTTTGCGCCACTGAAAATCTACGTTTGCCCATGTCAGGGCTGCCAGTTCTTCACGGCGGGCACCAGTCAGCAGCAAGGCGCGCAGATAGGCGCTTGCGGTGCGGTTGCTCAGTTGCTCCACACCAGCCCACCAGCCGGGCACCTGGGCAGCTTCTAGGGCGTCGGTACGGCGGGTATTGCCGGGCAAGCTCTCCACAATGGCGGCGGCCTTGCCTGCATCGCGGTCTGTCAGGCTCCGATACTCAGGGCGGGCAGCGCACCAGCGAAGGAAACCACGAAACATCATCAGGGCGCGGGCGGCTTGGTGCTTACCTGCCACTGCTTCGCGGTCGTACCAGCTTTTCAGCACATCCTCATTCACCCCGGCCAGGGGCAGCGCCAGCAGCGGATACAGCGGCCCCGGCCTTGTCGTGCCCTGCCCTCGCTTCTTCTTCTCGCCACCTGGGGCGGCCATCGCCTCAAGGTCGGCACGGTAACGGGGCTTCCATGCGTCCTTACGCTTGGGCTTGCCGCCCTCCAGGTACAGCGGCCACACCTCGCCCACGGTCAGTGCTTTGGCTGTTGCT
Source organism: Acidovorax soli (assembly GCF_900107605.1). GTDB lineage: Bacteria > Pseudomonadota > Gammaproteobacteria > Burkholderiales > Burkholderiaceae_C > Acidovorax > Acidovorax soli. The sequence continues at coordinate 117,536 of NZ_FNQJ01000001.1, read as the reverse complement.
GCGGCCTTCGCTGCGGCCTTCTGCGCCTGTTGCTGGCGCTCAAGCTCTCGGGGGTCTTGTCCACTGTCCACCAGCACCTTTAGGCGCTGCGCCTCACCTCGGGCCTTTTCAATCGGCCAATCGGTTGCGGTGCCAATGCTCATGCGGATGGTGTCCCCATGCAGTCGGGACTCAAACACATAGGTTTTGCGGCCCGTGGGCGTCACGCGCAGCGCCAGGGCGGGGGTATCGGTGTCCCACAGGAAAGCCTGGGATTTACCAGCCGGGCAGGTGAAAGCGTCAACCCGGCCAGCGGTAAGCCTCACGCGGTTTTGTGGCTTGCTCATGGCGCCCCTTTGGAATCTGTAGGCAATCTGTAGGCAAATTTGGTAGAAATTGCCGAATTCCAATCAACGCTCAAACTGTTCACTTGTCCAGTTTTTCTCTTCTAAGCCGTTGATTTGTATTGATTCTATCAGCAACAATCAACAGGGGCGAATATGCAAATCACCTCATTCGTAATGAGAAGGTCGGGTGTTCGATTCATCTCTCCGGCACCAAGTCAGTAAAAAACCCCGCTATCGAAAAGGTAGCGGGGTTTTTATTTTTGCGTTCGATGCAAGACGACTCTTACGGAAAGTCTCCGGACATCGAGAAAGCCCCCCCGACAACACTCTCCTGCCAGTGGCCTCATCCTGCGTCTCCCGCTCGGAACTGTCGAAGACTTGCCAGCGCAGGTTACCGCGCAGCCCCCTCAACGAAAAGGGGCCGCACACGGCGGCCCCAATGATTGCATTGCTAGCAGCTCAATAGCCAACAACGCTTGACTGGCAGGCGCCAGGTTTCATTTCGGCGTGAAATGCCTTATGCCCCAGGCGCCCTGCCCCTCACGGGAAGGTGAAGTTGGTGGCGACACTGCTTCCGGCGGCGAGTGCGGGCAGCACGACGTCCTTGTCGGCAAAGCCAGGCAGGCTGGCGCGCAGGGTATACCGGGCGGCCGCCTGCGTGTTGGCCGTAAATGCCAACGGTGTGGGCGCTGCGGCATAAGCGGCAACGAGCGGTGCATTGACCGGCAGCGAGAAAGCATAGGAGCCTGGGCCTGTGACGCTGTCCACATACTGCCCGTCGATTTCCACGGCGATACCTGTCAGCGACTGCAGGGCGCGCACCAGGGTATCCGCCGGTGCAGTACCGGTTGCGCTGGCGCTGGCCGATGCAGCCAGGGCGATGGGCGATGCCGCACTGGCCACCGGGGTCACGGTTTCCGCCACCACAGGCACACCCGTCACCACGGCGGAGGTACGGCCGGAAGCCGCCATGACCAGGGTGTAGTTGCCCGGGGCCACCGGTTGCAGCAGGAACTTGCCGGTGCTGTCAGGCACGGTCGCCTTCACGATGGTGCCGTTGGGGAGTTGCAGCGACACCCGCGTAGTGCCAGCGCCCAGTGCCGGGTCGACATACCCCTGCACACCCGACACATAGCGCGGAATGACCGTCACCACCGGCTTGAGCAGGTACTGGCCCGAACCGCCGGCCCGAACCACCGACTTGCAGGCATCGAAGTCCAGCACGAAATCGGCCATCTTGTTCGCGGCGATATCGATATTGATGTTGGTCTTGACACCCGACTGCTGGCCGCTGGGGGTCTTGAGCGCCACTTCAGTGCCCCCGGTGGGCATCACCGAATTGGCCAGCGGTTGGGTGGTGCTGTTGTCAGCCAGCACCAGGCGCATCTGGGTGTACTTGCCCGCAGGCAGGGGAATCTGCCCCAGTTCCATCAGCACGCCATTGGTGAGACTGAGCAGATCCACCCGACGGGCGGGGTTCAGCACGATCTCGGACCAGCCGGCATCAGCATCACCGGCGCTGCTGCTCTGGTGAACACGAATTTTCGAGACCGTCACGTTCACGGTGTCATAGCCACAGCTAGGTGCATCGGTCAACGCCAGGCGCAGCGTGCCGCTACCGGCGGTGTTGTCACCGCCACCGCCCCCGCAGGCAGCCAAGCCGGCAAGCAGGACGGCACCCGCAGCGAATTTCAGATTTTGGAGCAATTTCATGTTGGACCTCTCGGGTTAGCGCGCTGCCAGAACAGCGCACGTGGATGTGAATTTTTCACATCAAGAGAATAAGTGCCCCAAAACCCCGAACCTGTAGGACAAAGCCTTTAGCAGCGCAACAAATGTGACAACGTGCGAACGAATGTGCGACAGCACACGATCCATCGCCGTCAGGCAGGGCATCAACCTGCAAGGCCAGCCCCATCAGGATGGTCAGCAGTGAGGTGAAACCGTCATGAACCGCAAACAACGCCCCACCTTCCGGCACCTATTCATCCTGCTCCGCGCCCATCTCCGGAAACAGCACCTCGGTATATCCAAACTGCGCAAAATCACGCACCCGCATGGGATACAACTTGCCCACCAGGTGATCGCATTCGTGCTGCACTACGCGGGCATGAAACCCTTCTACCGTCCGGTTGATCGGGTCGCCATAGGGGTCAAACCCGCTATAGCGAATGCGCGACCAGCGCGGCACCTTGCCACGCAATCCTGGCACCGACAGGCACCCCTCCCAGTCTTCATCTTCCGCATCGCCCACCGGGTCGATCACCGGATTGACAAGCACCGTGGGCGGCACCAGCGGCCGATCAGGGTAACGGGGATTGGGGTTGGCAGAGCCAAAAATCACGACCTGCAGATCCACACCGATCTGAGGGGCGGCCAAACCCGCACCGTTGACGGATCGCATGGTTTCGAACATATCGCGCACCAACAGATGCAGCGCATCGGTATCAAATTCAAGGACAGGCTGAGCGATGCGCAACAAGCGTGGATCGCCCATTTTCAAGATGGTATGAATGGTCATGACAGCAGCAGTTCAAGGCGTGCATGATGGGTTGGTTGAGCATAACGCGCGCGCAAGGCCATTGCCCCCATGCACAATTGCATTCAATGGCCTCACCCACCGACGATCCTCCCGACACCCGGACGCCCACGGAGCTACCGCTACCGTTGCGCTGGCTGCTGAAGGTTTTTGCGGTCCTGTGTCTGATTCTGGGTCTGGTAGGGGTATTTGTGCCTGGGCTGCCAACCACCGTTTTCATCCTCATGGCCGCCTGGGCCGCAGCCCGCTGTTCGCCAGCACTGTATCGATGGCTTTGGCACCATCGCCTGTTTGGCCCCATGTTGCGCAACTGGGCCAACGGCGGCTGCGTGAGCCGCCGAGCCAAGTGGAGCGCCACCTTGATGATGGGGCTGAGCAGCATCATCCTGTCGTTCACCCAAGCGCCCCTCTGGGCCGTGGCACTGGCAAGCATTTGCATGGCCTGCGTACTGGCATGGCTGTGGCGCAGACCTGAGCCTGCTCGGAATTCTGCCTGATGCACGGCATTCACGCAGAAATGCACATTTTTATGTATATAATTTAAGTCTTGTTCCTCGATAGCTCAGTCGGTAGAGCGCCGGACTGTTAATCCGTAGGTCCCTGGTTCGAGCCCAGGTCGAGGAGCCAAGAATTTGCAGGCCCCGCATGTGAACGCGGGGCCTTTTACATACCGATCATTCCTCGATAGCTCAGTCGGTAGAGCGCCGGACTGTTAATCCGTAGGTCCCTGGTTCGAGCCCAGGTCGAGGAGCCAATACTGGCAGCCAAAGGCTACCCTTCTGGGTGGCCTTTTTGCTTTGCAGTACCGCACTAGCAAAAGACGGTACGGCTCGCGCGCGATATCTCCACCCCTCTTGCGTGCCTACGCCAGCTGCAACTGATTTGGCCATTCCGATGCCCTCCCCGATTGAGCGCCGTGCGGGTGGCGAAAATGCATGTGCAGCCATCACATCACACATGACGGGTCCTTTGCCACACAATCGAACGCCGCCCTGAAGCCTCGCAACATGCCCCCTCAACTGCCCTGGCTGGAGCCAGAGGACCTTCTGCCCGACCCCTCCACCGCCTGGGGAAAGACCAGCCCCGCTCCGGGCCTGCTGGCAGCGGGAGGAGCCCTTGATGTGGCCCATTTGCACGCTGCCTATGCTCAGGGCACCTTTCCCTGGTTCGGCATAGGCCAGCCCATTCTCTGGTGGGCGCCTGACCCCCGCATGGTTCTGAAGGTGGCCGATTTCCGGCTGCATCGGTCCTTGCGAAAAACCCTGCAGAGATTTCGCGCCAGCGCAGCCTGTGAAATCCGCATCGACTCGGCCTTTGGCCAGGTCATCCGGGCATGTTCCAGCACACCACGGGATGGTCAGAACGGCACCTGGATCGTCCCCGAGATGGTGGTTGCCTACGAAGCGCTGCATGCGCATGGAACGGCCCACAGCGTCGAGACGTGGGTGGATGGAAAGTTGGCAGGGGGCCTATATTGTGTGGCGATCGGCGGCGCCATCTTTGGCGAATCCATGTTTTCCCACGCTACCGATGCCTCCAAGATCGCACTGGCGGCACTGGTTTGCATGTGTCTGCGCAACGGCATTGAACTGATTGACTGCCAACAAAACACCGCGCATCTGGCATCCCTGGGCGCACGCGAAATGCCACGCGCTGAATTCATGCAACACGTGCAGAAGCAGACCACCCAGCCCCCGATGGCATGGCACTTTGAGCCCGTATACTGGAATGCGCTGCTGTAATCGGCGGTACCCACGGCATGACGCAACTCAACGACCTACCGCTGCAAACGCTGCAGTTTTACGCAACGGCACCCTACCAGTGCAGTTATCTGCCCGACCGGCAGGCGCGCTCCCAAGTCGCCACCCCCAGCCATCTGATTCAAGGCGATGTCTATTCGAACTTGGTGGCCCAGGGGTTCAGGCGCAGCGGCATGTTCACGTATCGCCCTTATTGCGACGGCTGCCAGGCGTGCGTACCCCTGCGCATCAAGGCCCACGATTTCAAGCCCGATCGCAGCCAGCGCAGAGCTGCGGCACGCCATGGGCACCTGCAGGCACGGGTGCTGAGGCTTTGTTTCGTTCCTGAGCACTACCACCTGTATCGGCGGTATCAGAATGCCCGCCATCCCGGCGGAGGCATGGACCACGACAGCGTTGACCAATACACGCAGTTTCTGCTGCAAAGCCAGGTGAACACCCGCCTCGTGGAGTTTCGCGAAGTCGATGCATCGGGCGAGGCAGGTCCGCTGAAGATGGTGTCCATCCTTGATATCCTGGAAGACGGTCTCTCGGCCGTGTACACCTTTTATGCGCCGGAACCACATTGCAGCTACGGCACCTACAACGTGATGTGGCAGATTGAGCAGGCTCGCTCCCTGGGCTTGCCCCATGTCTACCTGGGCTACTGGATCCAGCAGAGTGCCAAGATGAACTACAAAGCCCGGTTCATTCCCCACGAGATTCTGGAGGCCGACCAGTGGATGCGCCCGACCGATCAGCATGCAGGTGGTGCCCCACGGCACACATCAAATTTCACAAGATAAAATTACAAACTCTCCCCCATATTCCACCCCATGAAGAAAAGAGATCCAGGCATCCCCGTGAAGCCCAGCGTTCAGGTGCTGGAACGCATGTTCACGCTGATGGATGTACTGGCATCACGCGAAGAAGCAATTTCGCTCAAGGAAATCAGCGAAAAGACAGGCCTGCATCCTTCGACGACCCATCGCATCCTGAACGACCTGACGATTGGCCGGTTCGTTGACCGGCCCGAGTCAGGCAGTTACCGGCTGGGCATGAGACTGCTGGAGCTGGGCAATCTCGTCAAGGCACGCCTGAGTGTGCGCGACGCGGCACTTGGCCCGATGCGCAATCTGCACAAGCTCATTCAACAGCCGGTGAATCTCAGCATGCGCCAGGGCGATGAAATTGTTTATGTCGAGCGCGCCTATAGCGAGCGATCTGGCATGCAGGTGGTGCGCGCCATCGGCGGGCGGGCACCGCTGCACCTCACATCCACTGGCAAGCTGTTTCTGGCGCTCGACGATCCGCAACGCGTGCGCGCATATGCCACGCGCACCGGACTGGCGGGGCACACACGCAACAGCATCACCCAGCTTCAGACACTTGAACGAGAACTGGCCAAGGCACGCCAATACGGCATCGCCCGTGACAATGAAGAGCTGGAACTTGGTGTGCGCTGCATGGCGGCAGGCGTCTTTGACGATCAGGGCAAGCTGGTGGCCGGCCTGTCCATATCGGCCCCGGCCGATCGCCTTGATGAAGGCTGGCTGCCCAAGCTTCAGGCCACCGCCCATGAGATCTCCCTGGCTCTGGGCTACCTCTCCACCCAGGACACAACCCGCACGAACCGCGAATCCTGAAGCAGCAGCAGAAGGTTTGCGCAATAAGGGGGCAGGTCAGCCCGCGCGGGTGGCCTGCAGTTTGGCGCCCAGCGTGGGCAAGGATTCCACCCAATGGCGCACCCGCTGCGCATCTCCCAGCCGGCTGAACTTGCCTGCCGAGTCAAGAAAAACCATGATGAGCTTGCGCCCAGCGATGTGGGTCTGCATCACCAGGCACCGGCCAGCTTCCGAGATATACCCCGTCTTCTGCAACCCGATCGTCCATTCCGGATTCTTCACCAGTCCATTGGTATTGTTGTACTGCAGTGTCCTTTGCCCCACTGCGACCTCATAACCGGGAGAGGTGGAAAACTCCCGCATGACCGGATCCCCGTGGGCCACGTTCACCAGCCGGGCCAGATCGCGGGCACTCGACTGGTTGCGGCTAGACAGACCGGTGGGCTCGACATACTTCGTGTCGATCATGCCAATCGAACGCGCTTTGCTGTTCATCAGTGCCACAAAAGCATCGAGTCCGCCCGGATAGGTCCGGCCCAGTGCGTGCGCAGCGCGGTTTTCACTGGACATCAGCGCCAGATGCAGCATCTCGCCACGGGTCAAGGTGGTGCCTACGCTCAGGCGCGAACGGCTCCCCTTTTCCATATCCACATCATCCTGGGTAATGGTCAGGGGCTCGTCCATGGGCAAGCCGGCCTGGGTGATGAGAAGGCCTGTCATCAACTTGGTCAGCGATGCGATGGGAAGCACCGCATGGTCGTTCTTGCTGACCAGAACCTCGTTCGTGTCCTGATCAATCACGAATGCCACACTGGACTTGAGATCGAGGGGATCGGCAACTTGGTGAAGTCCAGCCATCTGACCAAAAGTCGGCTTGGCCGGCTCATAGACAACCCGCACGGGGGCCTTTGCAGTGCGCGCCGTGGCACGCACCGCCTTGCCCGCGCTGGCAGCCTTGCGCGGCGCTGCGGCACGCTTGGCGCTGACGGTCTGGGCTTGGTGCTTCTTGGCGACGGGTTTCTTCCGTTCGCTCGCCTGGGCGGAGGGCGATAGCAGCGCAACGCTGACAACAAACAGGCCAAAAATCTGGAAGAGACGATTCACTGCAGTGGGGCGGCGATGGTGCATCAGAATGCTCCAAACGGTAATAAGTGTGGGCAGTGTACAGAATTGAAAAAAGTCGCGCAAGATCAATACGTTGCACGACTTTTCAATAAAGTGAGTGAATTACAGGTTCACATCTCAGCCCTGTGCTGCGACACGGTCGGATTTGCTTTGCAATTTGTTCAACGCGCTCAGGTAGGCTTTGGCTGACGCAACCACGATATCGGGGTCAGCTCCCACGCCGTTCACTACCCGACCGCTGTTTTGCAAGCGCACCGTGACCTCCCCCTGGCTCTCGGTCGAACCGCTGATGGCGTTCACCGAGTACAGAACCATTTCAGCACCACTCTGGACATGCGATTCGATGGCCTTCAGCGACGCATCCACCGGGCCATTGCCGTCGGATTGCCCGCGCACCTCCTTGCCATCCACCGTGAACACAATCGAAGCCTGCGGCCGCTCGCCGGTCTCGCTGTGCTGCGCGAGCGAAACAAATCCAAATTGCTCCTTCTCGCTGGTCACGCTTTCATCACTCACCAGCGCCAGGATATCTTCGTCAAAGATTTCACTCTTGCGGTCGGCCAGCTCTTTGAACTTGGCGAAGGCGTTGTTGACGTCGGTTTCGCTTTCGAGCTGCACACCCAATTCCTGCAAGCGCTGCTTGAAGGCATTGCGTCCACTCAACTTGCCCAGAACGATCTTGTTGGCGCTCCAACCCACATCTTCCGCCCGCATGATTTCATAGGTGTCACGGGCCTTCAGAACACCGTCCTGATGAATACCGCTGGCGTGGGCAAAGGCATTGGCCCCCACCACGGCCTTGTTGGGCTGCACCACAAAGCCCGTGGTCTGGCTCACCATGCGACTGGCCGCCACGATGTGCCTGGTGTCGATTCCCACGTCCAGCCCGTAGTAGTCGCGGCGCGTCTTGACCGCCATGACCACTTCTTCGAGCGAGCAGTTGCCTGCGCGCTCGCCCAGACCATTGATAGTGCACTCCACCTGGCGTGCGCCGCCGATCTTCACTCCAGCCAACGAATTGGCCACCGCCATGCCCAGATCGTTGTGGCAGTGCACCGACCAGATGGCCTTGTCGCTGTTGGGCACCCGTTCGCGCAGGCTCTTGATGAAGTTGCCGTACAGCTCGGGCACGGCATAACCCACGGTGTCAGGCACATTGATCGTGGTGGCGCCTTCGGCAATGACGGCTTCGATCACGCGGCACAGGAAATCCGGGTCGCTGCGATAACCATCCTCGGGACTGAACTCGATATCCCCCACCAGGTTGCGGGCAAAGCGCACCGACTGCTTGGCCTGCTCCAGCACCTGCTCGGGTGTCATGCGCAGCTTTTTCTCCATATGCAGCGCAGACGTCGCGATAAAGGTGTGGATACGTGCACTGGCCGCGCCCTGCAGGGCCTCGGCGGCGCGCGCGATATCGCGATCATTCGCGCGCGACAGCGAGCAGATGGTCGAATCCTTGATCGCGTTGGCTATCGCCTGCACCGCCTCGAAATCCCCGTTGGAGCTGGCAGCAAAACCGGCTTCGATCACGTCCACCTTCAGGCGTTCGAGCTGGCGGGCAATGCGCAGCTTCTCGTCCTTGGTCATCGAGGCGCCGGGCGATTGCTCGCCATCGCGCAAGGTGGTGTCAAAAATGATGAGTTTGTCAGCCATTTGGTCTCTCCTGGTACTGGTGGGGTTGCCCGCAACGTCGAAATTCTGGCGCCCAAAACAAAAGGCCCGTTGCGGGTGCATACGGGCCTTTGTGGAAAAAGTGTGCGCGTGCGCCTACCGTCTCCGCCCGTGGGGAGGTAGCAGTAGGGCCAGTGCAAACGTGTTCATGCGGATCAATGTAGCACAGTTTTCTGCATACCGCCGCCATCACTTGTGCAAACCCCGCTCATCGGGCTCATCGGTCGATATGCTGATCACGCTGCTGTGCTGTCCCTTGGCCTTGCGCCACGCATACACGGCATAGCCGCTCAGGCCGTACAGTACGAACACGCCAAACAGGACAATGGGCGGATGGATGTTGATGACGGCAATGCCCAGGGCAATCAGCACGATGGCGGCGAAAGGCACGCTCTTTTTCATCTGCACGTCCTTGAAGCTGTAGAACGGCACATTGGTCACCATGGTGAGGCCCGCATACAGCGTGAAGGCAAACATGACCCAGCTCACCTGCGACCATGTCAGCCAGGCGTCCTGGTCGCGGTGCACCCCCAGCTCGGTCAGCAACCAGATGAAACCCGCCACCAGCGCCGCAGCGGCGGGCGATGGCAATCCCTGGAAATAGCGCTTGTCCACCACGCTGGTGTTGACGTTGAAGCGCGCCAGGCGCAGTGCAGCGCAGGCGCAATATACGAAGGCGGCAATCCAGCCCCAGCGGCCCAGCCCCCGGAGCGACCACTCGTATGCAATCAGGGCAGGCGCCGCGCCAAACGACACCATGTCGGACAGCGAATCCATCTGTTCGCCGAAAGCGCTCTGGGTGTTCGTCATGCGGGCCACGCGGCCGTCCAGGCTGTCCAGCACCATGGCACAGAACACACCCACGGCCGCCATGTCGAAACGTCCGTTCATGGCCATCACGATGGAATAGAAACCACCGAACAATGCCGCCAGCGTGAACAGATTGGGCAGGATGTAAATGCCCTTGCGCCGCTTGCGCACCATCACACCAGCATTCTCGGTGGATTCATTGCCATCATGCATCAAATAGACCTCCAGCCCTTGCCTGTCAGGCGCAAGAAGCTCTCAAATTTATAGCGTTCGATTTTGACCCGCTGTGCTGGCAGAACGCCGCACGGGTACCAGGCGAGGGCAGCAGTGTAGCGCCAGTCAACACCGTGCCCGCCCACAAAAAAGGCCACCGAAGTGGCCTTTGGATGCTGGCAATGCCTTGGCGAGGCAGCATCAGTTGCGGGTCTGATCGACCAGCTTGTTCTTGGCGATCCAGGGCATCATGGCGCGCAGCTGGGCCCCCACCACTTCGATGCTGTGGTCGGCCGTGTTGCGGCGACGAGCCGTCATGCTCGGGTAGTTCAGGCGGCCTTCCTGGATGAACATCTTGGCGTAGTCGCCGTTCTGGATGCGCTTCAGAGCGTTGCGCATGGCGGCGCGCGACTGCTCGTTGATGACTTCGGGACCGGTCACGTACTCGCCGAACTCGGCGTTGTTCGAGATCGAGTAGTTCATGTTGGCAATGCCGCCTTCGTAGATCAGGTCCACGATGAGCTTGAGCTCGTGCAGGCACTCGAAGTAGGCCATCTCGGGGGCATAACCGGCTTCGACCAGGGTCTCGTAACCCATCTTGATCAGCTCGACGGCGCCACCGCACAGCACGGCCTGCTCGCCGAACAGGTCGGTCTCGGTCTCTTCCTTGAAGTTGGTCTCGATGATGCCGGCCTTGCCGCCACCGTTGGCCATGGCATAGCTCAGGGCCAGGTCGCGGGCCTTGCCGGACTTGTCCTGGTGCACCGCCACCAGGTGGGGCACGCCGCCACCCTGGGTGTAGGTGTTGCGCACGGTGTGGCCAGGGGCCTTGGGCGCCACCATCCACACGTCCAGGTCGGCGCGGGGCACGACCTGGTTGTAGTGCACGTTGAAGCCGTGGGCGAAAGCCAGCGAAGCGCCTTGCTTGATATTCGGGGCCACATTGTTGGTGTAGACCTCGGCGATCTGCTCGTCAGGCAACAGGATCATGACCACGTCAGCGGCCTTCACGGCATCGTTGACTTCCATGACCGTCAGGCCGGCCTTGCCGACCTTGTCCCACGAGGCTCCGCCCTTGCGCAGGCCGACCACGACCTTCACGCCGCTGTCGTTCAGGTTTTGTGCATGGGCGTGGCCCTGCGAGCCGTAGCCGATGATGGCAACGGTCTTGCCCTTGATCAGGCTCAGGTCACAGTCTTTGTCGTAGAAAACTTTCATGGGTCGCTCCGGTTGAAATTCGTATGGGGTTGAAAAATAAACAGTCGATTGTCTTACATCGGATTTGGATTCGGCCGGATGGTTAGGCGGGGAGCCGCAGACAGTGCTTTAGCACCGCAAGGCTCTCCAACGACGCCAGCCGGTCGAAGGCAAATCCGTTACACGCGCAGGATGCGCTCGCCGCGACCGATGCCGCTGGCACCGGTGCGCACGGTTTCCAGGATGGCCGTGCGATCGATGGCTTGCAGGAAAGCATCGTTCTTGGACTGGTCACCGGTGAGCTCGATGGTGTAGCTCTTTTCGGTCACGTCGATGATGCGGCCACGGAAGATGTCGGCCATGCGCTTCATCTCCTCGCGCTCCTTGCCCACCGCGCGCACCTTCACCATCATGAGCTCGCGCTCGGTGTAAGCACCTTCGGTGAGATCCACCACCTTCACGACCTCGATGAGGCGGTTCAGGTGCTTGGTGATCTGCTCGATCACATCGTCGGAGCCCGTGGTTTGGATGGTCATGCGCGAGAGCGATGCATCCTCGGTGGGCGCCACGGTGAGCGATTCGATGTTGTAGCCACGGGCCGAGAACAGGCCCACGACGCGGGAAAGAGCACCAGGCTCGTTTTCCAGCAGAACAGCAATGATGTGTTTCATGATGAGAGATTCCTCTTTTCGCTGCCCTCCCCCGCGCACGGTAATGCGCAGGCTTGACAGGCAATAGATTCGTCAAAAAATTGAACGCTACCCATTCGATAGCTAAGAGCGCATGCAGGGCATACGCCAGAGGCCAATTTGTCTTAAAGGTCTTCCGACCCGAGCAACATCTCGGTAATGCCTTTGCCGGCCTGCACCATCGGGAACACGTTCTCGGTGGGGTCGGTGCGGAAGTCCATGAACACCGTGCGGTCCTTGAGTTTGCGGGCTTCGCGCAGCGCGGGCTCCACGTCCTTGGGGTGCTCGATCAGCATGCCGACGTGGCCATAGGCCTCGGCCAGCTTCACGAAGTTGGGCAGCGCGTCCATGTAGCTGTGGCTGTAGCGGCCGGAGTATTCGATCTCCTGCCACTGGCGCACCATGCCCAGGTAGCGGTTGTTGAGCGAGCAGATCTTGATCGGCGTGTTGTATTGCAGACAGGTGGACAGTTCCTGGATGTTCATCTGCACCGAGCCTTCGCCGGTGATGCAGAACACCTCGGACTGTGGCTTGGCCAGCTTGATCCCCATGGCATAGGGAATGCCCACGCCCATGGTGCCCAGGCCACCGGAATTGATCCAGCGGCGTGGCTCGTCAAAACGGTAGTACTGCGCGGCCCACATCTGGTGCTGCCCGACGTCGGACGTGATGTAGGTGTCCGCGTCCTTGGTCATGTTCCACAGCGTTTCGACCACATACTGCGGCTTGATCACATCGCCGCTGCCCATGCTGTATTTGAGGCAGTCGCGCTTGCGCCAGCCTTCAATGGTGTCCCACCACGCAGCGAGTGCGCCGGCGTCGGGGCGGGTGCTGCTTTCGCGGATCATGGAGATCAGCTCGGTGAGCACATCCTTCACGTCGCCGACGATCGGAATATCGACCTTGACGCGCTTGGAGATGCTCGACGGGTCGATATCCACATGGATGATCTTGCGTTCGTTCTGCGCGAAATGCTTGGTGTTGCCGATCACGCGATCGTCAAAACGGGCGCCCACGGCCAGCAGCACATCGCAGTTTTGCATGGCGTTGTTGGCTTCGATGGTGCCGTGCATGCCCAGCATGCCCAGGAACTTGCGGTCCGACGCGGGATAGGCGCCCAGGCCCATCAACGTGTTGGTCACTGGGTAGCCCAGCATATCCACCAGCGTGCGCAGTTCGTTGGTGGCATTGCCCAGCAGCACGCCGCCCCCGGTATAGATATAGGGGCGCTTGGCTGCCAGCAGCAGTTGCAGCGCCTTGCGGATCTGGCCGCCATGGCCTTTTCTCACCGGGTTGTAAGAGCGCATTTCCACGCTCTCGGGATAACCGGTGTAGGGCACCTTTTTGAACGAAACGTCCTTTGGGATATCGACCACCACGGGGCCGGGTCGGCCGGTGCGGGCGATATGGAAGGCCTTCTTCAGCGTCATGGCCAGATCGCGCGGGTCCTTGACGAGGAAGTTGTGCTTCACGATGGGGCGCGTGATACCCACCGTATCGCATTCCTGGAACGCATCCAGACCGATGGCCGCCGTGGGCACCTGGCCCGAGATGATCACCATGGGAATGCTGTCCATGTAGGCCGTGGCGATGCCGGTGACGGCATTGGTCAGCCCGGGGCCCGAAGTGACCAGCGCCACGCCCACCTCGCCGGTGGCGCGCGCGTAGCCATCGGCAGCATGCACCGCGGCCTGCTCATGGCGCACCAGCACATGCTGAATGGTGTCTTGCTTGTAGAGCGCGTCGTAGATATAGAGAACTGCGCCGCCGGGGTAGCCCCAGATGTACTGCACGTTCTCCGCCTGCAACGCCTTGACGAGAATTTCAGAACCCATGAGGTCCTGCGAGCCGGAGGCGGGAGAATTGCCGTGGGAGGCAGCGGCTGCTGAAGTGAGTTCAGCCTTGGAGATTTCCATGATCGATCAACCTTTGTGAATTTCTCTGACGAAAAACCTTGGGTGCTCCTTGCACGGACTCTTGTGAAGCCAGCTCGGAACTTGAGGCCAAGGACATGGGCGGGATGATTGCCGCGCCGGACCGTGACCCGTTTGCCTTTTGAATTGCAGTTGAAATTATCGCACTGCAACACGCGCAAAACCAGCCGCTTCCAAAAAAATCGGGGGGCAATGCAATAATCGAACTGTTGCGCGGGCTGCACCGCGCTTTCACGCATGACTGCATCGCCCCTTCCGGGCTGCTTCCTCTTGGCCACTGAACAAGAACTCTCCGACTTCCTCAAAAGTGTAGAAAGGCGCGCATTCAAGCGCTCGCTCTACCACGTCCGCAATGAGGAAGCGGCCCTGGACATCGTCCAGGACAGCATGCTCAAGCTGGCCGAGCATTACGGCGACAAGCCCACGAGCGAATTGCCCATGCTGTTTCAGCGCATCCTGTCGAACTGCACACTCGACTGGTTTCGCCGCCAAAAGACCCGCAATGCACTGTTTTCGAGCATGAGCGACTTTGACGGACCCGGAGAAGACGGCACGGAATTTGATCTGCTCGAAGCCTACACCGGCCCAGACAATGGGGAGCGGGCCGAAAGCGCGGAAGATCTGACCCGGCGCGCACAGATCTTCAAGGGCATTGAAGAAGAAATCGAGGCGCTGCCGGCACGTCAACGGGAAGCGTTTCTCATGCGTTACTGGGAAGAAATGGATGTAGCAGAAACAGCAGCCGCCATGGGTTGCTCCGAAGGCAGCGTCAAGACACACTGTTTTCGTGCAGTACAGACTCTCGGCAAGGCGCTGAAGGCAAAAGGAATCGAACCATGAACACCGCAAACACCCCCTCCCATGAAATGGCGGCGGATCGTTTTGCTCGCCGCATCACTGCACGGTTAAGCAGTGGAGCGAATGATCTGCCCTACGATATTTCCGAGCGGTTGCGCGCGGCCCGCACGCAGGCGCTGGCCAAGCGCAAAGTCACCGTCCAGGTGCGTCGCATTGCACCCGCCGTTGTGCACTCGGGCCATGCCGCAGCGCTCGGTGGTGGCAGCGAACGGAGTGGCTGGTGGAGCGCCCTGGTTTCGGCGGTTCCCGTGATGGCACTGCTGGTGGGTCTGGTAGTCATCAATGTGGCCCAGGACGAACAGGGAACGAATGAGGTGGCGGAAGTGGATGCCGCCCTGCTGACCGACGAGTTGCCCCCAGCGGCTTACTCCGACCCGGGTTTTGTACAGTTCCTGAAAACCGCCCATTCCAGCAACTGATCGACTTCTTTTTCTGCATGCACGCAAGTCCCCCTGACGGCCATCCCACCATGCCAGCCTTCGTGCTGGCTTTGGTGCTTTTGGGTGCGCTTGCAGCCGGCGGCATGGCGGTGCTCAACCAGGTGCGCATGGCGCCGGGCACCTTGGTACCCGTGGCCGCGCTGGCCTCCAGCCCCAATGGCAAAGGTGCAGGCACGGCAGTCCATCCATCCCGACAAACCCCTGCGGGCCCGGGCTGGGAGGTTCTGAACACTCCGCAGAAACTGGCGCTCTACCCTCTCGCGGAACGCTGGGCGCTGCTCAGCGAAGCGCAGAAACGGCGCTGGCTCGCCCTGGCCCAGAATTTCCCCACGCTCCCAGAACATGAGCAGGAAAAACTCCACGACCGCATGACGGAATGGGCCAGCCTGAGCGTGCAGCAGCGCAACCAGGCACGGCTCAACTATGCCGACTCCAATCGCCTGGCCCGTGACAACAAGCTCGCCCAATGGCAGGCTTACCAGGCGCTGAGCGATGAAGAAAAGCGCAAGCTGGCTGCGCGCGCGGCCCCCAAGCCGCAAGGTGCAGCCACTGCGCTCAAACCGGTTTCCCCCCGCAAGCTGGCACAGATTCCGGCGGCCTCGGAGGCCAACCCCAACCGCCCCAATCAGCCCAAGATCCCACCGGTACAAAGCCTCTCGCCACGGCTGGCGAAGCCAGCACTGTCCACCCCTGCCGCTGCGGGGCACGGAAGTGATGCACCGGTTTCACCACCCCCAGCCTTGGTGGAAACCGCCCCCGTCAACGTCCCGATGGCTGTGCCAATCACGCTGCCACCACTGCCGGCTGCGCCAGTTGCCAGCGACCATGCGACCCCGGCCGTACCCGATGCGCCCCTCCTGACTCCCCAGTAATTTGCATGCCCGTCCTGCCCCCGCCTGAAGCGCTGCCTTCCCCGGTCCCCGCCTCCACGAAGCTTCAGGCCCCGAGCCTGGTCCGCCGCATGGCATGCTGGATGTACGAAGGCATCCTGATGTTCGGCGTGGTCTTCATCGCCGGCTACCTGTTTGGCACCCTGAGCCAGACCCGCAATGCCCTGGACAACCGCCATGCCCTGCAGGCCTTCCTGTTTGTGGTGTTTGGCATCTACTTCACCTGGTTCTGGGCCAAGGGGCAGACCCTGGCCATGAAAACCTGGAACATCCGTGTGGTGGACCGTGGCGGCCGCCCGCTCACGCAGGCGCGTGCGCTGCTGCGCTATGTTCTTTCCTGGCTGTGGTTTCTGCCGCCATTGGCCGCGGTGGCACCCTTTTCGCTACCGGGCGGGGAAGCCACGGTGATCATGCTGGGTTGGGTCGCCGTATGGGCGCTGCTGAGCCGCTTTCACCCCCAGCAACAGTTCTGGCACGACGCACTGGCGGGCACCCGCCTGGTGCACCACGAACCTGTCAAAAAATAAACTTGCTCGGATATGCCCTTGCCGGACACATCCGGCCCCGACAATTGCCGCATGCCATCACTCGACTCCCCGCACCCCGCCAACCCCCAGAAAGCCCGGACTGGACTGAACCGGGTCTGGCATGCCACGGGCTACTCCATCGCAGGCCTGCGTGCCGGCTGGAACGAAAAGGCGTTTCGCCAGGAAGTCATTGCGGCCGTGGTCCTGGTTCCGCTGGCGTTCTGGCTGGGCCGCAACTGGATGGAGGTGGCGCTGCTGGCCGGGTCGGTCATCATCGTGATGATCGTCGAGCTGCTCAACACCGGCATCGAGACCGCCATTGATCGCATCGGCCCCGAGTGGCATGACCTGTCCAAGCGTGCCAAGGACATGGGCAGCGCTGCGGTGCTGCTGTCGCTGCTGCTGTGCATCGGCATCTGGTGTGCCGCTCTTTTTCAGAGGTTTTTCCATGGCTGAACCCGCTTTCTCCATCTGCGTGTACTGCGGCTCGCGTCCCGGTGAGAATCCGGCGTTTTCCCAGGCCGCCCAGGCCGTGGGCCAGTGGATCGGCTCGCATGGTGGCCAGCTCGTGTACGGCGGTGGCCTCAGCGGCCTCATGGGCACGGTGGCCGAGGCCACACGCCTTTCCGGTGGCCGGGTGGTGGGCGTGATACCGCAGACGCTGGTGGACAAGGAACTGGCCAATCGCCAATGCGACGAGTTGCACATCGTGCAGACCATGCACGAGCGCAAGGCCATGATGGCCGAGCGCAGCAACGCCTTTGTGGCGCTGCCCGGCGGGATTGGCACCTTCGAGGAACTGTTTGAAGTCTGGACCTGGCGCCAGCTGGGCTACCACGACAAGCCACTGGGCCTGCTCAACGTGGGCGGCTACTACGACGGTCTGCTGGCCTTTTTGCAGACCAGCGTGGCGAGTGGGTTCATGAGAGGGTGGCAGATGGACCTGCTGCACATCGCAACCGACAGCGACGCCCTGCTGCGCACCCTGGTGCAGTCGGCGGGCCACAGCCTGGAGCAGGTACCGCTGCGCTCGGTGATCTGACAGCCCGCAAAACGAGCGCGACCCAAGCCAGCGCCCCCGCGCAAGGGCCACCCCGCCGCGCTGGGGGCGCCCCCCCCTCAGGGGGATGGCGCGAACCGACACAGGGGGAGCCTATACCGCGGCGTCGTCCAGGTCACCCGTGCGGATGCGCACCACGCGCTCCACGGCGGTCACAAAAATCTTGCCGTCGCCAATCTTGCCCGTGCGCGCCGCATTGACGATGGCGTCCACGCAGCGCTCCAGGTCTTCTGTCTTGACCACGACTTCCACCTTCACCTTGGGCAGGAAATCCACCACATACTCCGCCCCGCGGTACAGCTCGGTGTGACCTTTCTGGCGCCCGAAACCCTTCACCTCGGTCACGGTGAGGCCCGTCACACCGCATTCGGCCAAGGCTTCACGGACCTCTTCCAGCTTGAACGGCTTGATGACGGCGGTGATCATTTTCATGGGGGAGTCTCCTGGAGGATAAAAAAGGCGGTGGAACTGGCGGGTGCCCGTCAGGCCCTGAATTGGCTGGTGATAGGGTAGCGCCAGTCCTTGCCGAAGCTGCGGCGCGTGACGCGCACGCCCACGGGGGCCTGGCGGCGCTTGTATTCATTCAGCTTGATCAGCCGGGTGACGCGTTCGACATCGGCGCGCTCAAAACCGGCGGCAATGATGGACTCTATCGGCTCGTCATTTTCCATGTAACGCGCCACGATCGCATCGAGCACCTCGTAGGCCGGCAAACTGTCCTGGTCTTTCTGGTCGGGGCGCAACTCGGCACTGGGCGGGCGCGTGATGATGCGCTCGGGGATGGGGTTGGTGCCGGTGCCATACGGATCGTGGGCATTGCGCCAGCGCGCCAGATCGAACACCCGGGTCTTGGCCACATCCTTGATGGGCGCAAAGCCGCCGGCCATGTCGCCATACAGCGTACAGTAGCCGGTGGCCATCTCGCTCTTGTTGCCGGTGGTCAGCACGATGGCGCCAAACTTGTTCGACAACGCCATCAGCAGCGTGCCGCGGATGCGGGCCTGCAGGTTCTCCTCGGTCGTGTCCTCGGGCAGGCCGGCAAATTGGCTCGCCAGCGCCGCCTTGAAGGTCTCGAACTGGGGTGCAATCGCGATTTCGTCATGGCGCACGCCCATGCGCTCGGCCATGTCGCGCGCGTCGATCCAGCTGATGTCCGCCGTGTAGGGCGAGGGCATCATCACGGTGCGCACCTTGTCGGCGCCCAGGGCATCCACGGCAATCGCCAGCACCAGCGCCGAATCGATGCCGCCCGACAGGCCCAGCAAGGCGCCCGGAAAGCCGTTCTTGCGCACATAGTCGCGCACGCCCAGCACCAGCGCGTCCCACAGGTCGGCCTCCAGGCTGCGCTCGGGCGCCACCTCTGCTTCTATTTTGATAGCCTCCTGCGCTTCATGGATGCGCGCAAACACCAGCTTCTCTTCAAAACCGGGTGCCCGACCGGCCACCGAGCCATCGGCATTCAGGGCAAAGGAACGGCCTTCGAAAACCACCTCGTCCTGCCCGCCCACCAGGTGGGCATAGACCAGCGGCAGGCCTGTCTCGGCCACCCGCTCGCGCATGGTCTGCTCGCGCTCGGCGCTCTTGCCCAGATGAAAGGGCGAGGCATTGATCACCGCCAGCAGCTGCGCCCCCGCCTGTGCTGCAGCGCGCGCGGGCGCGGCAAACCACGCGTCCTCGCAGACCAGCACGCCCACCCGCACGCCCTCCACCTCGAACACGCAGGGCGACTGGCCGGCAACGAAATAGCGGCGCTCATCGAACACCTGGTAGTTGGGCAGCTCGCACTTGGCATAGGTCTGCTCGATCTGGCCATGCCGCAACACGCTGGCCGCATTCAGGCAGGGGCTGAACGCCGGGTCATCCGGCGCCTGCTTTTGCGGATGACCCAGCACGATCGCGAGGCCCCTCAACCCTGCGGTCTCGCGGGCCACGGTTTTCACGGCATCATCACAGGCCGCAAGAAATGCGTGGCGCAAAAACAGGTCTTCTGCCGCGTAGCCACAGATGGCCAGCTCGGGCGTCAGCAGCAGCCGCGCGCCCTGCGCATGGGCCTCACGCGCGGCAGCGATGATTTTTTGCGCATTGCCGGGCATGTCGCCCACGACAAAATTGAGCTGAGCGGTGCAAATGGAGAGCGTCATGGAACTGGGATCGGCCCCTGCGGCCAGGTTGGACACCGCCACCCCTTGGAGCCCCGCGCTGGGCGGCGGCCCATGGAGGCAGCATGGCTGAAGGCAACATTATCGCGCGCGTGCTGGCATCGCCGCTGGAGGTGGACGCCAGCGCCTGGAACGCCCTGCTGGCGCGGCACCCGCACGCCACGCCCTTCATGCGCCACGAATACCTGGCGGCCCTGCACACCAGCGAAAGCGCCGTTCCCCGCACGGGCTGGACGCCCCGCTTCATGACGCTCTGGGAGGGCCAGGATCAACACGCGGTGCTGGTGGCCGCCTGCCCGCTGTACCTCAAGAGCCACTCCTACGGCGAATACGTGTTCGACTGGTCCTGGGCCAGTGCCTACGAGCAGCATGGCGTGCCCTACTATCCCAAGGCGGTGGTGGCCGTGCCCTTCACGCCCGTGCCCGGATCCCGTCTGCTGGCGCGCGACGAAACCACACGCCAGCTGCTGGTGCAGGCGCTGCGCCGGTGGTGCGAAGACGAGGGCCTGTCGTCCTTGCATATGCTGTTTGCCAGCGACGACGACGTGCTGGCCAGCGCTCGGCAAGGTCTGATGCTGCGGCATACGGTGCAGTTCCATTGGCAGAATGCGGCCCCCACGCTCCCCGCTTCGCGTGGTTCGCAGCCCTCCGAGGGGGCGCTCGCCGCCCTGGGACGGCCCGACGACGGCCCAGGCCTGGCTTTCGAGAGCTTCGACCACTTCCTCGCCAGCCTGTCCCAGGACAAGCGCAAGAAGATCCGCCAGGAACGCCGGCGCGTGGCCGATGCGGGCGTCACCTTCCGCTGGGCGCTGGGGGCCGACATCAGTACATCCGACTGGGACTTCTTTTACCGCTGCTACGAGCGCACCTACCTGGAACATGGCAACCCGCCCTACCTCACGCAGGCCTTCTTTCAGCAGATGGCCGACCGGATGCCCGGGCACTGGCTGCTGTTCATTGCCGAGCGGGAGGGCCGATCAATCGCTAGCAGTTTGATAGCTATTGACGATGATCCGACCTGCACCAGCGCAATTCATCCTGCAAAAAACCCACCCCGCGCCGCGTATGGCCGCTACTGGGGCGCGCTGGAGCGCGTGGACTGCCTGCATTTCGAGGCCTGCTACTACCAGCCGCTGCAATGGTGCATAGCCCAAGGCGTGCAGCGCTTTGAAGGGGGAGCCCAGGGCGAACACAAGATGGCGCGCGCCCTGCTGCCGGTGCAGGCGACCAGCACGCACTGGCTGGCACACCCGGCGTTTGCCGATGCGGTGGAGCGATTTCTACAGCGCGAAGGCGCCGGCGTGGAAGACTATCTGGACCACCTGCAGGCGCGCAGCCCGTTTCGCGCCACCTAACCCCGCAAAAACCCACCGCGGCACCCGCCGATGCCCATGGGCCAGGCACGGTTACCACCTGCCATGCTTGTACCCATCAATAAACATGCATAACATATGAATCTTTAAAACACACTCTCTCCAAAGGGCTCACCATGGTTCCCCACCCCGCAGCCACCTATCGCCGGGCCATCCGGGCAGCAACCGTCAACCTGTGGGGGAAATGCCATGTCCACCGTTGAACAGGCCGCGCCGCTGGCCCAGGCGCTGGAGCGCCCTTACCGGCACGGGTTTGTGACCGACATTGCGTCCGATTCCCTGCCGCCAGGCCTGGACGAAGGCACCATCCGCGCCATTTCGCGGCGCAAGCGCGAGCCCGAATTTCTGCTGCAATGGCGCCTGGCGGCCTTTGAACGCTGGCTGTCCATGCCCCTGCCCGCCTGGGCCCAGCTGCAGATGGAGCCGGTGGACTTCCAGGCGCTGAGCTACTACTCGGCCCCCAAATCGCTCCAGGACGGACCCCAGAGCCTGGCCGATGTGGACCCCAAACTGCTGGAAACCTACGAAAAGCTCGGCGTGCCGCTGCACGAACGCGCGCGTTTGGCCGGCGTGGCCGTGGATGCGGTGTTTGACTCGGTCTCGGTGGGCACCACGTTCCGCGAGCAGCTGGCCAGGGTCGGCGTGATCTTCTGCTCGTTCTCGCATGCGGTGGAGCACCACCCCGCGCTGATCGAGCGCTACCTGGGCACCGTGGTGCCGCCGGGCGACAACTTCTATGCCGCGTTGAATTCAGCGGTGTTCTCCGATGGCTCGTTCGTCTACATCCCCCAGGGTGTGCGCTGCCCAATGGAGCTGTCCTCGTATTTCCGCATCAATGCGCGCAACACCGGGCAGTTCGAGCGCACGCTGATCATTGCCGAGGAAGGCAGCCATGTGAGCTACCTCGAAGGCTGCACGGCGCCGCAGCGCGACGAACACCAGCTGCACGCCGCCGTGGTGGAACTGGTGGCGCACGAGGACGCGCACATCAAGTACTCCACCGTTCAGAACTGGTACCCCGGCGACGAGAACGGGCGCGGCGGCATCTACAACTTCGTCACCAAGCGCGGGCTGTGCGCCGGCAAGCGTGCCCACATCGCCTGGACGCAGATCGAGACCGGATCGGCCATCACCTGGAAATACCCCAGCGTGGTGCTGCGCGGCGACGAATCGAGCGGCGAGTTCCATTCGATCGCGGTGTCCAACCACTTCCAGCAGGCCGACACCGGCACCAAGATGATCCACCTCGGGCGCAACACCAAAAGCCGCATCGTCTCCAAAGGCATCAGCGCCGGACACGCGCACAACAGCTACCGCGGCCTGGTGCGCGTGGCACCCACCGCCGCCGGCGCCGCGAACCACACGCAATGCGATTCGCTGCTGATCGGTCCCGATTGCGGCGCCCACACATTCCCGTACATCGACACCGCACGCAGCGACGCCGTGGTCGAGCATGAGGCAACCACCACGCGCATCTCCGAGGAGCGGCTTTTTTACTGCCAGCAGCGCGGCATCGACCCGCAGGAAGCCACGGCGCTCATCGTCGGCGGCTTCTGCCAGGCGGTGCTCGAAGAGCTGCCGATGGAATTCGCCCTCGAAGCCAAGGCTCTGCTGGCGGTATCCCTCGAAGGCGCGGTGGGCTGAAACACCGGTTTGCAGTCAAAAAACCGCCTTTAGCCCTTATCCATCAAGCGCTGCAAGCTATCCAATTGAACCAAGGACACCCCATGACAACCCCCTCCCCCCTGCTGCAAGTGCGCGACCTGCGCGTGAATGTGGGCGAGCGCACCGTGTTGCACTCGGTCTCGCTCGATGTGGCACCCGGCTCCCTGGTGGTGCTGATGGGCGCCAACGGCAGCGGCAAGAGCACGCTGGGCCTGACGCTGGCCGGCCATCCGAACTACCGCGTCGCGAGCGGCCAGGCGCAGTTTGCCGGGCAGGATCTGCTGGCCATGAATGCGCAGGAGCGCGCCAGGGCCGGCCTGTTCCTGTCGTTCCAGACGCCGCCCGACATCCCGGGCGTGAAGAACAATCTGTTCATCCGCACTGCGCTCAACGCGGTGCGCGAGGCCCGGAGCGAGGCGCCACTGGATGCCTTCGATTTCCTGGGCAGTGCCCGCGCCGCTGCCCGGCAGCTGGGCCTGCCCGAAGCCATGCTGGGCCGCCCGGTCAATGAAGGCTTCTCGGGGGGCGAGCGCAAGCGCAATGAGTTGTTGCAGCTCGCGCTCTTGCAGCCGCGCCTGGCGCTGCTCGACGAAATCGATTCGGGCATGGACGTCGATGGCGTGCGCGCCGTGGTCCAGCTCGTGCAGAAGCTGCGCGCCCAGGGCACTGCCTTCGTGGTGGTGTCGCACTACCTGCAGCTCATCGAATCGCTGCAGCCCGACACCGTGTTGCGGCTCGATCAAGGCTGCATCGCTGACACCGGCAACCTGGAACTGGCGCGCGGCATTGCCCGCACCGGCTTCGCGCGCGCGGCCGAACCCGTGGAGGCCTGAGCCATGGACACCGCAAGAGCCGACGCACTGACCGCCCGGGAGCACCTGGCCCTGCGGGGCTGGATACCCGCACGCAGCGAATCCTTTCGCCACCTGCCACCACCCGGGCTTGAGACCTGGCTGGGAGACGCCGCCCCTCCTGCCACGGCAGACGGCAACGCTTCATCCCTTGCGGGTGCCGGCTGGACACTGCACCCGGTGGGCGGCACACCGCCAGTGGGCGTCAGCGCCCGCTGGCTGGATGCCAGCGATCCGGCCCAGCGCGCCGAGTTGTTCGCCGGCCTGCCGCTGCCCGGCGAAGGCGACGCCGCCCCCTTTGCCTGGGCGCACCGCGCCCTGTGCCGCCAGGGCCTGCGCCTGCGCATCGGTGGCACGCCCGTTACCCACACGGGCCAAACCGTGTGGCTGCACCTGCGCCACCAGCCACGCACCCGGGTGGAAGCCCCGCTGCTCGTGGTGGAAGTGCAGGACGGCGTGCGCTGCGTGCTGATCGAGACCCACGAACGCGAGCCAGCCCCATGCGGGCCCCCGCTCGTGCAGAACCTGCGCATCCACCTCCATGTCGGGCAAGGCGCGACGCTGCAGCATCTGCGCATGGCAACCCCCGCCGCAGAGGACCAGATTTCCCACATCGTGCAGGCGCACCTGGACCAGGGCGCGCAGTATGCGCAGGCGCTCATCGCGTCGGACAGCGCATACCATCTGCAACGCAGCGCGCTGGATCTGCAGGGTGCCCACGCCAGCACGCGCACCGCCGGCGTGCTGCTGGCCAGCAGCTCGGTGCTGGAGCAGCAGGTGCAGACCCTGCACAACGCCGCCCACACCCACAGTGCCGTGGAGGCCCTGGTGCTGGCCAGCGGCAAGGCCCATGCGGTGGCCAACGCCCACACCCGCATCGCCCCGGGCGCCAGCGAAGCCAATGTGCGCCAGCGCCTGAGCGGCATCCCGCTGGCGGGCCAGCCCCGGCTGGTGCTGCGCCCGCACCTGGAAATCCACCACGACAACGTCCAGGCCGCGCACGGCGCCACCTGGGGTGCACTGCCCGAAGACGCCCTGTTCTACGCGCGCCAGCGGGGCCTGGACGAAGCCAGCGCGCGCACGCTGATCATCCAAGGCATGGCCACCGCGCTGCTGGAACGTTGCTTCGACGCCCCCGACCTGCTGGCCACGCTGGAGGAAGATGGCCTGCTGGCGCGCACCCTGGCACGCCACCTGACCACAACCGAGGAGCCACACCATGGGTGAAATGCATTTCCTGCAGGAACTGGTCGCCACCCCCGGCGCACTCGCCAGCGGCGTGCGCACCCTGTTTCCGGTGCTGGAGCAGCGCATCCACGGCGCGGCGCTGGCTTACCTCGACAACGCCGCCACGACACAGGTGCCGCTGCCGGTACTGGCCGCCATGCGCCATTTCGAAGCGCATGACCGCGCCAACATCCACCGCGGCGTGCACACCTTGAGCCAGCGCGCCACCGACGCTTTCGAGCAGGCCCGCAGCGACCTCAAGCGCTTCGTTGGTGCGGGCGCCGGGCACGAGCTGGTCTTCACCTCGGGCACCACCGAGGCGCTGAACCTGGTGGCGCACGGGCTCTCGGCCGCGCAGCCGGGTGGCGCTTTCCTCCAGCCGGGGGACGAGATCATCGTCAGCGGCCTGGAGCACCACGCCAACCTGGTACCGTGGCAGCAGGCCGCCCGGCGTAGCGGCGCCATGCTTCGCGTGCTGCTGCCCGATGCACAGGGCCGACTGCATGCGCAAGACCTGGCCTGCCTGCTCACCCCGCGCACCCGCGTCTTCGCCCTGACGGCCTGCGCCAACGCCACGGGCGAAACACCGCCGTTCGCGGCCCTGCTGGCACAGGCCGCGCAAGCCGGCGCGCTCACCGTGCTCGACGCCGCGCAGGCCGTGGGACACACGGTCATCGACCTGTCGGCCCTGGCCTGCGATTTCATGGCCTTTTCGGGCCACAAGATGTACGGCCCCATGGGCACCGGCGCCCTGGTCGGACGCATGGCGGCACTGGAGCGCCTGGCGCCGCTGCGCTATGGCGGCGACATGGTCGAGCGGGTGAGCTACACCGACGCGGCCTTTGCCCCGCTTCCCAGCCGGCTCGAAGGCGGCACGCCCAACGTCGCCAGCGCCGTCGGCATGGCGGCGGCGGCTACGTTCATCGGCCATATCGGCCGCGCCGCCATCGATGCCCATGTGCAGGCACTGCGAGCGCACGCCGTGGCCGGCCTCGCCGCCATCGAAGGCATCACGGTGCTGGCGCCGCATGCCACCACGTCTGCCATTGCTTCCTTCGTCACGCCGCACGCGCACCCGCACGACATCGGCACCCTGCTCGACGCGCAAGGCATTGCCGTGCGCACCGGCCACCACTGCGCCCAGCCGCTGCTCGACCACCTGGGCACCGGCCCCACCACGCGCGCCTCGTTCGGTCTGTACAACACCCATGACGAGGTGGAACGGCTCATCGCCGGCGTGGCACATGCCCTGGAGGTACTGCGATGAGTGCTGCTGAAAACGACCTGTACCAGGAGGTGGTGATGGACCACAAGCGCGCCCCGCGCAACTTCGGCCACCTGCCCGCTCCGAACCACCAGGCGCGCGGCACCAACCCGCAGTGCGGCGATGACCTGAGCGTGGAGCTGGATGTGCAGGCCGGCCAGGTGCGCGACATCCGCTTCAGCGGACAAGGGTGCGCCATCTGCATCGCCTCGGCCTCGATGATGGGCGAGGCCGTGAAGGGCCACGACGTGGAGGCGGCGCAGCAGTTGCAGCAGCATTTCCGTGCCGTGCTCACCGGCGAGATCGAACCCGAGGAAGCGCAATTGGGCAAGCTCGTCAGCCTGGCCGGCGTGCGCCGCTACCCGAGCCGCATCAAGTGCGCCCTGCTGGGCTGGCATGCCCTGATGCACGCATTGGCGCAGGCACCCGACGCATCGCCTGCTGCAGCGGATGCCACGCCGCCGGGGAACACACCATGATGAAACGACACCGCGAAGACGTGCTGATCAACCGTCCGGTACGGGTGGAGCGCATTCCCGAAGGCTCGCCACTGGATCTTGCAGCGGGCGAGCTCGCGCAACTCACGCAGGCTTTGGGATCGTCGTTCACGCTGCTGGTGGACGGGCAGCTGGTGCGCCTGAAGGGCGTGGATGCCGATGCCATCGGCAAACCCCCGCCAGCCACCCTGGCTCTGCCCGACAAGGTTGAACTGGAGGATGTGAGCGACCTGGTCTGGCAGACCCTCAAGACCTGTTACGACCCGGAAATCCCCGTGGACATTGTCGAACTGGGTCTGATTTACCGCTGTGACATCGAGCCGCTGGACAGCGACCAGGTCAAGGTCTGGATCGACATGTCGCTCACCGCGCCGGGCTGCGGCATGGGCGAATCGATTGCCGAGGAAGTGTGCGACAAGGTGCTGGCACTGCCCCGCGTGGGCGAGATCACCCTCAATCTGGTGTTCGATCCCCCCTGGGATCGATCCAGGATGTCCGAGGCCGCGATGCTGGCCCTGGGCCTGTAGCAAACTGCCATCACCGGAAGCCCCTTGCGGGCGCTGGTCCCGTCCTGCGGGTGCGATCCCGGCGGCATTGCACCGCCGGTGCCATGGTGCCTCAGCCCCCGCAGGCGCCACCCGAGCAGCAGGAGTCTTCCCGGGCCGCGGCAGGCTCGGTCTTGCTGATCAGCACGCGCCAAAGATCCGGGCCTTGCTGCAGATAGGCCCACTTGAAGGCACCGGCTGAGCGGGCCTGGAACTGGTGGTGCAGGGGCTGCGGATCATGGTCGTTGACCAGTTGCAACGCCTCGCCGGGCAACAGCGCGTCAAAGCGGCCAAAAATCAGGGTGTGGCGCTCGCGGGGTGCAATCTCGCGGACATCGATGACGGAGCTCTGGGTAGGAAGCATGGCAAGACCTTTCTGAAAGGGTGTGAAAAACCAAAGGAACCGCTCTGGCCGAGCGGCACATGCATGCAGGCAGCCAGGGCCTGCATGGCGAAAACATCAACCGTCCTTGCCGTCCAGCCGCGTCTGGGTCAGCCAAGGGGTGTACAGGCCCAGGTAGATGGCAAAGGCCGTGGCCCAGGCCAGCGCCGCCAGCACCAGTGCGGCGGCATACCACTGCGGTGCAGCCAGCGGCAGCAGGACCCGCAGCACAGCGGCCCCCATCACCAGCCCATAGGCCAGCACCTCCAGCCGCCCGGCCTGCAGCGGCCTGCCGGTGTGGCCGCGCGCCGTGCGGGTGATCATGCCGACGATGAGTCCGCCCGTGGCGCCCACGGCGAAGGCATGCACCGCGGCCGACACCGCCACGGCACCCAGTTGCGCCAATGCCAGCAGAACCAACCCCACAGGAATCCATGCATACGATGCATGCAGGATCCACAAGATGGGGCGATTGCGCGTGATCCATGGCTTCCACCGCCACATGCGCCATCCATGCAGCAGCGCTGCCAACCCGGCCAGCACCGCCGTGACCGCACCCACGCCGAAAGGAGCACACACCCAGGACGCCAGTGCCAGCGCCGTCACGGCCAGAATCACGAGCTCCAGCGGACGCTGCGCCTGCAGCTTGAGCCCCGGGTTCACGCTCATGGTGAAAGCCGGCACCACACGCCCTGCCATCACGCACTCGATCATCACGATCAGCGTCAGACCCGCGTACAGCGCCTGTACGGGCGGCAGGTTGAGGACACCCAGCACCGCCAGGTGGAACACCCCGTTGGCCACGGACAGCAGCACCAGCACCCCCATCAGCGGCAGGTTGCGGCGGTTGCGCGCCCGCAGCAGCACCGCAAGCAGCAAGCCAGCCACCACGGGCAGCAAGACGACATCCAGCACGGCATAGACCACATAGGGCGCCACAACGGCCGCCACCCGGGCGGCAAGCCAGAGCAAGGCCAGAGCCCCCAGCAGCGCGCCGCGCGGAGTGGCCAGGCCGGTCCACGCCTTCACGGCCGTGAGCAGGAACCCGATGATGACGGTGGCGGCAAACCCGAACAGCATTTCATGGGCGTGCCACAGCAAGGGAGCGACCGGAAGGTTGAGCACCACCCACCCCATCATGGAAGCGATCCACAGTGGCACGGCCAGGCACGCCACCAGGGCTGCGCCCAGATAAAACGGGCGAAAACCCAGCCGCAGCAGGGGCATCCCCTGGAGAGCGGGGGCCGCAGCCCCGCTCGCGGCAGACATGACGGGTGTGGAGAGTGGTTTCATACGGTGATGCCCACTGCGCGGGAACAAGGGCGAGAGTGGGTGCTTATAAGATTCATTTCAAATGAATATTAACGCAGTGCACCCACCAATGCAAGCTCCGATGCATGCCATGGAGCCCGTTCTTCGTTCTTTATGGATCAGAAACCGTTCAGCGTGCGCCGGCCGAAATCCATCGAGGCGCTCAGGGCGAACGGTTCAGAGGGCGCCGGGCCGTGAGGGCCACCACATCCGCCACGGCATCCACCACGCGCCCCATACCCCGCCTGGCCGTTGCAGCACCGTTCGCCATGCTGTCCAGTGGCGCAAAAAGCATGCAAACCAGGCGGTTTGCATGCTTTTATCGTGATAGCTGTCAGCGCTTTATGGTAAAGCGCAAAGCCCCTATTTCACCGAAAAATCGGTGAACGAACTTCAGGCAGCGCCCTTCTGGAAGCTCGCGATACCGTCGGTGATTTCCTTCTTGGCGGCGTCGATGCCTTCCCAGCCCAGCACCTTGACCCACTTGCCCTTTTCGAGGTCCTTGTAGTGCTCGAAGAAATGGGCGATGGCGTTGCGGCGCATGGCGTTCACGTCGTCGATGGTCTTCCAGTGGTCGTACATGGGCAGGATCTTGGACGTGGGCACGGCAATCACCTTGCCATCCACACCGGCCTCGTCTTCCATCATCAGGATGCCCAGGGGGCGGCAGGGGACCACCACGCCGGGATGCAGGGGGTAAGGCGTGATCACCAGCACATCGACCGGGTCGCCGTCGCCCGACAGGGTCTGCGGCACATAGCCATAGTTGGTGGGGTAGTGCATGGCCGTGGTCATGAAACGGTCCACAAAAATGGCGCCCGATTCCTTGTCCACCTCGTACTTGATGGGGTCGGAGTTCATCGGGATCTCGATGACGACGTTGAAGGCATCGGGAACGTTCTTGCCTGGGGGGACGTTGTTGAGGGACATGTCTTGTATGAAAAGTTGATGGACGGCAATCCGCGCAGCATGCCGCGTCGGGATTAACCCTGATTTTAGGCACATGGCCCTTTCTGCCGGCTTGCAAATGGGGGTTTGGCTGTAAATTGACCCTGTTGGCCAATCGACTCCGGTACGCTGGGGCACGAGGAAGCAACGCAGCGGAAGCACGCCGATGCGTTGTGTTTCCTTCCGTGCAAGTGAATATTTCAAGGAGTGACGAATGGCTGGAAATACAGCGCTGACTGCCCCTCTGATACTGGCTGTGGTGTGTGGATTGATTGCGGTGGCCTATGGCATCTGGGCCCGGGGATGGATTCTTGCCAAAGACCCCGGCAACGCCCGCATGCAGGAAATCGCCGCCGCCATCCAGGCCGGCGCCGCCGCCTATCTGGCCCGCCAGTACAAGACCATTGCCCTCGTCGGCGTGGTGCTGGCCATTCTCATCGGCATCTTCCTGGACGGCACCACGGCCGTGGGCTTCGTGGTGGGCGCAGTGCTTTCGGGCGCCTGCGGCTTCATCGGCATGAACGTGTCGGTGCGCGCCAATGTGCGCACGGCACAGGCGGCCACGCAGGGCATTGGCCCGGCGCTGGATGTGGCGTTTCGCGGCGGCGCCATCACCGGCATGCTGGTGGTGGGCCTGGGCCTCCTGGGCGTTACCGGGTTTTACTGGTTTCTGGCGGGCAACGGCAACCTCACGCCCACGGCCAAGCTGTCCGTGCTGCTCAACCCGCTGATCGGCTTTGCCTTTGGCTCGTCGCTGATCTCTATCTTTGCGCGGCTGGGCGGCGGCATCTTCACCAAGGGCGCCGACGTGGGCGCCGACCTGGTGGGCAAGGTGGAGGCCGGCATCCCCGAGGACGACCCGCGCAACCCCGCCGTGATTGCCGACAACGTGGGCGACAACGTGGGCGACTGCGCCGGCATGGCGGCGGACCTCTTCGAAACCTACGCGGTGACGCTGATCGCCACCATGGTGCTCGGCGCGCTGCTGGTGGCCACCGCCCCGGTCAACGCCGTGGTGTACCCGCTCGCGCTGGGTGCCGTGTCCATCGTGGCCAGCATCATCGGCTGCTTCTTCGTGAAGGCATCGCCCGGCATGAAGAACGTGATGCCCGCGCTGTACAAGGGCCTGGCGATTGCGGGCGTGCTGTCGCTCGTCGCGTTCTACTTCGTCACCGTCTGGATCATGCCGGACAACGCCATCACCGCCACCGGCAGCCAGATGAAGCTGTTTGGCGCCTGCGCCACGGGGCTGGTGCTGACGGCCGCGCTGGTATGGATCACCGAGTTCTACACCGGCACGCAATACTCGCCCGTGCGGCACATCGCCCAGGCATCGACCACGGGTCACGGCACCAACATCATTGCCGGCCTGGGCGTGTCCATGCGCTCCACCGCCTGGCCGGTGATCTTTGTGTGCCTGGCCATCCTGTCGGCCTACCAGCTTGCGGGCCTGTATGGCATTGCCGTGGCGGCCATGTCCATGCTCTCCATGGCGGGCATCGTGGTGGCGCTCGATGCCTATGGCCCCATCACCGACAACGCGGGCGGCATCGCAGAAATGGCCGAGCTGCCCAGCAGCGTGCGTGACATTACCGACCCGCTCGACGCCGTGGGCAACACCACCAAGGCCGTGACCAAGGGCTACGCCATCGGCTCGGCGGGCCTGGCCGCGCTGGTGCTGTTTGCCGACTACACGCACAAGCTCGAAAGCTATGGCCGGGCCATCAGCTTTGACCTGAGCGATCCGCTCGTGATCATCGGGCTGTTCATCGGCGGCCTCATCCCCTACCTGTTCGGCGCGATGGCCATGGAGGCCGTGGGCCGCGCCGCCGGCGCCGTGGTGGTGGAGGTGCGCCGCCAGTTCAGCACCATCAAGGGCATCATGGACGGCACGGGCAAGCCCGAGTACGGCAAGGCCGTGGACATGCTGACCACCGCCGCCATCAAGGAAATGGTGATCCCCAGCCTGCTGCCCGTGGTGGTGCCCATCGTGGTGGGCCTGCTGCTGGGGCCCAAGGCGCTCGGCGGGCTGCTGATGGGCACCATCGTGACCGGCCTGTTCGTGGCGATTTCCATGTGCACCGGCGGCGGCGCCTGGGACAACGCCAAGAAGTACATCGAGGACGGCCACCACGGCGGCAAGGGCAGCGAGGCGCACAAGGCCGCCGTCACCGGCGACACGGTGGGCGACCCCTACAAGGACACCGCCGGCCCCGCCATCAACCCGCTGATCAAGATCATCAACATCGTGGCACTGCTGATCGTGCCGCTGGTCGTGAAATTCCACGGCGGCTGATTCCACCGCCGCCTCTCCCCACAGGCTCGCTGCGGCGGGCCTTTTTTGTGCCCGACAACGCCGTTTTTCAGATGATAGGCAGCACCGCCAGCGGGCAGCGATTCACCAAAACGCTATTACATCAATAGCTATAAGTGCTTTACAGACAAGCGCTGAATCCATTTTTGACATCATCCCCCGAGGAACACCTGGCTTTTACCGCACAATTTGGCCATGCCACTGCACTTCATCGCCAATGCCCCCGTTCCCTCCACCTCCGGCCGCACGATCCCGGTGATCGACCCCTCCGACGGCCAGCCGTTCGACGAGATCCAGCGCGGCACGGCCGAGGACATCGACGCCGCCGTGCGCGCGGCGCAGCAGTGCTACCACGCCGTGTGGCAGAAGATGGCGCCCGCCGACCGGGGCCGCCTGCTGCACCAGCTCTCGGCCAAGATACTGGAACACGCGGACGAGCTGAGCGCGCTGGAGCGGCGCGACTGCGGCAAGCCCACCCGCCAGGCCCGGGCCGATGCGCTGGCGCTGGCGCGCTACTTCGAGTTCTATGCCGGAGCCTGCGACAAATTGCACGGCGAGACCATCCCCTACGCCGATGGCTACAGTGTGCTCACCTGGCGCGAACCCCACGGCGTGACGGGCCACATCATTCCGTGGAACTACCCCATGCAGATCTTTGGCCGCAGCGTGGGCGGCGCGCTGGCGGCGGGCAATGTGTGCGTGGTCAAGCCGGCCGAAGATGCCTGCCTGAGCCTGATCCGCGTGGCGCAGCTGGCGGCCGAGGTGGGGTTTCCGGCGGGTGCGCTCAACATCGTTACCGGCTACGGCCACGAGGTGGGCGACGCACTGGCGCGCCACCCGGGCGTCCAGCACATCAGCTTCACCGGCAGCCCCAAGATCGGCACGCTGATCCAGCAGGTGGCCGCCGAGCGCCACTGCCCCGTGACGCTGGAGCTGGGCGGCAAAAGCCCGCAGATCATCTTTGCCGATGCCGACCTGGACGCCGCCGTGCCCGTGGTCATCAATGCCATCGTGCAGAACGCGGGGCAGACCTGCTCGGCCGGCTCGCGCGTGCTGATCGACTCGCTCATCTACGAGCCCCTGCTGGAGCGCCTGGGCCAGGCCTTTGAAGCGCTGCGCGTGGGCCCCGCCGCGATGGACCTGGACGTGGGCCCGCTGATCCGCCAGTCGCAGCAGCAGCGCGTATGGGATTTTCTGTCCGACGCGCAGGTGGCCGGCATCCCCATGGTGGCCCAGGGCCAGATCGTGGACGATGCGCCCGAAACCGGTTTCTACCAGGCCCCCACGCTGCTGCGCGATGTGCCGGTGGAGCACCGCCTGGCGCAGGAGGAAGTCTTTGGCCCCGTGCTCAGCGCGATGGCCTTCCAGGACGAGGACCATGCGGTGGAGCTGGCCAACGCCACCCAGTTTGGCCTGGTGGCCGGCATCTGGACGCGCGATGGCGCCCGCCAGTTCCGCATGGCCCGGCGCGTGCACAGCGGCCAGGTGTTCATCAACAACTACGGCGCTGCCGGCGGCGTGGAGCTGCCGTTTGGCGGCGTCAAATCGAGCGGCTACGGCCGCGAAAAGGGCCTGGAGGCGCTGCACGGCTTCACCACGCTCAAGACCGTGGCCATCCGGCACGGCTGACCCAGGCCCGCCTGTCGCGCCCGCGCAAGGCGGCGCGGCGGTGTGCCGGTAGCATGTGTTCTCGCCCTTCCTTTTTGCCCGACGGTTTCTTTTCTCCATGCCCCTGAGCCCCCCCGCCCCCCGCACCGCCCGGCACCAGCGCCGCGTCCATTACCAAGGCTTTGAACGCGACGATGGGCTGTGGGACATCGAAGGCGAGCTGCACGACAGCAAGACCTACGATGCGCCCTCGTTCCGCGAGGCCGGCCTGCGCCGCGCTGGCGAGCCCATCCACCACATGTGGCTGCGCGTCACCGTCAACCGCCAGCTGGTGGTGCAGGCCATCGACGTGGCCATGGACACCCACCCGCTCAAGGACTGTCCCCAGGCCCAGCCCGCGCTGCAATCCATGGTGGGCTGCAGCATGGCGCGCGGCTGGCGCCAGGCCATCCAGAAGAACCTGGGCGGCGTGGCCAGCTGCACCCACCTGCGCGAACTGCTGTTCAACCTGGCCACGGCAGCATTCCAGTCGGTGCCCGCGGTGTTTGCTGCCGCCAATGCGGACGAGCCGCCCCGCCACCTGGGCCAGTGCACCGGCTGGGACTTCAACGGCAACGGCGTGAAGGAATATTTTCCGCAGTTCTACCGCCGCGGCCCGGACGGTCTGACGGTGCCGGTGGGCCCGCCCCCTGCGACCGACGACGCCCGCCCCGCGCTGCAGCCCTAGCCCGTGTGGCGGGGGAACAATATGAATAAAAACAGGCGCTATCGCCTACCCCTAAAGCGCAAGCCGCTATCCAATTTATAAAGCAAGGAGACAACACCATGCGCGTGCAGCACAAATCCATCATCGTCACCGGCGCCGGCAACGGTATTGGCGAAGGCATTGCCAAGCGCCTGGCGGCTGAAGGGGGCAAGGTCATCGTGAATGACGTCAACGCAGTTGGCGGCCAGCGTGTGGTGGCCGAGATCATCGCGGCGGGTGGCACGGCGGCCTTCTTCCAGGCCGATGTGACAAAGTCCGCCGATGTCAAGGCCCTGGTCGACGAGGCCGTGCGCCTGCATGGCCGGCTGGACGTGGTGGTCAACAACGCCGGCTGGACGCACCGCAACCGCCCCATGCTGGAAGTGAGCGAGGACGAGTTCGACAAGGTCTATGCCATCAACGTCAAGAGCATCTACCTCTCGGCCATCCACGCCGTGCCCGCGATGCGCCAGGGCGGCGGCGGCAGCTTCATCAACATTGCCTCCACGGCGGGCCTGCGCCCCCGGCCGGGCCTGACCTGGTACAACGGCTCCAAGGGCGCCGTCATCACCACCAGCAAGTCGATGGCCGCCGAGCTGGGCCCCGACAACATCCGCGTGAACTGCATCAACCCCGTGTTCAACCCCGACACGGGCCTGGTCGCCGAGTTTGCGGGGGGACCGGTGGACGAAGCGCGCCGCGCGAAATTCCTGGCCACCATTCCGCTGGGCCGCTTTTCCACGGCGCTCGACGTGGCCAACGCCGCGCTGTACCTGGCCAGCGACGAGGCCGCCTTCATCAGCGGCGTGTGCATCGAGGTGGATGGGGCACGCTGCGTGTAGCAGCACACCACAGCCCCCCGGACGGCGCTGCCGGCAAGCCCCTGGCTACAGCACCTCGCGCAAGGCGGCTTCGTACAGGCCGGTGAGCCGGTCCATCACGCTCAGCAGGCGTTCGCTGGTAGTGGCCACCGCGCTCAGTCCCTGCTCGTCGGCGGGCCGGCGCAGGGCCGCCTCAAAAAACACCCACTGCGGGGCCGCCAGCTCCAGCTCGCCACGAATGGCGGGCGTGGAGACCGGTGCGGCCGTCAGGGTCTGCATGGCCTGCCGGAAATCGGCGGCGTCTGCCGCCAGTTGCGCGTGCACCAGCTTGGTGTCCGCCTTGGCGGCCACCAGAAAATAGTTCTTGGCCAGGCGCTGCGACAGCATGCGCTGGCGCCCGGCCAGGTTCACCAGCCGCGCACTGGCCACCCGTGCCATCTTTTCGATGGACTCGGTCACCGCCTGGGCCACCAGCAGCGTGCGGTCGGACTGCTCGGACACCGCGGCCAAGGCCGCCCGCGACGTGGGCGCCGCTGTCAACTGATCGAGCAGTGCAAACTGCTTTTGCACTTCGTCCAGCTGCCGCGCCACTTCGGCGGGCCACTGGCCCGACTGCAGCCCGCGCGCCAGCTCGCCAGATCCCTGCTGCACCCTTTTGCGCGCATGGCCCAGCACGTCCCTGGCAGCCTCGGGCAGCACCTGCAAATACTGCTGGCAATACGCCTTGGCCATGCGCTGCGACAGTGCCCGAAACCATCCCGCGTGGTTGATGGCCCCCGACAGTGCCATTTGCGCCTGGGCCCCGCCGGCCCAGGTGGGCAGCAGGATGCCCGCCGCCACCCACTGCACGGCCACCCGGCGCTGGCAGGGAAGCGCTTGTGCAATCGACCTCGCATTCGTCATGTCATTTCCTTGAAACTTTGTGTGCTGCGATTGTTGTGACACACCACCTGCGCCCCCTGCGCCATGTCAAGCAACTGCCATTCGCCGGACATTGGCGGGACATTGGCGGGACGAACCCGCATTGACCCGCTCCATTGACCCCAGTCAACCTCGCCAGCAGGGGCATGGCCTCGATGGCGGGGGCGATACGGCAGAATCACCCCATGTCTGAACGTGTGATTCCTCTGGTGGACCAACGTATCGCCGCTCTGGCGGCCAGGGTGCCCGCGCAGGCCGCCGCCCCCACCGGCCTGCTGACCGACACCCGGGGCCGCCCCCTGCGCGACCTGCGCATCAGCGTGACCGACCGCTGCAACTTCCGCTGCAACTACTGCATGCCCAAGGAAGTGTTCGACAAGGACCATGCCTACCTGCCGCACAACGCCCTGCTGAGCTTTGAGGAGATCACGCGGCTGGCGCGGCTGTTTCTGGCCCACGGCGTGCGCAAGATCCGCCTGACCGGGGGCGAGCCCCTGCTGCGCAAGAACCTTGAAGAACTGGTGGCCCAGCTGGCCCGGCTGCGCACGGTGGACGGCACCGCGCCCGACCTCACCCTCACCACCAACGGCTCGCTGCTGGCGCGCAAGGCGCGGACCCTCAAGGAGGCGGGCCTGAACCGCGTCACCGTGAGCCTCGATGGCCTGGACGACGCGGTGTTCCGCCGCATGAACGATGTGGATTTTCCGGTGGCCGATGTGCTGGCCGGCATCGAGGCGGCGCACGCGGCGGGGCTGTCGCAGATCAAGGTGAACATGGTGGTCAAGCGCGGCACCAATGACCACGAAATCCTGCCCATGGCGCGCCACTTTCGCGGCACGGGCACCACGCTGCGGTTCATCGAATACATGGACGTGGGCGCCACCAACGGCTGGCGCATGGACGAGGTGCTGCCGTCCGCCGAACTGATAGCCCGCCTGCGCGCCGAACTGCCGCTGGTGCAGCTCAGCCCCACCAGCCCCGGCGAAACCGCCGAGCGCTGGGGCTACGCCAGCGCTGCAGGCCAGCACGACCCGGCCCTGGGCGAAGTGGGCGTGATCAGCAGCGTGACGCAGGCCTTCTGCGGCGACTGCAACCGCGCGCGCCTTTCCACCGAAGGCCGGCTGTACCTGTGCCTTTTTGCCACCCAGGGCTACGATCTGCGCAGCCTGCTGCGCGGCGGCGCCAGCGACGAGGCCATTGCATCGGCCATTGCGCCCATCTGGCAGCAACGCACCGACCGCTATTCGGAGCTGCGCAGCAGCCTGCCGGCCGACACCACGCAGGGCGCGCGCCGGGTGGAAATGAGCTACATCGGCGGATGAGATGCAACAATCCCCTGAGCGACTTCACCGCTTCCCCCATCTCTTGCGCTGCGCGCGGGCAGGGGGACGCAGCCCTCGCTGAATCGGCAACGACCATCAAAGACATGATTGAAACGAACGACATCACCGGCCTCGTGCTGGCCGGCGGTCGCGGCTCCCGCATGGGCGGCGTGGACAAGGGCCTGCAGAATTTTCGCGGCCTGCCGCTGGCGCTGCACACGCTGATGCGCCTGCAGATGCAGGTGGGCGCCACCATGGTCAACGCCAACCGCAACCTGGCCGCCTACGAGGCCTTTGGCGCACCCGTGTGGCCCGACGTGATTGCCGACTATGCCGGCCCGCTGGCGGGCTTTCTGACCGGGCTGGAGCGTTGCGAAACCCCGTGGCTGCTCACCGTGCCCTGCGACACCCCGCTGTTTCCGCTGGACCTGGCGGCACGGCTGGCGGCCGCTGCGGACGCCCAAGGGGCCGACATCGCCATGGCCGCCGCCCCCGAGGACGATGGCGCGGGCGGCACCGCCGTGCGCACCCAGCCCGTGTTCTGCCTGCTGCGTGTGGACCTGCTCGAAAGCCTGGTCGCCTTCACCCAGGCCGGTGGCCGCAAGATCGACGCCTGGACCGCACAGCACCCGCATGTGGTGGTGCCCTTCGACCAGCCGGGCGACGACCCGCTGGCCTTCTTCAACGCCAACACGCTGGACGAGCTGCACCGCCTTGAAAGCGCCGGCATTCCCTGACCGGGTGCACCGGTTGCACCCCCACCCGCTCAGCGCGAACGCACCCATGAAAACCATTGCACAGATTGCCGCCGAACTGCAGGGCTACGACCCCCAGGCACTCAGTGCCGACCAGGTGTCGGCCTTTCTGGAACAGCTGGTGCAGCCGGTCACGGCCACCGAAGAGATCGGCATTTTCGAGGCCCTGGGCCGCGTGCTGGCACGCGACGTGGTCTCGCCCCTGAGCGTGCCGCCCCACGACAACTCGGCCATGGACGGCTACGCCTTTGCCGGTGCGCAACTGGTGGCGGGCCAGCCGCTCACGCTGCGCGTGGTGGGCACGGCGCTGGCGGGCAAGGCCTGGACCGGCACCGTGGGCGCGGGCGAATGCCTGAAGATCATGACCGGCGCCATCATGCCCCCGGGCCTGGACACCGTGGTGCCGCAGGAGTTCACCACCGCCGCCGATGGCGACCACATCACCATTGCCGCCAACGTGCTGCGCCTGGGCGACAACCGCCGCTTCAAGGGCGAAGACCTCATGGAAGGCGGTGTGGCGCTATCCAAAGGAGCGCTGCTGGCTCCTGCCGCGCTGGGGCTGGTGGCCAGTCTGGGGCTGAAAACCGTGGCGGTGTACCGCCGCCTGCGCGTGGCCTATTTTTCCACCGGCGACGAAATCCTGAGCCTGGGCGAGCCGCCCCGCGAAGGCGCGGTGTACGACAGCAACCGCTACACCGTGTTCGGCCTGCTCACGCGGCTGGGCGTGGAGGTGATCGACCTGGGCGTAGTGCCCGACACCCCCGCCCTGCTGGAGGCCGCCTTCCGCGATGCCGCGCAGCGGGCCGACGCCATCATCACCAGTGGCGGCGTGAGCGTGGGCGAGGCCGACCACACGCGCACCATGATGAAGCAGCTCGGTGACGTGGCTTTCTGGCGCATCGCCATGCGCCCCGGCCGGCCCATGGCCGTGGGACGCATTGCCAGCGCAGGTTTTCAGAAAAAAGAGGCCTCCAGCGCAGATGCAGAAAGCACTGACAGCTATCAGAACGATACTGGCAAAGCCGCCACCGGTGCCGTTCTTTTCGGCCTACCCGGCAACCCCGTGGCGGTCATGGTGACCTTTCTGGCCTTTGTGCGCCCCGCCCTGCTGCGCATGATGGGCAGCACCCGCCCGGCCCCGCCGCTGCTGCGCGCCGTGAGCACCGAGGTCCTCCGCAAGAAGGCCGGCCGCACCGAATACCAGCGTGGCACCGTCACCACCGCTGCCGACGGCACGCTGCAGGTCTGCACCACGGGCAACCAGGGTTCAGGCGTGCTCAGCTCCATGGTGCAGGCCAACGGCCTGATCGTGCTGCACCACGGCCAGGGCAACGTGGCCGTGGGCGACACGGTGGATGTGATGATGTTCGACGGAGTAATTTGAGCCCCCCCTGTGTCGCTTCGCGCCTTCCCCCGAGGGGGACGACGCCCTCGCTGCGGGGCGGCCCTTGCTCGGCGTCCCTGGCAGGTGACGCGCCAGTTGCGCGCCGAGCGGGCGACGCGCAGCACAATGGGTTTCGTATCTGCCCTCTTCTTGAAATCATTGAGCCTATGCCCTACGCCGCCCAACACCTTGCACAAGCACCCACCCGCGCCGAAGTGGACCGCCTGCCCGGCGCCACCGTGCTCGAATTCGGCACCCCCTGGTGCGGCCACTGCCAGCGCGCCCAGCCCCTCATCGAGCAGGCCCTGCGCGACCGGACGGATATGGCCCACATCAAGGTGGAAGACGGCCCCGGCCAGCGCCTGGGCCGCAGCTTTGGCGTGAAGCTCTGGCCCACCCTGGTGCTGCTGCGCGATGGACAAGAGTTGGCGCGTGTGGTGCGGCCCCAGGACGCCCTGACCATGGAACAGCTGCTTGGCGCAGACCGGCCGGCACCGGGCTGATTTTCATGGTGTCCTGCACCGCCAGCGACCCATGAAACAGACGCAGCCCAGGCCAGGGCAGCCAAGCAAGGGCCGCCCCGCAGCGAGGGCTGCGTCCCCCTGCCCACAGCGCGCAGCGGTGCGAGAGCGGGGGGAAGCGGCAACGCCGCTCAGAGGGGTGTCTCGCTTCAAGCCTGCTCGATCACCGGGGTGCGCTGGGCCAGCCAGGCCAGCACGCCGGTCAGCGCCGCCATCGCTCCGCAGAAAACCACGATGGCCACCCGCAGGCCCAGGTGGTCCGACAGCCAGCCCACGCCCAGAATGGGCACGATGGTGCCCAGATAGCCCACCACCAGGTAGGTGGACAGCAGCCCGGACCGGTTCTCGGGGCCCGCCACCTTGTTCACGATGGCAATGCCTGCCAGGTTCACCAGGCCATGGCCTGCGGCGGTGCTGAGCACGCTCAGCACGAACAGCAGCGGCAGGTTGGTGTAGGTGGTGGCAATCAGCAGCAGATTGCAGGCCGCCAGCAGCCCCAGCCCGGCGATGGCGCAGGTCTTGGTGTGCACCGGCCGGGCCAGCCACTGAAAGCCGGCCGAGAGAAACAGGATCATGGCAATCGACAGGCCACTCACGGCCGGCCCGTGCCAGGGCACCATGTGCGCCATGAAACTCGGTGCCAGCGACGCATACAGGCCAAAGATGCCGAAGGTGCTGAACGCCCCCAGGCTGGCAATCAGAAACGGGCGCCGCAGGGTGGGTTGCGGCAGGGTGATGCGCGGCA
Organism: Acidovorax soli; assembly: GCF_900107605.1. Lineage (GTDB taxonomy): Bacteria > Pseudomonadota > Gammaproteobacteria > Burkholderiales > Burkholderiaceae_C > Acidovorax > Acidovorax soli. The sequence continues at coordinate 76,532 of NZ_FNQJ01000001.1, read as the reverse complement.
GCCAGTCGCGCAAGGCCAAAGGCTGCTGCACCGCGGCCGCACCCGGTGAAGCCCGTTGCACCTGGTACAGGGCATAAATGGCCAGCACCCCCAGCACCACGCTGGGCGCATAGGCCGTCACCAGCGGCAGCGGCACCCACTGCGCCATCAGGCCGCCCACCAGCGGCCCCAGGCCAAAACCCAGCGCCATGGCAAAACTGGTCATGGCCGAGGCGCGCATCACGTTGCGGCTGCGGTTGAGCTGCGTGAGGCCGATCGAGGCCGAGGTGGTGATCATTCCCGAGGCAATGCCGATCAGCACACGGCTGACCACGAACGACGCCACGCTCCAGGCCAGCGCCGACAGCAACACGCCGGCCGTGACCAGCACCAGGCCATGGCGCAACACGGGCAGAAAGCCGAACCGGTCGCTCAGCCGCCCCAGGAACAGCAGGCTGGCCAGCGCCCCAAACATGTAGGCCACGTAGATGCCCGTGATGTGGCTGGGCTGCAGGCCCCAGTGGGCCTGGTACAGCGGGTACAGCGGGCTGGCCAGGGCGGTGCCCATGACACCCACGCACATGGCAAAACAAACCCAGGCAAATGGAGGCCAATGGCGTGGCATAAATGGTAGGCCGACCGGCCGCGAGAGGGCCGTGTTGGCGAAAAAACGGACGGGGGAAAAACGGCAAAAGCCGCATGCGACCCAGGGGCGCACACGGCTTTCTCAGGCTCCAGGGTTGCATCCGATGGGGTGCAAAGCAGCCACGACGGTGCATTCCCGGGCGGTCATTTTACGAAGAACACCCCCAAGCGCGCCTGCGCCGCAGGCCCTGCCCCTACCGGCAGGCGTGCCATTGCCTGCCCCGGGCGCCGCCTGCACCCCCTCCCCCGCCCAAAGCACACTCTTTGATCCAACCCCGCCTGCGCGTGCGAACGGTGGCGAATCCCGGGCCTAGAATGACCTTTTCAATAAAGTGGTTACCGCCATGCTCCTGCGCACAGCTCTGACGATCGGATGGATGGCTGCACTCGTGGTCCCGCCCGTGGTGGCCCAGCAAGCCAAGGCCCGCGCCACCGCCAACGTGGATCTGGACGCCCGCTTCAAGGAAGCGCAAACCAGCGCACCGCTGGCCGACAACCTCTACAAGGTGGGCCGCAAGGTGGCCGCCGTGTGCGCCCATTGCCATGGCGAAGGCGGCACCAGCATCAAGCCGTCCATTCCCAACCTGGCCGGCCAGAATCCGGCCTATCTGCTGGAGCAGATGCGGCAGTTTGCCGACGGCCGCCGGCGCAACGAATTCATGGAAGGCATGATCCGCGCCATGAACAGCGACGAAAAAATCGGCATGGTGCTGTTCTATGCAGCACAGCCAGTGGCCCACCAGACCACCGCCAGCCCCGCACTGACCGCCAAGGGGCAGGCCTATTTCGAGAAAACCTGCGTCCGCTGCCATGGCGCCGCAGGCCGGGGAAACGAGCAGATTGCCCGCATCGCCGGGCAGCAGCCCGACTACCTGCGCATGACCCTGCACCGCTACCGAGAAGATACGGGGGCGCGCGCCGGTTCCATCATGACCCCCAACACCAGGCAGATGTCGGATGCCGACATCGAAGCGGTGGTGGCCTATGTGTCGTCCATGCCTTGAACGCCGTTTCATACGGTCTTGCCTCCAAACGTATCACTTCGTTGGTTTGCCTTGCCGTGCTGAAGCACTGTCTGCGGCTTCCCGCCTAGTTATCCGCTTGAATGCAAGACCGTATCAGACACAACAAGCCATGATGCGGCAGGCCTTGCCGCTGCGCCCGCGTGGCACGGGCAGGTCCAGTTCCTGCAGCACCCGCAGCCGCGGCAGGCCCTGGGCCCTGGCAAAGGCCTTGAGCGCCTTGCAGCCGCGCTCCATGGCCGCCTGCCCGGCCTCGCCCGCCACGGGCAGGCGCAGCACCAGCGTGTGCGCGTCCTGCTGGCGCAGATAGAAATCAAACACGCCCGCGTCGTCCTCCAGCACCGTGGACAAGGCCAGCGGCAACAGCGTTACCGGCCGCCCGCCCGGCCCTGCCATGTGCAACAGGTCGTCGTGGCGCCCCTGCACCACCATCACCGGCAAGGGTGAACCACAGCCGCAGCGCCCGGCCTGCAGCGTCACCTGGTCACCCAGGTCGTAGCGGATGAGGGGCTGAACGGTGTTGGCCAGATTGGTCAGCAGCACGCTGCAGGCGGCATGGCCCACCGGCACGGGGCGGTGGTGCTCGTCCACGGGCTCCAGGATCACCCAGTCGGCGTTCAGGTGCATCTGGCCGTGGGCGCACTCCCAGCCCATGGAGAGGAACTCCGAGGCGCCATAGCTGTTGCGCACCACGGCGCCCAGCGCCCGTTCGATGTGCGCGCGCACGGCCGGACTCAGCGTTTCACCGCCGGTCCAGACCTCGTGCGGCGCGATGCGCAAGGCCCCCCGGTCCGCCTCGTCGGCCAGCAGCGCGGCCGCGGTGGGGTAGGTGGCCAGCACCGTGGGTGCAAAATCATTCAGGGCGGCCACCAGCTCGGGTGCGGACTCCTGGATGGAAAAACTGCGGATGCGCCCCGCCAGCCACGGGTTGAGGGTGCGCAGCCGCTGCACCGAGACATAGCTGGCGAAATGCCCGCTGGTCGCCCCCACGAAGGCAATGCGCTCGGACAGGCACAGCGGGTCCAGCCAGCGCAGCAGGGGGCGCGGCGTGCTGCGGCGCAGCGCCTCCAGCGCGTCGTACACGGCCATGGCCTGTGCGTCCTGCACAAAGATGCCCGGCTGGCCGCTGGTGCCCGAGCTTTCCCACACCATGTAGCGGCCCTGCCAGGGCGTGGCGATGCGCGCCGGGTCGGCGGTGAAGGCGCGCAGCGCATGGAGCGTGAGGCACGGGTCGGTCACCCAGTCGTCAAAGCGCGCCATCAGCTGGTGGCGTGTGACCACCGGCAAATCCTGCAACGGCGTGCGGGCCGAGGTGCCTGCGGGCAGCAGCTCGCGGTAAAGGCGCGAGCCCTTGAGCGCGGCCTCCAGCAGCCGCGCCAGCCGCGCCTGCTGGCGCCGCGCCAGGCCCTGCACCGAATCGCGGTTGGCCGCCATCACCTCCAGCGACACCGCCGACAGGCGCAGCGGGTCGAACACGGTGCTCATGGCGGCGCCGCCCCGGCCGGCCAGCCCACGGTTTGCGCCAGCAGCACCTGCTGGTTGGTGCCCAGGCCCATGGCCTGCGCCAGTGCGGTGCGGTCCAGCCAGGCGCGGATGACGGTGGCCAGCCCGGTGGATGCGGCCTGCAGATAGACGTTTTGCGCCATGGCACCCGCCGCGGCTGCGGCGTAGGTGCTGCGCTGTTCGGCCGGCACCAGCTTCATGCGTGCATGTTCGGCCACATAGACGAGGTCGAGCGGCGCGCTGTCCACAAAGTCCTGGTAGCCCGTGACGCGCCGTACATCGGTGACCACCGTGCGCTGCAGTGCGTGGGCCTGGGGGTCGTAGAGGTACAGGCCTTCGGGCAGGGCCACGTACAGGTCCACCTCCTGCGCGTTCATGGCGCTCGGCACCGTGCGCCCGCCGCTGTCGTGCCGGTTGACGCCCGCCGCAGCCCACAGCAGGTCCGACAGCACCGGCATTGGCAGCGCCACGGGATCGAATTCGCGCTGCGACTGCCGCCGGGCCAGCGCCTGCATGAGCGGCATGCCGCCGTCGCACCGCGGCGGGGGCAAGGCCAGCACCGGACTGCCATCGCCCGTGGGGGGCTCGGGGCGCAACTGCCCTATCAGCCCCAGCGCCATCTTGGTCAGCGGGTTCACGTTCACTCCTGTGCAGAGTTCCACCGGCCGCCATCAGACCACAGCGCCGCGCCGCTGCCTACTGGAAAGGCGTAGGCCGACGCCCACCGGCAGAGCGCTCACACACCAGGAATTTGGGTAAAAACACCTGAAGCGCCTAAGTCATGTGCGCTTGTAGCTACCAATAAAGTAGCAATCAACAAGAAATCGGTAGCGCATACCCGCCAGATCTGGTCGAGAACTTCAGCGCCGCCCCAGGGCCTGTTCCACACCGCGGTTGGCCAGGGCATCGGCCCGCTCGTTGCCCGGATCGCCCGAATGCCCCCGCACCCAGCGCCAGTCGATGCGGTGGCCGGCCCCGGTGACCAGCGCATCCAGGCGCTGCCACAGCTCGACGTTTTTCACCGGCTGCCTGGCGGCGGTGCGCCAGCCGCGCGCCTTCCAGCCGTGGATCCATTCGGTGATGCCCTTGCGCACATATTCGCTGTCGAGGTACAGCGTCACCGCGCAAGGCCGCTTGAGCGCAGACAGCGCCTCGATGACGGCCAGCAGTTCCATGCGGTTGTTGGTGGTGCCGAGCTCGCCGCCAAACAGCTCTTTTTCAGTGGCACCGGAGCGCAGTAAAACGCCCCAGCCGCCGGGGCCCGGATTGCCCTTGCAGGCGCCATCGGTGTAGATCTCAATCTGATTCAAACTTTTTTCCTGTGGGTGCGGTCTGTGGCGCCCGGTGCCATGGTGGGCACCAGGCTGGTGCGGTGCGACGGTTTCTGGCTGGCACCGCGGTGGGCCACCGGCACCGACGCGGCAGCGCGCTGCGGTGCGGTGCGCCAGGCGGGTTCGAGCAGGCGCATGCCATGCACGCGCTTGACGGCCACCAGAAAGTACGCGGCCCCGAGTATCGGCCACCATTGATCGCCCAGGCGGTCCATCCAGGCAAATCTTTCCAGCCAGTGGCTGCTGCGCACGGCCGGCCGGTAGCAGCCAAAGCGCGCCGACTCGACCTCGAAATTGAGCAGCCGCAACCAGTCGCGCAGCCGCCGGTAGCCAATGAACTCGCCCGCATCCGGCAGGTACAGGCGGCCCCGCCCCAGGCGCTGGTACAGGCGCGCGCGGTGTTGGCGCAAGGCCCACAGGCTGACCGGATTGAGCCCGCTGATCACCACCCGCCCCTCGGGCACCAGCACGCGCTCCACCTCGCGCAGCGCGGCATGCGGGTCCACGCTCTGCTCCAGCGTGTGCGGCAGCACGATGAGGTCCAGGCTGTTGTCCGCAAACGGCAGCGCCACCGGGTCGGCCAGCAGGGCCAGCAGGCGCAGGGGGTCTGGCGCGGGCGCGGCGCCAGCGGGTGGCGGGCCTGCAGCGCAGGTGCCCGGCAGCAGGGCCATACCCTCTTCGCCCAGGGCCAGCCACTGGTGCGGCATGCGGTTGGCGCGCAGGCCGTCGAGCATCGGAATGCCGATCTGCAGGCCGTGGTAACCAAAGATGTCCACCACCGCCTCATCGAAGCGCTGCTGCTCCCACGCCAGCAGGTAACGGCCGGGGGGGGAGTCGAACCAGTGGTGCAAACTTATAATTTGATCGCTCATGAACCTGCTACCGCTGCCCGCCTTTGCCGATAACTACATCTGGATGCTGCACAACGGCCGCCAGGCCATCGTGGTGGACCCCGGTGACGCGGCGCCCGTGCTGCAGGCGCTGCAGGCCCAGGGGCTGCAGTTGCAGGCCATTCTAGTCACGCACCACCACGCCGATCATGTGGGCGGCGTGGATGCCTTGCGCGCTGCCACCGGCGCCCAGGTGTTCGGCCCGGCGCGCGAGCGCATCCCCGAGCCGCTGGTGCGCCTGGCGCAGGGCGACAGCGTGGATCTGCTGGGCCTGCGGTTTTCCGTGCTCGATGTTCCGGGCCACACGGCTGGCCACATCGCCTATTACTGCCCCGATATGGAGGGCGCGCCCCTGCTGTTTTGCGGGGACACCCTTTTCTCGGGCGGCTGCGGGCGCCTTTTTGAAGGCACGCCCACGCAGATGCTGGCATCGCTCGACCAGCTGGCCGCCCTGCCGGGCAGCACGCTGGTGTGCTGTACCCATGAGTACACGTTGTCCAACCTGAAATTTGCGCGTGCCGTGGAACCCGGCAACGCCACCTTGCTCCACTACAGCAGCCATTGCACGGCCTTGCGGGCGCAAAACCAGCCCACGCTGCCATCACGCATGGCGCTGGAACGTGACATCAACCCCTTTCTGCGTGTGCGCGAAACCACAGTCGCCGCAGCTGCCCAGGGCTTTGACGCCCGGGTCCCACAACACGACGCCGTGGCGGTATTTGCCGCCCTGCGCCAATGGAAAAACGACTTCTGATGAAAATTCTGCGCTTCGCCTGCCTTGCAGGACTGCTGTGGCTCACCGGCTGCGCCACCACCGGCACCCCCTCCAGCAACCCGTTCGACACCGATTCGCCCGCGGGCACCGCCAGCCACATCCCCGTCATCCCCAATGGGCCGCTGAGCCCGATCACGGCCGGCCGCGCCGCCAGCAGCGAAGTGGCCTCGCTGTTCACGCCCGCCGACCTGTGGGAGCGCATTCGCCGCGGTTTTGCCATGCCCGACCTGCAGCACGAACTGGTGCAGGACCGCGAGCAGTGGTACGCCAGCCGCCCCGACTACATGCAGCGCATGACCGAGCGCTCCAGCAAATACCTGTTCCACATCGTTGAAGAGCTCGAACGCCGGGGCATGCCCACCGAGCTGGCGCTGCTGCCCTACATCGAAAGTGCCTTCAACCCGCAGGCCGTCTCCAGCACCAAGGCCGCCGGCATGTGGCAGTTCATGCCGGCCACGGGCAACTACTTCGATCTCAAGCAGAACGCCTTTCGCGACGACCGCCGCGACGTGCTGGCATCCACCCGCGCCGCGCTCGACTACCTGCAAAAGCTGTACGGCATGTTTGGCGACTGGCACCTGGCCCTGGCCGCCTACAACTGGGGTGAAGGCAGCGTGGGCCGCGCCATTGCCCGCAACCAGAAAGCCGGGCTGGGAACGCGCTACACCGACCTGAACATGCCTGCGGAAACGCGGCTGTATGTGCCCAAGCTGCAGGCCGTCAAAAACATCGTGGCCAACCCCGAGGCCTTTCGCACCGAACTGCCACTGATCGAAAACCACCCCTATTTCCAGATGGTGGACATCACCCACGACATCGACGTGGCGGTGGTGGCCCAGCTGGCAGGGGTGCGCGAAGCGGATTTTCGTGCGCTGAACCCCTCGTTTCACCGTCCGACCATTTTTGCCGCAGGCACCCCCCAGATCCTGCTGCCCTGGGACAACGCGCGGGTCTTCCAGCGCAACCTTGACGCCAAAAACCAGGGGCAATACGCCAGCTGGACGGTGTGGTCCGTGCCCACCACCATGAGCGTGGCCGATGCCGCCCAGCGTACCGGCATGAGCGAAAACGACCTGCGCAGCCTCAACAACATTCCGCCGCGCATGCTGATCAAGGCCGGATCGGCGCTGATGGTGCCGCGAACCACCACTACCCGCCAGGATGTTTCGGCCCACCTGGCAGACAACGGCCAGCTGGCCCTCACACCTGAAATCGTGACCCGCCGCACCACGGTGCGCGCCGGCAAGCGCGACACCGTGCGCAGCATGGCACAGCGCTACCGCGTCAGCGTCGACAACGTGGCCGACTGGAACGATGTGAAGACCGGCGCAGCCTTCAAGGCCGGCCAGCAGGTGGTGATGTTCCTGCCGGTGCGCATGAGCAAAGGATCATCGGCCAGCGGCTCAGCCAGTCGCACAACAGGAAGCAAGGCCCCAGCCCCCACACGCAAGGGTGGCAAGCCCTCCAAGAAACGCCGCTGAGCACGAGTGCTGCTGTGCCGTGGGCACTTACAAGCGCAGGGTGTGCATGCCCAGCAAGCCCAACACGCCGATCACGATCAGGTAAAGCGCCACGATGGTGCTCAGCAGGCGCGGCATGACCAGGATGAGGATGCCCGCGATCAGGGAAACGAGCGGGCCAATGCTGAGGCTCAGCGACATGAGAGGGTCCCTTGAAATGAGTGAGGAAGAGTGGCGAACACCGGGCACAGCCCCGTTGGCCCGGCATTCTCACCCACTGCGCAGGCCATCAGCGCCTTCGCACCGCCAGGGCGCACATCTCACACCCCGAATTTCTGCCGCGCCTTTCGGGTCAGGTCATCGGTGAAGGTGCGTGCCAGGCTGGCCCGTGTGCCAGACATGCCGGGATAGGACTGCGCAAGCGCCCGCAAGGCGGTTGCCGGCCCGTCCTCGGGCATGAGCCCATTGGGCGAAAACGTCTCGCGCACCCGGTTGAACGCCGCCAGATAGACCGCCCTGTCACCCAGCAGGTAACTGGCAGGCACCGCCTTGACCAGATCGGCCGGCGCTGCTGTCTGCAGCCACTTGAGCGCATGCACGATGCCATTGACCAGCGCCTGTGCCACCACGGGCTCCTGGTGCAGAAATGACTGGGGGGCAACCAGGCAACTGGCAGGCATGGCGCCGCCAAACACCTCCTGCGTGGCCTGGAGCGTGCGCAGGTCGCCGACAAGGCGCACCTCGCCCCGTTGCTCGAGCAGCGCCATGATGGGGTCGGCATGGCACAGCGCATGGATGCGGCCTGTGCGCAGCGCCGCCAGGGCAGCAAGCCCCGTTCCCACGCCCACGAAGGAGACAGTGTGCACATCCACGCCCGCGCGGGCCAGCAGCATGCTCGCCATCACCTGGGTGGACGAGCCCAGGGCCGAAACACCGATGCGCCGTCCCCGCAGGTCCGATGGCCCCCGATAGCTCGGCACCGCCCGCAGCGACACGCCCAGCGCCTGCTGCGGCGCCCGCCCCTGCACCACGAAAGCGCGGTAATCGTGGCCCCGACTCTGCTGGCGCAGAGTGTGTTCATAGGCACCCGAGCAGACCTGGGCCACTCCGTCCTGCACCGCCCGCAAGGCCAGGGCACCACCGGGGTAGTCAAGCACCGTGACATCCAGTCCTTCGGCCTGGAAAAAACCCAGCCGGCCCGCGATGGTCAGGGGCAGGTGGTACAGCACGGCCTGCCCGCCCACCGCGATGGTGACGCGCCGCGCCGCGGCGCCGGGCGCATACGCCCAGGCGCCAGAAGTGCATGCCGCGACTGCCGACAGGGCAGACAGGGCACCAAAGGCACGGCGGCTGACAGGAGGAAGGGACATGGAAAAAACGGAAAAGCAGGAAATTGCTGCAACGCAACAATCGTGCCGCAGCCGCTGCATGGGCGCATCAGGGTCTTCCCCTGAGCGCTTCTACGTATTGCTGTGCGGGCATCAGCCCACACCGTTTCAGCGGTAGCCGATGAAGAAAATGGCGATGTTCACCAGGAACGCCGCACCCCACACCGCGCTGCGGGCCTTGGGCATGTCCGAGACATACATCAGGATGTAGAAAACGCGCAGCATGATGAACAGGAAAGCGAGGATGTCGAGCAGGGTCTGCGCCGCACCCAGCTGGTGTGCAATGACGACCGCTCCGATGAAGAATGGCAGCGCCTCGAAACTGTTGGCCTGCGCTGCGTTCGCGCGGGCATGCCAGTCGGACTGGCGGGCCATCCAGGCACGCGGGTCATGGTTGTCGTAGCCCCCTTCGCGGCGCGGCCTGCCCAGGCCACCGCTCTTGGCCAGCCACGCGCACACCAGGGGCAGCAGCACGGCCATGAAAACACACCAGTAGGCCACCGTGAAACGCGCCACATGCAAGGAATTCATTTTGTCCCTAGACGGATATAGCGCAGCACCGACAAGCGCTGTTCGCTATTAAATCGGGAGTATTCTAGCGACGAAAAGAGGCTAGCGACGGTCTACCAGCGCATGCGCGATGGTGCCCAGGTCCACATACTCCAGCTCGCTGCCCACGGGTACGCCCCGCGCCAGCCGCGTGACATGCAGGCCCCGGCTTTTGAGAGCCTCGCTGATCACATGGGCCGTGGCCTCGCCCTCGGCATTGAAATTGGTGGCCAGGATCACCTCCTGCACCACGCCGTTGCAGGCCCGCTCCATGAGCTTGTGCAGGCCAATCTCCTGGGGGCCGATGCCGTCGAGCGGACTGAGCCGCCCCATCAGCACAAAGTAAAGCCCCTTGAACGCCCCCGTGCGCTCCAGCGCCGACTGATCGGCGGGCGTCTCGACCACGCACAGCCGCGTGGCGTCGCGCTCCGGGTCCAGGCAGGTGCTGCACACCTCGGCCTCGGTGAAGGTATGGCACAGCGTGCAGTGGCGCACCGACCCCACGGCCTCCTCCAGCGCCCGCGACAGCGCCAGCGCCCCCTGCCGGTCATGCTGCAGCAAATGAAACGCCATGCGCTGCGCAGACTTCACCCCCACCCCAGGCAGCCGGCGCAGCGCCTGGATCAGAACGTCGAGGGAGTTGGTGGTGGACATCGGTGGGTGAGCGATCGGGGTGACGGTGTGGGAGGAGGAGGAATCGGGGCCAGGCTTCGACAGGCTCAGCCCGAACGGTATGCGGAGGGCGCAGTTTCAACTTGAAACTCCCCAAAACTCCGCCCTCAAGGGCGTAGCGAGCGCCTGCCAGGCTAGGCGGACGGAGCACAGCAACCGGAACGTACTTCCTGTACGTGAGGATTGCGAGCACCGCCCAACGACGCATGGCTGGCGCGCAGTAGCCAGGGCATCAGAAAGGGAATTTCATGCCGCCGGGGAGGCCTGGCATGCCTTGCGTGAGCTTGCCCATCTTCTCCGCCGAAGTCTCCTCGGCCTTGCGCACGGCCGCATTGAACGCTGCCGCCACCAGGTCTTCGAGCATGTCCTTGTCTTCGGCCAGCAGGCTGGGGTCGATGGTGATGCGCTTGACGTCGTGCTTGCAGGTCATCAGCACCTTGACCAGGCCCGCGCCCGACTCGCCTTCCACCTCGATGAAAGCCAGCTCGTCCTGTGCCTTCTTGAGGTTGTCCTGCATGGCCTGGGCTTGCTTCATGAGGCCGGCGAGTTGTCCCTTGTTGAACATGGTGTGTTTCCTTTTCGTTTCTGTGGAATGGAGGTTGTTGGTCACGCAGGCTTGATGCTGCCCGGCACGATTTTCGCGCCGTAGTCGCGCACCAGCGACTGCACATAGGGGTCGTTCATCACGATGTCTTCGGCCACGCGCTGGCGCTCGGCGGCGGCGGCGGCGTTGCGGCGGGCGGGGCTGTCAATCACCACGCCCACTTCCACGCTGATCTGGTTGGCATGGCCGGCGGCCTCCAGCGCGGCACGCAGCCGCTCGCGGGCCAGGGGCTGGTTGAGCGATTCGCGCTCGACGCGCAGCAGCCAGTGGCCGCCATCCCGCGCCACCAGCTGGGACTGCAGGGCCAGCTCGCGCACCAGGGCGGTAATGGTTTCGGCCACCACCAGCTGCTGCACGGTGCGGTGCCATATGTCGCCTTCGTCCGTAGGGGTGTAGCGCGCCGAGACGGGGGTGGGCGCAGACAGGGGCAACGGCTGCAGTCGCTCACCAGGCTCGGGCAACTCTCGCACGGGAATCGCTACATATTCAGGAGCATTTTGCGCAAGAACGGCATGCACCGGGGCCTGGTTCCCATCAAAATCTTCGGTGGTGCGCACCGGCAGAACGGTGGCAGTGGGCGCTTCGGTCCGCACGGTATCCAGCTCGTCCGAACCCGGCCAAGGAGGCGGCTCGGAGGCATCGGAAGGTACGTCTTCTGACGGCGCGGAGGCGGACGGGGACGGTTGAACCGACAGGACCGGGGCGGTGGCAGCCGGGGCAACCAACGCTGCGGGCTGCGCCCCAGGATCCGCTACCGCAGGGGCCATCGGTGCCGACACAGGGGCAGCAGGGCGCGCAGGGGAAGCCTGGAACCCGACAGAACCAGCGGCTACCCGGCCCGAAGACGCCGCCTCAGGCCGCGTCAGAGTTTTTTTTTCAGCCGGTTCGCTCTGGGGCTTGAAGGCCAGCAGACGCAGCAGCACCATGGTCAGCGCGGCATATTCATCGGGCGCCAGGCCCAGCTCGCCCCGCCCGTGCAGGCACAGGCTGTAGAGCAGCTGGGTTTCGTCAGCGGGCATCAGGGCGGCCAGGCGGGCCGTCTCAGAGGCCTCGGGGTCGTCGGCATCCACGGCGCCGGCCATCTGCGGCACGGCCTGGAACACCGCCATGCGCTGCAGCACGGCGCTCATTTCTTCGAGCGTGGACGCGGCCGACAGGCCATTCAGGCGCAGCGTGTCCGAGGTTTCCACCACGGTCTTGCCATCGCCCCGGGCCAGCGCTTCGATGAGGCGGAACACGTAGGAGCGGTCCACCGCCCCCAGCATCTGGCGCACGGCGGCTTCCTGCAACTGGCCGCTGCCAAAGGCAATGGCCTGGTCGGTGAGCGACAGCGCATCGCGCATCGAGCCACGCGCCGCGCGCGACAGCAGGCGCAAGGCCTGCGGCTCGGCCGCTACGTTTTCGGCTGCCAGCACCTGCGTGAGGTGAGACAGCACGGTCTCGGGCGCCATGGGCCGCAGGTTGAACTGCAGGCAGCGGCTCAGCACCGTGACGGGCACTTTCTGCGGGTCGGTCGTGGCGAGCACGAATTTCAGGTATTCGGGCGGCTCTTCCAGCGTCTTGAGCATGGCGTTGAACGCCGTGTTCGTGAGCATGTGCACTTCGTCGATCATGAAGACCTTGAAGCGCCCCTGCACCGGCTTGTACACCGCCTGCTCCAGCAGGCTCTGCACCTCGTCCACGCCACGGTTCGAGGCGGCGTCGAGTTCGGTGTAGTCCACGAACCGGCCGCTGTCGATATCGGTACATGCCTGGCACACGCCGCAGGGCGTGGCCGTGATGCCGCCCTGCCCGTCTGTACCCTGGCAGTTGAGCGACTTGGCCAGGATGCGCGATACCGTGGTCTTGCCCACGCCGCGCGTGCCCGTGAACAGGTAGGCGTGGTGCAACCGCTGCTGGGTGAGCGCGTTGGTGAGGGCCTGCACCACATGCTCCTGCCCCACCATTTCGGTGAAATTGCGGGGACGGTACTTGCGGGCGAGCACGAGGTAGGACATGGGGGGTGATTCTAGGGCCCGCAACGCCACCACCTTCTAAAACCGGCGTGCGCCCCACACCAGGGACACCGCGCAAGGGCCGCCCCGCCGCACTGGTGTCGCCCCCCTTTCCGAATTGCGCAGCAATTCGAGAGAAGGGGGAAGGCGCGAAGCGCCACAGGGGGTAGAATGCTGGTTGACGGGCCTCCCCGCATGGTGAAGCGGCCAACCGGGTCAGGTGGGGAACCAAGCAGCCCTAACTGTGGAGCCAGTGCCGGGGGTAAGGCTCGTCAACTTCTTTCTGATATTGCTTGCGACAGGCAGGGTTGCGAAAACCCTGCAGCCACCAGACAACACGACGAGGCGCCCGTGTTCGCAGAGAACTTCAACCCCCTCGCTGCCCTGGCCGCTGCCAGGTGCCCACGTTGCCACGCCACGGGGCTGGTCGAAATCGACGGCGAAGCCCACGACAAGGCGCCGGAAACCGACAAGCACCAGGCCAAGTTCCAGGTCAGCCCCAGCCTCTACGCCCAGTGCCCGGCCTGCGGTCTGGTCGGTGAATGGCCCGGCATGAGCGACCATTGACCACGATGCGGCGCATGCCCAGCCCCTTTCTCGCCCTTGCATCCACTTTGTTTCCACGCCTTGGCATCCGTTTGAGTTGGCGCAGCACATGGCTGGCGCTCTGGCTGGCTGTTTGCGCCCCTGTGGCAGGCGCCGCGCCCTGGCTGGTGGACGGGCGCCCCGCGCCTGTGGCGCAGCAGGCCGTGGACATTCTGGCGGCAGCGGCCACCGAAGGCCTGCAACCCGACGATTACCGCGCCAGCGCGCTGGCGCAGGCCGTGGCCTCCGCAGCCCGCGGCCCCGCGCTGGGCCCCGATGCCGCACAGCAGCTCGAAAATGCGCTCACCACCGCCCTGCAGCGCTACCTGGGTGACCTGCGATCGGGCCGCATCGATCCGCGCCAGATCCAGCAGAACTACACCCCGCCCGCAGCCCCCCGCATCGACGCCACCACCACCCTGCAGCAGGCCCTGGCCGCCCCCTCGCTGGCCGATGCCGTGCGTGCCGCCGCGCCCCAGGTGCCGCTGTATGCCAGCCTGCGCACCGAACTGGCCCGCTACCGGGCGCTGGGCGCCCCCGCTGCCTGGGCCACGCCCCTGCCAGCGCTGCCGGGCCGCAAGCTGGAGGCCGGCCAGGCCTGGGCAGGCCTGGCACAGCTGACCCAGCGCCTGGTGGTGCTGGGCGACCTGCCTGCGGATGCGCAGCCGCCAGCGCTCTACGACGAGGCCCTGCAGAACGGCGTGAAGGCCTTCCAGCAACGCCACGCGCTCGCCTCTGACGGCGTGATCGGCAAGGCCACGCTGGATGCCTTGGCCATTTCGCCCGCCGCCCGCGTCCGCCAGATCGAGCTGGCCATGGAGCGGCTGCGCTGGACGCCCCTGCTGCGCGGCCCGCGCATGATCGTGGTCAACATCCCCGAATTCGTGCTGCGCGCCTACGAGGTGCAGGACGGACGGGTGTCGCTGCAACTGGCCATGAAGGTGATCGTGGGCAAGGCGCTGGACACCCGCACGCCGCTGTTCGACGAAGACATGCGCTTCATCGAATTCAGCCCCTACTGGAACATTCCGCCTTCCATTGCGCGCAGCGAAACCATTCCCCGGCTGCGGCGCGACCCTGGTTATTTGCAGCAGCAGGGCATGGAATTTGTAGGCGCCAACGGACAGGTGCACAGCACTCTGGCGCCGGAGTACCTGGATGCCGTGCTGCGCGGGCAGATGCGCATACGCCAGCGCCCCGGGCCAAAAAATGCACTGGGCGACATCAAGTTCGTGTTTCCCAACAACAGCAACATCTATCTGCACCACACGCCCGCACCGCTGCTGTTTCAGCGCGACCGGCGCGACTTCAGCCATGGCTGCATCCGCGTCGAAGACCCCGTGGCGCTGGCCCAGTTTGTGTTGCGCAACGACCCGGCATGGCCCGAAGCGCGCATCCGCGAAGCCATGGCCCGGGGCCAGTCGGCCACACTGCGCCTGGCCGAACCCCTGCCCGTGGTGATTGCCTACAGCACCACCATCGTCAAGCAGGGCCAGCTGCACTTCTTTGCCGACCTGTACGGGCAGGACAGGCTGCTGGAGCAGGCCCTGCGCCAGCAATCCGAGCAGCGCCGCATGCGCGCCGGTGTACCCTGAACAAACCGGTTTCACCCCTTCCTGGAACATGCCATGACCCAGCCCACCCACCCTCTTGCATCGGGCCGCCGCCGCTTTCTGGGCACGGGCGGCCGCTGGCTGGTAACCGGAGCCCTGCTGCCGCTGGCGCAGCCCGCCCTGGCCGGCCTGCCCGACGCCCGCAGCCTGTCGCTGGACCACACCCACACCAGCGAGCGCCTGGCCCTGGTGTATGCGCTGGGCGAGCAGTTCGTACCCCAGGCGCTGAGCAGCCTCAACCATTTCCTGCGCGACCACTACAGCGGCGAGGCGGGCCTGATGGACCCGCAGCTCTTCAACCTGCTGCACCAGATCAGGCAGGAGCTGCGCGCGCAGCAGCCCTTCCAGGTCATTTCAGGCTACCGCAGCGCGGCCACCAACCAGACGCTGCGCACCACGCGCGGTGGCGGTGTGGCCAAGCGCAGCCTGCACATGGAAGGCAAGGCCATCGACGTGCGCCTGCCCGGCGTGCAACTGGCCAGCCTGCGCGACGCGGCGCTGGCGTTGGGCCTGGGCGGCGTGGGTTTTTACCCGCGCGAGCAGTTCGTGCATGTGGACACCGGCCCCGTGCGCCGGTGGTGAAAAAGCTCTGTTTTCAACAGCTGCTGGCGCTTTATCCTCCAGCGCCGGTGCCCAAAAACCTCAAAACCCCTTGCCCCGCCCGCATGCCGCTGGCCAGGCTGGCCGTGAGCAGGTAGCCCCCGGTGGGGGCCTCCCAATCGAGCATCTCGCCCGCGCAGAACACACCGGGCGCGGCGATGGCCATGAGGTGCTCGTCCAGCGCCTCGAACGCGACGCCGCCGGCCGTGCTGATGGCCTCGTCCAGCGGGCGCGCGGCCACCACGGTGATGGGCAGGGCCTTGATGGCATGGGCCAGAGCTAACGGGTCGTTCATGCCGTCCTTGCCCAAGTGTTCATACAGGATGCCGGCCTTGATGCCGTCGAGCCCCAGGCGGCTCTTGAGGTGACTGGACAGCGAGCGTGAGCCGCGCGGGTGGCGCACTTCCACCAAAACACGCTCAGGCGCATGGTCCGGTAGCAGATCGAGGTGGAACGTGGCATGGCCATGGGCCTCGATCTCGTCGCGCAGCAGCTGCGATGCGGCATAGACCAGGCTGCCCTCCACGCCCGTGGCCGTGGCCACGAACTCGCCGCGGCGGCTGAAATGGCGGCCCTGGCTGTCGGTAAAACTGAGCGCCACCGATTTGAAAGGCTGGCCGGCAAACCGCTCGGCAAAGTGCGGCGTCCAGCCCACGGCGCCCTCGGGCGAGCGGCCCAGCAGCTCCTGCAGGAATGCGCGGCGGGTTTCGCCGGCGGGTGCATCCACGCGCGGCACATCGAAGCCGCAATTGGCGGGGCGCAGCGGCGCCACGGCCACGCCGCGTTGCGCCAGCAGCGAAACCCAGGCGCCATCGGCCCCCAGACGCGCCCAGCTGCCGCCGCCCAGCGCCAGCACCACGGCGCGCGCCGTGACCTGCACCTCACCCACAGGCGCCGCGAAACGCAGGGCGCCGTCCCCGCCCCAACCCAGCCAGCGGTGGCGCATGTGGAACCGCACCCCCAGCCCGCGCAGGCGCTGCAGCCAGGCACGCAGCAGCGGCGCGGCCTTCATGTCGGTCGGGAACACGCGGCCCGACGTGCCCACAAAGGTTTCCACCCCCAGCCCCTGCGCCCAGGCACGCACCTCGGGCCCGCCAAAGGCCTGGACGAGCGGCTCGATCTGCGGCTGGCGCCCGGCGTAACGGCTGACAAAAGGCGCGTGCGACTCGGAATGCGTGAGGTTGAGCCCGCCCTTGCCCGCCAGCAGGAATTTGCGTCCCACCGAGGCCATGACATCAAACAGATGCACCGCCACACCCGCCTGCGCCAGCACCTCGGCCGCCATCAGCCCGGCGGGGCCGCCCCCCACGATGACGGCATCGCAGTGCAACGGGCTGGACGCATCGGTGGCCAGGGGGGTAGGTGCATTCATGGGGAAAACCTTTCAATCCATCGACAACGTTCGGCGCTCAGAACAAGGAGCCTTGGGCAGGCCCCGGCGCGGGGGCGAGAGTATGCCGCAAGGCCTGCGCCGCCCGATCCGCGCCAGCCGTCAAGGCAGCTTCGGCGGGAGGGGCGCCATCGGACAGCGGCACCATGCGCCCGTCGCCCGTGAGGAACGCCGCCCGCACCGGCTCGCCGGGTGCCTGCCCCGATACCGCCGCGCGGTAGCGCTGCAACTGCGCCATCAGCGCGGGCTGGCGCTCGGGCTCGGCAGCGCTTTTGTAGTCCAGCACCCACCAGCCCTTGCGCTCGGGCGGCTGGTGGCAGTGCACCAGGCGGTCGATGCGCAGGCTCTGGCCCTGGTGGCGCAGGGGCGCCTCGTTGATGGCGGTGTCCACCACCGTGGCATCCCAGGCCCAGGCACCCTCGCCCGCCAGGATGCGCCGGGCGGTCTGGGCGGCGGTGCGCGCGGCGCCCACGGTGATGTCGAAGTCCTGCGCCAGGCGCGCGATGCGGGCCATGGACCAGCCGTTGGCACGCAGCTCGGCCAGCGGCGCACCGGCCACACCGGCCTGCTCCAGCAACTGGTGCATGGCCTCGCCCAAGCGCGATGCGGGGGTGGACAGCGATGCCTCCGGGTCAGCCGGGCCGACGCCCTCTTGCCCAGCCCCGGGAGTGGCGCGCAATTCGGCAGGAAGCCCCGGCAACTCAGCCAAGGTGAACTGGTCGTGAACGCTGTCCGTCGTGGCGACAAACCCATCGGATGCAACCGCTTCGTCCAAGGCCTCCACATCCGCCAGCAGCGGCTCCAGCCGGTTCCACCAGCTGCCCGGCGCAGACACGCTGGGCGCCACCGACGACAGCGCCAGGCAGTGTTTGGCGCGCGTCATGGCTACGTAGAGCATGTTGAGTTCTTCGCGCTGGCGGGCCTGCTGCTCGGTGGCCAGGGCGGCTTCAGCGCTGGGCGGCGGGCTGGATTCGCTGGCCAGAAAGACGAAACCTGCGGGCACGGCCTGCTCGCCGGGCCAATCCACCAGCACGCCCATGGTCTCTGCCTTCTGCGGGCGGGTGTCGGTGTCGAGCAGCAGCACGCAGCGCGCCTCCAGCCCCTTGGCGCCATGCACGGTGAGCAGGCGCACGGCCTGCGCATCCACCCGGCCGGGTGCGCGCACGCCGCCCTTTTTCATGGCGCGCACAAAGGCATAGGGCGTGAGGTAGCGGCCGCCGTCGTGCTGCAGCGCGGCCGACAGCAGCGCGCGCAGATTGGCCAGCACCGCCATGCGCTGCGCGGCGGGGGCGGCGCCGGCAAAGCGGGCCAGCACGTCGCCATGCTGGTAGATGGCGTGCAGCGCATCGTGTGGCGGCAGCGCATCCACCCACGCCTTGTACTGAATCAGATGGGTCGCTAGCGCTTGCAGCTCAATCGGTAGCAGCTCACTTTTTTGAAGCAACTCAAACCAGCTGCTGCTGGCATGCCCGGGCTGGCGGCGCAGCAAGGCCAGCGCTACCAGGGCATCATCATTCAGCCCGAACAGCGGCGACTTGAGCGCACGGGCCAGCGACAGGTCATGCCCGGTGGAAACCAGCGCATCGAGCAGCGCCACCATGTCCTGCACCTCGGGCGCATCGAACAGGTCGGCCTTTTCGGGCTGCACGCAGGGCAAATGCAGGGCACGCAAGGCCTCCTGCATGACAGCGAGCCGGTCGCGCTTGCGGGCCAGCACCAGCACTTCGTTGGGCGGCGTGCCTTGCGCAATCTGCGCCGCCACCCAGGCGGCGGCCTGCGTGCATTCGCGCATGCGCTGGGTTTCTTCGGCTTCGTGACGTGGCTCGGTCAGGCTGTCGCGCCAGGCGAGCGGGTCGGCCGCCCCACCACCACCCGTATCGGGCGGCAGGATGGCGGGCAGGCGCAGCAACACGCCGGGGTCTTTGGATTCGGTGGTGTGGTCGCGAAAACCGAAGGTTTCACCAAATCCGCTCGTCTCGTGTTGCGCCTGCGCTGTGCCCATCACATGGTTCACAGCGGCGATCACGCCCGTGGCGTTGCGGCGCGTGTGGTCGCAACTGAGCAGGTCACCCGAGAGGCCGTCGCGCACAAAGGCCTGCGCGGCAATGAACACCTGCGGCTCGGCGCGGCGAAAGCGGTAGATGCTCTGCTTGGGGTCGCCCACGATGAACACACTGGGCGCCGTGGCACCGCCGCCCGAGCCCGCATAGCCCGCCAGCCAGGCGTGCAGTGCCTGCCACTGCAGCGGGTTGGTGTCCTGGAACTCATCGACCAGCAGGTGGCGGATGCGCGCATCGAGCCGCTCCTGCACCCAGCCCGAGAGCACGGGGTCGGCCAGCATGACCAGGGCCGTGCGTTCCACATCGTTCATGTCCACCCAGCCATGCTGGTGCTTGACGGCGGCAAACTCCGCAATCAGGCAGCGCGCCAGGCGGGCCATGCGCTGCTGGTGCTGCCAGGCCTCGTGCTGGCGGCGGGCGGTGAGTGCGCGCTGGCACAGCGTCTGGACGTGGCGCACCTGCTCGATCCCGGCCAGCTTGTCGTTGAACTTGCGCGGCTCGCCCTTTTGGGTGAGCAAGGCGTCGATCAGGCCATCGGCGTCTTCGTGGCTGACCGCCGTTTCCAGCGCAACGCCCTTGGCCGAGAAGGTGGGCGCACTGGCCCGCCCCAACGCGAGCGCCGCGGCCAACAGGGCATCGCGCTCACGGCGCAGCAGCGCGAGGGCCGGGTCGTTTTCGTCCGACAGATCGGGGAACAGCGCCCCTGCCGGCGGCACCGAGGCATCGACCACGCCCGCCGCATCGGCCAGGTCAAACTCCACCCGCTTGGCCAGCGCCGCCGCCAGCGCCTTGTGCGTTTGCGAGCGGCCATGGCGGGCCACCACGGCCTCGTAGTCGGCACGCAGCGAGGCGCTGGTGGCGACAGTCTGCAGGAACGGCCCCCACACCTCGCGCACGGCCTCGGCATCGTCTTCGAGCAGCTCAAAATTGGCCGGCAGCCCCTGCGCCTGCAGCAGCGCCAGCGGGGCCGTGCCGAGCAGCGCCGCAAACCAGCTGTGAAAGGTGCGGATCTGCACCGGACGGCCGCTGGCCAGTATCTGGCGGTATAGATTTTGCAGCGCCTCGCGTTTTTCCAGGGCGCGCTCGGGGCTGACTCCTCTTGAAACCAGCTCTGCGCCCAAGGTATCCAGCGGGGCCTGGGCAAACGTCTCCAGCCACTCCTGCAGCCGCTGGCGCATTTCGCCGGCGGCCTTCTTGGTGAAGGTGATGGCCAAAATTTCATGCGGCGCAGCGCCGTCGAGCAAGGCGCGCAGCATGCGCGAGACCAGCATCCAGGTCTTGCCCGCGCCCGCGCAGGCCTCCACGGCCACGCTGCGCGCGGGGTCGCAGGCGATGGCGTAGAAGGCCGCGCGCGAGACCGGGTGGCCGTTGTGTTCGTAAGCCGCTTGTTCAGTCATTCTGGTGATCCACGGTGCTCTGCCCGCAAGTGATCTGTGAACCCGGCGCGCGCCCGGGCGAGAGACGTCGCGCAAGGGCCACCCCGCCGCGCTGGCGTCGTTCCCCCTCCCGGCGCAGCCGAGAGAGGGGGGAAGCCGCGAAGCGGCTCAGGGGGGTGTTCCTGTTCATTTCCAGAAGTCTTTTCGGCACAGTCCCCGCGCGGCGCAGTAGTCGCACACGCTGCCCTCGCCCAGCGCGCGCATGGGCGCGCCAGCCGCAATGCGGGCGAAGTCGTGCTGAATGCCCTCCACCAGCAGGTCGCGCAGGTGCACCACCTCGTCCTGTTCGTGCATTTGCGTCTCGCCGCGCTCGCCCACGTTCACGTAGGCGGCACGCAGCGTGTCGTGGCTCAGCAAGGCGGCGTAGAACGCGAGCTGGGTGTCTTCCGCGCCCGCCTTGATGCGCTGGCGCGTGGCGGTGTCGTTCTCGGTCTTGTAGTCGATGACCAGCGGCGCGGGCTCACCCGTGGACGAAACGGCATCGATGCGGTCGATGGTGCCCACGAGCTGCAGGGCGCCCAGCGGCTGGCTGGCTTGCACCTCGGCCTGCCGAAAGTGCCCCCCGGCCTGTTCATGCTGCGCGAGCCAGCGCAGATAGCCGTCACGCACCTGCGGCCAGCCTGCGGCAAACGGCAGAAAGTCACCCTCGCCCAAGCCTTGTTGCAGCGTGACGGCCTGCGCTGCGCCATCCATGCGGGCGATGCGGGTGGCTGCGTCGTCCGTTGGCTCAGCCAGCAAGCCTTCATGAAAGTGCTGCAGCACCGCGTGCAGCCAGTTGCCGAAGTCGCGCTTGTCCACCTCGGCGGCCAGCTCGTCGGCCTCCTGCAGGCCCAGCTGGCGCAGCGCAAAAAAACGGTAGGGGCAATGCCGCAGATCGGAATACGCGGTGGACGACAGGCGCAGCACGGGCAGCGCGCGCCCATCGGGCAAGGGCCGCGCCGTGGGATGCGCCGCCACGGTGCGCTGGCTGCGGTCGTCGGCACCTTGGGTGGCCGCGCCTTCGAGGTGCAGCGCCAGCACCAGCGCGCTGGCCAGCAGGGGCTCGCCGCCTTCGTCGCCCGTGCGCCAGAGCACATCCACGGCCGGTGTCTGCAGAGCATGCTGCCAGGCGGCGCGCTGGGCGGTCTCCAGCGATTCGCGCGTGGGCAGGCCCCAGGCCTGGCGCTGCGCGGGGGTCCAGTCGCCGACTGGTTCGGGCGAGGGCTGCAGGCGCTTTTCATCGCAGCCGGGCAGCACCAGGGCGGCAAACGGGCGGGCCAGCAACTGGGGCATGGGCAATACGATCACGGGCGCATCGCCCATCTGGCTGGGTACATAGCGCGCGGCTTCCAGCACCTCGTTGGCCCAGCGGGTGAACTCGGCCAGGGCCATGCGCCGGCCGGCGCTGCCCCAGCCCTCCAGCTCGGCCTCCTGGCCCGCTTGCAGGCGCAGTGCCGTCAGCACGCGGGCGCCTGCGGCCTCCGCTTCGAGCCGGGGCCACTGGCCACTGGCCACCAGCAGGCCACGCAGGGACTGCAGCCACTGCGCCAGCGGACGCGGCGCGCGCAGGCCTTCGCACCATTCCTGCACCTGGGCCACACAGGCCGCCAGCGCGGGCTTGTCGGCCCAGTTGCGTCCGGCCGCGCCCGCCCAGGCGGCCACCGAAGCCTTGCGCAACGCACGCTCCAAGGCGCCAAGCACAGCGGGCTCAATGGCCGGTGCATGCTTGAGCCAGTCCAGCACCTCGTCGGCCGATGCGTTCCAGGCGCAGGCCTTGAGCGCGGCCATCAGCTGCGCGGCCGCCCGGGTGGTCGAGAGCGTCCAGCCGTTTTCATCGCGCACCGCCACACCACAGCTGGCCAGATGCGCCCCGATGCGGCGCGTGAGGGCGCGGTCGTTGGCCGCCAGCGCCACTGGTGTGCGGCCCGCCACCAGATGGGCCAGCACACAGGCCGCCGCCCGCTGGGCTTCGTCTTCGGCATCCTGGGCCGCATGCAGGGCAATGCGGCCGCGCGCGTTGGCATCCGGTGCCGCAGGCGGCAATGCCAGGGCCGCTGCCTTGTCGCCCCAATGGACCTGCAGGGCCTGTGCCAAGGGCTCCACCTGAAAGCCTTGCAGAACCACCAGGGCATCAACCGACTGGCGCACGCCGGGCTCGAACAACACATCGGTGGCATGGCGCGATGCCAGTACCCATTCGAACGCAATGCGGGCTACGACGGCCTCGAAACGCAGGGTCGAACCTTCGTCAGGCTCCGTCATCAGGCTGCGCGCCTGCATCCCCCAAGTCTCGCGCTGCGCCGGGGCCATGGCGGCCACAGCCACTGCCAGCTGGGCGGCAGCCTCTTGCAAGGGCACCGCCAGCACGTCGCGTTGCGCGGCCAAGCCGGCGCGGTCGAGCAAGGCGCGTGCGGTGAGCGTGTCGCGCGCCACGTCACCGGCCAGATCGTCGCCTTGCGGTACAAAAGCGGCCAGCTGGCGGGCCCAGTTGCGCGTGGTTTCGAAACGGGGTGCAAATCCGTCGGCATGGTGCAAGGCCCAGTAACGCTGCGCCCAGGGCATGAGCTGGGCATAGGGCAGCAGCACCACGGTGCGCGCCGGATGGGCCTGCAACCCCAGCATGTGCGCCTCCACCTGGGCCAGAACGCGCTGCCACAAGGCCGCGCACTGATCGCTTTTCGCTATGACTGTCATAGCGTCGCAAGACCCGGCCACACCGGTGAACATGGGATTGGTTTCTGTCACAATGCCCAGACTTTAAACGTACACCGGTAGCAAACCGCTCAAAATCAAGGAATCCGCCATGGCCAGCGCACTCATCAAACATGTCTCTGACGCCAGCTTTGAAGCCGACGTGCTCCAACCCGGCACCGCCGTGCTGGTGGACTACTGGGCCGAATGGTGCGGCCCCTGCAAGATGATCGCCCCCATCCTGGATGAAGTGGCTGGCACCTACCAGGGCAAGCTGCAGATCGCCAAGATGAACGTGGATGAAAACCGCGAGATCCCTGCCAAGTTCGGCATCCGCGGCATCCCCACGCTGATGCTGTTCAAGGACGGCCAGCTGGCCGCCACCAAGGTCGGCGCCATGAGCAAGGCGCAACTGACCGCCTTCATCGATCAGCAACTGGCCTGATTCACCGACGCCCCGCTGGCTGTGCCGCCACCGGGGCTTTTTATCGGATGCATTGTGCACACACAGGCACCAGGGTCGGCGGCAATCATCGACTCAATTGCGCTCGCATGAAGTCCTCGCTTTTTTTCCTGTCATAATTCTTCCAGATCACCGGGCTGCATGCATTGGCAGCCGGACCAAGATCCCAGGCGCGCCGGAGCTGCAAACAGCAGCCCATCCGGCCCCGGCCCCCCTCCCCAAAGATTCATACCAGCTCCGCCAAGGAGTCAATCCATGCACTTAAACGAACTCAAGGCACTGCACGTGTCTGAAGTCCTGAAGCAGGCCGAAGAACTCGAAATCGAAAACACGGGCCGCATGCGCAAGCAGGAGTTGATGTTTGCCATCATCAAGAAGCGCGCCAAGACCGGGGAACAAATCATTGCCGACGGCGTGCTGGAAATCCTGCCCGACGGCTTCGGCTTCCTGCGCAGCCCCGACACGAGCTTCACGGCCAGCACGGACGACATCTACATCAGCCCCAGCCAGGTGCGCCGCTTCAACCTGCACACCGGCGACATGATCGAAGGGGAGGTCCGTACCCCCAAAGACGGTGAACGTTACTTCGCGCTGAACAAGCTCGATTCCGTCAATGGTGGTCCGCCCGAGCAGAACAAGCACAAGGTGATGTTCGAGAACCTGACGCCCCTGTTCCCCAAGGAGCAGATGCGCCTGGAGCGCGACGTCAAGAGCGAAGAGAACATCACCGGCCGCATCATCGACATCATCGCGCCCATCGGCCGCGGCCAGCGCGCCCTGATCGTCGCTCCGCCCAAGAGCGGCAAGACGGTGATGATGCAGCACATCGCCCATGCCATCACGGCCAACAACCCCGATGTGCACCTGATGGTGCTGCTGGTGGACGAGCGCCCTGAAGAAGTGACGGAAATGCAGCGCACGGTGAAGGGCGAAATCATCGCCTCCACCTTTGACGAGCCCGCCGCCCGCCACGTGCACGTGGCCGAGATGGTGATCGAGCGCGCCAAGCGCCTGGTCGAGCTGAAAAAAGACGTGGTGATCCTGCTGGACTCCATCACCCGCTTGGCCCGCGCCTACAACAACGTCGTGCCGTCGAGCGGCAAGGTGCTGTCGGGCGGTGTGGACGCCGCCGCGCTGCAGCGCCCCAAGCGCTTCTTCGGTGCCGCACGCAAGGTCGAGGAAGGTGGCTCGCTCACCATCATCGCCACGGCGCTGGTCGATACCGGAAGCCGCATGGACGAGGTGATCTTTGAAGAATTCAAGGGCACGGGCAACTGTGAAATCCACCTGAACCGCCGCCTGTATGAAAAGCGCGTGTTCCCCGCCATCGAGCTCAACAAGAGCGGCACGCGCCGCGAAGAGCTGCTGCTGGCCCCCGAGATTCTGCAAAAAACCCGCATCCTGCGCCAGTTCATGTACAACATGGACGAGATCGAGTCCATGGAGCTCATGATCAAGAACATGAAGGCCACCAAGAGCAATGTCGAGTTTTTCGACATGATGCGAAGGGGCGGATAATTCCGCGCGCCACGGCAAACATCGCCGACTGCCGCTCCGGGCTATAATGGAAGGCTTTTTCTGCGGAAAGTACGCTGGATGTTTCACGAGGCAAAGGTTGCTTCGGGTCCCGCACGGCTCCCGCACTTGACAAGGATTGATCATGAAAGAAGGCATTCACCCCAACTACCGCGAAGTTCTGTTCGTGGACCTGTCCAACGGTTTCAAGTTTGTCACCCGCTCGTGCGTGAACACCAAGGAAATGGGCAAGACCGACGACGGCCGTGAGCTGCCCCTGTTCAAGCTGGACACCTCCAGCGAATCGCATCCTTTCTATACCGGCACGCAAAAATCCGTGGACAACATGGGCGGCCGTGTGGAGCGTTTCCGCAACCGTTTCGGCAAGACCGCAGCGAAGTAATTCACCGCGTTTCCGCCAAAAAGGCAGCACGGGCAACCGCGCTGCCTTTTTGTTTGGATTTGCCCTTATTCTCGACAGCCAGCCATTGCCATCCTCCTGACGCGTGAACGCTCCCACCCCTGCCATCGTTACCCGAAATGCTGCACGCCAGCTTCCTCGCTGGGCCTTGCTGCTGCTGTGCCTGGCTTATGTGGTGCCTGGCTTTGTCGGCCGAGGCCCGTGGAAGAACGCCGATGTGACGGCCTTTGGCTACATGCTGGAACTGGCCAACGGGCACACCCCGTGGCTGAAACCGCTGCTGGGGGGGGTCCCCCCCGAAACCGACGGTTTGCTGCCCTACTGGCTGGGAGCCTGGGCCATCCGGATCACGCCCGATGGTCTGATGGCGCCCGAGATGGCGGCCCGCCTGCCCTTCATGTTGCTGCTGGCGCTGACGCTGGCTGCCACCTGGTATGGCGTTTACTACCTGGCGCGCAGTCCGGGCGCTCAGCCTGTGGCATTTGCCTTTGGCGGCGAGGCCAAACCCCTGGATTACGCCCGCGCCATCGCCGATGGCGCCTTGCTGGCCCTGATCGCCTGCCTGGGCCTGGCACAGCTTTCGCACGAAGCCACCGGCTATCTGCTGCAACTGGCATGTGCGGCACTGATCTTCTTTGCCGTAGCCACCTTGCCTTACCGCACGGTGGTGCCCGCCGTGGCTCTGGTTGCGGGCATGATGGGACTCACGCTGGCCGGCGCGCCCACGTTCGCCGCCTTGCTGGGGGGGGGCTGCATTGCTCTGGTTGCGCTGGCCCCACCCGGCCCCGCCGACCCGGCCCATCACTCCGATCGACGTCTGCACTGGGTCGCGGCGCTGGCGGCCATCACGCTGCTGGCCGCCGCCGTGGCATGGCAACTGGATCTGTGGCGCTGGCGCCTGGTCGATGCGGCCACCGAGGGCAAGGAATTCAGAAGCCTGATACGGCTGCTGCTCTGGTTTGGCTGGCCAGCCTGGCCCATGGCCACCTGGACGCTGTGGCGCTGGCGCAGACAGCTGTTCAGCCGCCAGTTGCATCGACACCTGTGGTTGCCCCTGTGGTTTTCGCTGGTCTCGGTGGGTGCCACCTTCACCACACAGCCGGCAGACCGGGCGTTGCTCGTCGGTTTGCCGGCCATCGCCACGCTGGCCGCGTTTGCGTTGCCCACATTCCGGCGCAGCATGGCGTCGCTGATCGACTGGTTCACCTTGCTGTTCTTCAGCATATCGGCCCTGGCCATCTGGGTCATCTGGTTTGCCATGCAGACGGGCGTTCCGGCACAGCCTGCAGCCAACGTGGCCAAACTAGCCCCCGGATTCACGCCCGAGTTCTCATGGCTGGCACTGGCGGTGGCACTGGCCGCCTCGGCGGCCTGGTGCCGGCTGGTCTGGTGGCGCGCAGCACGCAACCGTGCCGCCATCTGGAAAAGCCTGGTATTGCCCGCCAGCGGGGCGGCTCTGGGCTGGCTGCTGCTGACCACCCTGTGGCTCCCGCTGCTCGACTATGCCCGCAGCTATGCACCGCAGGCGCACAAACTGGCGGCTGCCTTGGGCCCACACCCCGGATGCGTGCAGATGGTCGGCCTGAGCCGGGCGCAGGTGGCCGCACTGCAATACCACGCCCGGCTGCGCCTGCAACCGACCAACCCGGCAATTCACTGCCCCTGGCTGATTGCAGACAACAACGCCTGGCCGGCACCCGCAAACCTGGTGAATCCTGACCACTGGAAGAGGCAAGCCACCATCGGCCGCCCTACCGACAAGAAGGAGTCCATCCTGCTGTTCCGGAGAACGGAATCGCCCGACTGATGTCGGAGTATTCCACCATCTCCCGCCACGCACTGACCGTGCTCACGGGGCAGCTGGCCGTGATGGCCTTCGGCGTGACCGACACCATCGTGGCCGGGCGCCACGGCGAAACCTCTCTGGCGGCACTGTCGGTGGGCTCGGCCATCTTCATCAGCGTCTATGTCGCCCTGATGGGCATCTTCCAGGCCCTCATGCCCGTCTGGGCCGAGCAGCGGGGTGCGCACAACCCCGGCGCCATTGGCCAATCGCTGCGCCAGGCGCTCTATCTGTGTGCCGTGACGGCAGCCGTCGGCATGCTCATCCTGTTGTCGCCCGGTCCGCTGCTGCGCTGGACCGAGGTACCACAGGCGTTGCGCACCGAGGTAGAACAATACCTTGCAGTGCTGGCCCTGGCGCTGCCACCCGCCCTGCTCTTTCGCCTGTACAGCACGCTGAACCAAGCCATTGGACGACCGCAACTGGTGACCTGGCTGCAGGTGGGGTCGCTGTTCATCAAGGTGCCCCTGTCCATCTGGTTCACTTTTGGCGGCGCCGGCCTGCCGGCGCAAGGCGCCGTGGGCTGCGCCTGGGCCACCCTGGTGGTGAATGTAAGCATGCTGGCCCTGGCTTTCTGGCTGTTGCGCAGCCAGGATCTCTACAGGCCGCTGCGCATCTGGCAGCGCATGGAGCCACCCCATTGGCCCACCCTTCTCGGCTTCGCCCGGCTGGGCGTGCCTGCGGGGCTTGCCATCCTGGTGGAAGTGACCTCGTTCACCCTGATGGCCCTTTTCATTGCCCGCCAGGGCACGGTGGCCACCGCAGCCCACCAGATCGCTGCCAACGTGGCGGCCGTGCTGTACATGGCGCCCCTTTCACTGGCCATTGCCACCAGCGCCCGGGTGAGCTACTGGCTGGGTGCCGGCAACGCTGTGCAGGCACGCAGCGTCGTTTTGATAGGTTTCAGGCTCGCAGTACCTGTGGGTATTGCGCTATCAGCTCTATTATTCATAGCAAATGAAACCGTCGCTGCCCTGTATTCCAGCAGTGCCGCCGTGGTGGCAACCACCGGTGGATTGCTGCTTTGGGTTGCGACCTACCATGCCGCTGACGCCGTGCAGACCCTGTGTGTCTTTGTGCTGCGCAGTTACCGCGTCACGATCGCCCCCTTGGTGGTTTATTGCACCTTGCTGTGGGGCGCCGGGCTTGGCGGGGGCTATGTGCTGGCGTACCAAGGGCTGGGCCCTTGGGCACCCATAACGTCTCCCGTGCCGTTCTGGGCGGCCAGTGCCCTGGCACTGGCCATCACGGCAGGGCTGTTTGTGCTGATGCTGCGGGTTGCAATTCGGCCGGCAACGCGGAGCGGCGAAGCCGGTTGGCAGGAAAAGTAACCGAGAAGACCGATCCCTTGCCCAGTGCACTGGTGATATCAAGCGTGGCGCCATGCCGCTGCACGGCATGCTTGACGATGGCCAGCCCCAGGCCCGTGCCACCCGTTTCCCTCGACCGGCTGCGGTCGACGCGGTAGAACCGCTCGGTGATGCGCGGAATATGCTCCGGCGCAATGCCGGGCCCGGTGTCGCTCACGGAAAAGATGGCATTGCCATCGGTCGTGTAGCGCCATTGCACCGTGATGGTGCCGCCTGCGGGCGTGTAGCGCACGGCATTGCTGATGAGGTTGGACAGCACACTTTGCAACTCGGCCTGCACACCGGCAATTTCGCCCGCGGATCGCAAATCCTGCGCCGCAGGAAACTGCAGCACATGGTGCCGATGGTTGTTTTGCGTCAACAGTGCCGACAAGGCCCGGCCCTCTTCCTCGCACCGCAGCATCAGGACCTGTACCGACGTCCATTCGGAAATACCAGGCAGGGGACTGCCTTCCAGGCGCGAGAGCGTCAGCAAATCGTGCACCACGCTCTGCATGCGCGCCGCCTGCTGGGCCATCATGGCCAGGTAGCGTGCACGCTCCTCGGCATCCAGCGGCAGGGTTTGCAGGGTTTCCACAAAACCCGTCAGCACGGTCAGGGGCGTGCGGATTTCATGTGACACATTGGCCACAAAATCGCGGCGCATGGCGTCGGCCTGCTCCAGCGCCGTGACATCCCGGGACAGCATCAGCTTGCGCCCATCGCCATACGGATGCAGATGCACCGAAATGCGCACGGGCCGGGACAGCGTGCTGTTCCTGCCCTGCAGCACCACATCGTGGGTGTAATCCTGGGCCGCATAGTAGGCACTGAAATCAGGATCCCGTACCAGGTTGCCGACAGACTGCATGACATCCCGCTGGGCATCGAACCCAAACTGTGCAGCCGCAAGCTGATTGCACCATTCAATGCGCCCTTCACCATCGAGCAGGACAATGCCATTGGGCGTGGCCTGGAGTGCCGCCAGAATTTCCTGCAGACGATCCTCGCTTTCGTTGACCTGCGCCTGGCGCTGGCGCAACAGACGCCGCGCGCGATCTGCCGCTTCACCCCACATGCCGAAGGTTGACGGAGCCGCCGACAGGTCACCCGAGCGCAGCCACTGCAGCACCCGCACCCCCCGCCACAAATCTCCGACAAACCACAACCATGCAGCCACCCCGGCCCCCAGCACTGCGCCCCAGGGGCCACCTTGCCACCAGCCGAGCGCGCCTCCAGCCAATTGCCAGGCCAGAAAATAAAGAAAACGCCAGAGCATGCGGACTACACAACTTTCTCGGGGGTCACGAAGGCACTCCGCCCCCGGACTGCAACATTCAGGCCTGCATCAGCGCGGGCGGCTGGGCGGTGAGCCGGTAGCCCGCGCCGCGCACGGTTTCCACCATGACGCCCGCCGCACCCAGGGCCTCCCGCAGCCGCTTCACATGCACGTCCACGGTTCGCTCTTCAATGAACACATGGTCGCCCCACACCTTGTCCAGCAGTTGTGAGCGGCTGTGCACGCGCTCCGAGTGCTTCATGAAGAAATGCAGCAGCTTGAACTCGGTCGGCCCCACCTTCAGCGGCTGCCCATGGAAAGTGACCCGGTAGGTACCCGCGTCCAGCACGAGATCGCCAATGGTGACGCTGTCGCTCACCTGCTCGGGCGCGCGGCGCCGCAGCACCGCCCGGATGCGCGCCAGCAGCTCCTGCGTGGAAAACGGCTTGGTGATGTAGTCGTCCGCCCCCGCATCGAGCCCGGCCACCTTGTCGGGCTCATCACCCCGGGCGGTCAGCATGAGGATGGGGATGGGTTTGGTCCGACTGTCTGCACGCCACTTACGCGCCAGCACGAGGCCGCTTTGACCGGGCAGCATCCAGTCGAGCAGGATGACATCGGGAAGGACAGCATCGAGTTCACGCTGGGCCGAATCACCATCTTCCGACCAGATGGGTTGAAAACCGTTGTGGCGCAGATTGACGGCAATCAGCTCGGCAATCGCCGGCTCATCTTCCACAATCAATACGCGAGGAAGCTTTTTCATGTCAACGCCAATCGCTCACTGCAACAAAGTGGTTTCAATTTCATCAAGTGCCGTGTGCCGCACGTCCTTGCCCTTGACAAGGTAGATGACGAGTTCGGCCACATTCTTGGAGTGATCGCCAATGCGTTCGATCGCCTTGGCCAGGAACAACAGGTCCAGGCTGGCGGAGATGGTGCGCGGGTCTTCCACCATGTAGGTGATGAGCTTGCGGACAAAGCCATCGAACTCTTTGTCAATGAGATCGTCCTCCTTGAGGATGGCCAGCGCCGCCTTGGTGTCCAGGCGCGCAAAGGCATCCAGCGCCTTGCGCAGCATGCCCGAGGCCAGGTCGGCCGATACGCGCAGGTCGCTCGATGGCAGTGAACGGGCCGCACCGCTCTCAATGATCGACTTCACCATGCGGGCCATCTTGTTGGCCTCGTCACCCACGCGTTCCAGGTTGGCGGTGGCCTTGGAAATGGAGAGCAGCAGCCGCAAGTCGCGGGCAGTGGGCTGGCGCCGGCCAATGATGGACGCGAGTTCGTGGTCAATCTCGACTTCCATGGCATTCACGCGCTGCTCTATCAATGCCACCTGCTCCACCGCTTCGAGACTGAAATGTGAAAGCGCGTAAATGGCCTGGCGAATCTGCGATTCCACCAGTCCCCCCAATTCCATGACGCGGGCAGAGACGCCGTTGAGTTCGCTGTCGAACTGCGATGAAAGGTGCTTGTCAGCCATGAATTTGCCTCCTCAGCCAAAACGGCCGGTAATATAGTCTTCGGTTTCCTTGCGCTGGGGCTTGAAGAACATCTGTTCTGTCTCACCGAACTCCACCAGATCCCCCAGGTACATGTAGGCGGTGTAGTCGCTGCAACGCGCTGCCTGCTGCATGTTGTGCGTGACGATCACCACGGTGTAGTCTTCCTTCAGTTCGGCGATCAACTCCTCGATCTTGGCGGTGGAGATCGGGTCGAGGGCCGAGCACGGTTCGTCCAGCAACAGCACCTCTGGCTTGATGGCAATGCCACGCGCAATGCAAAGGCGCTGCTGTTGCCCACCCGAGAGGCTGGAGCCACTCTGACTGAGCTTGTCCTTGACCTCATTCCACAGCGCCGCCTTGCGCAATGCCCACTCCACGCGGTCATCCATGTCCGTGGCGCTGAGGCTTTCAAACAGCTTCACACCAAAGGCGATGTTGTCGTAGATCGACATGGGAAAAGGCGTTGGCTTCTGGAACACCATGCCGATCTTGGCCCGGATCAGCGCCACATCCTGCTTGGTGGTCAGCAGGTTTTCGCCATCCAGCACGATCTGGCCTTCGGCACGCTGCTCGGGATACAGCTCGAACATGCGATTGAAGGTGCGCAACAGCGTGGACTTGCCACAACCGGACGGTCCGATAAAGGCCGTGACCTTGTTTTCCGGAATATCCAGATTGATGGCCTTGAGGGCGTGGAACTTGCCGTAATAGAAGTTCAGGTCCCTGACCGTGATCTTCGACGGGCCCGGTTGCGATTTTTGGAGAGTGGAGGGCATGAAAGTCTTCCTTGCTTATTTCTGCCGGGTCAGAACCCGCGCGAGGATATTGAGTCCGAGAACGGCGAGTGTGATCAGGAACACTCCCGCCCAGGCCAGTTGCTGCCAGTTTTCATAGGGGCTCATGGCGAACTTGAAAATGGTGACGGGCAGACTGGCCATGGGTTTGGACAAGTCCGAGGTCCAGAACTGGTTGCTCAACGCCGTGAACAGCAAGGGCGCCGTCTCACCCGCAATGCGCGCCACCGCCAGCAATACCCCCGTAATGACGCCGGCCCGCGCCGCCCGCAGGGTGACCATGGTGATCACCTTCCACTTGGGTGTGCCCAGGGCGTAGGCCGCCTCGCGCAGGCTGGCGGGCACCAGAATCAGCATGTTTTCAGTGGTCCGGATGACCACCGGAATAACGATCAATGCCAGGGCCATAATCCCGGCGTAGGCCGAAAAACTCTTGAAGCGCGCCACCACCACGGCATAAACAAAAAGGCCGATCACGATGCTGGGTGCCGACAGCAGAATGTCGTTCACGAAGCGTGTCGTGGATGCCAGCCAGCCGCGCACGTCGTACTCGGCCAGGTAAACCCCGGCCATGATGCCGATGGGGGTTCCCACGAAAGTGGCCAGCAATACCATCACCACCGAGCCGTAGATGGCATTGGCGATGCCCCCCGCCTCATTGGGCGGCGGCGTCATTTCGGTGAACAGTGTCAGGCTCAACCCCCCAACCCCGAGGCGCACGGTTTCCCACAAGATCCATACCAGCCAGAACAAGCCAAAAGCCATGGCGGCCAACGACAGGGTCAGGGCAATCTGGTTGACGCGCTTGCGACCGTTGTAGCGTGCCTGGCGCGCCTTCGCGACATCGGCCGCCGAGATAAGAGGCTGCGAGGTGGTCATGTGCGGACTCCTTCGTTCTTTTGAAGGCGTGACAGCAAGACCTTGGACAAGGCCAGCACCACAAAAGTGATAAAGAAGAGCACCAGCCCCAGATAGATCAGCGATGCCTGGTGCAGGCCTTCGCCAGCCTCTGCAAATTCATTCGCCAGGGCCGACGTGATGCTGTTGGCTGCCTCGAAAATCGACAGGGAATCGAGCTGGTTCATGTTGCCGATGACGAACGTTACCGCCATGGTTTCCCCCAGCGCACGCCCCAGCCCCAGCATGATGCCCCCCAGCACCCCCGTCTTGGTATAGGGCAGCACCACCTTCCACATCACCTCCCAGGTGGTCGAACCCAGGCCATAAGCCGACTCCTTGAGGAGCGCTGGCGTGACATCAAAAACATCCCGCATCACCGAAGCAATGAAGGGAATGATCATGATGGCCAAAATGATGCCCGCCGACAAAATGCCAATGCCTACCGGGGGACCCGAGACCAGCGCACCCAGATAGGGAATACCGGCAAACAAGGACTGCAAGGGCTGCTGCACAAAACGCGCGAGGATGGGGCCAAAAACCATCAACCCCCACATGCCATACACAATCGACGGCACGGCGGCCAGCAACTCGATCGCCGTTCCCAGGGGCCGCTTCAGCCAGGCGGGAGACAGCTCGGTGAGGAACAAGGCGATACCAAAGCTCACAGGTACGGCAATCAGCAACGCGATGAACGACGTGGCCAGCGTGCCATAGATCATGACCAGGCCGCCGTACTCGTTTTGCACGGGATCCCAGACGCTGCGGGCGAGGAAACTCAGGCCGTATTGGGAAATGGAGGGCCAGGCCCCCGCCACCAGCGACGCCATGATGCCCAGCAGCAGCAACAGCGTGAGGATGGCCGCGCCACGCGCGAGCCATCCAAAAATTCGGTCTGCCAACATGCCTGATATCAGCGGTTTGCGGGGTGGAGGCGTGCTCCGCTTGATGCCAGAGGCAGCCTCTGAGGGCGAACTCTGGCGAGCCGGCATCGTAGTAGACACGTTGGTAGCCTTGAAAGGTTAAATCAAATGGCCGGCAGGATGCCGGCCCAGGAGATTACTTGAACGACACAGCCTTGCCAGAGGTGTCCTTGATGTCACCCCAGGACTTGATGATGACGTTCTTGACGCTGTCTGGCATGGGAACATAGTCCAGTTCGGACGCCGTCTTGTCACCCGACTTGTAAGCCCACTCGAAGAACTTCAGAGCCGTACCAGCCTGCACCGGCTTGTCCTGGGTCTTCTGGAACAGAATGAACGTGGCAGAAGTGATTGGCCACGCATCCTTGCCTGGCTGGTTCGTCAGGATCTGATAGAAGCTCTTGGCCCAGTCAGCACCCGCGGCAGCCGCCTTGAAGGTCGAATCATCGGGTGAAACATAATTGCCAGCCGAGTTTTGCAGCTGTGCGTAGGTCAGCTTGTTCTGCTTGACATAGGCGTACTCCACATAGCCGATCGAGTTGGGCAGGCGGCCCACGAATGCAGCCACACCTTCATTGCCCTTACCGCCCGCACCCGTGGGCCAGTTCACGGCGGTACCCTCACCCACCTTGCTCTTCCACTCGGCGTTGACTTTGGACAGGTAGTTCGTAAAGCCAAAAGTGGTGCCCGAACCGTCGGCGCGACGCACTGGCGCAATGGAATCATCCGGCAGCGGCAGCGAAGGATTCAGCGCCTTGATGGCAGGATCGCTCCACTTGGTGATCTTGCCCAGATAGATATCCCCCAGCACCTGACCGTTCAGCTTGAGCTGCCCGGGTGCAATACCCTTGATATTGACCACCGGAACGATGCCGCCGATCACGGTGGGAAACTGAACCAGGCCCTTCTTGGCGAGATCCTCGTCCTTGAGGGGCGCGTCGGAAGCACCGAAATCCACCGTCTTGGCTTCGATCTGGCGCAGGCCAGCACCCGAACCCACCGACTGGTAGTTGATCTTCACGCCAGTGGCCTTGTGGTAGTCAGACGCCCACTTGGAGTACAGCGGCGCAGGAAAACTAGCACCAGCCCCCGTGGCTTCCTGCTGCGCCATGGCACTGGAGAATGCTCCAGCAGAAGCGACACCAGCCACCAGAACTCGAATCACGGACATTTTCATGAAGATACCTTTTGGGTTGAAAAAGTTGGGATGCCGCGACTCTAGGTGTCATATATGACAACACCGTGACATTTACCAATACCTGTCACACACCTATTTTCCCGTTCCCACGGGGCCGTATTGAATCAAATCGTCATATTTTTGTCACGGCCGTTGCGTAGTCTCCTGCGACCGACATGCGTCGGCTATCTACTTCCAGGAGAATTCCATGTTTCGCCGTCATGCACTTCAATCTGCCATCGCCCTGGTGGCAGTGACCGCTCTGGGCGCCTGCGCCACGCACGCCCCAACATCCCAGACGCTGGCCGACACGGTCGCCAAGACCCCCTCGCTGCAGACTTTCAATACCCTGGTTGCAGAAGCCGGCCTGACGGACACCCTCAAGGCTGCAGGCCCCTACACCGTTTTTGCGCCGTCCGATGCGGCATTCAAAGCAGTTCCCGCCAAGACCCTGGAAGCACTCAAGCAAGACAAAGCGTTGCTGAAATCCGTGCTCAGCTACCACATCGTGCCATCGCGCCTGGCCTCTGCAGAAGTGAAGCCAGGTAATTTCAAGACCGTGCAGGGCGCAAACGTCGCACTGGCGCGCGCTGGCACGTTCGTGACCGTGGAAGACGCCATGGTGGAGCAAGCCGACATCGCGGCCACCAATGGCGTGGTGCATGTGGTGGACCGCGTGCTGATGCCGCCGAAGAAATAAGCACCGCTCAGAGCTTCCATGGCCATGTACTTCTCCGACTTCCCCGCGGTTTCACTGAATCGCCGACACTGGATTCAATGGTCCGCTGCTGCAAGTGCCGTCATGGCAGGCGAAGTAATGGCCCAGCCCTCCTCGGCGAGCCCTCCTCGCAACAGCGACGGAGAACGCTCGCTGGTGGTGGCCCAGATTGTTGACCTGACTTTCGGCCAGCAGGATGTGAGCCGCGACTTTCTGGCGGGCTCCCGATCGGCCTGGCAAGACCTGAATGCGCGCGGCGGTGTACGCGGGCGGACAGTGCGGCACGTCACCATCGAGACCGATGGCACCCCCCAAGGCCTCGCGGCCGCATGGCAGGCCGCCCACCGTCAACCCGAGTGCATAGCGCTGTCTGGTTGCGTGGGCAATGCCGCAGCCGCCGGGCTTGTGGCCCTGCAGACTTCGGCGGGTTCGGCGTCACCCCTGGCGCTCGTGGCCCCGTGGCTGCACAACGCCGTCACCGACAACGAGGCAGAGACAGTGTTCGAGGTGTTCCCGGGCCACCAGATTCAGATAGCGCATGCCATCCAGACCCATGCATCCCTGGGCGTAAAGCAGATCGGCGTGGTGTTTGCTTCCGCACAGGTACAACACCAATCTCAAGCCTATGTTTTCCAGGCAGCAAAGAGCCTGGGTTTGCAGGCACAGATATTGCCGCTTCCGGGCACGGAAGGACAGGCAGCGAATCAGCTCATCAATCCAACCCAGACCATCATCTTGTTCGTGGGCGGAACACCAGAGCTGCATGCATTCACCAGCAAGCTGATTGCCCCGGCAGGCCGCCAGTGCTTTGTCGTGGCCCTGGCCGATGTGAACCTGCAGGTGCTGGCCCAGATGGGAGGCACGCCCAAAGGCATCTCCATCATTGCCACCCAGCCCGTTCCATTGATCACATCCAGCCTGCCCGTGGTGCGCGCATACCGTGCCGCGCTAAGCCGATTCTTTGATGAGGCCCCCTCCCCGCAAGGTCTGGCCGGGTTCATTGCAGCGCGCTATACCGCCGAAATCCTGGGCGGAATTTCAGGACCATTGACGCGCGCCAGCATGCTCTCGGCATTGCAAAGGCGTGCCGACGTCAATGTGGGCGGGTATACCGTTGCCTATCAAGGAACCAAGCGTTCAAACGCCTACGTCACGCAAAGCATGCTGACGCAGGACGGGCGCATCATCGGTTGATACAGGCC
Source organism: Acidovorax soli (assembly GCF_900107605.1). Lineage (GTDB taxonomy): Bacteria > Pseudomonadota > Gammaproteobacteria > Burkholderiales > Burkholderiaceae_C > Acidovorax > Acidovorax soli. The sequence goes on along the minus strand of NZ_FNQJ01000001.1, from coordinate 39,277 downwards.
CGAGAAAAGGGGCGCGGGTGCTATGCTGCCCGCTGGAGATCAAGCGCATCACGCGCAGAAACATGCACAACGGAACACTGCTCGCAGCTGTCGATCTGGGATCGAACAGCTTTCGCCTTGAAATCGGCCGTTACGAGCACGGTCACATCCAACGGATGGAATATCTCAAGGAAACCGTGCGCCTGGGCAATGGCCTTGACGAAGAATTCAACCTCACCCCCGAAGCCATGCAGCGCGGCTGGGATTGCCTGGCGCGCTTTGGCGAGCGCCTGGCGGGGTTTGAGCGCGCACAAGTGCGCGCCGTGGCAACCCAGACCCTTCGCGAAGCCCGCAACCGGGAAGACTTCCTGATCCGCGGTGGAGAAATTCTGGGCTACCCCATCGATGTGGTGTCAGGCCCGGAAGAAGCCCGGCTGATCTACCAGGGGGTTGCACGCCTGCTACCCCAATCGGACGAACGCCGGCTCGTGGTGGACATTGGCGGCAGGTCCACGGAGTTCATTCTCGGCCAGCAATTCAACCCCCACACGGTGGCCTCGTTCCGGGTTGGCAGCGTGGCATGGTCCACGCGCTACTTTGCCAATGGCCAGTTCACACGGCAGGCATTCATGGCCGCAGAAATCGCGGCCAAGGCGGTGCTCGATGAGGCCCTTGGCACATTCCGGCCAGAAACCTGGGATATCGCTTATGGGTCTTCGGGTACGGCTGGAGCAGTAGGCGACATCCTCTTTGCCGCGGGTGGCCCGCAGGGGCTGATCACCCTGGAAGGACTGGAATGGCTGCATGACCGCCTGCTGCGCGCGCACCATGCAGATCGCGTTCGCCTGGAGGGGCTCAAGGAAGACCGGCGGGCAGTGATTGGCGGAGGTATCAGCGTGCTGCGGGCTGTTTTTGATCTTCTCGAGATCCGGCAGATGCAAGTGGCCCAGGGCGCGCTGCGCCAGGGCGCACTCTACGACCTGCTGGACCGCGAGCAGCCCGAGACCGACTTGAGAACCACCACGGTGAAAGGCCTCATGCAGCGTTTCTCGGTGGACGCAGCACAGGCCGAACGGGTGGCACGCGTTGCCTCCGACCTCTTCACCCAGGCGGCGCCCCAGAACAGCGAGCGCGCAGCACGGAAGCTGCAATGGGCCGCTCGCCTGCACGAGATTGGCGGCATCATCTCTCACAGCGAATACCACCGCCATGGCGCCTACATCCTGGATCACACCGACGCGGCAGGGTTTGCCGTGTCCGAACTGCACAGGCTCGGGGCGCTGGTGCTGGGGCAGCGGGGCAAAGTCCGCAAGCTGGAGGCAGCCCTGATCAACGACCCTGGCTTTGCCCTGCAATTGTTGAGTTTGCGCATGGCGGTCGCGCTCTGCCATGCACGACGCGACCCGGATGTGGAAGGCCTGTCCTTGCAGACACTGGGCACGCGCCACACCGTCAGCACCCGGGCCGGATGGACGGCTGCCTACCCCCAATCGGCCTACCTGCTGCGGGAAGAACTGGTAGCCTGGCAAAAAACGCCCTGGGAGCTGGAACTCAGACTTGGGTGACGTGATGCAATAAACGGTATAAACTGTTTATACCGTTTATTCATTCATTCACCATGAACACCTCCAGCACTGTTCCAGGCCAAAACGCCAGCACAACACCCACACAACCTGCCGCCAAGACCGCAGCAGCGAGCACCGTTGCAACGGCAACCGCGGCCGGTGCAAAGACATCAGCGACGAGTCAACCCAAGACAATTGCCAAAAAGGCACCGGCCAAACCCGTCAAGCGTTCGGCAACGCCCGCTCCAGCCAAGGCAGCACCAGCGCCTGCGCCCGCCTTGCAAGCCAAGGAAGTTCGCGCCAAAAAGCCCAAACTGGTTCGCGACAGCTTCACCATCCCCAAGGACGAGTACGCCGTCATCGAGACACTCAAGCAACGCGCGAACTTGCTCGCCCAGCCAGCCAAGAAAAGCGAACTGCTGCGCGCCGGTCTGAAGGTGCTGGCAGGGCTGTCGGACGCGGCCCTGCGCAATGCCTTGCAAGCGGTTCCATCCATCAAGACGGGGCGTCCCAAAGCGGAGACCCCAGCCGCCAAGCCCTCGGCAAAAACAGTCCGCAAGCAAGGCAAGTGAGCTGGACAGTACCGGAATGGCCCGGTGATTGCAGGTCAGAGGAATTCCGGGGACTGCACTGTCATGAGCACGGTCTGGCTATGGTCCAGTCTTTGGCGCTGGCGGAGCCACCACACGGCGCCCTTGCGCACGGTGCATTCGGGTGATTGCATTTCCAGCAATTGAGCAATCGCCTGTCCGAGCACAGGCTGATGCCCGATGATCAGCACGGCTCCACGGGCACGCGGCCACTGGGCCAGTTCCAGCAAGTCCTGCACGCTGCCCCCGGGCAGAAGCTCGGCACGCATCTTGAACTTGCGCCCCAAAGCCCTGGCCGTCTGCTCCGTACGCCGAGCCGGGCTTGCGAGCACCCTCAAACCTTCCGGCAATTGCCGGTCCAGCCAGGCTGCCATGCGTGCCGCCTGCTTCTCGCCTCGCGGCGTAAGAGGACGCGCCGCATCATCCACACCATCAGCCGCCTCCTCGGCTTCGGCGTGACGCCAGAGGATGAGGTCCATCACGCCGCTCCCTGATCCTGCAGAGCCGCAGCCGACATGCCGCCGTATCGCACCATCAGTGCATTCTGAGCCCCCTGGCCGGCGATAGGCTGGCTGGCGCGCTCATAGGTTCCATCCGCCTTGAGCATCCAGGCGTCCTTGTCGTCATGAAGATAGGCGACCAGGCATTCGTCCACGATCTGCTGACGCAAAACCGGGTCCGTCACGGGCCAGGCCAGTTCCACCCGCCGCATCATGTTGCGGTTCATCCAGTCGGCGCTGGACAGGTACAAATCTTCCTGGCTGCCTGAGCGGAAATAGAACACCCGTGTGTGCTCCAAAAAACGGCCAATCACCGAGCGCACCCGGATGTTTTCAGTGACTCCTGGCAACTGGGCCGGCAGCATGCAGGCACCCCGCACAATGAGGTCAATCCGAGCACCGCGCTGCCCGGCAAGGATCAGCGCCCGGATCAACGCTTCATCCGTCAGGGCGTTCATTTTGGCCACAATGCGCGCATCTTCTCCTCGGCTGGCTGCCAGCCCCACCTGCTCAATTTTTTCCAGCATGCGGCGGTGCAGGTGAAACGGCGCCAACAGCAGCCTGCGCAACCTGGGTGGGCGATTCTGACTGGCCAGATGGTTGAACACCCCATCCATGTCGGCGGTGGTTTCTTCGTCCGCGGTGAGATAGCTCAGGTCGGTGTACAGGCGCGCGGTGCGCATGTTGTAGTTGCCCGTGGACAAATGGCCATAGCGACGAAGCTGACGCCCCTCCCGCCTGGTGACCAGCAGCATCTTGGCATGTGTCTTGAGCCCCACCACACCGTACACCACCTGGGCACCAATGGATTCCAGCGCTTCAGCCCAGTTGATATTGGCTTCTTCGTCAAAGCGCGCCTTGAGTTCCACCACGGCCATGACCTCCTTGCCGCGGCGCACTGCCTCGGTCAACAGATCCATGAGCTCAGAGTCTGAACCGGTGCGGTAAATGGTCTGCTTGATAACCAGCACCTGGGGGTCATTGACCGCCTCGCGCAGAAAGGCCAGCAAACCGTCAAAGCTCTCGAACGGCTGGTGCATCAAGATATCGCGGTGCCGCAATTGCTCCAGGATGGAAACACCGGGCTGAATCTGCCGCGGCCAGGCAGAACGCCAGGGGGAAAACAGCAACGCGGGATCGTTGACCAGATCCACCAACTGGGTCAGGCGCACCAGATTGACCGGCCCACTGACACGGTAAAGCGCGGCAGCGGGCAATTCAAACTGCTCAAGCAAAAAGTTCGAAAGAAACGCCGAACAGCCGGCAGAAACTTCCAACCGAACCGCCTGGCCATAGTGGCGATGCTGCAAGCCCTGGCGCAGTGCCGTTCTCAGGTTGCGGACGTCCTCTTCATCGAGTGCCAGATCGGAATGGCGGGTCACGCGGAACTGCGAAAACTCGGTGACCTCCCGCCCCGGGAAAAGGTCATGCAGGTGCGCCCGCACGATACTGGAGAGACTGACGAACAAGGCCTCCTTGGGTGCAACCTTCGGCGGCATGCGAACAAGCCGCGGCAAGGCGCGGGGGACCTTGACAATGGCAATTTCGTTTTCACGCCCAAACGCATCGCGCCCCTTGAGTCGCACGATGAAATTCAAGGATTTGTTGGCGACCTGCGGAAATGGATGGGCAGGATCCAGCCCCACGGGAATGAGCAGCGGCCGCACTTCGCGCATGAAATAGTCGTGCACCCAGCGCTTCTGGATAGCTGAGCGCTCACCATGCGGAACAATGCGAATTCCGTGCGCTGCAAAAGCCGGAACCAGGGATTCGTTGTACAGAGCATATTGCCGCGCCACCAGGTCGTGCGCCAAGACCGACAGGGCCTCGAATGATGCTTCGGTGTAGAGACCCTTGGTCTCTCCGTTTTTGGCTGCGGTGATGTGCGGCGCAGCCCTCACCTCAAAGAACTCATCCAGATTGGAAGACACGATGCAAAGATAGCGCAGCCGTTCCAGCAGCGGCACGTCGGTCCGGACAGCCCAATCGAACACACGCTCATTGAAGGCCAGAATGCTGTGGTCCCTGTCCAGAAGCTCCACCACAGAAAGTTGCGCCACCGGTGCTGCGGGCTGCGGATCCAGTATTTCTGCGGCGCCAGAACCCGCTGCGACGACAGGTAGTTTGGCGCGCGATGGGGCCACGGCAGCGTCAGGGGACAGTGGAGACATGGGCACGCAATCAGGGGTTGTACAGACTTTCCCAGTATTCAATACGAATATGACATTCTTGTGTCAATTCATATGGCGCTTTATGTGACAGACATAAGATGCAACAACCCATCTGATCGGGCGGGAACCAGATGCTGAACGAAGAGTTTTGTTGCATTGGCCCAGGTGAAATCCAGCGCCCGGCGACGGGCCTCGTGACGCGGCACAGCCAATGCTGCCTGGCATGCCGAAAGCAGGTCTTCATGCAGAACACCGCCCCGCACGCCTTGTGGATCCAGAGCCCCCAGGACTTCCAGCGGACCATCCACCGGAAACGCCGCCACGGGGGTTCCGCAGGACATGGCCTCCAGCATGACCAACCCAAAGGTCTCTGAGCGGCTGGGAAATACGAACACATCGGCACAGGCATACAGTGCTGCAAGGGATTGCCGATCCAGCAGGCCCACCCACCGCACCTCGGGATAACGCTCCTTCAACCGCTGCTCCAATGGACCCACGCCGCACACAATCTTGGTGCCGGGCATCCTGATCTGCAGGAAGGACTCAATGTTCTTTTCGTACGAAACGCGACCCACATACAGGCTCACGGGATGGGCCAATGCGCCAACCAGGGGGCTGGGTGAAGCCTCCCCCTGGAAAGGGAACGCCTGCGTATCCACACCGTGGGTCCACTGGCGCAAATTGCGAAACCCACGACGCTCCAGCATTTGCAGGACTCCTTGCGTGGGCACCATGATTCCCGAGGACGGACGATGGAAGTGCCTGAACAATGCATAGCCCCATGCCAGCGGAACACGCACGGCTGCATTCAATATTTCAGGAAATCGCGTGTGAAATGCCGTGGTGAAAGCCAGTTTGTGGCGCAGACAATAGCCTCGGGCAGCCCATCCAAGAGGCCCCTCCGTGGCGAGGTGGATGGCGTCCGGCTTGATGGCGTCCATGGCGCGCCCCAAAGACGCTGCCGGTCGAACCGCGAGATCGATGCCTGAATAGCCGGGACAAGGGCGGGTGCGAAACTGGCCTGGGTGAATCACATGGACTTCGTGCCCCAGCCCCTGCAGTTGCTGCACCAACTCCACAAGAGTGGTCACCACCCCATTCACCTGCGGATGCCACGCATCCGTCACCAGAACAATCTTCATGCAACCAATTCCGAGACCGGGGCTATAGATGGCACCGCGGGCCGGGCAGGCCATTGCAACAACTCCAATCGACCATCGAGATGCTCCACCAGTGCAGTACGGCTCTCGACCCAGTCGCCATCGTTGCAATACAGAATGCCGTCGATCTCCCGCATTTCTGCACGGTGGATATGTCCGCAAACCACGCCATGGTGCCCCCGCCGGCGCGCCTCTGCCGCAACGGCGATCTCGAAGTCCGTTACATAGTTGAGCGCTTTTTTCACCTTGCCCTTGAGATAGGCCGACAACGACCAGTACGGCAAGCCCATGCGCGCACGCAACGAATTGAGATGCCGATTGAGCTTGAGAGTGAACTCATAGAGGTTATCTCCCAGGTAGGCCAGCCACTTGGCACACTGGATAACTCCGTCAAAGTAGTCACCATGGGTGACCCAAAGCTGCCGGCCATCGACCGTCAGGTGCACGGCATCGGCAACCACTTCGATACCGCCGAACGAATGGCCGACGAACGCACGGGCAAATTCATCATGATTGCCCGGCACGAACACCACGCGACATCCCTTGCGGGCACTGCGCAGCAGTTTTTGGACCACATCGTTGTGGGCCTGCGGCCAAAACCATCTGCGACGCAGCTGCCACCCGTCCACGATATCCCCCACAAGATAAAGCGTTTCGCTGGGATGGTGCTTGAGAAAATCCAGCAGCGCCGTTGCCTGGCAGCCCGGAGTTCCGAGGTGCAGATCGGAAATGAACACCGCCCGGAAACGGTGCGGCTCGGGCACATGCACGTCACCCGTATGGCTGGCGACTCCCTCCGTGCCCAAGGCTGCGCTCCACGGTCCCAAGGCGTCGAACGCCGTACGCATCAGGCCCCCAGAAAGTGCTTGCGATAGCGGGAGGGCAGATCGGCAATGCGCATCAGCATCGGCAGGTCGGCCGTATTGAAATCCGGATCCCAGGCCGGCGCCCCCAGAACCCGGGCTCCCAGGCGCAGATAGCCCTTGATCAAGGCAGGTGGCTCGATCAGCAGAGAACCATCGAGCTGCTCTACCGGCAATGGCAGCCGGGGCCGCACATGGAAATCAATGGGCGCCATGTGGGTCTGGCGCAATTGCTGCCAGATGCTGGCAGCTGCATCGCCGCTCACCACGCCGTTGTGCAGCATCGGAATACTGGCGCAGCCAATCATCGTATCGAGCTGGTTGCGCACCATGAAGTCCGCCAGCGCCCCCCACAGGGCCAGAATGACACCCCCATGGCGATGGTCCGGATGCACGCAACTGCGGCCCAGCTCGACCATGCGGGGACGCAAACTGCGCAATCGGGTCAGATCAAACTCATTGTCGCTGTAGGTCCCCCCCACACGCTTTGCCTGTGCCGGGGTGAGCACCCGGTAGGTTCCGATCACCTGCTGGCTTGGTACATCGCGCACCAAAAGATGCTCGCAGTAGTCGTCAAACAGATCCACATCGTGGCCCGGCAGGGTCGTTGCCAGCCGGGCGCCCATTTCTGCGGCAAAGACATCGAAGCGCAGTCGCTGCGCCTGACGCACTTCATCAAGGTGCCGCGCCCAACCCACCTGAATATTGCCCTGCACCTGCATCAACGGGGCAACGCTGCTTTTGCCCTCTGTGCGCGCATGCGCCCCCCCGGTTGACGGTGAAGCAGGTAGCAGCGGCAGGTTGGTCAACTCATTCATGGGACGTCTCCGAGGGGCAGGAAAATGGCTTTCTCCGGAAATCGCTACCTATTCGGGCACCGCTTCCTCGCAAAGCAGTGTGAAAGACTCCCGTGACAACGCCATGTCGTTGTCATGTCGATTGCATGACGCATTGCCCACAAACAACGGTGGCACCGGGCAAACGCCGTCCACAAGACGATGCCGGCAACCAGGGATTGCCCTGCAGCCACTCAACATTTGCCACAGGTTCAGCGGCGCACTCAAGAGCGCGAGCGAAATGCCGGAGTACCCTGCTCCTTAGCGCTCAGGAAAACGCTCCGGCGCTTTCCCGCCCTTCAGGCACAAAAACTCAGCCCGCGCGGGCCGCATCGGCCAGCGCCTGCGCGCAGCGACTGGCCATTTGCGCATCACGCGCCTCCACCATCACCCGCAGCAGGGGCTCCGTGCCGCTGGCGCGGATCAGGACGCGCCCGGTGGAACCCAACTCCTGCTCAACAGCCTGAGTGGTCTGTGCAAGCAATTTGTTGGACTTCCAGTCCTGCCCCGGCACCAGGCGGACATTCAAGAGCACCTGGGGATAAAGCACCACGTCAGACAGCATGTGTGCCATGGTTTTCCCATTGCGCACGCATGCCTGCAGCACCTGCAAGGCACTGACGATGCCGTCGCCCGTCGTATGGCGGTCCAGCGCCAACAGGTGGCCCGAGCTCTCGCCACCCAACACCCAGTGGTGGCGTGCCAATTCTTCCAGTACATAGCGGTCGCCCACGCGCGCCCGCACCAACTTCACGCCACGGGCATGCAAAGCGACCTCGACGGCCATGTTGGTCATCACGGTGCCCACCACACCAGGCACATGCTCATCGCGCCCCATGCGATCGGCTGCCATGAGGTACAGCAACTCATCCCCGTTGTACAAACGTCCCGCCGCGTCCACCATCTGCAGCCGGTCGGCATCCCCATCGAGCGCGATGCCATAGTCGGCATGGTTGGCGCGCACCGCCCGTACCAGTGCATCGGGATGGGTGGCCCCCACCTCGTGGTTGATATTGAGACCATCCGGCGCACAGCCTATGGTCAGCACTTCGGCACCGAGTTCATGGAACACCTTGGGAGCCACCTGGTAGGCAGCACCATGGGCTGCATCCACCACGATCTTGAGGCCTCGCAAGGACATCGCGTGCGGGACCGTGCTCTTGCAGAACTCGATGTACCGGCCTGCCGCATCGTCCAGGCGGCGGGCTTTGCCCAGGGAGGCCGAATCAGCCCACTTGGGGGGCTCATCCAGTGCGGCTTCCACGGCCAGTTCCCAGGCATCCGGCAGCTTGGTACCCTGGGCGCTGAAGAATTTGATGCCGTTGTCGGGATAGGCGTTGTGGCTGGCACTGATGACCACCCCCAGACTGGCCCGCTGCGCCCGGGTCAGGTAAGCCACACCCGGTGTAGGTATAGGCCCCAGCAGCACCACATCCACCCCCGCAGAGTTGAAGCCCGACTCCAGGGCGCTCTCCAGCATATAGCCTGAAATGCGCGTGTCCTTGCCAATCAGCACCGTGGGGCGCTCTTCGGCCTGTTTCAATACCCGACCGACGGCATGCGCCAGACGCAATACGAAGTCAGCGGTGATGGGAAACTGCCCGACGGTGCCACGAATGCCATCGGTACCAAAATATTTTTGAGTCATGGAAACGGCTTTGCGCTGATATTGTGAATTTTGAGTCTAGCGCATGGCAAGCCCACCTCCGTCCTGCGACCCCATCGCAGCCAAGTACCCCGCGAGGCGTTGCCAATAGCGCCAGACTGCCCTTACCCAGCCACCACGGGGTCTGACTCCATGGCACGCCAGACCGCCAGTGCCTGCACCGTTTCGCGGACATCGTGCACGCGCACCACGCGGGCGCCGCGCTCCACTGCGAGCAGCGCAGCGGCCACGCTGGGCTGCAGCCGTTGCTCCACGTCCAGGCCCGTCACCGCACCCAGTGATGATTTGCGCGACCAGCCTGCCAGCAACGGATAGCCCGGTGCCAGCAACTCGCGCTGGCGCGCCAGCAGGGCGAAGTTCTGTGCCACTGTTTTGCCAAAGCCAATACCCGGGTCCAGCACAATTCTGGTCTTGTTGACCCCCAGCGCCTGCAGGTCATGCGCTGAAAGCTCTAAAAATGAGAGCACCTGCGGCATTACATCACCCACCATGGGTGCCACCTGCATGGTCTGCGGATCGCCGTGCATGTGCATCAGGCACACACCGCAGTGCGGGTGCCGCGCCACCACCTGCGCCGCGCCGGGCTGGCGCAAAGCCCATATGTCGTTCACGATATCGGCCCCCAGATCGAGCACCGCCTGCATGACCTCGGGTTTGTAGGTATCCACCGAGATCGGCACGCCCAGGCCCACCGCTTCGCGCACCAGGGGAAGTACACGCGCCAGTTCCTCATCGAGACCCACGGCCGGGCTGCCGGGACGGGTGGATTCACCGCCGATGTCGAGGATGTCGGCGCCATCCTTCAAAAGTTGCTCGCAGTGGCGCAGCGCCGCCGCAGTGGATCCATGGCACCCCCCGTCGGAGAAGGAGTCTGGCGTCACATTGACAATGCCCATGGTGTGAGGGCGGGTCAGATCCAGGGTGAATCGGGTGGTTTGCCAGAACATAGGACTCCGGGAAAATGGGTGGTGAAAACAAAAACGGGGCCACAAGCCCCGTTTTGGTGATGAAGGTGCTCCCGCGTCAAGCAACGGTAGGGGCGGGCTCCGTGGTCACAGCGGGCGACCCACCGCTGGGGCCATCGCCGGAGGATGGGGGCGTACGCGGTGTCCAGTCCTTGGGTGGGCGCGGTGCCTTGCCAGCCATGATGTCGTCGAGCTGTTCCGTGTCGATGGTTTCCCATTCGAGCAAAGCCTTGGCCATGGCGTGCATCTTGTCGCTGTTCTCCTCAATCAGGCGACGGGCCAGGTTGTACTGCTCGTCGATGATGCGGCGCACTTCCATGTCCACCTTTTCCATGGTCTGCTCGCTCATGGTGGTGGTCTTGGTCACCGAACGACCCAGGAACACCTCGCCTTCATTCTCGGCATAGACCATCGGCCCCAAGGCATCGGTCATGCCGTAGCGCGTGACCATGTCGCGGGCAATGTGGGTGGCCCGCTCGAAGTCGTTGCTGGCGCCGGTCGTCATCTGGTTCATGAACACTTCTTCGGCAATACGGCCACCAAAGAGCATGCTGATCTGGTTCAGCATGTATTCACGGTCGTAGCTGTAGCGGTCCTGCGCAGGCAGGCTCATCGTCACGCCCAGGGCGCGGCCACGGGGAATGATCGTGACCTTGTGCACCGGGTCGCACTTGGGCAGCAACTTGCCGATCAGTGCATGGCCGGACTCATGGTAGGCCGTATTGCGGCGCTCTTCCTCGGGCATGACCATGCTCTTGCGCTCTGGACCCATGAGGATCTTGTCCTTGGCCTTCTCGAAGTCCTGCATCTCGACGGTGCGGGCATTGCGGCGGGCAGCCATCAGGGCGGCTTCGTTGCACAGGTTGGCCAGGTCGGCACCGCTCATGCCGGGCGTGCCACGGGCGATGATGCCGGCATTCACGTCCTGGCCGATCGGAATCTTGCGCATGTGCACGTTCAGGATCTGTTCGCGGCCGCGGATGTCGGGCAGCGTCACATACACCTGGCGGTCGAAGCGGCCCGGGCGCAGCAGAGCAGCGTCCAGAATGTCGGGGCGGTTGGTGGCAGCCACCACGATCACGCCCAGGTTGGTCTCGAAGCCATCCATCTCGACCAGCATCTGGTTGAGGGTCTGCTCGCGCTCGTCGTTGCCGCCGCCAAGGCCCGCACCGCGCTGGCGGCCCACGGCGTCGATTTCGTCGATGAAGATGATGCAGGGGGCGTTCTTCTTGGCGTTCTCGAACATATCGCGCACGCGGGCCGCGCCGACACCGACGAACATTTCCACAAAGTCCGAACCCGAGATGCTGAAGAACGGCACCTTGGCTTCACCGGCAATGGATTTGGCCAGCAAGGTCTTGCCGGTACCCGGTGGCCCGACCAGCAGCAGACCACGGGGGATGCGGCCACCGAGCTTCTGGAACTTCTGGGGATCTTTCAGGAAGTCGACGACTTCCTTGACTTCTTCCTTGGCCTCATCGCAGCCAGCCACGTCGGCGAACGTGACCTGGTTGGTGTTTTCGTCCAGCATGCGCGCCTTGCTCTTGCCAAAGCTGAAGGCACCGCCCTTGCCGCCACCCTGCATCTGGCGCATGAAATACACCCACACGCCGATCAGCAGCAGCATGGGGCCCCAGCTGACCAGCAGGGTCATGAGCAAAGAGCCTTCTTCGCGCGGCTTGACGTCGAACTTGACGTTGTTGTTGATCAGATCGCCGACAAGGCCGCGGTCAAGGTAGGTGGCGGTAGTGCGGATCTTGCGGTCATCGTTGGTGACGGCAACGATCTCGGTGCCACCCTGGCCTTCCTGGATCGTGGCGCTCTTGATGCGATTGCTGCGGACTTCCTCCAGGAACTCCGAATAGCCGACATGGCCGGCACTCGCACCGGTGCGGGTGTCGAACTGTTTGAACACAGTGAACAGCACCATGGCGATGACAAGCCACACGGCAATTTTTGAAAACCACTGATTGTTCAAGCAGGACTCCAGTCGCGGGAAAAAACGGTCACGAAGCCGTCACGGCTTACGTATGTCCCATTTTAAGTGTTTCAAGCCTTGGGGGGTCTTATTCCCCCTGCCTGCCATGGACTCAGCACGGACTTTGGCGCCAAATGGCATAAATCATGGCCCCGACCCACCCCACTCAGGCGTTGTTTCTGAGACCCATGCCCACCAGGAAAGTTTCGGAGGACTTGTCTCGTGAGGCCTTGGGCTTGATCGGCTTGACGGTTTTGAAGCTGCGCTTGAACAGCGCCACCAGCTCGCCATAGCCGCTGCCATGGAACAGCTTCACCACCAGCGCGCCCTCGGGTTTCAGGTGCTGGCAGGCAAAGTCCACGGCAAGCTCCACGAGATGCGCAATGCGCGCCGCATCGGCCGACTCGATGCCGGACAGGTTGGGCGCCATGTCGGACACCACCACATCCACCGCCCTGCCCTGCAATGCGTCCTCCAGCTGCCGCAATACCTCGGGCTCCCGCAAGTCGCCGTGCAGGAAAGTCACGCCCTCGACGGGCTCCATGGGCAGAATGTCCAACGCAATGATGCAGCCATTGAGCTGCCCGGCCGCCGCCCCTGCAGGTGACAGGCGCCGGCGCACATACTGGCTCCAGGCCCCGGGGGTGGAGCCCAGATCCACGACCGTGTGGCCCGGCTTGATCAACCCCAGCTGCTCGTCGATTTCCTTGAGCTTGTAGGCCGCGCGCGCGCGATAGCCGTCTTTCTGGGCCAGCTTGACGTAGGTGTCATTGACATGGTCGTTCAACCAGGCCTTGTTGACCTTCTTGCTTTGGGTTTTGACTTTCATACCGCTCCATTGTCTCTCGACAATCGGCACCGCTGATTGCGTCAAGGGCTCACCACGCGCAACGGGGTGAAGTCGCTCCGCGACGGGCCGCAGACATAATACGGCCATGCCCCAAATTCAACTGACTCCCGCGGAGCGCCGGGAACATCGCGCCAATGCCCACCACCTCGACCCCGTGGTCCTTGTAGGGGGAGATGGCCTGACCGCCGCGGTGCAAAAAGAAATCGATGCCGCCCTGAACGCCCATGGGCTGATCAAGGTGCGCATCTTCAACGATGACCGCACGGCCCGTGAACTGATGTACCAGCAGCTGGCTGCGGAGCTGAACGCGGCCCCCATCCAGCACATCGGCAAACTTCTGGTGCTCTGGCGCCCCCAGCCCGCCAAGGAGCGCACACCGGACGAAGACCGCATGCCCGGCCCGCGCGACGTCAAGGTGCTCAAATACAGCAAACGCGGCGGCCAGCGGCCCGAAATCAAGCAACTGCGCGTGCTGGGCAACCAGCGCCTCACGTCCGGCGGGCAGATCAAGCGGGCAAAAAAGCCCAAGCTGAAGTCGATCAAGAAAAGCCAGGCTGACTGACGCCATGGCCGCACCCACTGCCGCGGCGCAGCAGCGCCATGTGATCTGCATGAAATGGGGCACAAAATACGGCCCCGAATACGTCAACCGGCTGTACGCGATGGTGCGCCGCAACCTCACGGGTGATTTTCACTTCGTTTGCCTGACCGACGACAGCACAGGCATTCGCCAGGAGGTGCATTGCCTGCCGATTCCCGATCTGGACCTGAATCTGGCGCCCGGCGAGCGCGATGGCGCCTGGCAAAAGCTCACCACCTTCGAAGCGGATCTGCATGGCCTGCGCGGCACGGCCTTGTTCATGGACCTGGACGTGGTGGTGGTGGGCAGCCTCGATGGTTTTTTCGAGCAACCCGGCAGCTTTCGCATCATCCGCGACTATGTGCGGCCGTGGCAGTTCGGGCGCATCACCGGCAACTCGTCGATCTACCGCTTCGAACTGGGCGCACACGCCGACCTGCTGGACTACTTCCGCACCCATATCAACGAGGTACGCTCACAATTTCGCAATGAGCAGGCCTACCTGTCACACCGGCTGCACAGCCAGGGAAAACTGCAGTACTGGCCGCAAGCCTGGTGCCCCAGTTTCAAGTACAGCTGCATTCCCGCCTGGCCCAGCAATTACTGGTGCGAGCCGATCGTGCCTGCAGATGCGCGGGTGGTGATATTTCATGGCGAGTGCAACCCGCCCGACGCCCTCGCCGGCCGCCGCAACAAGCGCTTTCGGCACATGGAGCCCGCGCGCTGGATTGCGCGCTACTGGAACGAATAGCCACGCCCGACCGGGCGGGCCCTCAAACCCCCACCAGGGGGCGTCCCGTCAGGCGCGCCAGGATCGCCAGCGGACTCGCTGCGGGGTCGTACTCATGGCCGGGGGCCAGGTGCAGGGTCTGCTCCAGCATGTACTGGCCCGACATCACCGCATGCGAAGCCTGGTCGGAAAAACAGATCCAGGTCGATCCGGCAGGAAATGGCACGGTTTCCTGCGTCGCCTCTTTCTGGTAGGCCAGGTCGCGCTTCATGCCATCGTGCAGTTGCAGCATCAGGTGATCGTATTCACTGCGCAGCGACTTGGTCACATGCAACGCCTGGAGGGCATGGGCCTGCCAGCGCACATAGGGCTTGGCCTTGGGCAGGAAATTACGCGCCACCGTTTCAAACGGTTCACCCAGCCGCCACACCCGGGGCTGGCCCTCGGGATTGACATTGGTGAACACGCGCAAAATGCGCTCACCGTAATTGGGGCGCGATGGAAAGGCGTCCACATGCAGGCGACGGTCGTCCGCGCGCCACGACTGCACGCGCGACTCCACCTGCATGGGCCGAAAGCTCGTGGGCGCCAGGCGCAGCGCGGGCACATAGTCCGGCAGCAGACCCGAGACCAGCGCCATGGCCTGCTCCCGAAAGCGCCCCACCATCGCCGCCAGGCCCGCCTGCGTTGCCGCGTCGCCCGCCGCCCCCTTCAGGCGGCCCTGGGCATCCAGGCTGATGTTGCGTGCGCCCGGGTCGCGGATGTCCGGGCGCAGGTATGTTTTCTCCTCCGGCAGCAGTGCAAAAGCGAGCTGGGGAAAGAACAGCACCTGCCCCCCCTCCACCGCAGTCGTCCAGGCGGGATTGCCCTGCAGCCCCTGCCATTGCGTTGCTTCGATGCGTACGACTTGCGAAACCATCACCTGCCTCCCGTTGCGATCACAGAGCCACGACCCAGCCGTCATTGTGGATGTCGGGCCGGCAGCGTTCGCCAGAGCGCCATGCCGGCACACACCCACTGCACGGCATACATCAGGCTACCCACCGTGTGCCACAGGCGCAAATCCTGCCGGGCGACGATGCGCGGCGCCACGCCAAACTGGGTCAGCAATGCCAGCAGCAGGCCTGCAACTATGAAAACCATAGTCGCTTGCGCCCATGGATATTGGGTCACCTCGCCTTTTGGCCTTGAAACCAGCAGCAACAGCACGCAACACACTACCGTCACCCAGGTCTGGGCGGCAAACAGCCTTGCCGCCATGCCGCCCGCCAGTGCCGGGGTGGGCAAATGGGCAAACAACAACGGCACCACCAGCAGCCCGATGGTCGTCAGACTGCCCCACCAGAGGGCCGCCAGAAAGGCAGGAAGGCGGGTGTGCATGGTGCTTCGGATCACAGGTAGCTGACGGCCACCACTTCATAGCGGCGCACGCCGCCCGGCGCCTGCACTTCCGCCGTGTCGCCCTCTTCCTTGCCGATCAGGGCCCGGGCAATCGGGCTGGAGATATTGATCAGGCCCTGCTTCAGATCGGCCTCGTCCTCGCCCACGATCTGGTATTTCACCGTGTCGCCCGAGTCTTCATCCTCCAGTTCGACCGTGGCACCAAACACCACCTTGCCGCCGCCGTCCACACCGCTCGGATCAATGACCTGCGCCACCGAGAGCTTGCCCTCGATTTCCTGAATGCGGCCCTCGATGAAGCCCTGGCGGTCCTTGGCTGCGTCGTAGTCGGCATTTTCGCTGAGGTCTCCCTGCGCACGCGCCTCGGCAATTGCCGTGATCACTGCGGGCCGCTCTATGGTCTTGAGGCGGTGCAGCTCGGCCTTGAGCATTTCAGCGCCGCGCTTGGTAATGGGAATGGTGGCCATTGCGATGAATCTCCGTCAAACAAAGCGGTGGGGGCACGAAGCAACCCCGCCGGTCAGTCACCCGACATGGACAGGAAGCTTCGCTGTCCATGCCTTTGGCGACCCTAAAAAGGAAACCGCCGCACGTTGCCGCGCGGCGGTGTCTGGTCAGGGCAGATTATGCCGCGTTTGCCCGGGTGCCGACCACCATCAGGCGGCCAGCTGGGCGTGCAGTTCCTGCACCGAATACACGTCGAGCTTGTCGAGGAACTTCATGCCCTCGACCGCGGCTTCCGCACCAAAGATGGTGGTGAACGTGGTCACGCGCGCCAGCAGCGACGAGGTGCGGATGGCCCGCGAGTCGGCGATCGCGTTGCGGCGCTCTTCCACCGTGTTGATGACCATGGCGATCTCGTCGTTCTTGATCATGTCCACGATGTGTGGGCGGCCCTCGGTCACCTTGTTGACCACCGCCACTGGCACGCCGGCCTCGGCAATGGCCGCCGCCGTGCCCTTGGTGGCCACGAGCTCGAAGCCCATCGCCACCAGGTCGCGGGCAATGGCCACGGCGCGTGCCTTGTCGCTGTTCTTCACGGTGAGAAACACCTTGCCCGAGGTGGGCAGCTTGGTGCCCGCGCCCAGCTGGCTCTTCACGAAGGCTTCGCCGAAGGTCTTGCCCACGCCCATCACCTCGCCGGTGGACTTCATCTCGGGGCCGAGGATGGTGTCCACGCCAGGGAACTTGACGAACGGGAACACGGCCTCCTTCACGCTGAAATACGGGGGCGTCACTTCCTGGGTGATGCCCTGGCTGGCAAGGGTCTGGCCCGCCATGCAGCGCGCAGCCACCTTGGCCAGCTGGATGCCGGTGGCCTTGCTGACGAAGGGCACCGTGCGCGATGCGCGGGGGTTCACTTCCAGCACATAGATGATGTCCTTGCCATCCACTTCCTGGATGGCGAACTGCACGTTCATCAGGCCCACCACGTTCAGGCCCTCGGCCATGGCGGCCGTCTGGCGCTTGATTTCGTCGATGGTGGGCTGCGACAGGTAGTACGGGGGCAGCGAGCAGGCCGAGTCGCCGCTGTGCACGCCGGCCTGTTCGATGTGCTCCATCACGCCGCCGATGAAGGTGACGCCCGCGGAATCACGCACGCAGTCCACATCGCACTCGATGGCGTTGGAGAGGAAACGGTCGAGCAGCACGGGCGAGTCGTTGCTCACCTTGACGGCCTCGCGCATGTAGCGCTCCAGGTCACGCTGCTCGTGCACGATTTCCATCGCGCGGCCACCCAGCACGTAGCTGGGGCGCACCACCAGGGGGTAGCCCAGGGCGGATGCCTTTTCCAGCGCTTCCGGCTCGGTGCGGGCCGTGGCGTTGGGTGGCTGGCGCAGGCCCAACTCGCCCAGCAGCTTCTGGAAGCGCTCGCGGTCTTCGGCCGCATCGATCATGTCGGGGCTGGTGCCGATGATCGGCACGCCTTCGGCTTCCAGGCCCAGGGCGAGCTTGAGTGGCGTCTGGCCGCCGTACTGCACGATCACACCGACCGGTTTTTCCTTGTCCACGATCTCCAGCACATCTTCGAGCGTGACGGGCTCGAAGTACAGGCGGTCGGAGGTGTCGTAGTCGGTGGAGACGGTCTCGGGGTTGCAGTTGACCATGATGGTCTCGTAGCCGTCCTCGCGCATGGCGAGGGCCGCATGCACGCAGCAGTAGTCGAACTCGATGCCCTGGCCGATCCGGTTCGGGCCACCGCCCAGCACCATGATCTTCTTGTTGGCGGTGGGCTCTGCCTCGCATTCCGCGACGCCCCCGTAGGTGGCATTCTCGTAAGTGGAGTACAGGTAAGCGGTGTCGGTGGCGAACTCGGCCGCGCAGGTGTCCACGCGCTTGTACACCGGGCGCACGTTCAGCGCACGGCGCGCTTCGCGCACAGCCTTCTCGGTGGTCTTGAGCAGTTTCGCCAAGCGGCGGTCGGAGAAGCCCTTTTGCTTGAGCGTGAGCAGCGTGCCGGCATCGATTGCCGCCAGGGCGCCCGCGCCCTTCTCGGCCACCAGCTTGTCGATATCGAGCTCGATCTTCACGATCTGCTCGATCTGCACCAGGAACCACTTGTCGATCTTGGTGAGGTCAAACACCTCATCGACCGACAGGCCCATGGCAAACGCATCGCCCACGTACCAGATGCGCTCGGGGCCGGGCTCACCCAGCTCCTTCTCCAGGACTTCGCGGTCCTGGGTCTTCTCGTTCATGCCGTCCACCCCCACTTCCAGGCCACGCAGGGCTTTCTGGAAGGACTCCTGGAAGGTACGGCCCATGGCCATGACCTCGCCCACCGATTTCATCTGCGTGGTCAGGCGGCTGTCGGCAGTGGGGAACTTCTCAAAGGCAAAACGTGGGATCTTGGTGACCACGTAGTCGATCGAGGGCTCGAACGATGCGGGCGTGGCGCCGCCGGTGATTTCGTTCTTGAGCTCATCCAGCGTGTAGCCCACGGCCAGCTTGGCCGCCACCTTGGCGATCGGAAAGCCCGTGGCCTTGGAGGCCAGCGCCGAGGAGCGGGAGACGCGCGGGTTCATCTCGATGACGACCATGCGGCCGTCCTGCGGATTGATCGAGAACTGCACGTTGGAGCCACCGGTGTCCACGCCGATCTCGCGCAGCACTGCCAGGCTGGCGTTGCGCAGGACCTGGTATTCCTTGTCGGTCAGGGTCTGCGCGGGAGCC
The DNA here is from genome assembly GCF_900107605.1 of Acidovorax soli. GTDB lineage: Bacteria > Pseudomonadota > Gammaproteobacteria > Burkholderiales > Burkholderiaceae_C > Acidovorax > Acidovorax soli. The sequence continues at coordinate 20,269 of NZ_FNQJ01000001.1, read as the reverse complement.
ACGGTGATCGAGTCACCGGTGTGCACGCCCATGGGGTCGAGGTTTTCAATCGAGCAGATGATGATGCAGTTGTCTGCCTTGTCGCGGACCACTTCCATCTCGTACTCTTTCCAGCCGAGCAGCGACTCTTCGATCAGCAGCTCGTTGGTGGGCGAGGCTTCGAGGCCGCGCTTGCAGATGGTCTCGAACTCTTCGGGGTTGTAGGCAATGCCGCCACCCGTGCCGCCCAGCGTGAAGCTGGGGCGGATCACGGTGGGGAAACCCACTTGCCTCTGCACCGCCCAGGCCTCGTCCATGCTGTGGGCGATGCCTGAGCGCGCGGAGCCCAGACCGATCTTGGTCATGGCATCCTTGAACTTCAGGCGGTCTTCGGCCTTGTCGATGGCCTCGGGCGTGGCGCCGATCAGTTCGACCTGGTACTTGTCGAGCACGCCGTGGTGCCACAGGTCCAGCGCGCAGTTCAGCGCGGTCTGGCCGCCCATGGTGGGCAGGATGGCGTCGGGGCGTTCCTTGGCGATGATCTTCTCGACCGTCTGCCAGGTGATGGGCTCGATATAGGTGACGTCGGCCGTGGCCGGGTCGGTCATGATCGTGGCAGGGTTGCTGTTGATCAGGATGACCTTGTAGCCCTCTTCGCGCAGGGCCTTGCAGGCCTGCACGCCGGAGTAGTCGAACTCGCAGGCCTGGCCGATGATGATGGGGCCGGCGCCGATGATGAGGACGCTTTTAATGTCTGTGCGCTTTGGCATTATTTTTTCTCCTGGGCCGTGGCCATCAATGCCGTGAAGCGGTCGAACAGGTAGGCAATGTCGTGCGGGCCGGGCGATGCCTCGGGGTGCCCCTGGAAGCAGAAGGCGGGCTTGTCGGTGCGCACCAGGCCCTGCAGCGTGCCGTCGAACAGGCTGATGTGCGTGGCGCGCAGGTTGGCGGGCAATGACTCCAGCTCCACCGCAAAGCCGTGGTTCTGGCTGGTGATGCTGACGCGCCCGTTGTCCAGGTCTTTCACCGGGTGGTTGGCACCATGGTGGCTGTGCTGCATCTTGAAGGTCTTGGCGCCAGAGGCCAGGGCCATGATCTGGTGGCCCAGGCAGATACCGAAAGTGGGAATACCGCTGTCGATGATCTCGCGCACCGCCGTGATGGCGTAGTCGCAGGGCTCGGGGTCGCCAGGGCCGTTCGACAGGAACACGCCGTCGGGGTTCATGGCCAGCACTTCGGCGGCCGGCGTCTTGGCAGGCACCACCGTCAGCCTGCAGCCGCGCTCGGCCAGCATGCGCAGGATGTTCAGCTTCACGCCGTAGTCGTAGGCCACCACATGGAAGCGCGGCGACTCCTGCTTGCCGTAGCCAGAGCCCAGCTTCCACTCGGTCTGCTCCCAGGAATAGGCGGCAGGGGTGGTCACGACCTGGGCCAGGTCCAGGCCCTTCATGCTGGGCGCGGCCTTGGCTGCAGCCAGCGCTGCGTCAACGCGTGCCTGTGTCACGGTTTCGCCGGCCGCCAGGCCGACGATGGCGCCGTTCTGCGCGCCCTTGTTGCGCAGCAGGCGGGTCAGCTTGCGGGTGTCGATGTTGGCAATGGCCACCGTCTTGTGGCGCACAAGGTATTGCGAGAGGGTTTCGGTCTGGCGGAAGTTGCTGGCCAGCAGGGGCAGGTCCTTGATGATGAGGCCTGCGGCATGGACCTTGTCGGCTTCGATATCCTCGGTGTTGACGCCGTAGTTGCCGATGTGCGGATACGTGAGCGTCACGATCTGCTGGCAATAGCTGGGGTCGGTGAGGATTTCCTGGTAGCCGGTGATGGCGGTGTTGAACACCACTTCGCCGACGGTGGTGCCCGCATCTGCGGATGAAGCACCGATCGAATTACCGATAAAGACCGTGCCGTCTGCGAGCGCCAGGATGGCGGGCGGGAAGTTTCCCTGTAGAGACAAGAGCACTGGATTCTCCGGATGGTTACGGTCGCCCGGCGCCTGCAGGCCGCTCGCGCAAGGTGTGCCGGCGGCTGCTCTCAGATGGGTTGTTGCTTTGGGTGCGATCGGGCGACGCTGTTGCGAGAAAAGCCCTTGATTATACCCAGCTGAGTCCCGCTTCGAATGCCCTCATGCTGCAATGCGGCATCGAGACAGGGGCTGCAGCACGCCACGCAATGCGCCTCTCCTTCACAACCGACCCAGCCGGCGCGTTCCAAATTTCAGCGCGTGGCGCCACTGGCGTGCAGGCAGATGGCTGCGGCGGCCGCCACGTTCAGGGACTCCTCGCCGCCAGGCTGCGCAATGCGGATACGCCGGGTGGCACGCTCCTCCAGCGCGGGCGACACGCCCTGCCCCTCATGGCCCAGCACCCAGGCGCAAGGCCACGGCAAGGCGGCGCGGTGCAGGAAGTCGCCATCGTGCACATGGGTCACCAGCAGTGGCACCTGAAGCGCCTGGAGATCCTGCACCTCCAGCCCTTCCACGAGATCGAGCGCAAAGTGCGCGCCCATGCCCGCGCGCAGCACCTTGGGCGCCCACAGCGCCGCGCTGCCCTTGAGCGCCGCCACCTGCCGGAAGCCAAATGCCGATGCACTGCGCAGGATGGAACCCACATTGCCGGCATCCTGCACGCGGTCCAGCACCACCGTGGCCACCCCCGTCTGCAACCCCCTCGGCGCGGCGACATCCACCACAAACCCCACGGGCGCCGGTGATTCCAGGCCACTGATGTCGGCAAACAGGGCATCGGCGATCACTACTAGCTTCATAGCTGCTTGCGCATATGCAGCAGGCGCCAGAGGCCAAAAAGACTCCGAAAACACCGCCACCACGGGCCGCACGCCACGCTGCAGGGCCGCGCTGCACAGGTGGTCGCCCTCCAGCCAGACACGGCCCTGCTTGCGGTAGGCCGTGCTGTCCTGCGCCAGCCGGCGCAGGTCTTTGACAAAGGCGTTGTCACGCGAGTGGATCACGGTCAGGGGTGCGGAGGTCATGCGGTGTCCCGTGCGAGCAATGAAATGGCGTGCAGCACCCGGCGATTCAGGCCAGCACCCTGGCCACGGGCGCGAAGCTGTGCCGATGGTGAATGCAGGCACCATGCTCGCGCAGGGCGGCCATGTGCATGGCCGTGCCGTAGCCCTTGTGGCCGGCAAAGCCGTATTGCGGGTACTGCGCATCGACCTGCACGCACCAGCGGTCCCGGTGCACCTTGGCCAGGATGGAGGCCGCCGAAATGGCAGGCACCAGCGCATCGCCCTTGACAATGGCCTCGGCCGGCATGTCCAGCGTGGGCAGCCGGTTGCCATCGACCAGGACCATCTTCGGCTTGAGCCGCAGGCCCAGCACGGCGCGGCGCATGGCCAGCAGCGTGGCCTGCAGGATGTTCAGACGGTCGATTTCCTCGACACTGGCTTCGGCAATGCTGCAGCACAGCGCCTTGGCCCGGATCTCGTCAAACAGGGCCTCGCGCCGTGCAGCGGTGAGCTTCTTGGAGTCGGCCAGTCCGGCGATGGGGTGCAGGTCGTCGAGGATGACCGCTGCGGCCACCACGGGCCCGGCCAACGGGCCGCGGCCAGCCTCGTCTACCCCCGCCACCAGACCCGGGGGATGCCAGGGCAGGCTGGCCTGTTCAGGCGGCAAGGATTTTCTGGATCGCATCGGCAGCCAGTTGAGGGGTGTTGCGTTGCAGGCTTTCGTGCAGCGCCGTGAAGCGCCGCTCCAGGGCCGCGATTTTCTGGGGGTTGCTGCGCCGCGCATCCAGCCAGTCCAACGCTGCCGCGCAAAGCGCTTGCGGCGTGGCCGCATCCTGGATGAGTTCAGGCACCACAAACTCGCGGCAAAGGATGTTGGGCAACCCCACCCAGGGCTGCAACTGCCTGCGGCGCATGAGCCACCAGCTCCAGGGATGCATGTGGTAGCCGATCACCATGGGGCGCTTGAAGAGTGCCGCTTCCAGCGTTGCAGTACCGCTGGCGATCAAGGTGGCATCACAGGCGGCAAGCACGGTGTGGGACTGCCCCGCAATGATCTGCACCGCCCCACCCAGGCCACAGTGGTGGGCGATCTGAACGATCCGGTCACGCAAGGCGGGCACCGCCGGCACGATCAATTTGATGGCGGGTCGCGCTTTCAGCACCAGCGCCGCCGCCTCGAAGAAGGGCTGGGCAATGTACTGAATCTCGGAAGAACGGCTGCCGGGCAGGATGGCCAGCACCTCGTCCGAATCTTGCAGACCGAGTTGCGCCCGGGCAGCAGCGCGGTCTGGCAGCATGGGAATCACACCCGCCAGGGGGTGGCCCACGTACGTGGCCGCAATGCCATGGTGCGCCAGAAGCTCCGGCTCGAACGGGAAAATGCACAGCACATGGTCCGCGCTGCGGCGGATCTTCTCGACCCGGTCAGCACGCCAGGCCCAGATGGACGGACACACGAAGTGCACCGTCTTGATGCCGGCAGCACGCAAGTCGGCCTCCAGCCCCAGATTGAAGTCGGGGGCGTCCACACCGATGAAAACATCGGGACGGTCCCTGAGCAAACGCTCGCGCAGCTGTTTGCGGATTCGGAGCAACTCCCGCAGCCGGCGCAGCACTTCCATGCTGTAGCCATGGACGGCCAGCTTCTCGCTGGGCCACCAGGCCTCAAAACCACGCCGCTGCATTTGCGGACCACCAATGCCGCAGGACTGCAACTGTGGCCAGTGGGCCTGCATTCCGTCGATCAGCAGGCCTGCGAGCAGATCGCCCGAAGTCTCGCCCGCCACCATGGCGACGCGGGGGGAAATACTCATGGGAGCCCCTCAGCGCGCAATGCCGCGCGTGGAGGCATCCAGAAAGGCCAGCACCAGAGCGATGTCGGCGCTGGCTTCCGGATGGGTGAGCGGCAACTCGGCGATGGCGGTGCGGGCAGACTCCAGGGTCAGCCCCTGCCGGTACAGAACGCGATGCATCTGCTTGATGCCAGCCATCCGCGCAGCCGAAAAACCACGGCGACGCAGGCCTTCGAGGTTCAGGCCGCGCACAGCCAGCGGGTTGCCGTCCACCATCATGAAGGGCGGAACGTCCTGCGAGATATGGCTGGCAAAACCGGCCATCACATGCGCGCCCACTTTCACAAACTGGTGAATGCCCGTGAGCCCGCCGATGATGGCCTGGTCCGCCACCTGCACATGCCCCGCCAGGGTGGCATTGTTGGCCAGGATGGTCTGGTTGCCCACCACACAGTCGTGCGCGATGTGCACGTAGGCCATGATCCAGTTGTCATCGCCTATGGTCGTCACGCCCTTGTCCTGGGTGGTTCCCAGGTTGAAGGTGCAAAACTCGCGGATGGTGTTGCGGTCTCCGATGACAAGCCGTGTGGGCTCGCCCGCGTACTTCTTGTCCTGCGGCGCGGCACCGAGCGATGCAAACTGGAAAATGCGATTGTCCGCACCGATGGTGGTGCGCCCTTCGATCACGCAATGCGGTCCCACGGTGGTGCCGGCACCGATGGAAACATCAGGGCCTATCACGGTGTACGGCCCCACCGTCACGGAGGGATCGATGCGGGCACCCGCCTCGACAATGGCTGTGGGATGAATATTGCTCACGGTCCAACAGGTCTGAACAGTTTGGCCAGTCAGCCTACGCTGCGCATGGTGCACATGAGTTCGGCTTCGCAAGCCACCTCGTCGCCCACGCTGGCCACGCCCTTGAACTTCCAGATGCCGCCGCGCACGCGGTCGATGGTGATGGACAGGATCAGCTGGTCACCCGGCTCCACGGGGCGCTTGAAACGCGCGCCGTCGATACCGACAAAATAATAGATATTGTTTTCATCGGGCACCTTGCCCATGGCATCAAAAGCCAGCAGGCCTGCGGCTTGCGCCAAGGCTTCAAGGATCAACACACCGGGCATCACGGGACGACCTGGGAAATGCCCCATGAAATAAGGCTCGTTGAACGTGACGTTCTTGATGGCCTTGATGCGGGTGTTGCTCTCAAGCTCGATCACCTTGTCTACCAACAGAAACGGGTAGCGGTGGGGCAGCTGCTTGAGAATTGCGTGGATATCCATCATCGAGTTGTTCTTCCGTTCATGCTGCCTTCAGGGCCTGCTCCAGCGCCTTGATGCGCTCGCGCAGGCTGTGCAGTTGTTTGAGTGTCGCAGCGTTCTTTTCCCAGCGGGCATTGTCGTCGATGGGGAACATGCCGGTGTACTGGCCCGGCCTGTTCAAGGAGCGTGTGACCACCGTGCCCGCGGAAATATGCACGTTGTCGGCCAATTCCAGGTGGCCCAGCACAATCGCGCCCCCACCAACGGTGCAATGCGCTCCAATGGTGGCGCTGCCCGCGATGCCCACACACCCGGCCATCGCAGCATGCTTGCCGATGTGCACGTTGTGGCCCACCTGGATCAGATTGTCGAGTTTCACCCCGTCTTCGATCACCGTGTCCTGCAGCGCACCGCGATCTATGCAGGTGTTGGCACCGATCTCGACATCGTCGCCAATGCGCACGGCGCCCAGTTGCTCGATCTTGATCCATTGCCCGTTTTCTGGTGCAAAACCAAATCCGTCGGCCCCAATCACCACACCGGCGTGCACGATGCAGCGCGCACCGATGTGGCAATCTGCACCCACCGTCACGCGCGACTTGAGCACCGTGCCTGCGCCAATGCGGGCACCGCGCTCGACAACGCACAGCGGACCGACCGAAGCGCTGGGATGCACCACGGCGGTCGCATCCACCACGGCGCTGGGGTGCACACCGGCTGGCACGGCTTCGCCATGGCGCTGCCGCCAAAGCTGCGTCACCCGGGCGAAATAGGCATAGGGGTTGTCCGCCACGATGCACGCGCCGCGCGCCAGCGCAAGCTCGCGCATGGCAGGCGCCACAATGACGCAGGCCGCCCGGGAGGCGGCCAGTTGCTGCTGATAACGCGGGTGGCTCAGGAAACTGATGTCTCCCGGCCCGGCGGTTTCGAGCGGCGCAATGCGAAGAACCTCGGTTTCCCGCAGCCCCCCTTCCAGCGATCCGCCCAGCGCATCGACAATGTTCCCGAGGAGCAAACTCACGCGCCACCCACCCTGAGCCGCAGCTTATTTGCCAGCGGCATTCAGCGCCTTGATCACCCGGTCGGTGATGTCGTGCTTGGGATTGATGTACACAGCTTCCTGCAGGATGACGTCGTACTTCTCCGCCTCGGCCACTTGCTTGACCACCTTGTTGGCGCGCTCCAGAACCTGTGCGAGCTCTTCGTTCTTGCGGGCATTCAGGTCTTCCTGGAACTCACGGCGCTTGCGCTGGAATTCGCGGTCCTGGTCCACCAGCTGGCGCTGGCGGGTGGTGCGCTGGCTCTCGGCCATGGTAGGGGCCTCGCGCTCGAATTTCTCCGTCGCCGTCTTCAAGGTGTTGCCCATGTCGATGAGCTCTTTCTCGCGACGGGAAAACTCCTGCTCCAGCTTGGCCTGGGCCGCCTTGGCGGTGGTGGCTTCGCGGAAGATACGGTCGGTATTGACAAAACCGGCCTTGAATTCTTGTGCCTGCAGCGCAGGAGCAGCCACGGCCAGTGCGCTCAGCAGCAGACCCAGAGTGAAATGGCGGGAAAGGGATTTCATTAGAAGGACGTACCAATCTGGAATTGAAGTTTCTGGATTCTATCGCCGGCGAACTTGCGCACCGGCTGCGCATAGGCAAGACGCAGCGGACCCAGGGGGGAAATCCAGCTCAGGCCCACACCTGCGGATGCACGCATGTCATTAAAACTGACTTTGTCATCTTCGCCATACACATTGCCCACATCCACGAAAGTGAAAATGCGCAGCGTGCGGTCATTGCCGGCCCCCGGGAAAGGCGCCATCAACTCGGCATTGAGCGTGACTTTCTTGGGTCCGCCCAAGGAAGCGCCCGTGACATCGCGCGGCCCCAGTGTGCCCTGATCGAAACCACGCACGGAACCCAGACCACCGGAATAAAAATTCTTGAACACCGGGAACGGCCGACCGTTCATGCCCTTGCCGTAGCCCAGTTCGCCATTGAAGGCCACCGTGAAACGTTTGTTCAGCGGGATGTACTGCTGGTACTGGTAGTTCGCCCGCAGATAGCGCGCATCACCTGCCACAGACCATTCGGAATTGAGCCGCTGATAACGCCCCGAATTGGGTGCCAGCGCACTGTCGCGGTCATCGCGCGACCAGCCAATGGTCAGGGGGGCGGCGATGCTGCTGCTTCCATAGGTGTCCGCGTAGGCCAGGTAAGCGGCCGGTATGAGGGTGCCTGCCTTGATCTTGATCTGCTCCACCCCGCCACCGAAGAACACGGTGTCGGTTTCGCTGAAGGGCACCCCGAAACGAATGGATGCACCCGTGGTGACCAGCTGGTAATTGCCACCCTGATGGTCATAGGGCTTGTCGGTACGGTAGTAGAGATCCATCGTACGGGAAATGCCATTCTGGGTGAAATACGGATTGGTGGTGCTGAACACCAAGGTGCGGCGGTACTTGCTGGTGTTGACATCCACCCCCAGATAGTTGCCGGAACCGAAAACGTTTTCCTGCTTGATGGAAAAGGACAAGGCCACCTTTTCAGCGCTGGAAAAACCGGCGCCCAATTGCAGTGACCCAGTGGGCTTCTCGGCCACATTGATCACGAGGTCGACCTGGTCTGGCGATCCGGGCACTTCCTGGGTTTCGATGCCCACCTCGGTAAAGTAGCCAAGCCGGTCCACGCGGTCGCGCGACAGGCGGATCTTCTCGCCGTCATACCAGGAGGCCTCGTACTGTCGGAATTCACGGCGCACGACTTCATCACGGGTGCGGTTGTTGCCGCTCACATTGATGCGCCGCACATACGCGCGGCGGGCCGGTTCGGCCTGCAGCACCAAGGTCACGCGGTTGTTTTCGCGATCGATGTCGGGCACCGCCTCGACGCGCGCGAAGGCAAAACCGAAACGCCCAAAATATTCGGAAAAAGCCTTGGTCGTTTCAGTGACCTGATCGGCGTTGTAGGGCTCCCCCGGGCGAATGGTGACCAGCGACTTGAACTCGTCGTCGCGGTCGAGGTAATTGCCTTCGAGCTTGACCCCCGACACCACGAAACGCTCGCCTTCGGTGACATTGACCACAATGGAGATGTCCTGCTTGTCGGGCGAGATGGCCACCTGGGTGGAGTCCACGCGAAACTCCAGATAGCCGCGCTGCAGATAGTAGGAACGCAGGGTCTCCAGATCGGCGTTGAGCTTTGCACGGGCATAGCGGTCCGACTTGGTGTACCAGCTCAGCCAGCCGCCGGTGTCCTGGTCAAAGAGCCCCTTGAGCGTGGACTCGCTGAACGCCTTGTTGCCGACAATGCGCACTTCCTTGATGCGTGCAGGCTCGCCCTCCACCACCGTGAAGGTGAGATTGACACGGTTGCGCTCAATCGGCGTCACAGTGGTCACCACTTCGGCGCCGTACAGGCTCTTGTTGATGTACTGGCGTTTGAGTTCCTGCTCTGCCCGGTCGGCCAGCGCCTTGTCATAGGGACGCCCTTCGGTGAGCCCCACGTCGCGCATGCTCTTCTTGAGGGCCTCCTTGTCGAACTCCTTGGAGCCTGCAAAATCGACATCTGCAATGGTGGGGCGCTCTTCCACCACCACCACCAGCACATTGCCGGTGGCTTCCAGCCTCACATCCTTGAACAATCCCAGACCAAACAGTGCCCGGATGGCGGCCGCGCCCTTTTCATCGTTGTAGTCATCGCCCACCCGCAGCGGCATGGAAGCAAAAATGGTCCCAGGCTCCACACGCTGCAGCCCTTCCACCCGGATGTCCTGCACCTTGAAGGGCTCCAGAGCCCAGGCCGCATTGGCGACAAAAACCATGGCGGCAACGGCCGCTGCAGTACGCACGCCCAGGCGATTGATGTGTTTTTTCATGAGTGAAGCGGAGGCCGCAGACGCAGGGGAAAGCGGCAAAAAGGTTAGCCAAATAGCCGGGTGATATCGTTGAATAGGGCAATGGACATCATGAGAAGAAGCACTGCCACGCCACCGCGCTGCAACTGCTCCATCCAAGCATCCGACACCTTCCTGCCGGTCACACCCTCCCAAAGATAATACATCAGGTGCCCCCCATCGAGGACTGGCAAGGGCAGCAGGTTCAGCACACCCAGACTCACGCTGATGAGCGCCAGGAACACCAGGTACTGCGTGAAACCCATGCTGGCCGAGCGGCCGGCATAGTCGGCAATCGTCAAGGGTCCACTGAGGTTTTTCAGGGACGCCTGACCCAGCACCATGCGGCCCATCATGCGAAGCGTCAGGACGGACACGTCCCAGGTACGCACAACGCCATTCCACAAGCCCTCCACCGCACTGTGCTGCACGATCACCAGCTCAGGCGGTGCGCCCACATAGGCACCGATGCGGCCCACACTGCCACCCTGCTCCTTCTGGACATCGGGCATGACATCCACGGTGATCTGCTGGCCACCGCGATCGATACGCCAGGGTTGCACCACGGCCGCCTCGGCGCGCACGGACTGGCGAATCAGTTCACGCAGCTGCTGGCCATCCACCACCTCTGCCGCGCCAATCCGGAGCACCACATCGCCCTGGCGAAGCCCCGCGCGCTGCGCAGCACCGCCGGCCATGATTTCACCCAGCACCGGACGCGTCCAGGGCCCCAGAAGCCCCACCTTGCGAAACAGTTGCGCATCGGCCTCGCGCGTGTCGAGCTGCGCCATATCCAGCAACACCTCCCGGTGCATGGCACCGGGTGCTGGCTCGACCTCCAGCCGGACCCTTTCGCCTTCCAGCGCGCCGCGGGTCAACAACCAGCGCAAGTCCTCGAAAGAACGCACGGGCTCCAGTTCGTTCGCCCCCAGGGCCGCGCTGTGCACCAGTTCACCGCCGCGCAAACCCGCAGCCTGCGCCACCGAACCTGCCACGGGACTGGCCAGCAACGCCCTGGGCTCCTGGATCCCGATCCAGTTGACCGCCGAATACAGCAACACGGCCAGCAGCAGATTGGCCAGTGGACCTGCCGCCACGATGGCCGCACGCGAGCGCAGGGGCTGGGTATTGAACGCAAGATGGCGCTCAGCCTCGGGCACGGGTGCCTCGCGCTCATCGAGCATGCGCACATAGCCCCCCAACGGGAACGCACTCAGCACAAACTCGGTGGCTGAACCCTTGGGTTGCCAGCGCAGGAGCGGCTTGCCAAAACCCACAGAAAACCGCAGCACCTTGACGCCACAGGCCACCGCCACCCGGTAATGCCCATACTCGTGCACTGCGATCAGCACACCCAGGGCAACAACGAACGCGACAAGGGTCAACAGCATGCAATGGCTCCGTGAATCAACCGCATTCAGCCGGCCAGACGGCCAACAACCTGCTCGGCCACACTGCGCGCCTGGGCATCCAGAGCCAGCAAGGCCTTGAGTGAATCGGGGTTGGAGGGAGCAACCGCTTCCAAAGTTGCAAGATTGAGATGGTGTATCTGATCGAAACGGATGCGGCGCTCCAGAAACGCCGCCACGGCCACCTCGTTGGCCGCATTCAGCACCGCCGTCGTGCCCTGCGGGGCCACCAGGGCGTCCCACGCCAGCTGCAGCCCAGGAAAGCGGTCACGATGCCCATGGTCGTCGATGGCCTCGAAGGTCATGGCGGAAAGCGCATGGAAATTCAGCGCCGCAGCCCCCGACTCGACCCGCTCGGGCCAGGCCAGGCCGTACGCGATGGGAACACGCATGTCCGGGGTGCCCAGTTGCGCCACCACCGAAGTGTCCCGGTACTGCACCATGGAGTGGATGATGCTTTGGGGGTGGATCACCACATCCAGCTGCGACGGAGCCAGGCCAAACAGATAGCGCGCCTCGATGACTTCGAGTGCCTTGTTCATCATGGTGGCCGAATCCACCGAAATCTTGCGCCCCATGTTCCAGTTGGGATGGGCGCAGGCCTGCTCCGGCGTGACATCGCGCAGCGTGTCGGGCGACCGGGTGCGAAACGGCCCCCCGGAGGCGGTCAGAATGATTTTCTCGACCCGCTGGCCCCAGGTGGCGGCATCTTCGGGCAAGGACTGGAAGATGGCCGAATGCTCACTGTCGATTGGCAGCAACGTGGCCGCCCCTTCGCGCACCGCGTCCAGAAACACGTCCCCCCCCACGACCAGCGCCTCCTTGTTGGCCAGCAGCAGGCGCTTTCCGGCCCAGGCCGCCGCAAGACAAGGCGCCAGCCCCGCCGACCCGACAATGGCCGCCATGACCGTATCCACCTCCTCGTTGGAGGCTATTATTTCAAGAGCATCAGGGGATTGAAGAACGTGCGTTTTTAGCCCATTTGCCTTGATTTTCTCCGCCAGCAAACGGGCATGGGGTGCACTGGCCATCACGGCAAAGCAGGGCCTGAATTGCGCGCACTGCGCCAGCATCAGGTCCACCTGGGTGGCTGCGCTGAGGGCAAACACCTCGAATCGATCCGGATGGCGCGCCACCACGTCGAGCGTGCTGGTACCGATAGAGCCTGTAGAGCCCAGAACAGTGAGTCGTTGTTTCATAGGGGTGTCGTCAGGCGCGTCAGCATCAGGGCCAGAGGAAGCGTGGGCAACAAGGCATCCACGCGGTCCAGTACCCCGCCATGCCCCGGCAGCAGGCCACTGCTGTCTTTCACACCCGCACTGCGCTTGATCAGCGACTCCACCAGGTCACCTGCCACACTCATGGCCACCATGAACAGGACCGAAATCACCAGCAGCCAACCCCCCTGCTGCGCCAGGCGGCTATAAAAACTGGGCACTGCGGCCTGCCAGTAGGTATCTGCGGCAACCCAGGCAAATGCCAGCACGACCACGCCCGCCAGCCCGCCCCACACCCCTTCCCAGCTCTTGCCGGGACTGATGGAAGGTGCCAGTTTGTTCTTGGTGAAACGCAAACCAAAGGCACGGCCGGCAAAGTAGGCAAAGATATCGGCCACCCACACCAGAACCAGCACCGACAGCAGAAAATTGACGCCCAGATGGCGGGCCTGCACCACGGCCAGCCAGGCGAGCCAAAGTGCCAGCACCCCGGCCACCAGCCGAACGCCCGCAGGAATGCGGGGCCAGCCCGGCACGCCGGCGCGCAACAGCCAGGCAGCGCACAGCACCCACAGGCCGCCACCAACGATCCACAGGGCGGTCAGGGGCCGATCAATCCAGCCCAGCACCCACGACGCTGCACATAGGGCAACGCAGGCGGCGCCCACGGCCAGCGAACCTGCCTGGCCAAAACCGCTCAGGCGCCCCCACTCCCATGCGCCGGCAGCCATGAGCACCAGCACGACCAGCGTGAATGGCACCGCGGAGGGATAAAAGAGCGCGGGCAGCAGAATGGCCAGCAGGACAAGAGCGGTGATGACACGCTGTAGAAGCATGGGGCCTATTCAGCCGAGCACCGGGACGGGATGCGCGGTCAGGATCTGTTCGGAGGTTTTGCCAAAACGGCGCTCGCGTGCACTGAAGGCGGCAATCGCCTCGTCCAGTGCCGACTCGTCGAAATCCGGCCAGAGCCGGTCGCTGAAAAACAACTCGGAGTATGCAGCCTGCCACAACAAAAAGTTGCTGATCCGCATTTCGCCCCCGGTGCGGATCACCAGGTCCGGGTCGGGCACATGGGCCAGGCCCATCGCGCCATTCAGGCTGGCCTCGGTGATGGGCTCGCCGCGCGCGGCCAGCGACGCAGCGGCCTGGGCGATGTCCCAGCGGCCGCCGTAGTTGAAGCACACGTTGAGCACGAGGCGGGTGTTTTCCGCTGTGGCGGCCTCCGCCTGCGCCAGACCGTCACGCACCTTGGGCGACAGACCCGCGCGCTCGCCCACAAAGTACAGGCGAACGCCATCTTTTTTGAGCTGCGGCACCTCGCGCGCCAGCGCCATCGCCAACAGTTCCATGAGGCCAGAGACCTCATCGACCGGACGGTTCCAGTTTTCGGATGAGAACGCAAAGACGGTCAGCACGGCCACGCCCCGCTGCACGCAAGCGCGTGCGCAGCGGCGCAGCGAATCAACCCCTTGCTTGTGGCCCGCCAGGCGCGGCAGGAAGCGGCGTGTAGCCCAGCGGCCGTTGCCATCCATGACGATGGCAATGTGGTGTGGCACCACCTTTGGTTCAGACATGTAGAACGATCAGGCCCGTCAATGGACGGCTCAGACCGCCATGATTTCCTGTTCTTTGCCCGCTACCAGAACATCGATTTCGGCGATGTGCCTGTCGGTGAACTTCTGCACTTCGGCTTCGGCGCGCTTCTGGTCGTCTTCCGATGCCAGCTTGTCCTTGACCAGCTTCTTGACGGATTCGTTGGCGTCACGGCGCAGGTTGCGCACGGCGATCTTGGCGCTCTCGCCTTCATTGCGCGCCAGCTTGGTCATTTCCTTGCGGCGCTCTTCGCTCATGGGCGGCATGGGCACCCGGATCAGATCGCCCATGGACGCAGGGTTCAGCCCCAGATCGCTTTCGCGGATGGCTTTTTCGATCTTGGCGCCCATGCCCTTTTCCCAGGGCTGCACGCTGATGGTGCGCGAGTCGATCAGGGCCACGTTGGCCACCTGGCTCAGGGGCACCATGGAGCCGTAGTACTCCACCTGCACCGTGTCGAGCAGCGCAGGATTGGCACGGCCGGTGCGGATCTTCTGCAGGTTGTTCTTGAATGCTGTGATGGACTGGTCCATCTTGGTTTCGGCAGTCTTCTTGATGTCGGCAATCGTCATGTTTTCTCCTGGGGCCGACCTGCATCCGGTGCAGGTCCATCCATCGTGATCAAGCGTAAACCAATGTACCTTCGTCTTCACCCATCACCACGCGCTTCAAGGCGCCATGCTTGATGATGGAGAACACCTTCACCGGCAGCTTCTGGTCGCGGCACAGGGCAAAAGCGGTCGCATCCATGATGCCCAGATTGCGGGACATGGCCTCGTCGAAGCTGAGCTTGGTGTAGCGCGTGGCCGAAGGGTCCTTCTGGGGGTCGGCAGTATAAACGCCGTCCACCTTGGTGGCCTTGAGCACCAGCTCGGCGCCAATTTCGGCACCGCGCAGGGCAGCGGCGGTGTCGGTGGTGAAGAAAGGATTGCCCGTGCCCGCAGCAAACACGACGACCTTGCCCTCTTCGAGGTACTGCAAGGCCTTGGGGCGCACGTAGGGCTCAACCACCTGCTCGATGGCGATGGCAGACATCACACGCGCCACCAGGCCCTGCTTGTTCATGGCGTCAGCCAGAGCCAACGCGTTCATCACGGTAGCCAGCATGCCCATGTAGTCGGCGGTGGCCCGGTCCATGCCGACCGAGCCACCCGCGACGCCACGGAAAATATTGCCCCCACCGATCACCACCGCCACCTGGACGCCCAGGCGGGTGACCTCGGCGATCTCCTCCACCATGCGAACGATGGTGGTGCGGTTGATGCCGAAGGCATCATCCCCCATCAGCGCCTCACCAGACAGCTTGAGCAGAATGCGCTTGTGGGCTGGTGCAGCGTGGGACATGGGGATTTTCTCCGGTGATAGGAACGGGGCTTTGGGGATAACGGAAACGATCAGGCGGCAGCCTTGGCAGCAGCCACTTGCGCAGCCACTTCGGCGGCGAAGTCGTCCACCTTCTTCTCGATGCCTTCACCCACGACATACAGCGTGAAACCCTTCACGTTGGTGCTGGCAGCCTTGAGCATCTGGGCCACGGTCTGCTTGCCGTCGGCAGCCTTCACGAAGACCTGGTCGGCCAGCGAGACCTCCTTGAGGTACTTCTGCACAGCGCCGTCGATGCGCTTGGCGGTGATTTCCGCGCTTTGCGCAGGCTTGCCGGCAGCCACCAGCTCCTTGTTGGCTTCGTCGGCCTTGCCTTCGGCAACCGAACGCTCCTTGGCGATCAGTTCGGCAGGCACGTCGGCGCTGGTCAGGGCCACGGGCTTCATGGCGGCCACGTGCATGGCAACGTCCTTGGCAGCGGTGGCGTCACCGTCGAACTCGACGACCACGCCGATGCGCGAACCGTGCAGGTAGGCAGCCAGGCTGGAGCCGCTGAAGCGCTTGAAGCGGCGGAACGACATGTTCTCGCCGATCTTGCCGATCAGGCCCTTGCGCACGTCTTCCAGCGTGGGGCCGAAGCTGTCTTGCTCGTAGGGCAGTGCACCCAGGGCTTCCACCGTGGCGGGGTTGTGCAGTGCCACCAGCTTGGCAGCGGCGTTGGCCATGGCGATGAAGCTGTCGTTCTTGGAGACGAAGTCGGTTTCGCTGTTGACTTCGACCAGAGCACCGGTGGTGCCGTCGATGTAGCTGGCGACCACGCCTTCAGCCGTCACGCGCGATGCAGCCTTGCCAGCCTTGGTGCCGAGCTTGACACGCAGCAGCTCTTCGGCCTTGGCCATGTCGCCGTCGGCTTCGGTCAGGGCCTTCTTGCATTCCATCATGGGAGCGTCGGTCTTGCCACGCAGTTCAGCCACCATGCTTGCGGTAATTGCAGCCATCTTTATTCCTTCAGTATTCAGTTCAGTCAGTTCAGATTCGGGCTAAAAAAAAGGGGGCTCACCAGGGGCCCCGCTTTTATCCGCGATACATCGCGCAGCCGGGACTTCAGGCAGCGGACTCTTGCACTTCCACGAATTCGTCGCCACCTTCAGGAGCAGCCGCCTTGGCCACTTCGTTCACGGCGTTCGCACGGCCTTCGATGATCGCATCAGCGATGCCACGGGCGTACAGCGTCACAGCCTTGGCCGAGTCGTCGTTGCCGGGGATCACGTAGTCGATGCCTTCGGGCGAGTGGTTGGTATCCACCACGCCGATCAGCGGGATGCCCAGCTTCTTGGCTTCGGCCACGGCGATCTTGTGGAAACCCACGTCGATGATGAAGATCGCGTCGGGCAGGGCTGCCATGTCCTGGATGCCGCCGATGTCCTTTTCAAGCTTGGCGATTTCGCGGCTGAACGTCAGCTGCTCTTTCTTGCTCAGGCTGTCGAGGCCGGTTTCGAGCTGGGCCTTCATGTCCTTCAGGCGCTTGATCGAGGTCTTGACGGTCTTGAAGTTGGTCAGCATGCCGCCCAGCCAGCGCTGGTCCACAAAAGGCACGCCAGCGCGCTGTGCTTCGGTGGCCAGGATTTCACGGGCCTGGCGCTTCGTGCCGACCATCAGGATCGTGCCGCGGTTGGCAGCCAGCTGCTTGGCGAACTTCTGGGCTTCCTGGAACAGTGGCAGCGACTTTTCCAGGTTGATGATGTGAATCTTGTTGCGATGGCCGAAGATGTAGGGGGCCATCTTGGGGTTCCAGAAGCGGGTCTGGTGACCGAAGTGGACACCGGCTTCCAGCATTTCGCGCATGGTAACGGACATAAAAATACTCCAAAGGTTGGGTCTAAAATCCAGCCCCAATACTTGCGCCGCCGTGCATCTGCACGAAGACGCAACACCTTGACAGGGCTGGTTTGCGATTGGTTTTGCCGCCTTCGCAGCGCATACACCACCGAAGGCATTGCACGCGCCGCGGCTCTCAGCAAAACCCAAAGATTCTAGCACAGCCATGCTTATTGACCTCACCTCCACCCGCCAACGCCTGCAGGACGGCACCCACACCGCCACCGCGGAACTGGAGCAGTGCCTGGATGCGGCGCAGTCTGCCGCCTGCGGCCATGCCTTCTTGCGCCTGATGCCGGAGGCGGTGCGCACCATCGTGGTGCAAGGCGATCCCCTCCGGCTGCCGCTGGCCGGGCTTTCCGTGTCGGTCAAGGACCTGTTTGACATCGCTGGCCAACCCACCACCGCCGGCTCCACGGCCCTGGCCGACGCGGCGCCGGCGCCGCACGATTGCCCCGCCGTCGCCCGCCTGCGCTCCGCCGGCGGCACGGTCATCGGCCGCACGAACATGGTGGAATTTGCCTTCTCGGGTGTCGGCGTGAATCCGCACTTCGGCACGCCTGCAGCATGGGATGGGCGCTTTGGCGCGTTGCCGGGGGCGCCGAGAATTCCCGGAGGCTCATCCTCGGGCGCGGCCGTATCGGTGGCTACTGGCGCGGCCTTTGTGGGCCTGGGCTCGGACACAGGCGGCTCCATCCGCATTCCCGCGGCGCTCAACGGCATCGTGGGCTTCAAGAACACGGCCCGGCTGGTTCCCACGGCGGGCGCCATTCCATTGGCCACCACGCTGGATACGGCCTGCGCCATGACGCGCAGCGTGCGCGATGCCATCGTGGTGCACGAGGTACTGGCCGCGCGACGCGTCACGCGCAGCCCCGCTCCCCTGCGTTGGTGGCGTCTGGCCGTGCCATCCACCACCTTCCTCGACAACCTGGATGCCACAGTGGCGCGGGCATTCGGCCGCACGCTGGATACCTTGCGCCAAGCGGGCGCCCACATTGAAGAAATCGACCTGCCGCTGACGGCCGAACTTGGGCCCATGCAGGCGGGCGGCAGCCTGTCGGCGGCAGAAAGCCATGCCTGGCACCGCCGCCTGCTGGCACGGCAGGCGGCGCAATACGATCCACGGGTGCGCAGCCGCATCGAGCGTGGCGCCACCATGGCGGCCGCAGACTACATCGATCTGCTGCAGGCCCGCCAGAACTGGATAGCCCGCATGGAAGCCGCACTGGCCCCCTACGACGCCCTGCTCTCGCCCACGGTGCCGATGGTGGCGCCCCCCATCGCCGAGGTGGCGCCCGGCGCCAAGCACGATGCCGAGTTCTTCCGCATCAACGCCCTGCTGCTGCGCAACACCAGCGTGGTGAACATGCTCGATGGCTGTGCGCTGTCGCTGCCCTGCCATGTGGCCGGGGAACTCCCGGTCGGGCTGATGGTCTGGCACGCTGCCTTGCACGACGACGCGGTACTCAACGTGGGCCTGCAGATCGAGCAGATACTACAAAAATAATAGCTGTCAGCGCTTTACCATCAAGCGCTAGAGAAAAAACATTCAAATTCATGAAAATCGCCATCGTGGGCGCCGGCATTGTCGGCGTGTCCACCGCATACGAGCTGGCCCATGACGGCCACGAGGTCACCGTCTTCGAACAACGCAACGCCGCCGCCGAGGAGGCCAGCTTTGCCAACGCCGGCCTGCTGGCGCCGCACCTGCTCACACCCTGGGGCACACCCGGCCTGGGCACGCCTCTGAAGCTCCTGGGCCGCCGCGCCACGCTGCGGCTGGCCGAAGGCTTCAAAGGCACAGACCTGGCATGGCTGTGGCGCTGGCGGCGCGCAGCGCGGCGCGGCGCATCGGCCGCACAGCTGTCGACACTGGAAAGCCTGGCACGCTACAGCCAGCGGCGCCTGCAGCACATCGCCGTGCAACACGAGCTGGATTTTGAAAGCAGCCAGGGGCGCCTCATCCTGCTGCGCACCGCGCAGGAACAGGCCCGCTGGCAACCCACCCTGCAGGTTCTGCGCGACGCCGGGATTGCGCTGCGCGAGATCGATGCCGACGCCGCACGCCAGATCGAGCCCGGCCTGTGCCCCGAAACCCCGCTGGCGGGGGCGCTGCACCTGCCCGACGCCAAGGCCGGCAACTGCCGACTCTTCGCCCAACTGCTGCGCCAGGGCACCCAGGCCGGCGGAGTGCATTTTGCGTTTGGCACCCGCGTGGCCCGGCTGACTTCCCAGCCCCTGGGCGTGCAGGTGCAGGGCGAAAGCGGCACGCGGTCCTTCGATGCCGTGGTGCTGTGCGCCGGCATGGCATCGGCCGCCCTGCTGCGCCCCCTGGGCCCGCGCCTGCCGATGGCGGCAGTGCATGGCTATTCCGTCAGTGCCCCGCTGCGCGAGACCCTGCATGCGCCGGTGGCCAGCGTGGTGGACAGTCAGTTGCAGATCAGCATCACGCGGCTGGGCCAGCGTGTGCGCATCGCGGGTGGCGCCGAACTGGGCGCGCCGGATGCCGCACACCACGCCCCCACGCTGCAGCAGCTCTACCGGACCCTGAACGACTGGTTCCCCGGTGGCGCCCTGCTCTCATCCGGGCTTCAGATATGGCGCGGCGCACGCCCCACGCTGCCCGACGGCGCGCCCGTGGTGGGTGCCAGCGGCGTGCCGGGCCTGTGGCTCAACACCGGCCATGGCGCGGGCGGATGGGCACTGGCCAGCGGCTGCGCCCGCGCCGTGGCAGACCTGATCGGCCAGCGCAGCCCGGATATCAGCCTGGAGGGGCTCGGAATCCAGCGCTTTTGAATGGCCAAGGGCGGGAGATGGCGGCGTGCGACCGCGTGCGCCACACCGCCATAAAACAAGGGGGCCGATGGCCAATGCCAGTCAGTTAAGCTTGGCTTGATCTGATTGGCAGTAAAAAGGGAACGTGTTTCACGTTCCCTTTTTATTTTGTCGATCCTGCTGCAAAA
>NZ_FNQJ01000038.1 GCF_900107605.1 Acidovorax soli | reverse complement strand
CGTCGATCCAAACATCTGTGCGCCGATGCGGGCTATCGGGGCAAAGGCGCCATGGCCGTGATCCTTGCCCATGGCTATATCCCGCATGTGGTCAGCCGCAAGAGCGAAGCGGCGCAGAAGAAGCGAGACCCGAAGAAGAAGGCCCGTCGCTGGGTGGTCGAGGCCTGTCATGGCTGGTTCAACCGATTCAGGAAACTATTGGTGCGCTACGAAAAGCTCGAACACACCTTCTTGGCGCTTAACCACCTCGCAGCGACCATCATCGCCCTGCGCAAGATCGAGCTGCCAGTCAACATTATTTACGGATAAATTCTTAACCGGCCGGCGGCAGCGGCGCCGCTGCCAGGCCGCGCAGCCGGGCCAGTTCCTCGCAGCCGATCGCAATGCCATGGCGATCGGATTGCGCACGCTGCTGGTAGCGGCGGTCGCCGGGCTGGCGGTCCTGGCCGGCGGCGCGCATGTGCCGCACCAGGATTTCGGTGCGCTGCGTGAAAGAGTGGCCGGCGCCCTTCGATGGGTCGATCACGATCAGCAGCTCGCCCGTCCAGGGCGTCTTGGCGCCGGGATGCTGCGACCAGTCGAAGCCGAACGAGAAGTTGCCGCCCGTGAGCGCCGCGGCCAGCAGCTCGACCATCATCGCCAGGGCCGATCCCTTGTAACCGCCAAACGGCAGCAGCGCGCCGCCATCGAGGACGGCGGCAGGGTCGCGCGTGGGCTGGCCATGGCGGTCCACGCCATAGCCCTCGGGCAAGCGGTGGCCTGCGCGCGCGGCGATCTGCACGTCGCCGTGGGCGATGGCGCTGGTGGCCAGGTCAAACACCAGCGGGTTGTCCCCCGCGCGCGGCGCGGCGAAGGCGATGGGGTTGGTGCCGAACAAGGCCTTGTGCCCGCCCGTGGGCACCACGCAGGCCATGCTGTTGACAAAGGCCAGCGCCACCAGCCCTTCGCGTGCAAACGGCTCCACATCGGGCCAGAGCGCGGCGAAGTGGTGCGAGTTGCGGATGGCCAGCAGCGCAATGCCGTTGTGGCGCGCCTTCTCGATCAGCAGGCTGCGCGCGGCCTGCAGGGCCGGCTGGGCGAAGCCGTTGCCGGCATCGACCGCCACATAGCCGGGCGCCACGTCTTGCACCTGCGGCACGGCCCGCCCGTTGACCCAGCCGCTGGCCAGCGTGGACAGGTAGCCGGGGATGCGGAAGATGCCGTGGCTGGCGGCGCCGTCGCGCTGCGCGCTGGCGCAGTTGGCCGCCAGGATCGCCGCCACTTCGGGCGAGGTACCGTGGCGCAGAAAGATCTGGGTGAGCAGGTCTTGCAGTTCGGCAAAGGCAATGTGCTGGGTGGCGGGGACGGTGGTGTGGGGCATGGGCAGGGTGGTGGAGGCAGCCAGCCATGGTCGTGGCGGTTGTCTACGGATTTTTTTTGCTATGTTTTGAGTAGCATCTTGCGCTTATGGGTAAGCGCTAGAGCCTCTTTGAATGCTGATTGCTGTCAGTCGCCCATCATCACGCCTTCGCGCCGTGGGTCGGCACCGCCCAGCCACATCTTCTTGCCATGCACCTGGCCGCGCGTGATGGCCTGCAGGCCGCTGGTCATGTTCATCTCGCGCACCTCGGCGCCGCGGGCGCGCAGGGCCTCCACGGTGGCGGGCGGGAAGCGGTTTTCCTCCAGCAGGCTGGGGCCGTTGAACGAACCGAAGTTGGGCAGGTTGATGGCCTGCTGGGGCATCAACCCCCAGTTGAGCACGCCATACAGCGTCTTGGCCGTGTAGTGGATGATGGCCGCGCCGCCGGGGCTGCCGCCGCTCATCAGCAGTTCGCCGCTGGCCTTGTCGAACACCAGCGTGGGCGCCATGGACGAGCGCGGGCGCTTGCCCGGCTGCACGCGATTGGCAATGGGCTGGCCCTGCGCATCGGTGGGGGCAAAGCTGAAGTCGGTGAGCTCGTTGTTGAGCAGAAAGCCGCCAGGGCGCGCGGCGTTGGTCGTGACCATCTGGCGCGAACCGAACTGGTCCTCGATGGTGGTGGTCATGGCCACGGCGTTGCCGAAGGCGTCGACGATGCTGATGTGGCTGGTGCCGTATTCAGGCTGGTCGGGCATGGGGGCATGGCTGGTGCGCACGCTGCCCGGGGTGCCGGGCTGTGCCACCTTCATGCTCTGCGTGCCAATGCGTTTGGCGCGTTGGGCCAGGTAGCCGGGCTCCAGCAGGCTCATCCAGCTGCCGCCGGGGGGTTGCACGAAATCGGGGTCGGCCACGTATTGCGCGCGGTCGGCGAAGGCCAGGCGCGCTGCTTCGGTGTACAGGTGCAGCCAGTCGGCACCGGGCGCCGGGCCGCGCAGGCCCTCTTGCAGGGGCAGCGCGGCCGCGTCGGTGTTCCTGAGGATGCCCAGGATCTGGCCGATGGCGATGGCCCCCGAGCTTGGTGGCGGAAAACCGCACACGCGGTAGTCGTGGGGCGCGACCTGGTAACTGGTGCACAGGGCTTCGCGCTTCTTGGGCTGGTAGCCGGCCAGGTCGGCCAGGCTGAGCGGGCCCGGGTTGGTGGGATGCTTGCGCACCTTGGCCACGATGGCCTGGGCCACGTCGCCCTCATGCAGGGCCTTGGAACCCTGCCGTGCAATGGCCCGCAGCACGGCGGCCAGCTCGGGGTTCTTCAGCACATGGCCCACGGGCCAGGGCTTGCCTGCGGCGTCGTAGAAATAGGCGGCGGCCACGGGGTCTTGCGCCAGGAACTTGTCGTTGGCCAGCAGCGCGTTGAGCCGCGCGCTGACCTTGAAGCCGCCCTCGGCCAGCTGGATGGCGGGCTGGAACAGCTGGGCCCAGGCCAGCTTGCCATGTTCCTTGTGGGCCAGCTCCAGCATGCGCACCGTGCCCGGCACGCCCACCGAGCGCCCGCCCACCACGGCATCGTTGAAGGGCAGGGGTTTGCCGTCCACACCGAGGAAGAGCTTGTCGGTGGCCGCCGCCGGTGCGGTTTCGCGCCCGTCATAGGCTTCGACCCGGGCGCCTGCGGCGTGCAGCAGGAAGGCGCCACCGCCAATGCCGCTCGACTGGGGCTCGACCAGCGTCAGCACCATCTGCACGGCAATGGCCGCGTCGATGGCCGAACCACCAGCCTTGAGCACCTGGTAGCCCGCGTCGGTAGCCAGCGGGTTGGCGGCAGCCACGGCGAACTTCTCGGCGGCCCAGCCCGGTTTGTCGGTGTAGCCCGACGAGCCTTCGGGCTGGTCCGGAACGGTGTAGGCCAGCGGAGGAGCGCTGCTGCAAGCGGCCAGCACGGCAGCGGCGGCAATCAGCACGAGGCGGAGGGCGGGGGGCTTGGGCATCCTGGGATCTCCTTGGGTGGGCGGAAAACCCATGGTACCGGGCTGCCGCGCCGGCCGGCGCCGTTATTACATTACGGAACAGACGCGCAGATGATGAGTGTTTTTGGCTTGCGGCTCCTGATAGGGTTGCGCAAGAAGCTATTAATTAATGAGCGCCGTGGTTCAGGCTGGCACTGGCCCCGCCCGCCCGTCTTCCACCACAAAGCGTGCCTGCGTGGATGCGCCGCTGTCGGCGCGCAGCGGGTCGTCCACCACGCGCAGGGTGGTGGTCCAGCGCTGCGGGGTGATGTCGGCCAGGCCGTAGCCGCGCTGGTCGCTGCGCGCCAGCAGCACATGCGGGTTGTGGCGGGCAATGGCATCGACCTTGTCCTGCGTGGTGCCCGCGCGCGAGCTGATCGAGGTGCCGCAGAACTCGCTGGCGATCACCTCCGGGCTGGATGGCTGGCCGCCCGCCGCCTCGGACTGGACCTTGCAGACGTAGTTCTGGTGGATGTCGCCCCCCAGCAGCACGCTGTTGCGTGGCGCGTGGCGGGCCAGCGACTGCAACAGGCGCGCGCGGGCGCCGGGGTAGCCGTCCCAGCTGTCGGTGGAAACGACGCCCGAGGGGTAGCGGCGGGGCGAGAACAGGGTTTGCTGGGCCATCACGCTCCAGCGGGTGCGGTCGTGCCGGGCGTCGGCGGCCAGGCCTGCATCCAGCCACTGCTCCTGGGTGGCGCCCAGCAGGCTGCGCTGCGGGTCGGCCAGGGCTGCGCAGTCCTGGGGGCGCACGGCAGCAGCACCGCCCGTGTCAGTCGCCCGGCAGGCCTGCCAGGAGCGGTGCTGGCGGGTGTCGAGCAGATGCACGTTCGCCAGCCGGCCCCAGCGCAGGCGCCGGTACACCTGCAGCGTGCCGAAGTCGGGCGACGCCAGGCTGGCGGCGCGCAGCGGCATGTTTTCGTAGAAGGCCTGCCAGGCCGCGCTGCGCAGGGCCAGGAAGGCTGCCGGGTCGCCCTGGCTGCCCTTGCCTTGGGCGCTGGCGTAGTCGTTCTGCACCTCGTGGTCGTCCCAGGTGACGGCCCAGGGGCACGCGGCATGGGCCGCCTGCAGGGCGGGGTCGCTCTTGTGCAGTGCGTAGCGGTCGCGGAAGTCGGCCAGGGTGCTGGCGTACCGCAGCGCGTGCACGCGGGCCAGCCCTGTCGTGATGGGGGGCGTCGCGTATTCGTAGATGTAGTCGCCCAGGAACAGCACCAGGTCGGGCTGGTCGGCGCACAGGTGGCGCCAGGCGGCGTAGTGGCCGTGTTCCCAGCGCTGGCACGACGCAAAGGCGATGCGCAGATGGGCGTCCAGGGCGTCGGCCGCGGGCGCGGTGCGGGTTCGGCCCGAGGCGCTGACGGCATCGCCCAGCATGAAGCGGTAGTGGTACCAGCGCGCCGGGGCGAGGCCGGTCACCTCCACATGCACGCTGTGGCCCAGGGCCGGCAGCGCCGTGGCCTGGCCGCGTTGCACGATGTGCCGAAAGGCCGGGTCGTCGGCCAGTTCCCAGTGCACGGTGAGCTGCGCAGTGAATGGGTGGTCTGGCGTGGGCTGCAGCCGCGTCCAGAGCACCACGCCCTCCGATGTGGGATCGCCGCTGGCCACGCCCAGCGCAAAGGGGTCGTGCTGCACCGGGCTGTTGCTCCAGGCCCAGCGGGGCAGGGTGCCGGCGGCGGCGGCCCCGCTGGCGTACTGCAGGAAGGCGCGGCGTTGCAGGGGTGTCATGGCAGCGGGTGGGTGGTGTGGGGCGGGTTCAGGCGGCCATGACGCGGTTCTTGCCCGAGCGCTTGGCCAGGTACATGCTCTTGTTGGCGCGCTGGAGGGCCGCGGTGCTGGTTTCGCTCTGGCCTAGCGGGGCCAGCAGGCGCTGAATCAGAATGTGCTGCAGCGGCCCTTCCGGAAAGGCCGGGTGGCGGATGCCGGCAATTTTTCGTGCAGTCCCCTGGTCTGGTGATTCATCAGTTGACCATGACCAGTTTGCCCATCACGCCGCGCGAGCCCATGTGGGCGTAGGCTGCGGGCAGCTCGGCCATGGGCATGGTGCGGTCGATCACGGGCTTGATCTTGCCCTGGCCGTACCACTGGGCCAGCTTGACCATCATGGCGGCATTGGCCTGGGGCTCGCGCCTGGCAAAGTCGCCCCAGAACACCCCCACGATGGAGGCGCCCTTGAGCAGCGCCAGGTTGAACGGCAGCGCCGGAATGGGGCCCGAGGCAAAGCCCACCACCAGGTAGCGGCCGCGCCACGCGATGGAGCGGAAGGCCGGCTCGGCGAAATCACCGCCCACGGGGTCGTAGATTACGTCCGGCCCCTTGCCGCCGGTCAGGGCCTTGATCGCGTCGCGCAGGTTTTCCTGGCTGTAGTTGATGGTGGCGTCGGCGCCGATGGACGTGCACAGCGCACATTTTTCGGCGCTGGAGGCCGCCGCGATCACGCGTGCGCCCATGGCCTTGGCGATCTGGATGGCGGCGGTGCCCACACCGCCTGCGGCGCCCAACACCAGCACCGTCTCGCCGGCCTTGAGCTGGGCCCGGTCCACCAGCGCATGGTGCGAGGTCGCGTAGATCATGATGAAGGCGGCGGCATCCACATACGAGAAACCCTCTGGCAGGGGCATGCACAGGGTCGCCGGAGCGATGGTGTGCGTGCCAAAGCCGCCCGTTCCCGAGAGGCAGGCCACGTTCTGGCCGACTTTCAAGTGCGTGACGCCTTCGCCCACCGCCTGCACCACGCCCGCGTATTCGGAGCCCGGCACGAAGGGCAGAGGCGGCTTCATCTGGTATTTGTTCTGCACGATCAGCAGATCGGGAAAGTTCAGGCTGGCCGCCTTGATCTCGATGAGCACCTCGCCTGCTTGGGGCGTGGGCGTGGGCAGTTCGGTCCAGGCGAGCGCGTCAACGCCGGTGGGGTTGGTGCAAAGCCAAGCGTGCATGGGATGTCTCCTGTCAATGGTGGCCTGCATGATAGGGGTGGCCCAAGGGCGTGCGATGTCCCACGAGCGACGGGCGCATCCTGGCTGGGTGCCACCTACAATCCGTTGCAACCCCGCACAGTGACCATGAAGATTCTCCTATCCAACGACGACGGCTACCAGGCACCGGGCATCGTGGCCTTGTATGACGCGCTCAAGACCATCGCAGACGTCGAGGTGGTGGCGCCCGAGCACAACAACAGCGCCAAGTCGAACGCCCTGACCCTGCATTCGCCGCTGTATGTGCACCAGGCAGCCAACGGCTTTCGCTACGTCAATGGCACGCCGGCCGACTGCGTGCACATCGCCCTCACGGGGCTGCTCGGCTACCGCCCCGATCTGGTGGTGTCCGGCATCAACAACGGCGCCAACATGGGTGACGACACCGTCTACTCGGGCACGGTCGGTGCTGCCATGGAGGGGTATCTTTTCGGCATTCCGGCCATGGCGATTTCGCAGGTGGACAAGGGCTGGGGCGAGATCGAGGCGGCGGCGCACAAAACCCGCGAAATCGTTGCGCAGATGGTGGCGCAGAACCTGGTGGCCGAAGCGCCCTGGCTGCTCAATATCAATATCCCGAACATGCCGCTGCAGGCGTTGCGCCCCCTGAAGCTGTGCCGACTGGGGCGCCGCCATGCGGCCGAGCGCGTGATCGTGCAGGAAAGCCCGCGCGGGGAGGTGATGTACTGGATTGGCGGGGCTGGCGCGGCCAAGGACGACGCCGAGGGTACCGATTTTCACGCCACGGCCCAGGGGCATGTGTCGGTCACTCCCTTGAAAGTGGACCTGACGGACCATGACAATCTTGGCTATTGGGCGCAAACCGCGTCCCGCCTGGTGGCTGCTGGACCAGCGGCCCCGCAATGGTGATGCAGCGCAGGCCCGGTTTTCCTGCGCGCCTGGATGGTTCGGGGGGGGCTCCCTCCAGAGTCGCACCCATGCCGATGCGCGCCAGTGCCCCCGCAGCGCCCCAGGGGGTCGGGTTGGACTCGGCAGCGGTGCGCGCCCGCATGGTGCAAAAGCTTGCTGCAGGCGGTATTTCCTCGCCGGTGGTGCTTCAGGCCATGTCCACTGTGGAGCGGCACCGCTTTGTCGACAGTGCGCTGGTGAACCAGGCGTACGAAGACACCAGTCTGCCCATTGGCCTGGCCCAGACCATCTCCAAGCCGAGCGTGGTGGGACGCATGTGCGAGCTGCTTTTGGGGGCCGACGGCGCGCGCGCTGGCGGGCTGGGTCGGGTGCTGGAAATTGGCACCGGTTGCGGTTACCAGGCCGCGGTGCTCAGCCATGTTGCACGCGAGGTGTATTCGGTCGAGCGGCTGCGCGGCCTGCACGAAAAGGCCCGTGACAACCTGCGCCACCTGCGGCTGGCCAACGTGCATTTGCTGTTTGGCGATGGCATGCAGGGTTATGCCAAGGGTGCGCCCTATGCGGCCATCATTGCGGCGGCCGGTGGCGAGGCAGTGCCGCAGGCCTGGTGCGACCAGTTGGCCGTGGGAGGGCGCCTCGTTGCGCCCATGGCGCTTGCCGGTGGCCAGCAAGTGTTGCTTGTGATCGACAAAACCGCGCACGGATTGAAACAAAGCGTTCTCGAGCCGGTTCATTTTGTCCCCCTAAAATCGGGGATTGCCTGAAGGGAATGCTTATGTTGGTATCGCGTAGTCATGTCGTTGGTGTTTCCGCCGTGTTGACGGCGCTGGTGCTTGTCGGCTGCGGAACCCGGATGACGAAGGCTCCTGTGGAGGACCGTGGAGCGTCTTCGGCATCCTCCTCTCCCGGGGTGGTTGTTGCATCCGCCAAGCCCTTGCCGGGCGCCGAGAACGCTGGAAAACCGGGTTATTACACTGTCAAGGCAGGGGATACGCTGATTCGCATCGGCCTTGAAAATGGTCAGGGCTGGAAAGACATTGCACGCTGGAACAACCTGGACAATGCCAATCTGATCGAAGTGGGGCAGGTGCTGCGCGTCGTGCCGCCCTCGGCTGCCGTCGCAGAGACGGGCGTGGTGACGCGTCCTGTTGCCTCCGCAGCTGTCACCCCTTCTTCGGCCGCCAGTGCGCCCAGGCCGGCCGCCAGCACTGCAGCGCCCGTGCCAGCACCCGTCCCTGCGCCTGCGCATGCAGCCGCCTCGTCGGAGGATGATGTTCCTTTCATCTGGCCGGCCTCTGGCTCCCTGCTGGCGGGGTTTGATGAGGCCCGTAACAAGGGCTTCGATATTGCAGGCAAAGCCGGTGACCCGGTTCTCGCCGCAGCCGACGGGCGGGTGGTCTATGCGGGCGCCGGTTTGCGGGGGTACGGCAATCTCGTCATCCTGAAGCACAACAACACCTTCCTGACGGCCTATGCACACAACCAGGCGTTGCTGGTCAAGGAAGACCAGACCGTGCGGCGCGGGCAGAAAATCGCGGAGATGGGCAGCACGGATGCTGATCGCGTGAAGCTTCATTTCGAGATTCGCCGCCAGGGCAAACCCGTGGACCCTGTCCGCTACCTGCCGGCGCGCTGAGCTTGTCTGCTGTGTCTGATGCGCTCCACAAGGGGGGATCGAACAAAAAACCGGCGTTGGTGACCGCACAGGGAGATGGGTTGCCAGAGAGTGCGGAGGACGCAGGCTTCTCGGACGAATTCAGTGGCCTTGCCGAGGCCGAATCCGAACTGCGCCATCTGGAGGTGGGCGTCGCCCAGCATGGCGCACGCCTGGACCGTGCGCTGGTCGAGCTCGTGCCCGAATTTTCCCGCAGCTATCTCCAGCAGCTTCTGTCGCAGGGGCTTGTTTCCCTGAGTGGTCATACGGCGACCAAGGCTGCTGCGCGGGTGAAGGCGGGCGATCCGCTCGTGATCGAGCTGCGCCCGACGCTGCAGAGCCAGGCGTTTCGCCCGCAATCGCTACCTATCGACGTGGTTTATGAGGACGAACATCTGCTCGTGATCAACAAGCCGGCGGGCCTGGTGGTTCACCCCGCCCCGGGCAACTGGGGTGGAACTTTGCTGAACGGGTTGCTGGCACGCGACGAAAAGGCGCATCTGGTGCCCCGCGCTGGCATCGTGCACCGGCTGGACAAGGACACCAGTGGCCTGATGGTGGTTGCCCGGGATCGGGCAACGATGGACACACTTGTGCGCATGATTGCGCAGCGCACCGTGCACCGGCAGTACCTTGCGCTGGCGCACCGGCCCTGGACGGGGCCTCGCAACCGCACGGTGCAGGCCGCCATAGGGCGTGACCCACGCAACCGTTTGCGCATGGCCGTGGTCAATCTGGACAGCCATGCCGGCAAACCCGCGCGCACCGATGTGCGATGGCTTGCGGGCAACGACATGGGTTGCTGGGTGGAGTGCACCTTGCATACGGGACGCACGCATCAGATTCGGGTGCACATGGCATCCATAGGGCACCCCCTGGTGGCGGACGTTCTTTATGGTGGGGCTCCCGCTGCGGGGCTGGAGCGTCAGGCACTGCACGCTTACCGGCTGTGTTTCCAGCATCCGGTCTCAGGCCTTGTGCTTGAGTTCCAGGCGCCGTTGCCGCCCGATATGGAGCAGGCGCTGTCCCAGTGGGGGCTGGGCTACAATCCGCCCTGACGGTCTGCCCGACCGCATTCGCCCGAAGGCGGTTTCCCGCCGCGCGGTGCTTTGTTCCAGAGTGTCTTTCTGGTGCACCATGGATCGACTCCTGCAGTTGGTGTAGTGCCTGCAAACGCTGTGTGGCCCAATTTTTCCCGGAATCGCTGAACCATGAATACGGTGGATGCCAAACGGGTCCTCGAAACCGCCCTGATCTGCGCTGCGCAGCCCATGGCGGTACGGGAGCTGCGTGTACTTTTTGATGATGCACTGGGGGCGGACACGCTGAAAGTCCTGTTGCAGGAACTCCAGCAGGACTGGGCATTGCGGGGCGTTGAACTGGTGCAGGTGGCCTCCGGGTGGCGATTTCAAAGCCGTCCCGAGATGCGTGAATACCTGGACAAGCTGCATCCGGAAAAACCTCCGCGCTATTCGCGTGCCACGCTGGAGACACTGGCCATCATCGCGTACCGTCAGCCTGTGACGCGTGGGGATATTGAGGACATTCGGGGGGTCACCGTCAACAGCCTGATCGTCAAGCAGCTGGAGGACCGGGGTTGGGTGGAGGTCATTGGCCACCGCGAAACAGTGGGCCGGCCTGCGTTGTTTGCGACCACGCGCCAGTTTTTGGATGATCTGGGCTTGCAGTCACTGGATCAGTTGCCTGTACTGGATGATCCCACCGGCAGTGCCTCGGTACTGGAGGCAATGGCCTCGGCAGCCAGCCTGCAGGGAGCTTTGGAGATGGATGGAGGCGGCATCCCCGAGGTTTTTTCGTCGGTGAGCGATCAGTTGCCGGGGCTGGAGCGCCAGGAAGCGTTGCAGGAGATGCAGGCCAGGCCAAGTGTGGAGACCAATCTCCACGATGAACAAGAGGATGCCCCCGGGGGTGTCTCGGGAAATAATTTATGAACGATTCCACTTCCGATGTACAGAACATGCCGCATGAGACGGAGAATTCCGAGGCGGCAATGCTGCAGAAAAAATCTGCGGCACGAAAAACCTCTCGCAAGAAAGCGGTGCCAGCGGATGGTGCCGTCGAGGCAGTGGCGGCCCATGCTGCGCTCGCCAAAGAATCGGTGGAACCGGAGCCTGCTGCGGTGTTGTCGGTCCCGCTGAAGAGCGCGGAAGTGGCGTTTCAGGTTGCGGAATCGCCAGTGATGGAAGATCACAGCGAGACCGGCACCAGGCCCCCGGCAAATCCGCGCCACGCGGGAGGCGCTGGGCGCGGCAAGCGATCCCCCCCCTCTGCGGCGGGTGGCTACCAGTTCGAAGACGTCATTTCCGGGCGTTTCGATGCCGACGAGGTCAACAGCGAGGACGTGGCCCCCAAGCGCGTTTTATTGCCCCAGGCAGAAACACCCAAGCTTCACAAGGTGCTGGCACAGGCAGGGTTGGGTTCTCGCCTCGAGATGGAGCAGTTGATTCTCGAGGGAAGAATTTCGGTGAACAACGAGCCGGCACACATCGGTCAGCGCGTGCAGTTTGGCGATCAGGTGAAGGTGAACGGCAAGCCGATTCGTTACCGCATCGATCCTCCGCCGGCGCGTGTCATCGCGTATCACAAGCCCGTCGGGGAGGTGGTTTCCCACGATGATCCACAAAACCGTCCGACCGTGTTCCGCAAGCTTCCCCGGTTGCAGCAGGGGAAATGGCAGTCGGTCGGTCGACTGGATCTGAATACAGAGGGGCTGCTTTTGTTCACGAGTTCGGGTGAGTTGGCCAACAAGCTGATGCATCCCCGATTCGGATTGGAGCGGGAATATGCCGTACGCGTTCTGGGTGCCTTGAGCAACGAAGAAAAACAGCAATTGCTGGATGGTGTCCGGCTGGACGACGGCATGGCCGCGTTTGGCTCGATCGAGGACGGCGGTGGGGAGGGTTCCAACTGCTGGTATCGCGTCACCATCTCCGAGGGGCGCAATCGCGAGGTGCGTCGCATGCTGGAGGCCGTGGGCCATGCGGTCAGCCGCCTGATCCGAATCCGGTATGGAGCAATGGTCTTGCCCCGTGGGCTTAAGCGGGGGGCCTGGCTGGAACTCGATGAGAGCGACATCCGCGCCCTGGTGCAGGCTGCCGGGGCGGGACGCTCAGAAGCCAGAGGAGTGGGTGGCGAGGAAGGCATTGGCGGCGCAGAGCGCGGCAACAGGGGGCGCGGACGTGGGGGGCAGCAACGCGTGGGCGATGCTCGCAAGCGTTCTGCAGGTGCCGGTGGCGGAGGGGGCAAGGCGCGCGGCCAGGGGCCTCGTCGATCGGATGATCCGGGGGTGCGCGGCGGCAACCCGGATCGCCAGCGCGGGAGTGCACAACCCGATCCCATGAAAACATCGGTGGGCTACATTGGTGTAGACAGTCTGTCGCGCCACCGTCAGGATCAGCGCCGTATGGGTGGTGGATCCCGTCGCGGAGGCAATCGCTAGACCTGCCGGCGTTTTCTTGCCCGGTTAGAATCAAAAGCTTTGCCCTATGGGCAAAAATCACAGCAACATCACACCAGGAAATCAATATGGCTATCGAACGTACTCTCTCCATCATCAAGCCCGACGCAGTTGCCAAGAATGTCATTGGCCAGATTTATGCCCGCTTTGAAGCCGCCGGCCTCAAGGTTGTCGCTGCCCGCATGGCCCACCTCTCCCGCTTGGAAGCTGAGCAGTTCTATGCTGTGCACAAGGCACGTCCTTTCTTCAAGGATCTGGTGGATTTCATGATCTCCGGCCCCGTCATGATTCAGGCGCTGGAAGGTGAGAACGCGATCCTGAAGAATCGCGAATTGATGGGTGCAACGGATCCGAAGAAGGCCGAGGCCGGCACCATTCGCGCTGATTTTGCAGACAGCATTGATGCCAATGCCGTGCATGGTTCCGATGCCCCTGAGACCGCTCAAGTGGAAATCGCCTTCTTCTTCGCCGGCATGAACGTCTACTCGCGCTGACATGATTGTCCCCACACTCGTTCTGGTCTCGCTGGAGAAATCAAGTGCTGGGGACAGTTGCGACCGACTGAGGGCGCGGCTGCCATGACAACCAACCTTCTGGATTTTGACTTGGATGGGTTGATCGGTTTTTGTGGTCAGCTCGGGGAAAAGCGTTTTCGTGCGACACAGCTTTTCCGCTGGATTCACCAGCGGGGCGTCAGCGATTTTGACGGCATGAGCGATCTGGCCGTTGCATTGCGGACCAAGTTGAAGGGCTGTGCTCATGTGCAGGCCCTGCCAGTCATCAGTGAACATGTTTCGGCTGATGGCACGGTCAAATGGTTGTTTGACGTGGGTGGCGGCAATGCCGTCGAATCCGTGTTCATTCCTGAAGATGATCGGGGAACACTCTGCGTATCGTCGCAGGCCGGTTGTGCAGTAGGGTGCCGATTTTGCTCGACAGGCCATCAAGGCTTCAGCCGCAATCTCACCACGGGCGAGATCGTTGCGCAGTTGTGGTTTGCCGAGCACGCCTTGCGCGCCCGCTTTGGCTCTTCTTCCCGCATCATTACCAATGTGGTGATGATGGGGATGGGGGAGCCGCTACAAAACTATGCGGCCCTTGTGCCGGCGTTGAGGGTCATGCTCGATGACCATGGTTATGGCCTGTCGCGCAGGCGTGTAACGGTGTCTACTTCGGGTGTCGTTCCCATGATGGATCGATTGTCGCAGGACTGTCCTGTGGCCTTGGCTGTGTCCTTGCACGCGCCCAGTGATGCCTTGCGTGATTATCTGGTGCCGATAAACCGCAAGTACCCGATCCAGGAGTTGCTGGAGGCGTGTCACCGTTATCTCGAGCATGCGCCAAGGGACTTCATCACATTTGAATATTGCATGCTGGATGGGGTGAACGACCAGATCGAGCATGCCCATCAACTGATTGAACTGGTCAAGCCATCGATTGGCAGGGCGATCCACTGCAAATTCAATCTGATTCCGTTCAATCCATTTCCGGCATCAGGGCTCAAGCGTTCTTCCCAGGCACAGGTGGCAATCTTCGCAAAGGTGCTGAGCGAAGCGGGCATTGTCACGACAGTGCGCAAGACGCGCGGGGATGATATCGATGCTGCCTGCGGTCAATTGGCAGGCGATGTGCAAGACCGCACACGTGTGGTGGAGCGTATGGCAAAGCAACGCACAATCGTGCTCAAACAGGTGACTTAGGTCGCTACTTATCAAGGAAGCGCTACATGGTGGGATCGACTGGTGGTCGCTGGCGGCAATATCGGCACTGGATGCTGATGGCTTGTGGTGTCCTGGGCTTTTGTTTTGCTCTTGGCGGCTGTGCGGCCAATGGGGGCGCCTCTGCTTCGGACTCCACTGCGGATCTGGTGACACCGTCCGACGAACCTGATGCAAGGCGCCGTGCACGAATTCGCCTGGAGCTGGCATCGAATTATTTCGAGATGGGGCAAACTGCCGTGGCCCTGGACGAGGTCAAGCAGTCGCTTGCGGCTGATGCCAACTATGCGGACGCCTACAACCTGCGTGGTCTTATCTATTTGCGGCTCAACGATTTCGCCCAGGCGGAAGAAAGCTTTCGCCGGGCGCAGGCATTGCGTCCAGGCGACCCCAATTTGTTGCATAACTTTGGCTGGCTTTTATGCCAGCAGAAAAAATATGCAGAAGCGGATCAGCAGTTTGTCCGTGCGCTGGACAACCCTGCATATGCTGCCCGCGGCAAGACGCTGATGGCCAGAGGACTGTGCCAGGTGGGTGCAGCACAGTATGCAGAAGCCGAGCAGTCCCTGATCAAGGCCTATGAACTGGATGCTGCAAATCCCGTGGTGGGGTACCACCTGTCTGCGTTGCTGCTGCGACGCAATGAGTTGAGTCGTGCGCAGTTTTACATTCGGCGCCTGAACAACAGCGAATATGCCAACTCGGAATCTTTGTGGCTCGGGATCAAGGTGGAGCGTGCCTTGGGGGACACGGTGGCCGCGCGGCAGCTTGCAGACCAGTTGCGCAAGCGGTTCCCTGAGTCGCGCGAGTGGGGCGCGTATGAACGCGGGGCATTCAATGAGTGAGTTGATGGGCGAGCAGTCGGGGTCTGAATCGCATGACCAATATGCGCGAGGGGTGACGGCGGGCGCGTTGTTGCGGGAGGCCCGGGAAGCTGCCGGAGTGCATATTGCTGCTCTGGCGGGAGCCACGAAGGTTCCTGTGGGAAAGCTCGAAGCCCTGGAGGCGGATGATTTTTCTGCACTCCCGGACATCGTATTTGTGCGGGCTTTGGCGTCCAGCATTTGCCGTACCCTGAAGATCAACCCTGAGCCGGTTCTGGCGCTTCTCCCTCAAGGAGAAAGTCCCAGGCTGTCCAACAATGACGGGGGGCTGAATGCGACCGTCAAGGGCTTCCGAAGCAAATCATCGTCTACGCCGTTTGTCGTTCCACGCTCGAAAACGCTGGTGTGGGCGGTGGGCATGCTGCTGATCGGGGCAGCGCTGATGATTTTCTTGCCCCGCAGCCTTGAAGCTGACCTGCTGGCATTGTTCAAGCAACCAGCGCCAGATGCCGTGATTTCCACACCTGCGGTGGATGTGGCGCAGGAGCGCCCAGCCACTGCAGTTTCCGCGCCGGCGAGTGCCACTTCTGGCGTGGAGGTCACGGCTTTTGCCGGTGACTCCAAGGAGTCGGCGGAGGAAGCACCACCTGTTCCTGCCATGTCTTCCGCTGAAGCATCTGCTGTTCCCGCGTCTGCTGTCGATACACCTGCTGGTGTGCTTGCCTTCAAGGCGCGCAGAGAGTCGTGGATACAGGTTCGGGATGCGACAGGTGCCGTGGTATTTCAGCGCAATTTGGCACCCGACGAGCTGGTTTCTGTGTCGGGTGCGCTGCCTCTGGCGGTAGTCATCGGACGAGCGGATGCTACCGAGGTTTTTGTGCGTGGCAAGCCTTATGAGCTGGGCTCCGTGTCCCGTGAGAATGTCGCTCGCTTCGAGGTGAGATAGTGGAAACAATGGATACCAATACAGCGCCGATCGCCGTGTCAACACCTGCCCTTCGGCGCTCCAGGCAGGCGAGGGTGGTGTGGGGATCTCGTGTCGTCACAGTGGGCGGCGATGCTCCTGTGCGCGTCCAGTCCATGACCAATACGGATACGGTGGATGCTATCGGCACAGCTATCCAGGTGAAGGAACTGGCCCAGGCGGGGTCCGAGTTTGTTCGGATTACCGTCAACACGCCGGAGGCTGCGGCAGCGGTCCCCTATATCCGGGAACAACTGGATCGCATGGGGGAGAGCGTTCCCCTGGTCGGCGACTTTCATTACAACGGCCATCGGCTTTTGACAGATTTCCCGGATTGTGCCCAGGCATTGTCGAAGTACCGCATCAATCCGGGCAACGTCGGCAAGGGAGACAAGCGTGATCGCCAGTTCGGTCAAATGATCGAAGCGGCAATGCGGTGGAGCAAGCCGGTTCGTATTGGTGTCAATTGGGGCAGTCTTGACCAGGAACTTCTGGCAAGCCTGATGGATGCCAACAGCCGTCGCTCCCAACCATGGGATGCGCGCCAGGTGATGTACGAGGCCCTGATCACTTCAGCCGTGGAGTCCGCGCGTCGTGCCGAAGACATGGGCTTGGACGGCAATCAGATCATCCTCTCGTGCAAGGTCAGTGGCGTTCAGGATCTGATCTCGGTTTACCGTGAATTGGCGCGCCGTTGCGACTATGCGCTGCATCTGGGGCTCACGGAAGCGGGCATGGGTACCAAGGGAACCGTGGCATCTACCACCGCGTTGTCGATCTTGCTGCAGGAGGGCATCGGCGACACCATTCGCGTCTCGCTCACCCCCCAACCGGGTGAAGCGCGGACGCAGGAGGTTGTGGTGGCATCGGAGATCCTGCAGTCACTGGGTCTGCGGATTTTCGTCCCCAGCGTGACGGCATGCCCTGGTTGCGGCCGTACGACCAGCACCACTTTCCAGGATCTTGCCAAACAGATTGATGATTTCCTTCGCGCGCAGATGCCTGTGTGGCGCGTGCGTTATCCCGGTGTGGAAAATCTGAAGATTGCGGTCATGGGGTGCATCGTGAATGGCCCGGGTGAAAGCAAGCACGCTGATGTCGGCATAAGCCTTCCCGGTACCGGTGAAGCACCTGCTGCCCCGGTGTTCATTGATGGGGAAAAAGCCCTCACCCTGCGTGGCGACAACATCGCCAATGAATTCCACCAGATCGTCGAAAACTACATCGAGAAGCGGTTCGGGGCAGTGTCTTCGACCGCGTAGTTTGTGAGCGCGGTTCCGGCGCGGTTGGCCTGCAGGTCCTTGGCGCGCCCTGTTTCTTATCCTTCCATCTCCATAAAGAAAATACCGCAGTGCGTACTGAAAAAGGAACCCCTGTGTCGAAGCTTGAAAAGCTAACCGCTGTCAAAGGCATGAACGACATCTTGCCGCCCGACTCCGCACGGTGGGAATGGCTGGAGAGCAAGGTGCGTTCGCTCATGGAGCGGTATGCCTATCGCAATATTCGCACGCCGATTGTCGAGCCGACGTCGCTGTTCGTTCGTGGGCTGGGGGAAGTCACCGATATCGTCGAAAAGGAAATGTATTCCTTTGAGGACCGCTTGAATGGCGAGCAATTGACCTTGCGGCCGGAGGCGACGGCCGGAGTCGTTCGCGCTGTTGCTGAACACTCCATGCTGTACGACGGTGGCAAGCGTTTGTACTACATGGGCCCCATGTTCCGCCACGAGCGTCCCCAGCGGGGGCGGTATCGCCAGTTTCATCAGATCGGGGCGGAAGCGCTCGGATTTCCCGGTGGGGAACTGGATGCAGAATTGATTCTGTTGGCCAATGCATTATGGAAAGAGCTGGGTCTTCACAATGTGCGCCTGGAGATCAACAGTCTGGGCCAACCGGACGAACGCAAGGCCCACCGGGCCGCTTTGATTGCCTATCTGGAACGCCATGTCGATGCTCTGGATGACGAGGCACGACGGCGACTGCATAGCAACCCGTTGCGGATTCTGGACACCAAGAACCCGGCGATGCAGCAGATCGTGGAAGCGGCACCGCGGTTGATTGATTTTCTCGGTGAAGCGTCTTTGCAGCACTTCAACGTGGTCAAGGCCATTTTGGATGCGAATGGCGTTTCCTGGCGGGTCAATCCACGTTTGGTGCGTGGCATGGATTACTACAATCTGACGGTGTTTGAGTTTGTCACGGACCAGTTGGGTTCCCAGGGCACTATTTGTGGTGGCGGACGATACGACTATCTTATTGAGCAGATAGGAGGCAAGGCCGCGCCTGCTGTTGGCTGGGCCCTTGGGGTCGAGCGTGTGCTGGAACTTCTTAAGGAACAGGGCAGCGCCATTCCACCGGTGACCCCGGATGTTTACGCGGTCATTCCGGATGCGGCCGCTTTGCCGGTGGCCATTGCGACGCTGGAGCGCTTGCGGGCGCACGGTGTCAGCGTACAGATGCATGGTGCCCCTGCGTCGGGTGAAGGCATGGGAAGCATGAAATCCCAGTTCAAGAAGGCAGACGCCAGTGGCGCCCGGCATGCGCTCGTTTTTGGATCGGATGAGCTGGCGCGCGGCATGGTTTTGTGCAAGTCATTGCGAGATGGCAGTGGTGCGCAGACGGAGCACTGCCTGGATAGTGTGTCCGAATGGGCCAGCACCCTGCAATTTTCCAGTTAATTTCAAGCAAGCATATTCATGGCCAATCATCTCGATCTCGAAGAACAAGAACAACTTGATCAACTCAAGCATTTCTGGAACACCTGGGGAACATTGATCAGTTCCCTGGTGCTGCTGGTATTTGGCTCTCTCGCCGCCTGGAATGGTTACCAGTATTGGCAGAATCGCCAGTCAACGCAGGCCGCGGCACTTTTTGATGCAGTCGATGTGGCTTCCCGCGCCGGCGACCAGGCTCGCATGGAGCAGGCGCTTGGTGATCTACGCTCTAAATATGCAGGAACGACGCAGACTGCGCAGGCAGGGCTGGTGCTTGCCAAATCCATGCTCGATGCCAGCAACGCTACGGGGGCGAAGGACGCTTTAACCTGGGTCGTCGAAAATGCCGGTGATGATGGCTACAAGGCGATTGCCAGGTTGCGCCTGTCCAGCGTGCTCATGGATCAGAAGGATCTGGATGGAGCACTCAAGCAAGTCTCGGGAGCATTTCCGGCCGAGTTCGATGCGGTGGTCGCTGATCGCAAGGGTGATATCTTGCTGCTGCAGGGAAAGCAGGAGCAAGCCATTGCCGAGTACAGCCGCGCATTCAAGGCTTTTGACGATCGCGTGGAGTACCGCCGCCTGGTGGAGGTCAAGCTCAACGCATTGGGAGTTCATCCTCAAGACGCTGTCGCCGTGGCCGTTACATCCGACAAGGTCAAAAAATGAGATTTGTTTTACCCTCGCTTTCTCCGTTGTCGATCTTGCGTGTCAAGCATGTGGCATCCGTGCTTTTGGCAGGGGCAGTGCTGAGTGGTTGCTCGCTCTGGGGTGGCAGTTCCAAGCCCGTGCCTGCGGATCTTGGCCCCAATGTTCCCGTTCTGGGCGTTCGCCAGGTTTGGACGGCGCGCATCGGTAGCGTTGCAGGGCTGCCTCTGGATGTTCACGCTGCTGGCCATGTAGTGACCGTCGCATCGGCGGATGGCGTGGTGGTTGCTCTGGATGCCCGATCGGGGGCGGATCTCTGGCGTGCCTCACTGGGTGAACCCTTGTCGGCGGGGGTGGGCAGCGACGGCAAATGGACTGCCGTTGTTTCCCGCAGCAACATGCTGGTCTCAATGGAGGCAGGGCGCGAGCTATGGCGCAAGCCTTTGCAGACACAAACCTTTACTGCTCCGCTGGTGGCGGGAAACCGCATTTTTGTGTTGTCTGCCGACCGGTCGGTTGCTGCCTATGATGCTGCGACGGGGGGGCGTTTGTGGACCCAGTCCCGTCCCGGAGAGCCCTTGGTATTGCGTCAATCCGGGGTGCTCCTGGCGGTCGGTGATACGCTGGTGGTCGGATTGTCGGGCCGATTGGTGGGCCTCAATCCGGACAATGGCAGTGTGCGATGGGAAGCCCCTCTGGCCAGTGCCCGTGGTACGAACGATGTGGAGCGTCTCGTGGACTTGGTCGGTCGTGTTTCACGTGTCGGCGATAGTGTCTGCGCGCGCGCATTTCAAGCATCCGTGGGGTGCGTGAATACGGCGCGTGGCATCGTGGCTTGGACGCAGCTTGCGGCGGGAACAGAGGGTATTCACGGCAACGGTGAACTCATTTTTGGAACTGAGAGCAATGGTGTGGTGCTTGCCTGGCGCCGAGCCGATGGCACGCGTGCCTGGACATCGGATCGGCTCAAGTTTCGAAAGCTGACGGCGCCGCTGCTTTTGGGGCGGTCGGTTGTTGTAGGGGATGATGCCGGGCTCTTGCATCTGCTGTCTCGCGATGATGGCGGCCCGTTGAATCGATTGACCACAGATGCCTCCGGCATCGCCGCCGCTCCGGTTGTTGCTGCGGATACCTTGGTGGCTGTCACCCGCAATGGCGGGATATATGGCTTCCGTCCTGATTGATGGGTTATTTTCAATGAAGCCAGTTATCGCCCTCGTGGGGCGTCCGAACGTCGGGAAATCCACGTTGTTCAATCGCCTCACAAAGTCGAGAGATGCCATCGTGGCCGACTTTGCCGGGTTGACGCGCGACAGGCACTACGGCAACGGCAAGCAAGGCAAGCACGAGTACATCGTGATCGACACCGGGGGGTTCGAGCCGGACGCATCCAGCGGCATCTATCGCGAGATGGCCAAGCAAACGCAGCAGGCTGTGGCGGAAGCCGATGTGGTGATCTTTGTGGTGGACGCACGCGCGGGTGTTTCAGCGCAGGACCACGATATCGCAAATTATCTTCGCAGGCTTGGCAAACCGTGTGTTTTGGTGGCGAACAAGGCCGAGGGTATGGTGCAGGGCGTTCAGCTGGCAGAGTTCTACGAATTGGGCCTGGGTGACGTTTACCCGGTGTCCGCGGCCCATGGTCAGGGGATTCGTGGGCTGGTGGATCTGGCCCTGGAGCCGCTTCATCTGCCGGAGCCTGACGATACCGATCAGGACCTAGATAAAAGTACGATAAAGCTGGCGGTGGCCGGCCGCCCCAACGTGGGCAAGTCAACCCTGATCAATACGTGGCTGGGTGAAGAGCGTCTGGTTGCCTTTGACATGCCGGGCACCACGCGCGATGCCATTACGGTGCCTTTTGAGCGCAATGGACAACGGTTCGAATTGGTCGACACTGCCGGATTGCGTCGCAAGGGGAAAGTGTTCGAGGCTATCGAGAAGTTCTCGGTGGTCAAGACCCTGCAGGCGATCGAATCGGCAAATGTAGTGCTGCTGTTGCTGGATGCCACCCAGGGAGTCACAGACCAGGACGCGCATATTGCTGGGTACATCCTTGAGAGTGGGCGGGCGGTGGTTCTGGCCGTCAACAAGTGGGATGCCGTTGATGACTACCAGCGCCAATTGCTTGAGCGGTCCATTGAAACCCGGCTGACGTTCTTGAAGTTTGCAGCCATACATTTCATTTCTGCCAAAAAGCGACAAGGCTTGGGTCCCTTGTGGGCTTCTATCGCCCAGGCGCACAAAGCGGCGACCTGCAAGATGTCTACGCCGGTACTGACGCGTGTGCTGCTGGAGGCGGTGCAGTTTCAAGCACCGAAGCGCGCGGGCATGTTCCGCCCCAAGATGCGATACGCACACCAGGGGGGCATGAATCCGCCGGTGATTGTGATCCACGGGAATTCCCTGGAACATGTGACGGATGCTTTCAAGCGTTTCCTGGAAGGGCGTTTCCGCAAGGAATTCGATTTGGTGGGAACACCGCTGCGCATAGAAATGAAGACATCTCACAACCCCTTCGCTGACAAAGACGACAGTTAAGTCAAGAACGTGGGTGCCAGAGGGATTCTGTGGCATCCACTTTGCCGCAGTGCGTGCTGTGGTAAGGTGATGGTTTACAACAACACTTGAACACGGAGAATATCGTGAGCAATAAAGGCCAACTTCTGCAAGATCCTTTCCTGAACGCTCTGCGCAAGGAGCACGTGCCAGTCTCCATTTATCTGGTGAATGGCATCAAGCTGCAGGGGCAAATTGAGTCGTTTGACCAGTACGTGGTGCTGCTGCGCAACACGGTGACCCAGATGGTCTACAAGCACGCCATTTCCACGATTGTGCCGGGACGTGCGGTCAATTTTTCAACAGCAGACACCCTGGATGCTGAAAACAGCGGCGCCTGATTGGGCGCGGTGCTGCACGGCCGGTCAACAAAGACCAGCCACGAAGATAGGCCGGTTCATTTGAGTTCCTCTGATTCGATCAATGCTCCACGTACTCCAGTGCTTCTGGTGGGGGTCGATTTTGGGCTTCCTCATTTTGATGCCAGCCTTGATGAGTTGGGGCTGCTGGCGCAGACTGCCGGGCTGGAGCCTGTTGCACGGCTGACCTGCAAGCGCAAGGCGCCCGATGCTGCGCTGTTTGTCGGTTCGGGCAAGGCGGATGAGATCCGCATGCTCGCACAGATGCATGGTGCAGTGGAGGTGCTCTTTGATCAGGCATTGAGTCCCGCACAGCAGCGCAATCTGGAGCGCCACCTTGAGTTGCCTGTCAACGACCGGACGCTGCTGATCCTTGAAATTTTTGCCCAACGGGCCCGAAGCCACGAGGGCAAGCTGCAGGTGGAATTGGCGCGTCTGCAATACCTGAGCACTCGACTGGTTCGGCGCTGGTCGCACCTGGAGCGTCAGCGTGGTGGGATTGGTGCGCGCGGGGGGCCGGGCGAAACCCAGATTGAGCTGGATCGTCGCATGATCAGCGACGCGGTCAAGCGGACCAAGGAACGCCTGGTCAAGGTGAAGCGCCAGCGCTCGACGCAGCGACGCCAGCGAGAGCGGCGTGATACTTTCAATATTTCCTTGGTGGGTTACACCAACACCGGAAAATCCACCTTGTTCAATGCCTTGGTGAAGGCGAGGGCGTATGCCGCCGATCAGCTGTTCGCCACGTTGGATACCACGACACGGCAGTTGTATCTGGGGGAGGCTGGTAGATCCGTATCGCTGTCAGATACCGTCGGCTTTATTCGCGACTTGCCACACGGACTGGTGGATGCCTTCCAGGCCACGCTGCAAGAGGCGGTGGATGCGGACTTGCTGTTGCATGTCGTGGACGCGTCCAATCCCAACTTCCCCGAGCAGATCGATCAAGTTCAACGGGTACTGCGCGAAATTGGCGCTGCCGACATTGCCCAGTTGCTGGTATTCAACAAGCTCGATGCCATTGCGCCGGAGCAGCGTCCCGCCTTGTTGCAGGAT
Organism: Acidovorax soli; assembly: GCF_900107605.1. GTDB lineage: Bacteria > Pseudomonadota > Gammaproteobacteria > Burkholderiales > Burkholderiaceae_C > Acidovorax > Acidovorax soli. The sequence goes on along the minus strand of NZ_FNQJ01000038.1, from coordinate 6,154 downwards.
ATGTACGAGTTGGATGGCCGACCTGTGGACCGCCTGTTTGTCAGTGCGCGCAGCGGAGAAGGTCTTGATGTACTTCGGCAAAAATTGGCCCAGACCGTGCTTGCAGTCCAAGCCGACATGACCCCAGTCGATCTCGCTGAATTCCCGACCCAGGCACCCTGATTGGGCACAATGCCGGTTGCATCGATATCACCAGAGAACCAGAGACTTTGCGCATGAATTTTCAAGACCGTAACCCACGCTGGGCAATGCTCCCAGACCGCATCCGTGGGATGTTCAATTTGAACGATCCCCGATGGGGGCGTGGCGAGGACAAGGCCGAGGATGGCAACCGTCCTGAGCCCGAGCGTCCCCCTGTGCAGCCTTCGGGAGGCGGCAGTGGGCGCGACTCTGGATCCAAGGGGCAGCCACCTGATCTGGACGAATTGTGGCGCGACCTCAATCGCAAGCTGGGTGGGCTGTTCGGCAACAAGAGCGGTGGATCTCGGGGCCCTGGTGGCGGCAATGGTGGTGGTTTTCAGCCGGATATGAAGAATGCGGGCATGGGCATTGGTCTTATCGCCGGCATTGTGTTTGTGATCTGGATGGGAACCGGCATCTTCATTGTCCAGGAAGGCCAGCAGGCAGTCATCACGCGCTTTGGCAAGTACCAAAGCACCAAGGGGGCGGGTTTTAACTGGCGCCTTCCCTATCCGATTGAACGCCACGAACTGGTTTTTGTGACCCAGATTCGCTCTGCCGATGTGGGGCGGGACAATGTGATCAAGAGCACGGGCCTGCGTGAGTCGGCCATGCTGACTGAAGATGAAAACATTGTCGAAATCAAGTTCGCCGTTCAGTACCGCCTGAGCGATGCCAGGGCTTGGCTCTTCGAGAGCAAGAATCCGGCAGATGCGGTGGTGCAGGCGGCGGAGACGGCCGTGCGTGAAGTGGTGGGCAAGATGCGCATGGATACCGCCCTGGCCGAAGAGCGCGATCAGATTGCGCCGCGGGTGCGCGCGCTGATGCAGACCATACTCGACCGTTACAAGGTGGGTGTGGAGGTGGTCGGCATCAATCTGCAGCAGGGGGGCGTGCGTCCGCCAGAGCAGGTGCAGGCCTCGTTTGATGATGTGTTGAAGGCCGGACAGGAAAGGGAGCGGGCGAAAAATGAAGCCGAGGCCTATGCCAACGATGTGGTTCCTCGTGCAGTCGGTTCAGCTTCCCGGTTGAAGGAAGAGGCGGCTGCATACAAGGCCCGCATCGTGGCCCAGGCACAGGGCGATGCGCAACGGTTTTCTTCCGTTCTGGCGGAATATCAGAAAGCCCCACAGGTTACGCGCGACCGCATGTATCTGGAGTCCATGCAGCAGATTTACGGCAACGTGACCAAGGTGCTGGTGGAGTCGCGGCAGGGATCCAACCTGCTCTATCTGCCGTTGGACAAGATCATGCAGGGTGTCTCGCAATCATCCGGTTCGGTCGAGACTCCCGCCGCTGGCGGGGCCTTGGCGGTGCCTCCGTCGGCACCGGCTGGCAGTTTGCCGAACGATTCCCGTGCGCGTGACAGCAGTCGTACGCGTGACCGCGAAACCCGCTAGGAGCATCTTGTGAACAGAGTTGGATTTATTGCTTCTACCGTCTTGGTAGTGCTCGCATTGATGAGCTCGATGCTCTTCGTCGTGGATCAGCGCCAGTTTGGCGTCTTGTATGCCTTGGGGCAGATCAAGGAGGTCATCACGGAACCGGGGCTGAACTTCAAGTTGCCGCCACCTTTTCAGAACGTGTCCTATATTGACAAGCGGTTGTTGACCCTCGACAGCACTGACACCGAGCCCATGCTGACGGCTGAGAAGCAGCGTGTGGTTATTGACTGGTATGTGCGCTGGAGAATTTCTGAACCCACCGAATACATCCGCAACGTTGGTCTGGATGAGACCGCGGGGGCCATGCAGCTCAATCGGGTGGTGCGCAATGCGTTTCAGGAGGAAATCAACAAGCGGACGGTCAAGGAACTGTTGTCGCTCAAGCGCGAGAACCTGATGGCCGATGTGAAGCGCGAAGTCCTGGAAACCGTCCGCGGCGCCAAACCGTGGGGGGTGGATGTGGTGGATGTTCGCATCACCCGGGTGGACTACGTCGAGGCGATCACCGAATCCGTTTATCGCCGGATGGAGGCAGAGCGTAAGCGCGTGGCCAATGAGCTGCGTTCGACGGGGGCGGCGGAGGGGGAGAAGATTCGTGCCGATGCCGATCGTCAGCGCGAGATCACCATTGCAAATGCTTATCGCGATGCACAAAAGGTCAAGGGTGAAGGGGATGCCGAGGCGGCACGCATCTATGCCGAATCGTTTGGCCGTGATCCTCAATTTGCCCAGTTCTATCGCAGCCTGGAAGCCTACAAGGCCAGCTTCAGCAAGAAGAGCGACGTCATGGTGCTGGACCCGTCCTCATCTGATTTTTTCAAGGCTTTTCGAGGCGGGTCTGCTTCCCCTGCAGTCCAGCCGGCGCGCAAGTAACGCCACCGGCCAAGCCACGTGGAATTGAACGATAGTCTCTGGACCGCGCTGGCGTTGGTGTTGGTGATCGAGGGGCTATTGCCGTTCGTGTCACCTGCCGGCTGGCGCCGTGTCTTTACGCAGATGGTGCAGCTGCGCGACGGCCAGATTCGGTTTTTTGCACTGCTGTGCATCGTTTCTGGCATCGCCATGCTGCTGGTCTGATTCTGCGGACCTCAATCCCGCGACCATGGCCGCGCTCGGTGTGTTTCACCGCTGCCGGTAGAATCACGTTTTTAACAGCCTTCCCATTTCCATGTCTGCTTGGGTCCTGCCGGATCATATTGCCGATGTCTTGCCGTCCGAAGCGCGGCACATCGAAGAATTGCGTCGCGGGCTGCTTGATACGGCCCGTTGCTATGGCTATGAGCTTGTCATGCCGCCGCTGCTGGAGCACCTGGAGTCTCTGCTGACGGGAACCGGTGAGGCACTCGGTCTGCAGACTTTCAAGTTGGTGGATCAGCTCTCAGGCCGCTCCTTGGGGCTGCGTGCCGACACCACACCCCAGGTTGCCCGCATCGATGCGCATCTGCTCAACCGGAAGGGGGTCACCCGACTCTGCTACTGCGGCCCGGTGGTGCACACGCGGCCTGACCGTCCCCATGCGACGCGCGAGCCGCTGCAGTTCGGTGCAGAAATCTATGGCCATGCCGGGCTGGAGGCAGACCTTGAGGCGCTGCTGCTGGCGCTGCATTGCTTGCGGGTCGCCAATGTGCAAGACACCACCGTGGATCTTGCCGATGTTCGGATCGTTCGTAGCTTGCTTGCAGGCGTGACGGTGGATGGCAACCTGCTTCAGGCCATTCACGCAGCCTTGGCCACCAAGGATGCCGGCGAGTTGGCTTTTCTGGCCCGCGATTTTCCCGTGGCATCGCGCGAGGGGTTGCTGGCGTTGTTGCAACTCTATGGCGATGAAAGTATTTTGGTTGAGGCAGAACAGGCCCTCAAGCGCACACCTGGTGTGCGTGAACTGCTATCCAACTTGAAGTTGTTGGCATCCCGTCTCGAGGGTGTTCGTGTCACTTTTGATCTGGCCGATTTGCGGGGTTATGCCTATTACAGTGGGGCGCGCTTTGCCATCTATGCTCCCGGAGCCAGCGATGCCCTGGTGCGCGGTGGTCGCTATGACGAAGTGGGTGCCGTATTTGGGCGTAACCGGCCTGCCGCTGGGTTCAGCCTTGACATCAAGCAGGTGGTCGGCGTGGTGTCCCCGCGCGCACTGAAGGCTGCCATTCGTGCACCCTGGGGCGATTCGGGCGATGTTCATGCGGCCATTTCGGCGCTGCGCAATCGTGGTGAAACCGTGGTTTGCGTGCTGCCGGGGCACGAAAGCGAAGCTGATGAGTTCCATTGCGATCGAGAGCTGGTTCTGGCCTCGGGTCAATGGGTCGTGCAAGCTATTGAAGCAATTGACAATTGAATTGGGTTTGAGATGAAAGCAACCAAAGGTCGCAATGTGGTCGTGGTCGGTACCCAGTGGGGCGACGAGGGTAAAGGAAAGCTGGTGGACTGGTTGACGGAAAGCGCACAGGGCGTTGTCCGTTTTCAGGGAGGGCACAACGCAGGGCACACGTTGGTGATCAACGGCGTGAAGACTGCGTTGCATCTGATCCCCAGTGGCATCATGCGGCCTGGAGTCAAGTGCTACATCGGCAACGGGGTGGTGCTGTCTGCTGCCAAGCTTTTCGAGGAAATCGAGGGGCTTGAGAAAGCCGGTGTCGAGGTGCGCTCGCGCTTGCGCATCAGTGAGGCCTGTCCGCTGATCTTGCCATTTCATGCGGCGCTGGATGTTGCCCGAGAGGCCGCCCGTGAGCAAGGCGGTACGGAGAAAATTGGCACTACGGGCCGGGGAATTGGTCCCGCTTATGAGGACAAGATTGCCCGCCGTGCCCTGCGGGTCCAGGATCTCAAGTACCCAGAGCGGTTTGCTGTGAAATTGCGCGAACTGCTCTCTTTGCATAACCACGTGCTGGCGACTTTCCTGGGATCTGGCAAGTTCGTTTTTGGTGATGCTCTTCAGCCCTATATGCGCGACGGTGAAGTGCAGTTCGATCCAGTCTACGCCGAAGCCATGCGCCATGCCGAGTTGCTCAAGCCCATGATGGCGGACGTTTCGCGGGAGCTCAACAATGCGCACGAGTCGGGCGCAAATCTGCTGTTTGAAGGTGCGCAGGGTACCTTGCTCGACGTGGACCATGGTACCTATCCCTATGTGACCTCCAGCAACTGCGTTGCAGGCAACGCTGCGGCGGGCTCTGGTGTCGGGCCCGGCATGCTGCATTACATCCTCGGCATTACCAAGGCTTACTGCACACGCGTGGGAGGCGGTCCCTTCCCTACCGAACTGGACTGGGAGAAGCCCGGCACGCCGGGTTACCACATGAGCACGGTGGGGGCGGAGAAGGGTGTAACGACTGGGCGCAGTCGTCGTTGCGGATGGTTTGACGCTGCATTGCTCAAGCGCAGCGCACAGGTCAATGGCCTGTCGGGTCTCTGCATCACGAAGCTGGACGTACTGGATGGCCTGTCGGAGTTGAAGCTGTGCACCGGTTATGAACTTGACGGCGAGCTGATCGACCTGCTGCCGATGGGGGCGGACGACATTTCGCGTTGCCAGCCCGTTTATGAGACGCTGCCAGGCTGGAGTGAGTCCACGGTTGGCGTGACGGACTATACCAAGCTGCCATTGAGTGCACGGCAATACCTGGAGCGTATCGCTGAAGTCACCGGCGTGCCAATTGCCATGGTCTCTACCAGTCCGGATCGTGACCACACCATCCTGATGCGCCATCCCTACGTGGCATAGCCCCTGGATAGTTAAATTTAAAGCGTTGCCAGCTATTGATTCAGGAGCAAGTATGTTGACGGAAGACGGCAAACACCTTTACGTAAGCTATGACGAGTACCACAATCTCATCGAGAAGCTGGCGCTCAAGGTCCATCAATCTGGATGGGAGTTCGAGACCATCCTCTGTCTGGCCCGTGGTGGTTTGCGTCCAGGAGACATCCTGAGTCGCATCTTTGACAAGCCTTTGGCAATCATGTCTACGAGTTCTTACCGGGCTGAAGCGGGCACGGTTCAAGGGCATCTGGATATCGCACGTTTCATCACTACACCCAGAGGTGAAATAGCCGGACGTGTGTTGTTGGTGGACGATCTGGCGGATTCTGGCCACACGTTGCACGCGGTGATGGACATGTTGAAGACGAACTATGCCCCCATCTCGGAATTGCGCAGTGCGGTCATCTGGACCAAGGGCATGTCAACCTTCACGCCAGACTATTCGGTGGAGTTCCTGCCAACCAATCCATGGATCCATCAGCCCTTTGAAGGCTACGACGCCTTGGGACCCGACAAACTGCTGGAGAAGTGGAAGGTGTGATGGATTGGTATTGCTGAGTGCGCTGTGAGCGGGAAATTTCCGCCTCATTTCTGTGTTATAGTCTATGGCTTCGCTGCCGTGCGCCCTCTTCGTGAGGGCACTGGATGCGGAGGAAAAAAGAAGATGGTTTTGGGTTGGACTGGGTAAAAACCCGGTATATAATTCAAGGCTTCGCTCGGTGGATCTGGTTGCTGCAAGCGGCTGGGGCCTGGAGAGAGAAAGTTTTCAAAAGTT
>NZ_FNQJ01000021.1 GCF_900107605.1 Acidovorax soli | reverse complement strand
GACAACGTGTCGATCACCGTCAAGCTGATCAACCCCATCGCCATGGAAGAAGGCCTGCGCTTCGCTATCCGTGAAGGCGGCCGTACCGTGGGCGCGGGCGTCGTGGCCAAGATCATTGCTTAATTCATAAGCAGAACAAGGAACTTGCCATGTCCCAGCAAAAAATCCGCATCCGCCTGAAGGCGTTTGACTACAAGCTGATCGACCAGTCCGCTGCCGAGATCGTTGATACCGCCAAGCGTACCGGCGCCATCGTCAAGGGCCCCGTGCCTCTGCCGACGCGCATGAAGCGGTTCGACATCCTGCGCTCGCCGCACGTCAACAAGACCAGCCGCGACCAGCTCGAAATCCGCACGCACCAGCGTCTGATGGACATCGTGGACCCGACGGACAAGACCGTTGACGCCCTGATGAAGCTCGACCTGCCCGCTGGCGTGGACGTCGAAATCAAGCTGCAGTAATGGCTGTTGCCTGAGGGGTGAACCCATCAGGCAATGTCTCGATAACGCGAACTTGCTTGAAAAAGCAGTTCGCGTTATACTTTAGGGCTTCGCTCGATTTGCGCCTTCAAAGGGTGTACTGCGGGCGAAGTTTTATTAACCGTCTTTCATGCACGTGAGTGCAAACGCCGCAGCCAATTGAAGTTGTGGCGGTGGAAGTTTTGGAGAAACAAATGAGTCTGAGCAACTCCCTCGGGTTGCTGGGTCGCAAAGTGGGCATGATGCGTCTGTTCACCGATGATGGGGACGCAGTGCCTGTCACGGTGGTGGATGTGTCCAACAACCGCGTTACCCAGGTCAAAACCCAAGAGAACGATGGCTACGTGGCCCTGCAGGTCACGTTCGGTTCGCGCAAAGCATCGCGCGTGACCAAGCCAGAAGCCGGCCACCTTGCCAAGGCAGGTGTGGAAGCCGGTGAAATCATCCAGGAATTCCGCGTGACCGCAGAAACCGCCGGCAAGTATGCCGCTGGTGCTGCAGTGCCTGTGGCTGATGTCTTTGCTGTGGGCCAGAAGGTCGACGTGCAAGGCACCTCCATCGGTAAGGGCTACGCCGGTACCATCAAGCGCCACAACATGAGCTCGCAGCGCGCGTCGCACGGTAACAGCCGTTCGCACAACGTGCCTGGCTCGATCGGTATGGCACAAGACCCCGGTCGCGTGTTCCCCGGCAAGCGCATGACGGGCCACCTCGGCGACGTCACCAAGACCACGCAAAACCTCGATGTCATCCGCATCGACGAAGCGCGTCAACTGCTCTTGATCAAGGGCGCTATTCCGGGCTCCAAGGGTGGGTTCGTGACGGTGCGTCCCGCCATCAAGGCCAAATCTTCCAAAGGAGCGAACTAATGCAGCTCGAACTCCTGAATGACCAAGGCCAAGGCGCATCCAAGCTGGATGTTCCCGAAACCGTGTTCGGTCGTGAATACAACGAAGATCTGGTGCACCAGATCGTCGTGGCCTACCAGGCCAACGCACGCCAAGGCACTCGCGCCCAGAAGGACCGCGAGCAAGTCCGTCACTCGACCAAGAAGCCTTTCAAGCAAAAGGGTACGGGTAACGCACGTGCAGGTATGACTTCCTCGCCACTGTGGCGCGGGGGCGGTCGGATTTTCCCGAACATGCCTGACGAAAACTTCACGCAGAAGATCAACAAGAAGATGTATCGCGCCGGTATGTCTGCCATCTTGTCGCAGTTGGCCCGCGAAGGCCGTCTGGCTGTGGTTGACTCGCTGAAGCTGGATTCGCCCAAGACCAAGGTCCTGGCCGACAAGTTCAAGGCGATGAACCTGCAATCGGTGATGGTGATCGCCGATGAAGTCGACGAAAACCTGTACCTGGCTTCGCGCAATCTGGTGAACGTGCTCGTCGTCGAGCCCCGTTACGCCGATCCCGTGTCGCTGGTCCGTTTCAAGAAAGTGCTCGTCACCAAGGGCGCAATCGACAAACTCAAGGAGATGTTCGCATGAGCACGCTCAAGTTTGACGAAGGTCGTCTGATGCAAGTGCTGGTCGCTCCCATCGTGTCCGAAAAGGCCACCATGGTTGCCGAGAAGTCCAATGCTGTGACGTTCAAGGTGCTGCAGAACGCAACCAAGCCAGAAATCAAGGCCGCTGTGGAATTGATGTTCAAGGTCGAGGTCAAGGGCGTTTCTGTGGTGAACACCAAAGGCAAGACCAAGCGCTTCGGCAAGACCGTGGGCCGCCGCGACAACGTTCGCAAGGCATACGTCACGCTGCAGCCAGGTCAAGAGCTGAACCTGTCCGGGGAGGCCGCGTAATCATGGCTGTCATCAAGATGAAACCCACTTCGCCCGGCCAACGTGCCGTGGTGAAGGTCACGCGTGACCACCTGTACAAGGGTGAAGCGTACGCCCCCCTGCTGGAGCCTCAGTTCCAGAAGGCCGGTCGTAACAACAACGGTCACATCACGACGCGCCACAAGGGCGGTGGTCACAAGCACCACTACCGCGTGGTCGACTTCAAGCGCAACAAGGACGGCATCGCCGCCAAGGTTGAGCGCATTGAATACGATCCGAACCGTACGGCCCACATCGCTCTGGTGTGCTATGCCGACGGCGAGCGTCGTTACATCATCGCTCCCCGTGGCCTGGAAGCCGGCGCTACGCTGATGAGCGGCTCGGAAGCTCCGATCCGCGCAGGCAACACGCTGCCTATCCGCAACATCCCCGTGGGTTCGACGATCCACTGCATCGAGCTCAAGCCCGGTGCTGGTGCCCAGATCGCCCGCTCGGCAGGTGCTTCGGCAACGCTGCTGGCCCGTGAAGGCATCTACGCCCAGGTGCGTATGCGTTCCGGTGAAGTTCGCAAGATCCACATCGAATGCCGCGCCACCATTGGCGAAGTGGCCAACGAAGAGCACAGCCTGCGCCAACTGGGCAAGGCCGGTGTGAAGCGCTGGATGGGTATTCGTCCTACGGTTCGCGGCGTTGCCATGAACCCGGTGGATCACCCTCACGGTGGTGGCGAAGGCCGCACCGGCGAAGGCCGTCATGCAGTCGATCCTTGGGGCAATCTGACCAAGGGTTATCGCACCCGTAACAACAAGCGCACACAGGTCATGATTGTGTCGCGTCGCAAGAAGTAAGGGGTAACAGATGACTCGCTCTCTTAAAAAGGGTCCATTTGTTGACCATCACTTGCTGGCCAAGGTTGAAAAAGCCGTTGCCACCAAGGACAAGAAACCAGTGAAGACCTGGTCGCGTCGCTCCATGGTTCTGCCCGAGTTCATCGGTCTGACCATCGCCGTGCACAACGGCAAGCAGCACGTACCTGTCTACGTCACCGACCAGATGGTGGGCCACAAGCTGGGCGAATTCGCCCTGACGCGCACCTTCAAGGGTCACCCCGCGGACAAAAAAGTCCAGAAGAAATAAGGAACGACCATGTCTGAAACACGTGCAGTCCTCCGGGGCGTCCGTCTGTCGGTCGACAAAGGCCGTCTGGTCGCTGATCTGATCCGCGGCAAGAAGGTGGACCAGGCCCTGAACATCCTGACGTTCACGCAGAAAAAAGCTGCGGGCATCGTCAAGAAGGTTCTGGAATCGGCGATCGCCAATGCCGAACACAACGATGGCGCCGACATCGACGAACTGAAGGTCAAGACCATCTACGTCGAACAAGGCACCACGCTCAAGCGCTTCACCGCGCGCGCCAAAGGCCGCGGCAACCGCATCAGCAAGCCCACGTGCCATGTGTACGTGACGGTTGGTAACTGAGGCCAAGGAAGACTATGGGACAGAAAATCCATCCTACCGGCTTCCGCCTCGCGGTCAGCCGCAACTGGTCCAGCCGCTGGTACGCCAGCAACCGCGATTTCGCGGGCATGCTGGCCGAAGACATCAAGGTGCGCGAGTACCTGAAGGCCAAGTTGAAGAACGCCGCCGTGTCGCGCATCCTGATCGAGCGTCCTGCCAAGAACGCCCGCATCACCATTTACTCGGCACGTCCGGGCGTGGTGATCGGCAAGAAGGGTGAAGACATCGAGAACCTGAAGAAGGAACTCGCGTCGCGCCTGGGCGTGCCGGTCGCAGTGAACATCGAAGAAGTGCGCAAGCCTGAAATCGATGCCAAGCTGATCGCCGACAGCATCACGCAGCAGCTCGAAAAGCGCATCATGTTCCGTCGTGCCATGAAGCGCGCCATGCAGAACGCCATGCGTCTGGGTGCCCAGGGCATCAAGATCATGTCGTCCGGTCGTCTGAACGGTATCGAAATCGCTCGTTGCGAGTGGTACCGCGAGGGCCGCGTGCCACTTCACACCCTGCGTGCCGATATCGACTATGGCACTTCTGAAGCCAAGACCACCTATGGTGTGATCGGCGTCAAGGTCTGGGTCTACAAGGGTGACACCCTGGGCCGCAACGATCTGCCAGCCGTGGAAACCCCACGTCCGGAAGAAGAGCGTCGCCCACGTGGCCCGCGCCGTGATGGCCGCCCAGGTGGCGACCGTCCAGGTGCAGGCCGTGGTCCCCGTCGTCCCATGGGTGCCAACAGCGCCCCAGCGGACGGCAGCGACAAGCCCGTCGGCGCCGGTGGTGCCGATGCAACCGCCGTTAAGCGCGTTCGTAAAGTTGACGCGCCCGCTACAGCAGCGGACGGCAAAGGAGAATAAAGATGCTGCAACCTGCTCGCCGCAAATACCGCAAGGAGCAAAAAGGCCGTAACACCGGCGTCGCAACGCGGGGTGCCTCCGTTGCCTTCGGTGATTTCGGTCTGAAGTGCACCGATCGTGGCCGTCTGACGGCCCGCCAGATCGAAGCTGCACGCCGTGCGATTTCCCGTCACGTCAAGCGTGGCGGCCGTATCTGGATCCGCGTGTTCCCGGACAAGCCAATCTCTACCAAGCCCGCAGAAGTGCGTATGGGTAACGGTAAGGGCAACCCCGAGTACTACGTGGCTGAAATCCAGCCCGGCAAGATCGTTTTTGAAATCGTGGGTGTGCCTGAAGAACTGGCCCGTGAAGCGTTCCGCCTGGCTGCCGCCAAGCTGCCGCTGCGCACCACCTTTGTCAGCCGCCTGATTGGCTCGTAATTCAGGAGAACATGCAATGAAAGCTACTGAACTGCGCCAAAAAGACGTTGCCGGCATCGAAACCGAAATCAAGGCCTTGCAAAAAGCCCATTTCGGTCTGCGCATGCAGAAGGCTACGCAACAGCTGGGTAACACCAACACGCTGCGTACCACCCGTCGCGACATCGCTCGCGCCAAGACCATTCTTGCTGAAAAGCAAGCCGCCAAGTAAGGAGCCAACATGACGGAACCTAAAAAATCCCTCAAGCGCACCTTGATTGGCAAGGTGGTCAGCGACAAGCGTCAAAAGACCGTGACGGTGCTGGTCGAGCGCCGTGTGAAGCACGAGCTCTACGGCAAGATCGTTGCCAAGTCGAGCAAGTACCACGCCCACGACGAAAATGGTGATTTCCATCTCGGCGACGTGATCGAAATCACCGAGAGCCGTCCGCTCTCCAAGACCAAGAACTGGGTTGCGACCCGTCTGGTGCAAAAGGCCGGCCTGCTCTAAGCCCTAACGGCGCAAGCCTGCAAGGACCTTCAAAACGACCCACAATGTGGGTCGTTTTGCTTTGTGGGGTGCACATTGCACCCCGGCGGACTGCCCCAGTTTCTTGGAGATGAAGATGATCAAAGTCGGTGATACCCTGCCTGCCACCACCCTGATGGAATACTCGGAAGTCGAGGGCGAAGGCTGCAGCATTGGCCCCAACCCCGTGCCCGTGGACAAGGCCACTGCCGGCAAGACCATTGCGCTGTTTGCCCTGCCTGGCGCCTTTACGCCCACCTGCTCGGCCAAGCATGTGCCCGGTTATCTGGCGAAGGCGGCCGAGTTCAAGGCGGCTGGCGTGGACGAGATCTGGTGCGTGAGCGTCAACGACGCCTTTGTGATGGGCGCCTGGGCCCGCGACCAGAAGACCGGCGACAAGGTGCGCATGCTGGCCGACGGTGATGCCGCCTTCGCCAAGGCCACGGGCCTGACGCTGGACCTGACGGGCAAGGGCCTGGGACTGCGCAGCAACCGCTATTCGATGCTGGTGCGCGACGGCAAGGTCGTCACGCTCAATATCGAAGCGCCTGGCCAGTTTGCCGTGAGCGACGCCGATACGCTGCTGGCGCAAGCCAAGGGTTGAGAATTGCTATGAAATAAATAGCTATCAGCGCATTGCATATAAGCGCTGGTAGCCTATTTCTTCAAAGAATGTCCGCCTTGAGGTAATGGGCCCCGGCAATGGGGTTGTGGTAGTAGGGTGGAATGTCCTCGAAGCCGAGGTCGGCATACAGGGCCCGCGCGGATTCCATGTCGTCCAGCGTGTCGAGCAGCACGCAGGCATAACCTTTTGCCCGGGCTGCATCCAGCGCGGCCTCGGCCAGTTGCCGGCCCAGGCCGAACCCCCGAAACGCCTTGCGCACATAGAGGCGTTTCATTTCAGCGGCATTGGGATAGTCTGCCGCGTCCAGCGGACGCAATGCGCAGCAGCCGGCAATGGTCCCATCGACCTCGGCCAGCAGCAAATCCCCGCGTGGTGGGGCATATTCACCTGGCAGCTGGGCCAGTTCGGTCTCGAAATCCTGAAAGCACAGGTCGATGCCGAGGCTATCGGCATATTCCCGGAAGATGGCGCGCACCGCATCCAGCTCATGGGGGAGGGACGGGGTCAGCAGGGTGACAGGTAGCTTTTCCACAACGCAGGCAGGCTGATGCAAAGGAACAGTGTAGCGGCACCTACGGAAGTCACTTTTTCACCCATCAAGCCTCACGCGGCCGTGGCAGATCAGGTCTCGGCCAGCAGCTTCTCGATCAGCCGGTGCAGTTCTGGAAAGTCAGGGGCGCCGACATAGCTCTTCACGATCTCGCCGCGCTTGTTCACGATGAACGTCGAGGGCGTCAGGCGCACATCGCCCCAGGCCTTGGCCACCGCGCCCGTGTTGTCGAGCGCCACCTTGAACGGCAGCTTGCGCGATTCGGCAAAGTTCACCACGTAGCTGGGCGGGTCGTAGCTCATGGCCACGGCCAGGGTGTCGAAGCCCTTGGTGTGGAATTTGTTGTGGGTGGCGATGATTTCGGGCATTTCCGCCACGCAGGTGGTGCAGCTGGTGGCCCAGAAATTGACCAGCGTCACCTTGCCGCGCAGATCGGCGGTGGTCTGGCGGGATCCGTCCAGCAGCACAAACGTGGATTCAGGTGCCACCGAGCGCCCGGCGTCCAGATACACCCATGCGCCCACGCCCACGAAAGCCACCAATGCGGCGCCGACTGCCCAATGCTTGATACCCATGACATCCTCATCCAAAAAGCGGTGGGCAAGCGCCCAAGCCCGCATTGTGCAGGACTGCCTGCCCCGACAGTTCGGCAGCCCTTTATGACCCTGGAAGACAGACCGCATTGCGCCATAAAAGTTCACCTCCTGGTGCACAGTCGCTTTGCGGCCATGTGCTGTTGCCCATAATCGGACCATGAACCGGACATTGCCCTGGGCTGCGGCCCTGCTGCTGGCGGCATGCAGCCCCGCACTGAACTGGCGCAGCGTGCCGCTGGCCGGCGCTGCGCTCACGGCCACCCTGCCGTGCAAGCCCGACCATGCCACGCGCACCGTGGAAATGGCTGGGGTGCCGGTGGAGCTGGCCATGGCGGGTTGCGAAGCCGACAGCGCCACCTTTGCCATCTCGCACGCCGCGCTGCCAGACCCGGCCCGTGCCGATGTCGCGCTGGCGCACTGGCGGGCCGCAGTGCTGGCGCGCCTGGAGGCTGCCACCGTGCTCTCCGAGCAGCCGTTTGCGTTCGCGGGCACGCTGCCACTGCCATCCTCGGTGCGCCTGGTGGCGCAGGGCCGGCGCGCGGATGGCACGGCGGTGACGGTGCAGGGCGTGTGGTTTGCGCGCGCGGTGGGCCAAGAAGTGCGGCTGTACCACGCCGTGGTGTACACCGACAAGCCCCGGCCCGACGTGGCCAACGCCCTATTTGCCGGCCTGGATTGACTGTCGGCCCGATGCCATTGCGCGCGGCCATCGGGCTGACCGTGGTGAACTCCTTTCGGCCCGCCATAATGCAAGGCAAACCATCACACCATGAGTACCAGCATTCTCATCATTGCCCACGCTCCGCTGGCCCATGCCTTGCGTGAATGTGCGCTGCACGTGTTTGCCGACTGTGGCGACAGTGTGGCGGCCCTGGACGTGCAGCCCAGCGCGGCGCCAGAAGCCAGCCTGGCCCAGGCACGCAGCTTGCTGGAGCAGCTGGGCACCCATTCCACGCTGGTGCTGACCGACCTGTTTGGCGCCACGCCCTGCAATATCGCCCAGCGCCTGGTGGACGGCGTGGGTTCGCGCCTGGTCGCGGGCGTGAATCTGCCCATGCTGCTGCGTGCCGTGAGCTACCGCGCCGAACCCCTCGATGCCGTGGTGACCCGCGCTGTCGTGGGCGGCACCCAGGGGGTGATGCAGGTGGCCATTGCAGCGCCGCAGAACCAGACTCGACGAAACTCCCATGATCAAGACCCGCACGACCATCAACAATAAGCTGGGCCTGCATGCCCGGGCGTCTGCCAAGCTGACCAAGCTGGCGGGCAGCTTTCCCTGCGATGTTTTCATGAGCCGGGGTGATCGCCGCATCAATGCCAAGAGCATCATGGGCGTGATGATGCTGGCCGCGGGCATGGGCACCGAGATTGAGATCGAGACCATTGGCGAGCGCGAACAGGAGGCCATGGATGCGTTGCTCGCGCTGATCGCCGACAAGTTCGGCGAAGGGGAATGACGGTGAGCCCCCTGCGCCCCGATTGCGCGGGAGGTGGTCCCTCCGGGGTGCGTGCGGGCAACGCGGTGGTTGAACGCTTGCCAGAAAAGGTTCTTCGATGACGTTTTCCGTCCACGGTCTCGCGGTTGCACGGGGCATCGCCATCGGCCGGGCCGTGCTGGTGGCATCAAGCCGCGTGGATGTGGCGCACTATTTCATCCAGCCCGAGCAGGTGGCGGCGGAAATCGAGCGGGTGCGCCAGGGGCGCAATGCGGTGGCCGAGGAGTTGCAGCGCCTGCAGGCCGACATGCCGCACGATGCGCCACCCGAGCTGGCCGCGCTGCTGGACGTGCACCTGCTTCTGCTGCAGGACGAGATGCTCACCGGCGGGGTCAAGCACTGGATCTCCGAGCGCCTGTACAACGCCGAGTGGGCGCTGACCACGCAGTTCGAACTGATTGCGCGCCAGTTCGACGAGATGGAAGACGACTACCTGCGCGAACGCAAGGCCGACCTGGAGCAGGTGGTCGAGCGCATCCTGCGCTACATGAAGGGCGTGGCCAGCCCCGTGGCGCCGCCTGCCAGCAGCCCGCGCAAGACCCAGCAGGACCTGCTGCTCGACGACACGGTCGATGTGCCGCTGGTGCTGGTGGCGCACGACCTGTCCCCGGCCGACATGCTGCAGTTCAAGCAGAGCGTGTTCGCAGGCTTCGTGACCGACGTGGGCGGCAAGACCTCGCATACCGCTATCGTGGCGCGCAGCATGGACATCCCGGCGGTGGTGGGTGCACGTGCAGCCAGCCAGCTGGTGCGCCAGGACGACTGGGTCATCATCGACGGCGATGCCGGGGTGATGATCGTCGATCCTTCGCCCATCATCCTGGCCGAATACGGCTTTCGCCAGCGCCAGGTGGCACTGGAGCGCGAGCGCCTGGCGCGCCTGCGCCATACACCCGCCATCACCATCGATGGCCACAAGATCGAATTGCTGGCCAACATCGAGCAGCCCGGTGATGCCGCCGCTGCCGTGCGCGCGGGCGCCGTGGGCGTGGGCCTGTTTCGCAGTGAATTCCTGTTCATGGGCAAAAATGGCAACCTACCCGGTGAAGACGAGCAGTACCGCGCGTACTGCGAGGCGATTGACGGCATGCAGGGCCTGCCGGTCACCATCCGTACCATTGACGTGGGCGCCGACAAACCGCTCGACAAGGGGGGCAAGGACACGCACCTGAACCCTGCGCTGGGCCTGCGTGCCATCCGCTGGAGCCTGGCCGATCCGTCCATGTTCCGCAACCAGCTGCGCGCAGTGCTGCGCGCGGCGGCCTATGGCCAGGTGAAGCTGCTGTTTCCGATGCTGGCGCATCGCCACGAAATCGAGCAGACGCTGGCCCAGGTCGAACTGGCACGCGCCGAACTCGACGCCCGGGGCGTGCCCTACGGCCCGGTGCAGCTGGGCGCCATGATCGAGGTGCCGGCGGCCGCGCTGATGGTGCGCAGCTTCCTCAAGTACTTCGATTTCCTGTCCATCGGCACCAACGACCTCATCCAGTACACGCTGGCCATCGACCGTACCGACGAGGCTGTGGCGCATCTGTATGACCCGCTGCACCCGGCCGTGCTGCGCCTGGTGGCCGATGTGATTGCCGAGGGCGAACGCCAGGGCAAGAGCGTGTGCGTGTGCGGCGAAACTGCGGGCGATGTGACCATGACGCGCCTGCTGCTGGGGCTGGGGCTGCGCAGCTTCTCCATGCACCCGGCGCAGATCCTGGCCGTGAAGCAGGAAATCCTGCGGGCCGACACCCGCAAGCTGGCACCATGGGCGCAGCAGGTGCTCGAAGGTGACGAGCCCGCCGCGCTGCTGGTGTCGTAGCGCATTTCATTTGCTATCCAATGTCTGGCTTTTGGCACTTTGCGGATAAGCGCGAGATGTCAGTTTTCCTTGAAATTCCTGATCAGCGTGCCCGCATCCCCATCACCGCCGCGCCGATGATCATCACCGTGGCCAGCGCAATGCTCCAGCTGAAGGGGCGGCCACTCACCACCAGCAGCAGCGCGGTGGATGCCAGCGGCGTGATGTAGCTCAGGATGCCGATGTGCCGGGCATCGCCGAGCTTGAGCGCCTTGTCCCACAGAAAGAACGAGGCCCCCAGCGGCCCCAGGCCCAGCACTGCCAGCAGCGCCCAGTCCCGCGGCTGCAGCGCCACGGCAGGCTCCAGCACGGCGTGGCACAGCAGCGAGAGCGCGCCCGACACCAGGCCAAACAGGCCGATGGCCGTGGTCGGGAATGCGGCCACGCGCTTGGTCAGCAGCGAATAGGTCGCCCAGATGAACGCCGCCGCCAGCGCGGGCAGGTAGCCCCAGGCCAGCGTGCCGCTCAGCTCGCGCCCGCCCACGATGGCAATGGCCGCACCGCCAAAACCCAGCAGGGCCGCCAGCACATGCGGCAGGCGCAGCGCCACGCCGGGCAGCACCACGGGCGCCAGCACCACGATGAACAGCGGCCACAGGTAGTTGACCAGGTTGGCCTCGACCGGCGGCGCGTGGCGCAGCGCTATGAACAGCAGGAAGTGGTAGGCAAACAGGCCATACACCCCCAGCGCCAGCGTGCGCACAGGAATGCGCCACTGCGAGGGGTCGCGCAGCACAAACGGCCACGCAGGCACGCTGCCGATGATGAGCGCGATACCCGTGAGCAGAAACGGTGGAACATGGGTGAGCGACACGCCCAGAGAGGCGAGCGAGGCCCACAGGGCGATGGCGCCCAGGGCATAGAGGTTGGCTTGCATGCACCGACTATAGGCGGTGCGAGGTGCTGCAATGCTTGGCGGCGCGGAGAGAATGCGAGCCCGGCGGGCCGCGTTCTGGTACCGTACTTACACGCCGGCGGCGTGCGCCTGCTGGTCCGCGTGGTAGCTGCTGCGCACCATGGCACCCACGGCAGCGTGGCTGAAGCCCATCTTGTAGGCCTCTTGCTCGAACATCTTGAAGGTGTCGGGGTGCACGTAGCGGCGCACGGGCAGGTGGCTGTTGCTGGGCGCCAGGTACTGGCCGATGGTCAGCATGTCGATGTCGTGCGCGCGCATGTCACGCATCACCTGCAGGATCTCTTCGTCGGTTTCGCCCAGGCCCACCATGATGCCGCTCTTGGTCGGCACGTTGGGGTGCAGGGCCTTGAACTTTTTCAGCAGATTCAGGCTGAACTGGTAGTCCGAACCGGGGCGTGCTTCCTTGTACAGGCGGGGCGCGGTCTCCAGATTGTGGTTCATCACGTCGGGCGGCGCGGCCTTGAGGATTTCGAGCGCACGGTCGTCGCGGCCGCGGAAGTCGGGCGTGAGGATCTCGATCTGCGTGGCGGGCGAGAGTTCGCGGATGCGCTGGATGCACTCCACGAAATGACCGCTGCCGCCGTCGCGCAGGTCGTCGCGGTCCACGCTGGTGATGACCACGTACTTGAGCTTGAGTGCGGCAATGGTCTTGGCCAGGTTCAAGGGCTCGTCCTTGTCCAGCGGGTCGGGGCGGCCATGGCCCACGTCGCAGAACGGGCAGCGGCGCGTGCACTTGTCGCCCATGATCATGAAGGTGGCCGTGCCCTTGCCAAAGCACTCGCCGATGTTGGGGCACGAGGCCTCTTCGCACACCGTGTGCAGCTTGTGCTCGCGCAGGATTTCCTTGATCTCGTAGAAGCGCGTGGTGGGGCTGCCGGCCTTCACGCGGATCCACTCGGGCTTCTTGAGTACTTCACCCTGTTCCACCTTGATGGGGATGCGCGACAGCTTGGCCGCAGCCTTCTGCTTGGCCAGAGGGTTGTAGGCTTCGGTGGATTGTGCTTCGCGAACGACTTCAGGGGTGCTCATGGCGTGTAGACGGCGTATGGAGGTCAGGGAGCGAGGCGAATGCTGAGCTGCTGGCCCAGCACCTGCGCGGCTTCTTCCCAGGTGGTGTGGACCCCGATTGTAGAAAGGTCGACGGTTTTCAATCCTGCGTAACCGCAAGGGTTGATGCGTTCATAGGGTTCCAGGTCCATCCCCACATTGAGCGCCACGCCGTGGTAGGTGCAGTGTCGGCTGACCTTGATGCCCAGGGCGGCAATCTTGCCCAGGCCGTCGAAGTCGGGCACGGGGGCTGCGTCGCCGGTGCGCTTTTGCGGGCGCTGGGGCAGCAACGCATGGCTGTGCGGGTCATCCAGGCGCACATAGATCCCGGGGGCGCCGCCCACGCGGTGGCCCGTCACGCCAAAATGTGCCAGCGTGCGGATCACGGCCTCTTCCATGCGGTAGACATATTCCTTGACGAAGTAGCCGGCGCGCTGCAGGTCGATCAGCGGATACGCCACCACCTGGCCTGGGCCATGGAAGGTGACCTGCCCGCCGCGATTGGTCGCCACCACCGGAATATCGCCCGGCTGGAGTATGTGATCACTTTTTCCTGCAATACCCTGTGTGTAAAGCGAATCATGCTCGCAAATCCAGAGCAAATCAGGGCTCTCGGAGGTGCGGCAGGCGGTGTAGTCCTGCATGGCTTGCACGGTGGCGGCGTAATCGACTCGGCCCAGCCTGCGGATGTCGATGGCCATGCCTTACAGCACCACTTTGACCAGGGGGTGGGACGACAGTGCCCGATACAGGTCATCGAGCTGTTCGCGGCTGGTGGCGGTGATGGTGATGGTGACGCCGAGATAATTGCCGGCGCGGCTGTCGCGCAGTTCAATCGTGGCGGCGTCGAAGGTCGGGTCGAACTGGCGTGCCAGCTCGGTGACTGCATGCACGAAGCCGTCCACCTTGGCGCCCATGACCTTGATCGGAAACCTGGAGGGGTATTCAATCAGCGAATCTTTGCGCGGATCGTTGGTCTGGCGGTCGATGCCGTTTGCGGGCGGTAGAGTGGAAGATGTCATGGTGCTGGGGATCGTGGTATCTGCTGCGGATTCAATAGCTGGCAACGCTTTGGCATTGTGCGCTACAGGCCTCGCAAGGGCATAAGGATGGTTGGTCGGATTTGCGCCGGTGGGGCGCGCGCTAGGTGTGGCGAGTTCAGGCATGGTCGTTGGCGCATCACCACAACGGCGCGCGCCAAGCATCGATCCTGGCCCCGGGATGCAGGTTTTTGTCTTGCCTCACGGGTTTTTACTTATAATTAGAGGCTTTGTAAATTTCTGGTCTTTAACGCGGGCGTCATTGAACAATGAAAACAATCGCGCCAGAGACTGAATCTGAGGCTGAAGAATCTGACTTCAAGCCCCTGACGGCCCAAGAGGCTGAACAGTGGCGCAGTCGCCATCCTCCCATTTCGGTGTGGAAGGTGGTGGCGGGTCAGGCGCTGGTTGGAATGCTGGTGGCTCTGGTGGCCTGGATTTTGACGGGCAGGGCGTCGGTGGGCTGGTCTGCCGCCTATGGTGCCCTGGCGGTGGTGGTTCCGGCTGCGCTGTTTGCCCGTGGTGTGTTTCGCCGCAAGGCGTCTGGCAATCCGCGGGCAGCCATGGTGGGGTTCTTTGGCTGGGAAGTCGCCAAGATCGTGTTGACAGTGGCGCTGCTGGCAGCGGCCCCCCGGCTGGTGCCGGGATTGAGCTGGATCGCCTTGCTGGTGGGAATGGTGATCACAATGAAAACGTACTGGGTGGCACTTTGGGTGCGGCCTGGTGTCCGAAAAACCGATTGATAGAGAGAAGAGTTGTCCGATGGCCGCAGAAGCGCACGCTCCGACTGCAAGTGAATACATCGTTCACCACCTGCAGCATCTTCAAAACATCAACCAGACCAAGATTGTCGACTTCACCGTCTTCAACTATGACTCCATCATCGTGGGGTTGGTTCTGGGTGCTCTCACGCTTTTGATTCTCTGGTCGGCCGCCCGCAAGGCGACTTCCGGTGTTCCTGGCCGCTTTCAGGCGGCTGTGGAAATTCTGGTCGAAATGGTGGATAACCAGGCCAAGGCCAACATTCACAACGCCGAAAGCCGCAAGTTCATCGCACCGCTGGGTCTGACGGTGTTCGTCTGGATCTTCCTGATGAACTTCATGGACATGCTGCCTGTGGATGCGCTGCCCGCCCTCTGGGCCCAAATCTACGGTGCAGCCGGGCACGATCCAAGCCATGCCTACCTGCGCGTCGTCCCGACCGCCGACCTGTCCACCACCCTCGGCCTGGCTTTTGCCGTGCTGGTCCTGCGCTTCTGGTACAGCGTGAAGGTCAAGGGCGCGGGCGGCTGGGCGCACGAGCTGGTGTCCGCTCCGTTCGGTACCAGCAAGAATCCCATCTTCGCCCTGATCCTGGGCGTGGTGAACCTGCTCATGCAGATCATTGAATATGTGGCCAACACCGTGTCCCATGGCATGCGGTTGTTCGGCAACATGTACGCTGGCGAACTGGTGTTCATGCTGATTGCCCTCATGGGTGGTGCGGCTGCGCTGTCGCTGTCGGGTGTGCTGCTGCCTGTGGGCCACGTCATCGCTGGCACCATCTGGACGCTGTTCCACATTCTGGTGATCACCTTGCAGGCATTCATCTTCATGATGCTGGCACTGATCTACCTTGGTCAGGCGCACAACGCGCACTAAGTTTCCCTTTCGTTTTCTTTCCCTTAACTTTTCTTTTTTAACTCAGGAGTCATCATGGAAAACATTCTCGGTCTCGTCGCTCTGGCTTGTGGTCTGATCGTTGGTCTGGGCGCTATCGGCGCTTCCATCGGCATCGCACTGATGGGTGGCAAGTTCCTCGAATCGTCGGCCCGTCAGCCCGAACTGATCAACGAACTGCAAACCAAGATGTTCATCTTGGCTGGTCTGATCGACGCGGCTTTCCTGATCGGCGTGGCTATCGCTCTGCTGTTCGCATTCGCCAACCCCTTCGCTTCGACGTTCTTGGCCAACCTGCCCAAGTAAGTCCCGTTCAACGCCACTCTAGAAAGGTGTTGCCGTGAGTATCAATGCGACCCTGTTCGTTCAGGCCATTGTCTTTCTGATCCTGGTGTGGTTCACGATGAAATTCGTGTGGCCACCGATCGCGAAAGCGCTGGATGAGCGAGCCCAGAAAATCGCCGATGGCCTCGCCGCTGCCGACCGTGCCAAATCCGAGCTGACTGCTGCCAACCAGCGTGTCGAGAAGGAGCTGTCGCAGGCGCGCAACGAAACGGCCTCGCGTCTTGCGGACGCCGACCGTCGTGCCCAGGCCATCGTGGAAGAGGCCAAGGCCCGCGCCACCGAGGAAGGCAACAAGATTGTTGCCGCTGCCCGCGCCGAAGCCGAGCAGCAAACGGTTCAAGCCCGCGAATCCCTGCGTGAGCAGGTGGCAGCACTGGCCGTCAAGGGTGCCGAGCAGATTCTCCGCAAGGAAGTCAATGCCGGTGTCCATGCCGATCTGCTCAACCGCCTCAAGACCGAGCTGTAAGGGGACATCATGGCTGAACTCGCCACCATTGCACGCCCTTACGCCGATGCCTTGTTCAAGGCTGCTACGGCGGGTGCGGGCGTCGATCTGGGCAGCACTGCTGCCTGGGTGGATGAACTGGCGGCGATTGCCGCCAACCCCCAGTTGCGCCAGCTGGCAGACAACCCCAAGGTGACGGCGAACCAGGTGTTTGACGTCTTCACGGGCGTGGCGCGGTCTGCGCTGCCCGACATGGCGAAGAATTTCCTGCGCACGGTCATCGACAACGGGCGCCTCAATACGCTCCCCGAAGTGGCTGCGCAGTTTCGCGCCCTCGTGAATCGCCGCAGCGGCTCTTCGGATGCCGTGGTGTACAGCGCCTTTCCCATGGACGGTGCGGCACTGGCCGAGGTCGGCGTTGCGCTGGAAAAGCGTTTCGGCCGCAAGCTCAATCTCACCGCGCAGCAGGATGAATCCCTGATCGGTGGCATTCGCGTAGTGGTGGGTGACGAGGTGCTGGACACTTCGGTCAAGGCCCGTCTTGAACAAATGAAAGCAGCCCTCACCGCATAACGCGGCGAGGCCTCGCGAACCAAAGAAAGAAGGAAAGAGTCATGCAACTCAATCCCGCAGAAATTTCTGAACTCATCAAGAGCCGCATCGAAGGGCTGGCCGCCAGCAGCGACATCCGCAACCAGGGCACCGTGGTGTCCGTGTCTGACGGTATCGTGCGCGTTCATGGCCTGTCGGACGTGATGCAAGGCGAAATGCTGGAGTTCCCCGCCACCGCTGACGGCCAGCCGTCCTATGGCCTGGCACTGAACCTCGAGCGCGACTCCGTCGGCGCCGTGATTCTGGGCGAGTACGAGCACATCTCCGAAGGCGACACCGTCAAGTGCACGGGCCGCATTCTGGAAGTGCCGGTGGGCCCCGAGCTGGTCGGCCGTGTGGTGAACGCCCTGGGCCAGCCTATCGACGGCAAGGGGCCTGTCAACGCCAAGCTCACCGATGTGATCGAAAAGGTTGCTCCGGGCGTGATCGCCCGTAAATCGGTGGACCAGCCCCTGCAGACCGGCCTGAAGTCCATCGACTCGATGGTGCCCGTGGGCCGTGGCCAGCGCGAGCTGATCATTGGTGACCGCCAGACCGGCAAGACGGCAGTGGCCATCGACGCCATCATTGCCCAGAAGGGCCAGGGCGTGACCTGTATCTACGTTGCCATCGGTCAGAAGGCTTCGTCGATCAAGAACGTGGTGCGCGCACTGGAACAAGCCGGTGCCATGGAATACACGATCGTGGTGGCCGCGTCGGCCTCCGAATCGGCTGCCATGCAGTACGTGTCGGCCTACTCGGGTTGCACGATGGGTGAGTACTTCCGCGATCGCGGTGAAGACGCCCTGATCGTGTACGACGACCTGTCCAAGCAGGCTGTGGCCTACCGCCAGGTTTCGCTGCTGCTGCGCCGCCCACCAGGCCGTGAAGCCTACCCTGGCGACGTGTTCTATCTGCACAGCCGTCTGCTCGAGCGCGCAGCCCGCGTGAACGCCGACTACGTCGAAGCCTTCACCAAGGGCGCCGTGAAGGGCAAGACCGGTTCGCTGACCGCACTGCCGATCATCGAAACGCAAGCGGGTGACGTGTCCGCTTTCGTGCCTACCAACGTGATTTCGATCACCGACGGCCAGATCTTCCTGGAAACCAGCCTGTTCAACGCCGGTATCCGTCCCGCCATCAACGCCGGTATCTCGGTGTCGCGCGTGGGTGGTGCTGCCCAGACCAAGCTGGTGAAGAACCTGTCCGGCGGTATCCGTACCGACCTGGCCCAGTACCGTGAACTGGCCGCGTTTGCGCAGTTTGCTTCCGACCTGGACGAAGCCACCCGCAAGCAACTCGACCGCGGTGCCCGCGTGACCGAACTGCTCAAGCAGGCACAGTACAGCCCGCTGTCCATCTCGCTGATGGCCGCCACGCTGTTCGCTGTGAACAAGGGCTTCATGGACGACATCGATGTCAAGAAGGTTCTCGACTTCGAACACGGCCTGCACCAGTTCCTGAAGACCAGCTACGCCGCACTGCTGGCCAAGCTGGAACAGGCCAAGGCCATGGACAAGGACGCAGAAGCCGAATTGACCGCAGCGATCGCCGCGTTCAAGAAGTCGTTCGCTTAAACCGGACGAGGAGCCATCATGGCAGCAGGCAAGGAAATACGCGGCAAGATCAAATCGGTGGAAAACACCAAGAAGATCACCAAAGCCATGGAGATGGTGGCTGCATCCAAAATGCGCAAGGCGCAGGACCGGATGCGTGCCGCCCGTCCCTACAGCGAGAAGATCCGCAACATTGCAGCCAACCTCGGCCACGCCAACCCCGAATACGTGCATCCGTTCATGAAAGTGAACGATGCCAAGGTGGCGGGCATGATTGTGGTGACGACCGACAAGGGCCTGTGCGGCGGCATGAACACCAACGTGTTGCGTGCCGTGACGACCAAGTTGCGTGAGCTGCAGAGCGCTGGCGTGTCCACCGAGGCCGTGGCCATTGGCAACAAGGGTTTGGGTTTCCTGAACCGTGTCGGCGCCAAGGTGGTTTCGCATGCGACGGGTCTGGGCGACACGCCCCATCTGGACAAGCTGATTGGTCCGGTGAAGGTGCTGCTCGATGCTTATGCAGAAGGCAAGATCAACGCGGTGTACCTGAGCTACACCAAGTTCATCAACACCATGAAGCAGGAATCGGTGGTGGAGCAGTTGCTCCCCCTGTCGTCCGAGCAGATGCATGCCGAGAAGACGGAGCATGGCTGGGACTACATTTACGAGCCCGATGCGCAGAGCGTCATTGACGAGCTGCTGGTCCGTTATGTCGAGTCCCTGATCTACCAGGCGGTTGCGGAAAACATGGCGTCCGAGCAGTCGGCACGCATGGTGGCCATGAAGGCCGCCACCGACAACGCCGGCAGCGTCATTGGCGAGTTGAAGCTGGTCTACAACAAGACGCGCCAGGCAGCGATCACGAAAGAACTTTCGGAAATCGTGTCCGGCGCCGCTGCTGTGTAAGCAGCTCAACCAACATCTAAATTGGAGCGAAAAATGGCTCAAGTGCAAGGCAAGATTGTTCAATGTATCGGCGCTGTGGTGGACGTTGAGTTCCCACGCGACCAGATGCCCAAGGTTTACGATGCTCTGAAGCTCGAAGGCTCGACCCTGACGCTGGAAGTGCAGCAGCAGCTGGGCGATGGCATCGTGCGTACCATTGCGCTCGGTTCTTCCGACGGCCTGCGCCGCGGCATCATGGTGACCAACACCGGCAGCCCCATCACCGTGCCCGTGGGCAAGGCAACGCTGGGCCGCATCATGGACGTGCTGGGCGCGCCCATCGACGAGCGTGGTCCTGTCAGCCAGGACCTGACCGCGTCCATCCACCGCAAGGCCCCTGCGTACGACGAACTGTCGCCTTCGCAAGAGCTGCTGGAAACCGGCATCAAGGTGATCGACCTCGTGTGTCCGTTCGCCAAGGGCGGCAAGGTGGGCCTGTTCGGTGGCGCCGGCGTGGGCAAGACCGTGAACATGATGGAACTCATCAACAACATCGCCAAGGCCCACTCGGGTCTGTCGGTGTTCGCTGGTGTGGGCGAGCGTACCCGCGAAGGGAACGACTTCTACCACGAAATGGCCGATTCCGGCGTGGTGAACCTGGAGAAGCTCGAAGAGTCCAAGGTCGCCATGGTCTACGGCCAGATGAACGAGCCCCCAGGCAACCGTTTGCGCGTGGCCCTGACCGGTCTGACCATCGCGGAATCCTTCCGTGACGAAGGCCGCGACGTGCTGTTCTTCGTGGACAATATCTACCGCTACACGCTGGCCGGTACCGAAGTGTCCGCTCTGCTTGGCCGCATGCCTTCCGCCGTGGGCTACCAGCCTACGCTGGCCGAGGAAATGGGCCGTCTGCAGGAGCGCATCACCTCCACCAAGGTCGGCTCGATCACTTCCATCCAGGCCGTTTACGTGCCAGCCGATGACTTGACCGACCCCTCGCCAGCCACAACGTTTGCCCACTTGGACTCCACCGTGGTGCTGTCGCGCGACATCGCCTCGCTGGGTATCTACCCCGCCGTGGATCCGCTGGACTCCACCAGCCGCCAGCTGGACCCGAACGTGGTGGGTGAAGACCACTACACCACGGCCCGCGCCGTGCAGGGCACGCTGCAGCGCTACAAGGAACTGCGTGACATCATCGCCATTCTGGGCATGGACGAACTGGCACCTGAAGACAAGCTGGCCGTGGCCCGCGCGCGCAAGATCCAGCGTTTCCTGTCGCAGCCTTTCCACGTGGCCGAAGTGTTCACGGGCTCGCCCGGCAAGTACGTTCCGCTGTCGGAAACCATCCGTGGTTTCAAGATGATCGTGAACGGCGAGTGTGATCACCTGCCAGAGCAGGCGTTCTACATGGTCGGCACCATTGACGAAGCCTTCGAAAAGGCCAAGAAGGTGGCCTGATTGCGCAATGGCTGACCGGTTCCGGCCGGCCAGCCTTTCGCCAATCCTGCCAACCATCTTTTCCCAGGAGCAATGATGAACACCATCCACGTCGATGTGGTCAGTGCCGAAGAGTCCATCTTCTCCGGTGAAGCGCGCTTTATTGCGCTGCCCGGCGAAGCGGGCGAACTGGGTGTGTACCCACGCCACACTCCGCTGATCACGCGCATCAAGCCCGGCTCGGTGCGCATTGAAATGGCCGATGGCAGCGAAGAGTTTGTTTTCGTGGCCGGCGGCATTCTGGAAGTTCAGCCCGACTGCGTGACCGTGTTGTCCGACACCGCCATCCGTGGTAAGGATCTGGACGACGAGAAGGCCAATGCTGCCAAGGCTGCTGCAGAAGAAGCCCTGAAAAACGCCAAGAGCGAGATCGATCTGGCCAAGGCGCAATCCGAACTGGCCGTCATGGCCGCGCAGATCGCCGCCTTGCGCAAGTTCCGCCAGAAGCGGTGAGTTGACCTTTCGGTTGATCGCCCATGAAAAAACCCGGCTTGGCCGGGTTTTTTCATGGGCACTTTGCAATCCACGGCAAATCATGCCGTGATGCACCCAGGTCACTGGATATGCGGTTCGTCGGGCAATTCGTTGGGGCGATCCCTGCTGGCGCGGGTGGGGAAATGGCGGCACAGCAGTGCTGTCACCTCGTCCACGGCCTGATCCAGACCCTGTTCGAAATATCCCGCGCGGAAGGCGGATGACATGCGGGCAACCATCTGCTGCCACTCGCTGCTGGCGACATGCGCGTGCAGCCCCCGATCGGCCACGATGTCGATCGAGTGTTCCGCCAGCAGGAGGTAGATGAGCACACCGTTATTGTGCTCGGTATCCCACACACGCAGCTTGCTGAACATCATCAGTGCGCGCTCACGAACGGGTGCCTGGCGCAGCAGATAGCTCCAGGGCAGGCCGCCTTCGGCGCAGATGCGGATCTGACCGGTATGCCGCCGTTCGCTGGCCGCGATGCGGGCAGTCAGGCGCTGCAGGGCGCTTTCCGGCAGCGCGCGGCGTACGAACGGATCATTCCAACGGTGCCACAACAGGCGGGCAAGGGCGCCAATCCAGGAAAAAGGTCCAGCCATGTTCACCAGTCTCCCGAGGCGCCACCGCCCCCAAAATCGCCACCACCGCCCGAGCTGAAACCACCGCCACCGCGGGAAGATCCGCCGTTCCAGCCACCACCGCCGCCGGTGCCTCCACCCCAGCCGCCGCCACGCCCGTGCCCGGACATGGCACGGGAGGAGGCGCTGAGCAACGTGTAGACCAGCGCGGCCAGGCCCGCCAGGCCGGCCAGCAGCACACTGGCCGTGGCCACATAAGCCACGACCCCCGCCAAGGCCCCGGTCAGCACCGTGCCCACGGCATTGCCGAGCAGGGCGCGGACCACGGGGCCAACCACCGTGACGCCCAGAAACAGGAAGATGGCCCATTCACCCCAGTCGATGGCGTCATTCTGGGCTGACGTGCGCGCCGGCGATGGCGGTTCGGGCAGGCCTTCGTTGGCGATGCGGGCGGCAATCTGCGTGACAGCGGCTTGCAGGCCGCCGGCAAAATCGCCTTCGCGAAAGCGCGGCTTCATGGCGGTGTCGATGATGCGGGCCGCGGCGATGTCAGGAATGGCCCCTTCCAGCGTCTTGGCGACCTCCAGCCGCATCTTGCGGTCGTCTTTGGCCACGAGCACCAGCACACCATCACCCACTGCGCGGCGGCCGATTTTCCAGTCGTTGGCGACGCGGTTGGCATAGCTGGCGATGTCTTCGGGGGCCGTGGTGGCCACCATCAGCACCACCACCTGCGCGCCTCGGGATTGTTCGAGGGTTGCCAGTTGCTGCTCCAGCGCCTGCAGCTGGCTGGGGGTCATCGTGCCGGTCTGGTCCAGCGCGCGGGCGGTGAGTGCCGGAACAGGTTGCAGCGTGTCAGCGCGGGCATCGCTCCAGTCAATCGCTATAAATAATATAGCTAATAGCGCAATGCGGATAAGCGCTAAAGGCATAAATGATCACATATCAGGGTTTGGATGCCGAAAAATCCACCGCGGGGGGCGTCGTGATCTGCGCCTCGTTCTGTACACTGAAAACAGGTTTGGGGGCGTAGCTGAACGCCATGGCGGTCAGGTTGGTGGGGAAGCTGCGCGCCAGCACGTTGTATTCCTGCACTGTCTGAATGTATCGGTTGCGGGCTACGGTAATGCGGTTTTCCGTGCCTTCCAGCGTCACGCGCAAATCCCGAAAACCCTGGTTGGCCTGGAGGGTAGGGTAACGCTCGGCCACCACCATCAGCCGTGACAGTGCACCCGATAGCTCTCCCTGCGCGGCCTGAAATTTGGCGAAAGCGGCGGGATCATTGAGGGTTGCCGGCGTCACCTGGATGGAGGTGGCCTTGGCGCGGGCCTCGATCACCTTGGTCAGCGTATCCTGCTCGAAGCTGGCTTCACCCTTCACCGTGGCGACGATGTTGGGCACCAGATCGGCGCGGCGCTGGTACTGGTTGAGCACCTCGCTCCAGGCGGCCTTGGACTGTTCATCCAGGCGCTGAAAATCGTTGTAGCCGCAGCCTGTCAAGAGCAGTGCAGCCGTGAGAAGGGCAAAAAGACGTTTCATGGTGGCGGGCCTGTGTCTGAAGAAGCGGGATTGCAAAGAGCCAAGTGCCTTCGAATTCTGCCGCAAGGCGGGCGTGGCCCCAAGACCCGGGCAACGCTGGCGCCGTCCGGGACAACGCACAATACCAGTCTTGCGACCGCCACCCCAACCCATGACCCGTGCAGACAGCGATGCCGCTACCTAGCGTGCCCCTGCAGTCCCCTTTGAAGCGGCGACTTGCCAGGCGCGTCAGCAATGGGTGGCCGGAATGGCTTGTGCAGGGAGAAAAAATGCCTGAAAAACCTGCTGAATGTGCCCAGGAATCCCTGAACTATGCGGCACCACGCTGGTTGCCCGGAGGGCAGCTGCAGACGATCTGGCCGGCGCTGTATTCGCGGCGTGTGGCGGGGGCGCCGCTGCCTTACCGGCGCGAGCGCTGGACGACGCCCGACGCAGATTTCTTGGACGTAGACTACCTCGCAGACGGCGTGCCGCCGGGCATGCAGCGGCCGTTGCTGGTGGTTTTCCATGGCCTAGAGGGTTCTTCCCGCAGCCACTACGGCGAGGCTTTTGCCGATGTGGCCCGCGAACGCGGCTGGGCCTGCGCGCTGCCCCATTTTCGCGGCTGCAGCGGTGAAATCAACCGAGCGCCCCGGGCCTACCATTCGGGTGATTACGAAGAGATGGGCTGGATTCTGCAGCGCCTGCGTTCGGCCCACCGTGGGCCGCTGCTGGCGGTGGGTGTCTCGCTGGGCGGCAACGCACTGTTGCGGTGGGCAGCAGAGGCCGGAGCGCAGGCAGGGCGCTGTGCTGATGCCGTGGCAGCGGTGTGCTCGCCGCTGGATCTGGCGGCCGGGGGCAGGGCGATTGGTCGGGGGTTCAATCGGCAGGTGTACACACGCATGTTCATGCGTACGCTCATTCCCAAAGCCCTGCAAAAGCTGGCGCAGCATCCGGGTCTGTTTGACCGTGATACGCTGCTGCGGGCGCGTGATCTGTATGCGTTCGACAACGTGTTCACCGCGCCCTTGCATGGCTTCAGAAACACAGAGGACTACTGGTGTCGCGCCTCTGCCAAGCCCTTGCTCCACCGCATCCGCATCCCCGCGCTGGCGGTCAATGCCCGCAATGATCCCTTTGTGCCGGCAGCAAGTTTGCCGACCGCCAGCGAGGTGGGGCCGTATGTCCGTTTGTGGCAGCCGCTGCACGGCGGGCATGTGGGTTTTGCACAGGGCTGCCTGCCAGGGCATGTGCGTGCCATGCCGCAAGCGGTGGCGATGTGGCTGCACCAGCATGCCCATGGATCGCCGGACGCAGGCGTGGCGCTGAACGGAGCACAATCGGCCCATGGATGACATCGTCAAACAGGCCCTTGCCAAGTGGCCCAATGTTCCCGCTTGCTACGGCTGGCTAGGTCTTGATGCGCGCGGGCGGTGGTACCTGCGTGACGATGCCGTGCAGGCGGCTGGGCCTTTCCCCCAGAGTCGGGGCTCCTTGCTGCAGCACGAAAAACTCATCAACTTCATTGAGCGCAACTACGAGCAGGACGCCCAGGGGCAGTGGTTTTTTCAGAATGGTCCACAGCGGGTATACGTTGAGCTGGAATGCGCGCCCTGGGTGTGGCGGGTCGAACCAGACTTTTCGCTACGAACCCACACGGGCGCCAAAGCCGTTGCGTTGGACTGTTTGCAGGATGAGTTCGGTCGGATTTTTTTGCCCTCTACCATCGGAGTGGGCCTGGTTCACACCCTGGACATGGGGTTGGTGGCGGACGCCGTGGACCAGGGGATCTGGTCGCCGCAAGCGGCGCTCAATAGCGAACTGCCGGGCCGGTACGGTTTTGTGTTGAGTCCCAAGGCGCACAGTTCGCAGCGCTGACGCGTCCGTCTGGGTGGGGGTGCCGCCCATTGCGGACACAAAAAAGCCGACCCCACGGGTCGGCTCAGGTCCAGGAGCTGGGATTACTTGGCCGCAGCAGCCATGTAATCCACGGCAGCACGCAGGTCTGCATCCGATGCCTGGGTGCCGCCGCGTGCTGGCATACCGCCCTTGCCCTGCACGGCATTGGCATACACCGCATCCATGCCAGCAGCCAGGCGAGGAGTCCAGGCGGTTTTGTCTCCAAACTTGGGTGCGCCTGCGATGCCGGCACCATGGCACACCTGGCAAGCCTGCTTGTACAGATTCTCGCCATTGGCCGATGCCGTGGTGGTTGCGGCTGCCGCCGGTGCCGCGGCAGCGGCAGTGGCTGGAGCTGCGGGAGCCGCAGGAGCACCTGCGGCCGCTGGTACTGCAAAGGTGGCGCCAGCAGCATTCGCCATGTAGACCACCGCACGGGCTATCTCGGTGTCATTGAACTCGCCACCACCCTGTGGTGCCATGGCATTCTTGCCCTTGAGTGCGGACTGAACCAGTGCGTCCAGGCCCGTCTTGATGCGTGGGCCCCAGGCGGCAGCATCCCCGAGCTTGGGAGCGCCTGCTGCGCCCGTGGTGTGACAGGCGGCGCATTGGCCCTTGAAGACATCCTCACCACCGCGCAGTGGGCGGTTGGCGTCGCGGATTTCCACCAATCCCACCTTCTGGATGCGCTCGGCAATGGCTTTTTCGGGATTGGCCGAGCCCGCCGCCGTCTTGTTGTCTGAGGTGACATACAGGACGAGGCCAATGATGGCGAAGATAGGAATCACAAACGAGAAAATGACCGCTACCAGCAGCTGCTTGGGGTTCTTGATTGGGCCGGTATGCGCTTCTTCGTGATGGTTGTTGTCGCTCATGACGTCCTCAGTGTATCGGGGCTTGATGAAATCAACCTTTGATTATAGGTGCGATGATGTATTGCCAGTGCAGACTGCTACGCCTTCGATAGAGGTGCATAGACTCCGGGTGGTACAAGCGAGGTCGCCGGTCTGAGGCAGGTGGGCCGCAGGCGCAGCGGTGTGTCGGTGCCTCTGACCTCTGGTTGTTCCGATTGGATGCGCTCAGCGCATGATTTCGCAATGGATTTGTGGGTGTTCGAGTGCTTGCGCGTGCAATAATCGGAGGGTTTGTGCAGTGCATCTAGTGCGGCTGTAGCTCAGTGGATAGAGTATTGGCCTCCGAAGGCTATAGTCATCCGGGCTGTCAGCGGAATTTTGAGTATTGGTCTTTTAAGAGTTGCGGCTGTAGCTCAGTGGATAGAGTATCGGCCTCCGAAGCCGAGGGTCGTGGGTTCGATCCCCGCCAGCCGCACCAAAATCAAGGACTTACGTGAGTTTTCCATGGCCCACGATACAGTCAAATTTTGGTTCAAGTCTCAGAGTTGACCGCTCTCAGCAGCCAATAAGGCCTTGAGGCTCAGGGTCACAGTTTTCTGACGTCTGTGTTCATGGCCCGCCTGTGGCCCATGCGTGGCCCTGCCATAGCGCAGAGATGAAGCTTCAAGGGATTTTTGACCATTGGGCCCGTGGCCCATCGAAAGTTCTTCAGCTTGCCGTCATCTCTTGATGGATGCTCCGTTGACTGCTAAACCTTCCCACTTGGGGGATAAGCAATCAAATGACTGTTCAGCAGCGTTATGCACAGCACGCAGTTATGCACAGTTGGTCCGGCAGCGCGGCGTCGCCGCCCTCGCAAGAGGGCTGCGGTCGCGTCTTTGAACTTCACGTAATCACAAGGTCTTGAGGAACTTCAACAGATCGTCTTCTGCCCGGAACCGCTGTGGGACCACATTGGGATCCTGAAGCCTGGCCAGTGCCTTTTCCTTCATGGCGAGATCGGCCTCTATGTACTGATGCGTTGTCGCCGGACTCTCGTGTCCGAGCCACAGAGCGATCACGCTGATGTCCACGCCCGACTGCAGAAGGTGCATAGCGGTCGAGTGACGCAGGCAGTGTGGAGAGATCGTTCTCCCGGCCAGGCTCGGCGTCGTGAGCGCGGCTTTCTTGACGGCCAATGCCAGGCGCTGCGTCACGTTGGACCGCGTCATCGCCTGTCCGCCACGGTTGGGCAGCAGCGCCGACGTGGGAGTCAGGTCCGGGTTGAACTTCAGCCAGGCGCGGATCACCTTGACCGTCGATCGCCAGAGCGGCACCGACCGCTGCTTGCGTCCCTTGCCATGCAGATGCACGCAGGCGGCGGGTGCCAGCACGACGTCGCCCACTTTTACGCCGATTGCCTCCGACACGCGGGCACCGGTGTTGTACAGCAGGGCCAGCAGCAGCTTGTCTCGCTGGCCCATCCAATCCGCTCCTGGCGCGCCGATCACGGCCAGCATCTCCTCGCGTGTCAGGAACTCGAACATCGGCCGCTCGAAGCGCTTCATCGGCACGCCGAGCGCCTGCTCGACGACCTGAAGTGCCGTCACGTCTCGCCGGGCCGCGAACTTCAGGAACGAGCGCAGCGCGGCCAGTCGCGCATTGCGGCTGCGAACGGTGTTGTGCCGATCGCGTTCGAGATGATCGAGGAAGTCCAGGATCAGCGCGGGCGTCAGGTCGGCGAGCGACAGCGTCGTGGGCGTCTTGTGCAGTTGCGCCTGGGCGAAGTCCAGGAACAGCACGAACGCGTCCCGATAGGCCGCAACGGTCTGCGGGCTCAACGCGCGCTGCTGCGTCAGGTGCTCGGCGAAGAAGGACTGGACCAGCGTCGCGAAGCTCGGCGGAGCGGGCTTGCGGTGTTCAGAACTACTCATCGTCGTTCTCCGCGACGTCGGCGAAGCGTTCGAATCGAGCGCCGGCCAACGCCATCAACTCCGGCACGCCGCTCAGGTACCAGTACGTGCTGGAGATATTGATGTGGCCCATGTACGTGGACAGGGCCAGCATTCGTTGGTCAAGGTTCGCTCCCTGCTGGTGCCACAGGATCATCCGTCTCACGGCGAAGCTATGGCGCAGGTCATGCACCCGCGGTCGGCCATGGCCGCCGCGATCGATCCAACCCAATTGCTCGCGCAGCTGACAGAACACTCGATGCACCTGCCGATCTCCCAGCGGTTCACCCCGGTGCACGCCACGCGAGCCCACGAAGAATGTCATCTGCGGCTTCGCAGGCACGTACTGGCGGCGCAAGGCCCGGTAGGCTGCCATCGGACCGATCACGCTGGGGTGCAGCGGCACCATGCGGGACTTGCCAAACTTGGTCTGCTGTATGGTCAGGATGCCGCCGTCCAGATCTGCATCCGAGTCGGCCAGGTTGATCGCTTCAGAGACCCGAAGCCCGGCCGATGCGATCAGACCGAACAGCGTTGCATAGGTGGTGGCACGAAGGCCATCCGAGGGGCCGAGTCGGCGGGCAGCGACGATCAATGCCGCGATCTCGGCTTCGCTGTAGATGTGAGGCGCCACGCGGCGCGGGATCGGACCGAAGCTGGAATCGTCAGGAACTTCGACAGTCGGATCGAACTGCTGGAGCCAGCGCATGAAGGGGCGCAGCGTTGCCAGTCGGCGCGCTGCCGTGTCGACATTGGCCCGGCCGCCCACGAGATACCGAGGCTGTACCTGGTGCGCCCACTGGACCATCACGTCTACCGTCAACGCGATGTCGCGTCCCTCTCCGACCATGAAGCGAGTGAAGCTGCGCACAGCGAGATCAGAGGAGCACGGCTTGAACCCGAGGCGCAGGCGTTCAGCCAGGTATTGCTCCACCTTGGCGGTGAGGTCGATGTTCGCCGATGCTGCGGCGCTCATGATGCACTCCCAGGCCAAGGCAGAGCGACCTCGGCAAGCAGTTGCAAGTCGAGCTTGGCGTAGATCAACGAGGTGTCCAGCGATCGATGCCGAAGCACATCGGCGACCTCCTTGATCGAACTGCCGCTGTTGACCAGGCGACAGGCCAGCGTGTGACGCAACGAATGGCAACCGCGTGAGATGCCGGCACCTCGCAGGGCACGCCCGATTGCCTGGCTCACTGCATCGACGCCGATGGGCTTGTCGTGTGGCGCCAACCGACGGACGAACAGCGATGGCAGCGTGGTTGCGGGCCGCTCGTGTCTCATGTACTCCGCCAGAGCCTGCCCGGTGAGCACCGGCAGCGGTAGGACATCCTGGCGCTGGGACTTTGTTCGCTTCAAGGTCACCGTTCCGGCACGCCAATCGAAGTCGCCGATCTCCAGCTTGGCGATCTCGCCCACGCGCAGTCCGAGATCCAAGGCCAGGCGCACCATGGCCAGCAGGCGCAGCGGAGCCCGCTTGGCCTCGGCGCAATGCGCTTCGAGGCGCTGGACCTCCTCGGTCGTCAGCGCGCGCGGCAACGATGCTTGGCTCCATCGCACCGGCGACGAGATAGCGCCGAGCAGGCTGTTCACTGCGTCACCGCAGGTCCCGCGGTATCGGAAGTAGGCCCGCAGCGCAGCAGTGACCGCGCTGGAATGCGACCCGCTGCTGACCCGCGTGAGCTCGGTTGCGATGAAGCCGCGAACGTCTTCCGGCTGCAACTCGCCGATGGCGATGGCCTTGCCCGCGAACTTGCATTGCAGCAGACGACCTACGAGTACCAGCCGATCCTCGCGCGTGCCTATCGCCAGGCCGCGGGCGTCGCGCATGTGGACGTTGTAACGGTTCAGTTCTTCTGCAATGGGACCGCTGGGGCCTGGCAGTTCCACGATGACATGCTGTTCCCGCAACAAGGCGAGCAGGTGTCCGAGACTGGCGCTCAAGCCGCTGCGTGTACGCAGAGCCGCGGGATGGCAGTCGCAGCGCGGCAGATGCGAATCCAGAAACTGCTCGACGAGGGCTTCGTCGATCTGTTCGGCAGATACCTGGCACTTCGCCATCCAGTGGGCAAAGTGCGACCAGGCACGAAGGGCAGTCTCCGAGCTGCCTTCGGCGTACCGGCCGCGCTCCAGCAATGCCTGGAACGCCCCGACGTATGAAGACAGCGGGCCATCGAGCAGCCATGCCCTGGCCATCGGGTGCATCGAAAGAATCAAGTCCATGGTGATCTCCAGTTGTGAGATCACCATTCATGCGCCGACTGCGAACTTATGTCCAGTTCAACGGCACCGCCTCCTTGCGATCTACCAGGGCGATCACAGCCTCTGGCGCGTTCAGACTGGCCAACTGTCCATAACTGCGTGCTGTGCATAACGCTGCTTATGGAGAGCTCTCCATAAGCAGCGGTTGCAGTAGTTCGCCGGGAACCACACAACGACTGCTCTCGTCGACGAAGCGGTCACCCAAACGGTCTCGATCTTTTTTTGTCCAACGACTGCGTGTATATCGCGGGAAATCAGTGGCAAACAAAGCACTCCCTTCTTGTGAAGGGGAGGCAGATGTCGTGAACCTTAGTTCCACGCGAAAGGGGTGGCCGCTGGGCGCCCAGTAGAAATCGGCCACTCATACCCTGCTCAAATTTCCGTCTGCTCCGCGATTTCGAGAGCATCATCGAGTTCGATGCCGAGGTATCTCACGGTCGATTCGAGCTTCGAGTGTCCCAGCAGCAACTGCACGGCTCGCAGGTTTTTGGTACGACGATAGTATGCGCGCGGTGAACCCATGTTGACCTCTGCTGGCGGTCAAGGCTGAGGCTCAGATGTCGGCGGGTTGCCAGCGGTGCGGCAAGAGCTCTTCGATGCGGCTGGCCTTGTGCGCGGGCAGCCGGGTGAGCACATCCTTGAGGTAGGCATATGGGTCGTGCCCGTTCATGCGTGCCGACTGGATCAGGCTCATCACGGCCGCTGCTCGCTGACCCGCGCGCAGGCTACCGGCAAACAACCAGTTCGAGCGCCCAAGGGCAATGGGCCGGATCTGGTTCTCGATCCAATTGTTGTCAGCCGGCAATTGCGGGTCATCGACAAAGCGCGTGAGCGCCGCCCAGCGCTTGAGGCTGTAGTCCAGTGCCTTGGCTGTGGCCGAGTTGCCCGCCACCTGCTGGCGCTGCAGCACCATCCATTCGTGCAAGGCGTCCAGTATCGGCCGGCTGTGCTGCTGACGCACCTGCAGCCGTTTCGGTGCCGGTAGAGCATGGACTTCCCGTTCTATCTCATAGACTCGGGCGAACTGCGTCAGGGCAAATTCGGCGATCTGGCTCTTGTTGGCCGCGTGCAGGTCGAAGAACTTGCGCCGGGCGTGTGCCAGGCAACCGGCTTCGGTCACGCCTTGGCTGAAGCTGGCCTTGTACCCGGCGTAGTCGTCGCAGATCAGACTGCCGCGCCAGTCCCCCAGGAAGGCTCGGGCGTGTTCGCCCGCGCGTGACTCGCAGAAGTCATAGACCACGGCGCGCGTGGCTTCAAACGCTCCCGGGGCATAGGCCCACAGGTAGGCCCGGTGTGTCTTGCCGTTGCCCGGTTTGAGCATGGCCACCGGGGTCTCGTCGCCGTGCAGCACCCGGTGCTGGAGCACTTCGGCCTTGAGGGCATCGACCAGTGGTTGCAGCCGCGCTCCGCAGGTGCCCACCCATTGCGCCAGGGTGGATCTTGGAATGGCCAGACCGGCACGACCGAAGATGTTCTCCTGCCGATACAAAGGCTGATGGTCGGCGTACTTGGCCACCAGCACCTGGGCCAGCAGGCCAGCTGTCGGGATGCCTTTGTCGATGACGTGGGCGGCCACCGGCGCCTGCGTGAGGGTCTGGCACTTCGCGCAGGCCCACTTGCCCCGGATGTGACGTTCCACGGTGAAGACACCCGGCACGTAGTCCAGCTTCTCGGCCATGTCCTCGCCGATGCGTTTGAGCTGACAGCCGCACTGGCATGTCGTGGACGTGGGTTCGTGGTGTATCTCGCGCCGTGGCAGATTGGCCGGCAGCGGTGTGCGTTTGGGTTGCTGCTTCTGGGCAGCAGGTTGTGCCGGACGCAATTGCTCGATCTCGTGCGCGACGGCGGCCAGGTCACTGTCGAGTTCCTCTTCCAGCAGGTTGCGCTGATCGGCGCTGTGACGCTCAGATTGGGCGGCGAACTTCAGCCGCTTGAGCAGCGCGCACTCATAGGCGAGCTTCTCGTTGAGGGCACGCTGGTGGCGCAATTCGGTGAGCAGGCGCTGGGTCACTTCGCGCAGTTGCTCTGCGTCCAGTTCGCCCAGGGCTTGCTCGTCGATCACCATGACCCGCAGTGTGCCAATCACCAACAGCCAAGGCCATTGGCACATCTCCCAATTGCCATGAATTCATCGTCGAACCGAAGATTCAGATCACGGTGATGGCGCCGCGCGAGCCCACGCGTTGCCAGGGTAAGCCCAGTACCAGGGCGTCCAGTTGAGCTTGTTCCAGTGCCACGTTCGGACTGCCCGGCGGCGCCCAGACGAACTTGCCCTGGTGCAACCGGCGCGCAACCAGCCACAGTCCCACGCCGTCGTGCACCAGAACCTTCAGGCGATTGGCTCTCTGGTTGGCGAAGACGTAGGCGTGGTGCGGATGGGCCGCGCCGAAGGTGGCGATCACCCGCGCCAGGGCGGTGTCGGTTCCCGCTCGCATGTCCAGGGGGGCGGTGGCCAGCCAGGCCGCATCGATGCGGATCACCGCAGCAACTCGCGCAGCATCTGGGCGCACTGGGCCGCGGCAGACAAGGGCCAGTGCACAGTCACGGACATGCCGGGACGTTGGCATTCGATACGGATGTCGGCCGCTGGCGTTGAGGAGGCAACGCTGGGCTGCTCACTGGCGGCCGTTGACGCTGCGTGGCTCAGCTCGATAGGAATGAAGGCCGGGGTCTGAGGTGTTGCGACTGTCGTAGTGATGCCACCTTCAAGGCGGTGTAGTCCCTGCGCCCACTCCTTGCGCCAGCGGTGCAGCAAGTTGGCATTCATGCCATGTTGCAGGGCCACCGCCGCGATCGATGCGCCGGGCTTCTGGCACATGGCCACCAGTTCGGCCTTGAATTGCGGGGTGTAGGTGCGGTGCGTACGGCGCTGCGCATATCGCTGGGTCTGAGGGTCTTTGAGCATCGTGTCCACGTTCATGTTGCGTGCACATGATCTTGCTCAGACCGATCAGGTCATTCAAGATGGGTTTGCCAGCCGCTTACCGACGATAGATCAGTGTCGCCTTTGTTCTCCGCATCGAATGTGTCCCGTAGTCGGCGCGATCCAGCCCGAGTTCGTCCACCCAGTGCCCAAGAATCCGCGCGTACTGCCGAGTCCCCAGGTGCGGAGACTCGTGCAACCTGCTTGGAAACAGGAAATCATCCGATTTCAACGCTGCCAGCTGGATCCATGCCTGCAGCGCGTCTCGGGTTGCTGCGGTGATTTCGAACTGCACCGGTCGCTGCGTTTTGTGTTGCATGACGATGGCTCGCGCGGCCAGTTGGTCCCCGTGACACACATCACGAACCTTGAGGGCCACGAGGTCGCAACCACGTAGTTTGCTGTCGATGCCCAGATTGAAGAGCGCAAGTTCTCGGACGCGCCCTTGCATCTGTAGGCGCACCCGTAACGCCCATATCTCCTTCAGCTTGAAGGGTGCCTTTTGCCCCACTATCTTTCCCTTGTTCCAAGGCTCGTGGTGAACGGAACTGCTCGGAGTTTCCATGATGGTCTCCCATCGAGTTGAGGGGCCGACAGCTTGCGCCTGATACCTTCCTTCGTCTTGTTCTGGGTCAAGTCGTCATCTGAAACTATGTGACCGGGTGGGTGCGAGCGAGATCGAGACAGACCTGCAGAAGGGGACTCCCCACCCACTAAGCAAGCACTTCAGCTTCAGGAGTGCAGCATTGGAGTGCGGAGTGTCAGCCAATACGAGCCTCTCGCCTGTGCTCCATGCTCCGATGCACGAGCTCTAGGATTGCAACGTTGCCGCTCAAACGCTCCGAGCAATTTTTGGGGGTATAGAATAAAAGCTGTTGGTGCTCGCGATGCTGTTCAGGCATCGCAGTTCAACGGGAAGCAGGAGGGCGAGTCCCACACGGACGAACCTAACCTGCGCTGCCCCCGCAACGGTAAGCAGACGGGTGGTCCAAGGCATTGCCAAGGCCCCCATTTCTCAAAATTTCGCCACTGGGTCACACCGGGAAGGCTTTGAGAAACGTTCTGTCAGCCCGGATACCGGCCAACAAGGAGGCTGCGCCCCAAGCGCAGCCGCATTACCCAAACACCGTCGGGGAAGGCGGTGAGGGGTCTTCGCCGGTGTTCTCATGTCGTCCCTTCGCATTGCTTTGCGAGTCTGTGCCAGCGCCTGCGCGTGCGCTCGCCGGGGGCTGTCCGTTCGCCGACGGAACCTGTCCTCACCTCTCCCTTGGGTCTTTGCCGACTTTTTAACCGCGTTGTGTCCAACGCATCCAACCCAAGGAGTCACTTCATGCACATCGAACCAGGTCTGGTGGACGG
The DNA here is from genome assembly GCF_900107605.1 of Acidovorax soli. Lineage (GTDB taxonomy): Bacteria > Pseudomonadota > Gammaproteobacteria > Burkholderiales > Burkholderiaceae_C > Acidovorax > Acidovorax soli. The sequence continues at coordinate 34,177 of NZ_FNQJ01000021.1, read as the reverse complement.
GGCCAAGCTCGCCCTGAGCTACACCACGGCGGCCGCCTGCATCGGCTACACGGCCAAGCTGTCCGCGGACGCGATCAGAAAGGACGGCGCAGCGGCCCTGCTGTTACGGGCCGCGCTGGCCACGGCGCTGGTGTTCTGCTTTTTCGAGGTGCTGCCGCACCACCCGGTGGGCGTGTCCGAGGTGCACCTGATCCTGGGCACCACGCTGATGCTGCTGTTCGGCGCGGCACCCGCGGCCATCGGGCTGGCGGGTGGGTTGCTGATCCAGGGCCTGTTCTTTGCACCCTTCGACCTGCCGCAGTACGGTATGAACGTGACCACGCTGCTGGTGCCGCTGTTCGCCACCGCGGCGCTGGCTCGCCGCGTGATTCCCGACCAGATGGCCTATGTGGATCTGCGCTACGGCCAGGCCCTGAAGCTGTCGCTGGCCTACCAGGGCGGCATCGTGCTGTGGGTGGGTTTCTGGGCGCTCTACGGGCGTGGCCTGGGCGCCGAGAACCTGGTGAGCATCGGCAGCTTCGGCGCCGCCTACATGAGCGTGGTGCTGGCCGAGCCGCTGATCGATCTGGCCGTGCTCGCACTGGCCAAGACGCTGCGTGGCCTGCAGGGCAGCGCGGTGGTGGATCGCCGTCTGCACCAGGCCGCCTGACCGGGGGCACACCATGGGCCTCGGAACGGTCTGGTTTGTGGGGGCGGGTCCGGGCGACCCGGACCTGGTCACGGTCAAGGGGCGCGACCTGATCGCGCGCGCCGGGGCCATCCTGTTCGCCGGTTCGCTGGTGAACGAGGCGGCCACCCGCTGGGCACCGCCGGGTTGCCTGATCGCGGACAGCAAGGACATGACGCTGGAGCAGATGTCGGCCTGGCTGATCGCAAACGCGGCGCGCTGCGACACCGTGGTGCGCCTGCAAACCGGCGACCCGGCCCTCTACGGCACGCTCATCGAACTGGTGCAGCCGCTGGACGCCGCGGGCGTGCCGGTGGCGGTGGTGCCGGGCGTGTCTTCGGCCATGGCCTCGGCGGCGGCGGCGGTCGAGAGTTTCACCTTGCCCGAGGTCACGCAGACCACCATCTTCACGCGGGTGGAAGGCCGCACGCCCATGCCCGACGGCGAGGACCTCGCCGCGCTGGCGGCGCACCGCACGACCTTGTGCATCTTTCTGTCCATCACGCTGCTGCACAAGGTGGAAGCCGGCCTGCGCGCCGCCGGCTGGTCCGACGACGCGCCGGTGCTCGTGGTGCACAAGGCCAGCTGGCCCGGCGAAGAGCGCATCGTGCGCGGCACGCTGGCCACCATCAAACAACAGTGCCGCGACGCTGGCATCGTCAGCCAGGCCATGGTGATCGCCAGCCCCACGCTGGGCGCGCGCCACTGGCCCGAGCTGACCCGGTCCCGGCTCTACGACCCGGGCTTCACACACCGCTTCAGGAAAGCCACGACATGAATCACACCACGATCCTGCTGGTGGGCCACGGCTCGCGCGAGGACACCGGCAACCAGGAAATCCGCGTCTTCGTCGACCAGTGGCGCGCGCGCCAGCCGGCCTGGCGCATCGAGGTCTGCTTCATCGAATTTGCCGCGCCCTCGCTGCACGATGGCCTGCTGGCCGCGGCGCGGTCGTCGCGCCGCGTGCTGGTGCTGCCACTGATCCTGAATGCCGCCGGTCACGCCAAGATGGAGATTCCCGAGGCCATCGAGCACGCCCGCGAGCACGCACCCGGCGTCGAGTTCCTCTACGGCCCGCACCTGAGCGCCTGCGACCCCATCCTCGCCATCCTCAAGCGCCGCCTGCGCCAGGCCATGGCCACGCTGGACATGCCCGACCCCACCACCACCGGCGTGGTGCTGCTGGGCCGGGGCTCGTCCGACCGTGGCGCCAACGGCGACATGGCCAAGATGGCGCGCTGGCTGCAGGAAGAAAGCGACCACGAGCTGGTGGACCTGGCCTTCACCGGCATCACCTTTCCGCGGCTGGAGCGCGTGGTGCAGCGGCAGGTGCTGATCGGCCTGCGCCAAGTGGTGGTGCTGCCCTACTACCTCTACACCGGCACGCTGATGCAGCGCATCCACCGCCAGGTGGACCACCTGCGGGCGCAGTACCCGCAGATCCGCTTTGCCTGCGGCACGCACTTCGGGTTCGAGAAAGAAATCTTCGAACTGGTGGAGCAGCGCGTGCACGACCTGCTGGCCGGTGTGCCCGACAGCAAGCTGCCCTGCGACGGCTGCAGCTACCGCGAGCTCGCACACGACATGGGCCATGGGCACTCCCACGAGCACACGCACGCCCCGGTGCACGTGCACAGCCATGCGCACGAGGGTGCTGCCGCATGAGCACGGTCAACACCGTCACCGAGCAGCTCACCGCCGCCGGCCAGGCCATCGAGCACGACAGCTTCGCCATCATCGACGCCGAGGCCGGGCGGCACGCCTACTCGGCCGAGCAGTGGCCGATCGTGCGCCGCATGATCCACGCCAACGCCGACTTCGAGTTCAACGGCCTGACCGACTTCCACCCCGGCGCGGTGCGTGCGGGCGTGGCCGCGATGCTGCGCGGAGGCACCCCCGTGGTGGCCGATGTGGAGATGATCTGTTCGGGCCTGTCGCGGCCGCGCCTGGCGCACTTCGGCATGTCCACGCACCAGTTCATCAGCGACGCCGACGTGATTGCGCAGGCGCAGGCGCAGAACACCACCCGCGCCGTGCAGGCCATGCGCAAGGCACACCGCCTGGGCCTGCTGCAGGGCGCCGTCGTCGGCATCGGCAACGCGCCCACCGCGCTGATCGAACTCGTGCGGCTGATCATGGAGGACGGCGTGCGCCCGGCCCTGGTGGTGGGCATGCCGGTGGGTTTCGTGTCGGCCGCAGAGTCGAAAGACCTGATGGCGCAGATCGCCGACGTGCCCTGGATCGTCATCCGCGGCCGCAAGGGCGGCTCCACCCTGGTGGTCGCCGCCCTGCACGCGCTGCTGGCGCTGGCCGAGGCACAGCAACGCGCCGAGGGCGCCTGAATGGAAAGCACCACCCCGCGCGGTACACGAACCGGCTTCACCACCGGCGCCTGCGCGGCCGCGGCCGCCCGGGCCGCGGCGCAGGGGCTGGAAACCGGGCAGGTGCCCGACGCCATGGAGAGCCTGCTGCCCAACGGCCAGCGGGTGCGTTTTGACGTGCACGACAGGCGCTGCGATGCGCACAGCGCCCACGCCATGGTGGTGAAGTTCGCGGGCGACGACCCGGACTGCACCGACGGCGCGCACCTCACGGTGGACCTGCGCCTGCTGCCCGGCAAGGCAGGTGAGATCGCGTTCGTGGCCGGCGACGGCGTGGGCACGGTGACGCTGCCTGGCCTCGGGCTGGCGGTGGGCGGTCCGGCCATCAATCCGGTGCCGCGCCAGAACATCGCCGACAACCTGCGCGAGGCCGCGCCGAGGCTACTCACACAGCACGGGCTGGAGGTCACCGTGAGCGTGCCCGGCGGCCAGGAGATGGCGAAGAAGACCACCAACGCGCGGCTGGGCATCCTGGGCGGCATCAGCATCCTGGGCACCACCGGCATCGTCAAACCCTATTCCACCGCCGCCTGGCGGGCCAGCGTGGTGCAGGGCATCCAGGTGGCGGCCACGCTGGACCACGGTGTGGTGGCGCTGACCACCGGCGGCCGCACCGAGACATTTGCTATGCAGACGCTGCGTGCGGAACGCCCTGGCCTGCCCGCCGCCTGCTTCGTGCAGATGGGCGACTTCCTGCGCTACGCGTTGGATGAGGTGGTGGCCCAGGGCCTGCCCGAGGTGGTGCTGGGCGTGATGGTGGGCAAGCTGACCAAGATCGCCCAGGGCGAGACCATCACCCACGCCAACCGCAACGTGGTGGACACCGACCTGGTCGCCGAGATCGCCCGGCAGATCGGCGCCACGGACGAAGACTGCGCCGCCATCGCCGCCGCCGAGACCGCGCGCTTCGGCGCCGAGCTGATGGTCGAACGCGGCCTGGGCCCGGCCTTTCACCAGGCGCTCGCACAGCGCGCCATCGACACACTCACCGCGCCCGAGCGCTACGGCCACGCGTTTGCGCTGCGCGTGCTGGTGTGCGACTTCAGCGGCAAGCTGGTGGCCGACGTGCGCTCGGCCCCCGTCGAGGCGCGCCCCCGCCCCGCCACCGCCGGCCGCACCGGCATCGGCCACACCCACCACTTCGACTTCGACACCGAATGAACGACCTGCCCTCCCACGATCCCAACCGCTGCCGCGTCATCGGCGTGCTCGACGACGGCGTGGCCAGCCTCGGCGCCACCGCGCTGGCCCACCTGCGCACGGCCGACGTGGTGATTGGCGGCGCGCGCACGCTGGCGCTGTTCCGCCACGCACTCAAGCCCGGCACCCTCACCCACGACCTGACAGGACAATTGAAGGCCGTGCCCGGCTGGGTGCGCGCCGCACGCGAGGCCCACCAGTCCTGCGTGGTGCTGGCCACCGGCGACCCGCTGTGCCACGGCATCGCACCCTACCTTGCCCAGCACCTGTGCCTGGACGCGCTGGAGATCCTGCCCAACCTCTCGACCCTGCAACTGGCCTGTGCCCGCGTGGGCCTGGCCTGGCAGGACGCACGCATCGTCTCCGTGCACGCCGCCGACGCAGGCGAGTGGCAGCGCGGTGCCCCACCCTCGCACGGCCTGTACGCGCTGGCCCAGGCCCTGCGCGCCGAGCAGCGCCTGCTGCTGCTGACCAGCCCGGCCAACTGCCCCGACCGCATCGCCCGCCTGCTGCTGGCCGAAGGTCTGGGCAGCGACTTCCACATGGCCGTGGCTGAAGACCTGCTGCAGCCCGACGAACAGGTGCATGCGCAGCTCAGTCCCACCGAGGCGGCCAGCATGCGCTTTGCCGAGCTGAACGTGGTGCTGCTGTGGCGCACCCGGCCGCGACCGCAACCGGTGCGCTTCGGCCTGGCCGACAGCGCCTTCGAGCAGCGCCAGCCCGAGAAAGGCCTGATCACCAAGCAGGAGGTGCGCGCCGTCAGCCTGGCGCGGCTGCAGCTGCACGCCGACAGCGTGGTCTGGGACATCGGCGCCGGCAGCGGTTCGGTGGGCCTGGAGGCCGCCCGCCTGTGCCCGCAGGGCCATGTGTTTGCCATCGAGAAGAACGAGGCCGACCACGCCATCGCCCGGCGCAACCATGCAGCTTTCGGCGTCAGCAACTACACGCTGCAGCACGGCAAGGCGCCCGAGGGCCTGGAGGACTGGCCCGACCCCGACGCAGTGTTCATCGGTGGCTCGGGCGGCGAGCTGGCCGGACTGATCGAGCAGGTGTTGCGGCGCCTGCGGCCCGGCGGCCGGCTGGTGATGAACTTCGTGACACTGGAGAACCTGGCCACCGCCACCCAGGCCCTGCAGCAGCTGAACGCCGACTGGGACGTGCTGCAGCTGCAGGCGGCGCGCAGCCGCCCCATCCTGCACATGCACCGCATGGCGGCCGAGAACCCGGTGTGGCTGGTGTGCGCCGGCGTGGGCCCCATGGGCCACGGCGAACACGGGCCGGTGGTGGCGGCCGAGGAGACGGCGCATGGCTGACGTCACGCCTTCAACCACCCCGCGCATGGGCACCCTGCACGGCATCTCGCTGGGCCCGGGCGACCCCGGCCTGATCACCCGCGCGGCCTGGGCCGCGCTGGAGTGCCGCGACGCCATCTGGGTCTACCCGGTGCGCAGTGGCAAGACGCCCAGCTATGCGCTGGACATCGTGATGCGCGCCGGGCTGCCGTTGCCCGAAACGCACACGCCGCTGCTGTTTCCCATGACCCACGACGGCGAGAAGCTGGCGCGCGCCTGGCTGAAGGCCGCGCAGACCGTGCTGCCCTGGCTGCAGGCCGGGCGCGAGGTGCTGTTCCTGGTCGAGGGCGATGCCTCCACCTACGCCACCTTCGGCCACCTCGCGCGCACCCTGCGCGGGCTGGACGAGCGGGTGCCGGTGCGCACCATCGCAGGAGTCAATTCGTTCACCGCGGCCTGTGCGGATGTGGGCGAACCGTTCGCCGAGCAGGACGACACAGTGGCCATCGTGCCGGCGGCCTACGGCGTGGGCGCGGTCGACCGGCTGCTGCCCGACTTCGACACCCTGGTGCTGATGAAGATCAAGCCGCTGATCGAGGACCTGCTGGACTGGCTGGAGGCGCGCGACCTGCTGGCCGGCGCGCATTTCGTGGAGCGTGTGGGCGCGCTGGACGAGCGCCGGCTGTCCGGCCCCGAACTGCTCACGCTGCGCGGCAGCAAGGTCAGCTACCTCTCGCTGCTGATCGTGAAGAACCCTCATCGCGTGCGCGGCGAGCGCATCAAGGGCTGCCTGAAAAAGAGCGGCCCACCGCCACTGGAGACCACCCCATGAACCCGGACATCACCGCCCCTCCCCGCGTCTGCCTGGTCGCCATCACGAAACACGGCTCTGCCCAGGCGGCCACGCTGGCGCGGCAGCTGCCTCAGGCGTCGCTCTGTGTCGCGGCCAAGTTTGCAGAAGCCACAAGGGGCCTGTCCAACCCGGTGCAGGCGTACGAAGGCGCGTTCAAGGACCAGATCGGGTCGCTCTTCCAGGCCTTCGACCAGATCGTGTTCTTCGTCTCACTGGGTGCGGTGGTGCGGCTGATCGCACCCCACCTGAAGAGCAAGGACGAGGACCCCGGCGTGCTGGTGGTGGATGACGCCGGCCAGTTCGTCATTCCCGTGCTCTCGGGCCACGTGGGCGGCGCCAACGCCATGGCCGAGACCGTGGCCGCGCTGCTGGGCGCCACGGCGGTGCTCACCACCGCGTCGGACGTGGGCAAGACCATCCCGGTCGACATCCTGGGCCGTGAGCTGGGCTGGCTGGTTGAGGCGCCCAAACTCAACATCACCCGCGTCTCGGCCGCGGTGGTCAACGAGGAACCGGTGGCCGTGGTGCAGGAGGCCGGCAGCCCGCACTGGTGGACCCGCCCCACCCCGCTGCCGCCGAACATCCACCGCCACACGCGCCTGGAGGATGTGGATCTGGCCCGCTACCGCGCGGTGCTGTGGATCACCCACCGCCCGGTGGACGACACGCTCTGGCAGACGCTGCACGAGCGGCTGGTGGTGTACCGCCCGCCGCTGCCGGCCGGCAACGACGCCACCACCGAGGCCGCGGCATGAAGGTGGCCCTGGGCATCGGCTGCGACCGCGGCACGCCCCTGGCTACGCTGGCGCGAGCGGTCGACGAAGCCCTGGCCGTGGCCGGCCTTCAGCGCGGACAGGTGACCGGCGTGGGCAGCATCACGCTCAAGGCCGACGAACCCGCGCTGCTGGCGCTGGCCGCGCAGGCCGGCTGGCCGCTGCACTTCTACCCCGCCACCCAGCTGGCCGAGGTGGTGGTGCCCCACCCGTCCGAAACCGTGCGCCGCCACACCGGCACCCCTTCGGTCTCCGAAGCCGCGGCGCTGCTGGCCGCGGGCACCACCGAGGCCTCCGCCCTGTGCGTCGAGAAGCACCGGCTGCGCGGCGGCGACGGGCGCAACGCCACGGTGTCGGTGGCGCGGGTGATGCCGCGCACAGCCATCCCGCCCTGTGTCGCCAACCCCGATCCGGCGCGCCGTTTCACAGCCAGCGAACGCGAAGCCGTGCAGGCGCTGATGCAGGTGCGGCGCGACATGCGCCACTTCACTGCCGGTGCGCAGGTCGCCGAAGACGTGCGGGCCCGCCTGCAATCGGCGCTGCTCGCCGCGCCGTCCGTGGGCCTGATGCAGCCGCTGCGGGTGTTGCGCATCACCGACCCTGTATTGCGCGACCGGCTGGCCGCTGCCGTGGACCAGGAGCGCATGCGCACCGCGCAGGCCCTGGGCCCCCGTGCGGCTGAGTTCCTGGCACTGAGGGTGGAAGGGGTGCGCGAGTGCGCCGAACTGTGGGCGCTGGTGCTGGCGCCAGACGACGGCACGCTGTTCGGTCGCCGCACGCTGGCGAGCGAAATGGCGTGGTGCTCGGCGGGCGCCGCCGTGCAAAACCTCTGGCTGGCCGCGCGCGCCGAACACCTGGGTCTCGGATGGGTGTCGCTGTTCGAACCCGGCGACCTGCACACGCTGCTGGCGCTGCCCGCGGGCGCCGTGCCGCTGGGCCTGTTGTGCATCGGTCCGGTGGATCGCTTCTACGAAACACCCCTGCTCATCCAGCAACAGTGGCGCCAGGCGCGTCCGGTGCCGGCCCTGTTCACCGAGAACAACTGGGCCCCGTCCTGGAACACCGACACCAGCGCCACCACCGAACAACCGCTGCACAGCTGACCGCGGCCTTGCCATTGAACCCCCGCCCGTCCCAAGGAACGACATGACCACAGACACCCCCGTCACTGCCCCGCGCAACGCGGGCACCACCGGCCGCATCAGCCTGGTGGGCATCGGCCCCGGCCATACCGACCACATGACCGCCCGCGCGCGCGCCGCCATCGCCGAGGCCGACGTGGTGGTTGGCTACGTCACCTACATCAAGCTGGTGGCCGACCTGCTGGACGGCAAGGAAGTCGTGCGCAAGGGCATGACCGAAGAGCTGGACCGCGCCGTGCACGCGCTGGCCGCGGCCCGCGCCGGCAAGAAGGTGGCGCTGATCTCGTCGGGCGACGCCGGCGTCTACGGCATGGCCGGCCCGACCTACGAGGTGCTGTTCCAGGCCGGCTGGACGCCGGAGGACCATGTGGCGGTGGAGATCGTGCCCGGCGCGTCGGCCATCAACGCCTGCGCGGCCCTGGTCGGCGCGCCGCTGACGCACGACTTCTGCTCCATCTCGCTGTCCGACCTGCTGACGCCCTGGCCGGTGATCGCCCGGCGCCTGGACGCCGCCGCCGCGGCCGACTTCGTGGTGGCGCTTTACAACCCAAAGAGCGGGCGCCGCACGCGCCAGATCGTCGAGGCGCAGCGCCTGTTCCTGCGCCACCGCCGGGCGGACACGCCGGTGGCGATCGTCAAGAGCGCTTACCGGCGCCGCCAGCACATCGTGCACACCACCCTGGACCAGATGGCCGAACAGGAGATCGGCATGCTCAGCACCGTGCTGATCGGCAACAGCAGCACCTTCCTGCGCGAGGGGCTGATGGTCACCCCGCGCGGTTACGCCAACAAATACGACGTGGGCCAGGGCTTCGAGACCCGCGAAGGCGAGAAGGCCGGCCGCTCGCTCTCCAGTGGCCTGCTGGGCTGGATCGAGGGGCTGCGGGCCGAGCACGCAGCCGGCGCGGGACTGGTCGAACTCGCCAGCCGACACCGCCTGCCCGCCGACTACATCGCACAGGTGCTGGCGGCGCCCGATGCACACGCACCGGCCGAGGCCGGCACAGAGGAGACCGAGGCATGAGCAGCACAGAAAAACCCCGCATCGGCGACTACCGCCGGCACCTGCTGGTCTGCACCGGCACGCGCTGCACGCAGGACGGCGCGGCGCAGGTGCTGTTCGACAGCCTGGGCGAGAAGTTCAAGGCCGCCGGGCTGAACGAAGGCGCGCTTCGCGTCAAGCGCAGCCGCGTGAGCTGTTTTGCTGCCTGCAAGGGCGGCCCCATCCTGTGCGTGCAGCCCGACGGCACCTGGTACCACGGCGTGACCCCCGACAACATGGACCGCATCATCGGGCAGCACCTGGTGGGCGGACAGGTAGTCGCCGATCTGGTGTTCCACCAGGGACCGGGGGTCATCGATGGTGAGTGAGACGCCGGCTGCGGGCTCGGTCTGCATCGTTGGCGCCGGGCCGGGACCGGCCGACCTGATGACGCTGCGCGCGCTGAACCGGCTGAAACAGGCCCAAGTGGTGGTGCACGATCGGCTGATCGCCGAGGATGTGCTGGCGCTGATCCCGGCCGCCGCCCGGCGTGTGTACGTGGGCAAGGCGCTGGGACACCACGCGGTCCCGCAGGAAGAGATTCATGACCTGCTGGTGGGGCATGCGCGCCAGGGCCTGCGCGTCGTTCGCCTCAAAGGTGGTGACCCCTATGTGTTCGGACGTGGTGGCGAGGAAGTGCTGGCGCTGCAGGCGGCCGGCATTGCATTCGAGGTGGTGCCCGGTGTGACAGCCGCCAGCGGCTGCTCCGCCGCGGCTGGCATTCCGCTGACTCACCGCCACCTTGCAGCCAGCTGCGTGTTTCTGCCCGGCCATCTGGCGGACGACCAGGCCAGTCACGACTGGCAAGCCCTGGCGGGTGCGGGGCAGACCCGGGTGTTCTACATGGGCGTTCAGCGTCTGGCGCAGATTGCCCAGGCCTTGATCGCCCACGGGCTGCCGCCCGACACACCCGCGGCCATCGTCCAGGACGGTGCCCGACCCACACAGTCCGTTCTGGCCCACCCATTGCGCCGCTTGGTCGAGATCGCTCCCCCCTACGGTCCTCGACCGGGCTTGCTGATCATTGGCGAAACGGTGCGACTGAGCCCGTCATTTGAAGAATGATGCGAGTGTCTGAGTCGACGGCAAGGGCGCTGACTCTCCTTGGAGCTGATCGCTGCTGCCTGGCGCAGCAGACAATTTGGGGATTCGGACACATTTCCGGCAGCCAACGCTAGTGTTGCACTGCTTCTCGAAGTTAGCGGTGTCCCGTGCGTCCCCTACTCAGTGCTTGTCCTGCAGGAGGACCCGGCGTTCGATCCGCAATCGGTTCAGCGTCAGCTGTGTGTGTATCAGCGATCATTGAGTCGTACACCGAAGGTGACGGCAGTCAGCCTGAAGCGGAAGTTCGCCCGTAAGACATGAAGCTTGCTCTTGGCCATCACCTGCCAGCCCCATAGAAATCAACTCCACTGAGCCTAGTAGCGTTTCACGAGCGCAAGACATGGCTACTGAGCATTGAATCTGTTGCCCCCCCGCTCCCTCAACACCTCATACAACTGCGCCGGCCCCAGCAAGATGGCCTTGAGCCCGGAGCGCACCCGCTCGCTGTCCAGCGCCTGTTTGCTCATGGTGGTGTAGGCATCAAAGGCGTCGATGATGGCGTCGGTCAGTGCGCTGTCCAGGTCGGGTGAGTTGTCGAACTGGCCCTTGCTGTTGTTGCTGGCCTGTTGCACCAGGATGTCGGACTCCAGCAGTTTGCCTTTGACGTGGTTCACATACACCAGCCGGTCGTCGTCGCTGAGTTCGCCGTCGAACAGGTCGTTCACCTTGGCAACGATCTCTGATAGCAGCACTTTCATCTTGTCCTGCACCGCGCCCGCGCCGGTGTCGGTCAGGGGCTGCAGCTTGTAGTCGCCGTCGGTGTCGTGCAGCGCCAGGCTGCGCTGGCCTTGCTCCTTCAGCCGGTGGTGGGTCAGCACCACCTTCGACAGGTCCACCCCTTCGCGCTCCCGGCCGAAGTCCAGCAGGGGCAGCAGGCGCTTGAAGAAGATGGCGCGCTTTTCGATGGCGGTGTTGCCGTAGTCGAATACTTGGCCCAGGAAGGCGTACACGCGCACGAAGGTGCCCAGGTCGCGCTTGAACAGGACAAGGGCCGCGAGCTCATCCTTTGCCTGCTGCGCTGCCGGGCCATCTGCAATGGCGCTGCCCTCTGCATCCTGTTGTTTTTGCCGCGCCGCCTTGTAGCGTTTGAGCAGCCGGTCGGCCACGGGCTCGATGGCGGCCACCAGCATGGCCTGCGTGGCCTTGGGGTTCAACTCGGCCAGCACCACGCGCTCGACCTCGAACTCGTCGTAGTGGCCCGAGGCATCGAGCTTGGCGCGCAGGTCATAAACCAGGTGCGGGTCGGTCACCCCGGCCAGTTCGGCGGTTTCGTAATAGGTTTTGAACGCAGCCAGAACGTCGTCCGGCTCGTTCACGAAGTCCATGATATAGGTGGTGTCCTTCACACCGAATGGCCCGCTGTAGGCCCGGTTCAGGCGGCTCAGTGTTTGCACCGCCTGAATGCCGCCCAGGCGCTTGTCCAAGTACATGCCGCACAGCAGGGGCTGGTCAAACCCGGTCTGGAACTTGTTGGCCACCAGCAATACTTGGTATTCGTCGGTGGCAAACGCCTCGCGCATGTCGCGGCCCTTGAGATTCGGGTTCAGCTGAATGCTGTTTTCCGTCACCGGGTCGGGCAGGCTCTGCGGGTCGTTCACCTCGCCCGAGAACGCTACCAGCGCTCCCAGTTGGTAGCCGTTGTCCTGGATGTAGCTCTGCATGGCCAGCTGCCAGCGCACGGCCTCCTGGCGGCTGCCCACCACCACCATGGCCTTGGCGTGGCCGCTCAGCAGGGGCTGCACGTTCTCGCGGAAGTGCTCCACCACCACCGCCACCTTCTGGCTGATGTTGTAGGGGTGCAGGCGCACCCAGCGCATCAGGCCCTTCATGGCCTCGCTGCGCTCGACCTGCTTCTCGTCCCACTCTTTGCCCTCGTTCGCCAGCTTGAAGGCCAGCTTGTAGGGCGTGTAGTTCTTCAGCACGTCGAGGATGAAGCCCTCTTCGATGGCCTGGCGCATGCTGTAGATGTGGAACGGTGCGGGCAGGTTGCCTGGCCCGGCGGGCTGCTCGGGGTTGGGGCGGCGGCCAAACAGCTCCAGTGTTTTGGATTTGGGCGTGGCGGTGAAGGCCACATACGTGATGCCGGTGTCGTTGGCCCGGGCTGCCATCTGCGCGGCCAGCAGGTCTTCGGTGCTGACCTCGCCACCATCTGCCAGGTCTTTGAGTTCTTCGGCGCTCAGCAACTGCTTGAGCTTGGCTGCAGCTTCGCCCGTCTGGCTGCTGTGCGCTTCGTCGGCAATCACGGCAAAGCGCTTGCCCTGGGTGGCGGCCAGCTCCTGCACGGCCTTGAGGGCGAACGGAAAGGTCTGGATGGTGCAAACCACAATCTTCTTGCTGCCGCCCAGCGCCTCGGCCAGCTCGCCGCTTTTGCTGCCGCCTTCGCCCTTGATGGTGGCCACCACGCCCTTGGTGCGCTCGAAGTCGAAGATGGCCTCTTGCAGCTGCGCATCGAGCACGTTGCGGTCGCTCACCACCAGCACGCTGTCAAACAGCTTGTGGTTGTCGGCATCGTGCAGGTCGGCCAGAAAGTGCGCCGTCCAGGCAATCGAATTGGTCTTGCCCGATCCCGCGCTGTGCTGGATCAGGTACTTGTGCCCGGCGCCCTCGGCCAGCACGGCCGCTTGCAGCTTGCGCGTGGCATCGAGCTGGTGGTAGCGCGGGAAGATGAAGCCCGTCACCTTCTTCTTGCTGTCGCGCTGGGTGACGAGGTAGCGGCCAATGATCTCCAGCCAGCTGTCGCGCTGCCACACCTGCTCCCACAGGTAGGCGGTGCGATGCCCTGCGGGGTTGGGCGGGTTGCCCGCGCCGCCGTGGTCGCCCTGGTTGAAGGGCAGAAAGCGCGTGGCGGGCCCAAGCAGGCGCGTGGCCATCATCACCGTGCGGTTGCTCACGGCAAAGTGGACCAGCGCACCCCGCGGAAAGTCCAGCAACGGCTCGGCAAACGGCCGGCCCTTGGGTTTGGGGATGCGGTCAAAGCGGTACTGGTCCACCGCCGCGTTCATGTCCTGCGTGAAGTCGGTTTTGATTTCCGCCGTGGCCACGGGGATGCCGTTCAAGAACAGCACCAGGTCGATGATGTCGTCATGCCCGGTGCGGCACTGCCGCACCACGCGCAGGCGGTTGGCGGCGTAGCGCGCCTGCAGGTCGGGGTTCATCGCCAGCGCGGGCTTGAACTGCGCCAGCTTCAGCGGGCTTTTAAGCCCCAGCAGGTCGATGCCCACGCGCAGCACTTCGAGCGTGCCCCGGTCGTCCAGCGCCTTGCGCAGGCGGTCCAGCAGCATGGCCGGGGCCGCTGCGCCGTGGTTCTTGACCAGCGCCTCCCAGGCTTGCGGCTGCGTGGCCTGCACCCAGGCCAGCAGGTCGGCGGGGTACAGGGCGCGGGGGGTGTCGTAGCCGCTGGCGTCGCCCTCGGTGCCTGGTTCACCATAGAGCCAGCCCTGCGCTGCCAGGTGGTTGCAGATGTCGGTCTCGAACGCGATTTCGTTGTGCAAGCTCATGGGCTGCAGGTTCCTTCCGATGCTGTTTGTCTCATGGGGACACCGTGACTGCACTCCATGCCTGGCCTTGGATTCAGCGGGGGTCAGGTGAGCTTCAATGCCTTGCGATGCCGCGCCATCCTTTTGCGGGCAGCGGGCAGCTCCCCTTCCAATGCCGGTGCGCTCGCAATCCGACGTTCAATGGTGTGCATGTCGAGGAGCCCACTTTTCAGGCCAGCGAGCAGCCAACGCAGGTCGCGTTCTTCGCCGCGCATGTACTTGGAAACTGCCACATCGTCAGGCTGCACAAAAAAAGCCTTCACGTCACCGAAATCCAGCGGAATCAACCTCTCCTGCCACCCCTCCGGGAACGAGGGCAGGCTGGGGGATACCGGGTCCAGGTAATAACCGAATTCATCCTCGAACACAGAGCCCTGGCCCAGTGCCTGGGCCAGTTCGTAGGTGCGCTGGGGGTCGTTCTTCAGATAGGTATCCACATCAATGGACATCACCATCGTGCGGGGTGGGTCGCTGACGGCGCCCAGGATGGAGAGCGAGCCAACGATCACGAAGTCTGTGTGGTGAACGATGGCTTTGGCCTGCGTCAGCAGTGCATGAAGCTGTTCGCGGTTCAACGCAATTCCCGCAGCAAGAACGAAAAGGGCGTGTTCTGCATCATTCCCAGCGAGCGGCGCTCCGACGCTTCCAGCACTTTCTGCTTGTAAACAGCACTGTCGCCCGAGCTCACCACACCAGACCAAAACCGGATGTAGTAATCGCTGCACAGGCGGCCCTGTTTCCACAGCCCGATGCGCTGGCGCGCATGTTGCAGGATCTCATCCTTGCGGTCTGACTGCAGCTGCTCGTAGACATAGCGGTGCAAGGACCGCAGCGCTTCGTCCTGCGCTTGCTTGCCTTGGCGTGCTTGCATGTTGGGCGCTTGCATGAAAAACCTTGGGTGAGGGACCGTCTGGAAATGAGATGACTGAATGGTAGCAGGAGGGCTGTCAGAGGGCGTTTGCGTGGAGGCGCCTTGCTGGACAGCGCCCGCAGAACTTGGCGTCGGCGTTGCGCCCGAACAATCGGGGGGAATTTTCAGCGCCAGGGGATTTTTCTCAGAAATGCGGGGATGGGCGATTTATTTCTCAGTTTCCTGGCCGCCGGTTCACTACCCATCTGCCCATGCAAGGGCGCTATGGCGGTCCGTTCTGTTTGTTGCTCATAAGGCGACGATGGTTGCCTTGAAGGCTTCATGCGGCAAGGGGATAGGGTGGGTTTGAAGCAAAATTGGCCTCAAGCGCTTGCTGGATAATCGCTAGCAGCTATTGAATCAGGAGCATTTGCACCGCCCGCCAGCCCGCGCACGTCGATTTGGCCGGTGACGGCGGCGGAGATCAGGGCGGTGCGGCGTTCTTGCAGGAGGGTGATGGCGGATTGGGCTTGGGCCATCAGCGCGTCAAAGCGTGCCATCTGCGTAGTGATTTCGTTCAGGATCGCTGATTGCTCGGCTATTGGTGGGAGTGCAATCCAGATGTCGCTTAACGTTCCGATGTTGATTACGTCCATGGTACCGCCCCTACTGAGAACCGAGAACTGCTCGAAGGTTACGGTGCTCCTGAGAACCTCAGCAAGAAAAAGCGGCATGACATCTTTCGCCGTACGCAAGCGAATAAGGCGTGGGTTGATGATTCCCGGCGCAGCGTCCGCTGGCACAACGGCAATCTTCCCAAACGTGCCAACACAGCTGATTAGCACATCATCTGTCCGGGTTTCGTACTGGGACAACTCTGCAAACTTGGCCTCGTCGATGTAGTAATCACCGATAGCAAAATCACCGGGGATCACCTGCTCCTGCCCGTACACCCTGTATCCAGAGCCGACGTACATATCCTTAGTCAATGCAGAGCCAAACGGGCCAGCTTTGATGTTTGAAGCAAGAAACTTGAGCCGCTTTGGCTCCCAATGCCCCGGCACTTCCCCCAGCCACTCCACGCCCGAGTCCTTCATCGGCACGTTCGGGTCCAGCCCCTTGGTCACGGCGTGGGAGATGACGGCCTGGCGCTTTTCCTGCAGCAGGCCGATCAGCTTTTCCTGCTCGGCCACCAGCGCGTCGATCTTGGCGGTTTCGCGGTCGAGGAAGGTGGCGATGGTGGTTTGTTCTTCAGTTGGAAATGCGAATCGGACTTGCCCGAGAGTGCTGCGGCTGATGCGCTGCATGGTGGTGCCGCGAGCCAAAATCTCCATGTTTGCAAAGTGCGATGCACTTGAAAGCATGTAGGCAAGATATGCCCGGGAATAACCGCTATCCGGGCGGGTGATCACGTTATCCACTGAAGTGATGATTCGTTCACCCAGATCAGGCACAACACAAGCGCGGCCTATCGGCAGGTTGAGACGCGAGATCAATACATCGCCGGGTAGCACTTCTGTGCATCGCAGTTCGTCAAACTTGGCCTGACTGATGTATCCGCTGCCTTGTTCCTTGTATCTGCCTTCGCCAACATTGCCGGTCGTGATGTACCTAATGCCGTCATCCGCCAAGTCCTTGCTCTCGACCCAGTCCCCATCGATGAAAAGTGAGCCTGGCCCCAGGGCTATCTTGGCCAATGGCATGACAGTCCAATGGCTCGGAATAGTTCCAAGCCAATCCTGACCACTGTCCTTGTACTCCGGGTATCTCGGAAAGCTCATGCCGACAGCCCCTTGATCATGTCCAGGATGCGGTCGGTTGTTTGCTTGAGATCGGCATCAATCTCCGCCAGAGGGCGCGGCGGCTTGAAGACGTAGAAGTGCCGGTTGAACGGGATTTCGTAGCCCACCTTGGTCTTTTCTGGGTCGATCCAGGCGTCCGGGGCGTGGGGCAGCACCTCACGCTTGAAATACTCGGCCACGTCTTCGGTGTAGGGCACGTTCTCGGTGTCGCGCAGGCTGGCATCGGGCTGGGGTTTGCCCTTTTGCTTGCCCTTGAGGCCCAGCACCACGTTGCCCGCTTCATCGCGCAGCGGGCGCTCGACGGTGATGGCGTGGTAGCCGAAGGCTTCGTTGTCGAAGATGCGGCTGATGGGCTTGCCGTCGTGCTCGGCCTCGGCAAAGTCGCCAAACAGGCGGGTGATGCGCTCGATGTGGGCGTCGCTGAGTTCTTTGCGCTTGGAGCCGAGGCTCTTGCGCATCTTCTGCCACATGCCGCTGGCGTCGATCAGCTGCACCTTGCCCTTGCGGGCCTCGGGCTTGCGGTTGCTGATGATCCAGACGTAGGTGCTGATGCCGGTGTTGTAGAACATGTCGGTGGGCAGACCCACGATGGCTTCACACAGATCGTTCTCCAGCACGTAGCGGCGGATTTCGCTCTCGCCACTGCCCGCGCCGCCGGTGAACAGCGGCGAGCCGTTAAGCACGATGCCGAAGCGGCTACCACCCTCGGTCGCGGGGCGCATCTTGCTGAGCAGGTGCAGCAAAAACAGCATGGAGCCATCGCTCACGCGGGGCAGGCCGGGGCCAAAGCGGCCGTTGTAGCCCTGCTGCTCGTGCTCCTTGCGCACTTCTTTTTCGACCTTCTTCCATTCCACGCCAAACGGGGGGTTGGAGAGCATGTAGTCGAACCGCTTGTGCGCATGGCCGTCGTCGCTGAGGGTGTTGCCAAAGGCGATGTTGGCCACGTCCTGGCCTTTGATCAGCATGTCGGCCTTGCAGATGGCGTAGGACTCGGGGTTGAGTTCTTGGCCAAACACTGTCAGGCGCGCCTGGGGGTTGTGCTCGGCCAGGTATTCGCCGGCGACGCTGAGCATGCCGCCCGTGCCCGCCGTGGGGTCGTAAATGGTGCGCACCACGCCGGGCTTGCTGAGGATGGCGTCGTCTTCAATGAAGATGAGGTTGACCATGAGCCGGATGACCTCACGCGGGGTGAAGTGCTCCCCGGCGGTCTCGTTGCTGATTTCAGCGAACTTGCGGATCAGCTCCTCGAACACCAGCCCCATCTGCATGTTGCTGACCACTTCGGGGTGCAGGTCGATCTGGGTGAACTTTTCTGCCACCTGGTAGAGCAGCCCGGCCTTGGCCAGCCGCTCGACCTGGGTGTGGAATTCAAAGCGCTCGAACACGTCGCGCACGGCAGGTGAGAACGCCTGCACGTAGCTGAACAGGTTTTGCGCGATGTGGTCGGGGTCGCCCAGCAGCTTTTTGAGGTCGAGCGTGGAGGTGTTGTAGAAACTCTGCCCCGCCTTGCGCAGCAGGAAGGGTTCGGGGTTGACGTCCTGTGCCTGCTTGGCCGCCAACTCGGTCAGCACGGCGGGCTTGGTCGATTCGAGCACGCAGTCGAGGCGGCGCAGCACGGTGAAGGGCAGGATGACCTTGCCGTAGTCGGATTGCTTGTAGTCGCCGCGCAGCAGGTCGGCCACGGACCAGATGAAGGCGGAGAGGGTTTGTTGGTTCATTGATGGTGGTTATACGCAGATCTCTGAGGCAACTTCGTGTTGTGCCGCAGGGGACGGGTTGTCATTCTTGGTCCGACGTACTGTCTGGGACGTATTCGAACAATTCACCTACCGGAACGCTGAAGTAGCCACACAAGGTGTTGATCGCATCCAGATCAACTCGTGTAGCCGTCTCCTGGTAGAGCAGCGTGATGGTGTTCCTATGGAGACCAGTGTCCCGCGCAAGGTCGCTGATCTTGAGCTTTCGTTCTCCCATAAGCCTGGACAGGTGACACTTGATCAAGACATTCTCCATGTAGAAATATCGCTCAGAACGACAAAAAGTCATTGACAAGGGCGATTTCGCGCTCATAATGCCATCCAGGATGACAAAAAAACGCAGTGCGTGACTTTTTTGAATCCTGATTGTCCACCATTGCAAGGAGAGAGAAATGACATCGTGTACCTATCTGACCACTGACGAGTTGTCAGACCGCATCAAGTACGACGCACGGACCATCCGGGACAGGCTCAAGGACAGCGTCCTACTTGAGGGTCGGCATTACATCCGCCCTTTCGGTGGACGCAAAACTCTCTATATCTGGGAGCACATCGAAACAGACATGACTCAGTATTCGGCCGTATGTGCAGAGGGCATACCGCTGGCCAATGGAGGTGTGATTCATGGGTAGTATCCGCCGCCTGGAAAGTAAAGGGACGCTGTTCCTGGACTTCCGATATGCGGGGCAGCGGCTGCGGGAATACACCACGTTGCCCGACACCTCAGCCAACCGCAAGCGCTTACTGAAGGTGCTGGAGCGCATCGAAGGAGAAATCGCCCTGGGCGCCTTCGATTACCAAAAAACCTTCGGCAAACCCTTGCCTGCCGTGGAGACAGACCCCCCGCAGGAGCCCATGCTTGCCGGGCCTGCACCAGGCGCGTTGAAGCAGCCTCCCAGCACAACCCCGCTGTTTAGCGACTTCGCCGAGGTGTGGTTCGTAGAGGCC
The DNA here is from genome assembly GCF_900107605.1 of Acidovorax soli. Lineage (GTDB taxonomy): Bacteria > Pseudomonadota > Gammaproteobacteria > Burkholderiales > Burkholderiaceae_C > Acidovorax > Acidovorax soli. The sequence goes on along the minus strand of NZ_FNQJ01000021.1, from coordinate 14,830 downwards.
GAGGTGACATGGCGGCGCAGCTACAGCATCACGCAACGCGGTGCACTGGACAAATACCTGATCCCCTTTTTCGGGGACAAGGAGGTCGGCCAGATCACCAAGGCAGACGTACTGGCATTTCGGGCTTCACTCGCCAAAGTTCCCGCCCGAAAGTCCAGCAACACCCTATCCAACCGACGCATCAACTCCATCATGAAGCCTTTGCGACAGATCCTTAACGAAGCGGCCGACCGGTTCGAGTTTACGTCCGCCTTCCGCAATATCAAACCCTTGAAGATGAAGCGCAGCGATGTCATGCCCTTCACGCTGGAGGACGTGCAGCGCATCCTGTCCACCGCGAGGGCGGACTATCGCAACTACTTCACCGTGCGCTTTTTCACAGGAATGCGAACCGGAGAGGTGCATGGTCTCAAATGGAAGTACATCGATTTCGAGCGTCGGCTCATCCTGGTGCGTGAGTCGATCGTGCTCAACGAGGAAGACGAGCTCAAGACGGATGGCAGCATGCGCGACATCCAGATGAACGAGATGGTGTTCGATGCCCTGCAGGCGCAGTTCAAGACTCGGCACCCTGACTCGGAGTATGTATTCAGCTTGCGCAGTGGCAAGCCCATTGATAACCAGAACTTCCTCAACCGGGTCTGGGCGCCGCTGCTACGTCACCTGGGGTTGGAGCACCGCAGGGCCTACCAGATGCGGCATACGGCGGCAACGCTGTGGCTTGCTGCCGGGGAAGCGCCGGAATGGATTGCGCGACAGTTGGGTCACACCAGCACCGAAATGCTGTTCCGTGTCTACAGCCGGTATGTGCCCAACCTGACGCGCCGGGACGGCTCTGCCATGGAGCGCTTGCTCAAGCAGCACATCTCGTTAGCGCCCGTCACGGGGAACGTGACCCCCGTGATCCTGGCGCTTGAGGCTTCACCGGCAGTGGCAACCACTACCTAACCACATCGCTTTTTTGAACCTACGCCAAGTGCCCGACGCGCAGGGCAGGGCGGAGCCTTGCCTGCGCCCACCCTGTAAGCCCGATTGGCCGAATCTGCACTTCGAGTGCCAAGGAGTTTCATATGACCGCATCACTTCACTTGCATCGAAACCGTAACCGCATCTCCCTCCGCACGCTCATGTCGGAGCGCGTGCAGCAACATGACTGTGACGTGATCACGCAATATCGCGACGAGATCTACGCTCGTATGCCCGATGCTGCACAGGGCGCGCTGAACGCATTCATTCGCAATCTTTTTGGCGATGATGGCCTGGTGCGTGCCTATCTTCATCCCGTGGCAACTCCTGCGGGAGAGCCGGCGACCATGCCTCTGGACCTTTGCGAACGCGCCGCAAACCAAGCGAGCCGTTACCCGAGACTGTTGCACCGCCACGAAAGAGAGTTGGCAGCAGTCGCCGCCTTTGTGCAATCCTGTGGCTACTATTGGTGTGCCTACCAACAAGTCCTGGGGCGGCCTGCTGCCCAGAATGCCGAAACCATGCGCTTCTATCGCAGCCGCATAGCCTCGGCACACAAAGCGTTACTGGAAGAGCCCCTCAGGCAACTGCGACGCTGCCACGCGGATCTGGGATACACACTTGCTCAAGTGCTGGGGATGGAACATGACGACACGGCTGACCCGCAGCAGGTAGCGCGTATACAGGCTGCGCTTGGCAGTGTGATGATGCAGATGCCTTAGCTATCAATCAAGGTGCACAAAATGAGAGTTCATGAATTGATGTCGACACCGTTCGTCGCGGAACTCATTTGCGACCGCTGTGGAACGCAGGCGCGACACGATGAGGGCGATGGCCTGAACAACTTCCTGCAGCTGGGGTTCGACGCGGGCTGGGGATCGCCCCTGGGCGATGGAACGCGGGTGGATATCGATCTTTGCCACAGTTGTTTGAAGGAAACACTGGGTCCCTGGCTGCGCCTGTCGACGTCTGCCTGGGCCTTAGCACCCAAGGGTTGACCAAGGAATCCACATGAGAAATCCGCATTATGAGTATTTGGGTAGGCGCATGCGTGAGTATCACCGCATGCAACAGTGGCGTCTTTCAGATGGCGGTCTGTTCATCCCGCACGCCTACTGGAACATGGGGCCTGAAAGTCTGTCGTATTGGGATGACGTGGGTTTCATCCTCAACGGGCGGCGCATCATCGTCTGGTGGCATCACCCTCGACACATCTATGGGGAGGCTATTTCTTCCATGGCTTGGGACGAGGCGGGTGACGGCCCACGGGATGACTGGCTCTTTGAGGGCGGGACCAAAGGCTACAAGATGGTTGGCAAGTCGAGCAAGCGGAAAAAACTGAGCAGCTTCACCAGCCGCGCACCTTCCGAGGCCCAGACACAGCACTACGCAAAGCTTCAGAAAATTGAAGAACGGCTGACCCGGGATGGGATTGACTTGGAGGTTCGGCCCTCATGGAAATGGGAGCGTCTCAGTTGGGCGATGGGTGTCAGCCTTGTGGCACCGTTTGAAGTAAGAAATGAAAAGGAGCTGGCAGAAGTGGCGCACTTGGCCCGAGAACTCATCTTGCAGAAAACCACCTTGACCCAAGAGTTTCCGGACTTTGTATACGACAAAGCAAGCTGGCTGCGCGAGCGGGCCGTACTGGCTCCCGCCCACCACACTGCCCCTGAAGTGAAGGCCTGAAGAGGTTTGAATGGACAGGGCAGTACCGGCTGTATGGCGAAGTAGTACGCAAGGAATTGATATGACGATTGACCGTGCCAGCTATCCAGGCGTGCCGGATGATTTCCCGGTGACTGCGGTTCCCTCTGCCATTGGAGGCGCCCAGCCGAAGATGAGCCTCGTTGAGGAAGATGGAAAGTTCTATGCGCCAGGTACTTCGCCCTCAGAAGTCGTGGCAGCCTTTCAGATGTGTGACGACCTGGTCTCGCAGATGGTTCCGTACTGCCAGCGAAAGCTGCCCACCTTTGAAGGGGGCCAGGAAGCGACGGTGAAGACTGCGTTAAAAGGTCTTCTGGCCAAGCGATGGTGCACAGATGCGCAGTGCGTATGGATCATGCGCAGGGTTGCGCGAGAGCTGCAGTGGCCAGTGGACGAAAGCGCTTTGGGCGTCTGAACGCTTTGGCTCGTTACCCCGGCGCTGTTGATCGAAGACCATGTGTTGACGCAAGGTGCGCTTCGCGCTGGCACGCTCATGGGATTTACCGACGAAGTGCTCTCCAATGCCATTGGACTGTAGCTCAAGACGATTTTAAGGTTGGACGCAAGACTGCAGGATCTTTGTGCGGGCACTGCAAGTGGGCTCACTTGAAGTCGGCTGTGCAGCGGAGGACTAAACCGCTCGCGCGGTAGACCGCCGCGAAGGCCCTGACGCAAAGTACACATCGCGCCCCTGTCTATGTTGGCGAGTGAGGCAACCCATGCTGGTGCGCAGGCGTTGATCGGTATCGCATGAGATCTGCTTGGCAGTTCTCTACAAGATGAAAGGAATATGCGCCATGGTGGGCTTAATTACCCTATGCCTTATCGGCGGCGTGATTACCTGGTTCGGCATATATGTGGCCACGAGCCAAACGCAACCTTCTGGCCCCTGCGCCGCCAACTACACGTTGGAGTGCATGCGTGACAACGACGGACGGTTTCTGGCCGAGGTTGTCCCGGAGCTGCCGGGAGCACGTGCCTTGGGAGCCACGGCTGAAGATGCCATGGCGAAGGCCCAGGCCGTAGCGTTGCGCGTTCTGGCCGAGCGGTTGGAGCAAGGCGAGGTCACGCCGCGCGCCATCCGCATCGAACTCCGCGTACCCGCAATGACGGTGGATGCCCCTGCCACCCCAACGTAAACATTACCCGAAGGCAAAGGCACAGATTCGAGCGCTCCTCATGTATGTCAACAGTCATCGGGCGATTCAATCATCCTAAGAAAAGACAAATTAACGGTTTGGCCTATCCGATTGACATAGCGGCATGCGTCAACCTCAACGAGTGCTCGTGACTCCATGGATTCCAGGAGAATTTCATACAGAAATGGATGCTCCAGCGGAAGCCAGTGAAGCTGGATCTGCTTGCTCTTGGTCTTCAGTTGCGATCGATGTTCCTTGGTCGGCTCAATAACAGCTTTCTCGCGACCTACCATGTCTACACGAAAGCGAACGGAGACGGGGTCGGGAAGCATTGTTCTTCGCGATTGGTAGATTGGATCCACAGAGATAGTCACGCCATCGCTGGTCCGGAAGCTCGTGGTTTCTTCCCGGTCCGTAAGCAGGCGGATCAATGCTGGCGCAGTGGTGCGTATGGCATCGATGAAGTCATCAGGGCTCAAGCCCGTCGAGGTAGACAATGTTCTCAGGTGCTTCAATGCGTTAGTCGCTTGCATGACTGTTCCAGCGAGAAGCGGATCCTCGGTGGAGGATGCTGAGTAAGGCGCTTTTCTGTCCTCAAAGAGCCTGCGCTGAAGACTGTCACAGCAGGAAACCACTAACCACTGGTCAAGTTTGCCCGGGTCTACCTCCAGAGAGTAGTACAGGCGGTCCTGTTCAGACAGCTGCCCCAAGACCGTGTTCATCGTGTTCTGCACGAGCATGATCTCCCGCTGCTCCTTGGCGGGATCTCTGGCCTTTTGCACCGAGTTGATGAACACCCGAAATATTTCTTGGTCCTTACTCATGCGCATCCATTCCAATCATGCCGTGCCATACGGCCATGGAAAACATAAGGCCATGAAAAGATCCCATGCGCAATCTGGCGGAAGGGCAAGGCTTGGATGTTTTGGTGAAAGGCTTTCTTGAGATCAGCATGTAGGGAGGTTGTTCGAGTTTCCGTTGGCGAACCCCTTCAATCGTGACGGAGGTTCCGAAGTACTGTCCTAGCTGATCTTGCGCACTTCTGGCTGAATCACTGCGCACAGTCGTAGCGCGAGAATGAGGATCAGCAACATGCTTCATTGGAACTCGAAGGACAATGCAGCTGCCAGGAACGGAGCCGTCGCTCAGCCAACGCAAAAGGTCGTCGGCCGATCCATCGGGTCGCAATGCAATGCTTTGCCCATCGCGGCAGTGCATCCATGAGCGCACGGCATTGCGCTGTGCAAACGTAGGAGCAATGTTTTGAGGTGCCAACTTTTGCCAGGAAGGTTCATCGGTGACCGTCGGCCGAATATCGCAATCCATAAAGATCTGAAGTAGCCGTGCAAGTTTGATCACCCGCGTGGCATGTTCGAGGATCAGGCGGCGACCACGGACACTTCCCAAGACAAGAAGCTGGTTGGCGATCAATACAGCACGATCGATCACTTCCAAGACGGTGGCCAAAGGGACACTGCAGCGAGAAGCCACAGCCTCGACTGGTATGCCAGTGTGAAGATCGCAGAGGATCTTGCGTACATGCATCAGGCCGATTGACGCTATTGGTGGCGGCGGCAACGCCGCCAGCAGAGATGGGGGCGGCGCTTGGCGTACAGCCAGCCCAGTGGATGTCTCGAAGAGACAAGACCACAAGAATTCCGCTTTGTTCTCACTGCGTTGTTTAGCCTTTCGCAATGCGGCAGCGGAACGTCCGGTCCAGAAGGCTGCGACTTCAGCGGTAAGTGGCCTCGTCTGCCAATAGCTGTTCAGAGAGCAGCGCAAGGCCATGTCGGGTCGGTGGAAATAGTGCTGCAGGGTTGTCGGAACTTGGGCATGTCCCACCTCAGCGGCAACTTTTTGCAACCAGGAAACGGGGCTTGGACGAGAAGAAGGCTGATCCAGCTGATGGATGATGTTGCGGTTGACCCATGCGTGCCGCAGCGTATGGAAGGAAACTGATTTGTCGCCGCAGACTTGCTTAAGAGCGCGGTTGACCAGTCGGCTGCAGGCGGCAAACATGTAGGTGCGATGGCTGCTGTGGGGATCTCCAAACAGCAGAGCAGACTTGCCATGTCTGCCCTCTTCTTCACTCTTCCTGCGCTTGATCCAGCTGGCTACGCACGCCACCCACGCCGGCTCGCCGAAGCTGCGCATCCATCGCTTCGCGCTGTAGCTTTTACCTTGATGCTGCCCTCGCCGAGGGTGGTATCGGAGTTCGATGCCTTCTTCAGTGATGACGAAGTCCTCTAGGCGTAGGGCTTGTGCCTCGCCGATGCGCAGGGGAAAAATAGCGGCAAGAGCCAGCAGCGCTTGCACACTGGCGCAGATGCGTGCATCGCTGCTGGCAGTGAGGGCAAGTTCCAGGGCCCCGTGGATTTCTTGGGACCAGACCGTGTTGGCGTGCACTACCGTGGTGTTTCCGTCACCCGAAAAAAGTACCTGCGCCATCGGCGGGGCGCCAAATGTCTGGATGCAAAACTGATGGAAGGAGGCAAGGGCCGGGCGTTGTGGGTCGCTGTTAACGGCATGCTTCAGTGCATCGAAGAAGGCGATCCACTGTTCATCGTCCATGTGAACTGCAGAGCACGGGCATTGAGTGTAGTTTTCGGAGATGAGCCCCGCGGTAGCGCTGACGTAGCGAGAGATTGTTGCGACGGAAGGATTCTTCAGGCGCACGCTGCCAACGCTAAGCAGGTGGTGCACCCACAGCAGGACCAGCGCATCGCCTTCTGTGCCTTGGCGTGCAATCAAGTCGGCGGTCATGGCCAACCTGCTGTACAGGCTTGTTCGCCAACGCTGATCAGAAAGCCGGATGTCTGTTGCCTGGTTGGGTAGAGTAAACAGGTCTTGAATCTCCTTCAGGCACCGAGCGCGGCGGTTGATGGGCGCCTCCATCTCAAGGAGTATTTCCAATGCTCCGTCGTGGGAGGGACTGAGAGCATCATCATCTGCAGCATCCCGCGTTTCCCAGTGCACGTCCTTTTGTCGTAGGTTCCATCGCGTAAGCACATCGCGGGGCAGTGCCGTGATGGGAATACTGCCCGTGAGCATCCCCAGACAAAAATTGGGGATGTGCTGATGTAGCCAGGCCAGCGCGTCGTGGAAGATGAGATGCCAGAGGTCCTTGCCCATCTGGGATTGGGCCATTGGGTAGTTCTTCAGCAATACTTGATGGAAGGAGTCCAGGTCCTTCTTGGGCAACGTTCCACTGGGGACTCGGAACAATGCGATGCGCGTGCGTGGATCGAGCGCCCGGCTATGCAGACGGTCCTGTTCATCGGACCATTGGACGTAGTGGCCGTCACAGGTGGAGTGCGATGACACCAAGGCATGAAGGAAGTTCGATAGCTCTGCGGATGAGCCCATGCCTTCGTAGAGGATGGCGCACAAGATCAGGGCATGCGAAGGCGCGAGTTGGGTCACCAGCCGGTCGGCCGATCGAATAAAGCTGTCGAAGCGAGCGACCCCGCCGGGAGCGCTGAAGGCCGGAATCAGGACTGGATTTCGTTTTGTTGTTGTCCAGGGTTGTGACAGAGATGTCATGGAGCGATTTCCTTGCTCAGGCCGGACCTGGGTCGGATGTTCAGCTCCAGTAGCACTTGGTCGATGCCTGAAATAAGGCGTTCGGTGCTGTGGTACTTGACGCGGTTGGAATTCAGTTCGTGCGTTGAGATTCCCGGCGAGAAATGGCGGAGCCAGTCTTGGATATCCTCGAATGGCATGCCCGCATCCAGCAAAAGATCCGGCAGAGAATGGCGACCAAAGTCCCGGTTGAGCTGGCTGGCTGGGCCTGTGAAAAGGACATCTGAGCTCAAGGGGACGGGGGCGCCATGCGTGTCCAGCAAAAAAAGCATGGGCAAGTTCTGGAGTTCCCTGATCTGGCGGATGAGTTGAAAGGCGGCCGAAGAGCCGGGGGCTTGCAATTTCAATAGCCGCTTATCCAGCGCGGCGATGTGCGCGTGCCAAAGCTTGAGCTGCTCGGAGAGCGCTGCTGGGATGGGGATCGGTGTCGTGCCTCGCGTGGCACTCAAGGGCTTGTCTTCCATCAAGCCGAAGGTCGTGGTGCCGCTCCAAACGCTCGCACGAAAGTCGATAAGGCGGCGGTCGCGGCCTCCGACGACAAACTGCATCAAGAGGCCGACGTAACGCGCGCACGCGTTGTGGTGCTCGATCAATGATGGCAACGAGTACCTGCGACCACACTTTTTCGCGAGCAGTTCATCGCCAGCGCTTGCAAATACTTCTTTGATCCAATCCGCCGATGGTGTCAGGCGGGAGCCGATGCGGAGGTTGGAGTTGCCACCACTTTGCGGTACTGCTGGCCCCAGGCCGACGGCGTCATAGAAGTCGGAGCAGGCCTGCCAGATCTCGCGCTCGCGTGGGCAGACGTAATGGAGATCGGATTTGTTTACCAGTTCAAGGGCAAGAGTCGCGTAGGCAGAGATATCACGCCTGTCGGTGGTCGCTAATGAAATCGATCGCGCGGAGTTCATCAGTCCGGCCAACGAAGCGCTGTGATGAACCCCCGGCAACGAGATTTTTTTGCGGCTGGTTGGTTTGTTAATGCACAGATCGGCGAGCGTGCGCAACTGGCTGTTTTGCGTGTGGGCCTCTCGCAGCATGGTGGCAACACCCTGCGGCAGTGGGCGCTTCAGGATCAGCGTGGACGCTTGATGCCGCGGGCTTGAACGTTTACCAAGACCTGCCAGTGCGAATGACAAGTCCACGTATGTTGAGCCTGCAACCGGATCGATCCAGGCCATCCAGCCTTGTCCGCTTTCTCCGGAAACCAGTGGTATTCGCTTGCCGAGGTTTAGGCCGAGGCCAACGCATAGGCAGATGAGGGTGACCAGGTCATCAGAGTGACCCTGCTGTGCTTGGTCGAGAAGAAGGACGACGGTGCGTGTGAGCTCGCTGCGGCTGAGTGTTTGGCCGGTATCTACGGCCTGGCGCTCGGTTTGACGTAGGGAGCTCAGTCGATTGGAAAGGCAGGAGGTCACCGCTGCGTTAAATGACAGTTGCGCGCTGTTCGTGGAGCAGGAGTGCAACGCCAGCAACTGCAGGAGCTTTTGATGTGCTTGCCCTTCAAGCTTGGTGACCTCCGCTTCGAACTGCTGGTTTGTCAGGATCTCGTCGTGTGATTGTTTGATGAGCTTGCGCAGTTTTTGAACGAAGCTCTTTTCTATGGAGGCTTCTTTCAGGAGGGCCGCGACTAAATGCTTGCCGACCAAGCTCTGGAGTCGATGCGCGTAAGGAAAGCTCGCAGATACGAACCACGCCCAGGCTGGGTAATCGCTCGCGAGGCCGAGCATTGCATTGGGCTGAGCAATGCAGGCGCCTGAATCGTCGCTCAACTTGCCAAGCAACGAGATATGTTGCGCGAGATGAGATCCGGCAGCGGGAACTTCGATCAGCAGTGCCGTCAGGCAGGTCAAGGTATTTTTAGCGACTAAGCCGATGCCCGGTTGATGCGGTGGCGCCGGAATGATGCTCAAAAGCAGTCGCGCAGCATCAGGCCCCTCCACGGCAACGGAGGTGTGAGCGAAAACGAAGGACGCCGGAATAGTCATAGCAACTCCATAGAAAAAGCCGGGCCGAGAAAGGGGGGAAGGGCCATGTAGGCGCGCGCGGATGCACCTCGATCGGCGCCAGCCGAGGTGTCGGGCATCAAGGGGGGCGGCGTGACGCCGCTCGTGATGTGGCTGCGCCGGCCCGAACGTGGTACGCGTCAGGCGGGCAGCATTGAAGGGGCGCGCGTGAGCGCGCCGCATTGATAGCCCCTAATCAGGGCAACTTTTGGGGCTTGGCTTTGCTGGCCTAATTTCCGGACATCGGAGATCGTTCAGTCGAACGCCCTCCACTGAGGTACAGGACGACCTCAAAGAGACTTTTGGCAAAAAAGCCATCGCGAGCAAAAGCCCACGAAATTTATATCTGCGCAGGCAGAAATATCCGGCCTAGGGGCCTTTTGCTGGGATCGGGCCCAGCTTGTTCAGGGGCCCGCAAGTATTTTTGGTGCGGCGGGCTCACACCAGCAGGCCATAAAGCTAGCTCGCGCTAATCTAGCGGAGCTGATGGCTCTTTGTCAATGCCCATTGAGCGCGTCCGATCAGAAGCTGACTGCCCGGTAACTTTATGCATGTGATCAGCAACTGGTCGATGGGACAAGAGGGCTGTTCCCTTCTGCCCTGTATTCAATCATCATCAAGGGGCAGCACGCCCTGTGGCGGTGTGGGTGGCCACTTTCCTGCGCCGCCGCGCTTTTCAAACCAGCGGTGCATGGCCACGTCTTCTAGCGCGTATTCACCGCGGGCCGACTTCCATACCAACGCGGGCATACGCTGTCGCAAACCCTCCAGCGCCCGCTGAACTTGGGTAGCGTTTACTGGGTGGCCAGTTCTTTCCCGGTAAAAGCGCAGTGCTTCGGCATCGTAAGGGCGGTATCGTGAACCTTGCGTCAGCATGCGCCACAGCACGGCCTGCTCGGTGGGCTTCAGCCCCAGGTAGTCCGACTCCATCTGCGCTTCGTCGTGGGTTTGTTGTTGTTGAGCCGCATCCAGCAATGCCGATTCAAAGCGCCCGGTCAGGGCAGCGAGGGGACTGAGCACCTGGCCCAATGCGGCCATGAAAAATGTCCGTTGTCAAGCCTTTGATGCAGACTTGCAGCGAAGCAAAAGGTCATATGGGGCAATAGGTTAGACCAGATTCTGGCCACTGCGGGCTCTTGCCACCTTTTAAGCTAGGTGCCACATGGGCGCTTCGCGGTAGCAAACGCGGGGGCATCGCAGCAGGCAAGATCGTAGCGCCAGCTTGTCGCCATCCTCGTCCATAAGCGAAAGCGCAGCCCATGGGCTGCGCTTTCGGCGTGGTGCGATGGCCGGGCCATCAGGGCTGTTTCGGTGGGACAGCCTTGACCGTCGTTCCTTTCCTGAATCCACGATCCCCAGCCATGAAGGCATCGAGCATGTGCGGGATCAACGTCGCCGCATCAACCGCTTCGCCATAGGTCTGCGCGTGCTGCGCTGCATAGCGATCGAGATCCGTTTTCAAGCGGGCTGGACATGTGAAGGTCATCTTCGTGGAATCCAAGCGGGGAAGCGGCCCCAGGCGGAGTTTCTTCGTCGTGTTCATCGAGTTCTCCCGAGTTGATAGAACATCGGCTGGTAGGGACGCAATACCAAATCGCGGGCCACGACCAGCCGCATCGGTAGTCCCGGACGCACCGTCAGCGTCGGCTGGATGTTCATGTTGCGCCGGGTCATCTCCTGCCCGACTTGGTTGATGCTGTCCTGGGCGCTGTCGCGCCCAGCAATGACGATGCGGTTACCGTCCTGGCGGTTCTCCGGCGCGGCCAACTCGGCGCCGATGCCCAGCAGCGTGGTCAGCGCCGCGCCCGCGAAGACGCGGCCCCAGTGCCAGTCCACGTCGTCCTCCAGGCCCGCATAGCCGGCCGGATCGGTGCCGACAAGGTTGTCGAGCGTCAGCGATGACGTGTCGGGCAGGATGACCCGGTTCCACACCACTTGCACACGGCTCTGCCCGTAGCTGACCTGGCTGTTGTAGCGTCCGAGGATGCGCGATCCCTGCGGAATCAGCAGGAACTTGCCCGTGGCCGTGTCATAGACCGGCTCCGTCACCGTGGCGATCACGTCGCCCGGCAAGTCCGACTTGATGCCCGTCACCAGCGCTCCCGCGATCACCGTACCGGCCATGACCTGATACGGCGACGCCGGCGTCTTCAGGTCGCCGGAATTGCGGGTTTCTGTGGAACCGGATTTCAGGAATGCCTCTTTCTGATCCTGCCCGTTCTGCGTGGTGGCCGGGTCAGCGCGCGGCGCCGCCGTCGAGGCCGGCCCGGCGGCGAGCGGATCGAAGGCAGCAAGCGTGCTTGCAGCACCAGGCGCCCCTGGCGCCGCCTGCGCCACCGTGGCGGCGGCTTGACCTGGGCGACCCGAGCGGAAGAACACCGACGAAGCCGCCGCAGCCTCTGCCTCCTTGCGCAGGGCGTCGTTCGGATCGTGGCCGGGGGCTGCGTATGCGGCCACGGCCGGCTGCTGCGAATTCACGATGGCCGGGCCGAGATCGCCCGGCAGCGGCGGCCCCAGCTCCGGCACCTTCGGCAGCTTGGAGTAGTCGGCCGGCAGGCCGTCCAGCCCTTCGGACTTCGAGATGCGATCGACGTTGTAAAGCTCGGTCTGCTCGCCCGCGCCACGTCGATGCGGCTGCAATGACCAGATCGTGGCCCCGAGCACGGCGACCGACAGGCCACCGACGAGGATGGCCAGCGTGCGCCGATTCAGGCGCGTGACCGGGCGCGGCTGGGCGCGCAGCGCCACCGCCTCGGGCGCCACCTTCCCCACCTGTGGCGTGGCAAGGTCGGGAGTGTCGTCCTGGCTCATGGTCAGTTCCTCCGCGTGCCGTCTGTGCGCTCGATCCGTACCACGTCACCCTTGTCACCGCCGAGGCGCAGCTCGGCGGCGCCGAACAGACGATCCACGATGTAGTACGGGGCACGGAAACGGTAGTTCACCAGTTGCCCGTCGCCCTGCGCGCCGATGACGAACAGCGGCGGCAGCTCGCCCTGGGCGATGCCCGGCGGGAACTGGATATAGACCTTCTCGCCGTCATCGAAGGCGCGCAGCGGCTTCCACGGCGGATTGCTGCCGCTGACCGCGTAGCGGAAACGCAGCTTCTCCAGCGACAGCCCGGCATCGACCGGCGCGGCTGCGCTAGCCGCCTGCGCCTGGCGCTGCAAGGCCAGCATTTTGTCCTTCGGATACTCCCAGGACACCGATGCCATCCATGTCTTCTCGGTCGAGGTCAACTCCAGCAGGTACGTCCTGCGGCTGGTGGTGATGACCAGGTTTGTCTTCAATCCCGAGCGGATCGGCTTCACCATCACATTGACCCGCAGCGCATCGCCGCTGCCACTCGATGTGTCCCCGACGATCCAGCGCACCGTGTCGCCGGCCGCCACTGTCACCAACTCCTCGCCCGGCTGCAACGCGATCACAGTCACGCGGCCCACGGCCGCATAGACCTGATAGAGCGCGCCATCCGTGAAAGGCCAGACCTGAATCGCATTGACGTAGCCCTCTCGCGTGGGCGCGACGCGGGCCTCGGTGTTCGCTCGCGACACGCGCACCTTCTCGTCGGCCGGCTCCGGCGCGGGCTTGACGTCTTCTGCCTGAGATGCTGGCTTCAACTGCGCCGGCATCGGCAGCACCTCGGGCATGGCAACCACCTCCACCGGCGCTGGCGGCTCGGGCAGCGGCTGGGCCTGCACCGGCTCATCGAGCGAGATAGTCGGCGGCGGCTTGCCCTGGCTGGCGCAGCCCGCCAAAGCGGCGAACATCAACAGCACAGTGGATTTACGGAAAAGGTCATTCATGGCTTTGCTCCTTCATTCGCTTCCAGTTCACGGCTCCACGACAAGCCGTTGACGTAAATGCCCAGGGGGTTCTTGCGCACGCGTTGCTCGGTGCGCGGGGTTTGCAGCACTGTCGAGATCACCGCGTTCCAGCGCTCGGTGCGGTCCAGCGCACCGTTCACAAAGCGCGTCTCCGTCCAGCGCACGTTGAAGGACTGCTCGCTGGCGCGGGTCACGCTGCTGATCTGCACCGTCACCGACTCCTTGCCGATGCGCGCGAACGGATCGTTCACGCGGGCGTACTCGTTGAGCACCACCGCGCCCTTGTCGGTCGTGTAGTCATAGGCATCCAGCCAGTTCTGCCGCACCACCACCGGGTCGATGGACAGCGAGCGCACCAGGCCGATGAAGCGGCCCAGGTGATAGGCCACCTGGGCATCGCTGGGCCGGTACGGCGTGGCGGCTTCGCCCACGGCGCGCACCTGGCCCGCGTTGTCCACCTCGATGACGTAGGGCGTGACGATGGACTGCGCCGAGCGCCACACCAGCCCGCCCGCCATCAGCACGGCCAAGGTGAGACACCCAAAGGCCATAAAGCGCCAGTTCTTCGCCTGAACGCGGGCCGAGCCAATGCGCTCGTCCCAGACCTGGGCAGCGGATTGGTACGGTGTGGCAGGCTGCGGTGTGTCGGCATAGCGCACCTGCGGTCGTTTGAATCGCATGGGAGTTCTCCTTATGAATCGGAATCACGCAGGCTTGGCCCCTGGCTGGAGCTGCCACCATCGCCACCGCGCAGCGCGTGGGCGGTGGTCGTTGCGGCGTGGGTAAGCTGCTGTCTGCGATGCAGGCGCTTGGCCCAGGCGGGCTGTTCAGCCGCTGCGGGCGAATCTGCGGCGCCCGCGCTGGACACCGATGCCTCATCAGGTCGGAATGCCGAGGCCATGCGCCCCTTCATCGAGCGCGCTCCATCCGCCAGCTTCTGACCTGCAGCCTGCGCGCCGACTTTGGCCACGCTGCCCACCCCCGCGGCGGCGCCTTTGATGCCACCCCCCGCGGCGGTGGAGCCTTCAGCGAAAGCAGCCTTGGCACCACGCGCACCGCTGGCTGCAAGCCGCGCCGCGCCGGGAGCCATGCGTGCGCCGGCAGCCACCGCGCCAGCGGTGCCGGCAGCAGCGGCGCCAACGCCAAGGGCGGCGCCTGCCGCGCCCAGCGTTGCTCCAGCCATGGCTCCCGCACCAAGCTGCGGCCCACCAGATACCAGCCCAGTGGCGATGCCAGGCCCAAAGATGCCCAGGGCAAGCATGGAGAGCGAGGCCAGCATGATGACCAGCGCCTGGTCAATGGAGGGCTCGGCCCCTGCGGGAATGTTGAACTCCGAAAAAAGCCCCGTTCCAATCCCCACGATGACCGCCAGCACCAGCACCTTGATGCCCGAGGACACCACATTGCCCAATACCTTCTCGGCCAGGAAGGCCGTCTTGTTCCACAGCGCGAACGGCACCAGCACGAAGCCCGCGAGCGTGGTCAGCTTGAACTCGATCAACGTCACGAAAAGCCCCCGATGGCCAGGTCAAATTCCCCCACCCTTGGCCACCCCAAATTCCCCCAGGCAGGACGACCAGATTATGACGACTCGGGTGTGATGGCGATG
>NZ_FNQJ01000009.1 GCF_900107605.1 Acidovorax soli | reverse complement strand
CGATACCTCGGTGAAGATTGGCGTGCAGGCCAAGCGCAAGCGTGCGGGGTGGAATCTGGGCTATCTGGAGCGCGTCTTGGGTATCACTATTTAGATGCGATTGCCCTGAAGGGAGTGCTTTGATGCTACTGAATGAATAGCTTCTGATGCTTATTGGATAAGCGCTGCATGGCTATTTTACTTTTGATATGCGCTGATGCCGAGTGGGCGCGGTGGCCGGTGTGGAATGCTGTGTGATGGTGTGTATCAGGGTCTCGGCGAAGAACTGCCGGAGGATGCAAGAATAAGCGCGCACTCAACGTTGAAACTGAGCCGCGAGCGGCGGCTTGCCAGCCCGAGTCGGCTCGAGCGACTGGTTAGACATCGTCTTCGTGCCTTCCATGAATGGAAAGACATACGGAACGCCATTCCCAGTAGCCTGAAAGGAGATGGTTCGCTGCAATTATTCTGTCTATGAGCTTTTCGAGGGAGTCAACGGAGAACTGCAAGTACTCTTGCAGCATGCCCTCTTTGGACCCCTTCAGCCGTACGAACGTGTAGCCCTCTTCGTCGGTACTGCTCCAATCCGCATGCACGACGAGATTTCTCAGTCTTGCGATCTCACCGAGTTCTTGAACTAGCCCAGTAAAGGACTCAGGTTGAATCGCAAAGCACAAATGAAAGTCATCGGAGAAACGTTTGAAAAGATCCAGCTTGGCGCTGAACATGAGCTTCTGAATCACGATGAGGCCAGGTGTATCGCTCCGGTCAGAAATGACCTCGCAAATGAAGGAGTCGAGCGACTTCTCCACAGCATTGAAATACATGACGACCAAGCCAACGAGCGGCAACGAGTCGTCCAGATATGACTCCGCGAGCTCCTCATCCTCGATCGCATGCGACAAATGCTGGACGAATTGTCTGGTTCTTGTTCTCATAAGTCGCCGCGGCCAGCAAAGATGTCTAACGTCTAATTTCAGCGGACGCAGAAGGCGGTCCGTTGGATAGGAATGTTAATCGGGTAAGAAAAATCCGTGAAACCCGGCACGTTTGTGCTGTGGAAACTATAGCTTGCGGGGATCACTGCACCTTGTGTATGCGACCGGCGATTTTGGGCGCTGGTTGTTTGAGCGGTACAACGAAACGACAGCTGGGTGCGGGGAATCGTCTGTTGACTTTTTGGGTGCAGGTTCGCTTGCGCACGGCGCAGCAAAGTTTTAGTATTACGTTTGTAATTACTTGGAGGCTGCCATGCACATGCTCAAACTCACCCAGATTGGAAATTCCGTGGGGGTGGTGCTGCCCAAGGAAGCGTTGGCGCGGCTGAAGCTGGGCAAGGGCGAGTCCATCTTTCTGACGGAAACCCCCGACGGCTACGCGCTCACGCCTTACGACCCGGCGCTGGAAGAAGAAATCAGGGCCGGGCGTGAGTTCATGCACGAGTTCCGCGACACCTTTCACCAGTTGGCCAAATGAGCTGGCGCTGGATCAGCAAGCAGGCGCTGGTGCTGTTGCACGGCGAGAGCCTGGCCACCCACGGCGGGCGTGAAGGCATGCGCGACGAGGGCTTGCTGGAATCCGCACTCATGCGCCCGCAAAACATCGTCGCCTATGCGGATGCGGACAACGCCCCCGATGCCGCCGCGCTGGCGGCCAGCTACGGCGTGGGCATCGCCAAAAACCATCCGTTTGTCGATGGCAACAAGCGCGCGGCGTTTCTGGCGGTGGGTCTGTTTTTGTTCCTCAACGGCTTGCGACTGCAGGCCAGCCAGGCCGAGGCCACGGTCACCATGCTGACCGTGGCCGCTGGCGACATGCTTGAAGAAGACTTTGCCGCATGGCTGCGTGCGCACAGCGCGACGCGGGCATGAGAATGCTGTATGGATTCCAAGACATTTAGCCCTCAAGCGCTCTTGCAGCAAGCGCCACCAGCTATCAAATATATAGCTTGCGACGTGGCGTAACCCGGCGCTGGTGGCTCTATCTGGAACGCGGTCGAGCTTGCGATTTGCCGGGGCGGTGTTTCAGCAGCCTGGGAAGTCCATACAACGCCGCGCACCAAAGGGCCGTGAATACCGTCAGCAGCAGCACGGCGATAAAGGCAAAAATATCGGGCGCTTTCATCAGCGTGGTCATCAGCGAATCCTGGTAATAAAAGAACCACTGGTGGCCGTCGGGAAAGGCCTGTTCGTGAAACCAGTAAAACACCGCCTTGGGGCCGATGGCAAAAATGGCAGCGGCGATCACGGCAAAACCCACCAAAAATCCCCGAAGGATTTGATGCACGGGGGGCCAGAGCATGTGCCGTTGCCACAGGATGAAAATCAAGACGACCCACAGCGCCAGGCTGGCCATTCCCATGCCATACAGCACATCGACCAGATGGGCCACGTCCTGCAGGTGGATGATTTCTGCCTCGTGCAACAGGGCGGCGGGTTGCCCGTTTTTCAGGGGGTAGGTGATTTCGGCCAAGCCCTTGCCGCCCGCATGCACGGCGTCGCTGATTTGCCCAAACAGGCGCCAGTGATCCGGGGGCGTGGTGAATTCAAAATCCGCCTTGAAGCGGTTGTGGGGCGCGTATTGGGCAATGGTCTGGTCCAGCCCCAAAAGCCGGTAGCCCACCGGGTACGCAAAATGGTACTGCGCCAGCAATACCCAGCTGATCCAGGCAAGGGCGAGCAGCTGGCTGGTGAAGAACAAGGGCCAGAAAATGAATCGCTCTGTCATGGCACAGGGGTTTGGATCGCTCCGATTGCTATTTAAATGAGAGCTGCGGGTGAATTATGCATATGCGCTCGCAGCTCATTTCATGCTTGCCGTGGCTCAGCCGGCAGACAGCGTCATGTAGCCCATCATGGGCCAGTAAGTCAGCGAGAAAATCACCAGCAGCACCATGGCCACCAGGGTGAGGACGAAGCCGGTGCGCACGAAGTCGCGCGCGGTGAAGGTGTCGGTGCCGTAGGCAATCATGGCCTGGGGCGAGTTCACGGGCAGGATGAAGCCGATGCTCACCACAAACTGCAGCAGCATGGTCATGCCGATCACGTTGATGCCCGGCGTCTGCACGGCCATGAGCACGCTGATGACGATGGGGATCATGGTTGAGGCCAGGGCGGTGGCGCTGGCAAAGCCCAGGTGGATGACGATCAGAAACAGCGACAGCAGCATCAGGATGGCAAAGGCGCTGGCGTTCTGCAGGCCCAGGTTGGCCACGATGAGGTTGGCCAGCCAGCTGGCGGCGTTGGTCTTGAGCAGGGCCGAGCCCACGCTGATGCCCACGGCAAACAGCACAACGGTGCCCCACGGAAAGCCTTTTTGCGAGTCTTTCCAGCTCATCACGCCAATGCGCGGCGCCAGCATGATGGCGATGGCCGCGATGGTGGTCGATGAGGTGTCCAGGCTGTGCAGCACCTTCTCGGTGGACCAGAATGCCAGCAGGCCCAGCACCAGCGCCAGCAGCTTCCATTCCTTGGTGGTCATGGGGCCCAGTGCGTCGAGCTGGGCGCGGATGGCGGCCTTGCCGCCGGCGATATCGTCCATCTCGGGACGCATCATGCGCGTCATGATGAAGTAGAGCGCAACCGACAGCACGGCCGAGAACGGCGCACCGGCGATGAACCAGTCGGTCCAGGTGATGTCGTGGCCGAACTGCTTTTCGATGAAGCCGATGGCCACCATGTTCTGCGCGGCGGCGGTCTTGATGCCGATGTTCCATACGCTGGTGGTTTGCGCGGCGGTCAGCACCAGCAGCGCGGCAAAGCGGCTGCGCTTGTCCACGCGGAAGGCCAGCACAAAGCCCATCATGATGGGCATCAGGCAGGCAGCGCGCGCCGTGGCGCTGGGCACGATGAACGACAGCAAGAGGCCCACCACCATGGCGCCAATCACGATCTGGTTGGAGCGCGCCTCTACCTTGGACAGCACCGCGAGCGCAATGCGCCTATCGAGCCCCGTGGCCGTCATGGCGGCGGCAATGAAGCAGGCCGCCGCCACCAGCGCCACGGCGCTGCTGGAAAACCCCGACAGCGCCAGGTTCAGTGCCCCGCCGGTGCCCATGTCTCCCTCGGTCTTGCCCACCGCGGGTGCGAAGGCCAGCAAAAAGATCATCAGTGCGCCAATCACTACCGCGCTGACGGCGTAATCCATTGCCTCGGTCATCCAGACGATCACCGCAAAGGCCAGGATGCCCAGCATCACCTGGCCCGCCACCGGCAGGCCCTGCGCAGCGGGCATCAGCACGATGGCGGCCAGCGCAACCAGGGCGGCAATCAGGCCCGCGCGTTGCACCCAGCTTGCGCCGGGCGCCGCCGCAACGGGGGCAGGGGTTGCAGGGGATGTGCTCATGGGTTGTTCCTTGTTGTGGTGGCCGTGCCGGGAGCAAGCCTGGGCTCGGACAGCGCTCCTGAAATGATTGTGCTCCGCTGTGGGTGCAGCGGTTGTGACAAGGCTGACCGGCTTGCTCGGGCAACGGTGCTGCGTTATCCCGCACAGGTCTGGTTGCGTCCCAGGTCCTTGGCCTGGTAGAGGGCTGCGTCAGCGCGTGTGAGCATGGCTTCCAGGGAGTCCTGCGGGCCTTGCCAGGTGGCGACCCCGATGCTGAGCTGGCAATCGAGCGGGTGCCCTGCCTGGAGCAGGACATGGATGCGTTGTGCGACATGGCGGGCTGCTGCGGCATCGGTGTCAGGCAGCAGAATCAGAAATTCCTCGCCACCGTAACGGCCCAGCCAGTCTCCGCTGCGCAAGACAGACGCCGTGCAGGCCGTGAAATGCACCAGCACGGCATCACCGTGCTGGTGGCCGTGCGTGTCGTTCACCGCCTTGAAGTGGTCCAGGTCGAGCATCATGATCGACGGCCCTCGGCCATGGCGGCGGGCGCGCTCCAGTTCCTCGTGGCACCGCTGCATGATGGCGCGGCGGTTGAGCGTCTGTGTCAGCGAGTCGTGCATGGCCAGGTGCTCCAGCTCGGTGCGCACCCGGTCGGTCGCCAGCAGGACGGCGCCAATGGACAGCATCAGCACCGTCAGCACATAGGCGCCGATGTAGGCCGTCTGGAAATGCGAAGGCTCCATCGCGTCGCTGTCGGCCCGGCCCATGACGATCGAAGTGAAGCGCGCTACCAGTACCAGGATGTGCAACGCCAGCACGACCTGCACCAGCCGCATGGGAAAGCCCTTGCCGCCGTGGCGCCAGAGAAAGCGCAGATGCGCGCCATACAGCACCGCCATCAGCAGCGCGAAAATGGCAACCCGCAGTTGATAGCTGGGCGCGACGTAGGTCAGCCATGTCAGCACCAGCAGGGACGCGGCGGCAACGCTGCCCCACAAGATCCACCCTCCGCCATGCCCCAGGAACCGGCGGCTGCCGATGTAATAAACCGTTGCGCCCAGCAGCAGCGCCTGGTTCGCCAGCACGACGGTGAGGAAAGGGGAGAGTTGACCCCGGCCGCTGAAGAGCAGCGTTGCGACCAGCCACAGCACCGGGCTTGCTGCCCAATAGTCCAGCCCGCGGATGCTGGGCGGGTAGTTGCGCCGCATGACCCACAGCACCACCGCCATCATGGCCGACATGAGGCCGCCCAGGGCAATGAGGGAGCGCGGATCGAGTGGCATCTTCCGGCAGGGGGCGATGGGGTGGCGGTGTAAAAAAATGTTTATTTCAGTATAGCCAGACCATGTTTCCCGGCAGGGTGAATTTGTGGGCTGGCTGCCGGTGCGCAGTGCGGCTGCCGGGGGGCTGTGCGGGCTGCGGAAAA
This sequence comes from Acidovorax soli, assembly GCF_900107605.1. GTDB lineage: Bacteria > Pseudomonadota > Gammaproteobacteria > Burkholderiales > Burkholderiaceae_C > Acidovorax > Acidovorax soli. The sequence goes on along the minus strand of NZ_FNQJ01000009.1, from coordinate 122,755 downwards.
GCAGGGCGAAAAAAAGCCACCCACGGACCGGGTGGCTTGCCGGGTGCTGGCGCCGGACCGTTCAGGCAGGGGTGGTCACACGTTCCATGCGCGTCAGCGGCAAGGCTTCGTCGGCGCTGGCGGCGTTCTGCATCACGAAGTTGAATTGGGTGCGCGTGAAGGGCGCGCTGATGCCCAGCGACTCGTAGCCTGCGGGTGCCACGTTCCTCTCCAGGCCCACGATCAGGCCATCGCGCGTGGCGAAGGCAAAGTCGTCGTCGATGTAGCTGTCGCCAGGAATGTTGACCTGCGTGGTCAGTGTGCGCATGCCGGGGGCTGCCACCAGGAAGTGGATGTGCGCAGGACGGTTGCCATGGCGGCCCAGGGCCTCAAACAGCTCGGACGTGGGGCTGTTCGGGGGAATGGCATAACCCGGCGGCAGGAAGGAGCGGAAGCGGTACTGGCCCTTGGCATCCGTCTCGATGCGGCGGCGCAGTTCGTAGGGTTTCATGCCAGGGAAGAAGTGCGAATAGCCGCCCTGCTCATTGGCATGCCACACGTCCACCGAGGCGTGGGCCACGGGCCGGCCGTTCAGGTCCAGCACCTGGCCTTCCATCACGAACACCTCGCCCTTGGGCTCGCCCTCGTCCAGGCGCACTTCGCCCTGGGACATGGGGGCACCGGCCACAAACAGCGGGCCTTCGATGGCGCGCGGCGTGCCGCCTGTGCGGCCGGCCTTGGCGTCGGCTTCGTCGGCGCGGATGTCGATCAGGCGGTCAAACCCAAGGCCTGCGGTGATCAGGCCCGTCTGGCCCGCGGCACCCAGGCGCGTGAGCCAGCCGGCCGCGGCCCAGAATTCGTCGGGGGTCACATCCAGTTCGTCGATGGTCTTGAACAGGTCGGTGACGATGCGCTCGGTGAGCTGGCGCACGCGTGCATTGCCGGGGGCGATCTTCCTGGTGTTGACCAGTTCCAGCAGCTGGGCTTGGGTGAGTTCGGACATGGACGTCTTCTCGGTGGGATGGGGTGGAATAAAGGCAGGTGAAATCAGTCGAGCTTGATGCCGCGCTCGGTGATCAGCTTGGTCCAGCGATCGGACTCACGGGTCAGGTGCTTGGCCAGTTCGTCGGGCGTGGAGCCCACGGGCTCGGCGCCGATGGATTCAAAGCGTTTGGCCACCTCGGGGTCCTTCATGGCGGCCAGCAGGGCTGCGTTGAGCTTGCTGACGATGGCCTTGGGCGTGGACGCAGGCATGAACACGGCAAACCATGGCGATACTTCGTAGCCGGGCACGCCCGCCTCGGCCAGCGTGGGCACATCGGGCAGGGTGCTGGAGCGCTTGGCCGTGGTCACGCCCAGGGCGCGCAGCTTGCCCGACTGGATGTGCGGGCGTGCCGAGGTGATGCTGTCGAACATGTAGTTGACCTGCCCGCCCAGCAGGTCGGACACGGCGGGGCCGCTGCCCTTGTAGGGGATGTGCAGCATCTCGATCTGCGCCAGCGAGGTGAACACCTCGCCCGCCAGGTGGATGGAGGTGCCGTTGCCAGCCGAGGCGTAGGTGAGTTTGCCGGGTGCCTTGTGCGCGGCGGCGATCACGTCCTTGACGCTCTTCACGTCGGGCTGGGTGGCGTTGGTGACCAGCACGTTGGGCACCACGGCCAGCAGGCTCACGGGGGCGAAGTCCTTGATCGGGTCGTAGCTGAGCTTGCCGTACAGCGGCTTGTTGGTGGCCATCCCGATCGAGGTGATCATCATGGTGTAGCCGTCGCCGGGCTGCTTGGCCACGTAGTCGGCACCAATGTTGCCGCCCGCGCCGGGCTTGTTCTCGATGACGAAGGGCTGGCCCAGCGTCTTGCCGGCCTTCTCGCCCAGCGTGCGGGCGATGGCGTCCATGGCGCCGCCGGGCGGGAAGGGCACCACCCAGCGGATGGGCTTGGCGGGCCAGTTGGCCGCGGGGGCCTGGGCGTGCGCAGCGGGCAAGGCGGCAAGGGCCAGACCGGAGGCCAGCAGTGCCAGCGTCTGTCGTTTCATCATGGTGGGTGTCTCTTTATGGGATTGCGAAGGCTCAGATGGCCGAGGGGTGCTGCGCCAAGGGGGTGACGGAGATCTTCATGAACGGGAACAGCGGCAGCCCTTGCAGCAGTTGGTGCAGTTCGTCGTTGGACGCCACATCGAAGATGCTGTAGTTGGCGTATTCGCCCACCACGCGCCAGATGCTCTTCCAGCGGCCGTCGCGCTGCAGGTCTTGCGAATAGGCCTTTTCGCGGGCCTTGATCTCGTTGGCTTCTTCCACGGGCAAGTCGCGCGGAATGTTCACATCCATACGTACCAGAAACAGCATCGGTGTTCTCCTTAAGCGGGGGTGGGGGTGTGTGCGGCCATATCGACATGCACGGCGGTAAGACCCTGGCGGGCGCGGTCGAAGCGCTCGATCTGGGCCAGCGAAACCTCGACGCCAAAGCCGGGGCCATCGGGCAGCTGCAGCTCGAAATCGACGATGGGCATCTGGCGTTCGACGATGTCGTCCACCAGCAATTGGGGGCCGAACAGCTCGCAGCCGTGGTGCTGTTTGCCCAGCGTGGCAAACACATGGGCCGATGCGGCGCTGCCCAGCGATGTCTCCAGCATGGTGCCGCCGTACCAGCCGATGTCGGCCGCTTCGGCCACGGCCGCCACCTTGCGTGTGCGAATCAGGCCGCCATGCTTGGCGACCTTGAGCGAAAACACATGGCTGGCTTTTTCACGCGCCAGCATCATGGCGTCCTGCGGTGTGCACACGGTTTCGTCGGCCATGATGAGGGCGCCATCGAGCGTGGCAGTGAGGTTCTTGAGCACCTCCACGTTCCACTGCGCCACGGGCTGTTCGATCAGCGTCACGCCGGCCTCGACCAGCTGCGGCAGGTAGCGGCGCGCGGTGTTGCCGTCCCAGGCCTGGTTCACGTCCACGGTGAGCGTGGCCTTGCCCTGCAGGCCGCGCGCGATCTGCGACACATGGGCCACGTCGTCCTGCGGCGCGCGGGCGCCGATCTTCATCTTGAAGATGTGGTGGCGCTTTTGTTCCAGGCGCAGATGGGCTTCCTGCAGGTCACGCTCCACGTTGCCGCTGGCCAGCGTCCAGGCCAGGGGCAGGCTCTGGTGCACCTTGCCACCCAGCAGCTGCCAGGCGGGCAGACCCAGCGTGCGGGCCGCGGCGTCGATCAGCGCCATCTCCACCGCGCTCTTGGCAAACGCATTGCCCTTGCAGGCCTTGTCCATGCGCGCCAGGGCGGCTTCAAAACCGCCCGCATCCTGGCCGACGAGGGCGGGGGCCAGGTAGTGGTCGATGGCGTGCAGGATGCTTTCGGGCGACTCTTCGTTCCATGATGGGCCGCCGATGGTGGCGGCCTCGCCAAAGCCCGTGGCGCCATCCTGGAGCCAGACCTGAACAATGACCGGACTCTGGCGGCTGATGGAGCCAAACGAGAGCTTGTGCGGGCGGATCGTGGGAATGTCCAGAATCCGTGCCTGCATGCGTTCGATGGTGAAACGGCTGTGCATCGCTGTGTACCTTTTTTGGATGGACCAGGAAATGACGCTGGCCCACCGGTGGACCAAAAAAATGCAAGGTTAGGTTTAATTCCTATGACGTTCCAATGATTTATTTGCGACTTATCATTCGACTGAATCGAACGAATGAATGGGGGGTGTCTTGATGGAAATCCGGCAACTGCGCTACTTTCTCGACATCGCCCAGACCGAGCATCTCACACAGTCGGCGCAGAACCTGTTTGTCACGCAGTCCACCTTGTCGCACGGGCTGCGCCAGCTGGAGCAGGAACTGGAGATACAGCTCTTTGACCGGCTGGGCCGGGGCTTGCGGTTGTCGCAGGCGGGTGCGGCTTTCAGGGTGCATGCCGCCCGCGCGCTGCAGGAAATCGAGGCCGGGCGCATGGCGCTGGCCGACATGACGGGGCTGCAGGCGGGCATGCTCACCGTGGGTGTCATTCCCACCTTCCTGCACACCCTGGTGCCGGCCACGGTGGCGGCCTTCAGCATGGCCTATCCCAAGGTGAACATCGTGGTGCGCGACCTGCGCGCCGGGCCCATCGAGGAGCAACTGGTCGCGGGCCTGCTGGATGTAGGCATCGCCTTTCACCCCACGCAGCGTGAGGAGATCGAGACCGAGCCCCTGTTCGAGGAGCGCATGCAGCTGGTGGTGAATCGCGCCCACCCGCTGGCGCGCCGCCGCACCCTGGCCGTCAAGGCCCTGGCCGGGGTGTCGCTGGCCATGCTGCCGCGCGCCTTTGCCACGCGCCGCCTGATCGACGACAGCCTGCGCGAGGCCGGCGTGCAACCCTGGGTGCGGGTGGAGATGGAGTCGGTGGAGGGCCTGATCGACGTGTGCCGCTGGGGCGAGCTGGCCTGCATCGTGCCCGAGCGTGCCGCACGCCAGGCGCCGGACATGCAGGCCATCCCGCTGCATTCGCCGCAGATGGTGCGCCACGCCGGCATCCTGTGGCGGCGTGGCGCCTCGCGCAGCCGGGCTGCCGTGGAGTTTGCGGCCTTGCTGCGGCCACGGCATCGGCTGCCCGGTGTGGGGCGGATATTGGAATGAAGAAGACCGATGGCGCTGATGGAAAAACACAAAATGCTCTATAAGTGATAGCAATTGTGCTCATGCGCGAGGCGCTGCGAACGGCGCTGCTGCAGGCGCGTTGTGAGCCCGTGGCGCCGTCCGCCGGTCAGGGCGTGTTCGTCTTGGGCTGAAAATCGCAGTAGGGCGCCACCCGGCATTCCCAGCAGCGCGGCTTGCGTGCCTGGCACACGTAGCGGCCCAGCAGGATCAGCCAGTGGTGCGAATCCACGGCGTAGGCGGCGGGCACCCGCTTCATCAGCTGCAACTCCACCGCCAGCGGGTTCTTGCCGGGCGCCAGGCCGGTGCGGTTGCTCACGCGAAAGATGTGTGTATCCACCGCCATGGTGGGCTGGCCGAAAGCCACGTTGAGCACCACATTCGCCGTCTTGCGGCCCACGCCGGGCAGGGCTTCGAGCGCTTCGCGCGTGCGCGGCACCACGCCAGCGTGCTGCTCGACCAGGATGCGGCAGGTTTCCATCAGGTGGCGCGCCTTGCTCTTGTACAGGCCAATCGTCTTGATGTAGCCCTCCAGCCCGTCCAGCCCCAGGTCCAGGATGGCCTGCGGCGTGCCCGCCACGGGGAACAGCTTGCGTGTGGCCTTGTTCACGCCCACGTCGGTGGCCTGGGCCGACAGCAGCACGGCGGCCAGCAGCTCGAACACGGTGGTGTATTCGAGCTCGGTGTTGGGCAGCGGGTTGGCTGCTTTCAGGGTGGCAAAAAAAGGTTCGATCTGCGCGGTTTTCATGGCGGGCAGTGTAGGGGCTGCGTGTCCGCAGCGGCCCGTGGATGCCCGTGGGCCGGAAATCTGCATGCCGATTGGCGACAATGTGCGATCTCCTGCCCACCTGAAATCCAAGCCATGCAATTTGCCGACCGCCTGAACAATGTAGAAACCTCCGCCATCCGCGAACTCTTCAAGCTGCTGGGCAAGCCCGGCATCATCAGCTTTGCGGGCGGCTTCCCCGACAGCGCCATGTTCGACGTGGACGGCATCCGCGCCGCCAGCAATGCCGCCCTGGCCGAAGAGCCCGGCGCCGCGCTGCAATATGGCGCCACCGAGGGCTACAACCCGCTGCGCGAGCAGCTGGCCGCCTTCATGGCCAGCAAGGGTGCCAAGGATGTGGCGGCCGACAACCTGATCGTCACCACCGGCAGCCAGCAGGCCCTGGACCTGCTGGGCAAGACGCTCATCAGCCCCGGCGACAAGGTGATTGTGGAAGGCCCGACCTTTCTGGCCACCATCCAGTGCTTCCGCCTGTACGGCGCTGAACTCATCAGCGCGCCCATCGATGGCAACGGCGTGAAGACCGATGAGCTGGAAAAGCTCATCGCCGAGCACCAACCCAAGTTCGTTTACCTGATTCCCACCTTCGGCAACCCCAGCGGCGCCATGCTGAGCCTGGAACGCCGCAAGGCCGTGCTGGAGATGGCCGTCAAGCACAACACGCTGATCGTCGAGGACGACCCCTACGGCGACCTGTACTTTGGCGACGCGCCTCCCCCCAGCCTGCTCAACCTGTCGGCCACTGTGCCCGGCAGCCGCGAGCTGCTGGTGCATTGCGGCAGCTTGAGCAAGGTGCTCTCGCCCGGCCTGCGCGTGGGCTGGATGATTGCCCCGGCCGAGCTGCTGGCCAAGGCCACCATGTGCAAGCAGTTCAGCGATGCGCACACCAGCACCTTTGCCCAGGCCACGGCCGCGCAATACCTCAAGGCCGGCCGCATGCCCGGCACGCTGGCCCATGTGCGCAAGGTGTACGCCGAGCGCGCCCAGGCCATGGGCAACGCGCTGCGGAACGACCTGGGCGATGCCATCGAGTTCGTGCAGCCCCAGGGCGGACTGTTTGTGTGGGCGCGCCTCACCGGTGCGGGCGGCAAGGTGGTTGACGGCAATGTGCTGGCCAAGCGTGCCATCGACAAGGGCGTGGCCTTTGTGCCCGGCACGCCGTTCTTCTGCGCCAACCCCGACCACGCCACCTTCCGCCTGTCGTTCGCCACGGCCGATGCGGACAAGATCCGCGAAGGTGTGGCGCGCCTGGCCCAGGCAGTGTGACCTGTCCATCCATGCCAGATACCAACAACCTCGGCAACATCCTCCAGCGCCTGGAAAACCTGGAGGTCAAGGCCAGCTTTACCGAAGACTTGCTGGACCAGCTGAACATGACCATCTACCAGCAGCAGCAACTGATCGACCGGCTCACGCATGAGATCATCGCCCTGCGCCAGCAGGCGCCCGAGGGCGGCTCCAACGGCCCGCGCAACCTGCGCGACGAGCTGCCGCCGCATTACTGAGCGCCAGAACTCCCCATGTCGTCCTCTGCTGCCACTCCGGCGCCGTACCCGCACCTGCTGGCGCCGCTGGGTCTCGGCTTCACCGCGCATCGGATGGGCGGCACGCTGGAGGCCGGCGAGCTGGATGCCAAGCGCGCCATTGACCAGGCGGCACGGCTTTAACGGCAGGCGCTGCAGAGGCGATCACCACAGTACCATGCGGTGCCGGGCTGCACATGGGGTGCCGGGCCGGTGTTCTCCGCTGTTCCCGTTCTTCAGGTCTGTTCCATGCAATACCGCAACCTTGGCAAAAGCAATCTCCAGGTCTCCCGTCTGTGCCTGGGCACCATGATGTTTGGCGACCAGACTTCCCGTGAGGAAGCTGCCGCCATCGTGTCCGATGCCCATGCCCAGGGCGTCAACTACATCGACACGGCCGACGTGTACACCAAGGGTGCCTCCGAATCCATGCTGGGTGGGCTGCTGCGTGGCCAGCGCCACGACTGGGTGCTGGCCACCAAGCTGGGCAACCCCATGTCAGTCCGCGTGAACGAGGTGCACTACTCGCGCAGCTGGATGCTGCGCGAGGTCGAAGCCAGCCTGGGACGGTTGCAGACCGACCATGTGGACATTCTTTACCTGCACCGCGACTACAACGGCATGAACCTGGAGGAGCCGCTGTGGGCGCTCGACGCCCTGCTGCGCGCGGGCAAGATCCGCTACTGGGGCGTTTCCAATTTCCGGGGCTGGCGCATCACGGAACTGGTGCACCTGGCCCGGCAGATGGGCATGCCCGGCCCCGTGGTGTGCCAGCCTTACTACAACCTGCTCAACCGCATGCCCGAGGTGGAGGTGTTGCCGGCCTGCGCCTACCACGGCCTGGGCGTCACGCCCTACAGCCCGGTGGCGCGCGGCGTACTCACGGGCAAATACCTGCCCGGCCAGCCGCCGGTGGAGGGTTCGCGTGCGGCACGGGGTGACAGGCGCATCGCGCAGACCGAATGGCGCGAAGAGTCGCTGCAGATCGCCCAGACCCTGCAGCAGCATGTGCAGGCGCGGGGCGTGACGCTGGCGCAATTTGCCACGGCCTGGGTGCTGGCCCATCCGGCGGTGAGCTCGGTGATTGCCGGGCCCCGCACGCTGGCGCAGTGGCAGGATTACGCGCCCGCGCTCGGCTACACCCTGACCCCGGAAGACGAGGCGCTGGTGAATTCGCTGGTGGCGCCGGGCCATCCGTCCACGCCGGGATACAACGACCCGGCCTACCCGCTGGACGGGCGCTAACCGGTTCGTGGGGCGCGGCGCTGCGGCACCTGTGCCGGCGTCGATTTGCCCCTGGCCGGGGTGAGGCAGTTGCCGCAGGCGGTACGATCGCCCATGAAGAAAACTTTCCAGCTCCACATCGAAGGCAAGAACAGCGACCGCGTCCTGGATGCCATCAAGCATGAAATCCGCAAGTACATCAAGCGTGAGCGCGGCCGCCCCGTGCCTGCCGGCGCGGACTTCTGGGACTTTGACTGCAAGTTCGGCAGCACCGCCGAAAACGCCGCAGTCGCCCATCTTTCCGCCTTGATCGGCCTGATTGACGGCGTGGTCCGCGAAGGCGGGACGCAGTTTTATGTCGAAATCCTGGCCAAGGGCGGGCATCGCCAGGCCCGTCCTGCGCCGGCGGGTGAAGAAGGCGAGGGCGGCGCCACCAGCGACGGCAACGGCGCCGACGGATCCGCCGACTGATCGCCCGGTCTCAATCCTGCCCGGCCGCCGCCTGCGCTGCTGCGGCCGCGGCGCGCAGCTTGTCTTTCTTGCTGGGCCGCTTGCCCTTGATGCCTCCGGTGCTTGCGGGCGCGGCCTCTGGCGGCACTTCGGTGGGCTCGAAACCCGCGATCTGTTCGCGCGGCAGGGCGAGGTGCTGGCGCTTCTCGATCAGGCGCCAATGCGCCTCGGTGTCTGCGCTGACAAAGCTCACGGCCACGCCGGCCTCGCCGGCACGCCCGGTGCGCCCGATGCGGTGCACGTAATCCACGGCAGAGCGGGGCAGGTCGTAGTTCACCACGGCGGGCAACTGGGCGATGTCGATGCCGCGCGCGGCCAGATCAGTGGTCAGCACCACCTGCCAGCGCTCGTCCTTGAATTCCTGCAGCACCTGCTTGCGTGCGCCCTGGCTCAGGCCGCCATGGAAAGGCGTGGCAAAAATGCCGGCCTTGTAGAGTTTTTCGGCCACATGCTCGGCGGCATATTGCGTGGCCACGAACACCAGCACGCGGCTCCATTGATGCTGCTGCACCAGGTGGCGCAGCAGCTGCGTGCGGCGGCTGGCGTCCACTGCAATGGCGCGTTGCACGATGGCGGGCGCACTGCCGGGGGTGTCGGGCACGGTCACGCGCACGGGCTCGTGCAGCAGTCCCTCGGCCAGTGACTGCACTGCGGTGGGGAACGTGGCCGAAAAGAACAGGTTCTGCCGCTGCGCTGGCAGCAAGGCCAGCACGCGGTTGAGTTCGTCGGCAAAGCCCAGGTCGAGCAGCCGGTCGGCCTCGTCCAGCACCAGCAGCTGCACGGCAGAGAGCTTCAGGGCGTTGTGCTCCACCAGATCGAGCAGGCGGCCGGGCGTGGCAACCACGACATCGGCCCCACCACGCAGCGCCATCATCTGCGGGTTGATCGAGACGCCGCCAAACACCACGGCCACCTTGGGCGGCTGCGCCAGGTGCTGGCCCAGGCTGCGAACCACTTCACCCACCTGGGCGGCCAGTTCGCGCGTGGGCACCAGGACGAGGGCGCGCACCCGCCGCGGTGTGTGGGCCGCGCCGGCTTGCAGCCGCTGCAGCAGGGGCAGGGCAAAAGCGGCCGTTTTGCCGGAGCCCGTCTGGGCCGAGCCCACGACATCGGCGCCGCGCAGGATGGCCGGAATGGCGGCCTCCTGGATGGGCGTGGGCGTGGCAAAACCCAGGGCGGTGGCGGCCTGGACGAGGGCGGGAGAGAGACCGAGGGCAGAAAATGGCATGGTGTGGAGCAAAGAATTCAGGCCACCCACCCTGGCGCCACTGCGCACAAGGCCATGGCCCGCAAGAAGGGCGGCGCCGCAGTCTGCGGGCGTGCATTGTGCGCCACCCGCGCGGCTGGCGATAATCGCAGCCTGCCTGCCCCGGCGCTGCACAGGCCTTTTGACACCATGAACCTTGCTTTTGATTCATCCACCATCACCCACAGCATCCAGCTGGCCGTGGCCCCGGTGTTCCTGCTCACCGCCGTGGCCGGCATGATCGGTGCGGTGGCCGGGCGCCTGGCGCGCATCATCGACCGGGCCCGCGTGGTGGAAGACCGGGCCCGCCACTCCGATGAGGCCGAGTTTCTCGAGCGCGCCGTGATCGAGCTCGGCTACCTGCGCACCCGCGGGCGCATGGCCAATGGCTGCATCGGCCTGCTCACCCTGTGCGGTTTTCTGATCGGCGTGACCATCATCCTGCTGTTTCTGGGCGAGACCACCGATTTTCGGGGCCACACCTGGGCCCTGGCGAGTTTCTTGAGTGGCGTGCTCTCATTCCTGCTGGCGCTGGTGCTCTTTTTCGTGGAGACGGTGATGGCCACGCGCATCCTCAATTTCCACATGCTGCGCTCGCCGTTGCCGGCTCCCGTGCCAAAGCAGTCTTGAGGTTTGCCGCATGAAATCCTTGCGTGATCTGGCAGGCCTGGGCGGCCTGGTCTATTCCACCGACCATGGCCGCATGTGCCCCGGCTGCCGCCAGCCGCAGGCGCAGTGCGTGTGCAAGGCCGCGCCCGTGCCTGCGGGCGACGGCATCGTGCGCGTTGCGCGCGAGACCAAGGGGCGCGGCGGCAAGGCGGTCACGGTGGTCAAGGGCGTGGCGCTGGATGCCGATGCGCTGGTCGCGCTGGGCAAGCAGCTCAAGGCCGCGTGCGGAAGCGGCGGCACGGTGAAGGACGGCGTGATCGAGGTGCAGGGCGACCATGTGGAGCGCGTGATTGAGGCGCTGAAAAAAAGCGGCCACCAGGTCAAGCGCGTGGGCGGCTGATGATGGACCCCGCCCAGCTGCAGCGCCTGGTCACGGTGACCATGCCCTATGGCAAGTACAAGGGCCGCGTGCTGGCAGATCTGCCCGGCAATTACCTGAACTGGTTTGCCCGCGAGGGCTTTCCGCGCAGCGACCTGGGGCGTCTGCTGGCGCTGATGCACGAAATCGATCACAACGGACTGTCGCCACTGCTCGAACCCCTGCGCGCCGCCGCCCGCTTGCCGCCGCGCGCGCAAACCGACTGAGTTTTCTTCTGCGCGCCGAGGCTGCAAATCCCGCGAAGGGAAGCGTGCGCGATTTGGGTAAGGTGGCTCTGGCGCGCGTATTGAAAGCGCTATGAGCTATTAAAAACAGAGCATTCAGGCGTTTTTCACCGCGATTGCATCACCCTCGCGCCGCACTGTCCACCAGCCCACCCGCGCCAGCCAGCCCAGCGCCAGCAACGCCGCCAGACCCACCAGCCATTGCCCCAGGCGCGCCTGGTCGTCCAGCAGGTAGGCGTTGCACAGGCGCAGCGGCGTGTCGATGTAGAGTTGGCCCACCACGGCGGTCATGGGCAGCACATTGCCGAGGAAGAAGCCCTGCACCACCAGCCCCGCGGCGCGCCACGACAGCCGCAGCGCCGCGCCCGCGCCCAGCAGTGCAGCGCACTTGGAGATTTCGATGGCGGGTTCGCGCAGCGCCAGGTCGAGCACGCGCGGCACCATCAATACGGCCAGCACCCCGGCCACCAGCACCAGCCCGGCGATGCCGTGGGCGTTCCAGCGGGAGACCACGGTGTGCGCGCGCGGCGGCAGCGCGGCCGCCAGCAGCGCACCGACCCCCATCAGCAGTGGGAACTGCAGCACCATGTGGCGCCACATGCTGGCCTCCAGCGCCTGGCGCAGCGCGGGCCAGGCCAGCAGCGCGCACAAGGCCAGCCCCAGGGCGGCCTGGGTGCGCGGCGTGCAGCGTGGCCAGGGTGTCATGGCGCGTTCCGGGCGAGGTGGCGCGCGTAGTCCAGCGCGAGCTGCTGCTCGGTGATGTCGAACACGCGCACCATGCGGCCGCGCGCATCGAACACCAGCAGCGCGGCGTTGTGCTCGTAGTCGCCCCGGCCGTTGGGCACCACCACCACGCCCAGGCGGCGAAGCAGGGCCTGCTGCTGCGCCGCGTCGGGCACGCGCGCGAAGCGCCACAGCGCCGGGTCGGCGTGCAGCCCGCGTGCATAGGCGAGCAGCACGGCCGGGTGGTCGTGCGCGCCATCGAAGCTGATGGACAGCAGGCGCACGTTCGCGGGGTGGCCCGCCTCGGCATCGGCCTGCAGCGCCGCCTGCAATTGCTGGAAGGTGCTGCCCAGCGACAGGCAGACGGTCTGGCAGCGTGTGTAGATGAAGTCGGCGATGGTCGCGCCGCCGTCCTGCGCCAGCAGCGCGGGCAGGTCGGGGGCGGCCACGCCCGGGCCGTCCACCGCCACGCGTGGTGCGTCCACGGGGTGCAGCGCCACTTCCAGGCGGCGCGCGCCCTCGTCGGTCCAGACCTGGAAGCCGTGCGTGAGCCAATTGGCCGCTGCCCAGCCGCACAGCGCCAGCAGCAGGCTCAGCACGGCGGTGCGCAGCATGGCTTCAGCGCGCCAGTGCCTGCAGCGCGGCGCCGCCCTCGAACGGCGTGGTGCGGTCGCTGGCCTTGCGCTCCTGCGCGATCAGGTCGGGCGCCACGGCAGCGGCCTGGTTGCCCCAGGCACTGCGGACATAGCTCGCCACGGCGGCGAGTTCGGCATCGCCCAGTTGCTTGAAGCTGGGCATGGCGCCCTGGTAGCTTTTGCCCGCCACGGTGATCTCGCCCGTCACGCCGTGCAGCAGGATGTTGGCCAGCACGCGCGGCTCGCCCTTCACCCACTCCGAGCCCGCGAGCGGCGGGAACACGCCCGGCAGGCCCTGGCCCGTGGCCTGGTGGCAGGCTGCGCACTGCGCGGCGAACAGCGCCTTGCCGTCCACGGCAGCACCTGCAGCGGCCGGCGCGGGGCCAGAGAGGTCGGCCACCGTGCGGCGGTCACCCAGGGCGGCGTTACCGAAGGGCTCGGACAGGAAGATGTAGCCCACGCCGAACAGCACCATGGCCAGCGTGATGGCGGCGGCTACCAGCGGCACGGGGCGGATGCGTTCCTCGGGGTCGGCGTTCTCGCGCTGTTGCGCGCGGTGGGTGTCGTCTTGGGACATGGCGGGTGCCTCTCAGGATGCGGGACGGGCGGCCGGGCCGGCGGCGCTGCGCGGCGGGGGCGGCAGCACGGGGTAGGTGTGGTCCAGGCCCTGCAGGTACTTCACGAGGTCCAGCGCCTCGGGGCGTGCCACGACCACCTTGCCCTCGGGGCCCTGGCCCGGCGGCAGCTTGACGACCTCGTCGCCCGGCTCGGCGGCGGCCTTGGTTTCGAACAGGTACGGGTAGGACGGCATGATGGACCCCGGCACATAGGCGCGCGGCTGGTACAGGTGGCCCAGGTGCCAGTCCTTGCTGGGCTGGCGCGCGCCGATGTTGAACAGGTCGGGCCCGGTGCGCATGCTGCCCAGCAGGTGCGGCTTGTCGTACACGTAGTCGCCCGGCACCGAGGCGCGGCCCCAGCCGCGTGCATGGTCGGGGCCGAGGTTGCGGTCGCGCGGCTGCTGCGTGTGGCAGTACACGCAGCCGTTGGCGATATAGACCTCGCGCCCGCGCAGCTGCGCGCTGGTATAGGGCTTGAGTCCTTCGGGCGGCGTGATGTCGCGCACCTCCATGTAGGGCAGCACCACCAGCGCCGCCGTGGCCACGGCCAGGGACACCATGGCCCCTGCCGCCAGCTTGATTTCATTTTCCATGGACCAACTCCAGTGCCTTGGGAGATGCCGGTGCGAACAGGGCGGCCCCCGTGCGCGCCGGGCCGAAGCGCAGCGCCATGGCCAGGAAGTGGCCGGCGAAGACGAGGTGGCTGGTCACCATCAGCGCGCCGCCCACGCTGCGCCACTGCAGGTAGGGGATGGTCAACGCGACCGACTCCATGAAGGGCCGCGAAGCGTCGAGCATGGCCAGGCCTTGCAGCCAGCCGCCGATGGTCAGGCCGACGAAGTAGATGCCGATGCCGATGGCCGCGAGCCAGAACTGCAGCGAGATGAGGCGCGGGTACGGCCACTCCCAGTTGAGCACGCGCGGCAGCATGAAGTAGATGGCGCCGAACAGCACCATGGTGACGAAGGCATAGGCCCCCAGGTGCGCATGCGCCACCGTGAAGTGCGTGAAGTGCGCCACCTGGTTGACGCTGCGCAGCGCCTCCAGCGAGCCCTGCACCGACGACAGCATGTACATCAGCCCGCCGAACATCATGAAGCGCAGCGTGGGCGAGTGGCGCACCAGGTGCATGCGGCCCCACATGGTGCCCGCCATGTTGATGGTGAAGGCCGCCACGGGGATGATCATCATCATGCTCTGCACGATGGACAGCGTACTCAGCCAGCCCGGAATCGGCCCACCGATCAGGTGGTGCCCGCCCACCTGGCCGTAGAAGAAGGCCAGCGTCCAGAAGCCCAGGATGGACAGGTTGTATGAACGCACCGGCCGGCCGATGATCTTGGGCAGGAAATAGTAGATGGCGCCCACGCTGATGGGCGTGAACCACAGGCCCAGCACGTTGTGGCCGTACCACCAGTTGGTGGTGGCCTGCTGCACGCCGGTGTGCACGCCGGGCAGCTTGCCCACGAGGAACAGCAGCGTGATCCACAGCAGCGCCGCCACCAGGTACCAGACGCTCACGTACAGGGATTCGACCTTGCGGTTGACCAGCGTGTACAGCACCGGCCCGATGATGCAGAGGAAGCCCGCGACGATGAACAGGCCGATCTGCCACGGCATCTCCAGGTACTCCATGCCGTCGCTCCAGCCCGCGCCAATGGCGCCGATGGCGCTGGCGATGCCCGCATTGATGAGCGCACCGCCCAGCATCACCCACACGGCGCCGATGAGCGGCGTGCGCAGCAGGCGCGGCAGCAGCCAGACGATGAGGCCGAGCGCGGCGTTGGTGATCCAGCCGTAGAGGACCGCCGTCAGGTGCATGGTGCGCACGCGGCCGAAGGTCTGCCAGGCCTCGCCCACCAGCCAGTCGGGCATGTGCAGCTTGAGTGAGGCCGTGAGCCCCGCCGCGGAGCCCAGCACCAGCCAGAAAATGGCGAAGGCGATGAACATGAACACGGGGAAGGCGCTGGAGCGGTCGGCCTGCACGCGGTGCTCCAGCTCTTGCGGGTCGGGGGCATGGCCCTCGTGCGCGTCGTCGCCCGGCTCGGCGGCAGCCGCTTGCAGGTGAGCACGCCCGGCATCCTGCAGCGCCGGATCGTCGATCTGGCCGATCTCGCCGCGCGCGAAGATGACCGAAGCCGCCCGGGGATTTTCAACCAGCAGGCCCTTGCGCATCGACCAGATGAAGACAAACAGTCCCATGATCGACAGCAGGAAGGCCCCTAGCAAACTCAGTATTGCACTGTCCATGGGTGGGTTTCCTTGTGGTTCTGGCGTGCGCCGCACGCCGCTTTTTTGATGCACTACAAGGACCCATCAGAAATCCTGTGGTACGCGCTGGTGCGTCGGATTTTAAGATTCATGAAAAATGTATATTTATGCGCGCATCCAAGCCCCTGACGGTGGAAGTGTTAAAGCATACTGGGGTGGAACCACGTACCCCATCCAAAGGCCACGAACCGGTTTTAAAGGCGAAAAGGGCGAAAGTGACGGCGGCCTATCTGTAGGCGCTATTGGCTATGTTTTTGATGGCTTTGATGCTCACGCTTTCTCTGCCGGCACCAGCCATTGGCGGGCTGCCGCCATCACGCAATCAGTCAGTCGCTCCAGGCTGGTCTGGGCCGAGCGCGCGTGCACCCAGTACAGCGGCATGGTCATGCCGGTGCCGGGCAGCAGTTCCATCAGGGTGCCGGCGCCGAGCTGGCGCTGGATCAGCCAACGGGGGTGCATGCCCCAGCCCATGCCTGCCTCGCAGCCGCGCACAAAGCCATCGTTGGACGGCACAAAGTGCTTGGGCGGACTCTGGCGCGAGGCCAGACCCTGCCGTTGCAGCCACTGTTCCTGGAGGCGGTCCTTGCGGTCGTAGGTCATCATCGGCGCGTGGGCGATGGCCTCGGTGGTGACGCCGTGCGCGAAATGCTGCGCCACAAAGGCAGGGCTGGACGCTGCCACGTAGCGCACCGATCCCAGCGGCCAGGTGTTGCAGCCCGCAATGCTGCCCGCGCTGGCCGTGACGGCGGCCAGCACATCGCCTTCCTTGAGGCGCTGGGCCGTGTGGTCCTGGTCGTCGATGCGGATGTCCAGCAGCTCGTTGCCGCCGCCTGTGAAAGCGGCCATGGCATCCATGAACCAGGTGGAAAGCGAATCGGCATTCACCGCCAGCTTGAGCGTGGGGGGCGTGGCGTGGCCGTCGGGCATCAGCGTGGGGTTGGTGCGGCGCAGCTCGTTTTCGAGCAGCGCCACCTGCTCCACATGCAGGCACAGCCGCCGCCCGGCCTCGGTGCCGGTGCAGGGCGTGCCGCGCAGCACCAGCACCTGGCCCGTGCGTTCTTCGAGCTGCTTGATGCGCTGCGATACCGCCGAGGGCGTGACGTGCAGCCGGCGGGCCGCGCGTTCGAAGCTGCCTTCGCGCACCACGGCGGCCAGGGCCTGGAGTCCGATGTAGTCAAGCATGAAGAACTGCTAACTTTGATTCAGATGAATTAATTTTACTTAATCCATACCGCCGCCCAGAATCGGTGCCATGTGGACTGCCCATGCTTCTTCTTCGTGGCTCGCCGGATTCACCGTCTGCCTCTCGCTGATCGTTTCGATCGGGGCCCAGAACCTGTATGTGCTGCGCCAGGCCGTCAGCGGCCAGCATGTGCGCGCCTGCGTGGCGTGGTGCGTGGCCAGCGATGCGCTGCTGATCGGCGTGGGCGTGGCCGGCATGGCGCAGTTGCTGGGGCGCTCGCCCGCGCTGGCTTATTACCTCACCGTGGGCGGCGCCATCTTTCTGCTGGCCTATGGCCTGTTTGCCTGGTGGCGCGCGCTGGTTGCGCCGGATGCCAGCCTGGGTGCTCCGCAGGACGCGGCCCCGCGGGGTCTGCTGGGTGTGCTGGGCACCCTGGCGGTGATCACGCTGTTCAACCCCCATGTCTACCTGGACACCGTGGTGCTGGTGGGCTCGATTGGTGCGCGCCAGGACGGCGGCCTCAAGTGGGTGTTCGTGGCAGGGGCGGCCTCGGCCAGCCTGGTGTGGTTTGCGGCTTTGGCGCTGGCCGGGCGGCGGCTGCAGGGCCTGTTTGCCGATCCCCGCGCCTGGCGGGTGCTGGATGCGCTCACGGGCTGCATGATGCTGGTGCTGGCGTGGTGGGTGTGGCAAGGGGTGGCGGGCTGAGGCCGGCTGGCAATGCCAAGGGTGAGTTTGTCGGGGATGCTGCCTTGTGTTGCTGCTCTGCGGCGGCTGGGCCGCGCAGGTGAGCCCGTCCCCATTTTTCGCCACGAAACCACGCACCATGCAACCCGCTTTGGTCATCCGCCACTTTCGTGGTCACGGGTTCGGGCAATCGGTACAACTCAACTACGGCAGCGCCATGAACAGCCGCTGCAGCGACACGGCTTTTAGCCAGGGCCGGGCGGTGAACCTGGATGAAACCCGGAGTTCAATGGCCGGCTTCTGACGGATGATCCCCGGCGCCATCGCCAAACACCGGGTGCGTGCCGAAATACCCGAGAAACAGATTGCGGGCAATGCCGTGGGCAGTGACCTGCAGGTCGTGCGCCACCTCGGGTGCGAACAGTCGGGTGGTCTGTTCGCCCCACAGGCGCACCCACACGGCGAAATGCGCGGGTGTCACGCCCTGCAATGCCATGTGCTTGCCAAAGACGTTGCCACGAAAGCTCTTGCTGCCCAGCGCAACGGTGCTCCAGAAGTCCACCATGCGCGCCAGATGGGGCTCCCACCGATCACGCAGGGCCTCCTCGAACACGGGGCCCAGCAGGGCGTCGGCCCGGACCGCGGCATAAAAGCTGTGCACCAGCTCGGTCAGGCTTTCCACGCTGGGCGTGCGCCACCCGCCGGTGTTGTCCGCATCGTCCGGCGCCTGGCGGGGCGCAGAGGGGTTCAGCTGCATCCGCAACCCGAGGAGCCGCAGCCTGCAGCCGCAGCAGGCGCGGCCTCGAACTGGGGAAACAGCACGTTGTTTTCGATGTGGATGTGGTTGACCAGGTCGTCGCCAAACTGGGCAATGCCGGCGTACAGCGCGCGCCAGGTGTTGCAGGCACCGGTGGGCGGCGTGGCGTCGTGGGTGAGGGCGTTCAGCTGGTCAAGGGCCGCGCCATGGTCCGTATGCTCGGCACGCATCATGCCGATGGGCTGGCCCACGAACGGGTTGCCGCCCGACTTGAGCATGGGAAACAGGATGGCTTCTTCCTTGTGCATGTGCGACAGCAGTTCTTGCTGGATTTCTTCGAGCAGGTCGCCCAGTCCGGTGGGCACATCGGGGTTGGCGCGGTGCACGGCTTCCACGCGGTGCGCCATGCGGATCAGCTCGGGCAACTGCACGCGATGCACGTCATGGTAGCGCGTGAGGATGTGGTCGATCAACGCGCCGGGTTCTTCCACCCC
This sequence comes from Acidovorax soli, assembly GCF_900107605.1. Taxonomy (GTDB): domain Bacteria; phylum Pseudomonadota; class Gammaproteobacteria; order Burkholderiales; family Burkholderiaceae_C; genus Acidovorax; species Acidovorax soli. The sequence goes on along the minus strand of NZ_FNQJ01000009.1, from coordinate 104,238 downwards.
GGGCAGGGCGCTGGGGCGCTGCAGGGCTGCCAGCTCGGCCAGCACGGCATTCACGTCCAGACCTTTCTCGGCCGCGGCCGTTGCCAGGGGGACCTGGCCGCCGCAGCAAAAATCGAGTTTCAGGCGCCGGAACACGGCGGTGGCGCCGGGCAGCTGGACCGCAATCTGGCCGATTTGCTGATCGGCACTCAGGGCGGCAGGGGCGGATGCGGTGGATTCCAGACGGGCGTTCATGGCGAGGTCCTTTTAAGATTCATATGATGTGAATATTTTATGGCATAAAATTCATATCCACTACCTCTTTTAATTGACCTGTGGCAATCCAATGCGTCTGACCCAATGGACCGATTACACGCTGCGTGTGCTGATGTATTGCGCGGCGACTGAAGGGCGTGTGCAACCCGTCACCATCAGCGAGGTGGCGGAAAGCTATGACATTTCACGCAGCCACCTCACCAAGATTGTCCAGGAGCTGTCTGCCCAGGGCCTGCTGGAAACAACGCGTGGGCGCGGCGGCGGCATGCGCCTGATGAAACCCGCCGCAGAGATCAACATCGGTGCCGTGGTGCGTGCCACCGAAACCGATTTCAACCTGGTCGAATGCTTTGACCCCGCGCAAAACCAGTGCCGGCTGAGCAGCCACTGCTACCTCAAGGGCGTGCTGGGCCAGGCCATGCGGGCCTTTCTCGCCGTGCTGGACAAGGTGACGCTGGCCGATTTGCTGGCCGAACCCCAGAGCGTGGTGGCGATGCCCCAGTCGCGCCGCCTAGCGGCGGCGCAGCCGGTGCCGGGGTTGCCGGATGCGGCCGGGTAGCGCCTGAAAACTTCTGTGTGACTGCCGGTTTCTGGCTGGGTGCAGAAAGGGGCTTTTTTCTCAGGTCCGCAGCACTTCGAGAAGCCGGTCCAGCCCCCCCTGGTTGATGGCAATCTTGGCTTGCGCACGCACGGCCGGCTTGGCGTGGTAGGCCACCGACAGGCCGGCGGCACCCATCATGGGCAGGTCATTCGCGCCATCGCCCACGGCAATCGCCTGCGCTGGCGAAATACCCATGAGCGAGGCCACTTCCAGCAGCGTGCGGCGTTTTTCTGCACCGTCGCAGATATCGCCCCAGGCCTGGTCCACCATGCGGCCGGTGAGCAGGCCATTGTCCAACTCCAGCAGGTTGGAGCGGGCAAAGTCGATGCCCAGGCCCGCCCGCACGCGGTCGGCAAAGAAGGTGAAGCCGCCCGACACCAGCAGCGTGGTGAGGCCGGCGGCCCTGGCGGCGGCGATCAACTCTTTGGCGCCGGGGTTGAAGCGCAGGCGCTCGGTGAACACCTGCTCCATGTGCTGCACGGTCACGCCCTTGAGCAGGGCTACGCGCTGGCGCAGGCTTTCCTTGTAGTCGGTGATGAGGCCTTGCATGGCGGCCTCGGTAATGGCCGCCACTTCGGCCTTGCGGCCGGCGGCATCGGCGATTTCGTCCACGCACTCGATGTTGATGAGGGTGGAGTCCATGTCAAAGGCAATCAGCTTGTAGCTCGACAGGGACAGCGGGGGCTCAATGCCCTGGACAACAAGGCCCGGGGCGAATTCGGTGGCGTGGGTCATGGGAAACGGGGCTGCGTCATGGATGCGAAGGGCGCAATGTTAGCCCGTCGGATGGTGCACCCACCACCGCAGGGGCCTGTGGAACCCGGTGCTCAGCGGGAGCGCGGTAACCGTGGGGCGGGTTCTGCCGCCTACTTGGGATGCCCCAGGTAGAGCGGGTCGGACCAGGTGGCCAGCCATTGCGGTTTGAAGGCCACGAAAATGGCCGTGAGCATGCCGGTGACAAACGCATCACCCCAGGCCATGAGCCAGCGTGCCACCAGTGAGAGCTCGTCGCCCACCCCCGGCAACTGGTGGCCGCTCCATTGCGACAAGGCCCCCGAGGCAAAGAGGCACAGCACCGTGCCCAGAAAGGCGCGGCCCAGCACATAGACAAAGAGGTGGGTTCCGAGAAACCGCCGAATCAGTGCCCCCACCATCAGCGCAAGGGTGGCAGGCACCACGCCTTGCCAGGCGATGGCTCCCAGCGCCTCGGGCCAGCCCATGGCGGATGACAACAGGCAGGCGATCACCCCCACCTCGATGAGTGCCGGGATCGCCAGCGGCCAGCCCAGCATCAGCACCACCATGCATGCACCCGACCACTGCAGTTGCAGCGGCATGGCATGCAGCGTGGGCAGGGCCCACATCCAGGGCAGCAGCACCAGCGTGGCGAGCAGCGGTGTCCACAGTGCGGCTGGGGCACCCCGGGTTTCGTGCGCCAGCGGCGTGCGGCTGGCCAGCATGCGCCAGGGCCGTGCGGCCAGGGCGGCAGCCAGGGCAAGGAGGGTGAGGGTGGCTTCCAGCCACATGATCGTTTGCTATTGGTTGATAGCTCTGACGCTTTGTGGATAAGAACCAGAGGCTGTTTTGATGAAAATTCAGACAGCAACCAGCGGCTGCCCCAGGCTGCGCAAGATGTCGCGCACCATCTGCGCGCGGTCCTTGGGCTCTTTCAGTTCGCGCTCGATGCGCAGCTTCTCGTTGCCCGCCAGCTTGATGTGCTTGTTCTTCTGGATGAGCTCGATGATGCGCATCGGGTCGATGGGCGGCTGGGGCTTGAAGGTGATGTTGATCACCCCCGGGGCGGCATCGACCTTCACCACACCGTAGGGCTGGCTCAGCACGCGCAGGCGGTGCACGTCGATGAGGGTCTGGGCCTGCGGCGGCAGCTTGCCGAAGCGGTCCACGATCTCTTCGAGCAGGCCGTCGATCTGGTCGGGCGTTTTGGCCGTGGCCAGCTTTTTGTAGAACGACAGGCGCAGGTGCACGTCGCCGCAGTAGTCGTCGGGCAGCAGGGCAGGGGCGTGCAGGTTGATGTCGGTAGTGACCGACAGGGGGCTGAGCAGATCGGGCTCCTTGCCGGCCTTGAGCGCCTTGACGGCCTCGTTGAGCATCTCGTTGTACAGCTGAAAACCCACCTCCAGCATGTTGCCGCTCTGGTTCTCGCCCAGCACCTCGCCCGCACCACGGATCTCCAGGTCGTGCATGGCCAGGTAAAAGCCGCTGCCCAGCTCTTCCATCTGCTGGATGGCCTCCAGCCGCTGCTGCGCCTGCTTGGTGAGGCCTTCCACGTCGGGCACCATGAGGTAGGCATACGCCTGATGGTGGCTGCGGCCCACGCGCCCGCGCAGCTGGTGCAGCTGCGCCAGGCCGAACTTGTCGGCGCGGCTCATGATGATGGTGTTGGCCGTGGGCACGTCGATGCCGGTCTCGATGATGGTCGAGCACAGCAGGATGTTGTAGCGCTGCGCCACAAAGTCGCGCATCACGCGCTCCAGCTCGCGCTCGGGCATCTGGCCGTGGGCCACGGCGATGCGCGCCTCGGGCAGGATCTCTTCGAGCTTCTGGCGGCGGTTCTCGATGGTTTCCACCTCGTTGTGCAGGAAGTAGACCTGGCCGCCGCGCTTCAATTCACGCAGCACCGCCTCGCGGATCACGCCCGTGCCTTCATTGCGCACAAAGGTCTTGATCGCCAGGCGACGCTGCGGCGCGGTGGCGATGACGCTGAGGTCGCGCAGGCCTTCCAGCGCCATGCCCAGCGTGCGCGGGATGGGCGTGGCCGTCAGCGTCAGCACGTCCACCTCGGCGCGCAGGGCCTTCATCTGCTCCTTGTGGCGCACGCCAAAGCGGTGCTCCTCGTCGATGATCAAGAGGCCCAGGTTGTGGAACTTGGTGGATTCGCTCAATAGCTTGTGCGTGCCCACCACGATGTCCACCGTGCCGTCGCCGATGCCCTTGATGGCGGCGGTGATCTCCTTGCCCGAACGGAAGCGCGAGACTTCGGCCACCTTCACCGGCCACTTGCTGAAGCGGTCCACCAGCGTCTGGTAGTGCTGCTCGGCCAGCAGCGTGGTGGGCGCGAGGAAGGCCACTTGCTTGCCGCCCGTGACGGCCACGAAGGCTGCGCGCAGGGCGACCTCGGTCTTGCCAAAGCCCACGTCGCCGCAGACCAGGCGGTCCATGGGGCGGGGGCTGATCATGTCCTGGATGACGGCGTGGATGGCGGCGTTCTGGTCGGCCGTTTCCTCGAAGCCGAAGTCGTTGGCAAAGGTCTCGTAGTCCTGCGGGCTGTAGCGGAAGGCGTGGCCCTCGCGCGCGGCGCGGCGGGCGTAGATGTTCAGCAGCTCGGCGGCCGAGTCGCGCACCTGCTCGGCGGCCTTGCGCTTGGCCTTTTCCCACTGGCCGCTGCCCAGCTTGTGCAGCGGCGCCTCGTCGGCACTCACGCCCGTGTAGCGGCTGATGAGCTGCAGCTGGCTCACCGGCACGTAGAGCACGGCCTTGTCGGCGTATTCGAGGTGCAAGAACTCCTGCATGGCGGGCGTGCCGTCGGGGTTCTTGTTGCCCACGTCCATGTTCACCAGGCCCCGGTAACGGCCGATGCCATGCTGGCTGTGCACCACCGGGTCGCCCACGTTCAGTTCGGCCAGGTCCTTGATCAGCGCCTCGACGTCGCTCACCTGTTCCTGCTTCTTGCGCCTGCGCGTGGTGGGGCCGGCGGCGAAGAGCTCGGTCTCGGTGACGAAGTCGATGCCGTCCTCGATCCAGCTGAAGCCCACGGTGAGGCCGGCGGTGGCAATGCCCACCTTCTCGGTGGTGTCGGCCTGGAACTCGGCCAGCGAGTCGAAGGCCGGTGGGTTCAGTTGCGAGGCGCGCAGGAAGTCCAGCAGGCTCTCGCGCCGGCCATCGCTCTCGGCCAGCAGCAGCACGCGGTGCTGCGTATTGCGGATGTGGGCGTGCAGGCGGGCCAGCGGGTCCTCGGCACCGCGCGCCACCGACAGGTCGCCGAGCTGGTGAAAGTGCGGGTTGTCATCCACGTCCTGTACGCCAGGACGCAGCGACAGTTGGGCGTGTTGATTGGCGCGCGTGTAGAACTGGTCGATGGACAGGAACAGCGACTCGGGCGGCAACGCAGGGCGCTCCGGGTCGCCCTGGATCAGGCGGAACCGGTCTTTCGTGTCCTGCCAGAAGAGCTGGAAGGCGGGCTCCAGATCGCCGTGCAGTACCACGGTCGCTTCGTCTCCAAGATAGTCGAACACCGTGGCTGTGTCGTCAAAGAACAGCGGCAGGTAGTACTCGATGCCGGCCGTGGCGACGCCGGCGCCCATGTCCTTGTAGATGCGACTCTTGGTCGGGTCGCCCTCCAGCATCTCGCGCCAGCGGCTGCGGAATTTGGCGCGGGCGTCGTCGTCCATGGGGAACTCGCGGCCAGGCAGCAGGCGTACCTCGGGCACGGGGTACAGGCTGCGCTGGCTGTCCGGGTCGAAGGTGCGGATGGAGTCGATCTCGTCATCGAACAGGTCCACGCGGTAGGGCACCAGCGAGCCCATGGGGAACAGGTCGATGAGTCCACCTCGCACCGCGTATTCGCCCGGGCTCACCACCTGCGAGACGTGGCTGTAGCCGGCCAGCGTGAGCTGGGCCTTGAACTTGGCTTCGTCGAGCTTCTGCTTGACCTGGAAGTGGAAGGTGTAGCCCGCCAGGAAGGACGGCGGCGCCAGGCGGTACAGGGCCGTGGTGGCGGGCACCAGCACCACGTCGGCTTCGCCCTGCGAGATGCGCCACAGCGTGGCCAGGCGCTCGCTGATCAGGTCCTGGTGCGGCGAGAAGGTGTCGTAGGGCAGCGTCTCCCAGTCGGGGAACAGCGCGCAGCGCAGGCCTGGGGCGAAGAATGCCATTTCCTCGATGAGGCGCTGCGCATCGGTGGCGTCGGCCGTGACGATGGCGGTGGTGCGGCCATTGGCCTTGTCGCGCTCTGCCAGGCGGGCCAGCAGCAGGGCATCGGCGCTGCCCACGGGCCGGGGCAGGGTGAAACGTTTTCCGGGGGAGAGTTTGGGCAGTTCCATGCGGACGGTGTCGTCTGGGCCGCCGCATCCCCTGGGGCGCGAAACGCGCACGGGCCGGATGGGGGGCAGCCGGAGATTTTAGAATGAGCGACCCATGACCGCTCCGTTGCTGCCACCTTCGCTTGCTCCCCTGTCTGCCCGAGGGCGCTTCTGGGCGCTGGTGCCCTGTGCGGGCATGGGCTTGCGTGCCATACCCTCTGCCGCCACGCCGGTCGTGGCATCGGCTGCGCCACCCTTGCCCAAGCAATACCATCTGGTGGCAGGGCATCCCATGGTCACGCACACCCTGGCGGCCTTTGCCGGGGTGAGCCGCTTGCAGGGCACGCTGGTGGCGGTGGCGCCAGGGGACCATTTTCTGGATGCCTACGCCCACCCCGCATTTTTTACCGTCGAATGTGGCGGGCCCACGCGTGCGGATACCGTGCTGGGCGGCCTGCGGGCCCTGACGGAGCGCGGGGCCCAGGCCAACGATTGGGTGCTGGTGCATGACGCCGCGCGCTGCCTGGTCACGTCGCAGCAGATTGACTCCCTGATCGACGCCTGCCAGCACGATGGCGTGGGTGGCCTGCTCGCGCACAAGCTGGCCGACACGCTCAAGACCTCTATGGATGGGCCTGGTGGCGTGCGCGTGGCATCCACCGTGGACCGCAGCGACAAATGGCTGGCGCAGACGCCCCAGATGTTCCGCATGGGCCCTTTGATCGCGGCCATCGAGCATGTGGGCTCGGGCGCCACCGACGAAGCCAGTGCCATGGAGGCGATGGGCCAGCACCCGCGTCTGGTTCCGGGTGGCGCGCAGAATTTCAAGGTGACCTACCCGGACGACTTCGCCCTGGCGGCCGCCGTGCTAGCGCAACGGGCGCATGGCGCCACGCTGGATTGTTTTGGTGGCGCATACGGGCAGGCGGCCGTGGGCAAAAAGACCATTTTTTGAGCCCCTTGCGGGCGAAGGTGACGCAATGAATTTCAGGATAGGCGAGGGCTGGGATGTGCATGCGCTGGTGCCTGGGCGCCGGCTGGTGATTGGCGGCGTGGAGATCGCCCATTCGATGGGCCTGCTGGGCCATTCGGATGCGGATGTGCTGCTGCATGCCATCACCGATGCCCTGCTGGGGGCCGCCGCGCTGGGCGACATCGGCAGCCATTTTCCGGACACCGACGCGGCATTTCGGGGTGCGGACTCGGGCATGCTGCTGGCGGAGGCGGCGCGGCGGGTGCGCGCAGCCGGTTACGACATCGGCAATATCGACAGCACCGTGGTCGCGCAGGCGCCGCGCCTGGCCGCCCATATTCCGGCCATGCGCGCGTGCATTGCGGCTGCGGTGGGGGTGGGCGAGGGGCAGGTGAACGTCAAGGCCAAAACCGCTGAACGCCTGGGGCCGGTGGGCCAGGGGCTGGCCATGGAGGCCCGGGCCGTGGTGCTGCTGTTCCGGGCCTGACCCACGCGGCCAGCGCGGCCTGGCCAGCCACCCGGCATGCAATCAATTCATATGGTCTTCGGCGCGGCGGCGCGGAAGTTGCCGCTTGACGGAAGGGCGCTGCAGACGCTGCTTGGGGTCCTCGCCATCGGGCATGTGGATGGCCCGCTGCAGCTGGATATGGGCCACCAGGCCGCCGGAACTGGAGTTGGCCAGCGCAAAGATGCCGCCCATGCGTTGCACGGTCTTGTCCACGATCGACAGGCCCAACCCGGCACCTGTGGCAGCGGTACGTGCTGAATCACCGCGAAAGAAGGGCTTGGTCAGGCTGGACAGCTGCTCGGGCGGCACGCCGGTGCCGTGGTCGCGCACCTTGATCAGCACCCAGTTTTCGCGGCCCTTGGCGGCGATGTCCACATGGGTCACGGCCGTGTCCACCGTCTTGCCATAGCGGCGTGCATTTTCCAGCAGGTTGGAGATCACGCGCGCCAGCTCCACTTCGTCGGCCAGCACGTTCAGGTCCTCGGGAATCGCCATGGTGATCTGCAGCTCGCGGTGGTCCTGCACCGCATAGACGCAGGACGACACCACCCCGTGCAGGTTGACGGGGGTGAGGGTGGCATGGTCCGGGCGGGCGTAGTCCAGAAACTTGTCGATGGTGGCGTCGAGCTGCACGATGTCCGCCACCATGTGTTCGCGGGCGATTTCGTCGTCAACGCTCATCTCGGTTTCGAGCCGCAGGCGCGCCAGGGGCGTGCGCAGGTCGTGCGAAATGCCGGCCAGCATGACGGCACGGTCCTGCTCCAGCTTGGCGAGCTTTTGCGCCATGCGGTTGAAGCCGATGTTCACCTCGCGGATTTCGCTGGTCACGGCTTCTTCGTCGAGGCGGCTGGCTGCAAAGTCGCCGTCGCGCACGCGGTTGGCGGCATACGACAGCTGCTTGAGCGGCTGGTTGATCAGCCGCGCAATGGCTGCGGCGCCGGCCAGCGACAGGGCGCCTGCCGTGATCAGCCAGATCAGCCATGTGCGGCCACCGGCCGGGCTGAAGCGCGAACGGTCCATCAGCAGCCAGTTGGGGTCGCCGTTGATGTTGAAACCCACCCACAGGCCGTTTTCGCCGTTCACATTCTGGGCCACGATGGTGTCCGGGCCCAGGCGCTGGGTGAGCTCCTCGGTGAGACGGCTGCCCAGCGCGGTGCTGTCGAGCAGAGTGAACTTGTCGCCCGGCTCGCGCGGCAGGATGCGCACCCCTTCCTGGTCGGCCATGGTCTTGATGAGCGACACGCGCGCGATCGCATCGGCGTGCACCAGGGCGGCTCGGCTGAGGTTGACCAGCGAGGCAATCTGCTGGGCCGTGTGCAGCGTGCGGGGCTCGAATTCGAGGGCGCGCAGTGTCTGCAGCCAGGCCAGTATGCTTCCCACCAGCAACAGCGCCAGCAGAAAGAAGGTGCGCCAGAACAGGTTCAACCCCACGCGCGCACGCTGCTCGCGCGCGCGGCGCAAGGATTCCAGGGGTGCCGGGCTGGTGGCGTCGGACGGTGGGATCACCGTTTGCCCGGGCGTGGGGTCCGCCCAGGCTTCAGAGTTGCGCATGAAGGGGTCAGCTTGTTCCGTCTGGTACGAAAACATAGCCCACGCCCCAAACGGTCTGGATATAACGTGGTGCTGCGGCATCGACCTCCACCAGCTTGCGCAGGCGCGAGACCTGCACATCCAGGCTGCGGTCGAAGGGTTCGAACTCGCGGCCGCGCGCCAGCAGCGCCAGCTTTTCGCGCGACAGGGGCTGGCGCGGGTGGCGCACCAAGGCCTTGAGCATGGCGAACTCGCCCGTGGTCAGTGGCAGCTCCTCGCCATTGCGCTGCAGCGCGCGGGTTCCCAGGTCGAAGGTGAAGGGGCCGAAGGTGACCACCTCGTTGTCGCCTGATGGGGCGCCAGGCGCCTCCTGGGCGGGGCGGCGGCGCAGAACGGCGTGCACGCGCGCCAGCAGCTCGCGGGGGTTGAAGGGCTTGCCCAGGTAGTCGTCTGCGCCTACTTCCAGACCCACGATGCGGTCCACGTCTTCGCCCTTGGCGGTGAGCATGATGATGGGCGTGCGGTCGTTGGCGGCACGCAGGCGGCGGCAGATGGACAGTCCGTCTTCGCCGGGCATCATCAGGTCGAGCACGATGAGGTCAACGGTTTCGCGCAGCAGCAGACGGTTCAGTGCCTTGCCGTCTTCGGCGACCATGACTTCAAAGCCCTCCTGGGTCAGGTAGCGGCGCAGCAGATCGCGGATGCGGGCATCGTCGTCCACCACCAGAATCTTGTCGGTGCGGTTGGTTGTTGTAGCCATGGTGAGTACGGGTCCAATTTGTAACAGAGCCAATTCTGACCAGCTTCAGCCCCGAAGTTCGGTATTCTGCCTGTTTTTTGACCAACTGTTACAAGTTTTGCCCCGGCACGCAGGCCGCTCACGCAGGCTTCACCAAGGGTGCCTTCGCAGCGGTTACTGTGGGGGCGTGTGCGGTCCGGTGTGGCGCTGTACGTAGATTGAAAGAAGGGTTCTGGTATGAAGAATGCTATTCGTTTGATAGCTGCTAGCGCTTTGATGATAAGCGCTGGAGCTGTTTTTTCTCAAAACTCGCAGACCACCGAACCGCGCAATGTGGTGCAGTTGTCGGCGTCTGGCACGGTGGAGGTGCAGCAGGATCTGCTGGTGCTCACCCTCTCGGCCAGCAAGGACGGCCCGGATGCCGCTGGCGTGCAGGAACAGCTCAAGCAGGCGCTCGATGCGGCACTGGCCGAAGCCAAGCGCAATGCGCAGACGGGGCAGCTGGACGTGCGCACCGGCCCTTTTGGCCTGTACCCGCGCTACGCCAAGGACGGCAAGATCAGTGGCTGGCAGGGCCGGGCCGAGCTGGTGCTGGAGGGGCGTGACTTCGCGCGCATCACCGCCACGGCGGGCAGGATTCCATCGATGCCCATCAGCCAGGTCGCTTTTGCGCTCTCGCGCGAGGTCCGTGCCAAAGTTGAAGCCGAGGCGCAGACCCAGGCCATCGAGCAGTTCAAGGCCCGTGCGGCTGAACTGGCCAAGGGCTTCGGCTTTGCCGGCTACAGCCTGCGCGAGGTGGCGGTGAACAGCAATGAGATGTCGCCCGGACCCCGCCCACGCATGGTGGCGATGGAGGCCAAGGCTGCGCCGTTGTCGGATGCGGCGGTACCGGTGGAGGCGGGCAAGGCGCAGGTGGTGGTGACTGTCTCTGGCTCCGTGCAGATGCGCTGAGCGCCAACACGTGTATGTCGCCGCCGGCGACCAAGATGATGGCGGGTGGGTGCAGGGGGTCATGGCGAACTTCCGTGGATAACGTCCGCCAGTGCCCGGCCCATGGCTTGAGCAGATTGTCGAAACCCTTTCATTCTTTGCCTGATTCTCCAAAGTCAGTGCCAGGCGGCCTGCAAGCCGGTACGCTCGGCAGTATGACAAACCCCTTGTTCCAGGCCGTAAGCCGCTATGCCGAAGCCCATGCCCACCAGGGCAGGGTGGTGCAGACCCCCATCCCCGGACTGAGCGCGGTGCGCGCTACCGAGCCCAGTGGGCTGCTGCACGCGATCGCCCACCCCCGCATCTGCCTGGTGCTGCAGGGCAGCAAGCAGGTGGCCATGGGGCCGCAGACCTTCGGGGTCGCGGCGGGCGAGTCCTTGCTGATCACGGCCGATGTGCCCACGGTGAGCCAGATCACCCGCGCCAGTGCGGCGGCTCCGTATCTATCGATTGCGTTGGAGTTGAGCCTGCCGGTTATTGCCGACCTGTCGGCCCAGATGGGGGCGGTACCCGGGGGTGAGCACGCTCCCGTGCGCGTGGACCCCACCGATGCCGAGGTGGCCGATGTGGCCCTGCGCCTCATGCGCCTGCTGGAGCGCCCCCAGGCTGTGCCGCTGCTGCACGCCTCGCTGGTGCGCGAGCTGCATTACTGGTTGCTGGCCGGTCGGCACGGTGCTGCCATCCGCCGCCTGGGCTGGCCCGGCAGCCATGCCCAGCGGGTGGCGCGTGCGGTGGCGGTGCTGCGTGCCGACTTTGCGCAGCCCCTGCCGGTGGAGAGCCTGGCTGCGCTGGCAGGCATGAGCGCGTCGTCCTTTCATCAGCATTTCAGGGCGGTCACATCGCTTTCGCCGCTGCAGTTCCAGAAGCAGCTGCGTCTGATCGAGGCTCGGCGGTTGATGCTGTCCGAGGTGGCCAGTGCCAGCAGCGCGGCTTTTGCCGTGGGCTATGAGAGCGTTTCCCAGTTCACACGCGAGTACGGCCGGCTGTTCGGCCTGCCACCCGTGCGCGACACGCAGGCCGCCAAGGGCTGGGCGCGTGCGGCAGCATGAGGGATGGGATTGGCCTTGCGCAGTCTTTGAAATCCGGCAGAACTGCAGCAAGGCGGGGCGCTGCGCCCCAGGGCCATGGCTTACTGCGCTGCCCAGCCGCCGTCCATGTTCCAGGCCACGCCGCGCACGTTGTTGGCGGCGGGGGAGCAGAAGAACACGGCCAGCTCGCCCAGCTCATCGGGTGTGGTGAACTGCATGGACGGCTCTTTTTCGCCCAGCAGCAGCCGCTTGGCTTCTTCGTTCGAGATGCCGCGTTCTGCGGCCTTGGCGTCCACCTGCTTTTGCACCAGCGGCGTCAGCACCCAGCCGGGGCAGATGGCGTTGCAGGTGATGCCTGAAGCGGCGTTTTCGAGTGCCGTCACCTTGGTCAGGCCCACGATGCCATGCTTGGCCGCCACATAGGCCGACTTTTGCGCCGAGCCCACCAGCCCGTGCACCGAGGCCACGTTGATGATGCGGCCCCAGTTGGCCGCCTGCATGGCGGGCAGGGCCAGGCGGGAGGTATGAAAGGCGCTGGTCAGGTTGATGGCGATGATGGCGTCCCAGCGCTCCACCGGAAAATCCTGGATGCTTGCCACATGCTGGATGCCGGCGTTGTTCACGAGGATGTCCACGCGCCCGAACTGTGCGGCGCTGTACTTCATCATGTCTTCGATGTCGGCTGCGCGACTCATGTCGGCGCCGTGGTAGGCCACCTGGGCACCTGCCGCCTGACCGGCCGCCAGCACCTCGGCACGCGGGCCGTCCACGTCGCCAAAACCATTGAGCACGATGTTGGCGCCCTGGCGCGCCAGGGCTTTGGCGATGCCCAGGCCGATGCCACTGGTGGAGCCGGTAACGAGTGCGGTTTTGCCTTTGAGCATGGGAGTCTCTCCGAATGAATTACGATGCAACGCAGCAATTATCGAACGCTGTCGCCAGATCCCGCACCCATGATTGAACCTACGCTGAACTACGTACTGTGCCCTGGCGCTGCCTCCGAGGCGGGCCCCCATGGGCGTGCGCTGGCCAGCCCGCAAGCGCAGCATCGCATGGCGTACTGGGAGTGGAACAGCACCGGAAACCCGGCCCATCCGCATGTGGTGGTGTGCGTGCATGGCCTCACGCGCCAGGGGCGGGATTTCGACACCCTGGCGCGCGCGCTCAGCCGCCATGCACGGGTCATTTGCCCAGACGTGGTCGGCCGCGGCCAGAGCGACTGGCTGGAAGATCCCGCTGGCTACCAGATTCCCCAGTACGCCGCCGACATGCTGGCCTTGCTGGGCCACCTGCAGCGGCAGGCCCCGGTGCAGACGCTGGACTGGGTGGGCACCAGCATGGGCGGCCTGATCGGCATGGCCCTGTGCGGCCAGCCGGGGCTGGGCGTGGCCGATGAGTCCACCTCTGCCGACCAACCCGCCACCGGTGTGGGGAGCCTGTGGCCGCTGACCGTGCCGGTACGCCGGCTGGTGCTCAATGATGTCGGCCCCGCCATCGAATGGGATGCCTTGCAGCGCATCGGCCAGTATCTGGGGGCTCCCGTCCGCTTTGATTCGCTGCAGCAGGCAGCCGATGCCATGTGGGCGATTTCGTCGAGTTTTGGCCCGCACACCGCTGCGCAGTGGCTGGAGCTGTCGCGGCCCATGGTGCGGGCCTTGCCGGCCGGCGGCCTGGCGCTGCATTACGACCCCGCCATTGCGCAGTCCTTTGGAACCATGACGCCCGAGGCCTCTGCCGCCGGGGCACGGCAGCTGTGGCAGCTGTATGACCGCATCCAGGCGCGCACGTTGCTGCTGCGCGGCGCGCAGTCCGACCTGCTGGCGCCAGAAACCGCCCAGGCCATGGCGCGGCGCGGGCCGAAGGCGCGGCTGGTGGAGTTCGAGGGCGTGGGGCACGCACCCACCTTGATGGCGCAAGACCAGGTGACGGCCGTCACCGACTTTTTGCTGGCACCGGAAGCGGCGGTGGCCGCATGAAAACGCACCCTCCTGCCGCCGCTGTGCAGGCAGCCACCGCCGACACCTTGCCACAGCTCATTGCTGCAACGGCCCACATATTGCCCGAGCAGGTCAATGCCCTGGCGCGGGCGCGCGCCTTTGCCGAGCCCCTCATGGCGGGCGAGACGCTCGATTCCGGTGAAAACACACTGGCCCATGCGGACGCCGTGGCCGCCATCCTCAAGGTCATTGGCGGATCGGAGGCCATGCAGGCGGCCAGCTACCTGGTGTATGCCTGCGGACACCTGAACAAGCCCCAGGAGGTGATCGCCAAGGCCTTTGGCGACAACTTTGCGGCCCTGGCAGTGGAAACCACCAAGCTCATGCGTGTGCAGCGCCAGGCGCGGGGGGCCCAGCAGCTGGACGACCCGGCGGTGCAGACCGAGAACGTGCGCAAGATGCTGCTGGCGTTTTCGCGCGATCTGCGCGTGGTCATGCTGCGCCTGGCGTCCCGACTGCAGACACTGCGGTTCCATGCCGCCAGCAAGCGCCCCGTGTCGCCCAGCCTGGCGCGCGAATCGTTGCAGGTGTTTGCCCCGCTGGCCAACCGGCTGGGCATCTGGCAGGTGAAATGGGAGCTTGAGGACCTGTCGTTCCGTTTCCTGGAACCCGACACCTACAAGGAAGTAGCCCGCCTGTTGGACGAAAAGCGCGGGGAGCGCGAGGTCTACATGGAACAGCTGCGCACGCGGCTGGAGTCCGACCTGCGCGCGCGCAGCATCAGTGCCAGCGTGCAGGGGCGGCCCAAGCACATCTACAGCATCGTCAAGAAGATGCGCGGCAAGTCGCTCAATTTCGACCAGGTGCTGGACATCCGTGCGCTGCGCGTGGTGGTGCCATCGGTCAAGGACTGCTATGCCGCCCTGAGCTGGGTGCACGAGCAGTTCACGCCCATCGTGGAAGAGTTCGACGACTACATCGCGCGCCCCAAGCCCAATGGCTACCAGTCGCTGCACACCATCGTGCGCGACGCTGCCGGCAAACCGATCGAGATCCAGATCCGCACCCAGGCCATGCACGACCACGCCGAGCACGGCGTGGCGGCGCACTGGGCCTACAAGGAGGCGGGCAGCAAGGGCTATGCAGGCGTGTCGGCCAGCGGCGAATACGACGCCAAGATCGCGGTGCTGCGCCAGTTGCTGGCCTGGGAGCGCGACCTTGTCGGAACGGCGCAAAACCGGGGCCTGTTTGACGACCGCATCTACGTGCTGACCCCCGAAGCCGCCGTGGTCGAGTTGCCCCAGGGCGCCACACCCGTGGACTTTGCCTATGCCGTGCACACGAGCCTCGGCCATCGGTGCCGCGGCGCCAAGGTGGACGGCGCCATGGTGCCGCTCAATACGCCGCTGCAGAATGGTCAGACCGTGGAAATCACCACCGTCAAGGAAGGCCGCCCCTCGCGCGACTGGCTCAATGCCGAGCTGGGCTACCTCACCAGCAACCGGGCCAAGGCCAAGGTGCGTGCCTGGTTCAATGCCCAGGCAACCCACGAAACGGTGGCCCGGGGGCGCGAGGCGGTGGAGAAGCTGCTGCAGCGCGAAGGCAAGACGGCCATGAAGCTGGACGACCTGGCGGTGCAGCTGGGGTTCAAGTCGGCCGACGCGCTGTTCGAGGTGGTGGGCAAGGACGAGTTTTCACTGCGCAGCATCGAAACCCTTTTGCGCCCGCCAGAGCCGGTACTGCAGCCCGACGATTACCTGCTGCTGAAAAAGACCCGCACCAACGATGCCGCCCCCAAGGGTGGCGTGCTGGTGGTGGGGATCGACTCCCTCATGACCCAGCTGGCCAAGTGCTGCAAGCCTGCGCCACCCGACGATATCCGCGGCTTTGTCACTCGGGGCAAGGGCGTGAGCGTGCACCGGGCAGACTGCAGCAATTTCCGGGAGATGGCGGCGCGCAACAGCGAGCGGGTGATTGAAGTCGAATGGGGCAAGCCCAAATCCGCTGCAGGTGCTGCGGTGTATCCCGTGGATGTGGCGGTGGAAGCGACCGATCGCCAGGGCTTGTTGCGCGACATCTCCGAAGTGTTTGCCCGGGAAAAGACCAATGTCATCGGCGTGCAGACCCAGTCGGTCAAGGGCACGGCCTGGATGACCTTCACTGTGGAGGTTGCCGATTCCGGGCGGCTGAACAAGGTGCTGGGCATTGTGGCCAGCGTTGCAGGGGTGCGCGCTGCACGGCGGCGCTGAGTTGCGTGCCGGTATCCGCGAATGATGGTGATGCTCTGCCCATGATTTGTTGAAGAGCCAGCCAAACCGGCTGATTTTTATGGCTATAATCGCTGTCTAAACAACGACAGGCGCGTAGCTCAGCTGGTTAGAGCACCACCTTGACATGGTGGGGGTCGTTGGTTCGAGTCCAATCGCGCCTACCAACTCACCATTGGTACAAAGCCTTCCAGATCAACGGTCTGGAAGGCTTTTTTGTTGGTGTTGCTGTGGATTGAAGTAGTTGGGGCGCTGCCTCGCCATCTTGCACATTGCAATCATCCCAGGGGTGGAGCGTACCGCGTGCGCTAGTGGCGCCGTAGGGGCGGCATTCGCGGCTTGGGTCGCGCGGGACCATCAGGGTAATCCTTCGCCGGCACAGTGCTCCTCACTCTCTAGAATCTGTTGCACTGCAATAAATGGGCCGCAGGCCCGAGGAGTCCGTAGTGCCCGACAAGAAAAGCGCCCCCGCCGCCAAGATAGCGCAGCGCGTGATCAAGAAATACCCCAATCGCCGCCTGTACGACACGGATACCTCCACCTACATCACCCTGGCCGAAGTGCGCCAGCTTGTCATGGAGCACCAGAACGTGGTGGTGCGCGATGCCAAGACGGGCGAAGACCTCACGCGCAGCATTCTGCTGCAGATCATTCTGGAGGAGGAAGCGGGCGGCGCGCCCATGTTCACCGAGGCGGTGCTGGCCAACATCATCCGCTTCTACGGCCACGCGATGCAGGGCTTCATGGGCGCCTATCTGGAGAAGAATGTGCAGGCCTTCACCGAGGTGCAGGCCAAGCTGGCCGAGCAGTCCCAAAGTGTGACGCCAGAGATGTGGGCGCAGTTCATGAGCCTGCAGTCGCCCATGCTCAAGGGCATGATGGGCAACTATGTCGAGCAGTCGCAGTCCATGCTGACCCAGATGCAGGAGCAGATGCAAAAGCAGACCGAGCAGATGCTCGGCGCCTTTGGTTTGAAGCGCTGAAAAAGGGTTGGATCAGCCCTTGCCAACCTGCCCGGTGCTGGAACTGGGACAATACAGGGATATGAGCGAAGCACTCTCCCCCCAAAAAATCCCCAAGGTCGGATTCGTCAGCCTCGGCTGCCCCAAGGCGCTGACCGATTCCGAACTGATCCTGACGCAACTGAGCGCCGAGGGTTACGAAACCTCCAAAACCTTCGACGGTGCCGATCTCGTCATCGTCAACACCTGCGGCTTCATTGACGATGCCGTCAAGGAAAGCCTGGACACCATCGGTGAGGCGCTGGCCGATAACGGCAAGGTCATCGTCACCGGTTGCCTGGGCGCGCGCGCGGGCGAGGGTGGCGGCAACATGGTGCGCGAGATGCACCCCAGCGTGCTCGCCGTCACCGGCCCGCACGCCACGCAGGAGGTGATGGATGCCGTGCACCTGAACCTGCCCAAGCCGCACGATCCATTTCTGGACCTGGTGCCGGGCAGTTTCGGCGTGGCAGGCATCAAGCTCACGCCCAGGCACTATGCGTATCTGAAGATCAGCGAGGGCTGCAACCACCGCTGCACCTTCTGCATCATCCCGTCGATGCGCGGCGACCTGGTGTCGCGTCCGGTGGGGGATGTGCTCAGCGAGGCCAAGGCGCTGTTCGAAGGCGGCGTGAAGGAGTTGCTGGTGATCAGCCAGGACACGTCGGCCTATGGCGTGGACGTGAAATACCGCACCGGTTTCTGGGATGGCAAGCCTGTCAAGACGCGCATGCTGGAGCTGGTGCAGACGCTGGGCGAGATCGCCGAGCCCTATGGCGCCTGGGTGCGTTTGCACTATGTGTACCCGTACCCCAGCGTGGACGAGATCATCCCGCTCATGGCCACGGGCAAGGTGCTGCCGTACCTGGACGTGCCGTTCCAGCACAGCCACCCCGATGTCTTGAAGCGCATGAAGCGCCCTGCCAGCGGCGAGCGCAACCTCGAGCGTATCCAGCGCTGGCGCGAGGCCTGTCCCGAGCTGGTCATCCGCAGCACCTTCATCGCGGGCTTTCCGGGCGAGACGGAAGAAGAGTTCCAGCACCTGCTCGACTTCGTGCGCGAGGCGCAGATCGACCGTGCAGGCTGCTTTGCCTACAGCGACGTGAATGGCGCTGCCGCCAACGAGCTGCCCGGCATGCTGCCCCTGGAAGTGCGCGAAGAGCGCCGCGCCCGCTTCATGGCCGTGGCCGAAGAGGTGTCGATTGCCAAGCTGCAGCGCCGCGTGGGCGCCACCATGCAGGTGCTGGTGGACCATGCCCCCGCTTTGGGCAAGAAGGGCGGCCGGGGCCGCAGCTATGCCGACGCACCCGAGATTGATGGCGTGGTGCATCTGCTGCCACCGGAGAAGATCAGCAAGCAGCTCAAGGTGGGTGAATTCACGCGTGCGCGCATCGTGGGCACGCAGGGGCATGACCTGGTGGCCGTGCCGGTGTGATCCTGTTGGTCGCTGCGGTTGCTATGGTTTGAATGGTTGCTGGCGATTTTCCATCAAACGCTAGAACCAAATATGACCAGTAAAAAAGGCTTCCCTCGGGAAGCCTTTTTGTTGGGCGGAGGCGCAAGCCTCAGACGCGCTTGCGGTATTCGCCGGTGCGGGTGTCGATTTCGATCTTGTCGCCCTGGCTGACGAACAGCGGCACGGGCACTTCGAAGCCGGTGGCGATCTTGGCGGGCTTGAGAACCTTGCCGGAGGTGTCGCCCTTGACGGCGGGTTCGGTCCAGGTGATTTCGCGCTCTACGCTGGTGGGCAGCTCGACCGAGATGGCCTTGCCGTCGTAGAACACCACTTCCAGGGCCATGCCATCTTCGAGGTAGTTCAGGGCATCGCCCATATTTTCGGCTTCGACTTCGTACTGGTTGTAGTCGGCGTCCATGCACACATACAACGGATCGGCGAAGTAGGAGTAGGTGCACTCCTTTTTGTCGAGGATGACGTTGTCGATCTTGTCGTCGGCCTTGAACACGATTTCTGTGCCGAAGTTGGCGATGAGGCTCTTGAGCTTCATGCGCACGGTGGCGGCGCCGCGGCCGCCGCGGGCGTATTCGGTCTTGAGGACGACCATGGGGTCCTTGCCGTGCATGATGACGTTGCCGGCGCGGATTTCTTGAGCGATTTTCATAGCAGGTTGCTTGGGTTGGGGCCGCTCAACGCAGGGGCGGGTGACCTTCAGGGGCTGAAGGCGCGCCGTGCCAATGCATGTTCCGCGGCGGGAATGCGCTCGGGGCTTGCACCGATGTGCCGCACCCGTTTTGCGCAAAGCCTTGAATTTTACCGTTTTTCGGCGACAAAGCCCAAAAGTTGTGCCACCAGATTGTCCTGCGTCAGAAGGCGTGCGCGGGCGGCGGCAATGCAGGCGGTCCACTCCGACAGGGTGTTGTCGTCGGGCCATTGCAGCGGTGCGTTGTCCAGCCCGTTCCAGGTGGCGTGGAATTGCCGCAGCGATGCGGGGGCCTGCAGCCAGTCGAGAAAGGCCCACAGCTTGTCGTGGTGGGCGTTGTCGTGCTGCGGGTAGATGTGCCAGACCAGCGCCTGCCCGGCCCACAGCGCCCGCACCAGCGAATCCTCGCCGCGCACGGCGTTGAAGTCGCAGGCCCAGAGCATCTCGTCGAATGCCGCCTGCGGGCGGTGCGGAAGGTATGAAACAGTTAGCTGCTCGCGCTTGTCTGATAAGCGCTTGGGGGCGATTTCGCCCCTATCTTCTGTCAAGGCTGCCTGCACAGCCGCCGTGGGGCGGCCGGGGGTGACCAGCAACTGCGTGGGCTGCGCTTGGCATTGCCCCAGCAGAGCGGGCAGGGCGGCGGGCTCGTAGCAGAACAGCGACACCCAGCGCTGCCCCGCCCCGATATCGCCGAGGCCAAAGGCCGCTGCGTGCGCGGCGCGCCAGTCGCTGCGGTCGAACGCCTCGCGCCGGGCCATCAGATCGGGCTCGCGCAGCAGGCCGCCGGTGGCGGGGGTGAAGCCGGGATAGAAAAACCAGCGGGTCCAGCCGGCGGCGGGGCCGGTGAGCAGGGGGGAGGGCAGCCGGTGGTTGCGCTCCACGTATGCCTCTGCCGACAGGTATTCGAGGTTGATCCAGACAGGTTTTTGACCCCTGGTGATTACCTGTTGTACGCTGTAAGCTATGAATTCAGGAGCAACCTCGCAACCGAAAGCTTCCAGCATCACGTCGGGCGGGGCCTCGTGGGCGGCCGGCACGAGCGCGTCCCAGGCGCGCACCTGTACGCCCGGGCAGCCGTGGGGCGCCATCCATTGCAGGGCCGAGGCGTCGTCCACCCACAGGCGCACCCGCTGGCCTTGACCTGCCAGTTGCGTGGCCAGGCGCCAGCACACGCCGATGTCGCCAAAGTTGTCGATCACACGGCAGAAAACATCCCATTGCAGGGGGGCGAAGGGCGCGGTCATGGCGTGGCGGCCGCTTGTGGCGGATTGCGCAGGTGGTCCACCAGCAGCCGCGCGACGCTGGAGAGGGATTCTTCGGCGCGCACGCACAGCATCAGCCGCCGCTGCGCCCAGGGTTCGTTCAGCGTGATGGCCCGGATGGCCAGCGTGCCGCGGTAGAGCGAGGCGCTGCCGCGCGGCATCACGCCAATGCCCAGGCCGGCGGCCACCATCAGGCACAGCGCGTCGTAGCTGGTGACCTGGATGCGCAGCCGCAGGGGCAGGTCCACCTCGGCGGCGGCGCGCATGAGCTGGTTGTTGACGGCGCTGCCCGGGTGCATGCCGACAAAGGCAAAGGGCAGGGCTTCGGCCAGGCGCACCGCCTTGCGCCGGGCCAGCAGGTGGCCCGTGGGCACGATCAGCACCAGTTCGTCGCTGCGGTAGGGCAGCAGCGTGATGCGCTCGCCATAGTTGCCATGGTTGAGGATGCCCACATCGGCGGCGTTCTCGGCCACCGACTGCGCAATCGCCGTGCTGATCTGTTCCTGCAGGCGCACATCGACCTGTGGGTGCAGCGCCAGAAAGCTCTGCAGCTCGCCCGGCAGGAACTGCGTGATGGCCGAGATGTTGGCCACCACGCGCACATGGCCGCGCACGCCACTGCCGTATTCGCGCATCTGGCTGGCAATGCCATCGAGGTCGTTGAGCACGCCGCGCGCCAGGTTCAGCAGGGTAAACGCCGCCGCGGTGGGCTCGGTGCCGCGGTTGCTGCGGGTGAACAGTGCCACCTGCAGTGCGGCCTCCAGGTCGGCCAGGCGTCGGCTCACGGCCGATGCTGCCAGGTGTTCGCGCGCGGCGGCGGCGGCGATGGTGTTTTCTTCCATCACGGCAACGAACAGGCGCAGGGAGACGGGGTCGAGTTTCATGGGGTGCGTTGATCGTACCTTGTCGCCATGCCGGTTTGCGATGGCAGCTTCGTGCATCAGCGTTTTACGGCTGGCGCGGGCCTGCGCATGATGCGGGCCAGACCCACACAGGCTGCATGCCTGCGGAGATGACACTGCATGAATTCGCCGCAATCACTTCAGGACCTCAGCCCTGCCGCCCTCGCTGGCGTGCGCGTGGTCGAAATGGGCCAGCTCATCGCCGGGCCGTTTTGCGGCAAGACGCTGGGCGAGTTTGGCGCCGATGTGATCAAGATCGAAGCCCCCGAGACCGGTGACCCGCTGCGCAACTGGCGCCTCATCAAGGACGGCACTTCGGTCTGGTGGCAGGTGCAGTCGCGCAACAAGCGCTCGGTGGCGCTGGACCTGCGCCAGAAGGAGGGCCAGGATATTGCCCGCCAGCTGATTGCCGAGGCCGATGTGCTGATCGAGAACTTCCGCCCCGGCACGCTGGAAGGCTGGGGCATGTCGCCGCAGGAGCTGCAGGCGCTCAACCCCGGCCTGGTGATGCTGCGCATCTCGGGCTATGGCCAGACCGGCCCCTACCGCGACCTGCCGGGCTTTGGCGTGATTGGTGAGGCCATGGGCGGGTTGCGCCACCTCACCGGCGAGCCCGGCCGCGTGCCGGTGCGCGTGGGCGTGTCGATTGGCGACACGCTGGCGGCGCTGCACGGCACCATCGGCGTGCTTATGGCGCTGTACCACCGCAAGGTCAACGGCGGCCAGGGCCAGGTGATCGACGTGGCGCTGCACGAGGCCGTGTTCAACGTAATGGAAAGCCTGATCCCCGAATACAGCGCCTTTGGCGCCGTGCGCGAGGCAGCAGGCAGCGCGCTGCCGGGCATCGCCCCGTCCAACGCCTACCCCTGCCAGGACGGCTGGGTGCTGGTGGCGGGCAACGGCGACAGCATCTTCAAGCGGCTGATGGATACCATTGGCCGTCCCGATCTGGCCGCCGCGCCAGACCTGGCCGACAACGCGGGCCGCGTGGCCCGCGTACAGGAGCTCGACGCCGCTATTCAAGCGTGGAGCGCGCAGCGCACAGTGCAGCAGGTGCTGGATGCCCTGGGCGCTGCCCGCGTGCCCGCCGGCAAGGTCTACACCGCCAAGGACATCGCCGAAGACCCGCACTACCGCGCCCGCGACATGCTGCTCTCGCAGACCACGCGCGATGGCTACACGGTGGAGGTGCCCGGTATCGTGCCCAAGCTCTCGGCCACGCCCGGCACCATCCGCAGCAGTGCGCCGCACCTGGGCGACGACACCGATGCCGTGCTGGCAGAGGCGGGCCTGACGCTCGAACAGATTGCGCTGCTGCGCAGCAAGGGAGTGATTCAATGAGTGCATCCAACACCGTGTGGGAGGGCGCGGGCCGCCGCATCCACATCCAGGAAGTGGGCACGCGCGACGGCCTGCAGATGGAGCAGGCCTTTGTGCCCACCGAGGACAAGATCGCGCTGGTGAATGCGCTGTCGAATGCGGGCCTGTCCAAGATCGAGGTCACCTCGTTCACCTCGCCCGCAGCCATCCCGGCGCTGAAAGATGCCGAGATCGTCATGCGCGAGATCACGCGTCGCCCCGGCACCGTCTACACCGCGCTGGTGCCCAATCTGCGCGGTGCCGAGCGCGCCATCGAGGCGCGCACCGATGAGCTCAACCTCGTGATGTCGGTGAGTGCCACGCACAACCTGGCCAACCTGCGCATGACCCAGGCCCAGTCGTTTGCTGCGCTGGCGCAGGTGGTGGCCATGGCACAGTCGGCGGGCGTGGCGGTGAATGTCTCGCTGTCCTGCGTGTTCGGCTGCCCCATGGAGGGCGATGTGGCACCGGCCGAGGTGCTGGGCTGGGTGCAGCGTTTTGCCGATCTGGGCGTGCGCGGCGTCACGCTGTGCGATACCACGGGCATGGCTTACCCCACGCAGGTGCACCAGCTCACGGCCGCTGCCCGTGCGCGCTGGCCGGGCGTGGATTTCACGCTGCATTTCCACAATACGCGCGGCATGGGCCTGGCCAATGTGCTGGCAGCCGTCGACGCGGGCGCCGACCGGTTCGATGCCTCGCTGGGCGGGCTGGGCGGCTGCCCCTATGCGCCGGGTGCCAGCGGCAATGCGTGCAGCGAGGAGATCGTGCATGCGCTGCAGCTCATGGGCTATGACACGGGTGTGGATCTGGCGCAGCTCATTGGCGCCGCGCAGCGCCTGCCCGCGCTCATCGGTCACGACATTCCCAGCCAGATCGCCAAGGCGGGGCCGCGCCTGGCGCTGCACCCGGTGCCCGCGGATTTCGAAGCGATTCGCGAAAGGGCGCTTTCCCGTTGAATACTGACGGGCCTGCATTCCCCATAACCCCAGGAGACAAAAACCATGACATTCCAAACCACGTTGTCTCGCCGCCTTTTCACTGCGGCCGTGCTGTGCTCTGCTGCCTTGGCAGTGGGCGCGCAGGACAAGTACCCGTCCAAACCCATCACCGTGGTGGTGCCCCAGGCCGCTGGCGGCGCCAACGATGCCATCGCCCGCGTGGTGGCGCAAAAACTCACCGAGCAGCTGGGCCAGAGCGTGATCGTGGACAACCGCCCCGGCGCGGGCGGCACCTTGGCCACCGCCGCCACGGCCCGCGCGCGCAACGATGGCTACACGCTGATGCTCACCGCCGACAGCGCCCACGTCATTGGCCCCGCGCTGTACAAGAACCCCGGCTTTGATCCGGTGAAGGACTTCACGCCCGTGGCGCCCGTGGCCACGGCAGGCTATGTGCTGGTGGCGCACCCCTCCTTTCCCGCCAACACCGTGGCGGAGATGGTTGCGCTGGCCAAGGCCAGCCCCGGCAAGTATTCGATCGCTTCGGCGGGCAACGGTACGCTGAACCACCTGATCGGCGAGATGCTGCAAAAGGCCGCAGGCATCCAGCTGCAGCACATTCCCTACAAGGGCTCGGCGGCGGCCGCTACCGATGTGGTGGGCGGGCAGGTGCCTCTGTCGGTGCAAAGCCTGCCCTCGGCCATTGCCTTCATCAAGGCGGGCAAGCTCAAGGTGCTGGGTGTGGTCAACGAGAAGCGTGTGGCTGCCTTGCCCGACGCGCCCACTATTGGCGAAACCCTCAAGGGCTTTGGCCAGGCGCCCTGGTACGCGCTGTTTGCCCCGGCCGGCACACCCGCGTCCATCGTGGCAATGCTGCAGGCCGAAGTGGCCCGTGCACTGGAGCACAAGGACGTGGTCGAGAAACTGGCCGCCGTGGGCTGCGAACCCTTCAAGGGAACGGCCGCACAGTTGGGCGCGCTGGTGCAGGCCGACCTGCCCAAGTGGAGCCGGGTCGTCAAGGACACCGGGGCCACGGTAGATTGAGCAAGTGGGCGGTGGCACCCGGGCCCTCGCCCCGCCGGACAATATTCAACCACAGTGAAAACGGAGACATCGCATGAAAACCCATCGCCAGCCATTCACCACCCTGGCCATCGCCGCGCTGGCCCTGGGCCTGGGCAGTGCCGCCTGGGCGCAAGGCGCCTACCCCACCAAACCCGTGACCATGGTGGTGCCCACCGCTGCTGGCGGCACCACCGACCTGTCGGCGCGCATGGTGGCGCAGGCGCTCGGCCCGGTGCTGGGTCAGTCGGTGGTGGTGGACAACAAGGGCGGTGGCAATGGCAACATTGCGGCCAGCATCGTCAAGCGCGCCGAGGCCGATGGTTACACGCTGTTCATGCAGTACTCGGGCTACCACGTGATCTCGCCCCACCTGACCAAGGTGGCCCAGTGGGCGCAGAGCGACTTTCAGCCGGTTGCCAACGTGATTTCGGCGCCGCAGATCATCGTGGTGCGCAATGACCTGCCGGTGAAGTCCTTGCCTGAGCTGATGGCCTACGCCAAGGCCAACCCGGGCAAGCTCAACTACGCCTCTTCGGGCAACGGTTCGCTGCAGCATGTGACCGGTGCCATGCTGGAGCAGCAGGGCGGCATCAAGATGGTCCATGTGCCCTACAAAGGCACGGGCCCCGCGCTGCAGGACCTGCTGGGCGGCCAGGTCGACCTGACATTTGGCACCGCGCCGCCTTTCATGCCCCATATCGCCAGCGGCAAGCTGCGCGTCCTGGCCGTGACCGGCAAGGAGCGCCTGCCCAGCCTGCCCGATGCGCCCACCACGGCCGAGGCGGGCTACCCCGGTGTGAACGCCACGTCGTGGTTTGCGCTGTTTGCGCCGGCTGGTGTGCCCAAACCGGTGGTGGACAAGCTCACCGCCGACATCCGTACCGTGGTGCAGAGCGCTGCCTTCAAGCAAAAGGCGCAGGAGCAGGGCGCGACGGCCGACTACCAAAGCCCCGCGCAGCTGGGCGAGAAGGTCAAGACCGATCTGGCCAGCTGGGCCAGCGTGGTGAAGAGCGCCAAGATCGAAGCAGAATAATGCTCCAATAGGCTGCTGGCTCATGTTTTATTGCACTGGTAGCTATGTAAATAGTAGCGTTCGGGTGGTGGTTTCTCAAGGGGCCTGGCGCGCGGCCACAATACGCGCCATGTCTGATGTGCATTCCGAAGAACTCCTGGCGCAGGTGGCTGCGCTGCCGGCGCTGCCGGGTGTCTACCGCTATTTCGACGCGCAGGATGCGCTGCTCTACGTGGGCAAGGCGCTCAACCTCAAGCGGCGCGTCTCCAGCTACTTCCAGAAGAACCATGGCGGCACGCGCATCGGCCACATGGTCAGCAAGATCGTGCGCATGGAGACCACGGTGGTGCGCTCCGAGGCCGAGGCGCTGCTGCTGGAAAACAACCTCATCAAGACGCTGAACCCCAAGTTCAACATCCTGTTCCGCGACGACAAGAGCTATCCCTACCTCAAGATCACCGGCGTACCCGGATCGGGCAGCCGCAGCGACGCACCGGGTCAGGTGTTTCCGCGCATGGCCTACTACCGGGGCGCGGTCGATAAAAAGCACCGCTACTTCGGCCCGTACCCCAGCGCCTGGGCGGTCAAGGAAACCATCCAGCTGCTGCAAAAGGTGTTCCGGCTGCGCACCTGCGAAGACACGGTGTTTGCCAACCGCACGCGGCCCTGCCTGCTGTACCAGATCAAGCGTTGCACCGGGCCCTGCGTCAACCTGATTTCGCCCGAGGCCTATGCGGCCGACGTGCAGCACGCCGAGGCGCTGCTGCGCGGCGAGACCCAGGCGCTGCTGCAGGCGCTGGAGGCGCGCATGATGGCGCATTCCGACAAGCTCGAATTCGAGCAGGCCGCCGAGGTGCGCAACCAGATCCAGGCGCTGTCGCGCGTGCTGCACCAGCAATCCATTGAAACGGTGGATGACAAGGATGTGGACATCCTGGCCGTGCGCGTGCAGGGTGGCCGCGCCTGCGTGAACCTGGCCATGGTGCGCGGCGGGCGCCATCTGGGCGACCGGCCGTACTTTCCTGTGCATGTGGAAGACGCGGCCGGGGTTTTTGCGCAGGAAGGCGACGAGGCGGCACCTGCAGCCGCCCGGCCCGTGCCGCCCGTGGAGGTGCTGGTGCTGCAGGCCTTTATCGCCCAGCACTACATCGGTGTGCCCGTGCCCCCGCTGCTGGTGACCAGCGTGCCGGTGGACAAGGCCCTGCTGGCGGCGCTGACCGAGCAAAGCGGCCTGCGCGTGAGCGCCATCCACCAGCCGCGCGAACAGCGCCGCGCCTGGCTGGACATGGCGCAAAAGAACGCCGACCTGCAGCTGGCCCGCCTGCTGGCCGAGGAGGGCTCGCAGCAGGCTCGCACGCGGGCCCTGGCCGAGGCACTGGATTTGCCGCCGGAAGATCTGGACCAGCTCACCATCGAGTGTTTCGACATCTCGCACACGGCGGGCGAATCCACGCAGGCATCTTGCGTGGTGTTTCACCACCACAAGATGCAGAGCAGCGAATACCGCCGCTACAAGATCGAGGGCATCACCGGCGGCGACGACTACGCTGCCATGCGGCAGGTGCTCACGCGCCGCTATAGCAAGGTGGCCGAAGCCGCGCGCGAAGCGGGAGGCATCGACTATGCCGCCAACCCTGCGCCGGGGGCAGAAGAGGCTGCCCGACCCAGCGGCCAGGCGCGCCTGCCCGATCTGGTGCTGCTCGACGGCGGCAAAGGCCAGGTGGCGGTGGCGCGCGAGGTGTTCACCGCGCTGGGGCTGGACCTCACGCGCATCGTGGGCGTGGAAAAAGGCGAGGGCCGCAAGGTGGGCCTGGAAGAGCTGGTGTTTGCCGATGGGCGCGAAAAAGTCTATCTGGGCAAGGATTCGGCCGCGCTGATGCTGGTGGCGCAGATCCGCGACGAGGCCCACCGCTTTGCCATCACCGGCATGCGCGCGGCGCGCGCCAAGGTGCGCGTGGGCGGCGGGCAGCTCGAAGAAATTGCCGGCGTGGGACCCAAGAAGCGCGCGCGGCTGCTGCAGCGCTTTGGCGGTGTGCGGGGCGTGGCGGCGGCCAGCGTCGAAGACCTGGTGACGGTGGACGGCATTTCGCGCGAACTGGCCGAAGAGATCTATCGCGCACTGCGCTGATATCCACCAAGCCAGCGTGACACAATCACGTCCATGTTTTTCACCATTCCCACCATCATGACCTGGACGCGCATCGTCGCGATACCTTTGATTGTGGGGGTGTTCTACGCGCCGCTCGACCCGTCCACGCGCAATCTCATCGCCACCGTGATGTTCGTGGTGTTTGCCGCCACCGACTGGCTCGACGGCTTTCTGGCGCGCAAGCTCAACCAGACCTCGTCTTTTGGCGCTTTTCTGGACCCGGTGGCCGACAAGTTCCTGGTGTGCGCATCGCTCTTGGTGCTGGTGCACCTGCAGCGCGCCGATGTGTTCGTGGCGCTCATCATCATCGGCCGAGAGATCGCGATTTCGGCCCTGCGCGAGTGGATGGCGCAGATCGGTGCCAGCAAGAGCGTGGCCGTGCACATGATCGGCAAGCTCAAGACCACGGTGCAGATGACGGCCATCCCTTTCCTGTTGTATGACGGGCGCCTGTTCGGCGTGATCGACACCGGGGTGTGGGGCACCTGGCTGATCTGGATTTCTGCCGTGCTCACGGTCTGGTCCATGGTGTATTACCTGCAGAAGGCGCTCCCGGAAATCCGGGCCCGTGTCAAGTAATTCCAGATTTTTTGGTCGCAGGCGCTTGATGGATAAGCGCTGGTTGCTATACTTTCAGGAGCATTTGAATGGCGAAGCATCGCATTGCAGTCGTTGCTGGTGACGGCATTGGCAAAGAGGTCATGCCCGAGGGTCTGCGCGTGCTGGACGCGGCAGCGCGCAAGTTCGGCATCGACCTGCACTTCGACCATTTCGACTTCTCGAGCTGGGACTACTACGAGAAGCACGGCAAGATGCTGCCCGACAACTGGAAGGAGCAGATCGGCGGCCATGAGGCGATCTACTTTGGCGCCGTGGGCTGGCCCGAGAAGATTGCCGACCATGTCTCGCTCTGGGGTTCGCTGCTGCTGTTTCGCCGCGAGTTCGACCAGTACATCAACCTGCGCCCCGCGCGCCTCATGCCCGGCGTGATCGCGCCCGTGGTGCGCCGCGATGGCAGCCCGCGCCTGCCCGGCGAGATCGACATGCTGATCGTGCGCGAGAACACCGAAGGCGAATACTCCAGCATCGGTGGCCGCATGTACGAAGGCACCCCGCGCGAGATCGTGATGCAGGAGACGGTGATGTCCCGCCACGGCGTGGACCGCGTACTGAAGTTCGCCTTCGACCTGGCCCAGTCGCGCCCCAACAAGCACCTGACCAGCGCCACCAAGTCCAACGGCATCGCCATCACCATGCCCTACTGGGACGAGCGTGTGGCCGAGATGGCCAAGGCCTACCCGGATGTGAAGGTGGACAAATTCCACATCGACATCCTCACGGCCCACTTCGTGCAGCGCCCTGACTTCTTTGATGTGGTGGTGGCCAGCAACCTGTTTGGCGACATCCTTTCGGATCTGGGCCCGGCCTGCACCGGCACCATCGGCATCGCACCCAGCGCCAACCTGAACCCCACCCGCACCATGCCCTCGCTGTTCGAGCCCGTGCATGGCTCGGCGCCCGACATTGCGGGGCAGGGCATTGCCAACCCCATCGGCCAGATCTGGTGCGGCGCGATGATGCTCGATTTTCTCGGTTACCGTGCCGCGCACGACGCCGTGCTGGCTGCCATCGAGGCCGTGCTGGCTCCCCAGGGCGGCGGCCCGCGCACACCGGACCTGGGCGGCAAAGCCAGTACCCAGGATGTGGGGCGCGCCATTGCGTCTGCCTTGTAACCCGCAACATCAGTGTGGTGTCAATCAGGAATGTTGCCCATGCGGCGGCTTTGAGACAAAACCGCCCTGCAAGCCCCGTCGTACCGTGAAATACGACTAGAATTCAAAGCAACGCTGCTGCAAATCAGCGCGTTGTATTGACACCCGGAAACTCGATGGCTTTAATCTGATGCAGCAGCGCCTGCTGCATACGCCAGTCATTCCCCCGTCTGATCCCGTCCAGTCCCCCGGGGCTGTGCTTTCGGACGTGTGAAGACCAGATATCCGCGAGACATTCCATCAACTCTTTTCCGAGAGGCTTCTTGTGAACAAAACCGAACTGATTGAGCACATCGCTACCAACGCCGACATCTCCAAGGCCGCAGCTGCGCGTGCCCTGGAATCCACGATTGAGGCCGTCAAGAAGACCCTGAAGAAGGGCGGCACTGTTTCGCTCGTCGGTTTCGGTACCTTTGCAGTGGGCAAGCGTGCAGCCCGCACGGGTCGCAATCCCCGTACCGGCGCTGCGATTAAAATCAAAGCTGCTAAAGTTCCAAAGTTTCGTCCAGGCAAGGCATTGAAAGACGCCTTGAATTGATGGCCAGTTAGGTTGGGGTCCTTAGCTCAGTTGGTAGAGCGGCTCCTTTACACGGAGTAGGTCGGCGGTTCGAGACCGTCAGGACCCACCACCACCGAACAAAGGCGAACGAAAGTTCGCCTTTTGTTTTTTGTCTCTGAAAGATCGACCATGTTTGAATCCATCCGCAAGCACTCCAAGATCGTGATGTTCTTGTTGTTCTTGTTGATCATTCCATCGTTTGTGCTGGTGGGCATCGACAGCAACTATTTCTCCGAAAAGAGCGCTGTGGTTGCTCGCGTTGATGGTCACGACATCAAGCAGACCGACTGGGACAACGCCCACAAAACGGAGACGGACAGAATCCGGGCCCAGTCGCCCACGGTGGATGCAAAACTGCTCGACTCTCCCGAGGCCCGCTATGCAACGCTGGAACGCCTGGTTCGTGACCGGGTGCTTCAGGCCGCAGCCCAGAAAATGCACCTGGTCACCAGTGACAGCCGCCTGGCCCGCAGCCTGCAGGAAATTCCGGCCATCGCCGCCCTCAAACGCCCTGATGGCTCGCTGGATGCCGAGGCCTACCGCGCATTGGTGGGCGCCCAAGGGCTGACGCCTGAAGGGTTCGAGGCCAGTGTGCGCCGGGACATTTCGGTGAACCAGGTGATGGGCGGGGTGATGGAATCCGCCTTCGGCACCGATGCGCAGGTCAAGCTGTCGCTGGACGCCCTGTACCAGCGCCGCGAAGTGCAGATTGCCCGTTTCAACCCCGCAGATTTTTCCGGCAAGGTGGCGCCCACCGACGCTGATCTGGAAGGCTACTACAAGGCCCATACCTCCGCATTCCAGCAGGCCGAACAGGCCGCCGTGGAGTATGTGGTGCTGGATCTTGACAGCGTGCGTGCTGGCATCACGCTGAACGAAGATGACTTGCGCACCTATTACAAGGAAAACGTGGCCCGCCTGGCAGGCAAGGAGGAGCGCCGGGCCAGTCATATCCTGATCAATGCGCCCAAGGATGCGCCCGCGGCAGACCGGGAAAAGGCCAAGGCGCGTGCCGTGCAATTGCTGGAACAGGTGCGCAAGGCGCCCGCCACTTTTGCGGAGGTTGCCAAGAAGTCCTCCGAAGATGCGGGGTCTGCCGTGTCGGGCGGAGACCTGAACTTCTTTGGGCTGGGCGCCATGGTCAAGCCGTTCGAAGACGCGGCTTTTGCGATGAAAAAAGGCGATATCAGCGACGTGGTGGAAACCGATTTCGGTTATCACATCATTTTGCTGACGGACATCAAGACACCCCGTCAGCCAAGCTTTGAAGAGTTGCGCCCCTCCATGGAAGCCGAACTCAAGCAACAGCAAGCGCAGCGCAAGTTTGCCGAGGTGGCCGAATCGTTTGCCAATGGCGTCTATGAGCAATCCGACAGTCTCAAGCCCGTGGCCGAAAAGCTCGGGCTCAAAGTGCTGACGGCGTCAGGTGTCACCCGTACACCAGCGCCTGGAGCGACGGGCCCGTTGGCCAACGGCAAGCTGCTGGAGGCGCTGTTCTCAACGGATTCGATCGAGAACAAACGCAATACCGAAGCCGTGGAAATCGGACCCAGCCAGATGGCTGCTGCCCGCGTCAGCGCCTACACCGCTGCACGCACCCTGCCACTGGAGGAGGTGCGTGCGCAGGTGCGCAGCCTGTATATCGCCGAGAAATCCGCCGAACTGGCGCGCAAGGACGGCGAAGCAAAGCTGGCTGCATGGAAAGCCACGCCCGGCAATGCTGCGGGTTTGCAATCCGCCATCGTGATCTCGCGCGATCAACCCCAGAATCAGCCACGGCGTCTGGTGGATGCGGTATTGGGTGCCAGTACCGCCACCTTGCCAGCTTGGATCGGTGTGGATCTGGGAGCGCAGGGTTACGCCGTAGCCAAAGTCAATCGACTGGTTCCGCGCGAGACCCCCAACGAGCAAGTCGCCCGCCAGGAGCGCCAGCAATACCTGCAGTGGTGGAGCAATGCCGAAGGACTGGCCTACTATGAGCTGCTGAAAGACCGCTTCAAGGTTCAGATCAAGGCCCCTCGCCCACAGTCCGCACCCGATTGATCAGAAATTTGACGGATATTGGCGCGAAGCCCGGTTTTCTCGGGCTATAATTCAAAGCTACGGTGGCTGTAGCTCAGTTGGTAGAGTCCAGGATTGTGATTCCTGTTGTCGTGGGTTCGAGCCCCATCAGCCACCCCAAAAAATGCCAGTACAAACAAGGACCTTCGGGTCCTTGTTTCGTTTCGGAGGCACTCCAGGGGCGAGAGTTGAAGTCCACTGGCCATCGCCTTCTGCTAGCGACACCCGTTCTGGACTGTTTGCTGCTGCTTTATTTTCCCGACATTGCTTGGTTCGCGGCAAGGGTTTCATTTTCAGAAGCCGGGTCAATGCATCAGATTGCCAGTGGTGCGAAGGCGCTTGAGCTTGATGTCTGCTGCTTCGGGTCGGGCGGCTCAAAAACCATCGCGTAGTCGCGCTGCATCCGCTGGTCTTGTATCCATTCCACCGGTCTTTTTTTGGCGGCAA
Source organism: Acidovorax soli (assembly GCF_900107605.1). Lineage (GTDB taxonomy): Bacteria > Pseudomonadota > Gammaproteobacteria > Burkholderiales > Burkholderiaceae_C > Acidovorax > Acidovorax soli. Next base: position 71,682 of record NZ_FNQJ01000009.1, on the reverse strand, counting down.
ATGTGCCAACGCGGGGCAAGACGGGGCACAGAGATAAAAAAAGCCCGATCCTGGGATCGGGCTTTAAAAGGATCCCTGAAACGGGGGTTTCGAGAGGATCCAAGGAGACAACTGGAGGCCCCGAATTCGGGGCGATGGCTCAATGGTCGGGGCATTTCCTGGGCGCTGGCGGGAGACTGCACTCCAGTGCCAGTGCCGCGCCTGGTTCAGCGCTTGCGGGGAGCGGCCGACTTGGCGGCGTCGGCTGCGGTGCTGGCGACGGCGTTGAAGTTGGCTTCGGCCACGTCAGAGGCTTGCTTGACGGCCTTCTGCACCGATTCGAAAGCGTTGTTGGCAGCGGCAACGGCGCTCTTCATCACGGCGACGGCGGTTTCGGAACCGGCGGGGGCGTTCTTGGCAGCGCTGTCCACCAGGTTGGCGAATGCCTTTTGCGCGTCGGCGGTCTGGGTTTCGAAGGTCTTGCCGAATTCTGCGCCGGTGCCCGAAGCGATGTCATACAGGTGACGGCTGTAGGCGGCGGTCTTTTCAGCCAGGGGCTGGAACAGGCCGGCTTGCAGTGCCAGCAGCTCCTGTGCGTCCTTCACGCCCAGGACAGCCTGGGTGTGTTGAGCGGCTTCCGTCAGGGCAGCGCGCGAGGCGGTCACGTTCAGTTCGACCAGCTTTTCCACGCCTTCGAAGGCCTTGGTGGTCAGACCAAACAGGGTTTCGATGTTGGCTTTGTGGGATGCCAGGATTTGTTCTGCGGTCAGCGACATGTCATATCTCCTAAAAATGAAACCCGGATGGGTCAAGGTGGTTCACGGACATCTGCGCTGACCTTGACTCGGTAAAGTCATGTTGCAGTGCAGCATGGAGGGAATTTTAGGTGCTTGCAGTTCAATTGCAAGCTATTTTTGCTGCAATGCAACATATTAGGGGCAACTCCCCAGCGGTGATGGGATTGCCACAATCGTGTCATGCATGCCTATTACGCAGACCATTTTGTGTTGCCCCTGCCGGAGGGGCATCGCTTTCCCATGGCGAAATACCGCCTGTTGCGTGACCGCCTGGCGCAGCAGTTGCCCCAGGTGCAACTCCAGGTGGCCCCGCGGGCCTCTGATGGTGAATTGGCCCTGGTTCACACGCCGGGCTATGTCCAGGCGATTGTTGATGGCACTTTGACTGCAGCCGCGCAGCGGGAGATCGGGTTTCCGTGGACCGAGGTGATGGCCGAACGCGCCCGGCGCTCGGTGGGCGCCACTATTGCGGCATGCCGTGCGGCCCTGGCGCAAGGGGTGGCGGGCAGCTTGGCGGGGGGCACGCACCACGCCTATGCCGACAGGGGCAGCGGGTTTTGCGTGTTCAACGACATTGCCGTGGCTGCGCGCCTGATGCAGGCTGAGTGCCAGCGTGGGGGCAGCGCTGGCGTGGTGCCGCCACTTCGGGTGGCGGTGATCGATCTGGACGTGCACCAGGGCAATGGCACGGCACATATCTTTCGCAGCGATGCCAGCGTGTTCACGCTGTCCCTGCACGGGGCGCGCAATTATCCGTTCCGCAAGGAGGCCGGCGACCTGGATGTGGAGCTGCCCGACGGCTGCGCGGACGACGAATACCTGCAGGCGTTGGACCAGGCGCTGGACGCGCTGGAGCAGCGCTTTGCGCCCGGGCTGGTGCTGTACCTGGCGGGTGCCGATCCCCATGTGGGCGACCGGCTGGGCCGCCTGGCCCTGAGCCACGACGGCCTGGAGGCCCGTGACCGCCGGGTTTTCGACTGGGCCTGGCAGCGTCGCTTGCCCTTGGCCTTCACGATGGCCGGTGGCTATGGCCGCGACCTGGCCGACACGCTTCAGGCGCAGCTGACCACCTGGCGGGTGGCGCAGCAGTACCATGCGCGCTGGCAGAATGTCCGGCCATGACCACTGCCCCCCTTTCCCCGGCCGCACAGCCCGCGCGCCCGGTGCCACAGCCGCGCAGCGCCTACCATGCCTTCCGCTCCATCAGCACCCGCTGGATGGACAATGATGTCTATGGGCATGTGAACAACGTCGTTTACTACAGCTGGTTCGACACCGCCGTGAACGCCCACCTGATCGAACAGGGCGTGCTCGATATCCATGCCGGTGACACCATCGGTCTGGTGATCGAGACCCAGTGCAACTACTTTGCCCCGCTGGCATTTCCGCAGACGGTGGAGGCGGGCATCCGCGTGGCGCGGCTGGGTGGCTCCAGCGTGCGCTATGAGGTGGGGCTGTTTGCCCAGGGCGAGCCACTGTGCGCCGCCGCCGGGCATTTCATCCATGTGTATGTGGACCGCGCCACGCGCCGGCCCGTGCCGGTGCCAGAGGCACTGCGTGCCGTGTTGCAGGCACTGGTGGTGGTTGCTTGATAATTTTGCTATACAAAATATAGCGGTTGGCGCTTTTTGCAAAGGTGCTGAAGCCATTTTTGACACATATCTTGCAACCGGGGCAATAGGGGGCTTTCAGACGGAGGCTGCAGCCGCCTGATGGCCTACACTTTGGGGCCCCTGGCCGCGCCAGCGATGGTTTCTGCACCCCCGGGCTGCCCTGCCGTGGCCCCGCCTCACCATGATCATCACCAGCCTGCTCGATACCGATCTGTACAAGTTCACCATGATGCAGGTGGTGCTGCACCAGTTTCCCGGGGCGCAGGTCGAATACCGCTTCAAGTGCCGCAACCCCGGCGTGGAGCTGGCGCCCCATGTGGCCGAGATCAAGGCGGAAATCCGTTCGCTGTGCAGTCTGCAGTTCCAGGACGATGAGCTGGCCTACCTGCGCTCGTTGCGCTTCATCAAGAGCGACTTCGTGGATTTTCTCGGCCTGTTCCGGCTGAACGAGAAATACATCACCGTCACACCGCTGCCCTCGGGTGAGATCGACATCACCATCCGCGGGCCATGGCTGCACACCATCCTGTTCGAGATTCCGGTGCTGGCCATCGTGAACGAGGTCTACTTTCGCAACACGCAGAAGGTGCCTGATTTCCCTGAGGGCCGCCGGCGCCTGGACGACAAGATCGCGCTGCTGCAGGCCGAGGGTCTGGCCGAGCTCAAGATTGCCGATTACGGTACGCGTCGGCGCTTCAGCCGTGCATGGCATGAAGAGCTTTTGCGCGTGCTGGTGGCCCGTCTGGGAACGGGCGACCGCCGCCCGGGGGCACCGCCCGGCCCAGGCCAGTTTGCGGGCACCAGCAATGTGCTCTATGCCATGAAGCTTGGTGTGACGCCGCTCGGAACCATGGCGCATGAATATTTGCAGGCCTGCCAGGCGCTGGGTCCGCGCCTGCGCGACAGCCAGGTGTTCGGCTTTGAAATGTGGGCCAAGGAATACCGCGGCGACCTGGGCATCGCGTTGTCCGATGTGTACGGCATGAGTGCCTTCCTGCGCGACTTCGACCTGTATTTCTGCAAGCTGTTCGATGGTGCCCGGCACGACAGCGGCGACCCGTTTGCCTGGGGTGAGCGCCTGCTCGACCACTACCGCAAGAACCGAGTCGATCCGCTCACCAAGACGCTGATCTTCAGCGACGCGCTCACCTTCCCGCGCACGATAGAGCTGTACCAGCAGTTCCGGGGCCGCTGCCAGCTGGCGTTTGGCATTGGCACCAACCTCACCAACGATCTGGGGTATGAGCCCCTGCAGGTGGTCATCAAGATGACGCGCTGCAACGGCCAGCCCGTGGCCAAGGTGTCGGATACACCCGGCAAGGGCATGTGCGATGACGAGAAATATCTGGCCTATCTGCGCCAGGTGTTCGAGATTCCCTCGGTGCAATGACCGCTCCGGGTGTCCCCTGCAACCCTTCGACAAGAAAGAGAACCCCCCCATGAAGATTTTCCGCTGGCTGGCCGCTGCCGCCCTGTGCGTGCTGCCCGGCCTGGCAGGTGCCGCCGATATCGATGGCAGCCGCCTTTCGCTGTTGTGGGGTGTGCCGTTTGCCGGCATTTTGCTGTCGATTGCGCTCGTGCCCCTGCTGGCACCCGTCTTTTGGCACCACCACTTTGGCAAGGTGGCGGCGGCCTGGGGGTTGGCGTTTCTGCTGCCGTTTGCCGTGGTGTTCGGCCCGGCGGTGGCCGGCGCCAGCTTCGTGCATGCGCTGCTGGCCGAATACATTCCGTTCGTCATTTTGCTCACGGCGCTGTTCGCGGTGTCGGGTGGCATCTACATCCGGGGCAACCTGCATGGCAGCCCGGGGCTCAACACGGCCATTTTGGCCATTGGCGCCGTGCTGGCCAGCTTCATGGGGACCACGGGCGCATCCATGCTGCTGATTCGCCCGCTGATCCGCGCCAACGACAACCGCAAGCATGTGGCCCATGTGGTGGTGTTCTTCATCTTCATCGTCTCCAATGCGGGCGGCTCGCTCACGCCGCTCGGGGATCCGCCGCTGTTCCTGGGCTTCCTGAAGGGTGTGGATTTTTTCTGGACCGTGGCCCATATCTTCCAGGAGACCCTGTTTCTGGTGGGCGTGCTGCTGGTGCTGTTCTACGTGCTCGACAGCTGGTACTACCGCCGCAGCCAGGAGGTGAGGCCGCAAGACCCGACCCCTGACACCCGTGCCATCGGCTTTGACGGCAAGGTCAACTTTGCCCTGCTGGGCGCGGTGGTGGCGCTGGTGCTGCTCAGCGGTTTCTGGAAATCGCCGGTGGTGTTCAACGTTGCCGGCACCGAGGTGGGATTGCCCGGCATCGTGCGCGATGTGGGCCTGGTCCTTGTCACGCTGGCTTCGCTCTGGCTCACGCCCAAAACGGTCCATGCCGACAACCAGTTCGGCTGGGGGCCCATGCAGGAAGTGGCCAAGTTGTTTGCCGGCATTTTTCTGACCATCATCCCCGTGATCGCCATGCTCAAGGCGGGTGTCAACGGTCCCTTTGGCGCCATTGTGGCCGCCGTGACGCGGTCCGACGGATCGCCCGATCCGGCCATGTATTTCTGGGCTACCGGTGTGCTGTCGTCGTTTCTGGACAATGCTCCCACCTACCTGGTGTTCTTCAACACCGCCGGAGGCGACCCCGCCGTGCTCATGACCACGCTGGCCCCCACGCTGGCGGCCATTTCGGCCGGCGCCGTGTTCATGGGGGCCAACACCTACATCGGCAATGCGCCCAATCTGATGGTCAAGGCCATTGCCGAAGACCGTGGCGTGAAGATGCCCAGCTTCTTTGGCTACATGCTGTGGTCGTGCGGCGTTCTGGTGCCCTTGTTTATTCTCATGACCTTTATCTGGTTCCGTTGATTGGAGACTTCCTGATATGAGCAAACCCCGCATCCTGGTTGCCCGCGCGATCTTTCCTGAGGTGGTTGCGCGCCTGGCGCAGCATTTCGAGGTCGAATCCAACCCCGATGACGTGATCTGGTCGCCCCAGGAGCTGGCCGCGCGGCTGGCCGACAAGGACGGTGCGTTCACCACGGGCAGCCAGCGCATCGATGCCGCCCTGCTGGCCGCCGCGCCGCGCCTGAAGATCGTGGCCAACATGGCCGTGGGCTACAACAACTTCGACGTCGATGCCATGACGGCCGCGAGCGTGCAGGGCACCAACACGCCCGACGTGCTGACCGAAACCACGGCGGACTTCGGCTTTGCGCTGCTCATGGCCACGGCCCGGCGCATGGCCGAAAGCGAGCATTACCTGCGCGCTGGAAAGTGGACCACCTGGCGCTACGACATGTTTGCCGGCAGCGACATCCATGGCAGCACGCTGGGCATCATCGGCATGGGGCGCATCGGCCAGGGCGTTGCCAAGCGCGGCGCGCATGGTTTTGGCATGAACGTGGTCTATCACAACCGATCGCGCCTGTCGCCCGCGCTGGAGGCCGAGTGCAAGGCCCGTTATGTCGAAAAAGACGAGCTGCTGCGCACGGCCGACCATGTGGTGCTGGTGCTGCCCTACACCCCGGCATCGCACCACACCATAGCAGCAGCCGAGCTGGCGCTGATGAAGCCCACGGCCACGCTCATCAACATCGCGCGCGGCGGCATCGTGGACGACGCAGCACTGGCAATAGCGTTGCGCGAGCGGCGCATCGCTGCGGCGGGCCTCGATGTGTTCGAGGGCGAGCCCACGGTGCACCCCGACCTGCTCACCGTGCCCAACGTGGTGCTCACGCCGCACATCGCCAGCGCCACGGTGCCCACGCGCCTGGCCATGGCCAACCTGGCGGCGGACAACCTGATCGCCTTCTTTGACGGGCGCGGGCCGCTCACGCCGGTGAACCAGCCGGTGGCCGGTGTGCGCGCCAGGTGATGCTGGGATCTGAGCGAAATTTGCCTATAACGCTTATGAAGTAAGCGTTATTTGCTACTAAAAACATAGTAAATCTGTCTTGACTACCGATACCCTTGTGCTGCTGGCCGCGCTGGCGCTGGTTCTCGCCCTGCTGGTGCTGCTGTTGTTGCGCCGCCCCCGTGTCGATCTGCCACCCGAATGGCTGGCGCGCCTGCAGGCCCTGGAGCAAACCGCCCTGGCCACGCAGATTGCCGTGGCCAAGAACGATGGCGCTCTGGATGGCATGGGCCAGCAGCTGCGCGGTTTCACCCAGACCACCCAGACCACGCTGGAGACCCTGCGCCACGCCGTGGACGAGCGCCTGGCCCAGGCCGTGAGTGAATCGCGCAACAGCCGCACCGAACTGCTGGCGGCGTTTGGTGTGTTCGAGGGGCGGCTGGAGCAGCGCCTGGCGGCTTTCGATGCAGCCCTGAGCCAGCGCCAGACAGCGCTGGATGTGGCGCTGGGCCAGCGCTTCGATGCTCTGCAGCAGGCTGTGGCCGGGCGGCTGGAAGAAAGCAGCAAGGCGCTGCTGGCGCATCTGGCGCAGGGCCAGGCCGATGCGGCCACGGCGCGCACCGAGCTGTCGGCCACGCTGGTGGGGTTTCGCACCGAGCTCACCACCACCACCGCCGCGCTGGCCTTTGAGAGCGTCAAGTCGCGCGAGGCCATGAGCGAGGGCGCGGCGCTGTTTGAAAAGCGCATCCAGGAGCGTTTCGAGGCGCTCACCGCCGCCACGCGCCTCACGCTCGATTCGCTCAAGACCGACATCCAGGCCCAGCTGGGCACCATGTCGAACGCGCTCAAGGACCAGCTCGAAGGCAACAGCTACCAGATCAAGAACCAGTTCTCGGTGCTGCAGGACGCCGTCTCGCAGCAGCTGGCCGGCCTGGTGCAGGGCAGCCAGCACAACGCCGAGCAGCTGCGCACCGCGCTCAACGAGCGCCTCGGTGCCATCCAGGCCGACAACGCCACCAAGCTCGAAGAAATGCGCCGCACGGTGGATGAAAAACTGCACGCCACGCTGGAGCAGCGCCTGGGCGAGTCGTTCAAGCTGGTCAGCGACCGGCTCGAACAGGTGCACAAGGGCCTGGGCGAAATGCAGACGCTGGCGGGCAGCGTGGGCGACTTGAAGCGCGTGATGACCAACGTGAAGTCGCGCGGTACCTGGGGCGAAATGCAGCTCGGGGCCATCATCGACAACGTGCTCACGCCCGAGCAGTTCGCGCGCAACGTCAAGACCGTGCCGGGCAGCGACGAGCTGGTGGAATTCGCCATCCGCCTGCCGGGCAAGAGCGACGAGCACCCCGTGTGGCTGCCCATCGACTCCAAATACCCGGTGGAGCAATACCAGCGCCTCCTGGACGCCCAGGATGCGGCCGACAAGGCGGCCATCCTGTCGGCAGGCAACGCGTTTGAAACCTCCATCAAGCTCGAAGCCAAGAAGATTTTTGCCAAGTACGTCTCGCCCCCGCACACCACCGACTTTGCCGTGCTGTATTTGCCCACCGAGGGCCTGTTCGCCGAGGTGATGCGCCGCCCCGGCCTGGTCGAGGCGGTGCAGAACGACTGCCGCGTGATGATCACCGGCCCGGCCAACCTGGCGGCCATGCTCAACAGCCTGCAGATGGGCTTCAAGACGCTGGCGATCGAAAAGCGCTCGTCCGAGGTGTGGAGCCTGCTGGGCATGGTCAAGACCGAGTTCGCCAAGTTCGGCGATGTGGTCGAGGCCACCAAGAAGTCCATCGACGCCGCCGCCAAGAAGTTTGACGAGGTGGGCGTGCGCACCCGCGCCATCCAGCGCAAGCTGCGCGATGTGCAGGATCTGCCCGCACCGGATCCGGCCATGCCGCTGGCAGGCGCCAGCACATCGGCACTGCCAGGCCTGGACCCCGAGGACGACCCGCTGTGAACTGGGCACTGGCGCGGTTGATTGCCGGCCAGATCTGCGTGCATGCCTGCATGGCCGGCATGCGCATGGCCGCGCCGCTGCTGGCGCTGCGCGAGGGTTACAGCGCAGCGGCCGTGGGCGTGCTGCTGGCGCTGTTTGCGCTCACGCAGGTGTTCCTGGCCTTGCCCGCGGGGCGTTATGCCGATCGCCATGGCTTGAAGCGCCCCGTGGGTCTGGCGGTGGCGGTGGCATCGGCGGGGGCTGCGCTGGCGCTGGTATGGCCGGTCTTTCCGGTGCTGTGCCTGGCGGCATTGATGACGGGGGGCGCCAGCGGTGCCGCGATCATCGCGCTGCAGCGCCATGTGGGCCGGGCCGCCCACGATGCCACGCAACTCAAGCGCGTCTTCAGCTGGCTGGCCATCGGGCCCGCCGTATCCAACTTCATTGGCCCTTTCTTTGCGGGCTTGCTGATCGACCATGCCGGCAGCACCGCCGGCAGCCTGGAGGGCTACCGTGCCGCGTTTGCGCTGATGGCGCTGCTGCCGCTGGCCACCTGGTTCTGGGTGCGCGACACCGTGGAGCTGCCCCCGGTGATTGCCGCCGGCGGTGCACCGCAGCGGGCGTGGGATCTGCTGAACGATGTGCGTTTTCGGCGCCTGTTGCTGGTCAACTGGTTTCTGTCGTCCTGCTGGGACGTGCACACTTTTGTGGTGCCGCTTCTGGGGCACGAACGCGGCCTGTCGGCCTCGGTGATCGGCACCATCCTCGGGGCCTTCGCCGTTGCGGCGGCGCTGGTGCGGGTGCTGATGCCGCTGGTGGCAGAGCGCCTGCGCGAGGCCGCGGTGATCACCACCGCCATGCTGGCCACCGCGCTGCTGTTCGGTGTCTACCCGCTTTTGCCCACGGCGCTGGCCATGGGGGCCTGCTCGGTGCTGCTGGGGCTGGCGCTGGGCTCGGTGCAACCCATGATCATGAGCATGCTGCACCAGATCACGCCACCGGCCCGCCACGGCGAGGCGCTGGGCCTGCGGCTCATGACCATCAATGCCTCCAGCGTGCTCATGCCGGTGCTGTTCGGCTCGGTGGGGGCGCTGATCGGCGTGGCCGGCCTGTTCTGGTTGGTGGGGGTCGGCGTGGGTTTTGGCGCGCGGCAGGCGTGGCTGATGGGGCGCGAGACCTGATGAAGCGGCTGGCCCTGTGCGCCGCGCGCAGGGCCGGCGCTTCGTGTGCTTTCAGAGCTTGTAGAACGCCTTGATCAGGTCCCAGGCTTCCTGCGGGTCATCGGTGTAGTGGAACAGCTGCAGGTCCTTGGCCGAAATCGTGCCTTCTTCGACCATCACGTCAAAGTTGATCAGGCGCTTCCAGTAGTCGGTGCCGCACAGCACGATGGGCACCGGCTTGGCCTTGCCGGTCTGCACCAGGGTCAGCACTTCGAACAGTTCATCGAGCGTGCCAAACCCGCCGGGGAACGCCACCAGGGCCTTGGCGCGCATCATGAAGTGCATCTTGCGCAGGGCGAAGTAGTGGAACTTGAAACTCAGTGAGGGCGAGATGAAGCGGTTGCCGCTTTGCTCGTGCGGCAGGCCGATGTTCAGGCCCACGTTCAGCGCGCCCGCCTCGTGGGCGCCCCGGTTGGCGGCCTCCATGATGCCGGGGCCGCCGCCCGTGCAGATGTAGATGCGGTCGGCCGGGCGCTGGCGCTCGCTGTACTCGGCCACCAGGCCGGCAAACTGGCGGGCGAGGTTGTAGTAGCGGGCATTGCGCACGGCCTGGTGGGCGCGTTGCAGCTGTGCAGCATCGCCACTGGCCTCGGCTGCACCCAGCTGGGCTGCTGCCTCGTCGGGCGCTACAAAGCGGGCGCTGCCATACACCACCACGGTGTTCTCGATGCCTTGCTCGGCCTGGCCCAGGTCGGGCTTGAGCATTTCCAGCTGAAAGCGGATGCCGCGTGTTTCGCGGCGGAACAAAAACTCGGGGTCGGCAAAAGCGAGCCGGTAGGCATCGGCGTGCAGGGGGTTGTCGTTGTTGGCGTGGGCGTGCAGTTCGGCCCAGGCATCGGCCAGGCGGCGTTCGTTGAGTTGGGTGTTGGCTTCCATGGGGATGGCTGTAGTCGCGGCCCTTGCCGTATGGTGAGAGGGGTGGTGGCATGGCCTGGGCATGGGTGCGCCAGGCCTGGTGGAGTTTTAAATTAAACAGGGCTCTTGCGCTTTTCTGTCATGTGTTGTGAGCTATAAAAATAATAGCAATTCAAGGCGCTGCCAGCGCTGCGCTGCATTGGCCAGGCAGCCCGCTACGGGCGGGTGGACAGCGCCAGTGCCACAGTCTGCAGCCCGAGTATGGTCATGAGCAGCGAGCCCCCCAGGTGCAGCACGGTGGTGCCCGATGCCATCAGGTAGCGCTGCTGCTGCAGCATGGTCACCACCTCGGCCGAAAAGCTGGAAAACGTGGTCAGCGCCCCCAGAAACCCCGTGACCAGCGCCAGCCGCCACACCGGGTCGATGTGGGGCAGCGCCTGGAAGGCAGCAACGCACACACCGATGAGGTAGCCACCCACCAGATTGGCCACCAGCGTGCCCCATGGCAACAGCGCACCGGTGCCGCTGAGCCACAGGCCCAGACGCCAGCGGGCCAGCGCCCCCAGGCTGGCGCCGATACAAATGGACAGAACATTCAGCATGGCGCCATTGTCCACATCCGGTGGTTGCGTCCGGCGCTCAGCGCGCCGCCATCTGCTGCGGCAGCCAGGTCACGATGCCAGGGAAGACGTAGATCAGCGCCACCGCGCCGCACATGAGCAAAAACATGGGCAGGGTGACCTTGGTGATCCAGGGCAACTGGCGGCCCGTCATGCCTTGCAGCACGAACAGGTTGAAGCCCACAGGGGGCGTGATCTGCGCCATTTCGACGACCAGCACGATGAAGATGCCGAACCAGATGGGGTCGATGCCTGCGGCCTGCACCGTGGGCATGAGCACACCCATGGTCAGCACCACCATCGAGATGCCGTCCAGGAAACACCCGAGGATGATGAAGAAAATGGCCAGTGCCACGATGAGTTGGGCCTGGTTCAGGCCCAGCGATGCAATCCACTCGGCCAGGTGGCGCGGCAAGCCGATGTAGCCCATGGCCAGCGTGAGGAACGCGGCCCCTGCCAGGATCAGCGCGATCATGCAGTACAGGCGCGTCGCGCCCATCAGCGAATCCTTGAACGTGCCCCAGTTCATCGAGCCCTGCACGGCCGACAGCACCAGCGAGCCCACCACGCCCACGGCAGCCGCCTCGGTGGCGGTGGCAAATCCGGTGTAGATGGAGCCCAGCACGGCCGCAATCAGCAGCATCACGGGGATCAGGCTGCGCGATTCGGACAGCTTCTGCATGAAGCCCATGCGCACGTCGGCGGCCGGCACCTGTTCGGGGTGGCGCAGCGCCCAGACCACGATGTAGCCCGAGAACAGGGCTGCCAGCAGGATGCCCGGCAGCACGCCCGCAATGAACAGCTGCGAGATCGACACCTCGGCTGACACGCCGTAGACGATCATGATGATCGACGGTGGGATCAGCAGGCCCAGCGTGCTGGCACCGGCCAGCGTTCCCACCACCATGTGCTCGGGGTAGCCCCGGCGCGTCAGCTCGGGCAGCGTCATCTTGCCGATGGTGGCGCAGGTGGCGGCGCTCGATCCCGACACGGCGGCAAAGATGGTGCAGCCCACCACGTTGGTGTGCAGCAGCCGGCCCGGCAGCGCCTGCACCCAGGGGGCCAGGCCCTTGAACATGTCCTGCGACAGCCGGGTGCGGAACAGGATTTCGCCCATCCAGATGAACAGCGGCAGGGCCGTGAGGGTCCAGCTGGAGGCGCTGCCCCAGATGGTCACCGCCATCGCATCGCCCGCCGGGCGCGCGGAAAACAGCTGCATGGCGATCCAGGCGACGCCGGAGAGGGTGAGCCCGATCCATACGCCGCTGCCCAGGATCAGGAACAGCGACAGTACGAGCAGGCCGGTGATGGCGAGATCACTCATGGTAGGTTGTGCCGGGTTTATTCATTGCGCAATGCTTCGCCGGATGAGGCATCCGCACGCCTGCCCATCATTTCCAGCACCAGTTCGTCCAAGAATGCGATCGCCAGAATCACCGTGCCAACGGCCATGGCGATTTGTGGAATCCACAGCGGTGTGGCGTCGCTGCTGGTGGAGATGTCGTGGAACCCGTGCGACTGCCAGGCCAGCTTGCAGCTGTAGGTGGCAAACAGCAGCGCCAGCAGTGTGGCAATGGCCAGGGCCCAGATCTCGAACGCCTTCTTGGCGCCGCCCTTCAGAAAGTTGAGCAGCAGCGTGACGCGGATGTGTTCGCCGCGCTTCAAGGTGTGGGCGAGCGCCAGAAAACCGGCTGCGGCCATCAGGTAGCCCGCATAGGCATCGGTGCCCGGCACATGGAAGTGGAACTGCCGGCTGGCGATGGACAGCAGCACCATCCCCAGCAGGCCGACCATGAAAAGCGCCGCCAGGGCGGCGGCGCCGTCGTACAGAAAGTCCAGCAGGCGGCGCATGGGCACAGTCTTCAAAGGTGCCGGCTTACTTCCGGTAGGCGTCGATCAGCGCCTTGCCCTCGGGGCCGGCCTTGTCGAGCCATTCCTTGAGCATGGTGTCGCCCACCTTGCCCATGTCGGCCTTCAGTGCGGCAGGTGGTGCCACCACTTCCATGCCGTTGGCCTTGAGCTTGGCCACGGTGTCGGCGTTGACCTTGGCACTGTTGGCCCAGCCGCGCGCCTCGGCGTCGGCACCGGCTTTGAGCAGGGCCTGCTGCAGGGGCTTGTCCAGCGCATCAAACGCCTTCTTGTTCACCAGCAGGGCGTTTTTGGGCAGCCAGGCCTGGGTGTCGTAATAGAACTTGAGGTGCTCGTACAGCTTGCTGTCCACTCCTGTGGCGCCCGAGGTCATGGTCGATTCGACCACGCCCGTGGCCAGTGCCTGCGAGAACTCGGCAGCCTGCACCGTCACGGGCTGGGCGCCCACCAGCTCGGCAATGCGCGCGGTGGCGGGGCTGTAGGCGCGCCACTTGATGCCCTTGAGGTCGGCGGCGGAGGCCAGCGGCTTCTTGGTGTAGATGCCCTGGGGTGGCCAGGCCACGGCGTACAGCAGCATCATTCCCTGCTCCGCCAGCTTCTTTTCCAGGAAGGGCTTTTGGGCGGCGTAGAGCTTCCTGGACGCGTCGTAGCTGTCGGCCAGGAAGGGCAGGCCATCCACGCCAAACAGCTGCCATTCGTTCTGGAAGTTGGCCAGCAGGATCTCGCCCATCTGCGCCTGGCCGCCTTGCACGGCGCGCTTGATTTCGGGGGCCTTGAACAGCGCGGCGTTGGCATGCACCGTGATCTTGAGCTTGCCGCCCGTGGCCTTGTCCACGTCGCTGGCCAGTTGCACCATGTTTTCCGTGTGGAAGTTGGTGGCCGGGTAGGCGGCGGCCAGGTCCCACTTGGTCTGGCCAAAAGCCGGTGTGACAGACAGGCCGGCAGCCAGTGCCAATCCGAGTGCGGTGACGGGGAAGATTCGACGCTTCATGAAATAGCTCCGCAGGGTTGGATGTCAAAAATATGAGGATTCACTCTATCGAATGCAGGTCGTTTGGGGGGTAGGTGTTTTGCCTGAATATCGCCAGATTTCCTTCGATTTGCCCACAATATCTACATGCACATCCCGTGCCATGGGGGCTTTCTGCAAGGCGCTTTCCGGGAAATCTGCGGGCAGTGCAACCAATGCGTCGGGCCCCATCGATTCGTCTGCACAACTGGTGAATGAAGCGTTCAAAAATGGGGGGCTCGGTGTTGTAATCTCGCAAAAGAAAGGCGAAGAAGCCAGCTTCGCCGCTGTCGATGCGGATCGCCTCCAGTACAGCGCTACCGCGAGATTCACGAAAATGGCCTGATTGGTGCGCTGAATGCCGGCGATGCGCTCAACCGTGACATCGGCGAGTGGGTCCGTTTGCGGCGTGTGCCCTCGGGCATGCATGACCAGACTGCGCGCTCTGCGGCGTTGCGGTAGTCAATTTCAGATAAAAAACAGCTCTGGCCATCACCTGTAAATCGCTGGTGGCTGTAAATTGAGTAGAAAAAAATGTCCCTTCAACCCTCTTTCGCACCCCGCTGGCAGTTCTGGATTGACCGGGGTGGCACCTTCACCGACGTGGTGGGCAAGCGCCCCGATGGCAGCCTGGTCACGCACAAGCTGCTGTCCGAGAGCCCCGAGCAGTACAAGGACGCCGCCGTGGCGGGCATTCGCCACCTGCTGGGTTTGAAGTCCGGCGAGGCGGTGACGCCCGAACTGGTGGAGTGCGTGAAGATGGGCACCACGGTGGCCACCAACGCACTGCTGGAGCGCAAGGGCGAGCCCACGCTGCTCATCACCACCAAGGGCTTCAAGGATGCGCTGCGCATTGCCTACCAGAATCGACCACGCCTGTTTGATCGCCGCATCGTGCTGCCCGAACTGCTGTACAGCCGCGTGATCGAGGCGCAGGAGCGTGTGGGCGCACACGGCGAGATGATCGAGCCGCTGGACGAGGCGCATCTGAAAGAGCGCCTGTGGGCCGCCTACGACGCGGGCCTGCGCAGCGTAGCCATCGTGTTCATGCACGGCTGGCGCTACACCGCCCACGAGCAGGCAGCCGCCCGCCTGGCCGAGCAGGCGGGGTTCACGCAGATCAGCACATCGCACGCCACCAGCCCCATGATGAAGTTCGTGAGCCGGGGCGACACCACCGTGGTCGATGCCTACCTTTCGCCCATCCTGCGCCGCTATGTGGACCAGGTGGCGGGAGAAATGCCGGGTGTGCCGCTGTTTTTCATGCAGTCGTCGGGGGGGCTGACGGATGCGCACCGTTTTCAGGGCAAGGACGCGATCCTGTCGGGCCCCGCGGGTGGCATCGTCGGCATGGCACGCACCGCAGGCTTGGCGGGCCACGACAAGGTCATCGGCTTTGACATGGGCGGTACCAGCACCGATGTGAGCCACTATGCGGGCGCGTTCGAGCACGAGTTCGAAACGCAGGTCGCCGGCGTGCGCATGCGCGCGCCCATGATGAGCATCCATACCGTGGCAGCGGGTGGGGGCTCCATCCTGGGTTTTGACGGCGCCCGTTTTCGCGTCGGCCCCGAGAGTGCGGGCGCCAACCCCGGCCCCGCCAGCTACCGCCGGGGCGGGCCGCTGGCCGTGACCGATGCGAACGTGATGGTCGGCAAGATCCAGCCCGCGCATTTTCCGAAAGTTTTTGGCCACTCGGCCAACGAGGCGCTGGATGGCGATACCGTGGTGCAGAAGTTTGGCGCGCTGGCGCAGCAGACAGGCCGCAGTGCCGAGGATGTGGCCCACGGCTTCATCCAGATCGCCGTGCAGCAGATGGCCAATGCCATCAAGAAGATCAGCGTGGCGCGCGGCTACGACGTGACGCGCTACACCCTGCAGTGCTTTGGCGGCGCGGGCGGCCAGCATGCCTGCCTGGTGGCCGATGCGCTGGGCATGGCGCGCGTGCTGGTGCACCCGCTGGCGGGCGTGCTCAGCGCCTACGGCATGGGCCTGGCTGACCAGAATGTGATCCGCGAGCAGGCGGTGGAAACCAAGCTGGGGCCCGAGGCGCTGGCGGGCATTGCCGCCACGCTGGAGCAACTGGCCACCATCGCGTGCACCGAGCTGGAGCGCCAGCAGTCGGGCAGCGGCACAGCCGTGGTGCACCGGCGCGTGCATGTGCGCTACGAGGGCAGCGATTCCGCGCTCATCGTGCCGTTTGGCCCCATGGCCGAGATCACCGCCACGTTCGAGGCCGCCTACCGCCAGCGCTTTGCCTTCCTCATGCAGGGCAAGGGCCTGGTGGTGGAGGCTGTCTCGGTCGAGGCCGTGGTGCCCGGCGATGCGCCTGTGGAGCCGCGCCACGCGCTGCAACCCGCGCGCACGGTGCCGCGCCGCAGCACCGTGCGCATGTACACCGGTGGCATCGACGGCGTGGCCGCGTGGCACGACGCCGCGCTGGTGGTACGCGAGGATTTGCGCCCCGGTGATGTGGTCCCCGGCCCGGCCATCATTGCCGAGAAGAACGCGACAACCATCGTCGAGCCCGGCTGGGAGGCCGAGCTGACCGAGCTGGATCACCTGCTGCTCAAGCGCCGCGTGGCCCGTGCCGCGCATCATGCCGTGGGCACCACGGTGGACCCGGTGCTGCTCGAAGTCTTCAACAACCTGTTCATGAACATCGCCGAGCAGATGGGGCTGCAGTTGCAGAACACGGCCTACTCGGTCAACATCAAAGAGCGTCTCGATTTCAGCTGTGCGCTGTTCGACGCAGCGGGCCACCTGATCGCCAATGCGCCGCACATGCCGGTGCACCTCGGGTCCATGGGCGAGAGCATCCAGACGGTGATCCGCCAGGCCGGAACGGACTTGCAATCCGGCGCGGGCAAGATGCAGCCCGGCGACGTGTTCGTGCTCAACGATCCCTACCACGGCGGCACGCACCTGCCGGATATCACGGTCATCACGCCGGTCTACATCGCCGATGAAGCCACGCCCAGGTTCTATGTGGGCAGCCGTGGGCACCATGCCGATGTGGGCGGCACCACCCCTGGTTCCATGCCGCCGTTTTCCACGCGCATCGAGGAAGAGGGCGTGCAGATCAACAACGTGAAGCTGGTGGAGCGCGGCGTGCTGCGCGAGGCGGAAATGATTGCGCTGCTGCAAAGCGGTGAGTACCCGAGCCGCAACCCGCAGCAGAACATGGCCGATTTGCGTGCGCAGATCGCGGCCAACGAAAAAGGCCAGCAGGAGCTGCGCCGCATGGTGGGCGAGTTCGGCCTGGACGTGGTGCAGGCCTACATGCGCCATGTGCAGGACAACGCCGAAGAATCCGTGCGCCGCGTGATCACGCGGTTGAAGGATGGCGCGTTCACCTTGCCGCTCGACAACGGCGCGCAGATCAGCGTGGCCGTGAAGGTGGACGCACACAACCGCAGCGCCACCATCGACTTCACCGGCACCAGCCCGCAGCAGACCAACAACTTCAACGCGCCCACGGCGGTGTGCATGGCTGCGGTGCTGTATGTGTTTCGCATGCTGGTGGACGACGACATCCCGCTGAACGCGGGCTGCCTGAAGCCGCTCAACGTCGTCATTCCGCCCGGCAGCATGCTCAACCCCCACCCGCCGGCCTCGGTGGTGGCGGGCAATGTGGAGACCTCCACCTGCATCACCAATGCCTTGCTGGGGGCGCTGGGTGTGATGGCGGGCAGCCAGTGCACCATGAACAACTTCACCTTCGGCAACGCGCGCTACCAGTACTACGAGACCATTTCCGGCGGCAGTGGTGCAGGCGGCGTGTTCGATGACGCGGGTGCCCTGGTGGGCGGCTTTGGTGGCACGAGCGTGGTGCAGACGCACATGACCAATTCGCGCCTGACCGATCCGGAAATCCTCGAATTCCGCTTTCCGGTACGACTGGAAAGCTATGCCATCCGTGCCAACTCGGGTGGCGGCGGCCGCTGGGCGGGGGGCAACGGTGGGGTGCGGCGCATCCGTTTTCTGGAGCCGATGACGGCCAGTATCCTGTCGAACGGGCGCCACCACGGGGCGTTTGGCATGGCCGGTGGCAAGGTCGGCGCGCCCGGCATCAACAAGGTGGTGCGCGCCAGTGGACGGGTCGAACTGCTCGACCACATCGGCCAGGCCGAGATGCAGCCGGGCGATGTGTTCGAGATCCACACCCCCGGAGGCGGCGGGTTTGGTACTGCGTGAGCAGGATTAAGGTGAAATAGGCTGCCAGGGCATATGGGTAAAGCGCTGGCAGCTATCGATCAAGGCGTAATTGGCGGCACTTCGGGCGATATGGGCCCTTCACGAATCGCGTTCCTGCGAACCCGTGCTGCGGCTCAGGCTGGGAGGCGCATCGTTGCCCGCGCGCCGTGCACGGAACAAGGCCGCGCGCATGAGGAAGATGTTGGTCACGGGCACCGTGATGGCCACGAACAGCGCGATCAACAGGGAGTGCAGCGCCAGGCCTTGCCCCTGCAGCGAAAAATACACGATGGTGCCGTGCATGACGCACCAGCAGCCCATGGTGGCAATGATGGACGGCGCATGCACGCGCTCGAAATAGGTCTTGAGGCGCAGCAAGCCCCAGGAGCCCAGCAGCGCAATCGCCGAGCCCGCCAGCAACAGCACCGCGATGATGATTTCTGCCCACAGCGGCAGCGCGGCTTCGGTCATTCGATCACCTCGCCGCGCAGCAGAAATTTGGCCATGGCCGTCGTGCCCACGAAGCTGAACAGCGCGATCAGCAGCGCCCCCTCGAAATAGGTGCTGCTGCCATAGAGAACGCCCAGCACCAGCGCCAGCAGCATGCCGTTGAGGTACATGCAGTCGAGCGCCAGCACGCGGTCTTGCGCCGACGGACCCTTGAGCAGCCGCACCAGGGCGAGCACCATGGCCAGCACCAGCATGCACAGGGCAATGGGCAGGGCCCACGAAAGAACAGGGTGGGTCATTCAAAAATCTCCATCAGCGGCCGCTCGTAGCACTGCTTGACGTGGTCGATCAGGGTCTGGGGATCATCCACCTCCAGGGCATGCAGCATGAGCATGGAGCCGTCCAGCGAGAGCTCGGCCCAGGCGGTACCGGGCGTGATGCAGACGATCATGGCCAGCACGGCCAGCGCATTGGGGTCGCGCAATTCCAGGGGAATGAGCACGAAGTCGGCACCATGCCGTGGTCGCCCGGGAGAAAGCAGCAGCCGCGCCACGGACAGGTTGGATGCGACCGTGTCGGCCACCACCGTCAGGCCCAGCCGCAGCACGGTGCCGGGGCGGCGAATGCGCACCGGCAGTGGCCGCAGTCCGCGCGTGAGCAGGGGTATCAGCCACGCCACCAGCAGTGCCAGCAGCAGGTTGCCGGGGCTGAGCGACTGGTTGAGCAGCAGCCACAGCACGAACAGCGCGGTCGACAGCAGGGGGGCGGGCAGCAGGCGTTTCATGGGGCCTCCTGGGGTACCGCGGCATTGCCTGGTGTGGTGGGGCCGGGAATGGGCTTTGCCTGCATCACGGCGCGGATGTAGGTGCCTGGTGAATGCAGGGCATCGGCCGTGGCCTGGGTGAAACGCATCACGGGGGCGGCCAGCACGGTCAGGGCAATGCACAGCGCCAGCAGGGCGGCGATGGGCAGGCCCTCCAGCACGCGCAGCTGCGGTGCAACGCGGTCATGGGTGGCCCAGAAATGGCGGATGCCGGCCCGGGTGAGGGCAATCAGCGCCAGCAGGCCGGTGGCGACCATCAGGGCAAACAGCGCCCACCCCGGCCCGCCTGGCTGGGTGCCGGCCGAAGAGCCCAGGCCCAGCGGATTGAGCAGGGCGCTGAGCATGGCGACCTTGCCGACAAACCCCGACAGCGGCGGCAGGCCGGCAATGACCAGTGTGCAGACCAGAAACGCCAGGCCCAGCAGGGCGGCGGCAGCAGGGATCACGCGACCGATGAGCACTTCTTCGTCCGCGTCGAGGTTCAGGCCTTCGGTGGGAACGAGCTCGGCGTTGAGGAAGGGCGCGTTGTCGGCCTGCTCGAATGGCGCGTAGCTGGCACCGTCGTTGCGCCAGCGGTCGATGAGGTCGGCGGTGAGGAACAGGGCTGCGACGGCCAGCGTGGAACTGGGCAGGTAATACAGCAGCCCGGCGGTGAGCAGGTTCTGGCCAAAGCCTGCCGCCGCCAGCAGGGTGCCGGACGACAGGATGGCGGCAAATCCGGCCAGGTGCGACAACCGCTGCGAACCCAGCATGCCCACCGCGCCAAAGGCCATGGTCAGCATGCCGCCGGCGATCAGCCACAGGCTGCCGAACAGCGCCGAGGCACCGGCCTCGCTGCTGAACAGCAAGGTCCACAGCCGCAGGATGGTGTAGATGCCCACCTTGGTCATCAGCGCAAACAAGGCGCCCACGGGGGCCGTGGCGGCGCTGTAGGCCGGCACCAGCCAGAAGTTGAGCGGCCACACCGCTGCCTTGATGAGAAAGGCCGTGGCCAGGATGGCTGCCGCCGTATGCAGCAGGCCGCGGTCGGCGGCGGCCACCAGCGGAATGGTCTGCGCCAGGTCGGCCATGTTCAGCGTGCCGGTGATGCCATACAGCATCGACACGCCCACCAGGAACAGCGAGGACGCCGCCAGGTTGATGGCGATGTAGTGCAGCCCCGCCTGCACGCGCGGCCGGCCCGAGCCGTGCAGCAGCAGACCGTAGGACGCGGCCAGCATGATCTCGAAGAATACGAACAGGTTGAACAGGTCGGCCGTGAGAAAGGCGCCCGCCAGCCCCATGAGCTGGAACTGGAACAAGGGATGAAAATGCACCCCCGCGCGGTGCCAACGGGCCCCCGCAAACACGATGGAGGCCAGCGCGACCAGGCTGGTCAGCACCAGCATCATGGCCGAGAGGCGGTCCAGGGCCAGCACGATGCCAAACGGTGCCTGCCAGTTGGCCGCCAGGTACACGCCCATGCCGCTGGTGGCGCCGGGCTGGTTGGACCACAGCAGCAGGGCCAGGGCCACCAGCAGCCCCAGCGCGGTGGACAGCATGTTGAGAACCAGTTTCAGGCGCTGCTGCTCCTCGCGCAGCAGCAGCATGAGCGCGGCCGTGAGCAGGGGCAGGGCGATGGGGGCGAGTATCAGGTGCGGCATCAGTGCCGAGGTCGCCTGCTCGACCAGCGCGGTCAGGCCGGCATTCATGGGATGGCCCCTGGTGCGCAGCGCTGCGGCGTGGGCATGGCTTGGGGGTGCAGCAGGCAGCTCATGGCATCTCCTGCACGTCGCGCGCCCTGCTGCCGTCCACATGGTCGGTGCCCGACATGCCGCGCGATGCCAGCAGCACCACCAGGAACAGGGCCGTCATGGCAAAGCCGATCACGATGGCCGTCAGCACCAGCGCCTGCGGCATGGGGTCGGCGTAGTGGGCCAGATC
Source organism: Acidovorax soli (assembly GCF_900107605.1). GTDB lineage: Bacteria > Pseudomonadota > Gammaproteobacteria > Burkholderiales > Burkholderiaceae_C > Acidovorax > Acidovorax soli. The sequence goes on along the minus strand of NZ_FNQJ01000009.1, from coordinate 50,557 downwards.
CTGCGGCACGCCAGCGCGCAGCACGGGCTCCTTGTCGATCGCCAGGCCCAGGCGGCCCATGCTGAAGATGAACAGGTTGACGGCATAGGACAGCAGCGACAGCCCCATGATGACCTGGAAGGTGCGCGGGCGCAGCAGCAGCCAGACGCCCGAGCCCGTGAGTACGCCGATGGCGATGATCAGAACGATTTCCATCAGCGGGTGGTCTCCAGTGGGGTTTCCCGGGCGGCCTCTTGCAGCGCTGCTTCTTCGGCCAGGCGCGCGTGGTAGCGGTGGCCACGCACCGACTGGTGGGCAATGGCCGTGAGGATCAGCAGGGAGGACCCCACCACGAGCGTGAACACGCCCATGTCAAAGAACATGGCGCTGGCCACATGGATGTCGCCCAGCAGCGGCAGGTTCAGGTGAAAGGTGTGGCTGGTGAGGAATGGATAGCCCACCACGATCGCCCCGAGCCCCGTGCCCAGGGCGAACAGCAGTCCGTTGCCGATCCAGCGGCGCGGGTACAGAGGCAGGTGGGCTTCGACCCACGCGGTGCCCGAGACGATGTACTGCAGCAGCAGCGCGACCGAGAACACCAGCCCCGCCACGAATCCGCCGCCGGGCTCGTTGTGCCCGCGCATGAACAGGTAGAACGCCACCACGGTGGCAAAGGGCAGCAAGAGGCGCACCAGCACGGCAGGCACCATCAGGTAGCCCACGGCGGTGTCGGCGGCATGGCGCGGGTTGAGCAGGTCGGTCTGCAGGTCGGCCGGCATGTTGCGCTGCTGTTCGGGCAGGTCCATGGTTTCGCGCGCGGGGCGAAAGCGCCGCAGCAGGGCATACACCGTGAGGGCCACCACCCCCAGCACCACGATTTCGCCAAAGGTGTCGAAGCCGCGGAAATCCACCAGCATCACGTTGACCACGTTGGTGCCACCGCCCTGCGTCAGGGCGTTTTCCAGGAAGAAGGTGGATGTGCTGTCGGGAAATGGCCGGCTTATCATGGCAAAGGCTAGCCAGGCCATGCCGCCGCCGGCGGCCAGTGCCAGCACCATGTCGCGCAGGCGGCGCCACCGGGTGGTCGCCTGCTCGGCAGAGGTGGCGATGCGCAGGGCCTCGTCGCGCTTGGGCAGCCAGCGCAGGCCCAGCAGGATCAGCACCGTGGTCACGATCTCGACCACGATCTGTGTCAGTGCCAGGTCGGGCGCCGAGAACCACAGGAAGGTGATGCAGGTGCAAAGACCCGCCCCACCCGCCAGGGTCAGCGCAGCCAGGCGGTGGTATTTGGCCTGCCAGGCGGCTGCCACGGCGCAGACCATGCCCACGGCCCAGAGCAGCACGAACGCGGGCGACAGCGGCAGCATGCTGCGCTGGCCCAGCTGCAAGCCCTGGTTCCACAGTGGCATGGCGCCGGCAGCCAGCGCCGCGCAGACCAGCCACAGCATCTGCCACTGCAGGCGCTGGGTGGATAAAAGGCGCCGACCGCTGCGGCCCATCTGTGTGATGAGGGCCAGTGCACCGTCAAACAGGCGGCGCCCCGGGATGTGGTGGATGAGGGGAGGTGCATCGACCTGGCCAGCGGCGCGCAGTGCCCGCAGCGCCAGGTACAGCACCATTCCGCCCACCAGGGCCAGCAGGCTCATGATGAACGGGGTATTGAAGCCATGCCACACCGCCAGGCTGAAGGCGGGAAGCTCTCCACCCACCACCGGCCGGGCCGCCGCATCCAGAAAGCGGCCAATAGACCATGCGGGCAGCATGCCCACCACGAGGCACATCAGCACCAGCAGCTCGACCGGGACGCGCATCCAGTGCGGTGGCTCGTGCGGTGTGTGGGGCAGATCGGTGGCTGGCGGGCCACAGAACACATCCACCGTGAAGCGCAGCGAATAGGCTACGCTGAACATGCCTGCCAGGGTGGCGGCAATGGGCAGAACGACACCAACCACCGGTGTCGTGTCCAGGAACACCGTTTCGGCGAAGAACATCTCCTTGGACAGAAAGCCATTGAGCAGTGGCACACCCGCCATCGCGGCGCTGGCCACCATGGCCAGCGTGGCGGTGACAGGCATCATCGAGCGCAGGCCCGACAGGCGCCGGATGTCGCGCGTGCCGCTCTCATGGTCCACGATGCCGGCGGCCATGAACAGCGACGCCTTGAAGGTGGCGTGGTTCATGATGTGAAAGACGGCGGCCACAGCGGCCAGCGGGCTGTTCAGGCCCAGCAGCAGGGTGATGAGTCCCAGGTGCGAAATGGTCGAATAGGCGAGCAGGCCCTTGAGATCGTTCTGGAACATCGCGGCATAGCCGCCCACCAGAAGGGTGGCCAGGCCGGCGCCGCCCACCAGCCAGAACCAGGGCTCGGTGCCGCCCATCACGGGCCACATGCGGGCCAGCAGAAAAACGCCTGCCTTGACCATGGTGGCCGAGTGCAGATAGGCCGACACGGGTGTGGGTGCGGCCATGGCGTTTGGCAGCCAGAAGTGAAACGGAAACTGCGCGCTTTTGGTGAAGGCGCCCAGCAGCACCAGCACGAGGGCCGTGAGGTACAGCGGATGGTTGCGCACCTGTGCGCCGGCGGCGAGCACATGATCGAGGTCATAGCTGCCCACGATGTGGCCGATGACCAGCATGCCACCCAGCATGCACAGGCCGCCCGTGCCGGTCACGGTGAGCGCCATGCGTGCCCCGCGCCGTGCATCGCGCCGGTGGTGCCAGTAGCCGATCAGCAGGAACGAAAACAGGCTGGTCAGCTCCCAGAAGAACGCCAGCTGGATGATGTTGCCCGCCAGCACCACGCCGGCCATTGCTCCCATGAAGGCCAGAAAAAACGAGAAGAAGCGCGGCACCGGATCGGCGGGCGACATGTAGTAGCGCGCATACAGCACCACCAGCGTGCCGATGCCCAGCACCAGCATGCAGAACATCCAGGCAAAGCCATCCATGCGAATGACCAGGTTCAGGCCCAGCGCGGGCAGCCATTCGATCTCCTGGCGCAGCACGCCGCCGTCTGCGATCTGGGGAAAGTAGAGCGCGGCCTGGACCGTGCAGAACAGTGCAATCAGTCCCGCGACGGTGGACTCGGTATTGCGGGCATTCGCGGGCAATACCGCTGCAAGGAAGCTGCCGATGAAGGGGAGAAGAATGAGGGTGATCAGGGGCATGCGCCGACGATTTTACGGGGCGCTTCGCTGCAGTCTTGGCAAAGACCATCCGGTCCCGGGCATAGAGCATCCTGTGCCTCGGCTGTACCCGTTCCAAAAGAAAACCCGCTGCCGCGGGTTTTGTAATTTCGTGGAGTGCTTATTTTTTGGGAGCGCTGACAGCTGTTGCTGCAGGTGCCGTGGAGGATGCCTTGAAAGTCCGGCCGTTCACCCTCAGGCCTTCGGTGGAAAACTTGCCGGCAGTGACCTCGCCCACTCCGCGCACACGCTGGATGAAATCGTCCCAGTCCTTGAAGGCACCGTGTTTGCGCTCTGCGATGATCTTTCCGGAGAGGCCGGGACCGATGCCCTTGATGCCGTCCAGCTCAGCGGCTGTGGCTTGGTTCACATCGACCGCTGCAAACGACGCAGCGGCATACAGCATGGCAACGATCACCATCAGTTTCTTCAGCATGGATCAACTCCTCTGTGGAATGAGGCGGCGCGATGAAGCCGCCCAGCCATCATAGCGGGGCGCACTGGCGCGGCAGGCTCAGAGTTCTTCCACCCGGCGTGCGGGGTAGCTGTCCCAGGTCTGGCAGCCGGGACACTGCCAGAAATGCTGGCGGGCCTCGAAGCCGCAGGCAGCGCAGCGGTAGCGGGTGAGGGGCAGGGCGGCATGGTCGAGCGCCCGCTGCACCTGCGGATGGAACTCTTCGTGCTCCAGCTTTTCTCCTACCAGCCACTTCGCGGCAGCCACCAGCGATAGCTCCTTGTCCAGATGCTGGACATACCACTGCCGTGCCGTGTCCGCAGTGGTGGCGTCCAGGGCCTGCAAGGCCACGAGGCCTTCCAGCACATCCAGCGATGGCGCCTGGGCGTAATGCGCTTGCAGCAATGCCTGCATTTCGGGCACCTTGCCCGCAGCGATGGCTGTCTCCACCATCAGGGGTGTGGCCAGAGGCACTGCGGCGGGGGAATGCCGGCTCAGCGCCTGCAAGGTGCCCAGGGCCGCACCACTGTCCCCCATGCGCTGTTGCAGCCGGGCGAGGTCGATGCGGGCGCGTGCGGCTTCTGGCGCAGTGTCCACGGCCTGGTTCAGCAAGGCCAAAGCACCGGCGTTGTCGTCGCGTGCAATGCAGGTTTGCGCCTGCTCGCACAGGTAATGCGCCTGGCGGGTGCTGAAATCGCCCTGGCGGGCGTCGTGCATCTTGTGGGCAATGCCTGCAGCGTGGGGCCAGTCGCGTGAGCGTTCGTAGATGGCCAGCAAGGCCAGGCGGGCCTGGCCCTCGAACGGTGTGCCCTCCAGCTGGTTCAGGGCCGCTTCGGCCCGGTCGAGCAGGCCGGCTTTCAGGAAATCAAGCGCCAGGGCGTGCTGGGCGCGCTCCCGGTCGGAGCGCGAGAGGTCGCCGCGCGACAGCAGGTGCTCGTGCACCCGCACCGCACGGTCGTATTCACCCCGACGGCGAAACAGATTGCCCAGGGCAAAGTGCAGTTCGGAGGTGTCGGGGTCGTTCTGCACCGCCTCGATGAAGGCATCAATGGCCTGGTCCTGCTGCTCGTTGAGCAGAAAGTTCAATCCCTTGAAATAGGCCTTGGGGGCGCGCCGGTTTTCCGCGCGCAGCTGGCGCAGGTCAAAGCGCGAGGCCAGCCAGCCGAGCACGAAGGCCAGGGGCAAGCCCAGCAGGATCCAGCTGATATCAAATTCCATGGGGAGGCAGTATTTCGGCGGATGGTGGCGGGGTGGGCGCGACAGCTGCTGGCGCCGGCGAGGCTGGTGGCGGCACATGGGCGCGGCGCGCGGCCCGGCGGTGCTTCCACCAGCGGGGCACCATGCCCAGGACGCCCACCGCCAGTCCTGCGGCAAACGCGGTCAGCACCACCAGCACCAGGGGCGCACGCCATTGCGTGCCAAAGAAAAAATGCACGGTGGCGTCTTGCTGGTTGTTGAGTGCAAACGCAAACAGCGTAAAAAAAATGGCTGCCTTGAGCAGCCACAGGAGGTATTTCATGGAGATCCCCAGTGGTGGGGGGATTCTAAGAGCTCGGCCATCGGGCCTGACCGCAGCGCGGGGCGAGGCAGTTCGTTCATGGCTTACGCATGAAAATTGCCTCTAACGTCGATCCATAAATCGCCAGAAGCTATCAAATCAGAAGCATTTTTGCGTCAGTTGGGTTGATCGAGCTCGGCTGTTCGCTGGTCCACAGCCTCCCGAAGTGCCTTTCCCGGTTTGAAATGCGGCACGCGCTTTTCAGGAATGGCCACTGCTTCACCGCTGCGCGGATTGCGGCCCATGCGGGGAGGGCGGTGGTTCACTGAGAAGCTGCCAAAGCCCCGGATCTCGATGCGGTGCCCGCGCACCAGGGCGTCGCCCACGGCATCCAGAATGGTCTTGACCGCGAATTCGGCATCGCGGTGGGTGAGCTGACCAAAGCGTTCGGCCAGTTCTTCAACGAGGTCTGAGCGGGTCATGGAATCTTGGGTCATGGCAGGGAATCAGTGGCTGAAAGAGAAGCGGGCGCACAAGGCGCCCGCTGTCTGACCGTTTAACGGGTCAGCGCTTTACTTTTCCGAGTTGTCCAGCTTGGCGCGCAGCAGGGCGCCCAGGCTGGTCGTGCCGGCGCTTTCGCGGCTCGACTGCTGGCTCAGGCTGGCCATGGCGCCTTGTTCGTCGGCCATGTCCTTTTGCTTGATCGACAGCTGGATGTTGCGGGTCTTGCGATCCACGTTGACCACCACAGCGGTGACTTCGTCGCCTTCCTTGAGCACGTTGCGGGCATCTTCCACGCGGTCGCGGGAAATTTCCGAAGCGCGCAGGTAGCCCACGATGTCTTCGCCGAGGTCGATTTCAGCGCCACGGGCATCCACGGTCTTGACCTTGCCGGTCACCGTCTGGCCCTTGTCGTTCACGGTCACGAAGGTGGTGAACGGGTCGCCGTCGAGCTGCTTGATGCCCAGCGAGATGCGTTCGCGGTCCACGTCCACGGCCAGCACGATGGCTTCCACTTCCTGGCCCTTCTTGTAGTTGCGAACCGCGGCTTCGCCGGTTTCGTTCCACGAAAGGTCGGACAGGTGCACCAGGCCGTCGATGCCGGCAGCCAGGCCCACGAATACGCCGAAGTCGGTGATCGACTTGATGGGACCCTTGACGCGGTCGCCGCGCTTCGTGTCCTGTGCGAATTCTTGCCATGGGTTGGCCTTGCACTGCTTCATGCCCAGGCTGATACGGCGCTTGTCTTCGTCGATTTCCAGAACCATGACTTCGACTTCGTCGCCCAGCGTGACCAGCTTGGACGGAGCGATGTTCTTGTTGGTCCAGTCCATTTCGGAGACGTGCACCAGGCCTTCGATGCCGGGTTCGAGTTCGACGAACGCGCCGTAGTCGGCAATGTTCGTGATCTTGCCGAACAGGCGGGTGCCTTGGGGGTAGCGGCGGTTCACGCCCATCCAGGGGTCGTCGCCCATCTGCTTCAGGCCCAGCGAGACACGGTTCTTTTCGGTGTCGAACTTGAGGATCTTGGCCGTGATTTCCTGGCCTGCGGTCACCACTTCGGAAGGGTGACGCACGCGGCGCCATGCCATGTCGGTGATGTGCAGCAGGCCGTCGATGCCGCCCAGATCCACGAACGCACCGTATTCGGTGATGTTCTTGACCACGCCTTGGACGATGGAACCTTCCTTCAGGGTTTCCATCAGCTTGGCGCGCTCTTCACCCATGGAAGCTTCCACCACGGCGCGGCGGCTCAGCACCACGTTGTTGCGCTTGCGGTCGAGCTTGATGACCTTGAATTCCATGGTCTTGTTTTCGTACGGCGTCAGATCCTTGATCGGACGCGTATCGATCAGCGAACCGGGCAGGAATGCGCGGATGCCGTTGACCAGGACGGTCAGGCCGCCCTTGACCTTGCCGCTGGTCGTGCCAGTGACGAATTCGCCGGATTCCAGGGCCTTTTCCAGGCTCATCCAGGAGGCCAGACGCTTGGCGGTGTCGCGCGACAGGATGGTGTCGCCGTAGCCGTTTTCGATGGAGCCAATGGCCACCGAGACGAAGTCACCCACTTGGACTTCGACTTCGCCCTTGTCGTTCTTGAACTCTTCCAGCGGCACGTAGGCTTCGGACTTGAGGCCAGCGTTGACGACCACGAAGTTGTGCTCGACGCGCACGACTTCAGCGGTGATGACTTCGCCAGGGCGCATTTCCGTGCGCTGCAAGGATTCTTCAAAAAGGGCGGCAAAAGATTCGGACATGTGTTTCCTTGCCACAAACAGGATTCCAATAGCACCATTGCTATTGTTTTTATAGCTGCTTGCGGTGGTTTTTTGCGGTAGAACCGCGGGTTAGGTTATCGATCCAAACAGCCTGGGCGCTGGCGCGCGAGAAGGGCTGCATGGGCCTGTGGCAAGGCCTTTCGGCGCTGCCTGGGGGCCCCGTTTTCAAGAAGGGCCCCACACTGTTCAGCCTTGCGCAGAGACTGCGAAAGGCTGCCGCTCCTGCCACCAGGCCAACACCTGATCGACGGCTTCATCAATCGTCAAGTGGGAGTTGTCCAGGACCAGAGCGTCCTGCGCGGGCTGGAGGGGTGCGACGCTGCGGGAACTGTCCCGTGCATCGCGTGCCTCCAGATCCGCGCGAAGGTCGCCGATACTAGCTGAAAAACCCTTTGAAATCAACTGTTTGTAACGACGCTCGGCGCGGCAGGCGGCACTGGCTGTCAGGTACACCTTCAAGGGGGCGTTCGGGAAGATCACCGTGCCCATGTCGCGGCCATCTGCCACCAGGCCTGGCAGGCGCCGAAAGCTGTGCTGGAGTTGAACCAGCGCTGTGCGCACAGCGGGCAGGGCCGACACGCGGGATGCGTTCATGCCGGCTTCTTCGGTGCGGATGGCATCGGTCACGTCGTCGCCGCCAAGCAGCACCTGGCCACCGTCAAAGTGCACGGGCAGGGTCTGGGCCAGGGCGCCTATGCGCGTTTCATGCTCTGCGTCGATGGTCAGGCCGGCACGCGCGGCGGCCAGGGCGGTGATGCGGTACATGGCGCCCGAGTCGAGAAACTGGTAGCCCAGCCGCTGCGCCACGGCCGCCGCCACCGTGCCCTTGCCCGAGGCGGTGGGGCCGTCGATGCAGATCACCGGGATACGGGCTGTCTCTGCCCGGGATACCGAGAACAGTGCTTCGAAATAGTCTGGAAACGTCTTGGCGACACACTTTGGATCTTCGATGCGCACCGGCAGGTTGGCTGGATTGAAGGCTGCCAGCGAAAAGCACATGGCCACGCGGTGGTCGTCGTAGGTATGGATGCTCGCGGGCTTCCAGTCCTGCTCGCGGGCGGGCGGTGTCACGCAGATGAAGTCTGCACCCTCTTGCACCGTGGCGCCGAGCTTGCGCAGCTCGGTGGCCATCGCGGCGATGCGGTCGGTTTCCTTCACGCGCCAGCTGGCGATGTTGCGCAGCGTGGTCGTTCCCTCGGCGTACAGCGCCATCACGGCCAGGGTCATGGCGGCATCGGGGATGTGGTTGCAGTCCAGATCGATGGCCTTCAGGGGCCATGCTCCGCGTGCTATCTGCAGCCAGTTGGGGCCACCAGTGACCACGGCGCCCATGGCCCGGGCGGCTTCGACAAAGCGGATGTCGCCCTGAATGGAATCGAGGCCGACGCCTTGTATTTTTATACCTTTTTGATCACTGGCGCTTGTTGCTATTGCGCCAAGTGCTATGAAGTAGCTAGCGGATGAAGCATCTGCCTCCACATGAATGTCACCGGGCGATTGGTAGCGGCTGCCCGCTGCAATCGTGAACCGCTGCCAGTTCTGGTGCTCGACCACGATGCCAAAGCGTGCCAGCAACTGCTGCGTGATGTGGATGTAGGGCTTGGAGATCAGTTCGCCCACCACCTCGATGACCACCTCCTGGTGCGTTGCCGCCAGCGGCAGCGCCATGAGCAGCGCCGTGAGGAACTGGCTCGATACATCGCCACGCACCTGGATGGGCGCAGCCAGGGAGAGGGCGGGAACACCCTGGTCGTGCGCGATGCGCAAGGGAGGGTAGCCATCGTTGCCGAGGTAGTCGATCTGGCAGCCCAGCTGGCGCAGTGCATCAACGAGGTCGCCAATCGGGCGCTCATGCATGCGGGGCACACCCGACAGTTCGAACTCGCCGCCCAGCAGCGCCAGCGCCGCCGTCAAAGGGCGCATGGCGGTGCCGGCGTTGCCCATGAAGAGTCGGGCCGGCGATCGGGGTGCGCTGCCACCCAGGCCGGTGATGCGCACGGTGCTGCCCGCTTCATCCACCGTGCAGCCGATCTGGCGCAGCGCATCCAGCATCACGCGGGTGTCGTCGGACGCGAGCAGGTCGTGCACGGTGGTGGTGCCGGCGCTCAGTGCCGCCAGCAGCAGCACGCGGTTGGAGATGCTCTTGGAGCCGGGCAGGTGGACGTCGCCCGACGCGGCTTGCAGGGGCGGCAGATCAAGAAATGCGGTGCTGTACATCGGTGTGGTTCGTCCATTCCAGCTCAAAGAGCGTTTCTGAGGCCAGGTGCCTGTGCAACTGGTGTGCCCCCGCACCAGTGCCCCCGTGGAACTGGCTTTGCCAGGCCACCGGGGGCGTCCCCCTGGGGGGAAGGTGCCGCAGGCGACTCAGGGGGGTTACTTCCGCTTCGCGCCCATGCGCCAGTGGGTACGGGTTTCGCTGGCCAGGGTGAGCATGTCTTCCAGGCGCTGTGCATCGCCCTTTTCCATGGCCTGCTCAAAAGTCTGCAGGGCTTGCTGGAACAGCCGCGACTGGGCCAGCAGTTCTTCACGGTTGGAGAGCAAAATGTCGCGCCACATCTTGGGGTCGCTTGCAGCGATGCGGGTGAAATCGCGAAAACCCGGGCCCGCCAGCGACAGGAAGTCATCGCCGCTCGATTGCCCGGTGATGCTGTTCATCATGGCAAATGCCAGCAGGTGCGGCAGGTGGCTGACGGCGGCAAACGCGGCATCATGCGATTCGGGTGACATGCTGCTCACCCGGCACCCCAGCGCCGTCCACACCTCTTCGGCCTTGTGCAGCTGCGCTGTGAGCGTCCGCTCGATGGGGGTGAGGATGACCTGCCGGCCACTGTAGAGCTCGGCATCGGCGTGTTCCACCCCGGAGACCTCGCGCCCGGTAATCGGGTGGGCGGGCACGAACGAGCCCAGCTGGTCACGCAGTGCGCGGCGGGCCGCCTGCACCACGTCGGCCTTGGTGGAGCCCACGTCCATGATCAGCATCTGCGGGGTGACGAGGTGCTTGATGGCCTTGAGTGTGGCCTCTGTGGCAGCAACGGGAACGGCCACCAGCACAATGTCGGCCCCCGCCACGGCCAGCAGGGCCGAAGGGGCCTCGACATCAATCACGCCCAGCTGGCGGGCGCGGTCGGTGGTAGAGGGGGACTTGCTGTAGCCGACCACCCGTTTGACGAGGCCGGCCTTTTTCATCGCCAGCGCAAACGAGCCGCCCATGAGGCCACAGCCAATCAGTCCGAGCTGTTCAAACATGCGGGCTCCTCAGGCTGAGACAGGGTAGGTGCCCAGCACCTTGTAGAACGCGCACAGGCTGCGCAGTTCTTCCAGCGCCCGCGCCACATGGGGCTGGGCGGGATGGCCGTCAAGGTCGATGTAGAAGTAGTACTCCCACTGGCCCGTGCGGGCAGGGCGTGATTCAAAGCGGGTCATCGAGACGCCATGGGTCTTGAGCGGCACGAGCAGGTCATGCACGGCGCCGGGCCGGTTGGGGACGGACACGATGAGGCTGGTGCAGTCCTTGCCCGAGGGGGGCGGCGTCTGCAGCGTGTGGGGCAGGCAGATGATGGCGAACCGCGTGCGGTTGTAGGCATCGTCCTGGATGGCGTGGGCCACGATGTGCAGGCCGAACTGCTGGGCTGCGCGCTCGCTGGACAGGGCCGCCCACGCGGGGTTGGTGGCTGCCAGTCGCGCACCTTCTGCGTTGCTGGAGACCGGGCGGCGCTCGGCATGGGGCAGGTGCTTGGTCAGCCAGGCCTGGCACTGCGCGAGGGCCTGGGGGTGGGCCAGCACGGCCTCGATGCCGTCGAGCGCATTGGTCTGGCGCAGCAGGTTGTGCCGGATCAGCAGGCTGACCTCGCCCACCACATGGGCGGGCGTGTGCAGGAACATGTCGAGCGAGCGGGTGACCACGCCTTCGGTGGAGTTCTCCACGCCCACCACCCCGTATTGCGCGCTGCCAGCAGCGGTGGCATGAAAGACTTCGTCGAAGTTGGCGCAATACATCAGGTCGGCAGCACCGCCAAAGTATTCGATGGCCGCCTGTTCGCAGAAGGTGCCTTCGGGGCCGAGCACGGCCACGCGCTGGGGTGATTCGAGCGCCAGGCAGGCCGACATGATCTCGCGCCAGATGGCTGCCACATGGGCGCCCTTGAGCGGACCGGGGTTGGCGGTCTGGATCTTCTCGATCACCTGCGCCACGCGGTCGGGGCGGAAGAAGGGCGTGCCTTCGCGCTTCTTGACTTCGCCCACCCGCTCGGCCACCAGCGCGCGCTGGTTGAGCAGCGTGAGCAGTTGCTGGTCGATGTTGTCGATCTGCACGCGCAGGCTGGCGAGATCGGGTGAGGCTTGCGGATTGTTCATGGATGACGGCGGTGTTGGCGGAGCGTGCGGCTGAACGGGCGTTCAGGCGTTTTTTTGTTCAAATTCTCGCAGGTAGTCCACCAGCGCCTGCACACCGGCCAGGGGCATGGCGTTGTAGATGCTGGCGCGCATGCCGCCCACCGACTTGTGCCCCTTGAGCTGCAGCAGCCCGCGCTCCTTGGCACCTGCCAGGAAGGCATCGTTGCGGCTTTCGTCGCGCAGGAAGAAGGGCACGTTCATGCGCGAGCGGCAGTTGGCCGCCACCTTGTTGACATAGAACTGCGACTGGTCAATGGCGTCGTACAGCAAGCGGGCCTTGGCGATGTTGCGCTGCTCGATTGCCGCCACGCCGCTGTGCGCACCCTCGCGCTGGCGTTTGAGCCACTGGAAGGTCAGACCCGCCACGTAGATACCCCAGGTGGGCGGCGTGTTGTACATGGAGTGGTTGTCGGCCACGATGCGATAGTCGAACGCGCTGGGGCATATCGGCAGAGCCTGGCCCAGCAGGTCTTCGCGCACCACCACCAGCGTGAGGCCGGCGGGCCCCAGGTTCTTTTGCGCACCACCGAAGGCCAGGCCGACGCGCGACCAGTCCACGGTGCGCGAGGCCACATGGGATGAGAAATCGATCACCAGCGGCGCATCGCTGCCCAGTGCCTTGAGGTCGGGCAGCTGGTGGAATTCGACGCCGTTGATGGTTTCATTGCTGCAAATGTGCACATAGCTGGCACCCCGGCTCACGGTCCAGCCTGCGGGGTCGGGCAGGGCGGTGAATCCGCTGTCTTCACCGGATGCGATCACGTTGACTTCCGAGGCGTATTTGCGCGCCTCTTTTTGCGACTTCTGGCTCCAGCTGCCGGTCACCACGAAATCGACCGCACCGGCTCGCGACAGGTTGAGGGGCACGATGGCGTTTTCTGCCAGGCCACCGCCTTGCATGAAGAGAATCTTGAAATGGGCCGGCACGCCCAGCAGCTCGCGCAAGTCGGCTTCGGCAGCCTCGTAGATCGAGATGAATTCCTTGCCGCGGTGGCTCATCTCCATCACGCCCATGCCGCTGCCGTGCCAGTCCAGCATCTCGGCGGCAGCCTGTTCCAGGACTTCGGGGGGAATGGCGGCCGGGCCGGCCGAGAAGTTGTACGGGCGTGTCATCGTATCTTGATCAAAAATTCTGCTAGCGCTTATTGGGTAAGCGCTAGCAGCTTCTGTTTTATTAGCGTTATTGGCACGACAGGATCGTGCGGCACGGATCAGGCGTCGGGCGTATCGGGGGTGTCGGGCGCAGTCGGTGCGCCACTGTTCGTGTTCGCTTCGCCTTCGGCTTCAATGTCGGTCACGTTGGCGTCATTTTCGACGATGCGCTGTAGGCCGCTGAGCTTGGAGCCCTCATCCAGCGCGATCAGCGTCACGCCTTGCGTGGCACGGCCGAGTTCGCGGATCTCGGAGACGCGGGTGCGCACCAGCACGCCCTTGTCGGTGATCAGCATGATCTCGTCATCGGCATGCACCAGCGTGGCGGCCACCACCTTGCCGTTGCGCTCGCTTTGCTGGATGGCGATCATGCCCTTGGTGCCACGGCCGTGGCGGGTGTATTCGACGATGCTGGTGCGCTTGCCATAGCCGTTTTCGGTGGCGGTCAGCACGCTCTGCGTTTCGTCCTCGGCCACCAGCATGGCGATCACGCTCTGGCCGTCTTCCAGCATCATGCCGCGCACGCCGCGGGCCTGGCGGCCAAGTGGGCGCACGTCGTTTTCATCAAAGCGCACGGCCTTGCCACCATCGCTGAACAGCATCACGTCGTGCTGGCCGTCGGTGAGGGCCGCGCCAATCAGGTAGTCGCTGTCGTCGAGGTTGACGGCGATGATGCCGCCCTTGCGCGGGTTGCTGAATTCATCCAGCGCGGTCTTCTTCACGGTGCCCATGCTGGTCGCCATGAACACGAAGCGGTCGGCCGGGAAGCTGCGCATGTCGCCCGTGAGCGGCAGCACCACGTTGATCTTTTCGCCGTCCTGCAGCGGGAACATGTTGACGATGGGACGGCCACGCGAGCCGCGCGAGCCCGCGGGCACTTCCCAGACCTTGAGCCAGTACAGGCGGCCCCGGTTGGAGAAGCACAGGATGTAGTCGTGCGTGTTGGCGATGAAGAGCTGGTCGATCCAGTCGTCTTCCTTGGTCGCCGTGGCCTGCTTGCCGCGCCCGCCGCGCTTTTGTGCGCGGTATTCGCTCAAGGGCTGGCTCTTGATGTAGCCGGTGTGGCTGAGCGTCACCACCATGTCGGTGGGCGTGATCAGGTCTTCGGTGGAGAGGTCCTGGGCGCTGTATTCGACCACGCTGCGGCGTGCACCCAGCTTGTGCTGGCCGAACTCCTGCTTGATGGCGGTGAGTTCGTCGCCAATGATGACCGACACGCGCTCGGGCTTGGCCAGAATGTCCAGCAGGTCTTCGATGACCGACATGACTTCCTTGTACTCGGCCACGATCTTGTCCTGCTCCAGGCCGGTGAGGCGCTGCAGGCGCATCTGCAGGATTTCCTGGGCCTGCGTGTCCGACAGGCGGTACAGGCCATCCTGGCCCATGCCGAATTCCTTTTCCAGTCCTTCGGGGCGGTAGTCGTCGGCGTTGACCACGCCGCCATCCGCGCGGGTGCGCGTGAGCATTTCGCGCACCAGCTTGCTGTCCCAGGAGCGCGTCATCAGTTCGGCCTTGGCCACTGGCGGCGTGGGCGATTCGCGGATGATGCGGATGAAGTCGTCGATATTGCCCAGCGCGACGGCCAGACCTTCAAGTACGTGGCCGCGGTCGCGCGCCTTGCGCAACTCGAACACCGTGCGGCGCGTCACCACTTCGCGGCGGTGCTGCAGGAAGACGCTGATCAGGTCTTTGAGGGTGCACAGACGGGGCTGGCCGTCGATCAGTGCCACCATGTTCATGCCGAAGGTGTCCTGCAGCTGCGTCTGCTTGTACAGGTTGTTCAGTACCACTTCAGGCACTTCGCCGCGCTTGAGCTCGATCACCAGGCGCATGCCCGACTTGTCGGACTCGTCCTGGATGTGGCTGATGCCCTCGATCTTCTTTTCGTGCACCAGCTCGGCCATGCGCTCCTGCAGCGTCTTCTTGTTGACCTGGTAGGGCAGCTCGTCCACGATGATCGCCTGGCGCTGGCCCCGGTCGATGTCCTCGAAGTGGCAGCGCGCACGCATCACCACCTTGCCGCGACCGGTGCGGTAACCGTCCTTCACGCCATTGATGCCGTAGATGATGCCGGCCGTTGGGAAATCGGGTGCCGGAATGATCTCCATCAATTCGTCGATGGTGGTTTCGGGGTTGCGCAGCATGTGCAGGCAGGCGTCCACCACTTCGTTGAGGTTGTGCGGCGGGATGTTGGTGGCCATGCCCACGGCGATGCCGGCCGAGCCGTTGACCAGCAGGTTGGGCAGTTTGCTCGGCAGCACCAGGGGTTCTTTTTCGCTGCCGTCGTAGTTAGGGCCGAAATCGACGGTCTCCTTGTCGATATCGCCGAGCATCTCGTGCGCTATTTTTGCCAGGCGGATCTCGGTGTACCGCATTGCAGCGGCGCTGTCGCCGTCCACCGAGCCGAAGTTGCCCTGACCATCCACCAGCATGTGGCGCAGCGAGAAATCCTGCGCCATGCGCACGATGGTGTCATACACCGCCGAGTCGCCATGCGGGTGGTATTTACCAATCACATCCCCCACGATGCGAGCCGACTTTTTGTAGGGGCGGTTCCAGTCGTTGTTGAGCTCGTGCATGGCAAAGAGCACGCGCCGGTGTACAGGCTTGAGGCCATCCCGTGCATCGGGCAAAGCCCGCCCAACGATCACACTCATCGCGTAGTCGAGATAGCTGCGCCGCATCTCCTCTTCAAGGCTGATGGGCAGGGTTTCTTTGGCAAACTGGGTCATTGGGGGCAGCGGTGACGGCAAAGGGAAGCCATTTTAGGGGTAAGGCAGTGTAGCGACTTAGCAACATATCATGGCAATTGCGCTTTTGTCCTACGGCGCCAAGCCCGCGGCCCCATCACTTGCACTGTTACGTATGGCACAATCGATTGAACGTTTTTGGTGATGGTCACCGACAACGTCCTGTTTCGCAGCGCGGCTGCGGCTTTTTCCCCAAGAGGAGAACCATGAAGAAACTGAACAAAGTGGCAATGTTGTTTGCCTCCGCAGCGCTCGCAACCGCCGCTGGCGCACAAACCGTTGACAACTGGAAGAATGGCTCCGGCGAGCTGGTCTGGAAAAACGGCACCAATGAATACTGCTGGCGCGATGCCAACTGGACGCCCGCAACGGCTGCTCCAGGATGCGACGGTGCTCTGGTTGTTCCCGCCGCTGCCCCAGCTCCCGCTGCTGCTCCAGCGCCCGCCGCTGCTGCCCCAGCGCCCGCTCCGGCTCCCGCTGTGGCCACCAAGGTGACCTACGCTGCCGACGCTTTCTTTGACTTCGACAAGTCCGTTCTGAAGCCTGAAGGCAAGGCGAAGCTCGATGACTTGGTCTCCAAGGTCAAGGATATCAACCTGGAAGTCATCATCGCCGTGGGTCACACCGACTCCGTGGGTTCTGATGCTTACAACCAGAAGCTGTCGGTGCGTCGTTCCGAAGCCGTGAAGGCCTATCTGGTCTCCAAGGGCATCGAAAAGAACCGGGTGTACACCGAAGGCAAGGGTGAGAAGCAGCCTGTGGCTGACAACAAGACCAAAGAAGGTCGCGCCAAGAACCGCCGCGTCGAAATCGAAGTGGTCGGCACCCGCGCTACCAAGTAATCTTCGGATTGCTCAAAAAAAGGCCCCAAATTCGGGGCCTTTTTTACGCCTGTACTTTGGTCGTCTTTAGCTTGATGGACAATGACTCCCATGAGTGAATCTGTGAACGCCGATCCCGCCGAATTGGCCAAATTTTCTGAGCTCGCCCACCGATGGTGGGATCCTGAAAGCGAGTTCCGGCCACTGCATCAAATCAACCCACTCCGTCTGGAGTGGATTGATAGCCGGGCCGCCTTGTCTGCTAAGGCGGTGCTGGATGTGGGGTGTGGCGGGGGAATTCTTTCGGATTCGATGGCGCGCAAGGGGGCGGACGTCACCGGCATTGATCTGTCCACCAAGGCCTTGCGCGTGGCCAGGCTGCACGCGTTGGAAGCCCAGACTGCTAATCTGCGTTTTCGGGAGATAAGTGTCGAAGCGTTGGCCGCCGAGCAACCCGCCAGCTTCGATGTGGTGACCTGCATGGAAATGCTGGAGCATGTTCCGGATCCCGCGTCCGTCGTGCAGGCATGTGCTCGACTCGTGAAGCCTGGTGGATGGGTTTTTTTCTCTACCATTAACCGCAATGCCAAGGCGTTTGCGCTGGCTATCGTGGGTGCAGAATATATCTTGAACATGCTGCCGCGCGGTACGCATGAATACGCCAAACTGCTTCGCCCAAGCGAACTCGCTGCCAGTTGCCGCGCAGCAGGCCTTGACGTCACGGACACCTGCGGCCTTGAGCATAATCCGCTCACGCGCCGCTATTGGCTTAGTAGCGATACCAGTGTCAACTACATGTTTGCCACTCGGCGTGCTGCTTGAGGCGCTGCATGTTTCACAACATTCGTGCTGTCTTGTTCGATCTGGATGGAACCTTGATCGATAGCGCTCCTGATCTTGGTGCGGCGGCCGACAAGATGCGCACCGACCGTGGTATGCCCTCCTTGCCTTCAGACCGTTATCGTCCCATGGCTGGCGCGGGAGCGCGGGGCATGCTGGGTGAGGCCTTTGGTCTGACGCCGGAGCACCCAGACTATGCAGCGTACCGCGAAGAGTTTTTCGTCAATTACGAAAGGCGCATGACCCATCTGACCACTGTTTTTGATGGGATCTCTCAACTGATCGAGCAACTGCTGCAGCGGCAAATGGCATGGGGTGTGGTTACCAATAAATCGGCCCGCTTCACCGGCCCGCTGACCCTTGCCATGCCGTTGTTCAGTACCGCCAGCGCCGTTGTGAGCGGGGACACCACGCCCCATGCCAAACCGCACCCTGCGCCACTCCTGGAAGCCGCGTCGCGCCTGGGATTGGATCCTGGCCTTTGTATCTATGTGGGTGACGACGAGCGGGATATCGTTGCGGGGCGTGCAGCTGGCATGGGAACGGTGGCTGCGACGTATGGATATCTGGGAGCGACGGCAAATCCTTTGCAATGGGGCGCTCAGGCGGTAATTAATTCTCCGGCAGAGCTCTTGCAATTGCTCGGGAAGGCCTAAAATGCTTCCCATAGGGGCTGTCCTGGTTTCGACGTGGGTTCGGAATCGGTGTGGTGCATGTCGAGCTTGAGTCACGCTCGTAAATCTCGATTTAACAAACTAACTGCAAACGACGAACGTTTCGCACTCGCTGCTTAATTGCCAGTGAGCCTTGCAACAGTTGGCCGATGGGCTGGGCAAGGGGGTTCTGAGCAATCAGTTCCTCCCGGCTGCAAGGATAATTACATGGGCTGGCTTCGATCCGGGTACCTTGGATTGGGGCGAGAAAATAGGGTACTGGCGGCCGGTGTAGCGTGCGACTGCGCGATGCCGATGGCGAGACTTAAAACAGACCGCTAAACATGTAGATCTGCCCGATAAAGGCTTGCGGACGCGGGTTCAATTCCCGCCAGCTCCACCATAATGTGAAATCCCAACCCTTATCGGTTGGGATTTTTTTTGCCCATTCCCCCAGTGCTGGCGCGGATTCCGGTCATGGTCTCGCGAGCGCCACCCCTGCGAAGTCGGCGTTTTCGCCCCTGCCGACGCCTCTCTGTTCTCCGTTTTTTCTGGTGGTCACGCGAGCGTTCTCCAGGTCACTTCCTTTGCTGGCGCGGGTTTAGAGAGGTCAGGTTGTAGTTAGCAACCCCTGTAGCTGTGGCGACCCAGCCGCGACAGTGGGTTGGCCGCCGTGTGCTTTACTAGCAAAAATTTCTTCGAACAATTAAAATGCAACGGTCGTTACATTAAAATAGAAGTATGAACTCGATTGCTTGGCTGCTACTGACGTACAAGGTGCCGCCCGAGCCGGCCAAGAGGCGCATCGCCCTCTGGCGCAAGCTCAAGGGGATGGGGGCCGTCTACCTCCAGAACGGGGTCTGTCTACTTCCCAAGACTGACGATCACACGCGGCGCCTCAAGATCATTGGGCACGAGATCAGCGAGATGTCCGGCGATTCTGTCCTGTTGGAGACGGCCGCACTCGACGAAGCGCAGGCGGAAAAGGTGATAGCCCGTTTCAAGGCTGACCGTGATGAGGAGTACGCCGAGTTCCTCGACAAATGCAAGGACTTCGAGTCAGAGATCGCCAAGGAAACTGCAGCCCAAAAGTTCACCTACGCGGAGTTGGAGGAGAACGATGTTGACCTGAAAAAGCTCCAGTCCTGGCTGGAGAAGCTTGGCAAGCTCGACTTCTATGGGGCGACCCTGGCAACTGATGCCCAGCAGCGGCTGCAAGCGTGTGCATTGCTGCTGGACGCCTACGCCCAGCGTGTGTTCGAGGCCCACGACGAAAACCGTTAACACCCATTGATCATGACAACAACGACAACAACAACGTCGCTCAGCAGGATTCCATCCGGCATCTGGGTGCTCGGGTTCGTGAGCATGCTGATGGACATCTCTTCCGAGATGATCCACAGCCTGCTACCGCTATTCATGGTCGGCACGCTGGGTGCAAGCGCATTTGCGGTCGGCTTGATCGAAGGCCTGGCCGAATCGACTGCGTTGATCGTCAAGGTGTTCTCGGGTGCGATCAGCGACTATCTGGGCAAGCGCAAAGGCCTGGCCGTTTTTGGCTACGCATTGGGGGCCTTGACCAAGCCCCTTTTTGCTATCGCACCCACCACCGGCATCGTGCTCACAGCACGCCTGCTGGATCGGGTCGGCAAAGGCGTGCGCGGCGCTCCGCGTGATGCGTTGGTGGCGGATATCGCCCCGCCCGAAGTGCGTGGCGCAGCGTTCGGGCTGCGCCAGTCCCTCGACACCGTGGGGGCGTTTCTCGGCCCGCTGCTAGCCGTCGGCCTGATGCTGCTGTGGGCCAACGATTTTCGGGCGGTGTTCTGGGTGGCCGTGATTCCCGGGTTGCTCGCGGTCGTATTGCTACTGTTTGGTGTGCGCGAGCCCGAGCGCCACGTTGGCGAAAAGCGCACCAACCCGATCAGTCGTGAAAACCTCAAGCGCTTGAGCGGCGCGTATTGGTGGGTCGTCGGTGTGGGCGCGGTATTCACTCTGGCCCGATTCAGCGAAGCCTTTCTGGTGTTGCGAGCCCAGCAGAGCGGCATCGCCGTTGCGTTGGTGCCGTTGGTGATGGTGGCCATGAATGTCGTCTACGCAGCGTCGGCCTATCCGTTCGGGAAGTTGTCGGACCGGATGAGCCACAAGAAGCTCTTGGCTTGGGGCTTGGTCGTCCTGGTTGCTGCCGATTTGGTCTTGGCGATGGATGACCACTGGACGACGGTGCTCGCAGGCGTGGCGCTGTGGGGTGTTCACATGGGCATGACGCAGGGCTTGTTGGCGACGATGGTTGCAGATGCGGCACCCGCCGACCTTCGTGGAACCGCCTTCGGCTTCTTCAACCTGGTCAGCGGTCTTGCCATGTTGATCGCCAGCGTCGTCGCTGGGCTGCTGTGGGATCAGTTCGGAGCCTCGTTCACCTTTTATGCGGGTGCCGCTTTCTGCGGTGTGGCTTTGCTCGGCTTGTTCAAGAAATTCTGATCGAGGCTGTACGCGGGCGGTGCCGTGTCAGTGACCCATGGCAGCTGCTTCGGGCGGCTCCCATCCCGCATGCCCCTGGCTTTGCCGGGGATGGTTGCTGGTTGCATTAGCGGCTACTGCGCCGGGCCATGGCTTCCCCGAGTTGGATTGGCCGCGCAGCCGCCCAGTCATGATTGAACTCCAGCGGCCCCTGCGGGAAAAGCATCACCACGGTAGAGCCCAGCAGGAAACGTCCCATTTCTTCGCCTTGCTGCAGGCTTACCTGGCCCGCTGCATAGTTCCATTGCCGCAGCTGGCCCGTGCGGGGCGGGTTCACCTGACCATGCCATACGGTGGCCATGCTGCCCACGATGGTGGCTCCCACCAGTACCAGCACAAAAGGCCCGTGGTCTGATTCAAAGACGCACACCACGCGCTCATTGCGTGCAAAAAGGCCCGGTACGCCACGCGCCGTGGTGGGGTTCACGGAAAAAAGGTCACCCGGCACATGCACCATTCGCGTGAGTTGGCCCGCGCAGGGCATGTGGATGCGGTGGTAGTCACGTGGACTCAGGTACAAGGTGGCGAAATGGCCGTGATCAAAGCGCGCTGCCAGTGCGGCATCACCACCCACCAGCGCGGTTGTGGAGTAGTGGTGGCCCTTGGCTTGAAAGATCAGGTCTTTTTCTATGCGGCCAAGCTGGCTGATGGTTCCGTCCACTGGGCAAATCAGATCGGCCGATGCCAGCGGGCGCAAGCCCGGTTTCAGCGCGCGCGTGAAAAAGTCGTTGAATGATGGATAGCTGGCGATGTCCGGATTGGCCGCCTCTGCCATGTTCACGTTGTAGCGGGCCACAAAGCGGCGTATCACCGCGGTGGTCAGGCCTCCCAGCCGTGCCGACGCAAATCTGCCGGCCAGCGTGGTGAGTGCCCGCTTGGGCATGAGGTACTGCGGCAGAACTGCCAGACGATCAGACACGGGCAAGCCTCTCAAGGACGAAAGCGGCTGATTCTATCGGCCGCATGCCTCGGGACTGGTGCCATGCATCCCCGCAGCTCTTGCAGTGACTGGGGTTGGTTCTGCGTGTTCGGTGCGCAGCGAAATCACCGTGCGACAGCCCTGGAAACCGAAACCCGTTTTGCCGAGGCGGCTCGGCGCGCGTGGCGGTGGGTGCAAGAAATGCTGGCAGATGCTTTGCTGCCGGGTTTTGGTCGGGCGTCCATCGCACTTCGGCGGACTTCGGCAAAATACGGGGCCAGGTGCTGGTTCAGTGCGATTTTTTCGTGAATGAGTCTGAACCACGAACACGATAAGCTGAGGTGCGACGGTGCCCTGGCGTTTGCGATTGCGTCATGTCCTCTCCACATTCGGGCCTTCCTCCCACCCCTCCTGCCACACTTCTGACATCGCCTGGCGCGCGGTGGATGCGCTGGCTTCGTCGTTTCTGGCCCGCGCCGGTGGGCATTGATGGCCGTGAAAGACTTCGGGTGATTGCAGGGGTCTCGCTCGGTGTCCTGATTGCAGCCCTGCTGAGTCGCTGGTGGGCGATAGGCCACGCTGGCCCGTGGATGGTGGGCTCGCTGGGTGCGAGCGCCATTCTGGTCTTTGGCATGCCGTCCAGCCCATTGGCCCAACCCTGGCCGGTGCTGGGCGGCAGTACTCTGTCGGCACTGGTGGGCGGTGTTTGTGCGGCGCTGGTGCCCGATCCTGCCGTTGCAGGAGCACTGGCGGTGGGGCTTTCCATGGCGCTCATGGTGCCCCTGCGTTGCCTGCATCCGCCAGGTGGTGCCATGGCACTGTATGTTGTGATAGCCCAGGGCAACGGATTGCAACTGGCGGCTTTTCCGATTTGCTTCAACGCCTTGGTTCTGGTGGTTTTGGGTGTGGCCTACAACACCCTGACGGGGCGCCAATATCCGCATTCGCAACGCTGGCGCGAACCAGCGGGCCCGCCACAATCGGGACCCTTTGCCGCATCGGACGTGGATGCCGCGTTGTCTCACTACAACCAGCTTCTCGATGTGAGCCGCGAGGATCTGGAAGGGTTGTTGCATCTGGCCGGTCGGGCGGCCTTTCAGCGCACGCTGGGCGATCTGCGCTGTTCGGACGTCATGTCCAAGCCGCCGTTGGCCGTGGAGGCGGGAGTGTCGCTCAAGGACGCCTGGGCACTGATGCGCAGCCAGCAGGTCAAGGCGCTTCCCGTGGTGGATGCACATCGCCTTGTGGTGGGTATCGTCACCGTGGCGGACTTCATGCGGCTTGCCAACCTGGATATGCACGAAGGTCTGGGGCAGCGATTGCGGACACTGGTGATGGGCCGCAGCGGCCAGCCGGCATCGGTGGGCGAGATCATGTCGCACCCTGTACAAGTGATTGGAGAACAGCAGCACGCCATGGATCTCGTGCCTCTTTTTTCGCAGGGTGGGCATCATCACATTCCGGTAGTGGACACCCGTCAGCAGTTGGTGGGCATCATTACCCAGACAGATCTGGTGCGCACGCTGGCTGGCGCCTTGCAGATTCCGCAAGTGGCGGGCTCCACCCCTGCTGGGTAGTTTGGCGCGCCGGCATAGGCAGACCGGGGACATCGCGCTACAATCAGCAGGCTCATGCACAGCGCCTCGCCTGTCCATTGAAGCCGTCTCCCCGGCCTCTTTTCTGATCTGCGCCCCGGGTGCAGCGACTCCCCCGCCCGCAAAGCACCGTGCCCCGAGCCCCCTGAAGGCACGGTAACGGCGGTCGTGGATGCACGATGTGCTGGTGTGCCAACCACAGAATATTTGTTTTTAAGAGATAACCATGGCCAAAGAAGAACTCATTGAAATGCAAGGCTCCGTGACGGAAGTTTTGCCGGATTCGCGTTTTCGCGTCACCTTGGAAAACGGCCACCAGCTGATTGCCTACACCGGTGGAAAGATGCGCAAGCACCATATCCGCATTTTGGCGGGCGACAAGGTGTCGCTGGAATTGTCGCCCTACGATTTGACCAAGGGACGCATCACTTTCCGCCATCTGGCGGGTCGTGGTCCAGGGCCCTCCAGCCGTTGATTTTTCTCCATGGCGGCTCCTGCCGCAGGAGAGACGTAAAAATGAAATGCGTCAAATCCAAAACAGGCCGGATTTTCGGGTTAGAATACGAGCTGTCGGAGCGTAGCGCAGCCTGGTAGCGCATCTGCTTTGGGAGCAGAGGGTCGCGAGTTCGAATCCCGCCGCTCCGACCAATGTTCAAAGGACTTGCAGCACAAGCTGCAAGTCCTTTTTGCTTTCTGCCTAATGGGAGTATGGTGCTTTGCCAAGCTCCAGCCCATTCGCGATGAGAACCACATCATCACCATAAAAAAAACGCGGCCTGGGCCGCGTTTCCTGTGGGTGAGTGGGCGTTCCGGGTGAACGCGGCGACTTCCCTTTTTATTCCACCTTGGCCTTGGCGCGCAGTTCTTCCTGGAACTTAGCCAGCTTTTGCTGCTGCAGTTGCTGCGCCACCTGGGGCTTGACCTCGTCCAGCTTGGGCAACTGGGCCTGGCGCATATCGTCCAGGCGGATCACGTGCCAGCCAAACTGGCTCTTGACAGGGGTCTCGGTCATCTTGCCCTTGCTGAGCTTGATCAGGGCTTCGGTGAATTCGCTCACATAGCTGGCGGGATTGGCCCAGTCCAGATCGCCGCCCTTGGCGCCAGAGCCTGGATCCTTGGATTGCTTCTTGGCGATGTCTTCAAACTTGGCGCCTTTCTTGATGGAGGCAATGATGGCCTTGGCATCGGCTTCCTTGTCCACCAGGATGTGGCTGGCCTTGTATTCCTTGCCACTGTTGGCTGCCGCGAACTTGTCGTACTCGGCCTGGATTTCAGCGTCCGTGACGGGGTTGTTTTTCTGGAAATCGGCGAACAGTTCGCGGATCAGGATGGTCTGGCGGGCCAGTTCCATCTGTGCCTTGTAGTCTGTCGATGTCTCCAGGCCACGCTTTTGCGCTTCCTGCAGGAAGATTTCGCGGGCGATCACTTCTTCCTTGATCTGGCCTTCCACTTCAGGGGTCACAGGGCGACCGGACCGCTCCACCTGCTGGCGCAGGACTTCGGCGCGCTCTTTGGGTACGGCCTTGCCGTTCACGATGGCAATGTTCTGGGCGGAAACGGGCAGGGCCATCGTACCCAGCACGGCAGCGGCCACGAGGCCTGACAGGATCTGTTTCTTCATGCGGAATCCAAAAAATGAGAGGGTGATTGCAGGCTGAAGGCCGGCAGCTGCATAGATGGGTGCCGGTTCAGAGAACTTCAATGGCGATGGCGTGAACGCCCTGGTCAATAAATTCTTGCAGCGCATCATACACAAGGCGATGCTGCGCCACGCGGCCTTTTCCTGTAAGCAGGGGTGACGCAATGCGCACCCTGAAATGGGTTCCGAAACCCGTGCCGTTGGCGCCCGCATGGCCCGCGTGGGCGGCACTTTCGTCCAGCACTTGCACATGGGTGGGGGTGAGTTTTTCAATCAGGCGCTGCTGCATGGCCTGGGCCAGGATGGGAAGTTGGTTTGCGGTCATGCCTGTGGCCCTTTGGTGTCGTCGGTGTCCTTCATGTAGCGGCTCAGATACAGTGCCTGCGCCAGCACAAACACGAACATCAGGCCCATGCCGCCAAACAGCTTGAAGGTGACCCAGGTGTCGGTATCAAAGTGATAGGCCACCCAGAGGTTGAGCACGCCCATGACGGCAAAGAAGCCCGTCCAGCTCCAGTTCATCGTGCGCCAGGCGGACTCTGGCAGATCCATCTGGGCACCCATCAGGGACTTGAGCAAATTCTTGCGGAAGAACAGCTGGCCGCCCAGCAGCGCGCCACCCATCAGCCAGTACAGCACCGTGGGCTTCCATTTGATGAAGGTGTCGCTGTGCGAGAGCAGGGTGGCGCCGCCGAATAGCACGATCACCCCCAGGCTGAGCCATTGCATGGGTTCGACCTTGCCGTGCTTGTAATGCAGGTAGCCGATCTGCACCGCCGTGGCGGCAATGGCCACCGCCGTGGCGATGTAGATACCCCAGATCTTGAACGCCGCAAAGAACAGGAAGATGGGAAAGAAATCGATCAGTAGTTTCATGTCGCCTGAGGGTAGGGGTGATGGTCTGGGCGTGTTTCAGGGGGCGTCGGGCTCGAAATCGAGCGAGGCCGAATTCATGCAGTAGCGCAGGCCGGTTGGCGCCGGGCCGTCTTCGAAGACATGGCCCAGGTGCGCACCGCATTGTGCACACACGGTTTCGGTGCGGACCATGCCGTGGCTGTGATCGACGATTTCGGCAATGGCGCCCGGTACTGCCTGCGAGAAGCTTGGCCAGCCGCAGCCGGCATCGAACTTGGTGGCGGCATCAAACAACTTGGCCCCGCAGCAGATGCAGTGGTAGCTGCCATCGGCCCAGTGGGCCTCGTATTTGCCAGTGAAGGGGCGTTCTGTGGCCGCATGGCGCGTGACCTGCAGGGCTGCAGGTTCGGCGCCTTTTTCGCGCAGGATGGCTTGCCATTCGGCGTCGGTTTTCTGGAGAGGAAAGTTCATGATGAACAGCTGATCTCGATGGAGGACGCCCAGTCGGGCGGAAAGTCGGCCCAGGCATCGTGGCCGGGGTGTTCGTCGAACGGACGCTCCAGCAGGCGCTGCAAGGTGCGTAGCTCGGAAAAATCGCCAAGTTTCGCCGCGCGGATGGCCTGCTCGCCCAGGTGGTTGCGCAGCACGAACTTGGGGTTGGTTTTTAGCATCAAATCGGCCGATAGCTCTTTATTCATAAGCGCCAGAAGCGCTGAATAAGATAGCTCCCACCGGTCCCAACCCGCAGGGTCTGCAAACAGGTCACGCACGGGCTCGAAGTCGTTGTGCGCCACCGCCTGCGACAGGCGGCGCCAGAAGATGGTGTAGTCCACGCCGTTTTTGGCCAGCAGCAGCAAGATGCCGTCGATCAGATCGGCATCGCCGGCACCCTCCTGCACAAGGCCCAGCTTGGCGCGCATGCGGGCCATGAATTCGGTGGAGAAGACGGTTTTGTACGATACCAGGGCCGCTTGGGCCAGCTCTTGGTCGCCGATCAGCGGCAGCAGTGCCTGGGCCAGGCAAAACAGGTTCCAGTAAGCCACGTTGGGCTGGCGGTTGTAGGCGTATCGGCCCTGGGTATCGCTGTGGTTGCAGACATGGCCGGGCACGAACGCATCCAGGAACTGGAAGGGGCCGTAGTCGATCGTCAGGCCCAGGATGCTCATGTTGTCGGTGTTCATCACGCCGTGGCAAAAACCCACGGCCTGCCATTGCGCCACCATCGTTGCCGTGCGCTCGCTCACGGCCTGCAGCAAGGCTGCATAGGCGTTGCCACCCGGCTGCGGTGCAGTGCGGCAGGCCGGGTAATAGCGGTCGATCACATAGTCGGCCAGCGTGCGCAGTTCTTTTTCCATGTCGCGCGCGGCGAAATGCTCGAAATGGCCGAAGCGGATGAAGCTCTGTGCCACCCGGGTCACTACGGCGGCGGTCTCTGTCTCCTCGCGGTGCACGGGGGCGGGTGATCCGGTGACGCACAGAGCCCGCGAGCTCGGTATGCCCAGTGCATGCATGGCTTCGCTGCACAGAAACTCGCGGATGCTGGAGCGCAGCACCGCGCGCCCATCGCCCATGCGCGAGTATGGGGTGCGGCCGCTGCCCTTGAGCTGCACTTCCAGCCCACCGGTGGTTTCGCCCAGCAGGATCGCGCGCCCGTCGCCCAGTTGTCCTGCCCAGACGCCAAATTGGTGGCCGCTGTAGACACTGGCCAGCGGGCGGCTGCCGGGAGGGCAGGCATTGCCCGTGAACACCCGCAGGGCTTCGTCGGACGCCAGCCAGGCGGCGTCCAGGCCCAGCAGATCCGCCACGCCGCCGCTGGTGCCCACCCAGTATGGCTGGGGCAAAGGCGTGGGATTCAGGTGGGTAAAGAATGCCGGTCCCAGGCTCGCAAAACCGCCGCAGTCGTCCGTCAGGTCCAACGGTGGGGCGGGGGGGCAGTCGGCATGGGGGTTCATGGGGGCATTGTCTCGTAGTCGGGATGCCCCGGCGCCCGCAGGGCCTTGCGTGCGTTGGCCCGCTGCGCGCGGCTGTTCAGTTGTCGATGGTGGCTGCCAGGTAGGCGCGCAGTGCGTCGTCGTCCACCACGGCCACGCGCCCCAGGTCCAGCGTGACGATGCGCAGGGCCTCCAATGTGCGCAGCACGCGGTTGACCGTTTGGCGCGACAGTCCTGCCAGGTGCCCCAGTTCTTCCTGGGTGAGCAGGATGCGCCGCGTGCTGCGCCAGAACAGGGGGCTCAGGTACAGCGCCACGCGGTGCTCGGGCGAGCGCATGCGGCCGGCTTCGATGATGGCCATGGCCTGGCCGAGCCGCATGTTGAGGTGGTTGGCCAGGTACTGGTTGAAAGCAAGGCTGGTGTCGCGCAGTGCCGAGAACAGCGGCAGCGGCAGACACAGCAGCCGTGTCTCGCGCAGCGCGACGACGTGGTAGCGGCGGGGTTCGGGCTTCATGGCCGAGCCTTCTCCGAACCACTCGCCATCAGGCACGCCCAGAAACGCGGAGTGCCGCCCGCGCGCTTCAGGGCTGTGCAGCATCACCAGGCCGCTGAGCACGGCATGCCAGCCCTGAACCGCGGTGCCCGCGGCCAGCATGGTTTCGCCCTTGCCGCCCTGCAGTGTCTGCACGGCATCGCGCACTTCTTCCTGCCGTCCCGGCGAAAGGCTGTGGAACCACGGTTGGGTGGCGATGAATCGCTGGGCAGAGGGAGCGGAAAACATTGCTTGCATTGTGCCGCGCGGCGCTGGTGGCTGGCTCCGCCGCGGTCGGCGCTGCCGACGAAAGGGGGGAGTGAACAAATGAATGGGAACCTACCGGCCGCAGGGGCGGGAAAACCCGCGCCACCTGTCAGCCGCGCGACATGTGTTGGCGCCGGACGCGAAACGCTGCAGACTGTCGCACGGGCCGAGAGCGGCTTGGCGCCTTGCATCCACGTGCGTTTGCAACGGCGGCTGAGCAGCAGCGGCGTCGGCCTGCAGGGCGCGCGGCGTAAGCGTTTGCGCGACCTTGCCACGGTAGGATAAGGATTCCAAATCACATGACTTTCAAGGAGCGCACATGCTGGGCCTGATGCAGAGCCAACCACTGCTGATTTCGTCGCTGATCGAGTTTGCCGAACGGCACCACGGCGATGCAGAAATCGTTTCACGCCGGGTCGAGGGAGACATCCATCGCTACACCTATCGCGACCTCGCATTGCGCTCCAAGCAACTGGCCAACGTGCTGGATGGCATGGGCCTGGAGTTCAGCGACCGCGTGGCTTCGCTGGCATGGAACGGCTATCGCCACATGGAGATGTACTTTGGCGTGAGCGGATCCGGCCGTGTGCTGCACACCGTCAACCCACGCCTGCATCCTGACCAGATCGCATGGATAGTCAACCATGCGCAAGACCAGGTGCTGTGCTTTGACACCACCTTCCTGCCGCTGGTGCAGGCCGTGCATGCGCGCTGCCCTTCGGTGAGGAAGTGGGTGGCGCTGTGCGATGCCGACAAGCTGCCCGCCGATTCGGGCATTCCGGGCCTGGTGAGCTACGAGGCGTGGATAGGCGGTGCATCGAGCGATTACGCCTGGCCGGTGTTCGACGAAAACTCGGCCTCCAGCATGTGCTACACGAGCGGCACCACCGGCAATCCCAAGGCGGCGCTCTACAGCCATCGCTCCACCACGCTGCATGCCTATGCGGCGGCACTGCCCGATGTGATGGGCCTCTCGGCGCGTGACTCTGTATTGCCTGTAGTGCCGATGTTCCACGTCAATGCCTGGGGCATCCCCTATTCGGCACCGCTGACCGGCTGCAAGCTGGTGTTTCCCGGGCCGGCACTGGATGGCAAATCGGTGTACGAGCTGATCGAGGCGGAAGGGGTGACCTTCGCCGCCGGCGTGCCCACGGTCTGGCAGATGCTGCTGAACCATGTCAAGGCTGGGGGCCTGAAGTTCAGCACGCTCAACCGCACGGTGATTGGCGGCTCTGCCTGCCCGCCCGCCATGATCCATGCCTTCCAGGATGAATTCGGTGTGTCGGTGCTGCATGCCTGGGGCATGACCGAGATGAGCCCCCTGGGCACGCTGTGCACGCTCAAGAACAAGCACCTCGCACTGCCGCGCGATGGGCAGATGAAGATCCTGCAAAAGCAGGGGCGCGCCATCTACGGCGTGGACATGAAGATCGTCGACAGCGCGGGCAATGAACTGCCCTGGGACGGCAAGAGCTATGGCGACCTGCTGGTGAAGGGGCCATGGATCGTGGCCGACTATTACCGCAGCGAAGGCGGCAGCCCGCTGGTACCCGACGCACAGGGACGCGGTTGGTTCCCCACAGGCGATGTGGCCACCATCGACGCCGATGGCTTCATGCAGATCACCGACCGCAGCAAGGATGTGATCAAGTCCGGCGGCGAGTGGATCAGCTCCATCGACATCGAGAACATCGCCATGGCGCACCCGGCCATCGCCATGGCGGCGTGCATCGGTATGCCGCACCCCAAGTGGGATGAGCGCCCGATCATCGCCGTGGCCCTGAAGCCCGGTGCCGAAGCGAGTCGCGAGGAACTGCTGGCCTTCTTCGAGGGCAAGACCGCCAAGTGGCAGGTGCCCGATGACGTGGTGTTTGTGGACGCCATTCCGATCGGTGCCACCGGAAAGATGCTCAAGGCCAAGCTGCGCGAACAGCTCAAGGACTACCGTTTGCCCGGCTTGTGAACCGCAGTGGGCGTGGCGCTCGGGGGAGCGCGCTGCCCGCTGACATGCCGGTCGCTTGCGGCATGTCGTTGGCTTTCGGCGGGCCAGTCGCCTGCGCGATAGCTGCTAGGGGCAATCCCTGAGGGGTGGTTTGGTGCAACGCGGTACGCTGCGTTCGGTTGATTCAACAGGAGACAAGACCATGAAATTTGCTATCAAAGCAGTAGCTGCATCCGTCATTCTGGTAAGCGCTGGCGGCGCGTTCGCCCAAAAGGGTGAAACGGTCAAGATCGCCTGGCTGGATCCACTCTCGGGTCTCATGGCTGCGGTGGGTACGAACCAGCTCAAGAGCTTCCAGTTTCTGGCGGAAGAGTTCAACAAGAAGAATGCAGCCGGCGTCAAATTTGAAATCATCGGCATCGACAACAAGCTGAGCCCGCAGGAAACCACCAGCGCCCTGCGCTCGGCCATGGACCAGGGTGCACGCTACGTAGTGCAGGGCAATGGTTCCGGCCCCGCGCTGGCCATCATCGACGCGCTCGAAAAGCACAACGCCCGCAATCCCGGCAAGGAAGTCCTGTTCCTCAACTACGCGGCCGTGGACCCCGACCTCACCAACAGCAAGTGCAGCTACTGGCACTTCCGTCTGGATGCCGACACCTCCATGAAGATGGAAGCGCTGACCACCTACATGAAGGATCTTCCAGAAGTCAAGAAGGTCTACCTGATCAACCAGAACTACTCGCACGGCCACCAGGTTTCCAAGTTCGCCAAGGACATGATGAAGCGCAAGCGCCCCGATGTGCAGTTCGTCGGTGACGACCTGCACCCGCTGGCCCAGGTGCGGGACTTCTCGCCCTACATCGCCAAGATCAAGGCTTCGGGCGCCGACAGTGTGATCACCGGCAACTGGGGTTCCGACCTGGCGCTGCTCATCAAGGCGGCCAACGACGCCGGCCTGAACAATGTCAACTTCTACACCTACTACGGTTCCGTGACCGGCAGCCCCACTGCCATGGGTGCCGCAGCAGCGGGCCGTGTGTACATGGCGGCTTACGCCCACATGAATTTGCCGGGCCCGCTGAACCAGATCGTGCTGGACTACAAGAAGAAGTTCAATGACGACATGTACACCGGCGCCGTGTACCACGCCTTCTCCATGCTGTCCGAAGGTTTTGCCAAGGCAAAGTCGACCGATCCCGTCAAGGTGGCTGCCGTGCTCGAAGGCATGAAGTTCAAGAGCTTCAATGGCGAGGTCGAAATGCGCAAGGCCGACCACCAGCTGCAGCAGGGCCTGTTCATCTCCAAGTGGGAGAAGGCCGGGGGCAAGTACCCGCTCGACTCCGAGGGCACCGGCTACACGTTCGTTCCGGTGAAGTACTACGAGCCCTATGTGGCCAGCACGCCCACCTCGTGCCAGATGAAGCGTCCGTAAATTCGGCTCCATCGCTTCGAGGCCCGACCTACTCGGGCCTTTTTTTTACCCAGCAATGAAAAATTCCAATGAATCCTGAGTTTTTCGTGATCTCCACGCTCAATGGCGTGAGCTACGGCCTGCTGCTGTTCATGCTCAGCTCCGGCCTCACCCTCATCTTCAGCATGATGGGGGTCCTCAATTTCGCGCACACCAGCTTTTACATGCTGGGGGCCTACATCGCCTACACGATTTCGAGCGTGGTGGGCTTCTGGCCCGCGCTGGTGCTGGCCCCCCTGCTGGTGGGGGCCATGGGTGCCCTGTTTGAACGCTACAGCCTGCGCCGCGTGCACAAGTTTGGCCATGTGCCAGAGTTGCTGGTGACGTTCGGGTTGTCTTATCTGATCCTGGAGCTGGTGCAGCTGGTGTGGGGGCGTTCCACGGTCCCCTATGGGCTGCCCACGCAGTTGCAGGGGCCCTTGTTCACGCTGTATGGAACGCAGTTTCCCAGGTCACGTTCCTTCGTGATGCTGGTGGCATTGCTGATGCTGGTGTCGGTGTGGCTGCTGCTCACCCGCACCCGCATTGGTCTGGTGATACAGGCGGCCCTCAAGCACCCCGAGATGGTGGAGGCCCTGGGCCACAACGTGCCCCGCGTGTTCATGCTGGTGTTTGGCGGTGGTGCGGCCCTGGCGGGGCTGGCCGGTGTGATTGGCGGCAATACCTATGTCACCGAGCCCGCGATGGCGGCCTCGGTCGGCTCCATCATCTTTGTGGTGGTGGTGGTGGGCGGCATGGGCTCGCTGGCCGGGGCCTTTCTGGCCTCGCTGCTGATTGGCCTGGTGCAGACCTTTGCCGTGGCCATCGATTACTCGCTGGCATCGGCGCTGCAGGGCATGGGTGTGGCAGTGTCGGAAGCGACCTTTGGCTGGCCCTTGCTCAAGCTCACGGTCTCACAGGTGGCACCCATCCTGCCGTATCTTTTTCTGGTTCTGATTTTGATCTTCCGCCCCAAGGGCCTGCTGGGTACCCGGGAAGACTGAGGCTATGAAGTCCACCACTACAACTGTTTCTCCGGCCACGCAATACCACCGGTTCAAGCCATGGAACGTGGGCCGCCTGGTCATCTGGAGCCTGTTTGCGCTTGTGCTCATCGTCGCGCCCATGCTGTTTCGCAGCAGCCTGGCGCTGACCATGCTCTCGCAGATCGGCTACCTCATCATCATCTGCCTGTCCTACAACATGCTGCTGGGGCAGGGCGGCATGCTGAGCTTCGGGCATGCGGTGTACACCGGCCTGGGCTCGTTCATCGCCATCCATGTGATGAACCTCGCGGGCAAGGGTGCAATGCCGGTGCCGCTGGTGCTGATTCCCCTGGTGGGCGGCCTGGCCGGCATGTTCTTCGCCATCCTGCTCGGGTTCGTGACGACCAAGAAATCGGGCACCACGTTCGCCATGATCACGCTGGGTATCGGCGAGCTGGTGGCCTCGATGGCGCTGATGTTTCCCGAGTTTTTTGGCGGTGAGGGCGGTATCACCACCGACCGTGTGTATGGCCAGTCGTTCTTTGGCATCACGTTCGGCCCCGCCATCCAGGTGTATTACCTGATCGCTGCGTATTGCTTTGTCTGCACCGCCGCCATGTTCGCCTTCACGGGCACGCCGCTGGGGCGCATCCTCAATGCCGTGCGCGACAACCCCGAGCGCGTCGAATTCATCGGCTACAACACCCAGCGCGTGCGCTACTTCGCCTTCATCATCGCGGGCTTCTTTGCCGGCATCGGGGGGGGGCTCACGGCGATCAATTTCGAGATCGTCACGGGGGCCGACAGCGTGAATGTGCTGCGCTCGGGCGGGTATCTGCTGTTCACCTTCCTGGGGGGGGCCACTTTCTTCTTCGGGCCCATCATCGGTGCGGTCTTGCTGGTGCTGGCGTCGGTGCTGCTGTCGGAGTTGTCCAAGGCCTGGCTGCTGTACCTGGGGCTCGTCTTCCTGTTCATGGTGATGTATGCGCCCGGCGGCATTGCCAGTCTGGTCATGATGAATCTGCGCCTGGCCAAGTTTGGCAAGCTGCGCGGCCTGTGGCCCTCGTACCTGGCGCTGGGCGGCACCGCACTGGTGGCCGTGCTGGGGGCCGCAGCCATGGTGGAGATGACCTATCACCTGCAGCTCAATGCCGCCTTGGGGCCGGAGCTTGATTTTCTGGGTGCCACCTTGCATGCCAACTCGGTGGGCAGCTGGTTTGGCGCAGGGTTTGTGCTGCTGACGGGGCTCGGCTTGTTTGAGCTGTGCCGGCGCCAGTTTGTGCGCCAGTGGGGCACTATCCAGGAAGAGATCGAACACGAAATCAAGCGGGGGGAGGCGCTGTGACCATGGCGACAAACGCACCGTGTGCGCTCGAACTGCGTGACCTGCGCAAGAGCTTTGGCAAGACAGAAATCATCCGTGGCGTGAACCTGGCCGTGAAGCCCGGCGAGCGGGTGGCCATCATCGGCCCGAATGGCGCGGGCAAGTCCACGCTGTTCAACCTGATCAGCGGGCGCTTTGGCCCCACCAGCGGCGAGGTGCTGCTCAATGGCCAGCGCATCGACGGCAAGGCACCCTACGAAATCAACCGCATGGGCTTGTCGCGCAGCTTTCAGATCACCAACATCTTTCCCAAGCTGAGTGTGTTTGAAAACCTGCGCTGCGGCGTGCTCTGGAGCATGGGCTACAAGTACACCTTCCTGCGATTTCTCTCGAAGCTGGACGACGCCAACGAGCGCGCCAGGCAGCTCATGGAGATGATCAAGCTCGACAAGAAGCGTGACACCCTGGCCGTGAACCTGACCTACGCCGAGCAGCGCGCCCTGGAGATCGGCGTCACCATTGCCGGCGGCGCCAATGTGATCTTGCTCGACGAGCCCACCGCCGGCATGAGCCGCAGCGAAACCACGCGCTTCATCCACCTCATCAAGGAGGTGACCGAAGGCCGCACCCTGCTCACGGTGGAGCACGACATGGGCGTGGTGTTCGGCCTGGCCGACAAGATTGCCGTGGTGGTGTATGGCGAGGTCATCGCCTTTGACACCCCCGACAAGGTGCGCGCCAATGCGCGCGTGCAAGAAGCCTACCTGGGCTCCGCCGTGGCCGATGCACAGGCGGGGGGACATTGACATGCTGAAAATCGACAACCTCCACGCCTACTACGGCAAAAGCCATGTGCTCCATGGTGTTTCCTTCGATATCCAGCCCGGTGAAATCGTGGCCTTGCTGGGGCGCAATGGATCGGGCCGCTCCACCACGGCCAAGGCCGTGATGGGCCTGGTGGACTGGGAAGGCTCGGTGCAATGGAAGGGGCAGGCCCTCAAGGGAAAAAAGGCCTACGAGATTGCCCATCTGGGCATTGGTTATGTGCCCGAAAGCCGCGATGTCTTTCCCAACCTCACGGTGCACCAGAACCTGCTGCTGGGGCAAAAAGGCAAGGGCAAGGGCAGCCGGTGGTCGTTTGATGACATGTACGACATGTTCCCCCGCCTCAAGGAGCGCCGCAACATCGAGGCGGGCGTGATGTCGGGCGGCGAGCAGCAGATGCTCACCCTGTGCCGTACCCTGATGGGCGACCCCGACCTCATCATCATCGACGAACCCACCGAGGGCCTGGCTCCCAAGATCGTTGAACTGGTGGGGCAATACTTGCAGACCATCCAATCGCGCGGCATCTCGGTTCTGCTGATCGAGCAAAAGCTCACCATCGCCATGACCATCTCCGACCGGACGCTGGTCATGGGCCATGGCAGCATCGTTTTCCAGGGAACCCCCGAAACCTTGCGGGCCGACAGCTATGTCCGCAAAGAGTGGTTGGAGGTCTGACCACGCGGGCCGGCGATGCAGGGGGCTCAGGCCTGCTGGCGCCGGCGAGGTGCTCACTGCCTTGTTCCATGGGCCGCATTTGCTCCCATCTGAGTGGCTGTTCGTCGTTTGTCCCGGGCGAGACAAATCGGCACAGTCAACGCTGGCAGAACTCTCTACAATAAAAATC
Organism: Acidovorax soli; assembly: GCF_900107605.1. Taxonomy (GTDB): domain Bacteria; phylum Pseudomonadota; class Gammaproteobacteria; order Burkholderiales; family Burkholderiaceae_C; genus Acidovorax; species Acidovorax soli. The sequence continues at coordinate 14,922 of NZ_FNQJ01000009.1, read as the reverse complement.
GCACGATCGTTCTTTTATAATTTTCAAGGAACAACAGCATGACCGCTGAATACAAAGTCCACGGCTCCGTTGCCGTGATCACGCTGGCCAATCCTCCCGTCAACGGGCTCGGCCTGTCGACCCGCCAGGGCATTGTGGACGGCCTGACCCGTGCCAATGACGATGCCGCGGTGACGTCCATCGTCATCACCGGTGCGGGCGGTGCGTTTTCCGGCGGCGCCGACATCAAGGAATTCGGCACCGACAAATCACTGCAAGAGCCCAACCTGCACTCCGTGATTGCTGCCGTGGAGAATTCGCCCAAGCCCGTGGTGGCCGCGATCCACTCGGTCTGCATGGGCGGTGGACTGGAGCTGGCCCTGGGCTGCCATTACCGTATTGCAGCCCCTGGTTGCAGCGTGGCCCTGCCCGAAGTGAAGCTGGGCATCCTGCCCGGCGCTGGCGGCACCCAGCGCCTGCCGCGCGTGGTCGGTGTGGAGGCAGCCCTGAACATGATCGTGAGCGGCGAGCCCGTCAAGAGCGAGCTGCTCGGCTCCATGCCCGGCCAGAAGCTGTTCGACAAGATGGCGGCATCGCCTGAGGCATTGGCCGCCGAGGCCCTGGCTTTCGCGCAGAGCGTGGCCGACGTGCGCCCCATGCCCCTGGTGCGCAATCTGCCCTGCAAGCACCCGCAGGGCGACGCGTACTTCCAGTTCGCGCGCAACATGGTCAAGGGCATGAGCAAGAACTTCCCGGCGCCCGCCAAGTGCGTGGACGCCGTCGAGGCCGCCACCAAGAAGAAGTTTGCCGATGGCCTGCTGTTCGAGCGCGAGCTGTTCATCAACCTGATGTGGACACCCGAATCGCGCTCGCTGCGCCACCTGTTCCTGGCCGAGCGTGCTGCGAGCAAGATTCCCGACGTGCCTTCCGACACCCCCAAGCGCGACATCCAGGCCGTGGCCGTGATCGGTGCCGGCACCATGGGCGGTGGCATTGCCATGAACTTCCTCAACGCCGGCATCCCCGTGAAGATGCTGGAGATGAAGCAGGAGGCGCTGGACCGTGGCATCGCCACCATCCGAAAGAACTACGAAGCCCAGGTCAAGAAGGGCAAGCTCAAGCAGGACAAGTACGAGCAGCGCATGGCCCTGCTGTCCACCACGCTGAGCTATGACGACCTCAAGGATGCCGACCTCGTGATCGAGGCGGTGTTTGAGGAACTGGGCGTGAAGGAAGCCGTGTTCAAGCAGCTCGACGCCGTGATGAAGCCCGGCGCCATCCTGGCCTCCAACACCTCCACGCTCGACGTCAACAAGATCGCCAATTTCACCCAGCGGCCGCAGGACGTGGTGGGCCTGCACTTCTTCAGCCCGGCCAACGTGATGAAGCTGCTCGAAGTGGTGCGTGGCGACGCCACCGCCAAGGACGTGCTGGCCACCGTGATGGCCATGGCCAAGAAGATCAGGAAGACCGCCGTGGTCTCCGGCGTGTGCGATGGTTTCATCGGCAACCGCATGATCGAGCAATACGGCCGCCAGGGCGGCTTCCTGCTCGACGAAGGCTGCACGCCCGAGCAGGTGGACAAGGCGATGGAAAAATTCGGCATGGCCATGGGGCCGTTCCGCATGGGCGACCTGGCCGGCAACGACATCGGCTGGGCCATCCGCAAGCGCCGCTACACCGAAAAGCCCGACATGAAGTACAGCAAGACCGCCGACTTGCTGTGCGAGAAGGGCCGCTTCGGCCAGAAGACTGGCGCCGGCTGGTACGACTACGTGCCTGGCAAGCGCGACGCGATCCCGAACGCCGAAGTGGTGAAGATGATCGAGGACCACCGCGCGTCGCTCGGCATCACCCCGCGCAAGATCTCCGACGAGGAAATCGTGCAGCGCCTGGTGTTCAGCCTGGTCAACGAAGCCGCCCACATCCTCGAAGAAGGCATTGCCAACAAGGCCAGTGACATCGACGTGGTCTACATCTTTGGCTACGGCTTCCCGGTGCACCGTGGCGGCCCGCTGAACTACGCCAACGAAGTCGGCCTGTTCAACGTGGTCCAGGCCATGAACCGCTTTGCCAAGAACCCGCTGGACGACGCCGCGTTCTGGAAGCCCGCGCCGCTGCTGGCCAAGCTGGCCGCCGAAGGCAAGGCCTTCAACTGAGCGCCCAGCTACACCACCGAACAAGGAACCAACATGACTTCCGCAGTAATCGTATCGACCGCACGCACCCCCTTGACGAAGAGCTGGAAGGGCGCCTTCAACATGACCCACGGCGCCACGCTGGGCGGCCACGTGATCGAGCACGCCATCCAGCGCGCCGGCATTGAAGCCGCCGAAGTGGACGACGTCATCATGGGCTGCGGCACCCCCGAAGGTGCCAGCGGCGCCAATATTGCCCGCCAGGCCGCCCTGCGCGCCGGCTGCCCCGTCACCGTGTCGGGTATGACCATCAACCGCTTCTGCTCGTCGGGCCTGCAGACCATCGCCACCGCCGCCCAGCGCATCATCGCCAACGAAGGCGACATCTATGTGGCCGGCGGCCTGGAAACCATCTCCTGCACCGCGCAGGAAATGAATCAGCACATGCTGCAGGAGACCTGGCTCATGAAGAACAAGCCCGAGGTCTACTGGCCCATGCTGCAGACGGCCGAGCAGGTCGCCAAGCGCTACAACATCAGCCGCCAGGCCATGGACGAATACGGCGCCGCCAGCCAGCAGAAGGCTGCCGCTGCGTTGGAGGCGGGCCTGTTCACCGACGAAATCGCACCCATCACCGTGACCATGGGTGTGGCCGACAAGGCCATGGGCCTGACCACCAGGCAGGTGACGGTGAGCGTGGACGAAGGCATCCGCGCCGGCACCTCCTACGACGGCATCAAGGGCCTGCGCTCGGCCCTGCCGGGCGGCCTGATGTCGGCTGGCAATTCGAGCCAGCTCTCGGATGGGGCCGGTGCCGTGGTCGTCATGCACGAAGACCTGGTCGCGAAGAAAGGCCTCAAGCCCCTGGGCCGTTTCCTGGGCTTCGCGGTGGCCGGTTGCGAACCCGACGAAATGGGGATCGGCCCCGTGTTCGCCATCCCCAAGGTGCTCAAGCGCCTGGGCCTGTCGATGAACGACATCGACCTGTGGGAGCTGAACGAAGCCTTCGCCGTGCAGGTGCTCTACTGCCGCGACAAGCTGGGCATCCCTGCCGACAAGCTCAATGTCAACGGTGGTGCCATCGCTGTGGGCCACCCCTATGGCATGAGCGGCCAGCGCCTCACGGGCCACGCCCTTATCGAAGGCAAACGCCGTGGCGCCAAGCGCGTGTGCGTGACCATGTGCATCGGCGGCGGCATGGGTGCGGCGGGCGTGTTTGAAGTGCTGTAAGCGCTGACGGCCGGTTAGAACGCAACGCCCCGCGCAGGCCGCAAGGTTTGCGTGGGGCGTTTGCTATTTATTTGCTGCTGGTGATTGATGAATGGGTGCTGGGTGCCTGGAGGGCTTGAGATGCCTTGGTTGCGTTGCCGCGCAGCTTGGGGGGCGGACGGCAGTCGGCCCCCAGCAGACATTGGCCGCCTGTGCGAAATCGTCTGCTGAGTGAACCTCTGCGGCGTGGGACGCGACTTGGCCAGCTCCTGTTAACGTTGAACCGGCACCTTCCTCTTTGGCTGCCCCTGGTATGTGGGAATGAACTGGCGGGGTATCGGCCCCTTGATGCGGCCGCCTTGCTGTGTTTGTTCCCACGCGTGGGCAAGCACGCCGACCGACCTCGATAGACAGAAGAGCCCCCGCGCCAATGGCGCTGGAAAACCAAGCTCAGCGTAGATCACCGCGGTGGCCCCATCGATGTTCATGGGGATTGGCTTGCCTTTGCTCGCGCTCAGCGTTGCTTCAACGGCTCGCCCGATGCGCGCAAACCTGCCGCTCACCTCACCCTTCTTGGCTGCTTCATCGACGAGCTCCAGCAAAGGAGCACTTCTAGGGTCTACAGGGTGAAAGCGATGCCCAAAACCCGAGATGACCTTGCCATGGACTTCCACAAACGCCCGAAGCCCCGCCGCAACTGCGTCGTCCTCGGTTGCGCCCGCGTCCATCCGCGCAGCGATGTCTTCATAAAGCTCCACGGCTTGTTCGCCCGCGCCCCCGTGAACATCGCCCAGGACATTGACTGCCGAGGCCATGGCGCTGTTGAGGCCAACGCCACACGTAGCGGCCATGCGTGCAATGGCAATGCTCGGAGCTTGCGGACCATGGTCGACCGCGGACATCAGAGCGGACTCCAGCAGTTCGCCCTGGACGCGGGTGGGAAGTTCACCACGCGTCATCAGCCAGATCATCTGCGCCAGGCTGACTCGCTCGCGAATCAAGTCTTCGATGGGGTACCCGCGGTAGCGGATGACGCCAGGCGACATGTCGATGATGCTTGTGCGCCACCAGTCCTCGGTGGCCTTGCGTGCATCGGGTGTCGTGTCCGTCATACTGCCTTCTCCTCTTTCAGTGCCTCAATTTCCAGAGGCGAATAGCCCAGTTCCGCCAGAATTTCATCAGAGTGCTGCCCCAGCGTGGGTGGCGCTGAGTCGACCCGAGGTGCTTGGCCATTCACCTTGAAGCCTGTGCGTACCAGGCGAATGTCGCGACCGACACCGGGCACATTGTCAAAGCGACCCACCATGCCGCGTTCAGCCACCTGGGGGTGTTCAAGGGCCTGGGGAACCGAGTAGACAGGGCCTGCAGGCACGCCAGCCTGATTGAAAAGTGTCCACCACTCGTCCGTCGACTTCATGGCCATGGCTTCCTCTAAAGCTGCCTTGAGTTCGAACCGGTGCTGCAGGCGAGCCTGTCGTTCGCTGAAGCGCGCGTCGGTGATGAGTTCGGGGCGTCCCACGACCTGGCACACGGCCTCGAACTGCTCTTGCTTGTTGGCGGCGATGTTCAGAAGTCCGTCACCGGTACGGAAAGTTCCGGACGGGCTGGCGGTCACGTTCTCGTTGCCCATGGGCTTGGGCTCGCGACCTGCAATCAGGTGGTTCGAGACCGCCCATCCCATGGTCGCCATGACGGCTTCGAGCATCGAGACATCGATGAAGGTTCCGCCGCTGCGCTCCCGGTCCGCCAAGGCTGCCGCGACCGCGAATGCCGCGGTGATGCCCCCAATCGTGTCGGCGACCGGATAGCCGACGCGGTAAGGCGCGTTCTCTGGCGCACCGGTGATGCTCATGACGCCTGACATGCCCTGGATGATTTGGTCGTACGCCGGCAGGTCGCGAAGCGGCCCATCCTGGCCAAATCCCGAGATGGCGCAGTAGATGAGCTTGGGGTTCTCCTTCAGGAGTTCGTCGTAGCCAAGTCCCAGGCGCTGCATGACGCCGGGGCGGAAGTTCTCTACCACGACGTCGGCCGTGCGCACCAGTTTCCTGAATACGTCTTTTCCGGTCGGGTGCTTGAAGTCGATGGTGATGGAGCGCTTGCCCGGGTTCTGCGCCAGAAACGAGACGCCCATGTAGCGCTTGTTCAGCTCGGGGTCGGCGCCGAGCTGGCGCGCCAGGTCGCCGCCGTTGCGGGTCTCCACCTTGATGACGTCGGCGCCCATGTGGGCCAGCTGGTGGCAGGCGAAGGGCCCTGCCAGCACGTTGGTGAGGTCAAGGACGCGGACGCCGCGAAGCGCATTGGACATGACGCTCTCCTCAGTCGGCCTTGATGCCGGCCTGCTGGATGACGGCGCTCCAGCGCTGGATCTCGCTGTTGACCAGTTGCGTTGCCTGGGCGGGTGTATTCGCCACCACCGTCAGGCCCATCTCGGCAATCTTCTTTTTGGCCTCCGGTTGGGCAAGGGATGCGTTGAACTCCTTGTTCAGCCTGTCCACGACGACTTGCGGTGTGCCGGCCGGGGCGCCGATGCCAATCCAGTAGTCCATGTCCATCCTGGGAATGCCTGCTTCCTTGGCGGACGGCACGTCGGGCAGCATGGCGTTGCGCTCTGCCCCGGTCACCATGAGGGCGCGGAGCTTGCCGCTCTTGATGTGCGGAAGCGCGGTGGGTACGGAGGTGATGAGGGCCTGAACCTGGTTGCCCATGAGGTCGGTCAGGACGGCGCCGGCGCCTTTGTAGGGGACGTGCACGATGTCGACACCCGTGGTGCTTTTGAAAAGTTCGCCCGCCAGATGCGTGTTGGTGCCGTTGCCGCCAGAGCCATAGTTCAGCTTGCCCGGCTGTGCCTTGGCCAGGGCGATGAACTCCTGCACTGTCTTCGCAGGCACGGCCGGATTGATGACCAGAACATGCGGGACCTTGACCGCCGTTGCGACCTGTGTGAAGGCTTTCTTGGGGTCGAATGGAAGTGTCGTAATCAGGCCAGCGGCGATGGTGTAGGAGAGCTCGACGGTGAGCAAGGTATTGCCGTCGGGGGCAGACCGGGCGGCTGCACCCCAGCCGACGACGCCGCCGCCACCGGTGCGGTTGTCGACAATCATCGGTGCGCCGACGCCGGGTGCGGCGAACTGCGCGATGACACGCGTCACCAAGTCGGCGCTGCCGCCAGGCGCATAGGGAACAATGATGGTGACGGGCTTCTGAGCGAACGCGCCAGCACTGAAGAGGGATGCGGCGCTTGCAAGGACGATGGCTCGGCGCAAGGTGTTGAATGGCATGAAAGTCTCCGGAAGTTGTTGAGAGAGGGGCACTCAATCGAGCTTCGCGCCCGATTCACGGACAGCGGTGCCCCAGCGCGTCTGTTCGCTCTTCATGAAGGCGCCGAGCTCCGCCGGCGAGCCACCGCGTGCAACGCTGCCTTCGTCGCGCAGGCGGGCCATGATCTCTGGCCGCTTCAGGGCCGCGTTCACGGCCTCATTCACCTTGGTGATGGCTTCAGGCGGCGTGCCGGCCGGAGCAACGAGCGCCTTCCAGTCCTCCACGACGAAACCCTGGTAGCCGGACTCGGCGACGGTGGGAACATCGGGAAGCACTTCAATCCGCTTGAGCGAAGTGACGGCGACGGCGCGCAATTTGCCAGCCTTGACCATGGAGACGATGCTGGGCGGGGTGGCGAAGTAGATGTCCGTTTGACCGCCCAACAGGTCGGTGGTGGCGGGGCCGGCGCCCTTGTACGGGACGTGCATGACCTTGATGCCCGCACGGCGGGCGAACATTTCGCCGCCCACATGGCCCACGGTGCCGGTGCCGGCGGAAGCCATCGTCAGCTGCCTGCTCTGGCCCTGTGTTTTCAGGTCTTCCAGGTTCTTGATGGGAGAGTCTGCTCGGACGACCAAGACAAGTGGCTGCGAGGCCAGGAGCACGACCGGCGCAAAGTCCTTCGAAGCATCGAAAGGCATCTTTGTGTACAGCGTTGGATTGATGGCCAGGTTGGCGGTCTGCCCCGTTCCGACGGTGTAGCCGTCCTTCTTGCTTTTTGCGACGGCGTCCATGCCGATGTTCCCACCCGCGCCCGGCTTGTTGTCGACGATGAAGTTCCACTTGCTGTCCTTCAATGTCACCTCGTTGGCCACCAGGCGCGTGAGCACATCGGTGCCACCGGCTGGCGGGAACGGTACGACAAGCTTGATGGGCTGGTTGGGGTAGGCGCTTTGCGCAGCGGTTGCAACGCTGCAGACGACAAGAGCGACAGATAGGGCCACGCGGGCGGTGGCGAACTTGGAAATGTTCAAGGAAGTCTCCTGACGAACTGGGGGCAGGCGGGGTGGCTTAGGACTGGGCGAGGCGATAGACCCGAGTCGCCGTCCCTTGGAAAAGTGCTGCGCGTTCGTGGGCAGTGGCGCGGGAAGTCAGTCGCTTGAAGGCGTTCCAGCACGTGACGTAGCTGTACGAACCCTTGTCGACCGGGAAATTGCTTTCGAACATGCAGCGCTCTGCCCCGAAGGCCTCGATGCACGGCTCCATCCACGGCTTCCACGCCTCGGCCAACTGCTCAGAACTCGGAGGAAGCTCGCCCTTCTCAAAGTCGAATCCGTTGATGCGCATCCCCAGTCCACCCAGCTTCACGTAGACGTTGGGTAACTGGGCGAGCTGCCGCATGGAATGCAGCCAGGTCTCGAAGACTGGCTGGCGACGTGATTCGTAGGCACCGACTCGGACGATGCCGCCGCAGTGATTGATGACGACGGGGGTGTCCGGCGCCGACTTGGCCAATTCGAAGAGTTCTGGCAACTGATGGAAGAACAGCCATGCGTCGTAGGAGAGCTGTAGCGAAGCCAACTGGGCAACCCCGCGGCCGTAGGCCTTGTCCAGAAGAAGGCCGCGAGGGACTGCGGACAGGGGATTGACCAGCGACGAATCCGCGTCCCAAGTCGTGAGGTGCCTCACGCCCTTGAAGCGACCCGCGCCGGCTTGCACGTGCGCCTCCAGCACTTCCCGTACTTCCGCGCCCAGCCGGAGGTCGGCGTGGCCCACGATGCCCTTGGCGATTTGCGGGATGCCCTCGGCCTGTTTCTGTGCCATGGCATTGACACACTCTGTTTCTCCAACGGGCTTGAGCGCCGAAGGCCCCTCCTGCCTGTACCGCGTTAGCGCCTGCATGTAGATGGACGCGACCACGTTGTGGCCGGAGCGTGCATCGGCCAGGTACTCGCCATCGAGGTAGGTCCAACCCGGCCGGTCGTAGAAATGGTGGTGCGCGTCGACGATGGGCAACTCAGGCTCCAGGACGGCCTCCTGGCGCATCGCGAGCCAGTCGTCACGAACGGGCAGATAGTTGCTGGTGGACATGCTTGCGTCTCTGGAGTGTGTGTTGATGTTCTATTGGATGGAACAAAGAACTGTTGGATGGAACTATACGAACAAAAAATGACCTTTTGAATGCGGGTTAACCCTTCTTTTGGACATGTGTCGGTGCGTCCGCGGCGGCGTGTCACACTTCGACTTGGCTGCCTGAAGACAGCGCGCCATTTCGTCCGTCCTATGCCTCCATGACTGAATCGACTACCGCTCCACCGCCCGCCAACACCGCCGAATCAAGTGGCATTGCTGTCCTGGATAAAGCGTTTTCTCTGCTCGCCGCTTTTGGACCCGACGAGGGCCGGCTCACGTTGACCGAGCTGTCGAGGAGGACCGGGCTTTACAAAAGCACTGTGCTGCGTCTACTCGGTGCCTTGGAGCACGGCGGCTTCATTCGCAAACTGCCGGACGGCCAATACTCCATTGGCCCGCAGCCACTGCGGCTCGCTTCGATTTACCAACGCTCTTTCCAGGTGGGGCATGTCATTGAGCCCTTGCTCAAGCAGTTGAGCGCGGCCACTGGCGAGACGGCTTCCTTCTACGTAAGGCAAGACGACAAGCGCATTGCGCTGTTTCGCGCCGAGCCGGCAAGGTCGGTTCGTGCGTCCGTGCAGATCGGGCAGGAATACGCCGTTGCCCAAGGTGCATCGGGCAAGGTCCTGCTCGCGTTCTCCGCATCGCCACCTCGGGGCTACGAGGAGATTCGCGAGCAGTTGTGGGCCGTTTCGTACGGCGAGCGCGACCCCGAAACTGCTTCTGCTGCGGCACCAGTCTTTGGGGTCAACGGTGAGTTGCAAGGCGCGCTGACGGTGTCCGGCCCACGAGCGCGACTGGAACCGTCGGACGCAATGCTGGCCGCCTGCCGCCAGGTCCTTGAAACCGCGCGTGATGCCACATCCGCGTTGGGCGGCGGCACTGTGCGCTATCAACAAGGGTTGGAGCAACTGACGATGGCGCGATTGAAGGACCGCGTCGCCTAGAAAAGTCCTGGGGCAACACGAGTGACCAGGCAGCGACCCAGCCGAATCGCTGGTGACGCCTGCGTGTATGGTGTGCCGCAGGACATAGGAGGCGTCTCGCATGAAGCAACCACGTGCGGCTTCGATTGGATTCGGAACGTCCGCTTCACCAAAGCAGTGAACGCTTGCCATGGATGGCCGATTCAACCGGTCATTCCACCCGAGGTGCCGCCGGTCCGCGTCACCCACCGGACACGCGATAACCCGATGCGGCTCCCATAATTTCCCGCATGACGACCTCCCTGCGCTCCACCCTCGATTTCCTGCTCTACGACTGGCTCCAGGCCGAGTCGCTCAACACGTGCGAGCGCTTTGCCGACCATTCGCGCGAAACGTTTGATGCCGTGCTCGACACCTGCGAGCGCATCGCGCGCGAGAAGTACGCACCATTCAACCGCACGGTGGACATGCAGGAGCCGCATTTCGACGGCGAGCGCGTCACGCTGCCGCAGGCCACCAAGGATGCCTACGACGCCTATGCCGCCTCGGGCATGCTCAGCGCGGCGCAGGATTACGACATTGGCGGCATGCAGTTGCCCTACACGGTGGATGCGGCGGCCAATGCCTTCTTTGCCGTGGCCTCGATCAGCATCAGCTCCAGTCTGCTGAGCGTGGGCAATGCCAACCTGCTCATGGTGCACGGTACGCCGCTGCAGAAGCAGGTGTTTGCGCTCAATGAATTCTCGGGGCGCTTCTCGGGCACCATGTGCCTGAGCGAGCCGCAGGCGGGCTCATCCTTGAGCGATGTGGCTACACGTGCTGTGCCGGACGGTGAGGGCTTCGAGGCCGACCCGCTCGGCGCACGCTACCGCCTCACGGGCCACAAGATGTGGATCTCGTCGGGCGAGCATGAACTGTCGGAGAACATCGTCCACCTCGTGCTGGCCAAGATTCCGGGGCCCGATGGCAAGCTGGTGCCGGGCACGCGCGGCATTTCGCTGTTCATCGTGCCCAAGAAGCTGGTCGATACCGCAGGCCAGCTGACCGGCGTGCGCAACGACGTGGCGCTGGCGGGCCTGAACCACAAGCTGGGCTGGCGCGGCACCACCAACACGCTGCTCAACTTTGGCGAAGGCAAGTACCCGGTGCAGGGCAGGGCGGGAGCGGTGGGCTACCTTGTGGGCCAGCCTGGAAAGGGCCTGGCGTGCATGTTCCACATGATGAACGAGGCGCGCATTGGCATCGGCATGGCCGCCACCATGCTGGGCCTGGCGGGCTACTACGCCAGCCTGGACTACGCCAAGAGCCGCCCGCAGGGCCGTCTGATGGGTGCCAGCGGCAAGGACGCCGCCCAGCCCCAGGTACGCATCATCGAGCATGCCGACGTCAAGCGCATGCTGCTGGCGCAAAAGAGCTATGGCGAGGGCGCGCTGGCGCTCAACCTGTTCTGCGCCCGCCTGGTGGACGAGCAGCACACCGGCGCTGCCGAGGCCGCCGACGAGGCGCGCCTGCTGCTGGAAGTGCTCACCCCCATCGCCAAGAGCTGGCCCAGCGAGTTCTGCCTGGAGGCCAACTCGCTGGCCATCCAGATCCACGGCGGCTACGGCTACACGCGCGACTTCCCGGTGGAGCAGTACTGGCGCGACAACCGCCTGAACATGATCCACGAGGGCACGCACGGCATCCAGGCCGCCGACCTGCTGGGCCGCAAGGTGCTGATGGAAAACGGCCGGGGCCTGCAGGTGCTGGCCGCGCGCATGCAGGCCACCATGGCGCAGGCCGTCGCCGTGCCCGCACTGGCGCCTTATGCGGCGCAGCTGGGTGATGCCCTGCAGCAGGTGGCGGCTGCCACGCAGGCCGCCTGGGCCACCGGCAACCCGGCGGAGGCCCTGGCCAACGCCGTGCCCTACATGCAGGCCTTTGGCCATACGGTGCTGGCCTGGACCTGGCTGGATGTGGCAATGGCCACGCTGCGTGCGGATGCTGCGCTTTCAGTAGCTTCTAGCGCAGGGAGAATGGGCGCTGCACGCTATTTCTACCATTACGAACTGCCGAAGATTGGTGCCTGGCTCAATGTGGTGAACCGCCGCGATGCCACCTGCGCCGCGCTCAGCGAAGAAGCGTTTTAGGGCAACGCTCACACCGCGGCCCTGCGCGTACCGCGCGCCGGGGTGCAAGCCGATAGCAGCCAACCCATGCCCACGGCCAGCAGCACCGACGTGATTTCGGCCGTGCGGGTGGGCAAGTAGCGCTGCGTCCATTCGCAAGCCAAAGCGAGCACTGCCGTGCAGAGGGTCATGCCTGTCAGCAAGGCCCCGTTGCGCACCGTGCTCCAGAGCATGGCGCCAAAGCACAGGCATTCCAACGCGCGCGCCGTGATGGCAGATTGCACCCAGGTCGAGAGCGACGATGCAAAAGGCATCCAGGCCATGTCGTCCGGTGGCGTGCGCCACGCCCAAGGCCAGAGGGCGTCGAGCAGATAGGTGGCCAGGGATGCCCATGCCGCTGCGGCCCAGCGCCTCCCGGGCGCCCAGGTGTCTATCCAGCGCCACAGCAACCAGCCGCCCCCGATGCCCAGCACCACGGCCAGGCCGGGTGACTGGCCCACGACCACGAACTTGCCGGCCAGTAGCGCCATCGCCGCCGCCAGGGCCGATGCCCGCGCGCGGTGCGCCAGGTGGGCGCTGCGGGCCAGGTGTGCCACGGCCGACAAGCCCATCACCGCCATGCCCACATGCAACAGCATGCGCCGTGGCTGCCACATGTCCTGCTGCCACAGGGACTTGATGTTATGCGCCACCGACGAGACATCCAGTGTGGGAATCAGCGGATACAGCTCGGCCACCCACCACAGGGCGATCAGCACCAGCGTGTACCGGTCTGCATCGGCCCAGCCCTGGTGCCGGCGCAACAAGTGCCCCACGCGCCATCGCGCGGCAAACCCGGCGACCCAGCCCAGCGTGTAGCCCGCCATGTTGAAGATCACATCTGACAGGGCCGGGGTGCGAGGCAGGTATTTCTGCAGCCATTGCAGCACGCTTGCCAGCACCAGCGCCACCACCCACCAGGTGGCAAAAATGAACAACCTGCGCGGGCGGCCCTGCGCGGCCCAACCCAGCAGCGCACCCAGCGGCAGAAACAAGACGATGTTCTCGACCAGATCCACCAGGCCGACGCGGCCACGCCAGATAAAGGCCTGCGGGCTGGAGAGGTTCCATTGGAAGGGGTACAGCGAGCCATACACGACAAGCAATACCACCAGGCCCACGGCAACCGCAAGGCTGCGCGGGTGGTCATCGACAGAGTTCATGGGCGCCTCGGGTCACTGAATCCGACCCACACCATACAACACCGTGTGGTTGGCTGTAACGCAGGTTTTGCCGGGTTTTTGGGCTTCGCAATGAAGGGCTTCAGGCGCTTTGCAGTAGCGCCCTGCACGCTATTTTTGCCCTGATGAATGGCCCGGCAACGCATGGCGCGCCGGGCGGCCCATTCAACCGGTCAGCCTTGCCTGTGGCGACGAATCGAGGCGAGCCCCGCCAGTGCTGCACCTCGCAGGGCCCGCGAGCCTGGCACCGGCACATGGTTGGGCTCGGTGGGGTGGTTGCCAATCGCCCAGGCGACAGATTCTGTTGCCTTGCCCACGCACAATGCAGCGCTGTGCATTGCCGGACCGCTTGCTGGCAGAGACCCCTTTCAAAACAGGAGACAAGACATGACCCGCACCATCCAACAATTGTTTGACCTTACCGGCAAGACGGCCCTTGTCACCGGGGGGTCGCGCGGGCTGGGCCTGCAGCTGGCGCACGCGCTGGGGGAAGCCGGTGCCCGGATCATGCTGAGTTCGCGCAAGGCGTCGGACCTGGAAGAGGCCACGGCTGAACTGCAGGCCGCCGGCATCGATGCGCGCTGGATCGCCGCAGACTGCGCGCAAGAGGCCGACATCCGCCGCCTGGCCGACGAAACCCTGCAGCGCATGGGCGATGTGGACATCCTGGTCAACAATGCCGGCGCTGCCTGGGGTGCGCCCGCCGAAGACCACCCGGTCGATGCCTGGGACAAGGTGATGAACCTCAACGTGCGCGGCTACTTCATCCTGAGCCAGCACATTGCCAAGCACAACATGATTGCGCGGCGCAGCGGCAGCATCATCAACGTGGCATCCATCGCGGGCCTGGGTGGCAACCCGAGCGGCATGAACACCATTGCCTACAACACGTCCAAGGGCGCGGTCATCAATTTCACGCGGGCGCTGGCCGCCGAATGGGGCAAGTACAACATCCGCGTCAACGCCATCTGCCCGGGGTTTTTCCCCAGCCGGATGACGGTGGGCACCCTGAAGGCCATGGGCGAAGAGGCGCTGGCTGCCCATGCACCGCTGGGCCGCCTGGGGGACGACGAAGACCTCAAGGGCCTGTGCGCCCTGTATGCCTCGGACGCGGGCAAGCACATCACCGGCCAGTGGCTGGCGGTGGATGGCGGGGTGAGCGTGGTCACCGGTGGCTGAGCCTGCGGGCGCTGCCTTTTCGAGGGTGGCGTGTTCGGTGCAGACGGCCTTGCTGGCTGGACCGGTGCCGTGCTGCGGTGGACGGCCCCAGGGGCCATGTGCCCATGCTGGCCGCCCATGTTGCCGCTGCGGCACAAGGGCTATTCTTTGTGTCTTTTCTTAAACCCTGGAGTTGCCTGTGTTGAATTTTGGTGCCGATATCCCCTTTGTCAGCCATCTCGGTTTCAGACTGCACCGCATGGCGGGGGGCGAATCCGAGTTGCATTACGAAGCGCTCTCCGAGCACCTGAACTCATTTGGCGTGACCCACGGCGGCGCGACGATGGCCTTGCTGGATGTGGCCCTGGCCACGGCGGCGCGCAGTGATACGCCCGACTTTGGCGTGGTCACCATCGAGATGAAGACCAGCTTCATGCAACCCGCGCGTGGGCCGCTGGTGGCCAAGGGGCGGCTGATCCACCGTACCGCCAGCATCGCTTTTGTCGAAGGCACGGTGTTCGACGCCGAAGGCCGTGTCTGCAGCCAGGCCACGGGCACGTTCAAGTATGTGCGGCGCCAGTCCGCCCAAGCCGATGGGCAGCGGGTGATTTCGACGGATTGATGGGGGCTCCGGCCGCTGGATGCCCCGAACTATTTTTGAATCAAATCGGGCTATTGCGCACATTTTATAAACGGGCGGTCTCAAATCTGAAGTGCAACACCCTCACCGAGGGTAATGTACGCAAATGGGAACGAGATACGAGCACTTGCAGCCAGAAGACAGAGTGAC
>NZ_FNQJ01000005.1 GCF_900107605.1 Acidovorax soli | reverse complement strand
GCACCGCACCCCTTCGGGGCGAGCCATAGGCTCGGTGAATTGGGGCTCTGACCCCAAAAACCCGTCGCAGACAGCAGGGTCGCCTTTTCTTTGCTTACTTTCTTTTGGCGAAGCAAAAGAAAGTGAGGCGCCCGCCGGGGCGAGACCCGGCCCCCGCCCCCAGAAAAAGCACAACATCAACTACTAAAACAATAGCCGTCAGCGATTTATAAACAAGCTTCAGAGCCGCAAATTACCCCAAATCACCCCGCCCCATCTCCTCCAGGCAAGCCCGCATGACCAAAGGGTGAAACGCCATCTGCATATGCGCCACCCCCTGCACCAACCGGTTGTCCGCCCCCGCCAACATGGCCGTACCCGCCGGAAAAACGATGTTGTCGCAGTTCGAATACCAGCAGGTGAACAAGGCTGCACGGGCAGCCGGCTCGCCCTGCTGCAGCTGCTGCACCCATGCACCGCCCAGCGCCATCTGCTGGCCGTTGACCGAACTGCTGAAACGCCCCGCCCAGGTGCCACCATGCGGTGTGCCCAGCGTGATGACCCGGTGCACGCGCGCGGTGGCGCTGCCTGCCGCCAGTGAGCGCAACCAGGCGCGGGCCGCCAGCCCGCCCATGCTGTGGCCCACTACCACAGGCGCCATGCCGGTGGCCTCTTGCACGCGCCGCACGGCAGCGTCGATGGTGGCCGCGTAGTCGTCGATCGAGCCAAAGGCCGGCTCCAGCGTCACCGCCACAAAAGCATGGCCGCGCTCGCGCAGCGCCGCCATCCACGGCAGCCAGAAACCCCGGTTGCACAGGAAGCCGTGCACCAGCACCACGCCCCGGCGCGCGGCCCGCTGGTTGGGTGCCAGGGGCGGCAGCCAGTCGGGAACGGCGCTGTGGCGAAAGGGCTGGCGCCAGCCAAACACCGCCAGCGCCAGGCGCGCCTCGGCCCACCAGGCCGTGACCAGCTGCCCCCATGACGGCCGTGGCACGGGGTCCGAGCGGTTCACGCGCAGCATGGTCGCGAACTGCAGCCCCAGCACCAGCCCGAACAAGGCCAGTGCGGCGGCAACGCCCGCCAGTGCGGTCAGCGGCGAGCGGGGCCACTGCCATGCCAGCCAGGCGATCGTGGCCAAGGTGTTGAAGAAAACCACGGCTTGCTGCCAGCGTGCGTTCATGGATTCGGGGGTTGCAAGGAAGGAGCACGCATTGTGCTGCCTGCCCCGGGAAGGCTTGCGCTGGGTGCGGCACGCACTTTCCGCCGATGCAGCGCCACTGCAGCGCCCATGCCACGGCCCTGTCGCCTGCGGGACGGAGCTGGCACGCACCCTAGGACAAGCCCGGTAGCCGGGCCCCTGCCCCGCTCCCACAATTTAGTACGGCAACCCGGAAGTTTCGAAACATGAAATCGCGCCTTCGCCCGCATGGCGGCGTTGCAAATCCTCGCCATAGCTACGGCTATGGCTGTGGTTTGCGCCTTGCCCTGCGAGCGAATGCATCGATTTCATTGTGTTCCGCCACTTCCGGGTTGCAGTACTAGCCTTCCCTACCGGAGCACCCGAGGACACCGCATGGAAAAGATCTGGCTCAAAAGCTACCCCCCCGGGGTTCCCCACGATGTGCAGCCAGAGCAATACCGCTCGGTGGCGCACCTGCTGGAAGAATCCTTTCGCAAGCACGCGTCGAGCCCTTTTTCGGTCTGCATGGACCAGTGGATGTCCTACGGCGAACTCGACCGCCTCTCGGCGGCCCTGGGTGCCTACCTGCAGGGCCTGGGGCTGGAGCCCGGCGCGCGCGTGGCCATCATGCTGCCCAACGTGCCGCAGTTTGGCGTGACCATGGCCGCCGTGCTGCGCGCCGGCTACACCTGCGTCAACGTGAACCCGCTCTACACCGCCCGCGAGCTGGAGCACCAGCTCAAGGATTCGGGCGCCACGGCCATCGTGATCCTGGAGAACTTCGCCCACACTCTGAGCGAAATCGTCGAGCACACCGCCGTGCAGCAGGTGGTGATGGCGTCCATGGGTGATCTGCTGGGCGCGGTCTACGGCCCCTGGATCACCTTTGCCGTGCGGCATCTCGCCAAGATGGTGCCCGCCTACGAACTGCCGCTTTCCAATGGCCGCAAGGTCGTCAGCTTCAGGAAGGCACTGGCGCTGGGCGAGCGCCGCACGCTGGCGCCCAGCCAGGCAACGCTCGACTCGATCGCCTTCCTGCAGTACACGGGCGGCACCACGGGCCTGTCCAAGGGCGCGGTGCTGACCCACCGCAATATCGTGGCCGCCACGCTGCAGGCCGAGGCCTGGTTCACACCCGCCTTGTCGAAGGTGGGCGACGTCAGCCGCGCCAACAGCATCGCGGCGCTGCCGCTGTACCACATCTTCGCGCTCACGCTGTGCCTGCTGGCCATACGCCAAGGCTCCAGCCTCACGCTGATCCCCAACCCGCGCGACATTCCCAAATTCGTCGAGGTGCTCAAGAAGCGCCCCTTCCACATGCTGCCCGCCGTGAACACGCTGTTCAACGCACTGCTGCAGAACCCGCAGTTCAAGTCGGTCGACTTTTCGCACCTGTGCGTTTCGCAGGCCGGCGGCATGGCCGCAAGTGAAGGCACGGCCAGGCAGTGGCAGCAGGTCACCGGCAGCACCATGATCGAAGGCTGGGGCATGAGCGAGACCTGCGCCATCGGCACCAACAACCCCGTGACCAACACCGCGTTCAGCGGCACCATCGGCCTGCCCCTGCCCGGCATCGACATCGCCATCAAGGACGACGCCGGCAACAGCCTGGCGCAGGGTGAGTCGGGCGAGATCTGCATCCGCGGCCCCAACGTGATGACGGGCTACTACAACCAGCCCGAGGAGAACGCCCTGGCCTTCACGGCCGACGGCTTCATGCGCACGGGCGACATCGGCACCATGGACGCGCAGGGCTACACGCGCATCATCGACCGCAAGAAGGACATGATCCTGGTGAGCGGCTTCAACGTGTTTCCGAACGAACTGGAGCAGGTCATCAGCCTGTGCCCCGGCGTGGTGGAATGCGCTGCCATCGGCATTCCCGACGCCATGCAGGGCGAGTCCATCAAGATCTTCGTGATCAAGAACGACCCCGCTCTGACCGAGGACCAGGTGGCCAATTTCTGCCACGCCAACCTGACCGGGTACAAACGCCCCAAGTACATCGAGTTCCGCGACGAGCTGCCCAAAAGCAATGTGGGCAAGATACTGCGGCGCGAGCTGAGGACCACCTCCTGAGCGGCGGGGCGACCACCGTCCCCGGTCGCACCCGCCAAAATATTTGATTTTCACAGCTTATGACGCCTACTCCACCTGCGCTGCCAGTCGAAATAACGGTGTTCGAGCGCGGCTGGCTGTCGGCCAACAACATCCTGTTCATCGGTCAGCGCGACACTGCACTGGTGGACACCGGCTACTGCAGCCACGCCGACCAGATGGTGGCGCTGGTGCAGGGCGCGCTGGGCAACCGTGCGCTCGACCGCATCCTCAACACCCACCTGCACAGCGACCACTGCGGCGGCAACGCCGCGCTGCAGCAGGCCTGGCCGTGGGTGGAGACATCCATCCCGCCCGGGCAGGCCGCCCATGTGCGCGACTGGGACGCCTATGCGCTGAGCTACACCCCCACCGGCCAGGAATGCCCGCCCTTTCGCTACGACAGCGTGCTGCAGCCAGGCACCACCACGCTGCTGGGCGACAAACCCTGGCAGGTGCATGCCGCGCCGGGGCACGATACGCATTCGGTGGTGCTGTTCGAGCCGCAAGACCGCCTCCTGATCTCGGCCGACGCGCTGTGGGAAAACGGCTTCGGCGTGGTCTTTCCCGAGCTGGAGGGCGACAGCGCCTTTGCCGACGTGGCCGCCACGCTGGACCTCATCGAGCGCCTGGCGCCGCGCACCGTGATTCCGGGCCATGGACCGGTGTTTGCCGACGCGCCCCGCGCACTCGCCGTGGCGCGCAAGCGGCTTGACGGCTTTGCCAGCAACCCTGGCAAGCACGCGCTCTATGCCGCCAAGGTACTGCTGAAATACAAGCTGCTGGAGTGGCAGCGCATCCCCGTGTCCGAACTGCGCGCCTGGACGGACGCCACGCCCTACTTCGGCGCCATGCACCAGCGGCATTTCAATGATCGCGGCCAAGGCGAGTGGCTGGAGGGGTTGATGGATGAGCTGGTGCGGTCGGGGGCAGCGCGGCGGGAGGGGGAGTGGTTGGTGAATCTTTGAGGGTGGTGGGTTCGGTTGGCCTGCCTGCTGGTCTGGCTTTTGGGCTTCGGTGCTTATTTATCAGGCGCTGGTTGCTATTGTTTTGATAGTTGGTGCTATGCCTTTGCATGGGGCGGGGGCCGGGGTGTGCGCCCGGCGGCGCAGTGGCTTTCTTTTACTTCGCCAAAAGAAAGCCACCAAAGAAAAGGCGACCCTACAGGCTGCGTCCCTTCGCTTCGCTGCGGGCAACCTGCGGTGCTCGCGTTCAGCGGGGTCTCGCTCGAACTCGCTGCGCTCAGACAATCGCGAGCCCTGATCCGCTGGCCGCTGCGCTCCTCGGCGCAGCCTGAAGGGAACCGGAGCAAACATCCCTTCGGGCCATCGCTGCGCTCGGCCCAGCCTGTGCAGCGTGAGGCGCGAGGCGCTTGCGCCCGCGAGATTGGGGCCAAGCGCAGCGATGGCCCGTGGGGCTGTTGGGTTGTTCACCCCCATCTGGCTGCGCCTGCGGCGGGGCGGTTGCGGGGTGAGCATGGGCGTCGAAGCGCCCATGCCTCGTTATCTGACTCGCCGTGGCTGTCCGAGCGCAGCGCGCCAGCGCGTAGCGAGTTCCACGGCGCACCCCGCAACCGCACCGACGCAGGTCTGCCCCGAAGGGGTCGCAGGCTGTGGGTCGCCTTTCTTTTGCTTACTTTTCTTTGGCGAAGCAAAGAAAAGTGAGGCGGCCGCCGGGCCGAAACCCGGCCTCCGCCCTCAACCAAGGCACACTACAAACCATCAAAACAATAGCAACCAGCGCCTGATAAACAAGCACCAGAGCCTAAAAAGACCTCAAGGAAGCTCCTTGTTCGCCTCCGGCTCCGCACTCTCCCGCGGCCCCACCGTGCCCAGCCGGCTCTTGAGCGACTGCGGCTGCCCCGTCAGCAAGGCCGCGTAGTTGGTGGTGTTGGCCAGCACCTTCTTGACGTAATCGCGCGTCTCGGCAAAAGGCACGTTTTCGGCCCAGATGGCGGCATCGAGCACCGGGCCGTTGCGCCAGCTGCGCGGGCGGCCGGGGCCGGCGTTGTAGGCGGCGGCGGCCATGGGCATGGAGCCGGCGAAGTCGTCGAGTGCCAGCTTGAGGTAGGCCGTGCCGATGGTGATGTTGGTGTCGCGATCGGAGATCTGGTCGGGCGTGAAGTTGGCAAGGCCGATCTTCCTGGCCGTCCAGCGCGCGGTGGCGGGCATCACCTGCATCAGGCCCGAGGCGCCCACGCCCGAGCGGGCATCCATCACGAAGCGGCTTTCCTGGCGGATAAGGCCGTAGACATAGGCCGGGTCGAGACCTATGCCCTGGGCGCGCTCCACCACGGTGTTGCGAAACGGCGTGGGAAAGCGCTGCGCCGCATCGGTCACGGCCTTGGTGCGCTCGCTGGTGTTGATGCAGCGGTCCCACACCTCGCGCTGGCAGGCAAAGTCGGCTGCGGCCAACAGTTCGCGGTCGGCCATGCCGCCGGGGGTGTGCAGGTTGGTGGTGTAGTTCCACTCGCGCACGCCTTCGCTGCGCAGGCCCAACAAGATGGCGTACAGGCCCCGGTTAAGCCCCGGGTTGGCGCGCGCAGCGGCTTTTTCCTCGGCGGTGAGCGGCGCCGGCGCGGGCGGCGTGGCAATGCGCTGGCCCAGCTCTTCCAGGGCCAGCTGCTCATAAAAACCGCGAGTGCCGGCAATGCCCTCCAGCAATTGCCGTGCTTCGGCGCGCTCGGCTTCGCTGGGCCTGGCGGCCAGCAGGGCGCGGGCTTTCCAGTACACCCAGGTGCTTTCCTGGCGGGTGTCGTCGCCCATGGCGTCGATGGTCTTGCGCACCACCTTCCATTGGCCGGCACGCAAGGCGGCGCGCGCCTTCCAGCCCAGGGTATCGTCGTTCAGGTCGCTGTCGCGGGCCACGTTGGCGAAATACGCCATGGCATCGGGCGAGAGCTTTTGCGCGGCCTGCTTGCCGATCACGCCCCAGACCCAGTTGCGCTCTTCGGCCGACAGCTGCACACCCCATTTGGCGTCCAGCAGGTTGGCGGCGGCCTGCGGGTCGCCGGTGGCCAGCTTGACCAGGGCCAGCACCACCAGCTCCTGGTGCATCTTGCCGCGCACGGTGGCGCGGCCGAGCAGGTATTTGGTGGGCGAGTCGAACACATCGCGCAGCTGGGGCAGGGCATCGGGCGCGACAATTTCCACGGCATTGCGCACCACGCGCATGCGGTTGGCCTCTATGCCCAGGCGCGCCTTGCGCCACACATCCAGCGCACTGAGCTTCTTGTCGCTGTATAACTCGCTGGCCGCGTGGGTGCAGCCGTCGTCCGCATCGCGCAGCGAATACCAGGTGCGGCGCACATCATCGGCAGCACTGGCGGGTGCCGTGCCCTTGATCTGGTCGATCAGCAGGGCGTAGCAGCGCACCTCGCGGTCGTCCGACATGCGGTATTGCGGATGGTGCTCGGCAAACTGCGACCAGTCGCGCCGCTGGCCCAGCAGCAGCAGCCAGTCATTGCGCAGGCGGTCTTCCTGGTAGCTGCCGGCATAGCGCTGCAAAAAGGCCTGCACCTCCTGCGGTGCGGCCTCGTCCAGACGCGCCTTCAGCGTCCAATAGGCAGCCCAGGGTTCCAGCGCATGGCCGCGCGCGGCGGGCAGCAGCTGTTCGAGCTTCTTGCGGTCGCCCTTGCGGAAGGCCTGCTGCATCTCCAGCAGGGTGTCGTCGCCACGGTTTTGCGCCTGGACCAGGGGCGCAGCAGTGGCCAGCACGGCAGCGGCCACAAGGGGTGTCAGAATGGCTCTGAGTAAATGCATGGGGGAATTATCTGATGGACAAAGCAGCCCTTCGGCGCGCATTGATACAAGAACGCCTCAATTTGCCCGACCGCCTACAGCGATCCGACCTGTTGCAGCAAGTCATGCGCATCTGGCTGGTGAACCGGCCCGACACCGTGATCGGCGCCTACTGGCCCATCAAGGGCGAGTTCGACCCCCTGCCCGCCCTGCACCGCTGGAAGGAAGACGGCGAGCTGCTGGACGAGCCCCTGCGCCGGCGCATCGGCCTGCCGGTGGTGAACAAGCAGCACAAGACGCTCACCTTCCACGCCTGGCACCCCGGCTGCCCCATGGAAGAAGACGCCTACGGCATTCCCAAGCCCAAGGACACCGAGATGATCGTGCCCACGCTGCTGTTCGTGCCCTGCGTGGGTTATGCGCCGGGCGGCTACCGGCTGGGCTATGGCGGCGGCTTTTACGACCGCACCCTGGCCACGCTGCAACCCAGGCCATTCACCGTGGGCCTGGGCT
Organism: Acidovorax soli; assembly: GCF_900107605.1. GTDB lineage: Bacteria > Pseudomonadota > Gammaproteobacteria > Burkholderiales > Burkholderiaceae_C > Acidovorax > Acidovorax soli. The sequence goes on along the minus strand of NZ_FNQJ01000005.1, from coordinate 154,940 downwards.
TCACCCACGGCTACCTCGACGACTTCGAGCCCGACGCGTTCGACCTGCCGCTCGATGCCATCCTGAACGACAACGGCGTGGTCTGGCCGGTATGAGGAACACATCCCTGATGTGGCCTGCTCTGCGGCCTTCTGACAGGTGACGGCGCTTCAGTTTCAAAAGAAAGGTGCACCATGATCCAGCTCTACATCGGCAACAAGAACTACTCGTCCTGGTCCATGCGCCCCTGGGTGCTGCTGCGCCAGGCGGGCATTGTGTTCGAGGAAGTGCGCGTGCGCTTCGACAGCTTCGAGGCCGGCTCGGAGTTCAAGCGCACCGTCGGCACTGTCAGCCCCACCGGCAAGGTGCCGGTGCTGGTCGATGGCGATCTGGTGGTGTGGGACACGCTGGCCATTGCCGAGTACCTGGCCGAAACCTACCCCGAAAAGCAGCTCTGGCCCCAGGACAAGGCGGCCCGCGCCCGCGCCCGCAGCGTCTGCGCCGAGATGCACAGCGGCTTCACCGCCCTGCGCGGCGCCTGCCCGATGAACATCGAGGCCAGCTTGCCCGACACCGGCGCCCTGCTCTGGCGCGACAAGGCGGCCGTGCGCGCCGACGTGCAGCGCCTGGTCGAGATGTGGACCGGCCTGCTCGCGCAATATGGCGGGCCGATGCTGTTCGGCCAGTTCACCATCGCCGACGCTTTCTACGCCCCGGTGTGCATGCGCCTGGCCACCTACGGCCTGCCGGTGCCGCCGCACATCGCCGCCTATGTGCAACGGGTGCGCGAGTTGCCCGGCGTGAAGGTGTGGATTGACGAGGCCCTGGCCGAGAAGGACTTTCTGGATTTTGAAGAACCCTACCGGTTGCGGCGCTGACGGGCCCGTTATCGGAACTGCTTGCGCAAAAACAGCCTGTGCCGCGCGATGTGCGCCAGCTGGGCCGGGGCCATCGTGCCGCCCAGGTCTTCCTCTTCCGCGTTGAGCACCGCGTTGGCACAGGCCAGCGCGCGCGCCACCACTTCCTCTTCGCCCACGCCCTGCTGCGCGGCCAGGTCCAGCGCCACGCGCTTCATGGCGCGCTGCGACAGCATCCACATGGCACCGAAGGCGTCCCAGGCGGCCGCGGCCTCCTTGAACTTGTCACGGTCGGCCAGGATTTCGCTGAGCGGCTTGGCCAGGATCTCCTGCAGGTCGTCCACCTTGGCCTTGAGGGTTTCGAACTGCGCCTCGCGCTGCAGGGCGGCGGCGGCCGCGTTGGCGGCGGCATCGGGCGCAGCGGGCACGGGCACGCTGCCGTCGGGGTTGAGCTGGGCAATGGTGAGGTCGGACGCAAGGGACATGGTGGGCTGGAATATACGGCCGGGGGCAGGTCCTAAACTACGCCGATGCAAATCTACATGGTGGGCGGTGCCGTCCGCGACAAGCTGCTGGGCCGGCCCGTGAACGACCACGACTGGGTGGTGGTGGGCGCCACGCCCCGGCAGATGATCGACCTGGGCTACCTGCCCGTGGGGCGCGACTTCCCCGTCTTCCTGCACCCCGAGACGCGCGAGGAATACGCGCTGGCGCGCACCGAGCGCAAGAGCGGGCGCGGCTACCGCGGCTTCGTGGTGCAAAGCTCGCCCGATGTGACGCTGGAGGAAGACCTCTCGCGCCGCGACCTCACGATCAATGCGATCGCGAGCAGCACAGATGGCTCAAGCGCTGAAGCGCTGTTTGATCCCTATGGGGGCGCCCGCGACCTGGAACAGCGCGTGCTGCGCCATGTGACCGACGCCTTCCACGACGACCCGGTGCGCATCCTGCGCGTGGCGCGCTTCGCGGCCCGCTTCACCGATTTTTCCGTGGCGCCCGAAACCATGGCGTTGATGCGCTCCATGGTGGCGCACGGCGAGGCAGACCACCTGGTGGCCGAGCGCGTTTGGCAGGAGCTCTCGCGCGGGCTGACGGAAGAACAGCCCTCGCGCATGTTCGAGGTGCTGCGCGCCTGCGGCGCCCTCGCCGTGGTGCTGCCCGAGGTGGACCGCCTGTGGGGCGTTCCCCAGCGGGCCGAATACCACCCCGAGGTGGACACCGGCGTGCACCTGATGATGGTGCTGGACATGGCGGCGCGGCTGCAGGCGCCGCTCACCGTGCGCTTTGCCTGCCTGGTGCACGACCTGGGCAAGGGCACCACGCCGGCCGACATGCTGCCGCGCCACATCGGCCACGAGCAGCGCAGCGCAAAACTCCTCCAAGGCCTGTGCGAGCGCCTGCGCGTACCCACCGAATGCCGCGAAACGGCCGACGTGGTGGCGCGTGAGCACGGCAACATCCACCGCAGCGGGGACCTGGGTGCGGCCGCCCTGGTGCGCCTGATCGAGCGCTGCGACGGCATCCGCAAGCCGGCCCGCTTTGACGACATCCTGCTGGCCTGCGAATGCGATGCGCGCGGGCGCCTGGGGTTTGAAGAAGCGCCCTACCCGCAGCGCCAGCGGCTGCGCGAGGCGCTGCTTGCGGTGCAGTCGGTTGCTACCAGTGTGGTAGCGGCCCGCGCTGCAGAATCGGGCGTTACAGGGCAAAAAGTGGGTGAAATGATCCACGCTGCACGCGTGCAGGCCGTGGCGGCCTGGCCAGGGCTGGTGCCGGTGCCCAGCGCCTGATCAGGCCTGCACCGAACGCACCCAGCGCACGATGTCGGCCGCGCCCAGCGCGCCCGAAATGCGCGCCAGCTCGCGCCCGCCCTGGAACAGCACCATGGTCGGAATGCTGCGGATGTTGTAGGGCGCGGCCACCTGCGGATGCGCCTCGGTGTCGAGCTTGGCCAGGCGCACCTGGGGTTCCAGCTCGCGGGTGGCCTGGGCAAACGCCGGAGCCATCTGGCGGCAGGGGCCGCACCAGGGCGCCCAGAAATCGACCAGCACCGGGATATGGCTGCGCTGCACATGCTTGGCAAAGCTGGCCGCATCGAGCGCCAGCGGCGCACCCGTGAACAGCGGCTGGTGGCAACTGCCGCAATCGGGCGCGCTGGCCAGTTGGGCCTGCTGAACGCGGTTGGTGGTGTGGCAATGGGGGCAGACGATGTGCAGTGCTTCGGTCATGGCGGGGCTTTCAGGGCAGTGTCTTTGGGACATCGGGCCACAGGCCGCGAAATTCAAGGCGCAGCAAAGTTGCGCTTCAAAGCCACTTCACCGCCAGGCTGAGCACAAAACTCAGCAGCACCGTGCTGGCCAGCGGAATGAACCAGTCGCGCCCGAACAGCCGGAAGCGAAAATCGCCCGGCAGCCGGCCCAGCCCCATGCGCTGTAGCCAGGGCGAGAGGCCGTTGATGAACACCAGCGCCAGGAAGACAACGATAAGCCAGCGGATCATGGCAAGGCCTGCTTCATAGCCTGTGCGAGCGGTCGCCGCGCGCAAAGCCCAGCGGCTCCCACGGCTCGCCCTTGCCGAGCGCCAGCACCTTGAACAGCTCGCCCATCTCGTGTTCCATGATCAATTTGGCCGCCAGTGCACGTTCTGATTGCGGCAAAAGCTCCATTTTCGGCAGCAAACCGCAGTTGATCAGAAAGTGCGCCTGCGTGGTGTAGCCCAGCACGTCGAGCCCTGCCTCCTGCGCCGCCAGCGCCATGGCGGTGAAATTGACATGGGCAGTGATGTCCTTCAGGCCCACGGCCACCAGCGGGTCGCAGTCGGCCAGATGGCCCTGGTGGCACATCACGGTGCCCATGTGGCGCTGGGGGTGGTAGTACTCGCCCTCGCCAAAACCATAGTCCAGCAGGAAGATGGCGCCGCGCTCCAGCCGGTCGGCCAGGGTGCGGATGAAGGCTTCGCCCTGGGCGTGGATCTCGGTCAGGTAGTCCTGCGGGCCTTCGATGGCTATGGGCGGGCGCAGGTCGGTGGGGCGGTCGGCCCAGGCAAAACTGCCGTCCTCGGCCACCACCACGCCGCGCTCGTGCCACCGCCCGCTCTCTTGTCCGCCGTGGCGGGCCAGCAATTGCACGGGCATGGCGTCGAGCACCTCGTTGCCCACCACCACGCCGCTGAATTGTTCGGGCAGCGCATCCACCCAGCGCAGCTTGTGCGCATGGGCCACCAGTTTGGCCTGCTGGCGCGCGCGCAGGCTGCCCGACAGGTCGACGATGGTGTAGCGCTGCACCTGGTCGCCCAGCGTGTCGAGCAGCTGCAGCGCCAGTGCGCCCGAACCCGCGCCGAACTCCCAGACCTCGTGGGTGCCAGTGTGCGCCAGGGCCTCGCCCACCTGCACGGCCAGCGTCTGGCCGAACAGCGGCGTCATCTCGGGTGCGGTCACGAAGTCGCTGCCCGACCCGGGCATGGCGCCGAATTTGGTGGAATCGTTGGCGTAATAGCCCAGGCCGGGGGTGTAGAGGGCCAGCGCCATGAAGCGGTCGAACCCGATCCAGCCGCCCGCGGCGGCAATGGCCTGGGCGATGTGGGTTTGCAGGGCGGTCGTTAAACTGTCGGGTGTTTTTGTCACGGCCCGCATTGTCCCCCACATGTCCATTTCTCCCCGACCGCGCACGGTTCTGGTGACGGGCGCCGCCCGGCGCCTGGGCCGCAGCATTGCGCTGGCGCTGGCGGCTGGCGGCTGGCAGGTGGCGGTGCACTACCGCGCGTCGGCCCAGGACGCTATCGATACCGCAGCTGCTTGCGCAGAACTGGCAGGTACCAGCGCCCATTTTGATGCGGATTTCTCTGACGAGGCCGCGGTGCGCGCCCTGCTGCCCCGGGTGATCAACCACTTTGGCAGCGTGGATGCAGTGGTCAACAGTGCCTCGCTGTTCGAGCACGACGATGCCCAGACCTTCGGTTTTGCCGCGCTGGAGCAGCACCTGCGCAGCAACACCGGCGCGCCCATCGTGCTGGCCCAGGCCCTGCACCGGCATCTGCAGGACCGCGCCGCTGCGGGCGAGGCCGACGCGCACGGCGCCGTGGTCAACCTGCTGGACCAGAAGCTCTGGAACCAGAACCCCGATTTCCTGAGCTATACGCTCTCCAAGGCCGCGCTCGAAGCCGCCGGCACCATGCTGGCGCTGGCGCTGGCGCCGCGCGTGCGGGTGGTGGGCGTGGCGCCTGGCCTTACGCTCACCAGCCACATGCTGAGCGACGAGAAGTTTGCCCGTCTGCACGCGCTGAGCCCGCTGGGCCGCTCGTCCACCGCCGACGATGTGGCCGCCACCGTGCGGTTTGCGCTGGAAAACCGGTCGATCACCGGTACCACGCTGCTGGTCGACGGTGGCCAGCACCTGATGAAGTTCGAGCGCGACTTTTCCCTGATGTGAGCGCATGCTCAGCCCCAATACCATGAACCAAGCCACCGGTCTCCAGACCCTGACCCTCACCGGGCTGCGCTTCGATGCCAACCTGGGCATCCTCGCGCACGAGAAAAACGCGCCCCAGCCCATCCAGGTCGATGCCGAGCTGAGCCTGGGCGCGCAGCCGCTGGCGCCGCACGACGACGACATCGCGCATGTGCTCGACTACCGCAAGGTGCGCCAGATCATCATCGACGAGTGCACGGCCGAGCATGTGAACCTGCTGGAGAGCCTGATCGGCAAGCTGGCCCAGCGGCTGATGCAGCTGCCCGGCGTGTGCGGCGTGCGCGTGAAAATCGCCAAGCTCGAAATTTTTGACGACTGCGAAGTGGCGATCCGCATGGAAACAGGACAGTGGTGAACGCAATGAATGCAATCGACAGCAACGCCTGGACGGGCGAGGAAGCCGCAACGGCGGTGGCGGAACCGGCCCGCGCGCCGGCCGACTTCAAGATCGAGCGCGAAACGCACAAGCTCGAAAAACGCCTGTGCCGCGAAGTGGGCAAGGCCATCGTGCACTACAACATGATCGAAGAGGGCGACAAGGTCATGGTCTGCATGTCGGGCGGCAAGGACAGCTATGCGCTGCTCGACATCCTGCTCAAGCTCAAGGCCCGCGCGCCCATCCATTTCGACCTGGTCGCCGTCAACCTCGACCAGAAGCAGCCCGGCTTTCCCGAGCATGTGCTGCCCGATTATCTGAAGAGCACCGGCATGCCGTTTCACATCGAGAACGAGGACACCTACAGCATCGTCAAGCGCCTGATCCCCGAGGGCAAGACCACCTGCAGCCTGTGCAGCCGCCTGCGCCGGGGCATTCTGTACCGCGTGGCCGACGAACTGGGCTGCACCAAGATCGCCCTGGGCCACCACCGCGACGACATCCTGCAGACGCTGCTGCTCAACATGTTCTTCGGCGGCAAGATGAAGAGCATGCCGCCGAAGCTGGTCAGCGACGACGGCCGCCATGTGGTGATCCGCCCGCTGGCCTTCGTGGCCGAGAAGGACACGGCACGCTGGGCGCAGCACCGCAACTTCCCCATCATCCCGTGCAACCTGTGCGGCAGCCAGGAGAACCTGCAGCGCAAGCAGGTGGGCGAGATGCTGCGCGATTGGGAAAAGCGCTTCCCCGGCCGCGTGGAGAACATGTTCAACGCGCTGCAGAACGTGGTGCCCAGCCACCTGCTCGACGGCGCACTGTACGATTTCAAGGGCGCACGCGCCACGGGCGTGGCCGACGAGAATGGCGACAAGGCGTTTGACGCCGAGGAATTCCCCGCGCCATCGGCCCTGCCCGGTTTGCAGGTGCTGCGCATCCAGTAAAGGTCGGAGCAGCGCTGCCGGCGCTTTTTTCAAGGAGCTGCCATGAAATGGATCACTTTGCCCCTGCTGTGCGCGGCGCTGTGGCTGACCGGCTGCGCCAGCAGCCGCCTGGTGGACAGCGATGTGCAGTCGTTCTCGCAGCTCGCCCGCGCGCCGGCGCGGCCCACCTACCAGTTCGAGCGCCTGCCGTCGCAGCAGGCCCAGGGCGCCCAGCAGGACGCCGTGGAAGAACAGGCCCGGCTGGCGTTGGCCAAGGTGGGCCTGCGCCAGGACAGCGCCGCCCCGTTCCTGCGCGTGCAGGTCCATGCCCGCACCAACCTCCAGGCCTATCCGGACTACTGGGATGGCCCCGGCTGGGGCTGGGGCGGCTGGGGCGGTGGCCGCGGTTTTCATGGCGGCCTGTCGATGCGCTTTCCACCTCCCACGCTGTACCGGCGCGAGGTCGGCCTGGTCCTGCGCGAGGCGGCCAGCGGCACCGTGGTGTATGAAACCCGTGCCGTGCACGAGGGCGTGTGGAGCGACAACCCGGCCGTGTTCGCCGCCATGTTCGACGCGGCCCTGAACGGCTTTCCCACCCCACCCGCCGGGCCGCGCCGCATCGTCCTGGAAATACCGCGCTGAGGCGCTCTGCACCCATGAACGCCACCCGCATCATTGCTGTTCGCCACGGCGAAACCGCCTGGAACGTGGACACCCGCATCCAGGGGCATCTCGACATCCCCCTCAACGACACCGGCTTGTGGCAGGCGCGGCAGCTGGCGCGGGCCCTGGCCGACGAGCCCCTGGCCGCCATCTACACCAGCGATCTGCAGCGTGCGCAGGCCACGGCCCAGGCCGTGGCAGATGCCACGGGCGCGCCACTCACGCCCGAGACCGCCCTGCGCGAACGCAGCTTTGGCGCGCTGCAGGGGCGCACCTTTGCCGAGATCGAGACCGCGCTGCCCGAGCAGGCCTTGCGCTGGCGCAAGCGCGACCCGCACTTTGCGCCCGAAGGCGGCGAATCGCTGACCGCGCTGCGCGAGCGCATCAACGCCACGGTGCACCGCCTGGCCGCACGCCACCCCGGCGAGCAGGTGGTGCTGGTGGCGCACGGCGGCGTGCTCGACGTGCTGTACCGCCTGGCCACCGGCCAGGAAATCCAGGCGCCCCGCACCTGGCAGCTGGCCAACGCCGCCATCAACCGCCTGCTGTGGACGCCCCAGGGCCTGAGCCTGGTCGGCTGGGCCGACACCCAGCACCTCGACCACGCCGCCCGCGATGAAGCCACTGCCTGAGACGCTGGAGGCCCGCATCGGCCTGCGCGTAAACCAGCTCGACACGCCCGCGCTGGTGGTGGACCTGGACGCCATGGAGCGCAACATCGCGCGCATGGCCGACTTTGCCCGCAAGCACCGCGTGCTGTGGCGCCCGCACGCCAAGATGCACAAGAGCGCCGAGATCGCCCTGCAGCTGCAGCGCGCCGGTGCCGTGGGCGCCTGCGTGCAAAAGACCGCCGAGGCCGAGGCGCTGGCCGCAGGCGGCGTGCGCGACATCACCATCACCAACCAGGTCATCGCCCACCCCAAGCTGCTGCGCGTGGCGCGGCTGGCCGCACGCCTGCAGGCCCAGGGCGGGCGCCTGGCGCTGGCGGTGGACAGCGCCGAGGGCATCCAGCGGCTGGCCGAGGCCATGGCCCAGGCAGCGCCGCAGGCGCGCATCGACGTGCTGGTCGAGATCGACGTCGGCCAGGGCCGCTGCGGCGTACCACCGGGCGAGCCGGCCCTGGCGCTGGCCCAGGCCGTGGCGCGGCTCACGCAGCTGCGCTTCGCCGGCCTGCATGCCTACCACGGCCGCGCCCAGCACCTGCACGGCGCGGCCGAGCGGCGCGATGCCATCGCGGCGGCCGTGCAGGCCGCGCGCCACACGCGCGACCTCCTCACCGCCGCCGGGCTGCCGGTGCCGCTGGTCACCGGCTCGGGCACCGGCACACTGGTGCACGAAGCGGCCAGTGGCGTGTATGGCGAACTGCAGGCGGGCTCGTTCCTGTTCATGGACGCCGACTACGCGCGCAACGAGCGCGAGCCGGCCCAGCCCGCATTCGAGCAGGCGCTTTTCGTGAAAACACAGGTCATCTCGGCGTGTGACAGCCATGCCGTGTGCGACGCGGGGCACAAAAGCCACGCCATCGACTCGGGTCTGCCCACCGTGGCCCTGCTGCCGCCCGGGCGCGCCCTGCGCTATGCCAACGGCGGCGACGAGCACGGCCTGCTGTATGCCGACAGCCCCCAGGCCCGGCTGCCCGCGCTGGGCCAGATGCTGTGGCTGGTGCCGGGGCACTGCGACCCCACGGTGAACCTGCATGATTTTTTGATCGGCGTACGCGGCGGGCTGGCCACGGGCGTGGTGGAACGCATCATCAGGGTTGATGCCAGAGGCGCCTTGACCTGATTGGGGCAAGAATCCGGCGGCATGAGCCCCAGCCAGATCATCGTTCTCGCCACGCCCGTATTCTTGGCACTGATCGCCATCGAGCTGGCCGTCGGCATCCGGCGCCAGCGCAACACCTACCACCTGGCCGACGCGGTGAGCAGCATCAGCCTTGGGGCTCTGAGCCAGACCAGCGCGGTGTTCACCCGGCTGCTGCGCATCGGCATCTACACCGCGCTGTTCGAGCAGGTGGCGCTGTGGCGCAACGATGCATTCTGGACCAGCCTGCCCGGCTGGCTGCTGGCGCTGGTGTTCTACGATTTCTGCTATTACTGGCTGCACCGCATGGGGCACGAATCGGCCGTGCTGTGGGCCGCGCACGCCGTGCACCACCAGAGCCAGGACTACAACCTCGGCACCGCGCTGCGCCAGACCAGCTCGGGCGCGCTGCTGGGCTGGGTCTTTTACGTGCCCATGGCGCTGGCCGGCGTGCCGCCGCTGGTGTTTGGCGTGGTGGCGCTCATCGACCTGCTCTACCAGTTCTGGGTGCATACCGAACAGGTGGGGCGCCTGGGCTGGTTTGACCGCTGGTTCTGCAGCCCCAGCAACCACCGCGTGCACCACGCCGTCAACGACGCCTACCTCGACAAGAACTACGGCGGCATCCTCATCCTGTGGGACCGCCTGTTTGGCACCTTCAAGGACGAGGACGCGCAGGAAAAATGTGTATACGGCACGCGCGGCCGGCTCGATAGCTGGGACCCGGTGTGGGCCAATGCCCAGGTGTATGCGGGGCTGGCGCACGACAGCTGGCACGCGCGCCGCTGGGGCGACAAGCTCAGGGTGTGGCTCAAGCCGCCAGGCTGGCGGCCGGCCGATGTGGCCGAGCGCTTTCCCAAGCCGGCCTTCGACATCGCGCAGATGCCGCGCTTCAACCCGGCCATGGCGCCGGCCACGCGCTGGTTTGCCTGCGTGCAGTTTGCGCTGTTGCTCGCGGGTATTTCGGTATTTCTGTGGCACGCCGACAGCGCCCCGCTGGCGCACAACCTGGCCTGGTTCGCGGCGCTGCTGGCCGTGCAATGGGCCCTGGGCGCCGTGGTGCAGGGGCGCATCGGCATGCTGTTGGCGCTGATGATCGAAGCGGGCGCCCTGGCCACCGCCACCAGTGCCGTGGGCTGGACCGAGTGGCACTGGTTTTTCAAACCCCTGGCGATGGTCATTGCTATTATATTAATAGCATTTAATGCTTTATCCATAGGCGACAAAAGCCAATTCGATGCAAAACCCTGGGCCACGATGGTGCTGGCGCTGGTGCTGTCTCTGGCCGGTGATGTGTTCCTGATGCGGAACGGATTTTTCATTCCCGGCCTGGTGAGCTTTCTGGGCGCGCACCTGGCCTATATCGCCCTGTTCCGCCGGGGGGTGCCGTGGTTTGCCCACCGCGGCGCAATGGCAGGCACGCTGGCCGTGGGCGCCGCCATGTACGCCTTTTTATGGGCCGGTGGCCTGCCCGCCGCATTGCGCGGCCCGGTGGCGGCCTATGTGCTGGTGATCGCCCTGATGGCCGCGCAGGCCCTGGGGCGCGCCCAGGTGCTGGGCAGCAGCGCGGCGCGCAAGGTGGCGGCGGGCGCCTGCTTTTTCATGCTGAGCGATTCACTGCTGGCCACCCACCGCTTTGTGCAGGCCTTGCCCATGGCGCAGTTCTGGGTGCTGTCCACCTACTACGCCGCGCAGATGCTGATCGTCTGGGGCTGGCTGCGGAACCCCTCGCCCCTGCAGGCAGACGCCACCCCAGGGGCTGGCGCACCCGAGTGCGCAGCGGCAATCCCAGCGGCGCTCGACCATCCCCGCGCCGTGGCGACCCGCGCAGGCTGATCAGGCGGTGCAGGCCCGTGCCGGTGCGGGCGCAGCGTCGGGGGACCCCGGCAAGCCGGTGAACACCCCGATGGGCGATCCGATTTGCGCCTGCAGCGCCACCGTTTCACCAATCATGATCAGCGCAGGCGGATGCACGCCGTGGGCCACACTCAGCGCGGGCAGTGTTTGCAGCGTGCCCACGATGCTGCGCTGGCCGGGCAATGTCGCACGCTCGACCATCGCCGCCGGTGTGCTGGCGGGCAAGCCATGGGCGATGAGCTGGGCACAGATGGTGGGCAGGGTGCCCACGCCCATGTAGATCACCACGGTCTGGCGGGGCCGCGCCAGTGCAGCCCAGTCGAGCGCAACGGTGCGCTCGCCCTCTTCGCCCTGCAGGTGGCCCGTGGCAAACACCAGCATGGCGGAATGGTCGCGGTGCGTGAGGGGGATACCCGTGGCCGCTGCGGCACCCTGGGCCGCGCTGATGCCGGGCACGGTCTCGCAGGCAATGCCCATAGCGGCCAGCGCCTGGGCCTCCTCGCCGCCGCGCCCGAAGATGTAGGGGTCACCCCCCTTGAGCCGCACGAGCGACCGGCCGCTTTGCGCCAGCCGCACCATCAGATCGATGATGCCCTCCTGCGGCAGGGTGTGGTTGCGGCTTTGCTTGCCCACGTAGATCCGCTCGGCGCCGGGGGCCACATGCTGCAGCACGTCATCGGACACGAGGTGGTCATACAGCACCAGGTCGGCGCTGGCGAGCACGCGGGCCGCCTTGAGCGTGAGCAGTTCGGCATCGCCGGGCCCGGCGCCCACCAGGGTCACCCGCCCCCACTCGGAAGACGCCAGCCGGTTGGAAGGACCACCCGAAAGGGCGGCGGGAGTGCTGTCGTGGGAGGGCAGCGAAGTGGGGCAGGCGGTATCCATCGGGGTTTCCATGTGGAACGGGGCACGGTTGTAAGGCAATGGCTCGATTGTCAAAACGCCAGGGTCTGCCGTCCTTGATAAACATCAAGGACGATGGCGGCAAATCCAGCGATATTGGGCCATGCACGACAAGAACGCGCCGCAGTCGCACCGCCTTGCACAGGCGGGCACCTCACCCAAGGCCGGCAGCTCCCTGCGGGGCCTGCCCCGGCTCGGTATCTGGCTGGCCTTGCTGGCCGGTACCGCCGGACTCCATGCCCAACCCGTCCCACCCACCGCGCCACGCCAGCAAGAGCTGGTGCGCATGGTGCGCCAGGACTGCGGCTCGTGCCACGGCCTGCGCCTGACCGGTGGCCTGGGCCCCGCACTCACCCGCGAAGCCCTGGCCGACAAGCCGTTCGACTCCATCGTCGCGACCATCTACCACGGCCGCCCCGGCACGCCCATGGCGCCCTGGAAAGCCATGCTCAGCGAAGCCGATGCCCTGTGGATTGCCCAGCAACTGTTCGCCGGGTTCCCCGAATCTGTGAAAGACCGTCCATGAAACGCCGCCACTGCCTGAGCCTTCTGGGCACCACCCCGCTGCTGCTGAGCGGCTGCGCCAGCGTTGCCGGGGCTTCCGGCGCCCCCGCCGACCTGCCATTGCGCGGCACGGGCGACCTGGGTGTGGTGGTGGCGCGCGCCACCGGCACCCTGGCCATCGTCGACACCAGCCAGCGCACGCTGCTGGCCCAGGTGACCGGCCTGGGCGACCTCTCGCACGCCTCGGTGGTGTTCTCGCGCGACGGCCGCTACGCCTATGTTTTCGGGCGCGACGGTGCGCTCACCAAGGTCGACTTGCTGACGCGGCGCATCACGGCGCGGGTGATGCAGGCGGGCAACTCGATTGGCGGCGCCATCAGCGCCGACGGCAGCCTGGTGGTGGCGCAGAACTACACGCCCGGCGGCATCAAGGCCTTCAACGCCGCCACGCTGGAGCTGGTGGCCGACATTCCGGCCGCGTACGAGAACGGCCAGCTCTCGCGCGTGGTCGGCCTGGTCGATCTGCCGGGCCGGCGCTTTGCCTACAGCCTGTTCGACGCCAACGCGATCTGGATCACCGACCTGTCCGACCCGGCGCGCCCCGTCACGACCCAGCTGCCGAACATCGGCCGCCAGCCCTACGATGCGCTGGTCACGCCCAATGGCCGCCACTACATCGCGGGCCTGTTCGGCGAGGACGGCCTGGCCATGGTGGATCTGTGGGAAGAGAAGCCCCGCGCGCGCCGCATCCTGGCCGGCTACGGCCGGGGCCAGGAGCCGCTGCCGGTCTACAAGATGCCGCACCTGCGCGGCTGGGCCGTGGCCGGGCGCCGCGCCTACCTGCCGGCCATCGGCCGCCACGAGGTGCTGGTGGTGGACACCGACACCTGGCAGGAGGTGGGCCGCATCCCGGTGGCAGGCCAGCCCGTGTTCGTGATGGCCCGGCCCGACGGCCGCCAGGTGTGGGTCAACTTCTCGGTGCCCGACTACCACCGCGTGCAGGTCATCGACACCACCACGCAGTCCATCGTGCGCACCCTGGAGCCCGGCAAGGCCGTGCTGCACATGGAATTCACGCCGCGTGGCGAATCGGTCTGGATCAGCTCGCGCGACGACCACCGCGTGAGCGTGATCGACACACAGAGCTTTGCTACCCAGGCCACCCTGTCGATCGATTCACCGAGCGGCATCTTCTTCACCTCGCGCGCCGCGCGGCTGGGGTTTTGACATGGCCCAACCCCCTGAGCGGCTGCGCCGCTTCCCCCTTCTCTCGCCTCGCTGCGCGACGCGGGAAGGGGGACGCCGCCAGCGCGGCGGGGCGGCCCTTGCGCGGCGTCCGCTGGCCTGGGCCGCGCCAGTTTCATGGCCGGCGGGCAAAGCGCAACACAGCGGATGGACGGCATGCTTCTGAATACTGACCTGCGCCTGGCCCTGCTCAACCCCTGGCAGCGCGATTTTCCGCTGGTGCGCGAGCCCTTCGCGCACATTGCCACCAGCCTGGGCATGGCCCCCGATGAAGTCCTGGCGGGCTACGCCCGGCTGCAGGGCGAGGGGGCCCTGAGCCGCATTGGCGGCGTGTTCGCGGGCAACGCCGGTGGTGCCGCGCTGCTGGCCGCCATGGCCGTGCCGCCCGAGCGGCTCGATGCCGTGGCCGCCGTGGTTTCCAGCCACCCGGGCGTGAACCACAACTACCAGCGCGAGCACCACTACAACCTCTGGTTCGTGATGACCGGGCAGGACGACGCCGCCGTGCGCGCGGCCATGCAATCGCTCGAAGAAACCACGGGATTGATCGCGCTGCAGTTGCGCATGCTGCGCGCCTACCGCATCGACCTGGGCTTTGATCTGCGTGAACGCACCGCCCCGGCCCCCATGGCGGCCGCACGCGCGGCCCAGCCGGTGGCCGAGGCCGACCGCCCGCTGGCGGCCCTGCTCGAAGACGGCCTGCCGCTCACGGCGCGCCCCTACGACACCTGGGCGCAGGCGCTGGGCCGCACGCCCGAATCCGTGCTGCAGACGTTGCAGCAGTGGCTGGACGAAGGCACGCTGCGGCGCATCGGCGCCATCGTGCGCCACCACGAACTGGGTTTCGACGCCAACGCCATGACCGTGTTCAACCTCCCCGACGCGCAGGTCGATGCCTTTGGCGAGGCACTGGCACGCGAGCCCGGCGTGACGCTGGCCTACCGGCGCGAACGCGCCGAGGGCTGGCCCTACAACCTGTACTGCATGGTGCATGGCCGCGACCGTGCCGCCGTGCACGAAGTGATCGCGCGCGCCATTGCCGACGTAGGCCTGGCGCCGTACCCGCACGAGGTGCTGTTCTCGTGCCGGCGCTTCAAGCAGACCGGCCCGCGGCGCTTTCGTGCCCTGCCCGCAGCCACCGCCCCGGAGGTGCTCGATGCTCTCGCCGGATGATGCCCGCCTGCTGGAACGCCTGCACGGCGAACTGCCGCTGACCGAGCGGCCGTTTGCCGACGTGGCCGCCGAGTTCGGCTGGACCGAGGCCTACGTGATCGGTCGGCTTGCTGCACTGCTGGAGAGCGGCATGCTCACGCGCTTCGGCCCGCTGTTCCAGATCGAGCGCGCCGGCGGCCTGTTCGTGCTCGCCGCCATGGCCGTGCCCGAGGAGCGCTTTGATGCCGTCACGGCGCAGGTCAACGCCCACCCCGAGATCGCGCACAACTACCGGCGCGACCATGCGCTGAACATGTGGTTCGTGCTCGGCACCGAAACACCGGCGCGGTGCGCGGCCGCCATTGAGCGCATCGAGGCCGAGACCGGCTTGCCCGTGCTGGCCTTCCCCAAGGAGCGCGAGTTCTTCGTCGAACTCAAGCTCCCCCTCACGAGCGGAGCAGCCCATGGCGCTGGATGATTTCGACCGCGCCCTGATTGCCGCCACCCAGGGCGGCCTGCCGCTGGTGCCGCGCCCCTACGACGCCGTGGGCGAACGCCTGGGCGTGTCGGGCCAGCAGGTGCGCGAGCGCCTGGCGCAAATGCTGGAGAGCGGGCTCGTGCGCCGCATTGGCGCCGTTCCCAACCACTACCGCCTGGGCTTCACCGCCAACGGCATGAGCGTGTGGAACGTGGACGATGCGCTGGTGGACGCTTTAGGCGAGCGCATCGGCCAGCTGCCCGGCGTGAGCCACTGCTACCGCCGACCGCGCCGACTGCCAGCCTGGCCCTACAACCTGTTCGCCATGCTGCATGGCCGCACGCGTGCCGAAGTCGAGCAGCAGGCCCTGCAAGTACGCGAGCTGCTGGGCTCGGCCTGCACGGGCCACGACATTCTTTACTCCACCGCCATCCTGAAGAAGACCGGATTGCGCCTCAAGGAAAACTAAACATGTTCCGCATCAGCCACTACATGCGCGAGCTCGCGCACGCAGAAAAAACCGGCCAGTACCCCGAGACCGTGCTCGCGCGCCGCGGCAGCGGCGGGGCCCCAGGCCCGGTCGTCATCTGGAACCTGATCCGCCGCTGCAACCTGACCTGCAAGCACTGCTACGCGCTGTCGGCCGACCACGACTACGAGGGCGAGCTGTCCACCAACGAAGTGTTTGGCGTGATGGACGATCTCAAGGCCTACCGGGTGCCGGTGCTCATCCTCTCGGGTGGCGAGCCCTTGATGCGGCCCGACATTTTCGAGATCGCCGAGCGCGCCAAGGCCATGAAGTTCTACACGGGCCTCTCGACCAACGGCACGCTGATCGACGAGGCCATGGCCGACCGCGTGGCCGCCACGGGCTTCGACTATGTGGGCATCAGCCTCGATGGTCTGCGCGAGACGCACGACCATTTCCGTCGCCTGGAAGGCGCCTTCGAGCGCAGCCTGGCCGCCGTGCGCCACCTGCACGCGCGCGGCGTCAAGGTGGGGCTGCGCTTCACCATGACGGCCATGAACGCGCACGACCTGCCGGCACTGCTGGAGCTGATGCGCACCGAGGCGGTGGACAAGTTCTATTTCTCGCACCTCAACTACGCCGGGCGCGGCAACATCCACCGTGGCAAGGACGCGCAGTTCCAGGCCACGCGCGACGCGCTCGACCTGCTGTACGAGCGCGCCTGGCAGTCCGCGCTGGAGGGCCGCGACGAAGACTACGTGACCGGCAACAACGACGCCGACGGCCCCTACCTGCTGCAGTGGGTGCGCGCGCGCCTGCCGCAGTGGGAGGCCCCGCTGCGCGAGCGCCTGGTGGCCTGGGGCGGCAATTCGAGTGGCGTGAACGTGGCCAATATCGACAACCTGGGCACCGTGCACCCCGACACCATGTGGTGGCACCACGACCTGGGCAACGTGCGCCAGCGCCCGTTCTCGGCCATCTGGTCCGACGCCTCCGAGCCGCTGATGGCCGGCCTCAAGGCGCACCCGCGCCCCGTGGGCGGGCGCTGCGCACAGTGCCACTACTTTGCCGTGTGCGGTGGCAACACCCGCGTGCGTGCCCAGCAGCTCACCGGCGATGCCTGGGCCGAAGACCCCGGCTGCTACCTGCGCGACGACGAGATCGGCCTCGAAGCGGGCAGCGATGCGCAGCGCGTGGCGGTCACCCCGTTCAGCAGGGGCCGCCGCATCATAGCCATCCAACCGGAGAACGAACATGCGTGACACCCTGCGCCACCTTGCTGCAGGTGCCGCGCACCTGGCCCTGAGCGCGGGCCTGCTCTGGATGGGCCACAGCCTCGCCCAGGCGCAGCCCCACGGCACCGCAGCGGCGGCCGGCACGGTGGCCACCCAGGCTGCACCGCCCACCACCGCGACCACCGCATCTGCCGCCGCGCTGTACCGCGAACACTGCGCCAGCTGCCACGGAGCCCAGCGCACCGGCGGCATGGGCCCGGCGCTGCTGCCCGAGAGCCTGGCGCGCCTGCGCCGCCCCGAAGCGCTGAAGGTCATCCAGGAGGGCCGCGCCGCCACGCAGATGGCGGGTTTCGCCGGCACGCTGGCACCCGCCGACATTGCGGCCCTGACCGACTGGATCTACCAGCCCGTCACCCCCACGCCGGCCTGGAGCGACGCCGATGTGCGCGCCTCGCGCGTCGAAACCGCAGGCGCCAGGGACCTGCCGGGCCGCCCCGCCTGGAAGGCCGACCCCATGAACCTGTTCGTGGTGGTGGAGGGCGGCGACCACCATGTCTCGCTGGTCGATGGCGACCGCTTCGAGGTCATCCACCGCTTCGCCAGCCGCTACGCGCTGCATGGCGGCCCCAAGTTCACCCCCGATGGGCGCTTTGTGTTCTTTGGCTCGCGCGACGGCTGGATCACCAAGTACGACCTGTGGAACCTCACGGTGGTGGCCGAGGTGCGCGCCGGCCTGAACATGCGCAACGTGGCCGTCAGCGGCGATGGGCGCTGGGTCATGGCCGCCAACTACCTGCCGCGCACCGTGGTGCTGTTCGATGCCGACCTGCATTTCGTCCAGCGCTATGACGCCACCACGCTCGACGGCAAGGAGGCCTCGCGCGTGTCGGCGGTGTACGACGCGGCCCCGCGCAAGAGCTTTGTGGTGGCGCTCAAGGACATTCCCGAGGTCTGGGAGATTTCCTACGACCCCAAGGCGCCGCCCATTTATGACGGCCTGGTGCACGACTACAAGATGGGCGAGTCCATCGCCAAGCCGGGCTACCACGGGGTGCGCCGCACCCCCCTCGACGAGCCGCTGGATGATTTCTTCTTTGACCAGGACTACCGCCATGTGCTCGGCTCGACCCGGCCCAAGACCGGTGCAGCCGACGGCGCCCCCACAGCGCAGGTGGTCAACCTCGATGTGCGGCGCAAGATTGCCGAGCTGCCCATTGCCGGCATGCCGCACCTGGGCTCGGGCATCACCTTTGTCTGGAACGGCACCACCGTGCTGGCCAGCCCCAACCTGAAAGACGGCGCCATCGACGTGATCGACATGAAGAACTGGAAAACGGTCAAGACCATTGCCACGCCGGGCCCCGGATTTTTCATGCGCAGCCATGAGGCCACCCGCTACGCCTGGGCCGACTCGATGATGAGCCCCACGGCCAAGGACACACTCACCCTGATCGATAAAGCCACGCTCACGCCCGTGGCCACGCTGCGCGAGCCCGGCCGCACGCTGGCGCATACCGAGTTCACCAAGGACGGCCGCTACGCGCTGGTGAGCGTGTGGGAGACGGACGGCGCGATCATCGTGTTCGATGCGCAGACGCTCCAGGAAGTCAAGCGCCTGCCCATGAGCAAGCCCGTGGGCAAATACAACGTGTGGAACAAGATCACGCGCTCGGAAGGCACCTCGCACTGACAGAGCACATCCCCCTGAGCGGCTGCGCCGCTTCCCCCTTCTCTCGCCTCGCTGCGCGACGCGGGAAGGGGGACGCCGCCAGCGCGGCGGGGCGGCCCTTGCACGGCGTCCGCTGGCCTGGGCCGCGCCTGTGCGGCGGGTTGGGTCACAGCCCGCACCGCTTTTGCCACATATTTGATCGCTTTTAGCGCTTTATTGACGGGCGCTACAAGCCATTTTTATTGGGAATTTTCGGATGGAGCGATGGGCTCATCGCGCGCAATGCGGCCGTCGATCAGCTCCACCAGCCGGTCGCAGCGCGCGGCCAGGCGCGGGTCGTGCGTGACCACCACAAAGCTGGTGCCGCGCTCGGCATGGATGCGGCGCAGCAGCGCGAACACCTCGGCCGAAGAGGCGGTATCGAGGTTGCCCGTGGGCTCGTCGGCCAGCACCAGCGGCGGGTCCATGACCAGCGCGCGCGCAATCGCCACGCGCTGCTGCATGCCGCCCGACAGCTCGCCCGGCCGCTTGTCGATGGCCTGGGCCAGGCCCACGGCGTCCAGCAGGCTGCGTGCGCGTTCGCGCTGCGCGGCACTCACCCGGCCTTCGGCCATGAGGGCTGGCAGCGTCACGTTCTCCAGCGCCGAGAAAGCCGGCAGCAGGTGGTGGAACTGGAAGACGAACCCCAGCGTGCGGCGCCGGCGCAGCGTGAGCGCGGCATCATCGAGTCCCTGCACCGCCTCGCCATCCAGCCGGTAGCTGCCCGACGTCATGCGTTCCAGCAGGCCCAGGATGTTGAGCAGCGTGCTCTTGCCCGAGCCCGAGGGGCCCATGAGCGCTATGAACTCGCCACGGCGCACCTGCAGGTGGATGCCGTGCAGCACCTCGGCCTCGCTGGCGCGACCTACGTTGTAGCTTTTGCGCACATCGCGTAGTTCGATCAACATTTTTGCAATCCATTGCGCTGCGTATCGCCCGGGACGCAAGAAACCGGCGCAGCCAAGGCCAGCGCCCCCCGCGCAAGGGCCGCCCCGCCGCGCTGGGGGCGTCCCCCTGCCCGCAGTGCGCAGCACTGCGAGAGCGGGGGGAAGCGGCGCAGCCGCACAGGGGGGAATCTCATCACTACATGCGGATGGCCTGCGCCGGGTCGAGCGCCGCCGCACGCCGCGCCGGTGCCACCGCTGCCAGCACGCCGCAGACCGAGGCAATCAGCGCCACCTGCAGCGCCGTGGCGGGCGGCAGGGTGATGGAAAACAGCGGCAGGCCGTCCGATCCGCGCACGAAGTGGGTGAACACCCAGATCAGCGCCACCGCCAGCAGCAGGCCCAGCACCGAGCCCAGCGCCCCCACCACGGCGCCCTGCACCAGAAACACGCGCAGCACCTGCCCGCGCGTGGCGCCCATGGCGCGCAGGATGCCGATCTCGCGGCTCTTTTGCACGACAGACACCACCAGCACGCTGGCGATGCCCAGCACGACAACCGCCAGAACCACCCCCCGGATGATGCCCGTGCTGATCGACTGCGCATTCAGCGCCGACACCAGCTGGGCGTTGGTTTCCTGCCAGCTCTCGATCTTGTAGGGGAACCGGGACTGCAGCGCGCGTGCCAGGGCCTGGGCGACCCACACATCCTTGAGGGTCAGATCCAGCTGGCTGGCGCCGCCGGGCAGCGCCAGCAGGCTCTGCCCGGCGCGCAGGGGCACGATCACGGTGCGCCGGTTCAGGTCCTTCACACCCAGGTCCACCAGGGCGGTGACGCGCACGGAATCGCTCACGCTCCCAGTCTGCACCGTGAAACGGTCGCCCACGCGCACGCCCAGGTCCTGCGCCAGCTCGCGCCCCACGATGGCCTCGCCGGGCGACAAGCGGGCGCTGCCGCTCACCACCTTGGAGCGCAATCCCACCACCCGGTCATAGCGGTCCAGGTCGACGCCCATCAGGGCGATGGCCTGCGATGCCTCGCCGCGCAGCGCCAGGCCGCTGCCCGACACCATGGGCGAGACCCCGGCCACTTCGGGCAAGCCCTCCAGCAGCGGCACCAGGGCCTGCCAGTTGGCCACCGCGCGCAGGCGCTGCGCACGCGGCTGCGTTTCGGTCAAGACGGCCGTGCCGGGCGCCGGCACGGCCGCCGGAGTGACGAGATCATCAGGGGCCCGCAAGGTGATGTGCGCCTGGGTGCCCAGCGTCTTGGCCAGGGTGTTCGATTGCAGGCCGTTGATCAGCGCCGAGATATAGGCGATCACCGCCACCCCCGCCGCCACGCCCACGATGATGAGCACCGTCTGCATGCGCCCCTCGCGCAGAAAGCGCAGCGCCACACGCAACTCGAAGCCGGGCCAGATCCACATGACCGTGCGCTCAGCGGCCCATGGCGTTGGTCAGCGCGGCGCCAGCGTCGGCGCCCTGCCCTTGGCCCAGGGCCCCTGCCCTGGGCGCCGCAGAGCCCGCGGTCCATGCCACGGTGCGGGCACGCACGCGCTCGCCTGCCTGCAGCACGCCGCCGCGCAGCACGATATCGCCCTGCGCCAGGCCTTCCAGCACCTCCACGGCATCGAGCGTGCGCAGGCCCAGCCGCACGTTGCGCACCTGGGCACGGCCATCCTGCAGCACCAGCACGGTGCCGGCGTCACCCACCACAGCGCCGCGCAAGGCCGCCTGGGGCAGCACCAGGGCGGTTTCGCGCCGGGCGGTTTCCACCTCGACCGACAGCGTCATGTCCTCGCGCAGATAGGCGGGCGCCTGCGCGTCCAATGCAAATTTCACCTCGATGGCGCCGCGCTGGGCATCCACCGACGGTGCGATGGACAGCACGCGTGCCGCGAAGCGCTGGCCGGCAAATGCATCGGCCACCACCGAGGCCTTCTGGCCCGGCTGCAGCTGGTCCAGAAAGCGCTCGTCCACCTGGGCCACCAGCTGGGTCGGACCGGCCAGCGCCAGGCTGAGCAAGGCCTTGCCGGGCTGCACGATCTGCCCGGGCTCGACCGCGCGCACCAGCACGCGGGCATCGCTGGGCGCCACCAGCGTGGCCTGCGCCAGGCGGGCCTGGGCCGCCACGGTGGCGGCCTGCGCCAGCGCCAGCTGTGCCTGCGCCTGCGCCACGTCGGTGCCTGCATCGGCGTTGGCATCGATCTGCGCCTGCGCATTGCGCTGCTGCGCGCGCGCCACATCGACCGCGCGGCGGGCTTCGTCGAGCTGCGCGGGGCTGTAAAAACCGTCCGCCACCAGCTGCTGCACCCGCGCCAGGCTGGCGCTTGCGGCCTGCAGCGTGGCATCGGCCTGGGCCCGTGCGGCCTGCGCAGCCCTGCGGCCGCTGCTGCGCAGGCCCGCCAGGCGCGCCTGCGCCTGGCGCTCGGAGGCCACCGCCTGCGCCAGCGCGGCGCGCAGCTCGTCCGATTCGAGCTGCACCAGCACCTCGCCCTGGCGCACCTGAGCGCCTTCGCGCACGCGCACCTGCGCCACCCGGCCGGTGACCGTGCTGCCCACATCCGCGCGCGACAGCGTGGCCACGCGGGCCGAGAACTGCAGGGTGCGCACCAGCGGGGCCGACTGCACCGTCAGCGCATCGACCTGCGGGCCGCGCAGCACCCAAGCCGCCACGCCGGCAGCCACCACCAGCACGGCGGCGCCCAATGCCACGGCAAGCCAGCGGCGCTTCACAGCCAATTCCTCAATGCCATGGGTGCGCTTCGATCATTCGGAGAAAAGTCCGCCAGCCGCCTGCGGCGGCGTGACGCCCAGATGCCGGTACGCCGCCAGCGTGGCTATGCGCCCGCGCGGCGTGCGCTGCAGGTAGCCTTGCTGGATGAGATAGGGCTCGATCACGTCCTCGATGGTGCCCGCCTCCTCGCCAATGCTGGCGGCGATGTTGTCCAGGCCCACGGGGCCGCCGTCAAAGCGGTGGATCAGTGCCTCCAGCAGCTTGCGGTCCATCACGTCAAAGCCCTGCGGGTCCACGTCAAGCATGGCCAGCGCGCGGTTGGCGATGTCGCGCGTGATGCGGCCCGAGCCCTTGACCTCGGCGTAGTCGCGCACGCGGCGCAGCAGCCGGTTGGCGATGCGCGGCGTGCCGCGCGAGCGCCGCGCCAGCTCGAAGCCGCCTTCGTCATCCATGGGCGTGCCCAGCAGCCCGGCGCTGCGCGTGACGATGCGCGCCAGCTCTTCGGGCGTGTAGAACTCCAGGCGCGCGACGATGCCGAAGCGGTCGCGCAGCGGGTTGGTCAGCATGCCCGCGCGCGTGGTGGCGCCCACCAGGGTGAAGGGCTGCAGGTCGAGCTTGATGGAGCGCGCCGCCGGGCCCTCGCCAATCATGATGTCGATCTGGTAGTCCTCCAGCGCGGGGTAGAGGATTTCTTCGACCACCGGGCTCAGGCGGTGGATTTCGTCGATGAAGAGAACGTCGTTCTTTTCCAGGTTGGTCAGCAGCGCCGCCAGGTCCTTGGGCTTTTCGAGCACCGGGCCGCTGGTCTGGCGCAGGTTCACGCCCAGCTCGGTCGCGATGATGTGGCTCAGCGTGGTCTTGCCCAGCCCGGGCGGGCCGAACAGCAGCACATGGTCCAGCGCCTCGTCACGCTTCTTGGCCGCGCCGATAAAGATTTCGAGCTGCTCGCGCGCCTTGGCCTGGCCCACATATTCCTGCAGCAGCTTGGGGCGCAGGGCACGCTCGATGGCTTCTTCCTGCGGAGATGCGGGTGCAGCGGAGATCACGCGCTTGGGCGGCGCGGGGGCGAAATCGTCGGTCTGGATGGTCATGCCATGTGCTGCCCCTGCGGGCGGTTGGGGTGCCGGTTCATGGCGTCGGTTTCAGCCAGTTCCTGAGGGCCGCCTGGAATGCCAGGTCATAACGGCCGTAGTAGTCGTAACTGGCGGGATTCTGGCAACTCGCGGCACCGCCCAGCAGCTGCCCGGCCACGTAGCGCTTGCTGCCAATGGGCAGGAACAGGCTGGAGCCACTGCTGCCACCCTCGGTGGTACCGGCATTCCAGCCCACAGCCAGAAAACGCCCATCCTGTGGTGTGCTGATCTGGCAGGTCTCAAAGGTGCAGTTGTTGAACTGCTTCACCGCCCCCTCGCTGAGCTTTTGCAGATCGCCCTGGGGGTGGTGGATGCCGGCCATGCCGGCGCCCACGGCCACGGCGCCAAAATAGGAGCCGGCAAACACAACACCAGCCGGCGGTGCTGCGTTGAGCCGCATGAACGATGTGTCGGTAGCCTCCTGCGCGTACAGCAGGGTTGCGCCGCCATTCAGGCGCCGCGCGCCCGCGTTGACCTCGGTGGTGTTGCAAGCGGCTGATCGGTAGAACCAGTCGGTCGTCACGGAAGACGCCGCCGTCTGCGTGGAAACGCAGTGGTTGGCGCTCAGAAAATACGGGGTGGCGCTCGACTGTGCATCGTTGAGCAGGGTGCCCGTGCAGACGAAGGTGCTGCCGTTGTCCACAAAAATCATGCGCGCCACCGAACGGCTTTCGCTGCTGTATTCGGGCCGGCATGACACGTCGATATTGCAGGTGGCCGCCTCGCCCACCTTGGTCAGGCTGTTTTGCGCTGCACGCTCGGGTGACACAAAAAAGTGCGACAGCGTGGGCACGGCGATGTCGAGCTGGTCCAGGTCGGCGCTGGCCGGCAGCTCCAGCTCCAGCGTGGTCTCGGCGCCGCCGAAATCGGGGCTCCAGTAGGTGCGGGCCGCATCACCCGTGTCTCCCGCCTGCAGGTTGCGCGCCAGGGTGCCCAGCACCTCCTGTCCCGACACCTCGAACTCCGCATCACCGCTCTGCGCATAAAACCGCAGCCTGGCGCCCGCCGGCAGCGAACGCACCAGCAGCCCCAGGCGCACGCCCTGCGCACCATCTGCCACAAAGCGGATGGCGGCACGCTGCGTGTCCCGGTCGGTGGCGGACCATTGCAACTGGCCCCGCAGGCCCGATGAAGTGGCCGTGGCGGTCACCTCCCGGGCCAGGCCAATTTGCCGGCGCACGCCGCTGCCCGGGATGGACGCCGCCTTTTTCTGCAGGGGCTGCAGCGCTGCGGCCGCCAACGGCCCCAGCCGCACGGGCGTGGCCTGCGGTGCACGCCCGGCAGTGCGCAACGGGGATGCCGCTGCCTTCGCCGCCTTGCCCAGGCTCGGGTCAAAGGGCTCGATCCGGTCTGCCGCCGATACCTCTGGCGCAGGCGAACCGCCACCGCCGCACGCGGCCACCAGCAGCGCTGCACCCGCAGCGCACAGCCAGTGCATCGAATATCGGTACCTCATTGCCATCTCTTCCTGAAATCTGACGTTGGGGGTTATTTCGCCAGCGCCTTGAGCGCCAGCTTGATGCCGTCACTGACACCCACATCCGGCGGCAAGGCCTTCAGGGCCGCCGCCGCCTCCTTGTCGTTGTAGCCCAGTGCCAGCAGCGCCTGCAGGATGTCGGCCTGCGCCTCGCTGGTGGCGTGGGCGTGCGCCGTGCCCATGTCGGCGCCCAGCTTGCCCTTGAGTTCCAGCAGCAGGCGCTCTGCGGTCTTCTTGCCGATGCCCGGCACCTTGACGAGGCGACCCGCCTCCTGCAGCGTGATGGCCTGCGCCAGATCACCCACGCCCATGCCCGAGAGGATGGACAGCGCCGTGCGCGGGCCCACGCCACTGATCTTGATGAGTTCGCGGAACGCCTGCCGCTCGGGCACCGTGGCAAAGCCATACAGCAGCTGTGCATCCTCGCGCACGATGAACTGCGTGAGCAGGCCCACGCGCTCGCCCACGGCGGGCAGGTTGTAGAAGGTGCTCATGGGCACATGCACCTCGTAGCCCACGCCGTGGCAGTCGAGCAGCACCTCGGGCGGGTTCTTCTCCAGCAGGGTGCCGGTCAATTTGCCTATCATGGATGTCCTTTGCCGGCGAATGCAGCCACTGCTGCGCCGTCATTCTTGCCGTGTTTTCCTTTGTCTGACTGGAATTATCCGCGTGATCCTGCGCCACACCTTCACTCCCCACAACAACACCCGGCTGACGCACCTGTGCGGACCGGCCGACGTGCACCTGCGCACCATCGAGATTGCGCTGTCGGTGAACATTGCGCACCGGCACGAGCAGTTCAAGGTGGACGGCCCCAAGGCCAAGGCCACGCAGGCCATGGAACTGCTGCAGGCCCTGTACGAGATGGCCGAGCGTCCCATCACCGAAGACTACCTGCAGCTCATGCTGGCCGGCGATGCCGCGCTGGTGGAAGTGCCCGAGGGCGCCATCGTGCTCAACACCCGCCGGGCCGACCTGCGCGGGCGCACGCCCACGCAGAACCTGTACCTCGAAAACATCGCAGCGCACGACATCACCTTCGGCATCGGCCCGGCCGGCACGGGCAAGACCTATCTGGCCGTGGCCTGCGCCGTGGATGCGCTGGAACGCAGCGCCGTGCAGCGCATCGTGCTGACCCGCCCCGCCGTGGAGGCGGGCGAGCGCCTGGGCTTCCTGCCGGGCGACCTGGCGCAGAAGGTGGATCCGTATCTGCGCCCGCTGTACGACGCGCTCTACGAGCTGATGGGCTACGACAAGGTGCAAAAGGCCTTCGAGCGCAACGCCATCGAGATCGCCCCGCTGGCCTTCATGCGCGGGCGCACGCTGAACAACGCCTTCGTGATCCTGGACGAAGCCCAGAACACCACGCCCGAGCAGATGAAGATGTTCCTCACCCGCATCGGCTTTGGCGCCAAGGCCGTGGTCACGGGCGATGTGAGCCAGATCGATTTGCCCAAGGGCGCGATGAGCGGCCTGATCGACGCCGAGCGGGTGCTCAAGCGCGTAAAAGGCATCGCCGTGACGCGCTTCACCAGTGCCGACGTGGTGCGCCACCCGCTGGTGGCGCGCATCGTGGACGCCTATGACGCGTCCCGCCGCGCGCCGACCGTGCGCAGCCGTGCCAGTTAAAACGCCTATTTCAATCGCTGCTAGCGCTTGATGCATGAGTGCTAGAGGCCAAAAAAGATCAAGAATGTCTCTCCACCAACTCTCCCTGTCGCTGCAGTTTGGCCGTTTTGACGGCGCCGCCGCCCACCGCGCCGTGCTGCCGCGCCACAAGGTCACGCGCTGGATCCGCCACGCACTGGCCAGCGATGCGGAAATCACCGTGCGCATCGTCGATGCCGACGAAGGCCAGGCCCTGAACCGCGACTACCGGCACAAGGACTACGCCACCAATGTGCTCACCTTCGACTACACGCAGGAGCCCGTGGTGACGGCCGACCTGGTGCTCTGCGCCCCCGTGGTCGAGCGCGAGGCGCGCGAGCAGAACAAAAGCCTGGAGGAGCACTACGCCCACCTGCTGGTGCACGGCGCCCTGCACGCCCAGGGCTGGGACCATGAAACCAGCGAAGCAGATGCGCAGGAGATGGAGGACTACGAAACCGCCATCCTGCAGGAGCTGGGGTTTGCCGACCCTTACGCTGCATAGCGCCGGGCGCAGGATGGCCCACGGCAAAGCAATTCCACCTTTTTTGCACGCAATCAACCGCAAACAACGGCTTGCCTCCACCTAAGATCGACGCAATAACCCAGCGTTCGCGCCCCCGAAGACATGTTGGAAACCGCCCTGCTGCTTGCCGCCGCCTTCGTGGCCGGTGCCCTCAATGCCGTTGCCGGAGGCGGCAGCTTTCTGACCTTGCCCGCCCTGGTCTTCACCGGCGTGCCACCCGTGGTGGCCAACGCCACCGGCACCGTGGCCCTGCTGCCGGGCTACCTGGCGGGCGCCTGGGGCTTTCGCGAAGACACGGCCCCGCCGCCCGGCTTGTCGATGCGCCTGCTGGTGGTGCTGTCGCTCATCGGTGGCGCGGCGGGCGCTGCGCTGCTGCTGGTCACGCCCGACGCCACCTTCCGCCGCGTCGTGCCCTGGCTGCTGCTGGCGGCCACGGCGCTGTTTGCGTTCGGACCGCAGTTGCGCAAGGTGCTGGCCGGCGGTCAGCCTTCGACCGCCAAGGCCACCCTGGGCGTGCTGGCCGTGGCGGCCTACGGCGGCTATTTCAACGGCGGCCTGGGCATCTTGCTGCTGGCGCTGTTCGGGCTGCTCGGGCAGACGAACCTCAACGCCATGAACGGCCTGAAGAACGGGGTGTCGGCCCTGCTCACCGCGATTGCGGTGGCCATTTACGCCGCAGGCGGCCTGGTGCTGTGGCCGCAGGCGCTGATGATGATGGTGGCCGCCACTGCGGGCGGCTACGGCGGCGCACGCGTGGCACGGCGCATTCCGGCGCCCATGTTGCGCTGGGGCATCGTGGCGACGGGGCTGGTGATGGCCGCCCTGTTCTTCTGGCGCCAGTAAGCCCTGGCAGTCATCGGGTCAACGCCGTGGCACGACCGGCCGGCCAGGCCAGCGCCCTGGCCTTGAGCCACTGCGCGCAGACCAGATAGACCAGCACCAGCGCGCCCATGCCAGCCAGCATGTCGGCCGGCGGCACCACGAAGCCGAACCAGGCACCCACCGGCGTGAACGGCAGCACCATGGCCACCAGCAAGGCCATGAGCGACGATGCCGCCAGGGCCGGGTGCGGTAGATCCCGCCACGGGCGGACGCGGGTGCGGATGATGAAGATCACCAGGATCTGCGTGGCCATGGACTCCATGAACCACAGCGTGCGAAATTCCTCGGGGGTGGCCTGGAAAAACCACAGCAGCCCACCAAAGGTGGCCAGATCGAACAGCGACGACAGCGGCCCCATGGTGCCGGCAAAGCGCAGCAGGCCCTGCATGTCCCACACCTGCGGCCGGGCAATGGCCTCGGGGCGCACGGTGTCGAGCGGAATGCCGATTTCCGAGAAGTCGTAGAGCAGGTTGTTCAGCAGGATCTGCGTGGGCAGCATGGGCAGGAACGGCAGGAACAGCGACGCCACCGCCATCGACAGCATGTTGCCGAAGTTGGAGCTGGCACCCATGCGCACATACTTGAGGATGTTGACGAAGGTGCGCCGCC
Source organism: Acidovorax soli (assembly GCF_900107605.1). GTDB lineage: Bacteria > Pseudomonadota > Gammaproteobacteria > Burkholderiales > Burkholderiaceae_C > Acidovorax > Acidovorax soli. Next base: position 126,434 of record NZ_FNQJ01000005.1, on the reverse strand, counting down.
CCTCCTCCACGCCATCGGCCACCACTTCCAGGTCGGACGCCAGCAGGATCATGTCGGCAGCCGCCTGGGCCACGCCGCTGGCGCCTTCCACCGACAGCCCGATGTCGGCCACCTTGAGCGCGGGAGCATCGTTGATGCCATCGCCCAGAAAGCCCGCCACCGCGCCGCGCGACTGGAGCGCCCGCACAATGCGCGCCTTCTGGTCGGGCGCGAGGCGGGCATAGATGTCCACCGACTGTGCCTGCACCGCCAGCGCATCGTCGGTGAGGGCGGCCACATCGGCGCCGGTCAGCACCCGGTCGGCAGGCAAGCCCACCTGCTGCGCCAGCCGCTGCACCACGATGGGGTCGTCGCCCGACAGGATCTTCAGGCGCACGCCGGCCGCCGACAGCCGGGCGATGGCCGCCGCCGCCGTGGGCTTGGCCGGGTCGGCAAAGGCGCACAGGCCTTCGAAGACCAGATCCGTTTCATCGGCCGACGACAGCGGTATTGCCCTGTCGGCAGCGTCCGCCCGCTGGCGCGAGGCCACCGCCACCACGCGCAACCCCTCCTGGGCCAGTGCGTGCACCCTTTGCAAGCCCTCGGCCCGCCCGGCATCGCCCAGGGGCTGCACCTCGCCCCCCAGGCGGTGGCGCGTGCACAGGGCCAGTACGGCCTCGGGCGCGCCCTTGACGATGAGCAGGCGCTCGTGCGGCCCCTCGGCCCACACGCTGCCCAGGCGCCGGTTGAAATCAAACGCATGCCGCTGCAGCAGCGTCCAGCCCTGCGACGCATCGGGGTGGCTGGCCAGCAGCGCCGCATCCAGCGCCCCGCGGTCGCCGCCCAGGCTGGCGGCCATGGCACCGAGCCGGGCCGCCAGCGGGCTGTTCTGCCCGGCAGCATCCAGGCTGCGTGACAGGGCGATCTCGGCGCTGGTCAGGGTGCCGGTCTTGTCGGTGCACAGCACCGTCATGGCGCCCAGGTCGTGAATGGCGGCCAGCCGCTTGACGATGACCTTGCGCCCCGCCATGCGCAAGGCGCCGCGCGACAGCGTCACGGTGGTGATCATGGGCAGCAGCTCGGGCGTGAGGCCCACGGCCAGTGCCACCGCAAACATCAGCGATTCGAGCACCGGGCGGCCAAACAGCATGTGCGTGGCCAGCACCACCACCACGAGCGCCAGCGTGAGGCGGGCGGTGACCAGGCCAAAGGCATGCATGTCGCGCTGGAAGGCGGAGACTTCCTGCCCCTCGCCCAGCACGGCGGCGGCCGCGCCAAACAGGGTGTTGCGGCCGGTGCCCACCACCAGCGCCCGCGCCTCGCCCGTCTGGGCGACCGCGCCGCGAAACAGGGCATTGCTGGCCTCGCCCGCCGCGGAAGTGGTCACCACGCCGGGACGTTTTTCCACGGGGTAGGGCTCGCCGGTCAGGGCCGCCTCGCCGGCCGTGAAGGCCTCGCTGTCCAGCACCAGGGCATCGGCCGCGATGATGTCACCGGCGCGCACGCGCATCACATCGCCGGGCACCACTGCTTCCACCGGCACCTGGCGAAAGGTGCCGTCCCGCAGCACCTCGGCCCGCAGTGCCACGGCGCGGCGCAGCATCTCGGCGGCGCGGTTGGCCCGGCCTTCCTGCACGGTGTCGAGTCCGATCGACAGCCCCAGGATGGTCACGATGATGCCGCCGCCCACGCCATCGCCCGTGGCCACCGACACCACGCCCGCGCCCAGCAGGATCAGCGACAGCGGCTCGCGCAGCCGCCTGCCAATGGCCGCCAGCAATCCCCTGGCCTGCGGCGGTGCATCGGCGTTGGGGCCATGGCGGGCCAGCCGGGCCTGTGCCTCGGTGTCGCTCAGGCCGTCGGGGCCGCACTGCAGCTGTTCGCACAGGGCCTGCGCGGACAGGTTCCAGAAATGCGGCGATGCAGCCTGCGGGGCATGCGCCATGGTTCGCTTATTTCAGGAACAGGCCGGGTTCAGGCGCCGCGCACCAGCAGCACGGGCACCGGCGACTGGCGCAGCACCTGTTCTGCATCGCTGCCCAGCAGCATGCGGCCCACGCCGCGCCGGCCATGGGTGCCCAGCACGATGAGCTGCGCACCCCATTCACGCGCCTTGGTGATCACGAGATCGCTCACACGCCCGGCGTAGCTTTCATACAGCTCGGTTTCCACCGGCACCCCGGCGGCACGCACCCGGTTCTGGGCGTCCTGCAGCACTTCCTGGCCGGCCTTCTTGAGCGACTCGAACACTTCTGCGGTCAGCGCCATGCTCGACTCGAAGCTCGTCATGAACGAGATTTCGTCCACCACATGCAAAAGCCGGATCGTCGAGCCCATCACCCGCGCCAGGGCAATCGCCTCCTGCAGCCCCGCCAGCGAGGTGGCGCTGCCATCCACGGGAACCAGAATCTTTTCGTACATGGAAAACTCCTGCGAAAAAATACATGGTAGTCCTGTCCATCCCGGGTGGGATGACAGCGGTGAAGGCGCCGGTGCAATTAACTGACGGCAGGCGCCACGCGCAGGGGAATCGTCACCGGCCCGTCGTTCACCAGATGCACCTGCATGTCGGCCGCAAACTGGCCGGAGGCCACCTGGGGATGGGCGGCGCGGGCCTGCGCCACCAGGTAGTCATAGAGCCTGCGCCCCTCTTGCGGCGCCGCCGCCTGCGTGAAGCTGGGGCGGTTGCCGCCCGTGGTGTCGGCCGCCAAAGTGAACTGGCTGACCAGCAGCACGCCGCCGGCCATGCCCTGGCCGTCCAGGTCCTGCACGCTGCGGTTCATCTTGCCCGCGTCGTCACTGAAGATGCGCAGCTTGAGGACCTTGGCCAGCAGCCTGTCGGCCTCGGCCTCGGTGTCACCGCGCTCGGCGCACACCAGCACCAGCAGGCCGGGGCCAATGGCGCCCACCACCTCGCCGGCAATCTCCACGCGCGCCTGCCGCACGCGCTGCAACAGGCTGATCATTCTTCGCCCGTCACCAGGCGCGCCTTCACCGTCTTGCCCTTTACCCGGCCCTGGTTCAGGCGCTGGACGGCCTGGGCGCCGATGGTGCGGTCCACCGCCACGTAGGTGGAGAAGTCGTTCACATTGATCTTGCCGATCTGCGCGCGGGTGTAGCCCATGTCGCCGGTCAGCGCGCCCAGCACGTCGCCCGCGCGGATCTTCTCCTTGCGGCCACCGATGATCTGGAGGGTGACCATGGGCGGCACCAGCGGGCCGCTGCCCGTGGGCGCGAGGTCCGCCAGCGGGAACCAGCGCGACTCGCGGCCCTGCAGCACCTCGATCTTGCCCACGCTGCCCATCTCGTCCAGGCTGGCCAGGTTGAGCGCCAGGCCTTCGGCATCGCCCCGGCCCGTGCGGCCGATGCGGTGGATGTGCACCTCGGGGTCGGGCGTCACGTCCACGTTGATCACGGCGGCCAGGCTGGCGATGTCCAGGCCGCGCGCGGCCACGTCGGTGGCCACCAGCACCGAGCAGCTCCTGTTGGCAAACTGCACCAGCACCTGGTCGCGCTCGCGCTGCTCCAGTTCGCCAAACAGCGCCAGCGCGCTGAAGCCCTGGGCCTGCAGCACGGCCACCAGGTCGCGGCACTGCTGCTTGGTGTTGCAGAACGCTATCGATGATTCGGGCCGGAAGTGGTTGAGCAGCAGCGACACCGCGTGCAGGCGCTCGCTGTTCTTCACCTCGTACCAGCGCTGCTCGATCTTGCCCTCGGCGTGCTGGGCCTGCACGGTGATCTGCACGGGCGACTTCATGAACTGGGCGCTGAGCTTGGCGATGCCTTCGGGGTAGGTCGCCGAGAACAGCAGGGTCTGGCGCTGTGCGGGGCACTGGCGGGCCACGGTGGCGATGTCGTCGAAGAAGCCCATGTCGAGCATGCGGTCGGCCTCGTCGAGCACCAGGGTGTTCAGCGCCTCCAGCGTGAGGTGCTGGCGTTCCAGGTGGTCCATCACGCGTCCGGGCGTGCCCACCACGATGTGGGCGCCATGCTCCAGGCTCAGCATCTGGCCGCGCAGCGGCACGCCGCCGCACAGGGTCACGACCTTGATGTTTTCCTCCGCGCGCGCCAGGCGGCGGATCTCGGTGGTCACCTGGTCGGCCAGCTCGCGCGTGGGGCACAGCACCAGGGCCTGCACCGCAAAACGACGGGGGTTGAGCTTGGCCAGCAGGGCCAGGGCAAACGCGGCGGTCTTGCCGCTGCCGGTACTGGCCTGGGCGATCAGGTCCTTGCCCAGCAGCGCAGGCGGCAGGCTGGCCGCCTGGATGGGCGTCATTTGCGTGTAGCCCAGCTGCTGCAGGTTGGCCAGCATGGCGGGGCTGAGGGCCAGCGTGCTGAAATCAGCGCGGGCTTGATTGTCTTTGGAGGTCATGGGCCGATTATCCGGTGCGCTCCTTCTGGCCGGGGTGCGCCGGCACCCACGGAAGGCTATTGCAGGGCCAGCACCCCCACGAAGGCCAGCGTGTGCGCCAGAATGCCCGGCGCCACGGCCAGCGCATAGCGCCAGCCGCCGCTGGCCAGCGCCACCGCGCTTTTGCTGCCGGCATGCACCAGAAGCGCCACCATCAGCGCAGACGCAATGGCGGGTGCCGCAACGCTGTCCGGGCCGCCCCGCACCAGCACCGCGGCCGTGGCGGCGTGCACATCCGCCAGGGCCGCCAGCAGGGCACCGGCCAGCATGCCCGCATCGCCTTGCCATGCCGTCAGCAGGTGCACCCCCACCTGGATGCCCGTGAGCAGGGCGGCGATGAGCAAGGCGTCGCGCAGCTTGAACATGGGCGTGTCGGGCAACATGCCGGCCACCGCCTCACCCTCGGCTGCGGGCGCGGGCACCTGCCGGTGCGCCACACCGCGCCCGCCCCACCACCCCAGGGCCGCCGCAACACAGCCACCCGCCAGGGCGGGCAGCCACAGCCGTGCCAGCCACTGGGGCTGCACCGTAGCGGCCACCACCACGATCTGGACCATGGTGGCCACACACGACAGCACGGCAGCCGCCCCATGGACGCGCGGCGTGGCCTGCCCCGCACGCACCTCCATGCCCAGGCTGGCAATGGTGGCGGTGCTCGACACAAACCCCGACGCCAGCACCGACAGCGCCAGCGCATGGCGCGCCTGCATCAGCCGCTTGGCCACATGCGCCAGCGACTGGATCACCAGCAGCACGATGACCAGGCGCACCACCAGGCGCGGGTTCAGCGCCCCCTGCCACAAGGGCGTGTCGGGAGCCAGCGGATACACCAGCAGGGCCAGCGCCGCCAGAATGAGCCCGCTGCGCACCTCGCCGGGCTGCAGCCACTGGCTGGAGAACTGGTGCAACGCATCCCGCAGCGCCAGCAGCCCCGTCACCACCACTGCCAGCGCGGCGGCCAGCAACTGGTCGCGCGCGCAGGTCACCCCGATCAGGTAGGCCAGCAGCAGCGCGATTTCGGTGGTCACCCCCGGATCGCCCGAGCGGTCGCGGGCATAGGCCACCACGGTCAAAGCGGCCACCAACGCGGCACCCACCACCACCAGGGCCTCCATGGCCGTCAGCGCGGCCGCCGCCCCGCCAATGGACGCCAGCGTGAACGAGCGCACCCCGGCCGGCGCCCGGCCCGGCCCCTCGCCCTTGCGACGCTCGCGCTCGATGCCCATGAGCAAACCGCATCCCGTCGCGCTCGCCAGCACGGCCAGTGCCGTGGAAAAACCTGCCAGATCCTGCATGGGGCTTGTACACCTCTCTGTCAAACCATCGCTCATGGTGACACAACGGGCCGTTGGGCCGACGGCGCAGGTTCCACGTCCTGCGCAATTGCCCCGAGGCAGGCATCACGCAAGAACGTTTTGACGATCTCCCAGAGGCCGCGCAGCGGTCTTTGCTGGCCGGAATGCAGATCGCTGTCACACCGGCTGCGCCTGCGTGTGGACAATAGGCGCATGCCGCAGATCCCCGACTTCATCGCCCCCACCCGCCACACCGACCCCGCCGACGCGCTGGCCCAGGTGCAGCGCATCTACCAGCAGCAGATCGGCCACCTGCGCGCTGCCATGCAGCGCTTCGTGGCCGGCGAGACGCCTGACGGCGCCGTGCGCGCGTTCTACCCCTTCGTGCGCGTGCACACCACCACTGTGGCGCGGGCCGACAGCCAGCTGGCCTACGGCTTCGTGGAAGGCCCTGGTCGCTACGAAACCACCCTCACCCGCCCCGATCTGTTCGCCGATTACTACGCCGAGCAGTTCCGCCTGCTGCGCCACAGCCACAGCGTGGCGCTGGAGGTGGGCACCAGCGCCCACCCCATCCCCATCCACTTCTCGTTCGCCGAGCACGACCATGTGGAGGGCACGCTGAGCCCCGAGCGCCGCATGCTGATGCGCGACCTGTTCGACCTGCCCGACCTGGCCGCCATGGACGACGGCATCGCCAACGGCACACACCAGCACCGCCCCGGCGAGGCGCAGCCGCTGTCGCTTTTCACGGCCCCGCGCGTGGACTATTCGCTGCACCGCCTGCGCCACTACACGGGCACGCAGCCCGAGTGGTTCCAGAACTTCGTGCTGTTCACCAACTACCAGTTCTACATCGACGAGTTCGTGCGCCTGGGCCACGCCGAAATGGCCAATCCGGACAGCGAATACATCGCCTTCATCGAACCCGGCAACGTGGTCACGCGCCGCACGGGCCTGGCCGCCGAGGCGGGCGACGAGCTCGGCGCGCCGCCGCCGCGCCTGCCGCAGATGCCGGCCTACCACCTGGTGCGCGCCGACCGCAGCGGCATCACCATGGTCAACATCGGCGTAGGCCCGGCCAACGCCAAGACAATCACCGACCACATCGCCGTGCTGCGCCCGCACGCCTGGATGATGCTGGGCCACTGCGCCGGCCTGCGCAACACCCAGCAGCTGGGCGACTACGTGCTGGCCCACGCCTATGTGCGCGAGGACCATGTGCTCGATGAAGAACTGCCGCTGTGGGTGCCCATTCCGGCGCTGTCGGAGATCCAGCTGGCGCTGGAGCAGGCCGTGGCCGACGTCACGCGCATGGGCCGCGACGAACTCAAGCGCATCATGCGCACCGGCACCGTGGCCAGCACCGACAACCGCAACTGGGAGCTGCTGCCCGACAACCTGCCCCAGCGCCGCTTCAGCCAGAGCCGCGCCGTGGCCTTGGACATGGAAAGCGCCACCATCGCCGCCAACGGCTTTCGCTTTCGCGTGCCCTACGGCACCCTGCTGTGCGTGAGCGACAAGCCCCTGCACGGCGAGATCAAGCTGCCCGGCATGGCCAACCACTTCTACCGCGAACGCGTGGACCAGCACCTGCGCATCGGCATGCGCGCCATCGACATCCTGCGCCAGGGCGGCGTGCAGCGCCTGCACAGCCGCAAGCTGCGCAGCTTTGCCGAAGTGGCGTTCCAGTAAGCCCGCGCGTCGGCGACGGGCGCCAACGCGGCGGTCAACCACTTCGTTTTTAATAGCTGCTGGCAATTACCCGGAAACCGCTGCAGCCCCTTTTCAAGCGAACCCGGTCGCTCCAACTTCCTGGCACGGGCACCCGGCAGATCGCCCACAATCAGCCCATGACGGAACTCTTCACCGCCTCGCAGCTGAACAAGCGCTACGGCGACACCATGGTGGTCGATGGTGTCTCGTTCTCCATTGCCCCGGGTGAATGCCTGGGCGTGATCGGCCCCAATGGCGCCGGCAAGACCACCACCATCCGCATGTGCCTGGGGCACACCGCCCCCGACGGCGGCAGCGTGCAGTTTGACCCGGGGACGGGCGCGCCCCCGCTGCGGATGCCCCGCGATGCGCTGGCCATCAAGGCCCAGCTGGGCGTGGTGACCCAGTTCGACACGCTGGACCCGGATTTCACCTGCGCCGAGAACCTGCGCGTGTTCGGCCGCTACTTCGGCCTCAAGGGCGCGGTGATGGACGAGCGCGTGCCTCAGCTGCTCGAATTCGCGGCGCTCACGCACAAGGCGCATGCCAGGCCCGGCGAGCTGTCGGGCGGCATGAGGCGGCGCCTGTCGCTGGCCCGGGCGCTGGTGAACGACCCGCGCCTGCTGCTGCTCGATGAGCCCACCACGGGCCTCGACCCCCAGGCCCGCCACCTGATGTGGGAACGCCTGCAACGGCTGCTGCAACAGGGCAAGTCCATTTTGCTCACCACCCATTTCATGGACGAGGCCGAACGCCTGTGCTCGCGCCTGCTGGTGCTGGACCATGGCAAAAAAATCGCCGAGGGCCGTCCGCGCGAGCTGATCGCCCGGCACCTGGAACCCGACGTGGTGGAGGTCTATGGCGTGGGTGCCGTGGCCCTGGCCCAGGACGATGCCCTGCGCCCGCTGGCCGCGCGCGTGGAGGTCAGCGGCGAGACCGTTTTCTTCTACACCCAGAACGCCCAGCCGCTGCTGCAGGCGCTGGGCCAGCTGGACCATCTGCGCACGCTGCACCGGCCAGCCAACCTGGAGGATCTGTTCCTCAAGCTCACGGGGCGGCAGATCCGCGAGGACGGCTGAAAACGCACGGGGTAGCGCAAACGGTGTTCCCCAACGACATCATCTGTCGATGGCGGTAGCCAAAAGGCAAGACAGGCTGATCGGTGGAAAATACCCTCCGTCGCATTTGGCAAATCGGCACACGCCCGTGGCTCAGAGGAAGATTCAACGAGCCAGGAACACCAAGAACATGCAAAGGGAGTGGTTCTGATGGTTTTCAGCGAAGACTCACGGGTCAACATCCCATGCATCCTGCAGCTGGTGCGGCGTGGCTACCGCTAAAGGACAGCGAAACATGATCGATCAGCCCGTTTCCCTCGCACCTACGCCCGAAGGTTATGCAGACTGGCTGATCGACCTGAAAACCCGCATCCACACGGCCCAGCAGCGTGCGGCGTTGGCAGTCAACCGCGAGCTGGTGCTGCTGTACTGGCAGATTGGGCGCGATATTCTGGCGCGGCAGGCGCAGCAGGGCTGGGGTGCCAAGGTGATTGAGCGGCTGGCGCATGACCTGCGCACGGCCTTCCCGGAAATGAAGGGCTTTTCGCCGCGCAATCTCAAATACATGCGTGCTTTTTCCGAGGCGTGGCCGGATGCGGAATTTGTGCAAGCGGTGCTTGCACAATTGCCCTGGTACCACCAGTTGGCCCTGCTGGACAAGCTGCCTGCACCTGAAACCCGCCGCTGGTATGCGGCGCAGGCAATCAAGCACAACTGGTCACGCAATGTCTTGGTGATGCAGATCGAAACCCGCTTGCTGGAACGCAGTGGCTCAGCCGGCACCAACTTCGAAGCCAGCTTGCCCAAGCCACAGTCCGATCTGGCGCGCGAGTCGCTGAAAGACCCTTACCGTTTCGACTTTCTGGGCTTGACCGACGAGGCCCAAGAGCGCGAAGTCGAACACGCCTTGGTGAAGCACGTCACCGAATTTCTGCTGGAGCTGGGCGCGGGTTTTGCGTTCGTGGGGCGGCAGGTGCTGCTGGATGTGGGTGGCGATGAGTTCTTCATCGACCTGCTGTTCTACCACCTCAAACTGCGCTGCTATGTGGTGATCGAGCTCAAGGGCGGAAAATTCAAGCCCGAGCATCTGGGGCAGCTCGGTTTTTATTTGACTGCGGTGGATCGCCAAGTGAAAAGCGATCACGACAACCCCACCATTGGACTGTTGCTGTGCAAGAGCAAAAACAAGGTTGTGGCTGAATATGCCTTGGGCGATAAAACCCAACCTATGGGTATCGCCGAATACAAACTGCTGGAATCCCTGCCGGCCGAGTTGCAAACCAGTTTGCCTAGCATTGAGCAGATTGAAAGCGAGCTGGGCGGAGCGGAGTAAGCAGAAACCGCCCCACAAACAAATTACCCCTAAAAAGATAGCTTTTAGCGCTTGATAGATAAGCACTAGCAGCCAATTTCGCTCAAACCAAGTCATCGCGTCTTGCGTGGCCTGACCTGGCTGACGGCCAACCTGGCGTTGCTTCGCGCCGCGTCCACATCGGCCGCACGCGCCAGGGCCACCCCCATGCCGCGGCCAAGCGTTGGTGGTGACATTCAGCGATGGCCGCAGCACACAACCGGGCTGTCCTCTGGACGGCCAACATCGCACAATCAGCCCATGCCTACCGCCTCGTCTCCAACCACCACCGCCGCCCCGCCCATTGCGTCGGTATGGCGAGTACCCCGCCTTTCCGCCCGCTGCTGGCCGGTGTTCCTGCGCAACCTGCTGGTGTGGCGCAAGCTGGCCATTCCCAGCCTGGTGGGCAACATCGCCGAACCGCTGATGTGGCTGGTGGCCTTTGGCTACGGCATGGGCGCGCTGGTGGGCGAGCTGAGCGTGAATGGGCAAAAAGTGCCCTACATCCTGTTCCTGGCCAGCGGCTCGATCTGCATGAGCGCCATGAACGCCGCCAGCTTCGAGGCGCTGTATTCGGCGTTCTCGCGCATGCATGTGCAAAAGACCTGGGACGGCATCATGAACGCGCCCATCAGCCTGGACGACGTGGTGCTGGCCGAGATGCTGTGGGCCACCTTCAAGGCGCTGTTCACCGTGACCGCCATCATGGGCGTGATGCTGGCGCTCTCCATCAGCCACAGCCCCAAACTGCTGGTGGCCTGGCCGGTGCTGCTGGGGGTGGGCATCATGTTCTCCAGCATTGCCCTCATCTTCAACGCGCTGGCCAAGGGCTACGACTTCTTCACCTACTACTTCACGCTGGTGCTCACGCCCATGATGTTCCTGTCGGGCGTGTTCTTTCCGCGCGAGCAATTGCCGCCCATCGTGCGCGCCATTTCCGACTGGCTGCCGCTGACCAATGCCGTCGAGCTGGTGCGGCCGCTGTTCATGGACCAGTGGCCCGACCACGCGCTGCGCCACGCTGCGGTGCTGGTGGCCACCACCGTGGCGGCTTTCTGGGTGGCGTTGGCGCTCACGCGGCGGCGCTTTCGCGCCTGATTCAACTATTCTTTGTATAGCCGCCAGCGCTTGCCATACCAGCGCTGCAAGCCAACAACATCCTCGCCCCGCCCTACACCGCGGCACGCAGCAGGTCCACCGCCTTTTCGGCAATCATCACCGTGGGTGCATTGGTGTTGCCGCTCACGATGCGCGGCATGATGGACGCGTCCACCACGCGCAACCCCTGCATGCCATGCACACGCAACTGGGCATCCACCACATCCAGCGGGCCCGGTCCCATGCGGCAGGAGCCCACGGGGTGATAGATGGTGTCGGCATGCTGGCGGATGAACTGCTCGATCTGCGCATCGGTGCGGGCGCCGGCCGAGGCAGCCAGTTCCTTCGCGCCGAGCCGCGCCAGCGCCGGTTGACCCAGGATGCGGCGCATCCGCTGCACACCGCGCACCATGCGCGCCATGTCGTCGGGATCGCTCAGGAAACGGGGGTCCACCAGCGGCAGCTGCAGCGGGTCCTTGCTGGCCAGCGAGACGGTGCCGCGGCTCCTGGGCTGCAGCAGGCAGACATGGGACGAGTAGCCATGGCCCAGCACGGTCTTGCGGCCATGGTCCAGCAGCTTGCCGATCACGAAATGCAGTTGCAGATCAGGCGCCGGCTCGGACGGATCGCTCCTGATGAAGCCCCCCGCCTCGGCGAAATTAGTGGTGAGCATGCCGGTGCGGCTGTGGCGCCACCGCAGCATGCCGCGCACCAGGTTCACCATGCCGGGCAGCGACAGCCCGAACAGATCGGTCAGGCCCGGCGCATCCATGATCTGCACCACGTCCGGATGGTCGTGCAGGTGCGCCCCCACGCCAGGCAGGTCGTGCTGCACCGCGATGCCATGGCGCTGCAGTTGCGTCCCCGGGCCGATGCCCGACAGCATCAGCAGCTGCGGCGACAGCAGCGCGCCGGCGCTCAGCAGCACCTCACGCACGGCCCGCAGCTGGCGCAGCTGGCCGCCCTGGCGGTATTCCACGCCCACGGCGCGGCGGCCCTCCAGCAGCACCCGCGTGGCATGCGCCTGGGTGATGACCTGCAGGTTGGGCCGCGCCAGGTGCGGGGTGAGATAGCCCTTGGCCACGCTGTGGCGCTCGCCGTTCTTCTGCGTGACCTGGTACAGGCCCACGCCTTCCTGCCTGGCGCCGTTGAAATCGGGGTTGTGCGGGTAGCCGGCCTGCACCCCGGCCTCGGTGAAAAACCGGCTGAACCGGTGGGGCGCGCGCAGATCGGCCACATTCAGCGGGCCGCCCTGGCCATGCCATGCGTCCGCGCCGCGTTCGTTGTTTTCGGCGCGCAAAAAGTAGGGCTTGACATCGTCCCAGCCCCAACCGGGATTGCCCTGCGCTGCCCAGTGGTCGTAATCGGCATGCTGGCCGCGCACGTACACCATGGCATTGATCGAACTCGATCCCCCCAGCACCTTGCCCCGGGGCTGGTACCCCTGGCGCCCGTTGAGCGCGGACTGCGGCGTGGTGTTCTGCCCCCAGCTGTTGAGTTCGAACTTCGCCATCACGGCCAGCCCGGCGGGACAATGGATGAAAACGCTTTTGTCGGCGGGCCCTGCCTCCAGCAGGCACACGCGCACACCGGGGTCTTCGGTCAGGCGCCCTGCCAGCACGGCGCCGGCCGATCCGCCTCCGATCACGATGTAGTCGAACATGGATTTTTGTCTCTTCCGCCTGTGGTGCGGCGGTCTGCGGACACGATAACCGAACGGACATGCGCTCCCTTTACCATCTCGGCTGTCTGTTTCACTTATGAAGAGGGCTTTTTCTATGACGATTCAAACCGTTGGCATCATTGGTGCCGGCACCATGGGCAACGGCATCGCGCAGGCCTGCGCCGTGTCGGGCATCAACGTGGTGATGGTGGATATTTCTGACGCCGCCGTGCAAAAAGGCCTGGCCACGGTGGCCGGCAGCCTGGACCGCCTGATCAAGAAGGAAAAGATCAGCGCCGCCGACAAGGACGCTGCCCTGGCGCGCATCAAGGTCTCCACCAGCTACGACGAACTCAGGGCCGCCCAGCTGGTGATCGAGGCCGCCACCGAGAACTACGCGCTCAAGCTCAAGATCCTCCAGCAGGTGGACGGCATCGTCGGCCCCGACGTGATCATCGCCTCCAACACTTCGTCGATCTCCATCACCAAGCTGGCCGCCGCCACCAGCCGCGCCGACAAGTTCATCGGCATGCACTTCTTCAATCCGGTGCCGATGATGGCGCTGGTGGAAATCATCCGTGGCCTGCAGACCAGCGATGCCACGCACGACGCCGTCAAGGCCATGGCCGAGGCGCTGGGCAAGAGCCCCATCACCGTGAAAAACGCTCCCGGCTTTGTGGTCAACCGCATCCTGGTGCCCATGATCAACGAAGCCTTCTTCGTGCTGGCCGAAGGCCTGGCCACGCCCGAGGACATCGACGCCGGCATGAAGCTGGGCTGCAACCAGCCCATCGGCCCGCTGGCCCTGGCCGACATGGTGGGCCTCGATGTGTGCCTGGCCGTGATGGACGTGTACCTGGCCGAGTTTGGCGACAGCAAGTACCGCGCCTGCCCGCTGCTGCGCGAAATGGTGGCCGCTGGCCGCCTGGGCCGCAAGACCGGCCGGGGCGTTTACAGCTACTGAGCCCTGCGGCAACGCATGGCACAGCACAAGGCGTCCGAGGGCGCCTTTTTTCGGCCCGGCGAGTTGCCAGAAGTCCTTCTCGCGATAAAGGTTTTTGGCAATTAAATTTTACACAATTTAATTGCCAGCAAAAATACAGGCCATGCCACGCAAGACCACGCCCCTTTCACCGAGCCCCGCCACGCTGCAACTGGACAACCAGGTGTGCTTTGCGCTGTATTCGGCTTCACTGGCCATGACCAAGCTGTACAAGCCCCTGCTGGACACCATCGGCCTGACCTACCCGCAATACCTGGTGATGCTGGTGCTGTGGGAAGGCGACGGCATCACGGTCAGCGCCCTGGGCGAGCGCCTGTACCTGGATTCGGGAACGCTCACCCCGCTGCTCAAACGCCTCGAAACATCGGGGCTGATTGCCCGCCTGCGCGACGCCGAGGACGAGCGGCGCGTGCGCATCCGCCTGACGCCCGCGGGGCGGTCGCTGCGCGATGCCGCAGAACGCATTCCGCCTTGCGTGCTGCAGCGCAGCCAGTGCACGCGGCCCGAGCTGGCGGCACTGACCGGCCAGCTCAAGACCCTGCGCGCCCGGCTGAGCGCGCCTTGATGGCATCCACCCGTTCACGTTCCCTCACCGTCCCGCGCTGCGGGCATTACCTGCAAAGGAAGACACCATGGCCTCGCTTGAAAAAGTTCTGTACACCGCCCACGCCCACACCACCGGGGGCCGCGACGGCGCCTCGCGCACCGATGATGGCCGCCTGGACATCCAGCTGTCGCCCCCCGGCACCTCCGGCACGGGCACCAACCCTGAGCAACTGTTCGCGGCCGGCTACTCGGCCTGCTTCATCGGCGCCATGAAGGCCGTGGCCGGCCAGCAGAAGATCACCCTGCCCCAGGACCTGGCCATTGACGCCAGCGTGGACCTGGGCAAGCTCGGCGCGGGCTATGGCATTGCCGTGCGCATGGCCATCAGCCTGCCTGGCATGGACCGTGCCGCAGCGCAGGCCCTGGTGGATGCCGCCCACCAGGTCTGCCCCTACTCCAACGCCACGCGTGGCAACATCGACGTGACGCTCACACTGGTCTGAAGCACCGGCAGCGCCGGTAGGCCTGGTGCTCCGGCGACCCGCCGGCACAGCCTTCTGGTGGCATGCCGACAGGCCTCGGCTAGGATGGTGCCATCAAGGAGGCACCGATGAAGCTGGCGCTGCTGTCAGACATTCATTCCAACCGCCAGGCGCTCGACGCCTGCATGGACCACGCCCGCGCGCAGGGCGCGCAGCACTTTGTCTGGCTGGGCGACCTGGTGGGCTATGGTGCCGACCCCGGCTATGTGGTGCGGCAGGCCATGGCGTTGGTGGCAGAGGGCCACTGCGTGATCGGCGGCAACCACGACGCCCTGGCCGTGCACCCCCCGGCTCCAGGTGACCGGGCCGCCAGCACCGTGGCCGCACAGGGGGCCGGCTGGACCCACGACCAGCTCACGCCGCCGGAGCGCGCCTTTCTTGCGAACCTGCCCCTCGTCGCCGAGGTGGGCGGCGTCCTGCTGGTGCATGCCAGCGCCGACGCCCCCGAGCGCTGGCGCTATGTGGACAACGAAGCCGTGGCGGGCCAGTGCCTGGACGCCGCCGCCCAGCGCCCCGGCATCCGCCATGTGTTCTGCGGCCATGTGCACCAGCAGACGCTGTACTACCGTGGCACCGGGCGGAGGCTCATGCGCTTTGTGCCCCAGCCGGGCGTGGCCATTCCGGTGGCGCCACGCCGGCAATGGGTGGCCACCATCGGCTCGGTGGGCCAGCCGCGCGACGGTGACCCGCGCGCCATGTACGCCCTGCTCGACACCGACGCCTGGCTGCTGCGCTTCGAGCGCGTGCCCTACGACCATGCCGCCGCTGCCGCCGCCATCCGGGCCACAAACGCCATGCCCGATTACTTTGCCCTGCGGCTGGAGGCCGGCCGGTGAAGCTGCTCGAACCCGGCACCGAAATCGATGGCTTCACCGTGCTCGAATGCATCCATTCGGGCGGCATGGCCCATATCTACCGCGTGGAATACGCGGTGGGCGCGCCCAACCCTGGCTTTCCCCTGGCCATGAAGATCCCGCGCATGACGGCGGGCGACGGCGCCGAGAACATCGTCAGCTTCGAGGTCGAGCTGCAGATCCTGCCCGTGCTCACCGGCCCCCATGTGCCGCGCTTTGTCGCCGCGGGCGACCTGGAACGCCTGCCCTACCTGGTCATGGAATACCTGACGGGCCGCACCCTGCAGCACTGGCTGGACATGGCCGGGCGGCCCGACGTGGCAACCATCGCCCGCCTGGGCGCCGCCATGGGGCGTGCCGCGCACAGCCTGCACCAGCAGAACGTCTGCCACCTCGACCTCAAGCCCGGCAACGTGCTGTTCACCCACGACGACCATGCCGTGCTGCTCGACTTTGGCCTGTCGTGCCACGCCCACTACCCCGACCTGCTGGCCGAAGAGCTGCGCCGCGCCGTGGGTTCGCCCGCCTGGATCGCGCCCGAGCAGGTGGTGGGCGTGCGCGGCGACCCGCGCAGCGACATCTTTGCCATCGGCGTCATGCTGTACGAACTGGCCACGGGCGAGCTGCCCTTTGGCGCGCCCACCACGCCAGGCGGCCTGCGCCAGCGCCTGTGGATGTCGCCCATGCCGCCGCGCCAGCACCGCCCCGACCTGCCCGAATGGCTGCAGGAAACCATCCTGCGCTGCCTGGAACCCGAGGCCGCCAAACGACACCCCTCGGCCGCGCACCTGGCCTTCGACCTGGCCCACCCCGACCAGGTGCCCGTCACCGAGCGCGGCCAGCGCCAGCGCGGCCCGGGCGCACGCACACACTTCAAGCGCTGGATCAAGGCCGCCGGCATGCACTACCAGCCCAGCCCGCTGCCCACGCGCCAGATCGAAGAAGTGCCCATCGTCATGGTGGCCGTGCCGCACGACGACGTGACCGATGCCACCCTGTATTCGCTGCGCCAGGCCGTGGGGCGCTCGCTGGGCATCCGCCCGGGTGCGCGGCTGGCCTGCGTCACCGTGATCTCGCCCTCGGCCAGCAGCAGCACCGACAGCGAACACAGCGAAACCGCGCTGCACCGCCAGCACCGCGCGCGTCTGCGGCAATGGGCCGAACCGCTCGACCTGGCGGACCACAGCGTGAGCTACCACGTCCTCGAAGCGGGCGACGTGGCCCAGGCGCTGGTGCGCTACGCCGAGGGCAACCAGGTCAGCATGATGATCCTGGGCGCCGCCACGCATGGGCTGCAGACCCAGCGCTTCATCGCCACCGTGCCCATGCGCGTGGCCCGCGACGCGCCCTGCACCGTCATCCTGGTCAAGCAGGCCCTGCCCTTTGCCCAGCTGGCACGCGAATACAGCGAGTAAGCCCCAACGGGGCGGCTGTATCCACCCGTCTTTTCCTATTAAAAATAGAGCTTCTTGCGCAATGCCATCGGGTGGCAGAGCCCATTTATCCAAGATTCTGGTCATGCCAGGCGCCCTGCCATGCCCGCGGTGGGGCCACTGCGGCCGGGCGACAATGGCCCGATGCACATTTCCCCCGAAGCGCCTGGTGCGCACCCCTTTGCCACCCTGACCCCCGACGCCGTGCTCGACGCGCTGGCCAGCGTGGGCCTGTATGGCGATGGCCGGCTGATGGCGCTGTCATCCTACGAAAACCGCGTCTACCAGGTCACGCTGGAAGACGGCGAACGCGTGGTCGCCAAGTTCTACCGCCCCGGCCGCTGGAGCGAGGCGCAGATCCTCGAAGAACATGCCTTCGCCGCCGACCTCATGGCCGCCGAGGTGCCCGCCGTGGGGCCGCTGGTGCTGGACGGGCGCACGCTGCACCCGCACGGCGGCTTCATGTTCTCGGTCAGCCCCTGGCGCGGCGGCCGCCAGCCCGAGCTGGACGATTTCGAGGTGCTCGAATGGATTGGCCGCTTTCTGGCGCGCATCCACACCGTGGGTGCGGCGCAGCCCTTCACCCACCGCACCGCGCTCAACCTTGCCCAGTTCGGCACCGAGCCGCGCGACTGGCTGCTGGCGCACGACCTGATCCCGCTCGACGTGCAATCGGCCTGGCGCGACGCTTGCGAAAAAGCGCTTGATTTGATTGCTGGCAGCGCAGGCGATACCACCGCCGCAGGCCCCTTTGGCCTCCAAGACGCCACCCCGCTGCGCCTGCACGGCGACTGCCATCCCGGCAACATCCTGTGGACGCCCTTGGATGAATGGGGGCGCGGCGGCCCGCACTTTGTGGACCTGGACGACGCCCGCATGGGCCCGGCCGTGCAGGACCTGTGGATGCTGCTGTCGGGCGACCGGCGCCAGCGCACGCACCAGCTCGGCGCCCTGCTCGATGGCTACGAACAGTTCCGCAGCTTTGACCGGCGCGAGCTGGCCCTTATCGAACCGCTGCGCACGCTGCGCCTGATCCACTACAGCGCCTGGCTCGCCCGGCGCTGGCAAGACCCGATCTTCCCGATCAACTTTCCGTGGTTTGGCAGCAGCGACTACTGGAAGGGCCAGGTGGACATGCTGCACGAGCAGATCGAGGCGATGCAGGAGGAGCCGCTGGTGGGGTGAGGCATGGAAGGCGGGATGCGGCCAAGAGCGACTCCGCTGCACATGCTTCCTGCCCTCTCCATTACCAACACCGCGCCCGATCAGTCCATTTTGACGCCGGAGATTTTCACCAGCTTCTGGATCACAGGGTCTACGGCGTCGAAGTCTTTGCGGAACTGGGCCGACCCGCCTGGCACGCCCTCCAGGCCAAAGACCTGGAAGCGCGCCTTCATGGCGGTGGAATGGATGATTTCCACCGTCTCTTTTTCCAGCCGCTGCAAGATGGGCTTGGGGGTGCCGGCGGGCGCCAGCAGGGTGAACCAGGCGACGGTGTTGAATTCGGCGTCAGGAAAGCCCTGCTCGGCCATGGTGGCTACGTCCGGCATGTCGGCCAGGCGCCGGGGGCCAAAGATGGCGATCGGCCGCACGCGCTGATCCTTGATCACGCCCTGGGCCGCCGCGACGGTTCCCAGGCCCCAGGGCACCACGCCGCCCGCCAGGTCCTGGATGTGCGGCGCCTCGCTCTTGTAGGCGACGTGGGTCATGTCCAGCTTGCGCGAATCACTCAGGTAGGCGCTCATCAGGTGGCCCGCCGAGCCCTGGCCGTAGGAGCCGTAGTTGACCTTGCCCTTGTTTTGCTGCGCCCAGGCCATGAATTCCTTCATGTTTTTTACCGGCACGTTGGCGTTGACCATCATCACCAGGCTGGTGGACGCCAGCTGGGTGATGAACTCGAAGTCCTTGCGGATGTCGTAGGGCACCTTGGCAAACATGTGGTGGACATAGAACACCGGCGTGGAATAGGCCACCAGCAGCGTATGGCCATCGGGCGCGGCGCGGGCCACGGCCTGGGTGCCCAGCATGCCGGATGCGCCGGTCTTGTTGTCCACCACCACGGCCTGGCCCAGGCGCTTGCCCAGCTGGTCCGCCAGCACGCGCGCCACCACGTCCGTGCCGCCGCCTGCGCCAGCCGGCACCACCAGGGTGATGGGTCGGCTGGGGTAGTTGTTGGCAGCGGCGCCGGTTTGCGCCTGCGCGAGCCCGGTGGCACCCAGGGCCAGGGCCAGGGTGGCCAGCAAGGTTGTGGTCTTCATGTGCCGTCTCCGTTTGTGTCATCAAGGAGACGATGTTGGGGGAACGCGGCGCCCCATGCCATTAGGGGATACCTGCAGCGCTGGCTGCTTCAGCAGCCCCCGTGCACCCTGCAGGCAGGCACGATCCGGCCGCTGGAGTCGCGCCACTGGATCTGGTCAAGGTCGGGCGCTGGCGCGGGTGCGTCGGCGGGGATATCGGGGGCCGCTGCAGGCCGCTGCGGGTCATGCAGCACGGTCGATGTGCCCACGCCTGCACCAACGCGGGCGCCGCCCACGCCGGTGGATGCACCAACGCCCGCGCCGCCCACCACCTGCCCGCGCTGGTTGACGCCGACACCCACGCCCAACGGCCCGGCGCCGGCGCCCACGCCGGCGCTGACCCCGCCACTGCCCACCCCCACGCCCACGGAGACGGGGCCGACGGGGATGCCAATGCCCACGCCGGCGCCCACCGAGCCGCAGCCCGACAGCATGGCGGCCAGCACCAGTGCGACGCAGGGCAGTGCTCGCGACAAGGTCAGCATGGCCAGGCTTTGCGCGGTGCGGCTTACGCCAGCAGCGCGTTGACGCGCTTGACGTAGGCCGACGGGTCCTCGGGCAGGCCACCTTCGGCCAGCAGGGCCTGGTCGAACAGGATGTGCGCCAGGTCGTGGAAGTGCACGCTGCCGTCGAGCTTTTTCACCAGCGCGTGCTCGGGGTTCACCTCCAGCACCGGCTTGGTTTCGGGGGCCTGCTGGCCGGCCTGCTTGAGCATGCGGGCGAGCTGGGTGCTCATGCCGTCGTCCTGCACCACCAGGCAGGCGGGCGAATCCACCAGGCGCGAGGTCACGCGCACGTCCTCGGCCTTGTCCTTGAGCGCCTCTTTCAGCTTGGCCAGCACGGGCTTGAAGGCTTCGGCGGCTTCTTCTGCGGCCTTTTTCTCGGCTTCGTCCTGCAGCTTGCCCAGGTCCACCGCGCCCTTGGCCACGCTTTGCAGCGGCGTGCCGTCAAAGTCGTGCAGGTAGTTCAGCGCCCACTCGTCCACGCGGTCGGTCATCAAGAGCACCTCGATGCCCTTCTTCTTGAAGACTTCAAGCTGCGGACTGTTCTTGGCGGCCGCCAGGGTGTCGGCGGTGATGTAGTAGATGGCCTCCTGGCCTTCCTTCATGCGCGCCTTGTAGTCGGCAAAGCCCACAGTGAGGGTGTCGCTGCTGGTGCTGGCAAAGCGCAGCAGCTTGGCCAGGCGCTCGCGGTTGCCGAAGTCTTCGCCCAGGCCTTCCTTCAGCACGGCGCCAAACTCGCTGTAGAACGCGGTGTACTTGCCTTCCTTGGCCTTGTCGTCGGCATCGACCACATCGGTCACGCCATCGGCATTCTGCGTGGTGTCATGCCGGTCGTGCTTGGCCAGGTCTTCCAGCATGCTCAGCACACGCTTGGTGCTGCCCTCGCGGATGGCGCGCACGTCGCGGCTTTCCTGCAGCAGCTCGCGGCTCACGTTGAGCGGCAGGTCGGCCGAGTCGATCACGCCCTTGACGAAGCGCAGGTAGCTGGGCATCAGCGCCTCGGCGTCGTCCATGATGAACACGCGCTTCACATACAGCTTCACGCCGGCCTTCTTGTCGCGGTTCCACAAATCGAACGAGGCCTTGGCGGGGATGTAGAGCAACTGCGTGTATTCGGTGTTGCCCTCGACGCGGTTGTGCGCCCAGGTCAGCGGGGCCTCGTGGTCGTGGCTGATGGTCTTGTAGAACTCGGCGTACTGCTCGTCGGTGATGTCCTTCTTGGGGCGCGTCCACAGGGCGCTGGCCTTGTTGATGGTTTCCCACTCGCCGGTCTTGACCATGCCGCCGGGCTGGCGGCCGCCGTTTTCGTCATTGGGGTTGATGAGCTCGCCGTCTTTCCACTCTTCCTTTTCCATCAGGATGGGCAGGCTGATGTGGTCGGAGTATTTGGCGATGACCTGCTTGAGCTTCCAGGCGTTGAGGTATTCCTCGGCATCGTCGCGCAGGTGCAGGATGACGCTGGTGCCGCGCGCGGGGCGGGTGATGGTCTCGACCTCGAAATCGCCGCTGCCGCCGCTCACCCAGCGCACGCCTTCGTCGGCCTTCAGGCCCGCGCGGCGCGATTCCACGGTGATCTTGTCGGCCACGATGAAGCCCGAATAGAAGCCCACGCCGAACTGGCCGATGAGCTGGGCATCCTGCTTCTGGTCACCCGAGAGCTTGCCCATGAAGTCCTTGGTGCCGCTCTTGGCAATGGTGCCCAGGTGGTCGATGGCCTCCTGCGCGCTCATGCCGATGCCGTTGTCGGTGATGGTCAGCGTCCTGGCTGCCTTGTCGAAGGTGACCCGCACTTCGACGTTGGGGGCGTCTTCGTACAAGGCGTTGTTGTTCAGCGCTTCAAAGCGCAGCTTGTCGCAGGCATCGGAGGCGTTGGAGACCAGCTCGCGCAGGAAGATTTCCTGGTTGGAATACAGAGAATGGGTGACAAGGTGCAGCAACTGGGCCACTTCGGCCTGGAAAGACAGGGTTTGTTTGCTCATGGTGTCGGTTTCTGGTGCCATCAATGAAAAAGGGGAACGGCCCGTAGCTGGGGGCGCGGGGCAAATTATCCATAGCGCGCAAGGGCCGGCGTGCCAAGCAAGCCCACCCCCACCGGGCCGCACGGGCTCAGGATGGATGCAACGTTTGACAATTCATTGCCAAATGAGGCCATCGCTCGTCTTTTTCAACATTTAGGGTTATTGTGGTGCGGTTCTGCGCAAGCAGAGCTGGCTGCCGCCAATACCGCCACCACACTTTTCTTCCAGGGAGTATCACCATGGACAGCAACGTCAAGAAATGGTCCGCCGAATTCATCGGCACGTTCTGGCTCACCTTTGGCGGCTGCGGCAGCGCGGTGTTGGCCGCTGCCTTTCCGCAACTTGGCATCGGCTTTCATGGCGTGGCGCTGGCCTTTGGCCTGACGGTGCTTACCGGGGCCTACGCGCTCGGCCCGATCTCGGGCGGGCATTTCAACCCGGCCGTTTCGCTGGGTCTGGTGGTGGGCGGGCGCTTCAAGGCGTCGGAACTGCCCGGCTATGTCATTGCCCAGGTGCTGGGCGCCATCGCGGCAGGGGCGGTGCTGTACGCGGTTGCCACCGGCAAGCCCGGCGCCGAGCTGGGCGGCTTTGCCACCAACGGCTATGGCGCACATTCGCCCGGCGGGTACGGGCTGGTGTCGGCGCTGGTGATCGAGGTGGTGCTGACGGCCATCTTCCTCATCGTAATCCTGGGCGCCACGGCGCGGCGGGCCGCGAGCGGCTTCGCCGGCCTGGCCATCGGCCTGTGCCTGACCTTGATTCACCTGATTTCCATTCCCGTGACCAACACCTCCGTCAACCCCGCACGCTCCACCGGCGTGGCCGTGTTCGGCCCCGAGATCGCCATGGGCCAGCTCTGGGTTTTCTGGGTGGCCCCCCTCCTGGGTGCGGCCATTGGCGCCCTGATCTACCGGAGCCTGCTGTCGAACGGGCAGGAAGACTGAGCCCCGCACCGACCTCCGACCACCACGCGGCCCGCGCATGGCATGGCCGACCCGCTGACCGACGCCGAAGCCCGCTTTGGCGCACTGCAGAGCTACCAGGTCACGCTGCGCTCCACCCATGGCGCGGGCGTGCAGGAGGTGATCCGCTACTTCTACCGCAAGCCGGGGTGGGTGCGCATGGAATTCGAGCAGCCGCACCGGGGTGCCATGCTGGTCTATGCCCCGGACACCCGGCGCGTGCGGCTGTGGCCCTTCGGCCTGGGCCATTGGCCGGCGCTGGACCTGGCGCCGGACCATCCGCTGCTGCACAACCCGCACGGCCACCGCGTCGATCGCTCGGATGTGGGCGTGCTGCTGGGCAACATGCTGGCGCTGCGCCAGCGCGGCAGCATGTTGCCACCGGACGCGGCGGCGTGGGCCGGCCAGCCGGCGACCGCCCTGGACATCACCGGGCCGCCCGGCGGCGGCGCGGACACGGTGCAGCGCTATCGGGTATGGCTGGCCAGCGACACCCTGTTCCCGCTGCGGATGGACAGCTTCGCGGCCAACGCGGGCCTGCTGGAGAGCGTGGACATGGGCGATGCGCAAATCGACGTGCGATTTCCCGAGCATTTCTTCACCCCCTGAGCATTCGCCCCGCATGCGCGCACCTTCCGCCACCGTTTACCGCCTGACCACGCGCTGGGGCTTTGACGCACCGCTGGACGCCGTATGGAACGCCATCGTCGATGCGGAGCACTGGTCGACCTGGTGGCCGGGCATGGACTGCGTGACCCTGGAGCCCGGCGATGCCCAGGGCCTGGGCGCGCTGCGGCGCTACACCTGCCGCGGCGCCCTGCCCCTGCACCTGCGCTTCAACGCCCGGGTCACGGATATCAGCCCGCAACAGCGGATCGAGGGGCGGGCCTGTGGCGACCTCGTGGGCATGGGCCGCTGCCGCCTGGGCCATGCCCAGGGGCAGACCACCGTCTGCTTCGACTGGCAGGTGCACACCACCGGCGTCTGGCTGAACCGCCTCGCACCGCTGACCCGGCCGCTGCTGCGCTGGAACCACGACCAGCTCATGCGGGCCGGGGGCCGGGGACTGGAACGCCTCCTGGCACGCAGCGCGGCCGGCAGCACTGTCAAAAAAGAGAGCGTGTGACGCTTTTACCTGAAGGAGAAATTTCCCTCTGGAACCGCCCAATGGCATGCGCCATCAGCTCACTTTTTTGCAGCATTCAACGCATCAGAACCGCTCGCCCGGCGCCAGGTAGCGCCATTGCCCAACAGGCAGGTTGCCCAGCACCACGCGGCCCATGCGGATGCGCTTGAGTCCCACCACCTTGAGGCCGACCTGCTCGCACATGCGGCGGATCTGGCGCTTCTTGCCCTCGGTGAGCACGAAGCGCAATTGCTCGGGGTTCTGCCACTCCACCTTGGCCGGCTTGAGCGGCTGGCCGTCCAGGCTCAGGCCGTGGCGCAGGCGCGCCAGCAGTTCGGGCGGAAACACCGCCTGCACGTTGGTGCTGACGGGGTCGCGTTCGTTGATTTCCTGCAGTGGTGCGCTGCGCTCGCCGGGGTGCCGTGGCGCGGCCTGGCCGGGCCCTTCGTAAACCACGCGCACCAGATATTCCTTGTCGATCGTGGAGTCCTCGCCAATCAGCTGGCGGGCCACGCGGCCGTCCTGTGTCAGCACCAGCAGGCCCACCGAGTCGATATCGAGCCGCCCGGCGGGCGCCAGTCCGCGCAGCTGCGGCGGCGAAAACCGGATGCGGCTGGGATCATCGCGCCAGTGCGTGCGCGGGTTGATCAGTGCCACGGCGGGCGTATGGCCGTCCTCGGCCTGGCCGCTGACATAACCCATGGGCTTGTGCAGCAGGATGGTGACGCGCTGTTCCTGAAAACCCTGGGCGACCTTGTCCACCTCGATGCGGTCGGCGGCCGTGACCTGCAGGCCCATCTCCGCCACCTCGCCGTTGACCTTGACCCAGCCCTGGGCAATCCAGTCGTCGGCCTCGCGGCGCGAGCACAGGCCCAGCTCGGCCATGCGTTTGTTCAGGCGGGACGTGACCAGCCCGTTGGCAGCGACTGCAGGGGCCGCCCGCACGGGCGCCTGGCGAACCGGTGCCACAAACGGGCCCGACGCCGTGCGGTAGTTGGGGGGCGCGGGGCCCCTGGAGGGCCGGGGCGGCGGGGCAGGCCGGACAGGCGCTGCCTTGGCCGCCACGGTGGGGCGGCGCAGCACGGCGCGCGCGGGGGCGGCTGCGGGCGCTGCAGGCACAGAAGCGGGTGGGCCGCCCGCGTCGGAGGCGGGGGCGGCAGCGGGGCCGGCAGGCGGGCGGGGGCGGGAAGAAGACATGTGCGTATTTTCGCCTGCCAAGCCAGGCTGCCCCATGGCGCTGAGCCTGGCGCGCCTGCCAGGCCAAAAAATCACCGGCCGGCAAAGGCCGCGCAATGCGACAGCTACCCGGCTTCTTTCCGCTGAAAGATGCTGGACCGCAAGGCGCACAGATCCAGTACCCGCAGCCCGCCATATTCGATGCGAATGGCCCCTTGCCGCTCCAGCGCCGCCAGGGCCTCGTTGACCCGCTGGCGCGACAGCCCCACCAGATAGGCCAGCTCCTGCTGCGTGATGCGCAACACCTCGCCCACGCCGGGATACAGCACGGGGTTGAACAGCGAGGCCAGGCTGCGCGCCACCCGCACATCGGGGTTGTTCAGCCGGTCGATCTCGCGCGCGGCAATGAACTGGGCCAGGCGCTCATTGAGCTGGTTCATCACGAAGCGGTTGAAACCGATGGAGTGGTCCAGCAGCCAGTGGAAGGTGTCGATCGGCAGCCCCGCCACCACGCTCTTGCGCAGGGCCTGGATGTTGTAGCGGTAGGGCTCGCGCTTGAGCGCGGTGCCCTCGCCAAACCAGCCGCCGGGCGGCACGCCGGTGAAGGTCATGGTCTGGCCCTGGGCGTTGTCGTTGCTCATCTTGAGCAGGCCCTCTACCACGCCAAACCAGTAGGTCACCGGCCGCCCGAGACGGCAGACAAAGTCGCCCGCTTTCGCGTCCCCCACCCGCAGCGAGTCCACGGCGCGCTCGCGTTCTGCGGGCAGCAGCGGGGCCAGCCACGGGATATCGTCCAGTTCTGCTTCGGTGGGCGGACGGCGGCGCTGGTGCAGGGACAGATCGTGGGTCATGCGCGTGTCTTCGGGGCGGTGCAGAGTCGGTTGCTTTCGTTGGACCGGGCATCAAGGGTTCAACCCCATGAGGACTTTCCCGCAAATTGTCGTCCGAAAGACATGCCAGCGTCAAAGCCCGTCCTAGCATGGAACCCAATGCACTGCCCCAGCCTGCAGCGCGCCCGGCAGCCACCGGGCTGACACCACCCTTATTAGGAACCGGAATGAAGACCACGTTCCCGCAACTGCTGCTCCAGCATGCCGCCGAGCGCCCCACGGCCCCGGCGCTGCGCGAAAAAGAATACGGCATCTGGCAAACCTGGAGCTGGCAGGAGGCCGCCGAAACCGTGCGCCACATGGCCTGCGGCCTGGCAGCCCTCGGACTGGAGCGGGGCCAGAACCTCGCGCTGGTGGGCGACAACCGCCCCCACCTCTACATGGGCTTCATTGCCGTACAAAGCCTGGGCGGTATTCCCATTCCTCTGTACCAGGATGCCGTGGCATCCGAGATGGCCTTCGTCATGGAAGACGCCGAGGTCCGGTTTGTCTTCACCGAAAACCAGGAGCAGGTGGACAAGCTGCTGGAAGTGCGCGAGACCCTGCCCGGCATCGCGCACATCATTTACGACGACCCGCGCGGCCTGCGCGACTACGACCAGCCCGGCCTGATCAGCACCGAAAAGCTCCTGGCCCTGGGCGCCGAATGGGACCGCGCGCACCCCGGCGCCTGGGATGCCATGGTGGCCAGGAACCAGCCCGACGATGTGTCGGTGATCCTCTACACCTCGGGCACCACCGGCAAGCCCAAGGGCGTGTGCCAGACCCACGCCAGCTTCATCGCATCGGCGCAAGGCGGGGTAGAAGTCGATGGACTGAACCCCAACGACAACGTCATCTCCTACCTGCCCCCGGCCTGGGTGGGCGACCACCTGTTCTCGCTCGCGCAATGGCTGGTGGCGGGCTTCACCATCAATTGCCCCGAGTCGGCCAGCACCGTCAACATCGACCTGCGCGAAATCGGCCCCACCTACTATTTCGCGCCGCCGCGCGTGTTCGAGGGCATGCTGACCTCGGTCTCCATCCGCATGGAAGACGCCGCGCCCGCGAAACGCTGGCTCTATGCCCGGTGCATGAACCTGGCCCGCCGCGTGGGTTCCGACATCCTGGACGGCAAGCCCGTGGCGCTGTCGGACCGCATCCTCTACCGCCTGGGCGACATCGCCATCTATGGGCCGCTGCGCAATGTGCTGGGCCTGTCGCGCCTGCGCGTGGCGTACACCGCCGGCGCTGCCATCGGCCCCGACCTGTTCCGCTTCTTCCGCTCGATCGGCATCAACCTCAAGCAGCTTTACGGCCAGACCGAGACCTGCGCCTACGTGTGCATCCAGAAGAACCGCCAGGTCAAGCTCAACACCGTGGGCCAGGCCGCACCGGGCATCGAGCTCAAGATCGCCGACAACGGCGAGGTGCTGGTCAGGGGCGTGTCGGTGCTCAAGGAGTACTACAAGCGCCCGGACGCCACCGCCGAGGTGATCGACGCCGACGGCTACTTCCACACCGGCGATGCCGGCGTGCTCGATGAAGACGGACACCTGCGCATCATCGACCGCGCCAAGGACGTGGGCAAGCTCCATGGCGGCGCCATGTTCGCGCCCAACTACATCGAGAACAAGCTCAAGTTCTTCCCGCAGATCAAGGAGGTGGTGTGCTTCGGCCACCACCGCGACCAGGTGTGCGCCTTCATCAACATCGACTACGAAGCCGTGGGCAACTGGGCCGAGCGCCAGGGCCTGCCCTACGGCGGCTACGTGGACCTGGCCTCCAAGCCGCAGGTGCTGCAGCTGATTGCGGACTGCATTGCCCAGGTCAACGCCGATCTGGCCGCCGAGGCCGGCATGGCCGACACCCAGGTGGCGCGCTTCCTGGTGCTGCACAAGGAACTGGACCCAGACGACGACGAGCTCACCCGCACCCGCAAGGTGCGCCGCAATTTCATTGCCGAGAAATACGCCGTGCTGGTGGACGCGCTCTACACGGGCAAGGCCGAGCAGTTCATCGAAACCCAGGTCAAGTTCGAGGATGGCCGCACCGGCAGCGTGAGCGCCACGCTCAAGATTCTCGACGCCAAGACCCATGCGCCTGCCAAGGCCGCCGCCTGAGACACCGGAAAGCAGCCCATGAACCAGAAAAAGATTGGCGACGTCATCCTGGACGTCAAGAACATCAGCCTGCGCTTCGGCGGCGTGAAGGCGCTGACCGACATCTCGTTCAACGTGCGCGAGCACGAGATCCGCGCCATCATCGGCCCCAACGGTGCCGGCAAGAGCTCCATGCTCAACTGCATCAACGGCGTGTACACGCCGTCCGAAGGCTCCATCACCTTCCGGGGCAAGACCTTTGCCCACATGAACTCGCGCCAGGTGGCCGAGATGGGCGTGGCGCGCACGTTCCAGAACCTGGCGCTGTTCAAGGGCATGAGCGTGATCGACAACATCATGACCGGCCGCAACCTCAAGATCAAAAGCAATCTGCTGCTGCAGGCGCTGCGCATCGGCCCGGCCGAGCGCGAGGAAATCCGCCACCGCGAGTTCGTCGAGCACATCATCGACTTTCTCGAAATCCAGGCGCACCGCAAGACCCCCGTGGGCCAGCTG
This sequence comes from Acidovorax soli, assembly GCF_900107605.1. Lineage (GTDB taxonomy): Bacteria > Pseudomonadota > Gammaproteobacteria > Burkholderiales > Burkholderiaceae_C > Acidovorax > Acidovorax soli. The sequence continues at coordinate 97,916 of NZ_FNQJ01000005.1, read as the reverse complement.
CCCTACGGCCTGCAAAAGCGCGTGGACCTGGGCCGGGCGCTGGCCATGGAGCCGCAGGTGCTGCTGCTCGATGAGCCCATGGCGGGCATGAACGTCGAGGAAAAGCAGGACATGTGCCGCTTCATCCTGGACGTGAGCGCCGAGTTTGGCACCACCATCGTTTTGATCGAACACGACATGGGCGTGGTGATGGACATCTCGGACCGCGTGGTCGTGCTCGACTACGGCAAGAAGATCGGGGACGGCACCCCCGATGAAGTGCGCAACAACGAAGACGTGATCAGTGCCTACCTGGGCACCAGCCACTGAAGGCCGGAGAACACACATGGCATTCTTTCTTGAAACCCTCATTGGCGGCCTCATGGCCGGCATGCTGTATTCCCTGGTGGCGCTGGGCTTCGTGCTGATCTACAAGGCCTCGGGCGTGTTCAACTTTGCACAGGGCGCGATGGTGCTGTTCGCGGCGCTGGCCATGGCGCGCTTTGCCGAATGGATTCCGAAGTGGACCGGCATCGACAATCCCATCGTGGCGAATCTCGCGGCCTTCGTGATCGCGGGCGCCATCATGTTCGTGGTGGCCTGGGTGATCGAGCGGCTGGTGCTGCGCCACCTGGTGAACCAGGAGGGCGCCACGCTGCTCATGGCCACGCTGGGCATTACCTACTTCATGGAAGGCCTGGGCCAGACGCTGTTCGGCAGCGACATCTACAAGATCGACGTGGGCATGCCCAAGGACCCGATCTTCATGCTGGAAAGCATGTTCCAGGGCGGCATCCTGGTGAACAAGGAAGACGTGATCGCCGCCGCCATCGCCGCGGCGCTGGTGGCCCTGCTGTCGGTGTTCTTCCAGAAGACCTCCACCGGCCGCGCCCTGCGCGCCGTGGCCGACGACCACCAGGCCGCCCAGTCCATCGGCATCCCGCTCAACCGCATCTGGGTGATCGTGTGGTGCGTGGCCGGTGTCGTGGCCCTGGTGGCCGGGATGATCTGGGGCAGCAAGCTCGGCGTGCAGTTCTCGCTGACCACCGTGGCGCTGCGCGCGCTGCCGGTGGTGATCCTGGGTGGCCTCACCTCGGTGCCCGGCGCCATCATCGGCGGGCTGATCATCGGCGTGGGCGAGAAGCTCTCCGAGGTGTACCTGGGCCCCTATGTGGGCGGTGGCATCGAGATCTGGTTTGCGTATGTGCTGGCGCTGGTGTTTCTTCTCTTCAGGCCTCAAGGGCTCTTTGGAGAAAAAATTATTGATCGCGTGTAAGCCATCACAAGAACAACAGGAGACACACCATGCTCTACCGCGAAAACGGCCAGTTCAAGACCAGCTACCGCGCCGACCAGCAGATCTTCCCGATCGCGCAGGACCGCCTTGCCATCGGCATCCTTCTGGCCATTGCCTTCATCGCCGTGCCCATGCTGGCCAGCGACTACATCTTCCGCGCCATCCTGATCCCCTTCGTGATCATGTCGCTGGCGGCTTTGGGGGTAAACATCCTGGTCGGCTACTGCGGCCAGATCTCGCTGGGCTCGGGCGCCTTCATGGCCGTTGGCGCCTATGGCGCCTACAACTTCTTCGTGCGCTTCCCGGGCATGCCGCTGATTCCGGCGCTGATCCTGGGCGGGCTGTGCGCCACGTTCTTCGGCATCCTGTTCGGCCTGCCCAGCCTGCGCGTGAAGGGGCTGTACCTGGCCGTGGCCACGCTGGCCGCGCAGTTCTTCAGCGACTGGATGTTCCTGCGCATCAAGTGGTTCACCAACAACTCCGACTCGGGCTCGGTGTCGGTGAGCAGCCTGCAGGTGCTGGGCCTGCCCATCGAGAGCGCCACCAGCAAATACCTGTTCTGCCTGGCCCTGCTGGTGATCGTGGCCCTGCTGGCCAAGAACCTCGTGCGCGGCGCGATCGGACGCGAATGGATGGCCATCCGCGACATGGACGTGGCCGCTGCCGTGATCGGCATCCGCCCCATGTACGCCAAGCTCAGCGCGTTTGCCGTGAGCTCTTTCATCATCGGCATGGCCGGCGCGCTGTGGGCCTTTGTGCACCTGGGTGCCTGGGAGCCGGCCGCGTTCTCGGTGGAAATTTCGTTCCGGCTGCTGTTCATGGTGATCATTGGCGGCCTGGGTTCCATCATGGGTGGCTTTTTCGGCGCGGCCTTCATCGTGGTGTTGCCCATCGTGCTCAACCAGTTCCTGCCCGCACTCCTCGGTGTTTTTGGCATCGAAATCTCCACCGCCGGGGTCTCGCACGCTGAACTGATGATTTTTGGCGCCCTCATCGTCTGGTTCCTCATCGTGGAGCCGCACGGCCTGGCCAAGCTGTGGTCCACCGCCAAGCAGAAGCTGCGCCTGTGGCCGTTCCCCCACTGAGCGTGCAGCCCATGAGGAAACCCCTTACACGCAATTCCCGATACGGACTGCCTGCATTGCCGCGTTAACTGTCTGTCCATCTGGTTTTCCCCCGTGCTTCAACACATTCATCCAAAGGAGACATCCATGAAGCTTTCGAAACTCGTGATCGCTGCCGCAGTGGTCGCCGCAGGCGCGTCGTCCGTCACGACCAGTGCCTTCGCGCAAGCCAAGGAGCAGTTCTTCCCGCTGCTGTCCTACCGTACCGGCCCCTATGCACCCAACGGCGTGCCATGGGCCAACGGCAAGCAGGACTACATCAAGATGATCAACGCGCGCGACGGCGGCATCAACGGCGTCAAGCTCACCTTTGAAGAGTGTGAAACCGGCTATGCCACCGACCGCGGCGTGGAATGCTACGAACGCCTCAAGAGCAAGCCCGGCGTCTCGCTGTTCGACCCCCAGGCCACCGGCATCACGTTTGCACTGACCGAAAAAGCCCCCGTGGACAAGATCCCGCTGATGACGCTGGGCTACGGCCTGTCGGTGGCGCAGGACGGCCAGGCGTTCAAATGGAACTTCCCCTACATGGGCAGTTACTGGACGGGTGCCGACATCCTGATCCAGCACCTGGGCAAGGCCAACGGCGGGCTGGACAAGCTCAAGGGCAAGAAGATCGCCCTCGTGTACCACGACAGCCCGTTCGGCAAAGAACCGATCCCGCTGCTGCAGGAACGCGCCAAGATGCATGGCTTCGAGCTGCAGATGCTGCCCGTGACCGCACCCGGCGTGGAACAGAAAGCCACCTGGCTGCAGGTGCGCCAGAGCCGTCCCGACTACGTGCTGCTGTGGGGCTGGGGCGTCATGAACTCCACCGCACTGAAGGAAGCCCAGGCCACGGGCTACCCGCGCGACAAGATGTACGGCGTGTGGTGGGCCGGTGCCGAACCCGACGTGCGCGATGTGGGCGAAGGCGCCAAGGGCTACAACGCGCTGGCGCTCAACGGCTATGGCACGCAGTCCAAGGTCATCCAGGACATCCTCAAGAACGTGCACGACAAGGGCCAGGGCACGGGACCCAAGGATGAAGTGGGCTCGGTGCTGTACACCCGCGGCGTGATCATCCAGATGCTGGCCGTCGAGGCCGTGCGCCGCGCGCAGGAGCGCTTCGGCAAGGGCAAGGTCATGACCGGCGAACAAGTGCGCTGGGGCATGGAGAACCTGTCCCTCGACCAGAAGAAGCTGGATGCGCTGGGCTTCAAGGACCTGATGCGTCCGCTGTCCACCAGCTGCGCCGACCACATGGGTTCCACCTGGGCACGGGTGCACACCTGGGATGGCAAGAAGTTCAACTTCTCGTCCGACTGGTACCAGGCCGACGAGCAGATCCTGAAGCCCATGGTCAAGGCGGGTGCCGACAAGTACCTGGCGGACAAGAAGATGACGCGCCGGGATGCGGGGGATTGCCAATCTTGAGGACATCCCCCTGAGGCGCTGACGCGCCTTCCCCCTTCTCTCTTAGCGCTTCGCGCTGCGGGAAGGGGGACAACGCCAGCGCGGCGGGGCGGCCCTTGCGCGGCGTTCCTGGCCTGGGCAGCGACAGTTTTTACGGCCAGTGATCAGCGGTTGCTCCTGCGGGCAGCCGCCAATCGAAAGGGTTGCAAGCACAGCCCTCCCGATTGGCACAGCGAAGGCAACACCATGGACTCTCAAAAAATCGTTCTCAACGTCAACGGCATCGAGGTCATCTACAACCACGTGATCCTGGTACTCAAGGGCGTCTCGCTGCAGGTGCCCGAGGGCGCCATTGTGGCGATTCTGGGGGGCAACGGCGCCGGCAAGACCACCACGCTGCGCGCCATCTCCAACCTGCTCAAGGGCGAGCGCGGCGAGGTCACCAAGGGCACGATCGAGCTGCGCGGTGAGCGCATTGAAAACCTCTCGCCCGCGGATCTGGTCAAACGCGGTGTGGTGCAGGTCATGGAAGGCCGCCACTGTTTCGCCCACCTGACCATCGAAGAGAACCTGATGACGGGCTCGTACACCCGCACCAGCAAGGCCGAGGTCGCGGCCAACCTGGAGAAGGTCTACAACTACTTTCCGCGCCTGAAGACGCGCCGCACCTCGCAGGCCGCCTACACCTCGGGCGGCGAGCAGCAGATGTGCGCCATCGGCCGCGCGCTCATGGCCAACCCCAGCGTGGTGCTGCTCGACGAACCCTCGATGGGGCTGGCGCCGCAGATCGTGGAGGAGGTGTTCAACATCGTGAAAGACCTCAATGCCAAGGAGAAGGTGACCTTCCTGCTGGCCGAGCAGAACACCAACATGGCACTCCAATATGCCGACTACGGCTACATCATGGAAAGCGGCCGCGTGGTGATGGACGGCGCTGCCACCGATCTGGCCAACAACGAGGACGTCAAGGAGTTCTACCTGGGCGTGGGCGGCGGCGAGCGCAAGAGCTTCAAGGACGTCAAGAGCTACAAGCGCCGCAAGCGCTGGCTTGCTTGACGTGCCCCCTGAGGCGCTGTCGCGCCTTCCCCCTCAGGGGGACGCACCCGGTGGCCTGGCAAAGCCAGTTCCACGGGTGCGCTGGGATGAGCGCAGCGCCAGTTTGAGACGCCGAGTCCGCAATCAACGCCATACCGAAAACTCCTAAATTCATAGCTAATTGCGTTTTATAGATGAGCGCTAGCGGTCAATTTCATTCAAATCTATTGCACTGGAACCCTTTGCATGAACACGTTCTACGACGCCCTGGAAACCCGCGACCCGGCACAACGCGAAGCCCAACTGATGGCGACCCTGCCTGCGCAGATCGCCCATGCGCAGCGCCATTCGGCCGCCTTGGGCCAGATCCTGCAAGGCGTGGATGCGGCCAGCGTCACCAGCCGCGCTGCACTGGCGCTGCTGCCGGTCACGCGCAAGCACGAGCTTCAGGAGCGCCAGCAGGCCGGGCGCGCCGACAACGTTTTTGGCGGATTTGCCACCATTGGTTTCGGCGCTGCCATGCCGCGCGTTTTCTCCAGCCCCGGCCCGCTCTACGAGCCCGAGAGCACTCGCCGCGACTACTGGCGCATGGCGCGCGCGCTGTACGCCGCCGGTTTTCGCGCCGGCGAGCTGGCCCACAACTGCTTCAGCTACCACTTCGTGCCAGCCGGCTCGATGATGGAAAACGGCGCCCATGCACTGGGCTGCACGGTGTTTCCGGGCGGTACCGGCCAGACCGAGCAGCAGGTGCAGGCCATGGCCGAGCTGCGCCCGGCGGGCTACATCGGCACACCGAGCTTTCTCAAGCTGATCCTTGAAAAAGCCGCCGAACTCCAGCAGCCCCTGCCCAGCGTGACCAAGGCCCTGCTGTCGGCAGAAGCCTTTCCGCCGTCGCTGCGCGACTGGTTCGCCGAACGCGGCATCGCTGGTTACCAGTGCTACGGCACGGCCGACCTGGGCCTGATTGCCTACGAAACCGCGGCGCGCGAAGGCCTGGTGCTGGACGAAGGCGTGATCGTCGAGATCGTGCGCCCCGGCACGGGAGACCCGGTGCCCGAGGGCGAGGTGGGCGAAATCGTGGTGACCACCCTGAACCCCGACTATCCGCTGGTCCGTTTTGGCACCGGCGATCTCTCCGCCGTGTTGCCCGGCTTTTGCCCCACCGGCCGCACCAGCACCCGCATCAAGGGCTGGATGGGGCGCGCCGATCAGACCACCAAGGTGCGCGGCATGTTCGTGCACCCAGCGCAGGTCGCCGCCATCGCGCGCCGGTTTCCGCAGGTGCTGCGGGCCCGGCTGGTGGTGAGCGGCGAGATGGCCAGCGACCAGATGGTGCTGCAGGTCGAAACGCACGAAACCGCCGAGGGCTTTGCACGCCAGCTCGCCGACGTTGTACGCGAGGTGACCAAGCTGCGCAGCGAGGTGCAGATGGTGGCCCCGGGCTCCCTGCCCAACGATGGCCGCGTCATTGAAGACGCGCGCAGCTATCGCTGAAAAACATGCCCGCGCCCCCCCCCGAATGCGGGTTGCGCAGGCGAGCGCAGGACACAGAACGCATCAGCGTTTACCCTTATAAAGCTATCAATTACATAGCTATAAAACTCCATACATATTAGTTTTCGAGGTTTATTAATTTAATTCATATCCGACAAGCTTTAAGTGATTTCCTCAATACCCCTTTGAGGCGGCCTCGTTATCATGGCGCGTCAAATTACCGGAGCGTTCCATGAAAACGATGCTGAAACTCGCACTGCTCGCCACCGCAGCAGCCGCCACACTGGGCGCACAAGCCCAGGATTATCCCGCCAAGGACAAGACCGTCACCCTGGTGGTGCCCTTTACCGCGGGCGGCCCCACAGACCGCGTAGCCCGTGACCTCGCAGAAGCCCTGCGCAAGCCGCTGGGCGCCAACGTGGTCGTGGACAACACGGCAGGCGCCGGCAGCTCGATCGGCGCAGCCCGCGTGGCCCGCGCAACCCCCGATGGCTACACGCTGCTGCTCAACCACATTGGCATGTCCACCATGCCTGCGCTGTACCGCAAGCTGTCGTTCAGCGTGCCCAACGATTTCGAGTACCTGGGCATGGTCAATGATGTGCCCATGACGCTGATCGCCCGGCCCAACATCCCGGCGAACAACATGAAGGAACTCACTGCCTGGATTGACCAGAACAAGGGCAAGATCAATCTGGGCAACGCGGGTCTGGGCGCGGCCTCTCACCTGTGCGGCCTGATGTTCCAGAACGCCATGCATGTCGAAATGACCACGGTGCCCTACAAGGGCACGGCGCCGGCCATCACCGACCTGATCGGTGGCCAGATCGACCTGCTGTGCGACCAGACCACCAACACCACGTCGCAGATCGAAGGCAAGAAGGTCAAGGCCTTTGCCGTGACAACCGCCAAACGCCTGAAGACACCGGCACTCAAGGACCTGCCCACGCTGGCTGAGTCGGGGCTGAAGAATTTTGAAGTGACCATCTGGCACGGCCTGTACGCGCCCAAGGGCACGCCAGCCGCCGTTGTGACCAAAATCAACGACGCCCTGAAGGTGGCCTTGAAGGACCCCGACTTCATCAAGAAGCAGGAAGGCCTGGGCGCCGTGGTGGTGACCGACAAGCGCGTCGAACCCGCTGAGCACAAGAAATTCGTGCAGGCCGAGATCGACAAGTGGGGCGCCGTCATCAAGGCCGCCGGTACCTACGCCGACTGAGCCCGTCCCGCTTTCAGCTTGGACACAGCCAGCCGCCTGCCCCTTGGGGCCAGGCGGCTTTTTTCTGGCGCGGACCCACGCGTACACGGCTGCACGCGCCGCATGGTTGGGGTTATCCACCTGCACGGCTGCGCCCGGGACGCGTAGAACCCAGGGGTCTCCCACTGAAAGGAAGTTCATGGCCTTGTTCATCCACCCGCCCCGCCGTCAAAGCCTTGCAGCCATGGTGGCGCTCTCCCTGGGTTGCGCCCTCGCTGCGCTGCCGGCCGCCCATGCCCAGGGCACCTGGCCCACCAAGCCGGTGCGCATCGTCGTACCCTTCGCACCGGGCGGCACCACGGACATCCTGGCGCGCGCGCTGGTACCGGACCTGAGCCGTGCGTTCGGCCAGCAGTTCATCGTGGACAACCGGGCAGGCGCGGGCGGCAACGTCGGCGCGGAAATCGTGGCCAAGTCCCCGGCAGACGGCTACACGCTGCTGATGGGCACCGTCGGTACGCACGGCATCAACCGCGCGCTCTACGCCAAGCTGCCTTACGATCCCATCAAGGATTTTGTGCCGGTGACGCTGGTGGCCGCCGTGCCCAACGTGATGGTGATGAACACCGACAAGGCCAAGGCCCTGGGGGTGAACAATGTGCAGGATTTCATCCGGGCGGCCAAGGCCAGCCCGGGAAAGATGAACATGGCATCGAGCGGCAACGGCACCTCCATCCATCTGGCTGGCGAGCTCTTCAAGAGCATGACGGGCACCTACATGCTGCATCTGCCGTACCGCGGCTCGGGGCCGGCACTGATGGACATGGTGGCCGGCAATGCCGATGTCATGTTTGACAACCTGCCCTCGTCGATGGCGCAGATCAAGGCCGGCAAGCTGGTTGCGCTGGCGGTGACCAGCAGCCAGCGCTCTGCGGCCCTTCCCGATGTGCCCACGGTGGAGCAGGCCGGCGGCCCGGCGCTCAAGGGCTATGAAGCCAGTTCGTGGTTTGGGCTGCTGGCGCCGGCAGGCACGCCGCCCGACATCGTCAACCGTGTCCAGCAGGAAGTCGCCAAGGCCCTGGCATCACCGGGCATGAAAGAGCGCTTGATGGCACAGGGGGCCATTCCCGGCGGCAACACGCCCACCGAGTTTGCCCGGCATATCGACAATGAGCACCGCAAATGGGCGGGCGTGGTGAAAGCCTCTGGCGCAAAGGTCGACTGACTTGCACGCGGCAGGGGTCCCTGCGTGCACCGCGTCAGGCGCCCCACACCACGTCGCGCTCCTCGGCGACCGAGCGGCGCAGCATTTCGAGAAACGGCGCCGCACGCTGGCGAAGGCGCACGGTGTCCGGGCGCTCCGCGCCATCCTCGTCGGCCTGTTCCTGGGCAACGGCGGCAAGGGCCTCGTCGGCTGCAACGGCAGCTTCCAGCGCAGCCATGGCACCAGGGATCTGTGCGGCCGTGATGATGCCGCTGGTGCCTGGGGTCTTGCCAATGATCTGAAGGATCTGGCGCCCTTGGGGTTCGAGCATGATCAGATCGGGGGCTGATCGGGACTTGAATTTATAGAGCATACAGCGGAGTCCTTGGTGTACATGTAATCGCGCGTGAACGGATACGCCGATTGTGCGCCGGTCATGGTGCCAGAGCGCATGTCGCCATCGGGGCGCACTGCCAGTATCTGGTGCAATGCCATCCAGCCGCGCTCAAACCCCAGCGCACTACCCGCCAGATACAGGCGATAGGCGCGCAGCGTCTTGTCCGCTTGCTCGGCTGTGGCCTGCTGCTGCAACACCTCGCGGGCGGGCTCCAGCACGGCTTCCAGCGCATCGGACCAGGCCCACAGCGTGCGGGCGTAATGGGGCCGCAGATTCTCGGTGTCCACCATCTCCAGCCCGGCCTGCGCCAGGTCGTGCAGCACGGCGCTGGCATGGAGCAGCTCGCCGCCCGGGAAAATGTACTGCTCGATGAAATCGCCCATGCCGGCGCCCAGCTGGACGTTGTCCACGCCACCGGCGGTGATGCCGTGGTTGAGCAGCAAGCCGCCCGGGCGCAGGAGCTTGCGCACGGCGACAAAGTAGGCGTGCATCTTCGCCCGCCCCACATGCTCAAACATGCCGACAGAGGCCACCTTGTCAAAGGGCTGCCCGGCCTGCAGTTCACGGTAGTCGCACAACTGCACGCGCACGCGCCCCTGGAGCCCGCGCGCCGTGATGAGTTGCTGCACATGCACATGCTGGTTGCGCGACAGGGTGATGCCGGTCGCGTCCACGCCATAGTGCTCTGCCGCCCACAGCAGCAGCGCCCCCCAGCCAGCGCCAATGTCCAGAAAGCGCTCACCCGGCTGCAGGCGCAGCTTGCGGCAGATCAGGTCCAGCTTGGCCTCCTGCGCGCGCGCCAGCGTCATGCCGGGGTGGCAAAAATAGGCACACGAATACACCCTGCGTGGATCCAGCCACAGGGCATAGAAATCATCCGACAGGTCATAGTGGAACCGCACATGGCGGGCATCGTGCTGGAGCGTGTGCACCGCCATCGATCTGGCGCGCGCCAGCACACGGTGCCACCAATGCTGGTGCGGGTCCTGCACCGGGCTGGTTGCCAGCAACCCGGCGGCAGCTGCCATCAATTCGCGCATGCTGCCTTCCAGCGCCACCTTGCCCTCGACAATCGCTGCGCCGACGTTCCCGATCTCACCCGTGGCCAGCGCCACCAGCGCCATGCGGTCCCGAAACCAGAGCGTGACGGCCGCGTTGCGCGCCCCCAGCCGCTGCCCTGCCGGCAACTGAACCGCCATGCGGACCGGCAGCGCCTCCAGCCGCCCCTCCAGGATGCGCAGCAAGTGTTTCATGGTTGTGCATTCTTGAAGCTGGCGGCCGGCACGTCAACACCTTGCCTGGCCGGCGGCGCTCGCCGGCCGCCGACACGGGCCGATCACGCGCCAGGGCAGCAGCATGGGTTCGATGCTTTTACCTTGGCTTGCTTCCACGCCAGGCCCCTCCAAGATGCCGATGCGCGCGTCGGGCCTTCGCCGTTGGGATACGGCAGGCCCCGATGCATGGCCCATGGTGGGCCGACGCCATCGGCCCACGCCGCGCGAAGCTCGCTGCCGCCCGGAGCAGCGGGTTCGTCAGGCAGATACGGCGCCAGGCACCTGACTGGCCAGCGCATGCCGCGCGGTGACCGTTGCCATCACACCCATGAAATGCCCGAACGCGGGCGTCGCGCGGCCGGGCACCTTGGCGGCATCGTCGTAGCGGCGCAGCCGGATGGCTTCGCTGGCGAATGGCTGGGAGGCAAATTGCACCGCCTCCTCTACCGAGTACGCACCCCCTTGCAACTCCAGGCTTTGCCGGGAAGCAGGCGACAGTGCTTCCCAGTACCCTTGTTCCATGGTGCAGAGGTAGCGCTTGGCATCGACATGCAGCCGCACGGGCTCCAGCACGGCACGTGGCAGCAGGGCCCGCAGGAAAGGCAGCGCCACATACTGGTGCAGATCATCGTGGCCCGCACGGTCTGCCGCCCCACCGTCTGGCGCCAACAGGTGTCCAATGTCATGCAGCAGCGCCGCGGCCACGGTTTCCGGCGTTTCACCGGCCAGTTCGGCCAGGTGGGCGCACTGCAACGCGTGCTCGAGCTGGCTGACGGCTTCGCGGCCATACTGCTCCTTGCCGCGGGTCACCAGCACATGCGAAATATCGATCAGGGTCAACGCCATGGGGGCTCCAGTGGCGGCGTTACACCAGGGCCTTTCGAACGCGTGCAGACACCAGGTCGATGGCACTCACGGTCACCACGATGATGAGCATCACCGCACAGGTTTCGGCATATTGAAAGCCACGGATGATTTCCCACAGCACCACGCCGATCCCCCCGGCACCCACCATGCCCACCACCGACGCGGAACGCACGTTGGCCTCGAAACGGTAGAGCGTGAATGAAATCCACAGCGGCATCACCTGCGGAATCACGCCATAGATGATTTCATGCAAGGCACTCGCCCCGGTCGAGCGGATGCCTTCCACGGGCTGGGGATCGATGGCCTCCACCGCCTCGGAAAACAGCTTGGCCAGCGTGCCCGAGGTATGGATCCACAGCGCCAGCACGCCCGCGAAAGGCCCCAGGCCCACGGCCACCACGAACAGCATGGCAAAGACCATTTCGTTGATGGCACGGAAGGTATCGAGCACGCGGCGCATCGGCTGGTACACCCACCACGGCACGATGTTGGACGAGGCCAGCAACGCCAGAGGCACGGCGGTCAGCACTGCCAGGGCCGTGCCCCACAGCGCGATCTGCAAGGTGACGAGCATCTCCTGCACATACAGCTGCCACTGCGCAAAATTGGGAGGAAAGAACTCTGCCGCATACCGTGCCATGTTGCCCGAGTCCTGCAGCAGGTCCAGAGGGCGCATGTCGGCACCCTTCCATGAAGCGGCCAGCAGCACCAGCAGAATGCCCCAGGACAGGTACCAGCCCAGGCTGCGCTTGGGTGCGGTGGCCTGGGCCAGGTGGGTGAGCGAAGGGGTCAGGGCAGAAGACATGGATATACCTGCAATCACCGGGGCGGCGGGCAGCAACTGCTGTTGTCAGCCCACCGCCGGCACAAGAGTGGAACGCTTTACTTCAGGGACGCCAGCTGCTGATCGATCTCGGCCAGGCGGGTCTTCTTCTCGGTCTCGGCCAGTGTGCTGTCGGCTTCGATCTTGTTGCGCTTGCCGAACAGGTCGAGCTGGCGGATCGGGGTGAGCTGCGCATTGCTCGACGGCTTGAAGCCCGACAGCTTGGAGATCTTCATCACGATCTCCTTCTCGCGGGGATCGGTCTTGGCGTAGTTGTAGAAGAAATTCTTGATCTTCGTCTTGGTGGCCTCGGGCAGCTCCTTGTGCATCACCAGCGGGTCGAGCGCGATGAGGGGCGAGGTCCAGACGATCTTGATGTCCTTGAACTTCTCGGGCTGCCGTTCCTGGATCTTGCCGAGGTTTTCGCTGTTGTTGGTGGCCACATCGACCTGCTTGTTGGCCACTGCCAGGGCATTGGTCTCATGGTTGGCGCTGCGCACGATCTTGAAATGCGTCTTCACGTCGACCTTGTTCTGTGCAAAGGCGTAGTAGCCAGGCACCAGGAAACCCGAGGTGGAGTTGGGGTCACCGTTGCCGAAGCTCAGCGACTTGCTGTTCTTGAGCACGTCATCCAGCGTGGCCAGGGGGCTGTCCTTGTGCACGATGAGGTGCGAGTAATAGCCCTGCGTGCCATCGGCGTTGACCATTTGGGCAAACACTTCGCCGTTGGCGCGGTCCACGGCTTCCATGGCCGATTTGTTGCCCAGCCAGGCCACCTGCACCTTGTTGAAACGCATGCCTTCGATGATGCCGGCGTAGTCGGGCGCAAAGAACGCCTTGATCTTGAAGCCGGTCTGCTGGGCCATGTCGTCGAGCAGAGGCTGCCAGTCGGCCTTGAGGTTCTGCGTGGCCTCGGTGGAGATGATGCCGAAGTTGATGTCCTGGGCAAAGGCCCCCGTCATGCCCAGGCCCAGGGCCATGGCTGCGCACAGTTTCTTGATCATGAAAACTCCCGTGAATGGAAAGAGCGAAAGAAAGGAATCAGGCCGCCTGGGCCAGGGGCGGCATCCAGCCGGCCACCGGCGAAACCGCAGGCGCGGCAGCCGAAGGCAAAGGATTCGCACCCGTCAGGATCTCGTCGGCCTGCACGCCATAGAGCTCACGCAGCAGCCCGGGGGTGAGTGCAGCGGATGGGCCGTCGTACACCACGCGGCCCTGGTGCAGTGCCACCACGCGGGGGCAGTATTTGATGGCCACATCCACCTGGTGCAGCGACACGATGACCGTGCTGCCGTCTTCGCGGTTGATGCGCGCCAGGATGTCCATGACCTTGCGCGAAGACTCGGGGTCGAGCGAGGCGATGGGCTCGTCGGCCAGCACCACCTTGGCGCCCTGCACCAGGGTGCGGGCAATGGCGGCCCGCTGCTGCTGCCCGCCCGACAGGGTGGAGGCGCGCTGGGCGTGGCAGTCGGCAATGCCGACACGGGCCAGCGCCTCCAGCGCCAACGCGCGTTCGTGCGGCCTGAACAGCCGCAGCCAGCCGCGCCAGCGCGGCGTGCGGTGCAACAGGCCCACCAGCACATTCATCAGTACCGGCAAACGGTCCACCAGGTTGAACTGCTGGAACACGAAACCCACCTGCGCCCGCACCTGGCGAATGTCACGGTGGATGCGACCACCCTGCTGCACGCAGCGGCCGTCCACCTCGATCAGCGAATCGCTGGCGCCGTCGGCCACCACCAGCCCGGCCACGTGGCGCAGCAGGGTCGATTTGCCAGAACCGGATGCACCGATCAAGGCCACCATCTCGCCACGCTGCACGGTCAGGTTGATGTCGCGCAAGGCGTGCTTGCCATTGGCAAAATGCTTGTTCAGTTGCTGTATGCGAAGTGCTGTAGACATCACATGGCCCTCAAGTCGTCTAGACAACCCAGTGTGCGGCTGCCTCATGACATGGTTTTGACAGTTGCAAGAAATTTGGGTGTCAGAAAAGGGCCTCAGAGCACCCGCATGCCCTCGCGCCACACCCCGCGCACCACGGCCTGCAGCGATCCATCCGACAGTTCGGCCATGTGCACCTGGACCAGGTCCGCGCGCAGCCCCGGCGCCAGTTCGCCCCGGTCGGTCATGCCGGCCGAGCGGGCGGGGTTGCGCGTGACGGTGGCCACCGCCTGCGGCAGGGTGAGGATGCCGTCATGCACCAGGCGCATCACCGCACTCAGCAGGCTGCCGGGCACGTAGTCGGACGAAAGAATGTCCAGCAGCCCCTGGCGCGCCAGGTCGGCCGCTGCCACATTGCCCGAGTGCGAGCCACCGCGCACCACGTTGGGGCCGCCCATCACGGTGAGCAGGCCACGCTCATGCGCAGCGCGTGCAGCGGCCAGCGTGGTCGGGAACTCCGACATCGCAGCCCCCTCGGCATGGGCCTGCGCCACATGCGCCACCGTGGTGTCGTCGTGGCTTGCCAGCGAGATGCCGTGCGTGCGGCAGTAATCCACGAAGTAGGCGCGGTGCGGCTCGGCATATTGCGCCTGCAGCGTAGCGGCATGCTCTACCTGGCGCTCGAACTTCTCGGCGCTCCAGCCCTTCTTGCCGGTGTAGTAGGTGCGCGCCTGTTCGATGTCTTCCCACTGGCGCTGGCCTGGCGTATGGTCCATCAGCGAGATCAGCGACAGGCGCGGGTGCCCGTGGAAGGGCTCGAACAGCTCGATGGTGTTGGGTGCGGGCAGTTCGCAGCGCACATGCAGGTGGTGGTCGGCGCGCAGCAGGTTGCGCTCGGTGCAGGTGGCTATGGTGTCGAGCACGCGGTTCCAGGCACTGCCGCGCAGGCTGTCCGCATCCGCCTCGCCCACGCCCAGGGCATCCAGCACCGTGGTGATGCCGGCGGCGGCGATCTCGGCGTCGTGCGCGAGCAGCGCAGGCATCTCGGCCCATTGCACCTTGGGCCGGGGCATGAGGTGGCGCTCGAAGTTGTCGGTGTGCACCTCCACCAGGCCCGGCATCAGGTAGTCGCCACCCAGGTCAAGACCTTCCAATGCCGAGCTTGCTCCGGCGTCCATCGACGCGATGCGCCCCGCGTCTGCCCGCAAAGCGCCGTGCACCACCTCGCCCGGCAGCACCAGGCGGGCGTTCTTGAAGACCATGGTGCTCATGCTGCCGCCCCCCGGAAATCGCCCACATTCACGCGGCGCGTGGCCACGGCGGCACCCACATGGGCGTCGTGGAAGATGCCCACCAAGGCGGCTCCGCGCGCCACCGCCTCGCCCATCAGGGCAATCACGGTTTCGGTGTTGGCCGCGTCCAGCGATGCCGTGGGCTCATCGAGCAGCAGCAGCGGCTTGGGCTTGATCATGTTGCGCGCGATGTTGACGCGCTGCTGCTCGCCGCCCGAAAAGGTGGCGGGCGGCAGGTGCCACAGGCGCTCGGGAATGCGCAGGCGCTCCAGCCACTGGCGTGCCTGGTCGCGCGCCGCCTCCAGCGCGGCAATGTCATCGTGGGCATCCTCGGCCAGCGGCTCGGCCACCACGTCCAGCGCCGACACCCGGGGAATCACGCGCAGGAACTGGCTGACATACCCGATGGTGTCGCGGCGCAGCTGCACCAGCGCGCGGGGCGTGGCCTGCGTCACATCCACCGCCGCGCCGCCGGGCGGCTGCACCGTGATGCTGCCAGCATTGGCGCGGTAGTTCGCGTAGATCATCTTGAGCAGCGTGCTCTTGCCCATGCCCGAGGGACCGTCGAGCACCACGCACTCGCCCGGGCTGACGGCCAGGTTCACATGGTCCAGCACGGACAGTTCAATGCCGTTGCGGTGGTGCAGGGTGAAGCGCTTGGCCACCCCTTTCATCTGGAGAATGGGAGGGTTCATGGCTGCAGTACCGAAGAGACGAGAAGCTGGGTATAGGGGTGCTGCGGGTCGTCGAGCACCTGGTCGGTGAGGCCCGACTCGACCACGCGGCCGCGCTGCATCACCACCATGCGGTGGGCCAGCAGCCGCGCCACCGCCAGGTCGTGCGTGACGATGATGGCGGCCAGCTGCATCTGCCGTGTGAGCTGGCGCAGCAGGTCCAGCAGGCGCGCCTGCACCGACACATCCAGGCCCGAGGTGGGCTCGTCCATGAACACCAGGCGGGGCTGCGTGACCAGGTTGCGGGCAATCTGCAGGCGCTGGCGCATGCCACCCGAGAAGGTGCGCGGCGCGTCGTCGATGCGCGCCGCGTCGATCTCCACGCGCTGCAGCCAGTCGGCAGCGGTGCTGCGCAGGCGGCCGTAGTGGCGCTCGCCCAGGCCCATCAGGCGTTCGCCCACGTTGGCGCCGGCCGACACATCCATGCGCAGGCCGTCCGCTGCGTTCTGGTGCACGAAGCCCCAATCGGTGCGGGCCAGCAGGCGCTGCTGGGCTTCGGTCATGGCATAGATGTCCTGCAGCTCGCCACTGCGCTGGCGGAACTGCACCGTGCCTTCGTCCGGGGCGCTGCGTGCCGCAATGGCGTTGAGCAGCGTGGACTTGCCGGATCCGGACTCGCCCACCACGGCGAGCACCTCGCCAGGCCACAGGTCAAAGGACGCGCCCTGCAGCGCCACACGGTCGCCATAGCGCTTGCTGACGTTGCGCACGCTCAGCAGCGGCGCAGCAGGTTCGGGATGGTTCATGGGAGGGTCTCGACAACAAAGCTCAGGCCGTGCTGCGCAAAGCCCAGGGATTCATAAAAGGCATGGGCGCCCGCGCGGCGGGCGTTGGACGAGAGCGCGAGCTTGTAGCAGCCCGCATCGCGCGCCTGCTGCATGGCGTGGGCCATCATCTGGCGGCCAATGCCACGGCCCTGCTGGTCCTGTGCCACGACCACGTCCTCGACGATGGCCGAGGGCGCCCCCCGGTGCGCAAGGTTGTGCATGATGAGCAGCGCATACGTGCCCACCACCGCGCCGTGCGCCGCCGCATCGCAGGCCACCCACAGGCGATAGCTGGGGTAGCGGGCAAACTGGGCCCATACGGCCTGGGCTTCTTCCAGGGTCAGCACGTCAGCGGGGCTGTCTTCAATGGCGGCATACAGGGCCAGCACGTTCTCCAGGTCGGCACGCTGGGCTTCGCGAAGGTGCACGCTGCTCATGCTGCACCGCCTTGCGCCTGCGCGGAATCGGTCGGCTGTGCCTGGCGCTCCTGGCAGTAGTCCGAGTCGGAACACACATGCATGCGGGTGCCCCGATCGTCGGTGATCACCTCGTCCAGAAAGCTGTCGGTGGCACCGCACAGCGCGCAGGCCGCATCCCAGCGCTGCACCTCGAAGGGGTGGTCGTCAAAGCCCAGGCTTTCCACCGGCGTGTAGGGCGGCACGGCGTAGATGCGCTTTTCGCGGCCGGCCCCGAACAGCTGCAGGGCCGGGCTCATGTGCAGCTTGGGGTTGTCGAACTTCGGGATCGGCGAGGGCGACATCACGTAGCGGCCATTCACCAGCACCGGGTAGTCGTAGGTGGTCGCGATATGCCCGTGGCGCGCGATGTCCTCGTAGAGCTTCACGTGCATCAGGCCGTACTCGGCCAGGCCATGCAGGGTACGGGTTTCGGTTTCGCGCGGTTCCAGCCGCTGCATGGGCTCGGGCACGGGCACCTGGTAGACGAGCACCTGGCCTTGGGTCAGCGGAGTCTCCGGAATGCGGTGGCGCGTCTGGATCAGCGTGGCCTCGGCGGTGCGCGTGGTGGTGGCCACCCCCGTGGTGCGCTCGAAGAACCGACGGATGTTGACGGCGTTCACCGTGTCGTCCGAGCCCTGGTCGATGACCTTGAGGCGATCCTGCGGGCCGATGATGGATGCGGTGACCTGGATGCCGCCCGTGCCCCAGCCATAGGGCAGCGGCATTTCGCGCGAACCAAACGGCACCTGGTAGCCCGGGATGGCGACCGCCTTCAGGATGGCGCGGCGGATCATGCGCTTGGTGCGCTCGTCCAGGTAGGCGAAGTTGAAGTGGCCGTCCACCGGCGCAGCGTCCGCGGGCAGGCCCATCACGGCGGGCATACAGTCGGGGTGATGGGGTGCATTCATGCATGGTCTCCTGGCAAGGGATCGGCAGTGGCCGCGCTGGCGGCGGCGCGCATCTTGCGCACCAGCTCCAGCTCTGCCTGGAAATCCACGTAGTGCGGCAGCTTCAGGTGCTGCACGAAGCCCGAGGCCTCCAGGCTGTCGCTGTGCGAGAGCACGAATTCCTGCATCTGCGCGGGCGAGTTGATGGCCTCGCCCAGCTCGTCGGCCCGCAGCGCGCGGTCCACCAGGCTCATCGCCATGGCCTTGCGTTCGCTGTGGCCGAATGCCAGCCCGTAGCCGCGCGTGAACTGCGGCGGCTGGCTCTTGCTGCCGGCGAACTGGTTCACCATTTCGCACTCGGTGAGCTCGATGTCGCCAATGTCGATGGCAAAGCCCAGCTCCTCGGGTTCGACCTCCACGGCCACCGTGCCCAGGCGCACCTCGCCCACAAAGGGGTGGGAGTGCGCATAGCCGCGCTGGGTGGAATAGGCCATGGCCAGCAGAAAGCCTTCGTCACCACGCGCCAGGTTCTGCAGCCGCGTGGCGCGGTCGGCCGGAAAACGCAGGGGCTCGCGTGTGAGATCGCCGGGCGTCGGATCCCCTGGAGGGGCGGTGCGGGTTTCGATGAGGCCCTCCTGGTTGAGCAGGTCCACCACGCGGGGGCTGGGCTCGGCTTGCACCGCCGTCGGCGCCGACAGTGCATGGCCATCGGCCGCCGGCCCCTGGGCCAACAAGGTGAAATCGAGCAGCCGCTGGGTGTAGTCATAGGTCGGGCCCAGCACTTGCCCGCCCGGCAGGTCCTTGAAGGTGGCGGAAATGCGGCGGTCGAGCGCCATGGCGGCGGTGTCCAGCGGACAGGTGGTGCCCAGGCGCGGCAGCGTGGCACGGTAGGCCCGCAGCAGGAAGATGGCCTCGACCAGATCACCCGACGCCTGCTTGATGGCCAGGGCCGCCAGTTCGGGGTCGTATACCGAACCTTCGGTCATCACCCGGTCCACGGCCAGCTTGAGCTGCTGGCGGATCTGCGCCACCGACAGCTCAGGCAGTGCCGAGTCGCCCCGGCGCTGCTCGGCCAGCAAACGGTAGCTGTTGAGAATGGCGGACTCTCCGCCCTTGACGGCTACATACATGCTCAGGCCTCCATGGCAGATGCGATGCGGGTGGTGCGGGACAGCCCGGCAACGTGGGTCGCCGTGGCCAGCAGCGCGTCCACACCGCGCGGAAACGCGGCGTGGTTGTCAGCCCACTGGCGTTCGAAGTCGGCAGGCAAGCCACTGACCTGCAGATGCTGCGCAGTCCGGATGCCCGGTCCACTCAGGCGCCAAAGACCATGGCCCCCACCGCCAACGGCCAGCCGGTCCACATCCACGAAGCAGGTGGCCGACTGGTCGGGATAGGCGTCGCTGCCCTGTGCAAAAGTGGACAGGAGCGGCAGTGCGTCACCCTGCGCCACCCAGGCAAACCGGGCCTGGCCCGGGTTCAGCACCAGTTGGCAGCCCGTGTGAAAGCGCAGCCAAGGACCGGCATCGCTGGCCGCCAGGCGTGGCGACAGCCACAGCGTGCAATCGCTGTCGAGCAGGGCCAGCAAGGCGGCCGCCGAAGCGCCGTTGCCTGCCGCAGGCACCTCCGCGTCGTGGTCCAGATGTACCGGCTGGCCGGGCTGCGACAGCGCCTGCAAGACCGCACGGAACACCTTCTGGCTGCCCAGCGCTTCGCTGGAAAATCCCGCACCCAGTGCGGACAGAACGCGGGCGGTCATTCCGAATCCTCCTCGTCAGCGCTTGCGCTTTCGCGGGCCACGGTGAAGAAATCCACCTTGGTGCTGGCAGCGCGCGCACTGCGGCGCACCTGCGCATCCGCCAGGTGCTTGCGCACCGGCGCAAGCAGGGCGACATCGAGGGCGGCGTGCTGTGCGGGGTCCTGCAGCAAGGCATCGGCCAGCGCGGCCAGGTGCACCTGGCGCCGCGAACGCCCCAGCACATAGGCCACGCCCACGGCGGCTTCGCCAGCGCCGGCCTCCACGCGCAATGCGCAGCGGGTGACCGTGATCTCCCCCAGGTTGAAGCGCTCGCCCGTGCCACCGGCGCGGCCCTGCACCATCATCAGCCCGGTTTCGGGGGCACGCAGCCAGCGTGCGGGCCGGCCCACGTGTTCGCGCAACGCGGGCTCCAGCAGCTCGATCGGCGCGCGGGCCAGCAAGGCCATCCATTGCGCCCGCTCGGGCGGCCTGCCGGCGCCGGGGTTGTCAAAGGCTTGAAACATGAAAGTGATACCCTGAAAGTTGTATAGACAAATTGAACAACTCGCGCCAGCTTAAAGAGCGCTCATGTAGTTTTCATGACAGCCAGCACCCCCTCCACGGTTTCATCCCCCCCGACCCCACGCCCGGCCCGCGACAGCTTCTGGACACGCATCGCCGCCGAACTGGCCGAGGCCATCGGCAACGGCATTTACCCACCAGGCCAGCGCCTCCCCTCGGAGCACGCGCTGGCCGAGCAGTTCGGCGTGAACCGGCATACCATCCGCCGCTCGCTCGCCAGCCTGTGCAGCCAGGGGCTGGTGCGCATCACGCAAGGCAGCGGCACTTACGTGGAAGACTTTGCGGTGGACCTGGTGCTGGGCAAGCGCACGCGGCACCAGCAAGGCCTGGCGCAGGCCGGCCTGCGCGGCAGCCTGGAGGTGCTGCACGAACAGGTGGCGCCGGCCACGGCGGCACTGGCCAGGGCCCTGCAGGTGCCGGTGCGCAGCAAGGTGCTGGTGCTGCGCGTGATGGGCAACGCCGAAGGCCAGCCGCTGCATGTGAGCGAGCGCTATTTCCCGCTGCCCCGCTTCGACGGGCTGGCCGCCGTGGTGCGGGAGACCGGCTCCATCACGGCAGGCTTCGCCGCCCATGGCGTGGCCGACTACACCCGCCGCGAAAGCCGCATCACCGCCGAGCTGCCGGAGACGCAGGTGGCCACCGCACTGCGCCAGCCCGCCAGCCGCCCCGTGCTGCAGGTGGAGAGCCTGAACGTGGACCCCGCCGGCGTCCCCATCGAATGGGCCCGCGCCTGGTTCGCGGGCGACCGCGTCAAACTGACCATTGCACACGATGAGCACTGAAACCGCCCCCGCGCACCGCTACGCGGTGTATTTCGCCCCGGCCCCCGGCACCCTGGGCTGGCTGGCCGGCAGCCACTGGCTGGGCCGCTGCGCAGCGCAGCTGCAACCCCTGCCCCAGCTGGACATCGTGGGCGTAGCCCGGGAAGACCTGTACCGCCTGACGGCAGCGCCCCGGCGTTACGGCTGGCACGCCACGCTGAAAGCGCCCTTCATGCTGGCGCCCGGCGTGGACTGGCTGACGCTGCACCAGGCCACACAAGCCGTAGCCCGCCAACTGCAGCCCTTCACCCTGCCGCCCCTGCAGGTCGAACGCCTCGACGATTTTCTGGCGCTGGTGCCGATGGCAGCGCCCGCCACACAAGCCGCCCTCCACGAAGCCGCCGCCGCCTGCGTGACGCAGCTGCAGCCGCTGGCGGCGCCCTTGCCGCCATTCGAGCTGGCACGCCGACGGGCGGGCGGGCTGACGCCCCGGCAGGACGCGCTGCTGCTGCGCTGGGGCTATCCGTTCGTGCTGGAAGAGTTTCGCTTTCACCTGTCGCTGACCGGCCCGCTCGACACCGTGGCCGCCAGCACCCAGGCCCTGGTGCAGGATGCGGCGGAACAGTTCTTCGCCGATCTGCCCCCCCTGAGCTTCAACAGCCTGGCCCTGTTCGCCGAACCCACCCCGGGCGCCGATTTCGTGTTGCTGGACCACCTGGAGATGGGGGCATGACCGGGCGGCTGGTCTATTGCATGGGCCCCTCGGGCGCGGGCAAGGATTCGCTGTTCGACTGGCTGCGCCAGCACCTGCCCGAATCCAGCCGCGTGCGCTGGGCGCGGCGCACCATCAGCCGCGCCACGCCCGCCGGCGGCGAAGCACACGAAAGCGTGGATGAAAGCACCTTCAGACAGCTGCGCGACGCCCAGGCCTTTGCCCTGCACTGGGAGGCCAACGGCCTGCACTATGGGGTGCGGCATGCAGAGCTCGCACCGCTGGCCTGGCACACATGGGTGCTGGTCAACGGCTCACGCGCCTATCTGCCCCAGGCACTGCAGCACTACCCGCAGCTGGTTGCCGTGCACATCACCGCCAGCCCCGACGTGCTGCGCCAGCGCCTGACCGCCCGTGGCCGCGAAAGCGCAGAGCAGATCGAAGCACGGGTCCGGCGGGCTACGGCCTTCCAGCCCACGCCCCTTGCCGCCGCCGTGCAGGTGCACAACGACACCACCCTGGACCGCGCAGGCAGCACCCTGCTGCACGCGCTGCGGCAACTGCCTGGCTGGCCCGCCTGAACCCTGCCCATTGCAACGGCCATGGCGTCCTGGGAACTTGTTCACGATCTGAGACACTTCCCACCCATGTCCACCGTCACCATCTATCACAACCCGAAATGCGGCACTTCCCGCAACACCCTGGCCATGATCCGCAACAGCGGTGTGGAGCCAGAGGTCATTGAATACCTCAAGACACCGCCCAGCCGCGAAACCCTGGTATCCCTGATTGCGGCCACCGGCCAGCCGGTGATCAACGCAGTGCGCTCCAAGGAGACGCTGTTCACTGAACTGAACCTGGGCGCCCCCGGCGTAACGGACGACCAGCTCATCGATGCCATGCTGGCCCACCCCATCCTCATCAACCGTCCCATCGTGGTCACGCCGCGGGGCACACGCCTGTGCCGCCCATCAGAGGCTGTGCTGGACATCCTGCCCCAGCCACAGCAGGGCGCCTTCACCAAGGAAGACGGCGAAGTGGTCATCGATGCCAAAGGCCAGCGCGCCTGACGCACCAGCCCCCGCAGCACCCGGTTTTCAGGCGCGCGGCATGCCCAGCGCCTGCCGCGCATCCAGCGCGGCGGCGCGGACGTGGCACCCCTCCAGGTGGTCGTTCACCAGCCCCATGGCCTGCATGAAGGCGTACATGGTGGTGGGGCCCACAAAGCTCCAGCCGCGTTGTTTGAGGTCTTTCGACAGGGCCACGGATGCGGGCGAGGTGACCAGGGTGCGCGCCACTTCACGGGTGATGCGCTGCGGGCGATCCGCGGCAGCCGGCTCGAAGCGCTACACATAGTGCGCCAGCGAGCCAAACTCGCGCCGCAGCGCCAGCACCCGCCGGGCATTGTGGATGGTCGATTCGATCTTGCCGCGGTGGCGCACGATGGCGGCGTCCTGCACCAGGCGTTCCACGTCCTGCGCATCGAATGCGGCAATGGCTTCGGCGTCGAACCGGGCGAACGCAGCCCGGAAGCCCTCGCGCCGGTTCAGGATGGTGAGCCAGCTCAGGCCCGCCTGGAAGCCTTCCAGGCAGAGCTTTTCGAACAGCCGCCGGTCATCCACCACCGGGAATCCCCATTCATGGTCGTGGTAGTGGCGGTACAGCGGTGTGGCCTGGCACCAGCTGCAGCGCGGGCAGCCAGCCTCGTCGGCAAACAGGCCCGCAGACATGGGCGTGGCAGGTTCCGGGGCAGCAAGGGTCATGGCGCATTCTAGAAACGGCGCGCGCCAGGCTCCTGGCAGGCCCTGCAGACCGCAAGCGGCCGGCCTTGCGCCCCTTGTGTCTACACTGCGTGCCATCCCCTGCTCTCCTTGCCGGCATGCCCTTTTCGTTTCTGCCACGCGGCGCACTGTTCAGCCTTCTGCTCCTGGCACTGCCGGGCTGCGCCAGCCAGGGCAGCACGCTGGGCTACTACTGGCAGTCGGTGCGGGGGCATCTGCAGATCATGCAGGCCGCCGAGCCCATCGACCGCTGGGTGGCACGAACCGACACGGCCCCCGCACTGCGCGAACGCCTGCAGCTGGCCCAGCGCGCCCGCGCCTTTGCGGTGACGGAACTGGCCCTGCCCGACAACGCCAGCTACCGCCGCTATGCCGACCTGAAGCGCCCCTATGCCGTGTGGAACGTGGTGGCCGCGCCGCCCTTTGCACTCACGCTGCACCGCTGGTGCTTTCCGGTCGCAGGCTGCATCGGCTACCGCGGTTATTTCACCGAAGCCGACGCCCAGGCCGAAGCCGCCCAGCTGGCGCAGCAAGGCCTGGAGGTCGAGGTGTATGGCGTGCCCGCCTACTCCACCCTGGGTTACATGAACTGGGCCGGCGGCGACCCGCTGCTCTCCACCTTCGTCGCCTGGCCCGAGGGCGAATTCGTGCGCCTGCTGTTCCACGAACTGGCGCACCAGGTGGTCTATGTGCCGGACGACACGCTGTTCAACGAATCGTTTGCCACGTCGGTGGAGCGGCTGGGCAGCGCGCAGTGGCTGGCCACGCAGGCCAGCCCGCAGGCCCGCGCGGCCTTTGCCGAAAGCAACGGGCGGCGCAGCGCCTTCCGCGCCCTGACGCGCGCCACCAGGGCGCGGCTGGCGGCCATTTATGAACAAAAAGAGGCTCTGGCGCTGGATGAGAAAGCGCTGGCAACCATGAAAACAGAAGCAATGCAGGACTTTCGCACCGGCTACGCTGCGCTGCGCACCGGCTGGCTGGCGGCCCCGCACGGACGGCCCGCCGCCCTGAATACCGCTCAGCTGGCAGGTTACGACCGCTGGGTGGCCCAGGCCAACAACGCCAGCTTTGCCGCCCAGGCCGCCTATGACGAACTGGTGCCCGCGTTCGAAGCCCTGTTCGAGCGCGAGGGCCGCCAGTGGCCCCGGTTTTATGATGCCGTCAGACAACTGGCGCAGCAGCCCCCGGCGCAACGCCACCAGAGCCTGCGCGCACTACAACCCCACCACAAGGAGACCCCCGGTGCCTGACATCCACATCCACCGCGAACACCACCTGGGCTTCGAGGAAGCCCGAAAAATCGGTTGCGCCTGGGCCGAAAAGGCGGAAGAAAAGTTTGCCATGGACTGCACCTACGAAGAAGGCGACACGCAGGACACCCTGCACTTCAGCCGTGCCGGCATCAACGGCACGCTGCTGGTGGATGCCATCCAGTTTGAAATGAAGGCCGAGCTCGGCTTCCTGTTGGGCGCCTTCAAGGCGCGCATCGAAGCCGAGATCGGCGAGCAGCTCGATGCGCTGCTCAACGCCCCCCGCCCCGGCGCAGGCAAGGCAGCGTCGGCCAAAAAGCAGGCCCCCGCCACGGCGGCGGCCCCGAAAGCCTGAGATGGCCACACCGAACACACCGCGGCCCACAGCAGCGCCTGCCGGAACAACGCCCGCCTACGAAACACTGTCCACCCTGCTGCACACCCGCTACAGCTGCCGCGCCTTCCTGCCGCAGGCGCTGGAGCGCGCCACCATCGAACGCATCCTGGCAACCGCGCAGCGCACGGCCTCGTGGTGCAACGCGCAGCCCTGGCAGCTCACCATCGCCAGCGGCGCGACCCTGGCCCGCCTGCGCAGCGCCCTGCAGGCCCATGTGGCGGCCCAGGCCCCGGCGCCCGACCTGCCCTGGCCACGCGAATACCGGGGCGTCTACCAGGAGCGCCGGCGCCAATGCGGCTGGGGTCTGTACGAGGCCCTGGGCATCGCCAAGGGTGACCGCGAGGCCTCTGCCCGGCAGGCGGCGGAAAACTTCACCATGTTTGGCGCCCCGCATGTGGCCATCGTCAGCAGCGACGAGGCCCTGGGTTTGTATGGTGCGGTGGATTGCGGCGCCTATGTGGGAAATTTTCTGCTGGCCGCCCACAGCCTGGGCGTGGCATCCATTGCGCAGGCCGCGCTGGCCGCCTACCCCGGCGTGCTGCGCGAGGTGCTGGGCATTGCCCCAGACCGCAGCATCGTCTGCGGCATCTCGTTCGGACTGGCCGATCCTGCGCATCCGGCGAACCTTTTCCGCACACAGCGCGCTGCTGTGGGCGACAGCGTGACCTGGCGCGACTGAGGCACCGCCCGCCGCCACCCTGTGGCGCCCATGAAAAAACGGCCCGAAGCCGTTTTTTCATGGGCAGACACCGCTTCAGCTCAGCGACTCAATCAGGTCGATGTACTGCTGCTTGGCGGTATCGAGACCGGTGCCCTTGAGCTTTTCCCAGGCATCCCACTTGGCGCGGGCCACCACATCGGAAAAGCCGGGCTTCTTTTCGGAGTTGTCACCCGCCGTGGCCTGCTTGTACAGCGCATAGATCTTCAGCAGCGTGACGTTGTCGGGGCGCTCACTGAGGTTCTTGGAGTTGGCCACTGCGGCCTCGAAAGTGGCGTTCAGGTCAGCCATGTCGTTTGTCCTTGAAGGAAAAGTGGGAAGAGTAAAGGGTGGGCAACGATGTGCAGGCGCGTATCTTAGGACTTGTTCAGCCCCTGCACCGCCTGGAACATCGACTGCCGCGCCTGGCTGATGACCTGGCCTTTCCAGGCGTCTGTATCGGTGTAGAACGCGGCCAGCATCTGGGCCTTGATCTGCGCGGCCTGGGCGGCGGGCGCCTCGGGGTGGAGGTGGAGCCAATGCTCGGCGCGCAGGGCCTGCAGCACGTCCTCCAGGGGCTGTGTGCCGTATTCCAGGGTCATGCCGGTGAATTCTGCCTGGGGGCATTCGTCCTCGATGGCGGTCCACATCAGCCCCGTGAGGAAGGCCGAGCTGGAGGAACCGTCATGCAGCGATGTGACAGGCGTGGCGCCACCGCCCGCCCACCACTGCCGCGCCCGCTGCACGGCGGCGGCATCGTCGGGACCGCAGTGGATGCGCTCACCCAGGCCGCTGGGCCCCAGGCCCGTGTGCAGATCGATCCAGCCCACGCGCGCGGCCCGGCTGCCATGCTGGCGCAGCACCGCGCGCAGCGTGCGGTTGCTCCAGGTCGGCGCGGTGCCGCCATAAAACAGGCCGCCGGCAAACTCATGCTGCCCACGCGTGATGGCGGCCTGCCAGGCGGCCGCGCCATGCCCGGCAATCCAGGCCTGCACGTCCCTCACGTTGTTCGCCTGGGGCGGCCACGCATCGGGCAGCAGCAGCGGCGCCACTTCGCGGTAGGCCGTATTGACCGGCAGGGGCTGGCTGAAGTCGTGGAAATTGCGGTTCAGGTCGACGTTTTCGTGCGTGGCGCGGCGGATATGCGAGAACCCATGGGGGTTGAGCGCGTGGATGTAGAGCACGGCCACGCCCTGCGCACGCGCCAGGTCGCGCCACTCCTGGTCGTGCAGCGCAAACACCTGCACGCCGCTGCCGCAATAACCCTCCACGCCGTGGCAGCCGCTGCTGACAATGAGCAGCTTGTCGGCGTCTGGCGGGCCGTCGCGCACCACATCCATCGCCAGGTCTTCGCCCTCGCGTCCCGGCAGCGGATGGCGGTGCGATTCGATGGGCAGGCTGGCCGCGGCGGCGGCCTCCAGGAACTGCGTGCGTGCACGCGCGTAGGTGGGCGCAAATGCCTGGGCGATACCGATCATGGGATGTCCTGAACAGGTGACAACAGGAAGGGTGACGGTGCGGTCGCCGGGAGAACACGCGCGCACTTTCCGCGGCAGAACCCGGGAGCACCGGCTGCCTCGCGACCATCAGCTGCGGGCCGCTGCCAGCCACTCCTCGGCCAGCCGTACCCAGTAGGTGGCGCCCAGCGGGATCAGGTCGTCATTGAAGTCGTAGCTCGGGTTGTGCAGCGTGCAGGGCCCGCCGCCATGGCCCATCTCGCGGTGCGCGCCATCGCCGTTGGCGATGAAGCAATACGCCCCGGGCTTTGCCTGCAGCATGTAGGCAAAGTCCTCGGCGCCCATGGTGGGCTCCTGGGCGACCACACGTTCTTCACCCACGATGCCAACCATGACCTTGCGGGCGAATTCGGCCTCGGCAGGCGAGTTCACGGTGGCCGGGTAGTTGCGCACAAACTCGAACTCACAGGTGGCCTCGTGCGCGGCGCAGGTGTGCTCGGCCACCTGCTGCATGCGCGCCTCGATCAGGTCCAGCACCTCGTGCCGGAAGGTGCGCACCGTGCCCTGCAGTTCGCAGTGGTCGGGCACCACATTGGTGGCCTCGCCTGCATGGATCATGGTGACCGAGATCACGCCGGCATCCACGGGCTTCTTGTTGCGGCTGATGATGGTCTGGAAGCCCTGCACCATCTGGCAGGCAATGGGCACGGGATCGATGCCGGTGTGCGGCAGCGCCGCATGGCCGCCCTTGCCACGGATGGTGATCTTGAACTCGTTGCTGGACGCCATCACCGGCCCGGAACTTACGGCCATGGTGCCGGCAGGCATGCCGGGCCAGTTGTGCATGCCGAACACGGCCTGCATGGGAAACTGCGCGAACAGGCCGTCTTCGATCATCACGCGCGCGCCGCCACCGCCCTCCTCGGCCGGCTGAAAGATCAGGTACACGGTGCCGTCAAAGTTGCGGTGCGTGGCAAAGTGCTGCGCCGCCGCCAGCAGCATGGCCGTGTGGCCATCGTGGCCGCAGGCGTGCATCTTGCCGGGGTGCTGGCTGGCATGTGCGAAGGTGTTGAACTCCTGCATGGGCAAGGCGTCCATGTCGGCGCGCAGGCCGATGGCCTGGCCGCTGGCGCCGCCATCGCGCCCCTTCACGATGCCGACCACGCCGGTCTTGCCCAGCCCGCGGTGGATGGGAATGCCCCATTCGGTGAGCTTTTGCGCCACCACATCGGCGGTGCGCACCTCTTCAAAACACAGCTCGGGATGGGCGTGGATGTCCCGGCGCACGGCGGCAATGCTGGCGGCCTGGGTGACGATGGAATCGATAACGTTCATGATGTGTATCCTTGCGATCAAGACAGTCTAGCCCCGCTCCACGGTCTTCGCCACAGGGGGTTTATCTGCACCGCCACATGACGCCATCCGCCCACGCCCTCGAACTTGCGCAGACCCTGGTGCGCATGAACACCGTCAGCCACCACTCCAACCTGGAGCTGATCCACTTCATCCGTGACCATCTGGCCCGGCTGGGCGTCACAAGCCGCCTCACCTTCAACGCCGACAAGACCAAGGCCAACCTGTTTGCCACGCTGGGCGAAGGCAAGCCTGCCGGGGTGATCCTGTCGGGCCACACCGACACCGTGCCCTGGGACGGCCAGGACTGGAGCGTGGACCCGCTGGGCGCCGTGGTGCAAGACGGCCCCGAGGGCGCCAGCCTCTACGGCCGCGGCAGTGCCGACATGAAGTCCTTCATCGGCATTGCCCTGTCGCAGGCCGAACATTTTCTGAACAGCAATGCGCCGTTTGCCATCCATCTGGCGTTCAGCTACGAGGAAGAGATCGGCTGCTTTGGCGTCAAAGAGCTGATTGCCGACCTGCGCGACGCCGGCATCCGCCCGCTGGCCTGCATCGTGGGCGAACCCACCCGCATGGTCCCCGCCATCGCCCACAAGGGCGTGTACCGCTACCGGTGCTGCGTGCGCGGCAAGGAGGCGCATTCATCGCTCACGCCGCATTCGGTCAACGCCATCGAGATGGCAGCGCGCGTGGTGGGTCGCGTGCGCGACATGGCCGAGGGGTTCGAGCGCAACGAGCCCCGCTTCGAAGGCTTTGACGTGCCCTTCTCCACGGCCAGCGTGGGCCAGTTTCACGGCGGCATCGCCGACAACGTGGTACCGCGCGATGCCGAGTTCCGCTACGAGTTTCGCGACCTGCCCACCGCCAATGCCGCGCAGATGCAGGCCGAGGTGGTGGCCTATGCCAGGTCGCTGGAGCCGGCCATGAAGAAAGTGGCGCCCACGGCAGGCATCGCGTTCGAGACCATCTGCGAGATCCCCAGCTTTCTGGGCAGCCAGGACGACCCGGTGACACGCCTGGCGCAGGAACTGACCGGCGAGAAAGGCACGGCGCTCGTGGCCTTTGGCACCGAGGCCGGGCTGTTCAAGAACGCCGGCATCTCTACCGTGGTGTGCGGGCCCGGCAGCATCCAGCAGGCGCACCAGCCGGATGAATACGTGAGCCTCGCGCAACTGGCGCGCTGCGAGGCGTTCATGCAAGGCCTCGCGCGCACCAGCACGCTGGCCTAGAGACACCGCAGCCCGCAAGCGCGCACGGCGCGACGGACCGCGACGTCGTGTCAGGTCCGCACGCGCCCGTCGCCGGTCAGCATCGACATTTCCACAAAATGCGATGCCGTGTGGTCCGATGCGCTGAAGGAGACCGGAAACCCGGAAATCACCTGCGAACCCAGGGATTCGAGGCCTGCGATGAAGCTGTCCTGGCTGAGCTTGCCGCCGGCCAGTCCATGGCGCAGGCCCTCGGTGAAAATGCGGGCCGCCAGATACCCTTCAAGGCTGGAGTAGTTGGCCTGCACCTTGTCGCCGCCCTTCTTGATGGCGTCCAGAAACTCGCGCGTGATCGGACGCGAGGGCTGGTAGGGCGATGGCACGACCTGCGACACCACCACGCCCGCGCCATCCTTGCCCAGCTCATCGGCCAGCGCCTGAGTGCCCACAAACGACACGTTGTAGAAGGTGCCGCCAAAGCCCGCCTTGCGCGCAGCGCGCACAAAAGCCGCGCTGGCACCATAGGCCGAAATCTGCACCACTGCGTCGGGCATGGCGGGCACCAGTTTGTCCACCGCAGCCCTCACATCGGAGGAATTGCGCTCCACCGTGGCCGTGGCCACCGGGGCCAGCTTGAGGTCGGCCAGGGCCCGGGCCACGCCATCGAGCCCGGCCTTGCCGTAGGCGTCGTTCTGGTAGAACACCGCGATCTTCTTGAGCCCCAGGTTGGTGAGCTGGCGCACGATGAGCGCGGTTTCGTCGTAGTACGACGCGCGCACATGAAAAATCAGGCGATTGAAGGGCTGGCGCAGGGCCTCAGCGCCCGTGAAGGGGCCAAAAAACGGCACCTTGGCCTGGGTGAAAATCGGCAGCGCCGCTAGGCTGGTGGGCGTGCCGATGTAGCCAAACAGCGCGAACACATCGTCGGCAATGAGCTTTCGGGTGTTTTCGGCGCAGCGGTCGGGCTCATAGCCGTCGTCCATGGTGCGAATTTCCACCATGCGCCGGCCCACGCCGCCCTGGGCGTTGAGCCGGTCGAAAAAGAGCTTTGCGCCCAGGTTGAACTGGATACCCAGCTGTGCCGCGGGGCCCGTGAAGGCGGCCGATTGCCCCAGCACGATGCGGCCCTCGCCCTGCGCCCGGGCCAGATTGAAACCACCCAGCGCTGCTGCGCCCAGGCCCACCGAAAATTGTCTGCGCCCGATGACGGATTGGTTCATGGTGAAATCTCTTTTCTTGTGAATCGAGGGCGATCCCCCCTGCGCTGCCGGCACGCAGTCTCCCTGGATCTGGCGCAAGATATGCACGCTTCGATCACCCTCTTCTGCCAGTTTAACGACCACCCACCGTATGCCCCCGTCTTCTATCGCAAATACCCCACAGCCTGCGCCGATACAGGCGCAGGTGCGCGGGGCCTGCCCACACGACTGCCCCGATACCTGCGCCCTGATCACCACCGTGGAAAACGGCGTGGCCACCCGCGTGCAGGGCAACCCCGAGCACCCGCATACCGACGGCGTGCTGTGCGCCAAGGTGTCGAAATACACCGAGCGCAGCTACCACCCCGAGCGCATCCTCACCCCGCTCAAGCGCACCGGCCCCAAGGGCAGCGGGCAGTTTGCCCCGGTGGGCTGGGACGAGGCACTGGCCGACATCGCGCAGCGCCTGCAAAGCATTGCGGCACGCGCCCCCGAAGCCATCCTGCCCTACAGCTACGCCGGCACCATGGGCCTGGTGCAGGGCGAGAGCATGGATCGGCGCTTCTTTCACCGCCTGGGCGCCTCGCAGCTCGACCGCACCATCTGCGCCTCGGCCGGTGCCGAAGCGCTGGTGCAGACCCTGGGCGGCAAGCTGGGCATGAAGGTGGAGTTTTTCGCAGAATCCAGGCTCATCCTCATCTGGGGCAGCAACTCGATTGGCAGCAACCTGCATTTCTGGCGCTACGCCCAGCAGGCCAAGCGCAATGGCGCCCGGCTGGTGTGCATCGACCCGCGCAAGACCGAGACCGCCGACAAATGCCATGAGCACATCCAGCTCCGCCCCGGCACCGACGCCGCGCTGGCCCTGGCGCTGATGCACGAGCTGATCCAGAACGACTGGCTGGACCCCGACTACATCACCCAATACACCCTGGGCTGGGAGCAGCTGCGCGAGCGCGCCCTGCAATGGCCGCCCGAGCGCGCGGCCGAAATTTGCGGGGTGCCCGTGGAGCAGATCCGCCAGCTCGCCAAGGACTACGGCACCACCCAGCCCGCTGCCATCCGCCTGAACTACGGCATGCAGCGCGTGCGCGGCGGCGGCAACGCGGTGCGCGCCGTGGCCTGCCTGCCCGCGCTGACGGGTGCCTGGCGCCACCGTGCGGGCGGCATGCTGCTGTCGAGCTCGGGCCAGTTTCCAGTGCAGCGCGGCGTGCTGCAGCGCCCCGACCTGATGCCGGAGCGCACACCGCGCACGCTCAACATGGTGCAGATTGGCGACGATCTGCTGCGCGACACCGCGCCCGGCTTTGGCCCCCGCGTCGAGGCCCTGGTGGTCTACAACAGCAACCCCGTGGCCGTGGCGCCCGAATCCGGCAAGGTGGTGCGCGGCTTTGCCCGCGAAGACCTGTTCACCGTGGTGCTGGAGCACTTTCGCACCGACACGGCCGACTACGCGGACTACATCCTGCCCGCCACCACGCAGCTGGAGCACCGGGACGTGCATCTGGCCTACGGGCACACCGATGTGCTGCTCAACCGCCCGGCCATTGCACCCGTGGGCCAGGCGCGCAGCAACGCGCAGATCTTCCGGGACCTGGCCGCGCGCATGGGCTTCACCGAGCCCTGCTTTGCCGACAGCGACGAGGCCCTGTGCCGCCAGGCCTTTGGCGACGCCGTGGACTACGCGCTGCTCGAAACCCAGGGCTTTGCCACGCTGGCGCTGCCCGATGCGCCGTTTTCCGAAGGCGGCTTTCCCACGCCCAGCGGAAAGTGCGAATTCTTCAGCGCCCGCCTGGCCGCGCAGGGCCTGGACGGCCTACCCGACCACCTGCCCAACCACGAGCTGCAGGGCACCGACGCCCGCTACCCGCTGGCCATGATCTCGCCGCCGGCGCGCAATTTTTTGAACTCCACCTTCGTCAACGTGCAAAGCCTGCGGGCCATCGAAGGCCGCCCCGTGCTGGAAATGCACCCCGACGACGCCGCCGCACGCGGCATTGCCGATGGCGCCGTGGTGCGCGTGTTCAACGACCGCGGCAGCTACCAGTGCCACGCCACCGTCTCACGCCGCGCGCGGCCCGGCGTGGTCAATGGCCTGGGCGTGTGGTGGCGCAAGCTGGGGCTGGATGGGACGAATGTGAACGAGGTCACCAGCCAGGCCCTGACCGACCTGGGGCGGGCGCCGACGTTTTATGACTGCCTGGTGGAGGTGGAGGCCTGCGCTGTGCCGGCCTGACGGTGTGGTGGCTTTTTTGCCTTAAAATGACTCCTGTATTTATAGCTCTTGGTGCTTACATATCAAGCGCCATCGGCCATTCTTACCCCATGTCGGCAGAATTTCCTGCCCTTGGTCGGCGCCCGTCCGGGCCGCACTCGAAGGGGCTTTGGACAAAGGCCTTGCGGTCATCCACGCAAGTCCCGAAGACATATTCCGGGTACACGTAGTCCTCGCCAAAGCGCATCAGGTCCAGCGGCAGGGTGCGCGATACCGGCGTGCGCCCCTGCACCGCCTCGGCCATGTACTCGGTCCACACGGGCAGGGCCAGGGTTCCGCCAGTGTGCCGGCCCAGGCTGCGCGGCTGGTCGTAGCCCATCCACACGACAGAGGCCACGCCCGACGAATAGCCGGCGAACCACACATCGCGCGCATCGTTGGAGGTGCCGGTCTTGCCGGCCACATCGGGGCGGCCCAGCGCCTTCGCGCGCCGGCCCGTGCCATGCTGCACCACGTCGCGCAGCATGCTGTCCAGCACGAAGGCATTGCGCTCGGACACCACGGTAGCGCGGGGCGATGGCGCGTTCGCTGCGTACAGCACCGCGCCGCCGCGCTCGCTCACCTGGTGGATCAGCCGGGGCTGCACCAGGGTACCGCCGTTGGCAAACACGGCATAGGCCTGCGTCAGCTGCAGCGGCGTGATGGCGCCCGCCCCCAGGGCCAGCGGCAGCCGGGGTGGATTGCGTTCCGGCAAGAAGCCGAAGCGGGTGGCGAACTCCTGCACGTACTGAACCCCGGCCGCGTCCATCAGGTTGACGGCCACCAGGTTCTTGGAGCGCACCAGGCCGCGCCGCGCGGTGATGAAACCCTCGTAGTTGCCGCCGTAGTTGCGCGGGCTCCAGGCGGGGCGGCCGCGGGCGGCAGGGGTTACGACACGCTGCGTATCGTCGATCAAGGTGCCCGGGGCATAGCCCTTTTCCAGCGCCGCCGAAAAGATGAACGGCTTGAAGGTCGAGCCCGGCTGGCGATAGGCCTGCACGGCATGGTCGAACTGGTTGAAGGCGTAGTCGAAGCCCCCCGTGAGCGCCAGGATGTCGCCGGTTTCCGTGTCCATGGAGACCAGCGCGCCCTCCATGCCCGGCAACTGGCCTAAATTCCATCGTTCGCGGACGTCGGCCACGACGCGAATCACCGCGCCCGGCGCAATGCGCCGCCGCGCTGGCGCATCGGGCTTGAGGGCGGCACGCGCGCTGGCGCTGAGCCGGCTGCGCGGTATCCGCACCTGCGTGCCATCGCGCAGCCACGCGGCAATGCCCTCGGCCTCGGACGCCGCGTGCACCAGGGCGGCACGCAGTTCCCCGCTGTCGCGGTAGGGCGCCAGCGCGGCGCGCAGGGCTTTGGGTTCGTCGGACGGCACAGCGCCCTGGATGCGCCCCTCGGGGCCGGCATAGCCGCGGGCATCCTGCGCGCCCAGAATGCCCGCGCGCAGCGCACGCGTGGCCGCGCGCTGCGCGGGAACGCTGAGGGTGGTGACGACATCCAGGCCCAGCGCATACGCCTCTTCACCGTACTGCTCCAGCACCATCTTGCGGGCCTGTTCCACGGCAAAGGCGGCTGCCGGCTCGATGGAACGGTATTGCGTTCGCAGCGTCAGCGCCTGTGTCCGCGCCTCCTGGTAGGCGGGCGCATCCAGATAGCCCAGTTCGTGCATGCGCTGCAGAATGTACTGCTGGCGGATGATGGCGCGCTCGCGGTTCACAACGGGGTTGTAGGCCGACGGCGCCTTGGGCAGCCCGGCCAGCACGGCGGCTTCGGCCACCGTCAGCTCGCCCAGTGTCTTGTCGAAGTACACCGACGCCGCGGCAGCAAAGCCGTAGGCACGCTCGCCCAGATAGATCTGGTTCATGTACAGCTCCAGGATCTTGTCCTTGCTGTAGGTGGCTTCGAGTTTGTAGGCCAGCAAGACTTCCATGAGCTTGCGGCTGTAGGTTTTGACGCGGCTCAGAAAGAACACCCGCGCCACCTGCATCGTGATGGTGCTGGCCCCCTGGGCATGCTCCCCCGATACCACATTGCGCAGCGCAGCGCGTGCCAGCCCGGTGAAGTCCACCGCGCCATGCTCATAAAAGCGGGCATCTTCGATGGCCAGCAGCGCCTGGCGCATCTGCAGCGGGATCTGCCCTATCGGCACGAATTCCCGGCGCTCCTCGCCATATTCCGCCAGCAGCGTGCCGTCCCTGGCATAGATGCGCATCGGCAGCATGGGATCGTAGTCGGCCAGGTGGTCCACCTCCGGCAGCTGCTGCCACACCATGTGCAGCACATAGGCCCCGCCCGCACTGCCCGCCACGGCCAGCCCCAGGAAAAAACCCGCGAGAAATTTCAGGATCGGGTGCTTTTGGTGCGAAGGGGCAGGCGCGGCAACAGACGACGATGGGGGCATCAGGGGGAACTCTGGCGAGAGCAGGGCCCGTGCCATGACGGGCCTGCGGCGCCGCTCCCCCTGTCCTTTTACCTGAGAGTTTCGGCTGCCTGGGCAGCCTGCCCCTTCGGTGGACCCCCGCCTGCATTGCGCAGGGCTGCGGCCTCTCTCCAGTCGGCGATGGTCTCCTGCGGTCCGGCTTGCCTGAGCGATGATGGGAGTTTGCGCCTTCGGCGGAGGCGGGTTGCGCCCCTCTCTCCCGCAAGATAGGCGCTCACTTTAAATCACCCGCCAAAACCTGCCCTGCTCAAAAGGTCAATATCCCGCCCCCGGCCGGTTAGAGCCTGTTTACGATCTCCCAGGGGATCGCAAACAGGCTCTTACAGCGCGGCTTCCAGGATACGGCGGCTCACGGCGGGCGTGATCTCGCGCTGCTCGCCCAGCTGCATCATGCCATGCGCTTCGAGCTGGGCCACCACGGTGTCCACCACCTCCGCGCCCAGGCCATGGCCCGACAGGCGCGTGGCGATACCCATGCTTTCAAAGAAGGCGCGCGTGCGCTCGATGGCGGCGGTGATGCGCTCATCCTCCGTGCCGGTGGTGATGCCCCACACGCGCTCGCCGTACTGCAGCAGCTTGGCGCGCTTCGGGCCCCGGCGCTCATTCAGCAGCGCGGGCAGCACGATGGCCAAGGTGCGCGCATGGTCGATGCCGTGCAGCGCGGTGAGCTCGTGGCCGATCATGTGCGTGGCCCAGTCCTGCGGCACGCCGGCGCCGATCAGGCCGTTGAGCGCCATGGTGGCGGCCCACATCAGGTTGGCGCGGTCGTCGTACACGGGCTCCTGCGCCGTCAGCAGGCGCGGGCCCACCTCGATCAGCGTCTGCAAGAGGCCTTCGGCAAAGCGGTCCTGCACGGGCGCGTTGACCGGGTAGGTCAGGTACTGCTCGACCGTGTGCACGAACGCATCGACCACGCCATTGGCCAGTTGCTGCGGCGGCAGCGTGTAGGTCTTGGTGGGATCGAGCACCGAGAACTTCGGGTAGCTGTGCACGCTGCTGAAGGCCAGCTTGGCACCCTTGGCGCGGTGCGTGATGACGCCGCCGTTGTTCATCTCCGAGCCCGTGGCAGGCAGCGTGAGCACGGCGCCAAAGGGCACGGCCTGGGTGATGTTGCGGCCGCGCTTTTCCAGGATGGACCAGGCATCGCCCTCAAAGTGCACGGCGGCGGCGATGAACTTGGTGGCATCGATCACCGAGCCACCGCCCACGGCCAGCAGAAAGTCGAAGCCGCCGGCACGGATCTGCTCGACGGCCTTCATCGAGGTTTCGAAGCTCGGGTTGGGTTCGATGCCGCTGAAGGTGGCGTGCGGGCGCTCGCCCAGCGCGGTGCGCACTTCGGCCAGCGTGCCGGTCTTTTCGGCACTGGCGCCGCCCACCAGGATCAGCACCTTGGCCGCTGCGGGCACCAGCTTGGCCAGGTCGGCGATGCGGCCCTGGCCGAAAACGATGTGGGTGGGGTTGTGGAAGTCGAAATTCAGCATGGCAATGGAATGTTGGCGCACCGCGCCCCTTGCCGCGCCGGATGGCCCGGCAAGCGGCAGGAACGCAGGGCAGTGAGGGAAAAAACCACCAGGCAAGCAAGCCCGGTGGACGGACTGGTCATTGTCCGCGCGAAGCCGCCTGCACCCCTGTCGCCCAGGACAAAACCCTTGCGTCCGCCGGCCTGCCCTGCGGCGTGGCCCGACAGTGGGCGCCTGGAAAAATAGCTGCAAGCGCTTTTCAAACAAGCGCCACAGCCATTTTCCCTCAAAATGGCGCCACCACTCATCCACCCGCAGGCGATGCAATGGTCTGGTCGATGGCGCCGAAGATGCTCGCACCGTCCTTGCCCTTGGCCTCGATGCGGATGGTGTCGCCGAACTTCATGAATTCGGTGCTGGGCTTGCCGTCCTGGATGGTCTCGATGCAGCGCTTTTCGGCGATGCAGCTGTAGCCCTTGGGCCATTCGGTGCGGCCGTTCTGCTCCACGCCCTTGTTGCTGACGGTGCCACTGCCCACGATGGAGCCCGCGCGCACATTGCGCGTCTTGGCGATGTGCGCGATGAGCTGGCCGAAGTGGAAGGTCATCTCGGGGCCGGCGTCGCACATGCCGACCTTGCGACCGTTCCAGGTGGATTGCACGGTGAGGTGCACGCGGCCGTGGTCCCAGGCGTCGCCCAGCTCGTCCAGCGTCACGGCCACGGGGCCGAAGGCGGTGGCGGGCTTCGCCTGGAAAAAGCCAAAACCCTTGGCCAGCTCGGCCGGGATCAGGTTGCGCAGGCTTACGTCGTTGGCAATCATCACCAGGCGGATACCGTCCAGCGCCTGGTCGGCGTTGCTGCCCATCTTCACGTCGCCCGTGATGACGGCGATCTCGGCCTCGAAATCGATGCCCATGGCCTCGCTGGGCACCACCACGTCGTCGCAGGGCCCCATGAAATCATCGCTGCCGCCCTGGTACATCAGCGGATCGGTGTAGAAGCTCTCGGGAACCTCGGAGTTGCGGGCTTTTCGAACCAGTTCGACGTGGTTGATGTAGGCCGAGCCATCCGCCCACTGGTAGGCGCGCGGCAGCGGAGCCATGCACTGGGCCGGGTCGAAGGGAAAAGCGTGGCGCGCGCGGCCTGCGTTGAGCTGGTCGTACAGGTCCTGCAACTGGGGCGACAGGAAGCCCCAGTCGTCCAGCACCTGCTGCAGCTTGCTGGCAATGCCGGTCGCATAATGGGCCGTGCCCAGGTCACGGGAGACGACAACCAATTGGCCGTCGCGTGACCCGTCTTTGTAGGTAGCGAGTTTCATGGGGAAAGCACCTTCATCTCAATCAAAATGGCGTCAATGACGCGCAAACCACGAGATTACGCCGGGTTCAATGGATTCGACTGAACAAAATTCGCAATTTTTTGGCGTGAATGAACAAAGAACGTGCAGGCACCCGGCCCGCAGAGGTCCGTTTCCCGCGGCAGGAAGCGCGGCCCCAGACCGCCCAGCTGCCGCAGCACCTGGGTGCGGTCCGCGCCTGACGCCTGCCGGAGCCCCGCCATGCCACGCCGGCCACTCTTTGTATTGACCGCCCTGGTGCTGGCACTGCACTGGCTGGTGCTGCAGGGCATGCCCATGGCCTGGGACAGCAGCCCGTCCACGCCCCCCGCTGCACAGGTCTTCAGCACGCGCAGCATTGCCCCCACGCCACCGGCAGCGGTGCCCCCCGCACCGCCTGCGCCTCCCGCGCCTGCCCGCCCTGCGACGGCACGCAAGAAACCCGCTGCACCACCGGCGACGCAGCATGCAGCGAAGGCAGCCACCGCACCACCCCCCATGCCGTCAGCGCCGCCCGATAACCCGGGCGAAGCCCCACCGCCCGACGCGGCGGTGGACACCGCGGGCACGCCGGCCGCCGAAATGCCCGGGAAGCCCGATGCCGATGCCGTGGCCATCGCCCCTGCGCCCGACGCCAGTGCGCCGGCCACTCCATCGCCCACGGACCCGGACAACCCCCTGGGCGCTGGCGTGGACATCCGCCCTCCCGGCGGCGCCACAGGCCCGGCGGCCGACGCCGCCAGTTTCGCCGTGCGCCTGCCCGTGCCGGTGCGCCTGGCCTTTGATGTCAGCGGGCAGGCCAAAAAATTCAACTACAGCGCCAGCGCCGAGCTGTTGTGGCGGCACGACGGCAACCGCTACGAAGCCCGCCAGGAGATCAGCGCCTTTCTGCTGGGCACCCGCTCCCAGGGCAGCGTGGGCCAGATCACCGCCCAGGGGCTGCAGCCCGAGCGCTTTGCCGACCGTTCGCGCAGCGAGCAGGCCGCCCATTTTGACCATGCCCAAGGCCGCATCACCTTCAGCGCCAACACCCCGCCGGCGGCCGTGGGGCCCGGCGCGCAGGACCGCCTGAGTGTCTTCATCCAGCTTGGCGCCATGCTGGCAGCCGAGCCGGGGCGGTTTGTGCCGGGCACCCAGGTCACCCTGACCACCGCCAGCGCCCGCAGCGCCGACCGCTGGACCTTCTCGATCGAGGGGCAGGAAACGCTGGACCTGCCCGCCGGCCCCCTGCTGGCCTGGAAGCTGCAGCGCCTGCCGCGCCGCGACTACGACCAGAAGGCCGAACTGTGGCTGGCCCCCGACCTGGGCTACATGCCCGCGCGCATCCGCCTGACCCAGGCCAACGGCGACTTTGCCGACCTGCGCCTGCGCAACAGCAGCCCACCCTGATCGCCCGGGTGTTGCTGGCTGGTGCCACGGTGGCGATGAATCCCCGCCAACCCGGCGCAGGCCGTTTTTCGTGAAATACTGCAAAGCATCAGGTACTGGGAACCTTGGGACTTGAACTCTGACCGCTCGCTGTCATCTGATTCCTATATCGACTGGGGGAACGCCATGCACATGCTCTACGACTCTGACTCCTTTGTGGTGGTCCACATGCTGCCCGATGCCGTGGAGCAAAAAGAGGGTCCACTGAACGACACGGCACCGCCAAAGCCCCAACTGGCCCGTCACGGCTTTGAGATTGTGGACAAGCGCTCGGGCAAGGAGGTGTATCTGGACGGATCCTGGGCCGAAATGTTCCAGCAGCAGATCCTGGCCTGGCAACGCGACACCCCCACCCAGGAAGAGGTGGAGGACGCCCTGGACCGCTACGCCGGTCTGGCGCAGAACCCGGTCGTCGTGCATTAGCAGGGACACCCCCTCGTTGCGGGGCGGCCCTTGCTGGGCATCCCTGGTCTGGGGGTGCGCCAGTTTTTACGCACTGCTTTCTTCTGCAAGGCTTGCTGGTTTTTCTGCTGGCGGATAAATGCGCCGAAACAAAGGCTCCACCAGCATCAGCACCGCAATCAGGCGGCACACCTGAAACGCCGTCACCACCGGCACACCGAGCTGCAGCACCTTGGCCGTAATGGCCATTTCGGTAATGCCGCCGGGTGAGGTGCCCAGCAGCAGGGTCACCCAGGGCAGCCCGGTGGCCCAGGCCAGCGCCCCGGCGAACAGGGCGCACACCCCCATCAGCGCCAGCGTGCCCAGCGCCACCGAGGCCAGCCAGCGCGGCGCGGTGTGCAGAAAATCGGCCCGAAAGCGCACGCCCAGGCTCACGCCGATCACCAGCTGCGCCGCGTTGACCAGCCCCTGGGGCACGGCCGACAGCGTCAGGCCCGCCATGGCCAAGCCCATCGACACCAGCAGCGCGCCCATGAACCAGGGGTTGGCGCGGCCCAGCCGGTCCGTGGCCAGCGCACCGGCCCCGGTGAGCAGCGCCAGCAGTACCAGCCCAGGCCAGCTCACCAGGCGCACGGTGGGCGGCAGGATGTCCAGACCGTGCAGGCCGCTCCACTGCAGCGCAAACGGGATCGTCACGGTGACGATCAGCAGGCGCAGGCTGTGGCTGGCGGCCACGAGGTCGGTGCGGGCATTTTCGCGCTCGGCCAGCAGCGTCATCTCGGAAGCCGCGCCAATGGCGCCCGAAAAATAGCTGGTGGCCCGCAGCATCGACGCCGGCACGCCATGCATGCGCGGCGCATGCAGCCGGTACAGCCAGGCGCCAAACAGCCAGCCCAGCAGCAGCGCCCAGACGATGCCCAGCGCAATGGCCCACCACAGGCTGGCCACCAGCGCCACCACCTGGGGCGTGAAATAAAGCCCCAGCGCGCTACCAATCGACCACTGCCCGGCGTTGCGCAGCGGCGCCCAGCTTTCGGTGGGCGCACCGCCCATGGACAGCAGCGCGGTGGCCAGCAGCGGGCCGATCATCCAGGGCAGCGGGGTGTGCAGCGCCACGCACGCGGCGGCTGCGGCCCAGGCCAGGGCCAGGGTGGTTGCCACACGGGCGATAAAAAGCAGGTGACTGCGCATACAAGCCGGCCAGTATCCCCTGCCACAGCGCTGCCCGCTTCTGGCGGGCCCCTGCCTTGGGGCATGGGGGACATCGCCGTTTGCGAGGCAATTTATAGCCAAATCAGGCGCCAGAGGTTATCCAAAAAGCGCTAGCAGCTATTCTTTTAGAAGCGTTAATGTCCGGATGCTGGCACTCTGCGCCGGGCCGCCATCTCGCGGCCCATGGCCTCCAGGGCCGGTGCAGCCAGCAGGGCCTGCGCCGCGGGGTAGGCCAGGGTTTCTTCATCCGCAATATGGCGGTCGTAGCGGCCGATGAAGCGTTCGAATGCCGCGCCATCGGCCTCGCTGAACCCGGCTTGCCGGCCCTCCACCAGGGCCTGCAGCGCCAGGCGTGCGGCAGCCCAGTCGGTGGCCATGCAGCGGTGGTCGTGCTGCAGGCGCCGCACCAGCGCCACCACGTCGGGGGCAGCTTGTGCCAGCAGCAGCGGAAACACGTGCAGCTCCTCGTCTTCATGGTGCAGGGGCGCCGCGATGTCGAAGTAGCGCAGCACGTCGCGCGCGGCCTGCTGGGCAGACACATCCGCACCATGCTCCAGCACATGGGCACGCAGCCGCTGCAGCAGCGTCAGCGTGCGCTGCACGCGCTCGTGGCAGGCCTCCAGCATGGCAAAGGGCTGCTCGAACCCCACAGAGGGCGCGTTGAAACCAGGCAAGGCCGACGAGGACTTCGCCATGGCCACGGCTACCCGAAGCGCACCGGCTGCC
This sequence comes from Acidovorax soli, assembly GCF_900107605.1. Classification (GTDB taxonomy): domain Bacteria; phylum Pseudomonadota; class Gammaproteobacteria; order Burkholderiales; family Burkholderiaceae_C; genus Acidovorax; species Acidovorax soli. The sequence continues at coordinate 55,411 of NZ_FNQJ01000005.1, read as the reverse complement.
CCTGCCGGTCAAACGGAATGTAGGCGCCGTGCGCGCCGCCCTTGATGGCATCGACCATGCGCTGCAGGGGCGCCTCGGCATCGGCGCTGCTGGGCGCCTGGTTCAGCCTGCCCGACAGCGCCGCCGCGAACACCATCGCCCAGTCGTGGCCGGGGGCCGTGAACTGGCGCGCCTCGTCCACCAGCGCGGCAAACGAGGGCAGCTCTTGCGGCGTCTTGTCCACACACATCAATGGCACCAGGGCGCCGCCCTGCCCGGCTTCAAAGCGCGCGCGCTGGGCGGGGGTGGCATCGTCGGGCAATTCGACCGCCGCAAACACAAACAACAGGCGCTGGGGTTCGGGCTGCAGGCGCGCGGCCTGCAGCAGATCGTCGAAGCTGGAAATGTCCATGAAAAATCTCGCAATGAAAGAAGTTGACCAGCGTCAGAACCCGGGCACCACGCCCCGGTCCGGGTCCAGTGTGCTGACGTAGGCGCTCGCCAGGGGCCGCGCACGCGCCGATTTGCGGGACAGCACGGTGCCGATGCTGATGAAGCACAGGGCCTGCTCGGAAGCCGCCAGCTGAAACAGCGCACGCAGGCTGGCCGCCTTGAGCGCCTTGCCGCTGGTCAGCGCCGAGCCATAGCCCTGCGCGGTAGCCGTCAGCAGCATGTTCTGTACGGCGCAGCCGGCGGACACCAGCCGCTCGGCCGCATCGATTTCGGGGTCGCCACGCTCACCATCCACCACCACCAGCATCAATACCGGGGCCCGGTAGGCCTTTTCGCGCGCCTGCGCGCACTGCTCGGACGTGGCGCAGGGGTCACGCTCCAGCAGTGCCTGCGCAAACACCTCGGCCAGTGCGGCGCGCGCAGCCTCGGGCACCAGCACAAAGCGCCAGGGCAGCAGCTGGCCATGGTCCGGCGCATGGGCCGCCGCATTCAGGATGGCGGCCAGCTCGGCAGGCCCGGGGCCTGGCGCGCCCAGGCGCTTGGGCAGGATGGTCTGGCGGGACTGGATCAGTGCTGCAGCCATGGCCACCACCGCCGCCTCGTCCAATGCGGCAGGGGACGCAGCCAGGGGCAAAGGAAGATCGGTCATGTCCTGGCTCTGGATTCAGCCCGGGCGCCCATCGGCACGCAGACAACCGTACCAGCGGCCCAGCCGCAGCCCCCAGATGCCCATGGTTGCGGCCCACAGGCCGGCGGCCAAGGGCAGCAGCCAGGGCCAGGGCAGGCCGGCAACGCCCGGCACGGCCGCCGCGATGCGCAGCACCGTCGCCGCCTGCAAACACCAGAAGAGCGACCAGGCAATGCGGTCGGCCACCAGGGCGCGGCCACTGTGTCCGCAGGACACGCGCGTGACCATGGCCAGCATCAGCGAAGCGAGGCAGCCCATGGTGAGCGCATGCAAGGCCCCCAGGCCCAGCGCCCCGATACCCAGCGTGCCCGCCAGCCACTGCGACAGCCCACCCAGCAAAAACGCAATGCCCAGCCACAGAAAACCGATGTGCAGCATGGCCAGCAGCCTGTTCTTCAGGCTTTGCACCAGCCCCCATACCCAGGCCAGCCAGACCAGCACACCGCCCACGGCCAGCTGCAGCGTGCCATGCACCAGCAGCCATGCCGTGCCCGCCGCGCCGGACGGCACGCCCGCCAGTTCCAGCCACGCCGCCAGCACCTGCAGCGCTGCCGCCGCCAGCATCAGCCACAGCACCCAGAACGGGCGCCATGCCTCCACCATGGGCATGGCACTGGAGGTGAAAAACGGAATCATGCGGTGCGCCACCGTGACGTAGACCACCACCACAAAACCCCAGAGCCCCGTGAAAATCCAGGCCCGCGCTGCGGCGTGGGCCTCAAGGACCAGGCTCAGCCACAGCCCTGCCAGGCTGACGCAGCCCACCACGCAGGCCGTGCCGATGACACGGGCATGGAGCTGGTCCGGCGCCCGGCTGCGCCTGATGCGCCCCCAGAACTGCATGGTCATCCAGACCAGACCGGCGCAGGCCAGCGCCAGCCCCGCCCAGGCCAGACCGGCATGCAGGTGCGCGCCCGCCAGCCACAGCAGCCAGCCCGCCGCCTGCGACACCAGCGGCACGCGCAGGTCCTGCGCCAGCGGGGGCTCCACCCCCAGCCATTTGGGACCGGCGGTGAAGAGGAAGCCCGAAAAGAACAGTGGAATGAAGCCGAACGCCATCCCGGCCGAATGCACCAGCGTGGGCGACACCGCATAGTGCAGGCCCAGCCAGGCGGTGGACCGGTCGAGCTGCACCAGCGCCCACCACAGGCCCGACGCCACCAGCACCACCATGGCCAGAAAAAAGCCCAGGCGATGGGGTGCCAGCATCAGGTAACGGACACGCCAATGCTTGTCCATCTGCGCCAGCGCCTCGGGCGAGGGCTTGCGCGACACCGCTCGCACCGCAATGACGGGCCGGGAGGTCACCCACAGGTTCCGAGGTGGCCGCACTGGGTGCAATAGTCGCAGCCGTCCTTGCGGATCACGGCATGCGCGCCGCACTCGGTGCATTTCTTGCCGGCCATGGCGGGTGGCATGCCGCTGACCTGCGGCGCAGGCTCTTCCAGCGGCAGCTGCTGCTGCACCGGATCGGTCACGCGCCGCGCCAGGATGTTCTGGATGGCATAGGCCATGGCCGCCACCTCGGAGTCATGCCACATGGGCACGCGGGTGCCATCGTCCTTCTGGTGCGTGCCCAGGCGCACGGGGCCGCGGTCCCAGGCCACCTTGCGCATGTCGGACAGGGCCCGCTCCAGAAAGCCGCCCCGGGCCGCCAGGGACAGCAGGCGCATGCTGGCTGTGATCCACTGCTGCGATTCACCGCTCTGGCCCACCGGCATGAAGAACTCGATGGCGCGGTCCACCGTGCTGTTGCCCACGCCCGTGGGCACGGGCAGGAACGACACGATGAGGTAGAGCGTCTTGTGGCCTTCCTGCGTCCAGTACTCCACCTTCTCGGCCACGGCCGAGAGGCCGCCCTTGGGCCGGCTCTCGATCACCGAGCGCATGGGATCGAAGGACGGTGCCACCGGGGCGGGCGCTGCCGCCGGCTCGGGTGCCGCATGGGTTTCGAGCACCGAGCCCAGGATGGCGTTGGGCCGGTAGGTGGCCAGCCCCTTCAGACGGGCGCGCCAGGCCTGCAGGTACAGGTCCTTGAAGTCGTCGTAGGGGTAGTCGGCCGGGATGTTCACGGTCTTGGAGATGGCCGTGTCCACGAAGGGTTGCACGGCTTCCATCATGGCGATATGCCCCTCGGCCGGCATGGCCAGCGCCGAGATGAAATAGTCGGGCAAGGCATCCACGTCACCGCCCAGATCGCGGTACAGCCGCCAGGCGTGGTCTTCCACCGAGTACTCGCTGGTGCTGCCGTCGGCCTCGCGCTTCTTGCGCTTGTACATCCAGGAGAACGGTGGCTCGATGCCGTTGGAGGCGTTGTCGGCAAAAGCCAGGCTCACGGTGCCCGTGGGGGCAATGGAGAGCAGGTGGCTGTTGCGGATGCCATGCGTGCGAATGGCGTCCTTGATCGGCTCGGGCAGGCGGCTGGCGAAGGTGCCGGCGGCGAGATAGGGCTCGGCCTCGAACTTGGGGAAGGCGCCCTTTTCGCGGGCCAGTTCCACCGACGCCAGGTACGCCGCATCGCGCATCGATTGCGCAATGCGCGCCGCCATGGCGCGGCCTTCCTGCATGTCGTAGCGCAGGCACAGCATGGCCAGCGTATTGCCCATGCCGGTAAAGCCCACGCCGATGCGGCGCTTGGCCATGGCCTCGTCGCGCTGCTGCGGCAGGGGCCAGAAGGTCACGTCCAGCACGTTGTCGAGCGCGCGCACCTGCAGGGCCACCACTTTTTCAAAGGCCTCGAAGTCAAACGACGGCAGGCCGTCAAAGCCGAAGGGATGGCGCACGAACCGGGTCAGGATGACGGGGCCGAGGTCGCAGCAACCATAGGAAGGCAGCGGCTGCTCGCCACAGGGGTTGGTGGCAGCGATGTCTTCGCAGTAATTGAGGTTGTTGTCCTCGTTGATGTGGTCGAGGAACAGGATGCCCGGCTCGGCAAAATCGTAGGCCGACTTCATGATGGTGTCCCACAGCGCACGGGCCTGCACGGTGGCATAGACCCACATGCCATCGGCGCGCTGGTGGGCGCCCTGGGCCATGGCGGCGGTGCCAGGGCGCGCGCGGTGCACCAGCTCCCAGGGCTGGCCTTGCTGCACTGCCTCGATGAAGGCATCCGACACCCCCACCGACACGTTGAAATTGTTCCAGCGCCCGGGCGTGCGCTTGGCGGTGATGAATTCCTGCACATCGGGGTGATCGATGCGCAGCACCCCCATCTGCGCGCCGCGCCGCGCGCCCGCGCTTTCCACGGTGGAACACGACTGGTCGAACACGTTCATGTAACTGCAGGGGCCCGACGCTACCGATGCCGTGGCCTTGACCTGGGCACCCTTGGGCCGGATGCGCGAGAAGTCATAGCCCACGCCGCCGCCGCGACGCATGGTCTCGGCGGCTTCGCGCAGGGCTTCATAGATGCCCGGAAACCCCTCATCGTCCACGCCCTGGATGCAATCGCCCACGGGTTGCACGAAACAGTTGATCAGCGTGGCCTGGATGTCGGTGCCGGCCGCGCTCATGATGCGGCCCGCGCCGATGGCGCCCGCATGCAGGTTGTCCCAAAAGAGGGCTTCGTACTTTTCGCGCAACTCGGGCGCTTCTACCGAGGCCAGGGCACGGGCCACACGGCGGTAGAGGTCTTCGGCGCTGGTTTCACCGGGCTTGAGGTATTTCTCGCGCAGCACATCCAGGCTGATGGGCTGCAAGGAAAAGGTGGTATTCATGGGGGGATTGGATTCGCGCTTCATGGTTTGGAATGATTGGTATTCGCTGCCTGCAGGCCTTGCGTTCCATCAAGAAGGGAATCAAAGCGCGTCCAAAAGAACCTGCCCGTCATGCTCCACATAGGGGTGGTACGGCCCCGTACCACTGTTGTCCGCCAGCGACGCGGGCACGAAGCCCCCGGTCTTGACATCGAACACATGCACTTCCCCCTCCTCGATCACATAGTGCCAGCCGTGCAGGCTGATCTGGCCTGCCTGCACTCGGCTACGGACCATAGGATATTCCATCAGCCGCTCCAACTGCAGCACCACCGCCCTTTGTTCCGTGCGGCGCAACACCTCGGGGCCTGGCTGCACGGGCAGCAAGGCCTCGCGCCCCAGGTCCAGCCAGCGGTTCAGGTTGGGAGCCTCGGGTGAAACCTCACCATACATGGCCTTGATAGCCCCACAGTGACTGTGGCCACACACCACGATGCGGTGCACGTGCAGGTTGAGCACGGCGAACTCGATCGCCGCCGTGGTGCCATGGTGGCCGTGCGATCCGTCATAAGGTGGAATGAACGCCCCCACGTTGCGCACCAGAAACAGCTCCCCCGGGCCCGCCCCGGTCAGCAGGTAGGGCACCAGGCGCGAGTCTGAGCAGCCGATGAACAGGGTCGTGGGGTGCTGCCCCTCGTCCACCAGCGTCTGGAACTGCTCGCGGTACTGGGGGAAGGCGTCGTCATGAAAACGGCGCAGGCGATCAAGCAGCTCGTCGGGCATGGAGATCGGGTGAAACGCGCTGCGGTTACTGCACCAGCGGCGAATCGGCCGCATCCAGCGCCACGCCTTCCACCACAGCAGCGCCTGCCAGCAGCTGCAGGTATTGGCGCAGTGCATTCACCCAGGCCTGCTGGCGCAGGGTGAGCGCGATGGCCTGGCGGACTTCCTCGAACGAGGGCTGCTGTCCCGGGTCGCGGGCCACCACCTCCACCACATGCAGTCCAAAGCGGCTGTGCACCAGGCGGGCCAGCACGCCGATTTCGGCACTGCCAAACACCTCGCGGGCGAACTCGGGGGCGCAGTCGGCACGGGTCAGCCAGCCCAGATCGCCCCCTTGCTGGCCGCTGGGGCAGTTGGACCATTGGGCGGCAGCCTCGGCAAACTTGGCACCGCCGTCGTCTGCGCAGCGCAAGTCGATCAGCATGGCCTCGGCCCGCAGGCGCAGCTGTTTCACGTCCACACCCGGCGTCACGGCAAACAGCACATGGCGCAGTTGGACGCGCTCGCCCTGGGCGTGCGCAGCGGGGTGGGCCTCGTGGTAGCGGCGGCAGGCTTCTTCCGACGGGTCGGGGATGTTGAGCTCACGTTCCAGCAATTGCTCGATGGCGTTGGAGGCCTGGACGCTGATGGCGCCTTCGACACCCGGCACATCGCTCGCGGGCAGCAGCCCGGCCTGCTGCGCAGCCTGGCGCAGCAGCTCGGTGCAGGCGCGCTGGCGCAGGGATTCTTCGTCCAGCAGCTCGTGCGGCGCATTGAGGGCCACGCCATTAACGCGTGCCACCTCGGCCACCACCGCGTCCACCTCGGGCGCCTGCGCGGCCTGCAGGGGCGCGTCGGTCATCGTCGCAGCCAGGGCTTCGTAAGCCGCTGCCTGCGTGGGACTCAGCGTGCTGGCTGTTGCCGCTGCGCTGTTGTCGGTGGAGCTGCAGCCGCAGCCCCCGGTTCCACATCCGCTCATGGTGTGCTCCTTGGGGTCGGTGGATTTCAGGCGCGGCGGTCTTGCGACTGCATGTGGCCGGCGGGCAGGTTCAAGCGGCGCGCACGCACCACCTGGTAGGGACGCAGCACATAGGCCAGCGTGCCGAAGCCGCTCCACACATGCACCAGTCGGGTGAACGGGAAGATCAGGAAGATGCTCATGCCCAGCGCCATGTGCGCCTTGAAGATCCAGCCGGCATCTGCCAGCAGCTCCACCCCGCCCGAGCGGAAGGTGACGATGCGCTGCGCCCATTCCGCCAGCAACATCATCATGGAACCATCCAGGTGCTTGGCCGACAGCGGAATCGTGGCCAGGCCCAGGGCCAGTTGCAGCCACAGCAGCAGCAGCAGGACGATGTCGCTCGTCTTCGACGTGGCGCGGATGCGCGGGTCCGACAAGCGGCGGTGCAGCAGGATGGAGACCCCCACAAAGCCCAAGAGCCCGGCGATACCGCCCGACACCATGGCCATCAGCTGCTTGTTGCCCGCGCTGATGAATGCCTCGTACAGGAAGTGCGGGGTGAGCATGCCCACTGTATGCCCGAAGAACAGGAACAGCACACCGATGTGGAACAGGTTGCTGCCCCAGCGCAGGCTGCCGGTGCGCAGCAGCTGCGAGGAGTCGCTCTTCCAGGTGTACTGGTCGCGATCGAACCGCGCCCAGCTGCCAATGAAGAAAACGGCCAGGCAGATGTAGGGATAGATGCCAAACAACAGGGTATCGAGCCAGGGGGTAGTCATGCTGAGACTCCTTCGGGGGCCCGCTCGGCGCGGGGAGTACGAACAAAATGCAGGGGTTGCGGCTGGTCAGGCTTGGACTGGCCCTGGGTGCTGCAACCTCCAAACGCTTCGGGCTCGGCCCAGACCTCGTCCATGGGCGGCTCGGGCGTGAGCGCGACCGACTGCACGCGCTGGCCCGAGACTTCGAGCACCGCGGCGATCACGCTGGCGTAGGGGCTGTTGCGCGCCACGAGCGCACTGAACAGTGCGTTGAGGATGTGGGCCATTTCGCCCAGAAACTCCTTGGCCACTGCGGGTGGCTGGGTGGAGGCGAACTCCAGCACCACGGGCAGGTGGTCGGGCAACTCGTCGGCCTCGAATTGCAGGCCGGCCTGTTCGTAGGTCTGCATCAGGTCGATGAGCGCCGGCCCCCGGTCGCGCGAGTCGCCGTGCACATGCTCGAACAGGTGCAGCGAGGTCTGGCGGCCCCGGTCGAAGTTGTCCACGTAGCGGGCCTCGGCTTCCAGCGGGTCCAGCGCGGCGAGGTGCTGGCACACGGCCTTCAGCTCGTCCATGCGCTCGGGTGTGAGGGCCTGTTCGGATTGCAGTGCGTCGATGAGCTGCGGCATCACGCTGCGCAGCTGCGCATCGGGGTAGCTCAGCAGGTAGCCCAGGGCGCGCAGGGTCAGGCGCACGGAGGTCGGGTTCTTCTTGAACATGGTGATTCCTTCCGTCGCACTCAAACAGTCGCTTTGATCGGGATCGTGCGGGGCTTCTTGCCGCCGAACATGCTGACTTCCGTCGCGCCGTCCGAGCAGCCGTTGCCGAACGAGAAGCCGCAGCCGCCCCGGATGTCGAACGCGTTCTCGGCGTATTCGCGGTGAGCCGACGGGATCACGAAGCGGTCCTCGTAGTTGGCAATCGCCATCACCTGGTACATCTCCTCGACTTCGGCCATCGACAGGCCTGCCTGCTTGAGCACGGCCAGGTTCTGGCGCTGCTCCACATGCTTGTCGCGCTGGTAGGTGCGCATGGCCAGCATGCGCTCGAGCGCCCGCACCACGGGGCCGGTGTCGCCGGCGGTGAGCAGGTTCGCCAGGTACTGCACGGGAATGCGCAGTTGCGACACGTCCGGAATCTCGCCGTTCGCCCCCACATGGCCCGCATTGGCCGCGGCCGTGATGGGCGACAGGGGCGGCACGTACCACACCATGGGCAGCGTGCGGTACTCGGGGTGCAGCGGCAGGGCCACCTTCCAGTCCACCGCCATCTTGTAGACGGGGCTGTTGCGGGCGGCCTCCATCCAGCTGTCGGGGATGCCGTCGATGCGGGCCTGCTTGATGACGTCCGGATCGTTCGGATCCAGGAAGATGTCGAGCTGGGCCTGGTACAGGTCGCGGTCGCGCTCCACGCTGGCGGCTTCCTGGATGCGGTCTGCGTCGTACAGCAGCACGCCCAGATACCGGATGCGGCCCACGCAGGTCTCGGAGCACACGGTGGGCTGGCCCGCTTCGATGCGGGGATAGCAGAAGATGCACTTCTCTGCCTTGCCCGACTGCCAGTTGTAGTAGATCTTCTTGTAGGGGCAGCCGCTGACGCACATGCGCCAGCCGCGGCACTTGTCCTGGTCGATCAGCACGATGCCGTCTTCCTCGCGCTTGTAGATCGAGCCCGAGGGGCACGATGCCACGCACGCCGGGTTCAGGCAGTGCTCGCACAGGCGCGGCAGGTACATCATGAAGGTGTTTTCGAACTGGCCGTAGATGTCTTTTTGCACATCGTCGAAGTTCTTGTCCTGGCTGCGGCGGCTGAACTCGCCGCCCAGGATTTCTTCCCAGTTCGGCCCCCACTCGATCTTCTCCATGCGCTGGCCGGTGATCAGGCTGCGCGGGCGGGCCGTGGGTGCGGCCTTGCTTTCGGGCGCGGCCTGCAGGTGGTCGTAGTCGAACGTGAAGGGCTCGTAGTAGTCGTCGATCTGCGGCAGGTTGGGGTTGGCGAAGATGCGCATGAGCAGCTTCCACTTGCCGCCCTGGCGGGGCGCAATGGAGCCGTCGGGGCTGCGCACCCAGCCACCGTTCCAGCGGTCCTGGTTTTCCCATTCCTTGGGGTAGCCAATGCCGGGCTTGGTCTCGACGTTGTTGAACCAGGCGTATTCCACGCCGGGGCGGCTGGTCCAGACGTTCTTGCAGGTGACGGAACAGGTGTGGCAGCCGATGCACTTGTCCAGGTTCAGCACCATGCCGATTTGTGCGCGAATTTTCATCGTGTTTCTCCTTGTCTTCGGCTTCAGGCGTGCGCGCCGGTGTCGGACACTTCGTCGTCCAGCCAGTCCACGCGGTCCATCTTGCGCACCAGCACGAACTCGTCGCGGTTGGTGCCGATGGTTCCGTAGTAGTTGAAGCCGTAGCTGTACTGGGCGTAGCCGCCGATCATGTGGGTGGGCTTGAGCACGATGCGCGTGACCGAGTTGTGGATACCGCCGCGGGTGCCGGTGATCTCGGAGCCGGGGGTGTTGATGATCTTCTCTTGCGAGTGATACATCATCACCATGCCGGGGTTCACGCGCTGGCTCACCACCGCGCGGGCCGCAATGGCGCCGTTGGCGTTGAAGAGTTCCACCCAGTCGTTGTCCACGATGCCGGCGCTCCTGGCGTCGTCTTCGCTCAGCCACACCACCGAGCCGCCCCGGTTCAGCGTGAGCATCATCAGGTTGTCGCTGTACGTGCTGTGGATGCCCCACTTCTGGTGCGGCGTGATGAAGTTCAGCTGGATTTCCTTGTTGCCGTTGGGCTTCTTGCCCTCGACTTCATGCAGCGTCTTCAGGTGCACTGGCGGACGGTAGCTCACGAAGCCTTCGCCGAAATCGCGCATCCAGGGATGGTCCTGGTAGAACTGCTGGCGGCCCGTGAGGGTGCGCCATGGGATGTACTCGTGCACGTTGGTGTAGCCGGCGTTGTAGCTGACCTTCTCGCTCTCCAGGCCCGACCAGGTGGGCGAAGAGATGATCTTGCGCGGCTGTGCCTGGATGTCGCGGAAACGGATCTTCTCGTCCTCGCGGTGCAGCGCCAGGTGCACGTGGTCGCGTCCCGTCTGCTTGCCCAGGGCTTCCCAGGCCTTGCAGGCCACATGGCCGTTGGTCTCGGGGGCCAGCATCATCACCACTTCGGTGGCGTCGATGTCGCTCACGATGCGCGGCATGCCCTGCGTCACGCCCTCCTCCTTCACGCGGCCGTTCAGGTCGCCGAGCTGGCCGACTTCGGTCTGCGTGTTCCAGCCAATGCCCTTGCCGCCGTTGCCGGCCTTGTCCATCAACGGGCCCAGGGCGGTGAAGCGCTTGTAGAGGTTGGGGTAGTCGCGCTCGACCACCGTGACCTGCGGCGCAGTCTTGCCGGGGATGAGTTCGCACTCGCCCTTCTTCCAGTCACGCACGCCATAGGGCTGGGCCATTTCGCCGGCCGTGTCGTGCATGATGGGCGTGAGCACCACGTCCTTCTCGACGCCCAGGTGGCCCACGCTGACCTCGCTCACGGCCTTGGCGAAACCCTTGTAGATCTCCCAGTCGCTCTTGGCCTGCCAGGCCGGGTCCACGGCGGTGGACAGCGGGTGGATGAAGGGGTGCATGTCGCTGGTGTTGAGGTCGTTCTTCTCGTACCAGGTGGCCGTGGGCAGCACGATGTCGGAGTACAGGCAGGTCGTGCTCATGCGGAAGTCGAGCGTGACCAGCAGGTCGAGCTTGCCTTCGGGCGCGTTGGCGTGCCACTGCACTTCCTCGGGCTTGGCTTCGTCCTTGCCCAGGTCCTTGCCCTGCACCCCGTGGGTGGTGCCCAGCAGGTGCTTGAGGAAGTATTCATGCCCCTTGCCCGAAGAGCCCAGGATGTTGGAGCGCCACACGAACATGTTGCGCGGCCAGTTGTCGGGATGGTCCGGGTCCTCGCAGCTCATCTGCAGGCTGCCGTCCTTCAGGGACTTGACCACGTAGTCCTTGGCGTCCAGCCCCAAGGCTGCGGCGTCCTTGGCCACCTGCAGCGGGCTGGTCTTGAGCTGGGGCGCCGAAGGCAGCCAGCCCATGCGCTCGGCGCGCACGTTGTAGTCGATCTGAGCGCCATGGTAGGCGCTGGCGTCGGCCAGGGGCGAGAGGATTTCCTCCATGCCCAGCTTCTCGTAGCGCCACTGGTCGGTGTGGGCGTAGAAGAAGCTCGTGCTGTTCATCTGGCGGGGCGGGCGGATCCAGTCGAGGGCAAAGGCCAGCGCCGTCCAGCCGGTCTGGGGCCGCAGCTTTTCCTGGCCCACGTAGTGCGCCCAGCCGCCGCCGCTCTGGCCGATGCAGCCGCACAGCATCAGCATGTTGATGATGCCGCGGTAGTTCATGTCGCAGTGGTACCAGTGGTTCATGGCCGCGCCGATGATGACCATGGATTTGCCATGGGTCTTGTCGGCGTTGTCGGCGAACTGGCGCGCCACGGTGATGATCTGGTCGCGCGGAACGCCGGTGATCTTTTCCTGCCAGGCAGGGGTGTAGGGGCGGTCGGCGTCGTAGCTGCCACCGGGCTCTTCACCGGGCAGGCCACGGTCGATGCCGTAGTTGGCGGCCAGCAGGTCGAACACCGTGGCGACCATCACCTTGCCTTGGGCCTCGTGGCCGGACAGTTCCAGGTGCGTCACGGGCACGGGGCGCACCATCACGTCGCTGCCTTGTTCGTTGGCCGTGAAATTGGGCGTCTGCACGCCGCCAAAGTACGGGAAGGCCACGGTGGCCACGTCGTGGGCCTGCGCACCATCCTCGATCACCGAGAGCTTGAGCTTGACGGTGTTGCCGGTGCGGGCTTCCTTGTTCTCCAGGTTCCACAGGCCCTGGTCCGCACGGCCATCGGCGCCCCAGCGGAAGCCGATGGAGCCATTGGGCAGCGTGACCTGGCCCAGCTCGTCGTAGCCGACGGTCTTCCAGTCGGGGTTGTTCGACTGGTCGAGCTGGCCGGGGAAGTCGCTGGCGCGCACATAGCGGTCCGGCACCATCACCGTGCGGCCATCGGGCAGCGTCTTTTCCTTCAACACGACCAGCAGCGGCAGGTCGGTGTAGCGGCGCGCGTAGTCGTCAAAGTAGGTGCTGCGGCCCTTGCCGCCATCCTTGAAGTAGAACTCCTTGAGGATCACATGGCCCATGGCCATGGCCACGGCGGCATCGGTGCCCTGCTTGGGGTGCATCCACAGATCGCCCAGCTTGGCCACCTCGGAGTAGTCAGGGGTGATGGCCACGACCTTGGTGCCCTTGTAGCGCACCTCGGTCAGGAAGTGCGCATCCGGCGTGCGCGTCTGGGGCACGTTGGAACCCCAGGCAATGATGTACGAGCTGTTGTACCAGTCGGCCGACTCGGGCACGTCGGTCTGCTCGCCCCACACCTGCGGGCTGGAGGGTGGCAGGTCGCAGTACCAGTCGTAGAAGCTCATGCACACGCCGCCGATCAGGCTCAGGTAGCGCGAGCCAGCGGCGTACGAAATCATCGACATCGCGGGGATGGGCGAGAAGCCGATGATGCGGTCAGGGCCGTGCTTCTTGATGGTGTAGACGTTGGCCGCGGCAATCATCTGGTTGACTTCGTCCCAGGTGCTGCGCACGAAGCCACCGAGGCCACGCTGCTTTTGCCATTCGCTGCGCGCGGCATTGTTCTCGACGATGCTGGCCCAGGCGTCAACCGGGCTCTTGGCCAGCGCGATGGCGGCACGCCAGTGCTTGAGCAGGCGGCCGCGCACCATGGGGTACTTCACGCGGTTGGCGCTGTACAGGTACCAGCTGTAGCTGGCGCCGCGTGCGCAGCCACGGGGCTCGTGGTTGGGCAGGTCGGGGCGGGTGCGGGGGTAATCGGTCTGCTGGGTTTCCCAGGTCACGATGCCGCCCTTGACGTAGATCTTCCACGAGCAGGAGCCCGTGCAGTTCACGCCGTGGGTGGAACGCACGATCTTGTCGTGCGCCCAGCGGTCGCGGTAGGCGTCTTCCCAGGTGCGGTCTTCACCGTTGGTCTGGCCATGGCCTTGGGCAAAGGTTTCGCGGGGTTGCGAGAAGTACGTGAGTCGATCCAGAAAATGGCTCATCGGGGGCTCCTTGTTCTATTGGGGGGATTGCTGATGGCTCAGGCAGCCATCAGCAAGGCATCTCGGCGTGCTTGCGCGCGTAGTACCACCAGGTGACTACGATGCAGATGGCGTAGAAGACAGCAAAGCACCACAGCGCAGCGTTGGGCGCGCCGGTCAGGGCGATGGAGCTGCCATAGCTCTTGGGAATGAAGAACCCGCCGTAGGCGGCCATGGCAGCGGTGAAACCCAGCGTGGCGGCGCCCAGGGTGTTGCCTTCCTTGTTGGCGCTGGCCACGGCGGCAGCATCGTTCTTGTCCACACCACGCATGGCTTCGGTCAGGAAAATCACGGGGATCATGCGGAAGGTGGAACCGTTGCCGATGCCGGTGGTGAGAAACAGCACCAGGAAGCACACGAAGAAACCGGAAAACTGGCCCTCGTTGCCTGCCGAGGGAAGGAACACCGTCACACCCATCACGGCAATGGCCATGACGATGAAGTTCCACAGCGTGACGCGGGCTCCACCGAGCTTGTCGGCCAGCCAGCCGCCAAAAGGCCGCACCACGGCGCCGACCAGCGGGCCCAGCCAGGCGTAGGCCAGTGGGTTGATGCCGGGGAACTGGCTCTTGATGAGCAGCGGAAAGCCTGCGGCGTAGCCAATGAACGAGCCGAAGGTGCCCAGGTACAGCACGCACATCAGCCAGTTGTGCTTGCGCTTGAAGATGGCGGCCTGCGCGGCGAACGAAGCACGCGCATCGGCAATGTCGTTCATGCCGAACCAGGCGGCCAGCGCGGTGATGGCGATCCATGGCACCCAGATGAAGGCGGCGTTCTGCGTCCACACCTGCACGGTGTTGCCGTTCTTCACGATGGTCTGGCCTTCGCCGCCAAAGATACCGAAGATGCCGGCCGTCACGACCAGCGGGCTCAGGAACTGCACCACCGAAACGCCCAGGTTACCGAGGCCGGCATTCACGCCCAGCGCCGAGCCCTTGCGCTCCTTCGGGAAGAAGAAGCTGATGTTGGCCATGCTGGAGCTGAAGTTGCCACCGCCCAGGCCGCACAGCAGCGCCAGGATGAGCATGGTGGGGTAGGCCGTGGTGTTGTCCTGCACGGCAAAGCCGATGCCGATGGCGGGGATCAGCAGCGAGGCGGTGGAGATCGCCGTCCAGCGGCGGCCACCCACCAGCGGCACCATGAACGAGTAGAAGATGCGCAGCGTGGCGCCCGAAAGCGCGGGCGCTGCCGCCAGCCAGAACAACTGATTGGTCGAATACTTGAAGCCCAGGCCCGGCAGGCTCACGGCCACCACGCTCCAGACCTGCCAGATGGCAAAGGCCAGAAACAGCGCGGGCACCGAGATCCAGAGATTGAGCTTGGCGACGGCCTCGCCTTCGCGCTCCCAGAAGGATTTGTCCTCCGGCGTCCAGAGAGTGAGCAGGCGCCCCTGGCGCCCGCTGGTGGTGGTGGCAGACATGGTGAGGTTCCTTGAGATAAATCAGCGGGCAGCCGCAGGTGCGGCGGCGTCCTGCGAGCCCATGACGGGGGTGCGGCGCACTTCGGTGAAATACATCCAGATCAGCGAGACCCAGACCACGCCATACATCAGCATGAACGCACTGGAGCGGACGCCGGTGAAGTCCATCAGAGCGCCGAACATGATGGGCAGGACGAAGCCACCAAGGCCACCCGCCAGCCCCACAATGCCGCTGATGGCACCGATGTTTTTCGGATAGTCGTCGCTGATGTACTTGAAGACGCTGGCCTTGCCGAAGGCGAACGCCACGCCCAGCACCCCCATCAGCGCCGTGAACGCATAGACGTTCAGGCCGAGGTGGAACGTGGTGGGCCCATTGACCGTGAGGATGGTGAAATCGGTCTGCGGATAGCTCAGCAGGAACAGGCAGATCCAGCTCACCCACATCACCCACCAGGTGACGCTGTGGGCACCGTACTTGTCACTGAGCACACCGCCAATGGCGCGCAGCACACCGCCCGGCAGCGAGAAGCAGGCCGCCAGCAGCGCTGCCACGCGGATGTCCAGGCCGTATTCACCCACGTAGTACTGCACCATCCACAGCGACAGCGCCACATAGCCGCCAAACACGATGCTGTAGTACTGGCAGTACTTGATGACCTTGGGGTCCTTCAGCGCCCTGAGCTGGTCGGTGAACTTGACGTTGCTGGGCACCAGGTGGGCCGGGTCGCTGTAGCTGAACAGCCAGAACAGCACCAAGGTGCCGAGCATGATGGCGGCGTACACCTGCGGCACCATGGCCCAGCCAAACGCCACCAGCAGCACCGGGGCCACGAACTTGTTCACGGCCGCACCGGAATTGCCCGCACCATACACCCCCATCGCCGTGCCCTGCCGATTCCTGGGAAACCAGCGCGCCACATAGGGCGTGCCCACCGAGAACGAGCCGCCCGCCAGGCCCACAAACAGGCCGATCGTGAGGAAATGCCAGTACTCGGTGGCATAGCTCATGAGCCAGATGGCCGGCACCGTTATTGCCATGAGCGCGGCCATCACGATCCGCCCGCCAAACCGGTCGGTCCAGATGCCCAGCGGCACGCGCACCAGCGAGCCGGTAAGCACCGGCATGGCCGTGAGCAGGCCGAACTGCGTGGCGCTCAGGTTCAGCATTTTCTTGATGGGAATGCCGATCACCCCGAACATCATCCACACCATGAAACAGACGGTGAAGGCGAGCGTGCTGACCAAGAGCACGGACCAAGCCTGCCGGGTGCGTTGCGGACTGTCGCCCGCCGAAAACGCTGCATTTGCCATGGGTTGTTCCCTCTGTTTTCTGTATGGCATGCATGGTCCCGCGAAGGCAGGGTTTTGCCTATCCCTCTTCAGGACGGGTCAGCACGGCAAAAGGATGATGGGAGCGCCACCCCATCGTTCGAAAGGACTAGTCCCCTGAAACAGGGATGTCGGGGCTTGCGCGCTACCGCTGGCGGTCAGAGGCGTACACGGCGGCCTGCACGCGCGAGCTCAGTCCCAGTTTGCGCAGAATGTGCTGCACATGGATCTTGACGGTGGTTTCGGCAATATCCAGCGCCCGGGCGATTTCCTTGTTGCTGGAGCCCCGTGCAATCTCGCGCAGCACGTCTTCCTCGCGCGGAGAAAGAGGCGTGCCCTGCGGCGCCACCGCCGACGCCTTGTCGGAAGTCGACGCCGCAAGGGCGTCGTTCGCCTCTGGCGCCCCCTGCGACTGGAAAGCAGCCACCAGCTTGCCCATCAACTCGGGGCTGACCACGGGCTCGCCGGCGGCAGCGCGGTGAATGGCCTGCGCCAGCAGATCGCCGTCGATGGTCTTGAGCAGATACCCCTGCGCACCGTTGCGCAGCGCGGTGGCCAGATCCTGTGAATCTTCGCTCACGGTGAGCATGAGCACGCGGGAGGCCGGAGACACTTCACGCAGCCCCTGGATGGCATCCACCCCCGTCACCCCGGGCAAATGGTTGTCGAGCAGGATCACGTCCGGGCGCAGGGCGGGGGCCAGGCGCATCGCCTGCGCGGCATCGCCCGCCTCGCCCACCACCTGCAGGCGCGGGTCCTGCCCCAGCAAGGCCACCAAGCCCCGGCGAAACAGGTTGTGGTCGTCCACGACGAGCAAGGTCACGGGCGGCAGATTTGGCATAGGCATCAATGAACGAAACGGGCAACAGGCAGCATGGGCGGCTCGCGCGGCTCCTGCGCTGCGGACAGGGTGGGAAGCTCGATGCACACGCGCGTGCCCGCACCGGAAGACGAATCGACCTGCACCGCCGCGCCAATGCGCTGCGCGCGCTCGCGCATGATGCCCAGACCGACATGCATGGAGTCGGGCGGCACCGCCCGAACATCAAACCCCACCCCGTTGTCCTGCACTTCGAAGCGCCAGCGGGGATGCCGTTGCACGCGCAACTCCACCCGGGTCGCGCCCGCGTGCTTGCGCACGTTCGACAGGGCTTCCTGCACCATGTGCAGGACCTGGATCTGCACATCGGGCGGCAGGGGCAGGCCGTGGCCCGCCATGGTGAGCGCAGTGGCGATGCCGGTCTGGTGCTCGAACTTGGAAAGGGTCGAGCGCAGTGCCGTCTCGATGTCTTCTTCGCTGGTACGTGTGCGAAAGTGCACCAGCAATTCGCGCACATCGGCATAGCACTCGCGCACGCCCACATCGAGCTCGCCCATGCTGCGGTCCCGCGCCACGATATCGCCCTTGGCCACGGCATCGCGCAACAGCTGCGTCTGGATCTTGAGGAAAGCCAGCGACTGGGCAATCGAGTCGTGCAGCTCGCGCGCCAGCAGGCTGCGCTCCTGCGCCACGGCGGCCTCGCGCTCCAGGGCAGTGGCGCGCAAGCCCTCCATGGCGCTGGCCAGATGGCGCGTCATGGCTTCCAGAAGATCACGCACTTCATCCGTCAGCGCCACCGACGGTCGGAAAAACAGATTGACCTCGCCGAGCACCCGCTGCTGCATCTGTACCGGTATGGCCACCAGGGTCTGGTAGCCGGCATCGCGGCAATGTGGAAACACCAGCGGGGTGGATGCAACGATCGGTATGACACGGGTATAGGCCTGGTTCTGCGGCTGGCCGCACATGCAAGTGCCCGTGTGCAGACAATGTTCCTTTTCGGTCATGGCGTGCGGCATGCCGTCGCCGGCCAGCAGCACATAGCGCTCGTTGGCCTCGTCGGACCAGCGCACTGCGGCTGCATCGGCGCCCGCCACCCGGCGGATCTGCTGCACAAAGCCTTGCGCCAGCGCTTCCAGAGCGGTCGCCGTGGAAGCCAGCGCGCTCACCTCATAAAGCGCCGCCAGGCGCTGGTTCTGCACGGCGATGCTGGCGGTCTTCTCGCGCACCTTTTGCTCGAGGTCCTCGTGCGAGACCTGCAAGGCATGGGCCATCAGGTTGAAGCCCGCCGAAAGCTGGCCAAATTCGTCCTCTTCCCCCAGGGGTAGCCGCACTCCCCACTCACCCTGGCGCAAGCGCCCCAGCGCCTGCTGCAATTGCGCCAGCGGGTTGATCACCAACAGATAGCTCACCGCCATGAAGGTCACCGCTGCGGCAATCGCCACGGCCATCATGAAGAGCTGAAAGACATGCAACGCGGCCGTCCAGCCCGCGATCTGGACTTCTATGGCCTCGACGAAACCGTCCACCTGCTGCACAAAGCGGTCGGCCTGGGCCAGGGACCGGGCACGGTCCGGCGGCAAACCCAGGGACCACTCGGTGCGCAAGCCCAACCAGGTGTTGCGGATGCGTTCAAAGCGTGTCCGCGTGTCATCCCCCCAGGGCACGAACAGGGGGCGCGAGGGATCGCCCGTGCGCAGCAACTCCAGGCTGGCGTCGAACTGCCGCGCATGCCTTTGCACCTCTTCGGGGGACGCCGTCTGCTGCACCAGCACCATGCGCAGCATGTTCATGCGCAGGCGCCCGGCCTCGTTGACGGCCGCCGCGCCGCCTTCGAGTTTCCAGGTCACCCACAGCGTCAAGCCAATGGAAGCCAGGGCCACCAGCAGAAAGCCCCCGCCCATGGCCAGCAGTTTGAAGGTCAGCGGGGACTTGGTGCGCATAGGCGCAGTGTAGGAAGGGTGGGCAGGTCTTGTCTTGACGTAAATCAAGTTGAAGATGCGTAGCATGGCGCCATGCCGTCCACGTTTTCCCGCTTTTTTCGGCCTCTGGGAGCCGCTTTCGCCGCCCTGGCCCTCGCCGGCTGCGCCAGTTCCCCTGCCGTGGTGCCTGGCGCCTTGTGGCCGGCGCCGCTGGAAGGCGCCGCGCCCACCGACATACTGCTGCTCGGCGAGCAGCATGACGCCCCCGACCACCAGCGACTGCAGCGCGACACGGTGCTGTGGCTGGCAACGCGCGGCCGGCTGGCGGCCCTGGTGCTGGAAATGGCCGAGCGCGGCCACAGCACCGCGGCGCTGCCGCAGGATGCCACCGAAGAGAAAGTACAGGCGGCCCTGCAGTGGCACGACGCCGCTTGGCCCTGGTCCACCTATGGCCCCGTGGTCATGGCCGCCGTGCGTGCCGGAGTGCCCGTGCTGGGGGGCAACCTGCCGCGCAGCGCAATGGCCGCGGCCATGCAGGAAACCCGCTGGGACAACCACCTGTCTGCCACCGCCCGCCAGCAACTGCTCGATGCGCTGCAGGACGGCCATTGCGGCCTGCTGCCCGCCGCGCGCCTGCCTGCCATGGCCCGCATCCAGATCGCGCGCGACGCCAGCCTGGCCCGCACGGCACAGGAGGCGGTGCGCCCAGGCCAGACCGTGCTGCTGGTGGCCGGCGGCGAGCATGTGCTGCGCCACCGGGGCATTCCCACCCACTGGCCGGGCAGTTTGACATCCCAAGTGCTATCAGCGCATACGGGTCCGGCGCTAGCAGCTCCAAAAACAGGAGTAGACATCGCCATCACCACCGCGCCGCTGCCGCCGCAGGACGCATGCGCCGTGTTGCGTCCGCAGAAGTAGCCCGCACCGGCTCGCCGGCCGGAAAAGCCGTCGGCCTCGCCGCCGCGCTCGCGCAAAAATGCCAGCTGCTCGGCCGTTTCGGCGCCCTCGACCAGCACCCGCAGGCCCAGTTCGCGCAGACGCCGCATGGTCACCAGCGCCATGCCCACCGGATGGCGCATGAATCGCTTTCTTCCATCACCTGCCGGCCTAGCTGCGACAATGTTGCGGCTATGACCAACGCCTATATTCTTACCCTGTCCTGCCCCGATCGCCTGGGGCTGGTGCATGCTGTCTCGGGCTTCCTGCTGGAGCACGGCGGCAACATCGAAGAAGCCGCCCAGTACAACGACCACGCCACCGGCCTGTTCTTCATGCGCGTGCAGTTCGCCTGCGACCAGCACGACCACGCCACCCTCAAGGCGCGCCTGGCCAGCTTTGCAGAGCCCCACCAGATGCGCTGGACCCTGCATGCCACGGCCACGCCCATGAAAACCGTGCTCCTGGTCAGCAAGGAAGGCCATTGCCTCAACGATCTGCTGTTCCGCTGGAAGAGTGGCCTGCTGCCCATCGATATCCGCGCCATCATCAGCAACCACCGCGACTTCTACCAGCTCGCGGCCAGCTACAACGTGCCGTTCCACCACATCCCGGTGACTGCCGCCACCAAGCCCCAGGCCGAGGCCAGGCAGCTGGAGATTATCGAGGCCGAAGGGGCCGAGCTGGTGGTTCTGGCGCGTTACATGCAGGTACTTTCTCTTGACCTGTGCCAAAAATTGACGGGTCGGGCCATCAACATCCACCACAGCTTCCTGCCCAGCTTCAAGGGTGCCAAGCCTTACTACCAGGCGCATGACCGGGGCGTGAAACTCATCGGCGCCACCGCCCACTATGTGACGGCCGACCTGGACGAAGGCCCGATCATCGAGCAGGACGTGGCCCGCGCCGATCACACCGACACGGTGGAAGACCTCACCGCCCGGGGCCGCGATACCGAAAGCCAGGTACTGGCCCGCGCCGTGAAGTGGCACAGCGAGCACCGGGTGCTGCTGAACGGCCACAAGACCGTCATCTTCCGCTGACCGGCCGGCCCAGCACCGATGGCCACCACCGCCCCGTCCTCCTTCCTCAGCAGCGCAGCCCGGCGCATACCGCCCATCCAGTGCCTGCTGACCTTCGAGGCCTTGGCACGCCTGCGCAGCGTGACCCAGACGGCCGACGAGTTGTGCGTGACGCCCAGCGCCGTGAGCCACCGGGTCAAGCAGCTCGAACAGATCCTGGGCGCGCAGCTGTTCGGCCGGGCCGATTTTTCGCTGACCACAGAGGGCAGCGCCTATCTCGCCCATGTGCGCGAGGGGCTCACAGCGCTGCAGCGCTTTCCGGGGCAGGCGACCGCGCCAGGGCGCAGGCGGCTCAAGCTGGCCGTCACGCCGACGTTCGCGCGCGCCATCCTGATCCCGCGCCTGCGCCAGTTCACCGAGGCCTACCCCGAGATCGACCTGGCGCTGCAGGTGTCCATTCCGCTGCTCGACGTGGTGGCCGAGGACGCCGACCTGATGGTGCGCTTTGGCGCCGGCCACTATGCCGATGTCGAGCACGCGGAGATAGCGCGGGACGTGGTCACGCCCCTGGCCTCGCCCGCCTTCGTGCGCGAGCACGGCCCGTTCGACCACCCCGAAGACCTCGAAGGCGTGCCGCTGCTGCGCAGCCCCCTGGAGCCCTGGCGCACCTGGTTTGCCGCCACCGGCCTCGACTGGGCCGAACCCAGCGAGGGCTCGCAGTTCAACGACATCGGCCTGATGTGCGACGGCGCCGCCGCCGGCATGGGGGTGGCATTGGTGCGCCTCAAGCTCGGGGCCCCCTGGCTGGAAAACGGCACGCTGGTGCGCCTGTTCGCCACCGACACCGCCAGCCCCCATGCGCACTACCTGTGCTGGCGCACCGGCACCATGGACCGGTGGGAGTGCGCGGCGTTTGCCGAATGGCTGCGCAAAACCATGGCTTGATCAAATTTCAAGCCAAACAAGCCTCTGGTGCTTCATTCATAAGCGCCAGCAGCTATTGATAAATGAGCAACCCGATGCTTTTCACAAACGCCTGCAGAAAAGCTCACGCCCTGATACCCCGCCATCCCCTACAGTGGCGAGCATGAACACCGCCTCTTCCACCACTGCGGCACCCACCCCTGCAGAGCGCGCCGCGCGCCAGACCGAAGTCGTCCAGGCCCTGGGCCGTGTTGTGCCCGCACACGCCCTGCTCTGGCACAGCGAAGACACCACACCCTACGAATGCGACGGCCTCACCGCCTACCGCCAGCGCCCGCTGGTGGTGTGCCTGCCCGAAACCTATGACGAGGTGCAGGCCGTGCTGCAGGTGTGCCACCAGCTGCAGGTGCCCGTGGTGGCGCGCGGCGCGGGCACGGGCCTGTCGGGCGGCGCCATGCCGCACGCCCTGGGCGTGACGATGTCGCTGGCCAAGTTCAACCGCATCCTCGACATCAACCCCGAAAGCCGCACGGCCGTGGTGCAGTGCGGCGTGCGCAACCTTGCCATCAGCGAGGCGGCTGCGCCCTACAACCTCTACTACGCCCCCGACCCCAGTAGCCAGATCGCCTGCACCATCGGCGGCAACGTGGCCGAGAACTCGGGCGGCGTGCACTGCCTGAAGTACGGCCTCACGGTGCACAACGTACTCAAGGTCAAAGGCTTCACGGTGGAGGGCGAGCCCGTCGAATTTGGCAGCGAGGCGCTGGATGCCCCCGGCTACGACCTGCTGGCCGCGGTGATCGGCAGCGAGGGCATGCTGGCCGTGACCACCGAAGTGACGGTGCGCCTGATCCCCAAACCCCAGCTGGCGCGCTGCATCATGGCCAGCTTTGACGACGTGCGCAAAGCGGGCGATGCGGTGGCCGCCGTGATCGCCGCCGGCATCATCCCTGCGGGCCTGGAGATGATGGACAAGCCCATGACCGCCGCCGTGGAAGACTTTGTGCACGCAGGCTACGACCTCACGGCCGAAGCCATCCTGCTGTGCGAAAGCGACGGCACGCCCGAAGAGGTGGAAGAGGAAATCGGCCGCATGAGCGAAGTGCTGCGCGCTGCGGGCGCCACCGCCATCAGCGTGAGCCGCGACGAGGCCGAGCGCCTGCGCTTCTGGAGCGGCCGCAAGAACGCCTTCCCCGCCAGCGGCCGCATCAGCCCCGACTACATGTGCATGGACTCGACCATCCCGCGCAAGCGCCTGGCCGACATCCTGCTGGCCATCCAGGCCATGGAGAAGAAATACCAGCTGCGCTGTGCCAACGTGTTCCACGCGGGCGACGGCAATCTGCATCCGCTGATCCTGTTCGATGCGAACGATGCCGACCAGCTGCACCGCTGCGAGCTGTTTGGCGCCGACATCCTGGAAACCAGCGTGGCCATGGGCGGCACCGTGACGGGCGAGCATGGCGTGGGCGTGGAAAAGCTCAACAGCATGTGCGTGCAGTTTTCTGCCGCCGAGAATGCGCAGATGTTCGGGCTCAAGCACGCGTTTGACCCGGCGGGGTTGCTGAACCCGGGCAAGGTGATTCCCACGCTGAACCGGTGTGCGGAGTACGGGAAGATGCTGGTGCGCGGGGGGCAGATCAGGCATCCGGATTTGCCGAGGTTTTGAGGAGTCGCGCAGGGCCTTCGGCCCCTTGTTGTGCTGATGTGGAGGCGTCAAATCTCTGGGATCTGGGGCAGGCGAGGTTTGACGGGCGATCCAGGCCGCTCGCGACCCACAAGAACCATTGGTCTAGCTGGTGCCTGTTATCGTTGGAGCCTAAGAAGTTGCGCTTCGCAATGGTGCCATCAGGAGTTTGTTGAATGCGTTTTTTGACACGCTGGCTGTCCCAAAGGTCTAACCACAATGATCAAACGAAGCCGCTGAGTGATGGGCCGGACTTCGAACCAATTGGCAACTCACGAAGTATTCCCTCGGCTATCACTATGGAAGCCGCGCAGGTCCTTGAGTCAATCTCTGTCGAAGCGATACCCGTTCCTGTGCCTTCGTCTGAGTCGCAGCGCCTAAAACCACCAGCAGAATTGGTAGCCCCGCCAGCGCAACCATTGGCTAAAACGCAGGCCGTGATCGACGCCGAGTTGGTGAACTCGGACGCATGGTGGGATGACGTTGAGAAGGGCAAAGTCGAATGGGCCAGCCAACTTTTTCAACTTCAAGAGAAGGTATCAACCCTGCAACGCGAGGGGAACGCTGTTTTTCTCATGGCGTTGAGCGCTTACTTTGACCTCCCGAGCTTGGATCACAAGAGCGTGCTCGACGAGAGCGTCTTTGCGCAGTTGCAAAAGAAGATAGAAGGTCTATTCGACCTGCGCGAGTTCCAGAAAATCATCGATGAGAAGACGCGGACACGCTGGAATAGCTATCCGCGAAGCGTGGACTACTACATGGGCGAGTTTGTAATGCAGCGATCGCGCTACATTCAAGGAGCCAACCGCTTCATCGGACTGATAGCCGATAACTTCAGTATCGTGGAGTCCCACATCGAGGAGCTGTCCCAAGCCGAGCGTGACCACAACCCGCAACTTGGCGGACTTAAGCTCTCCGCTTGGCGCGGATTCACGCGGCAGTTTGCGAAACTGCACCTTATCGGTATTGCACCATCTGATTTCTTTCCCGAACCTACGCCCCGGTATCTCAGAGACTATCGCGCGGAGGAGATGGGCGTGGCTGGCGCCCGCTTCCTTTGGGCTCTGATGGGGGCGGTTCGAATCCTCTCTCGACCCAGCGCACAAAACACTTCGCAAATCGGCATCGAATTCGAGAAGAAACTGATTGAGGAAATCTCAGCGGCCTACCCTACCGCGCGAATCGAGCCAACACCGGCAACCGGCGATCAGGGGGCCGACGTAGTTCTTCTGGTCGATGGAATCAAGATCGTTATTCAGGCCAAGAAGTACACAGGTGTGGTTGGAAACGCAGCCGTGCAAGAGGTTTTTGCGGCAAAGGAGTACTACGAAGCCGACTATGCGATGGTCGTAACCAACTCCCGCTACACGCAATCAGCACGTACTTTGGCCGGAAAAATCGGCGTCGAATTGTCAGCCGCGCAGGACTATCTACGAAGAATTCAGCAGTTGCTTGTGTAGCCGGGAAAACAAGCGCTAGATTGCGTTTGCGGATCTAACGCAACCACAAAGAAGCCATTCAATCGGGTTTCAGTCAAGCGCATTCACCGCTCTCTGTGCGGTGACGGCCACGCACATCGCCAGTTGCTACGCCTGGGCGCAGATTGCCCAGCATTTGCAGGAAGAACACGCAGCCAACATGGCTGCGGATGAGGCAGCACGCTAGAACGACGCGCGCAGCCCAGTCGCGGCCGAGCAACGCGATGGCCCGTGTGGCTGTTCGGAAGTTTGGCTGTTCGGCTGTTTGGCCCCCCACCCCTGCTGGCTGCGCCTGCGGCGGGGCGGTTGCGGGGTGAGCATGCGCGCAAGTGCGCGCAGCGCAAAGCGAGTTCCACGGCGCACCCCGCAACCGCACCGACGCAGGTTGCCCCTTCGCACCGCGAAGGGGTCGCAGACTGGGGGTCGCCCTTTCTTTGGTGACTTTCTTTCGGCGACGCGAAAGAAAGTTACTCGCATGCCGGGCGACTCCCGGCCTCCGCCCTTTGCACAGACATGCGGCCCATTCCGCGAGCATGCGAGCGCGCCCAGGTTTCGACAAGCTCAACCCGAACGGCTGGGGGTGTTGCGCCCCGGCTTCGACGGGCTCAGCCCGAACGGGCATTGGGTAAAGGTAATCGGTGATCAGTAGCGGTTGCAGGCCAACCTCAACCACCTACCACCGCCCGCCAAACCTCCCCCGCATGCGACACCCCAAACAGCACCAACCCAATCAACCCACCCACCACCGTCCCATTGATCCGGATGTACTGCAGATCCTTGCCGATGTTCAACTCGATCAGTGCCGCCATCTCCTCGGCATCCCAGCGGCGCACCGTGTCCTCGATGTGCTGCGCAATGAACTGCGACACATCCGGTGCAAGCCCCTGCACCCAGCTTTCCAGCCGCAGGTTGAGCGACTGGCGCAATGCCGCATCACCCGCCAGCGAGCGGCCAAACCACGCGCCCATGGCATGCACGTTGCGCGCCACGGCCGAGTGCTCGTCGGCCAGGTCGCGCTGCAGGGCCGCGCGCATGCCCAGCCACAGGTCCTGCACATAGCGGCCCAGCGTCGCATTGGTCTGCAGGTAGCGCCGGATCTCCTCGCCCTTGCGCGCCCAGTCCGGATCGGTCTGCAGCCTGTGCACCAGCCGCTGCACGGCCGCGTCGAACTGTTCGCGCAACTGGTGCTGCGGGTTCTGCGCCACGTCGGCCAACACGGCCTCGAGCGCGTTGGCGATCATGGCCGAGCCCTTGTCGCCCAGCCAGTCGGTGGGCAGCATTTTTTCCTTGAGCGGATGCTCTTTCTTGAGCCACTGCACGATGGTGGTGGCAATCAGCTGGCGCGTGCCCTCCTCCTGCAGCACCACGATCAGCCGGCCCAGTGCATCGTCGAGCAGCGCCTGGTGGCGCCCGTTGTGGGTGAGCGCCCCCAGCACCGTGGCCAGGGTGCCCGACAGATCCACCCGCCCGATGAGGGCGCGCGCCGCCTTGCGGATGAAGCGCTCCATCTGCGCATCCTGCACGGTGTCGAGGGCGGCGCTGAGCAGCCGCGCCGCCTGCTGGCCCAGCAAGCTGGCGTTGCCCGCATCGCCCAGCCATTGGGCCAGCCGCGCGGCGGGATCGTGGCGCCGCATCAGCGCCACCAGCGAGGGCGGATCGAGGAAGCGGTCGCGCACAAAGGCGGCCAGGTTGGCGCCGATGCGGTCCTTGTTGCGCGCGATCACCGCCGTGTGCGGGATGGGCAGGCCCAGCGGCCGGCGAAACAACGCCACCACCGCAAACCAGTCGGCCAACGCGCCCACCATGGCCGCCTCGGCCATGGCTTTCACGCAGTTCAGCAGCAGCCCGCGCTCGACCACGCTGGTGGCGATGAACACGGCCGTCACCAGCAGCAAAAGGCCCAAGGCCTGGCGCTTGGCACGGCGCAAGGCGAGGACTGCGGGGTTGGTACCTGGATTCATCCGTGCCAACCAGCCAACTTCAACCGCTCCCTGTCAGGCAGCGGCCGCCATCTGGTCCAGCGCCCGGGACAGGTGTCCCACCGTGCGCTCCACGTCGTGCCACTTGTCCAGTCCGAACAGGCCGATGCGGAAAGTCTTGAAATCCGGCCCTTCGTCGCACTGCAGCGGCACGCCGGCGGCGGTCTGCAGGCCCGCCTCCATGAATTTCTTGCCGTTCTGGATGCCGGGATCGGTGGTGTAGCTCACCACCACGCCGGGCGCCTTGAAGCCTTCGGCCGCCACGCTGGGGAAGCCGCGCGATTCGAGCAGCGCGCGCACCTTGGCGCCCAGCTCGATCTGTTCCTCGCGCACCTTGGCAAAGCCGTAGGCACGCGTCTCCTGCATCACGTCGCGCAGGCGCACCAGGGCGTCGGTGGGCATGGTGGTGTGGTAGGCGTGCTGGCCCTTTTCGTAACCCTCGGCGATCTGCATCCACTTCTTGAGGTCGCACGAGAAGCTGCTGCTGCTGGTGTCGTCGATAGCCTGGCGCGCGCGTTCGCTCAGCATCACCATGGCGCAGCAGGGCGAGCCGCTCCAGCCCTTTTGCGGCGCGGAAATCAGCACGTCCACGCCCGTGGCCTGCATGTCCACCCACATGGCTCCCGAGGCCACACAGTCGAGCACGAAGAGCGCGCCCACCTCGTGCGCAGCGGCCGTCAGCGTGCGGATGTAGTCGTCGCTCAGGATGATGCCGCTGGCCGTTTCCACATGGGGCGCGAACACCACCTTGGGGTTTTCGGCGCGGATGGCGGCCGCCACCTCATCGGCCGGGCATGGTGCCCAGGGCGCCTGCGGTCCGCTGCCCTGCGGGCGGGCCTTGCAGACCACGGCGCCACCGCCCAGGCCCTTGTCGGCGTCGAAAATCTGGCTCCAGCGGTAACTGAACCAGCCGTTGCGCACGATCAGCACTTTTTCGCGGTTGGCGAACTGGCGCGCCACGGCTTCCATGCCAAAGGTGCCGCTGCCGGGCACGATCACGGCGGTGGGGGCGTGGTACACCTCCTTGAGAATGGACAGGATGTCCTGCATCACGCCGGTGAAGCGCCTGGACATGTGGTTGAGCGCGCGGTCGGTGTAGACCACCGAAAATTCGAGCAGGCCATCGGGGTCGATGTCGGGCAGCAATCCGGGCATGAAAAGATCTCCATTGACGGGTTGTGATGGCTGCACACCGCCCATGGGCGGTGTCCGTGGAGTGAGCAAATCAGCTTAGCACGGGCCGCAGTGCAGGCATTCGGCGCTGCATCAGGGTGCCGGATAGGTCCGGCCGCCAAAGATGCCCGTGCCTACCCGCACCAGGGTGCTGCCCGCCTGGATGGCGGCCTCCAGATCGGCAGTCATGCCCATGGAAAGGGTGTCAAAACCTTCGAGCCCGGGCTCCCCCAGGGCCAATATCTGGTCAAAAAGCCTTCTGGCGCTTGTGTGTTTTGCGAGTTGCGCCTCGAAATCAGGGGCATGGTCGGGGATGCTCATCAGCCCGCGCACCCGCAGGCGTGGCAGTTTTGCCACAGCACGCACCAGCTCCAGGGTATCCGCCGGTGCCACGCCCGACTTGGTGGGGCCGCCGTCGATGCTCACCTGAATACAGATCTGCAGCGGTGGCAGGTGGTCCGGCCGCTGGGCCGACAGGCGCTCGGCGGTCTTGAACCGGTCCACGGTGTGCGCCCAGTCGAAATGCTCGGCCACCAGGCGGGTCTTGTTGCTCTGGATGGGGCCAATGCAATGCCACTGCAGCGCGGGCGCGCATGCCCGCCCCACCGCGGCGATCTTTGCCACCCCCTCCTGGATGTAGTTTTCACCGAATGCCCGCTGGCCGGCGGCGGTGGCCTGCACCACCGATTCGGCCCCAAATGTCTTGGAAACGGCCAGCAGCGAGACGCTGTCGGGAGCCCGGCCGGCGGCGGCACAGGCCTGCGCAATGCGGCCCCGTACCTGTTGGAGGTTGGTAGCAATCGTGGTCATAATGAGAAACAAGCGTACCAAAGAGAGGGAACCCGTGGACATTACCCAGTTGCTCGCATTCAGCGTCAAGAACAAGGCATCCGACCTGCACTTGTCCGCGGGCTTGCCGCCCATGATCCGGGTCCACGGGGATGTACGGCGCATCAATGTGGACGCGCTGGACCACAAGACCGTCCACGCCATGGTGTACGACATCATGAGCGACTCGCAGCGCAAAACGTATGAAGAGTTTCTGGAGGTGGACTTCTCGTTCGAGATCGATGGCCTGGCGCGCTTTCGGGTCAACGCCTTCAATCAGAACCGCGGCGCCGCTGCCGTGTTCCGCACCATTCCCAGCAAGATCCTCACGCTGGAGCAGCTCAACGCCCCCAAGATCTTCGGCGACCTGGCGCTCAAGCCGCGCGGCCTGGTGCTGGTGACCGGGCCCACGGGCTCGGGCAAATCCACCACGCTGGCAGCCATGGTGAACTACCTCAACGAAACCGAATACGGCCACATCCTCACGGTGGAAGACCCGATCGAATTCGTGCACGAATCCAAGAAGTGCCTGGTCAATCAGCGTGAAGTGGGGCCCATGACGCTGTCGTTCGCCGCCGCGCTCAAGTCCGCACTGCGTGAAGACCCCGACGCCATCCTGGTGGGCGAAATGCGCGACCTCGAAACCATCCGCCTGGCCATGACGGCCGCCGAAACGGGCCACCTGGTCTTTGGCACGCTGCACACGTCGAGTGCCGCCAAGACCATCGACCGGATCATCGACGTGTTCCCCGCCGAAGAAAAGGAAATGGTCCGCGCCATGCTGTCCGAATCGCTGCAGGCCGTGATTTCACAGACGCTGTGCAAGCTGAAAGACGGCTCGGGCCGCGTGGCCGCGCACGAGATCATGCTGGGCACCAGCGCCATCCGCAACCTGATCCGCGAGGCCAAGGTGGCGCAGATGTATTCGACCATCCAGACCAGCAACAGCGTGGGCATGCAGACACTCGACCAGAACCTCACCGATCTGGTGCGGCGCAACATCATCAGCCCCGCGGAAGCCCGCAGCAAGGCCAAGATCCCCGAGAACTTCCCGGGTTGATCGCACTCCGGCTGCCCCCACACATCCTTCTGACAAAGCGGCAGCAGACGCCGCACACTGGAGCCATTTATGAAAGGCATTCTCAGCCTTCTGCGCCGTAACACCCGCGGGGACAAGCCTCCGGAAGATCAGACCGACTCCGTGCTGTTCTCCACGGCCTTCGCCAGCCAGGGCGTGGACGCCTCCATGCTGGTGCCCTGGGAGGCGCGTGCCGTGGAAGTGGGCGCCAAGCGCCTGCCCCCCAGCCGCGGCGGCAAGCTGCTGCAGGCCTTGTGGGCCAAGGACAAATACATGGCCCACCTCGACACGGACGCGGTGGAGCGCATGGAGCGTTTTTTCGAGTTTGCCGCCGTTCCAGCCAACCGCGACGTCATCCGGCAGGAGGAATACGGCAACTTCATGGTGGTGCTGCTCACCGGCGCCATCGCGGTGGACCGCCTTCAGCCCTGGGGCGAGCAGCTGCGCCTGGCAGAGACGCGGCCCGGAGACATCCTGGGTGAAATGTCGCTGCTCGACAGCGGCATCCGCTTTTCGGCCTGTACCACCCTCATCGACAGTGAAATCGCCGTGCTGAGCGCCGAGGCCATGGACGACATGATGACCAAGGATCCCCAGCTGGCCGCCAGCCTGATTGCGCTGCTGGCGCGCAAGCTGTCGCTGCGCCTGCGGGTCGTGAGCGCCCGGCTGAGCGACAACCAGAAATGACCCCCCGCCCTGCAGGCACAGCACCCCGGAAGGATCTTTGATGGAACGCGATCAGGCCAGTAAATTCATCAACGACTTGCTCAAGCTGATGGTGAGCCGCAATGGCAGCGACTTGTTCATCACGGCAGAGTTTCCGCCCGCCATCAAGGTGGACGGCAAGGTCACCAAGGTGTCACCCCAGCCGCTGACCGGCACCCACACCCTCACGCTGGCGCGCGCCATCATGAGCGACAAGCAGGTGGCCGACTTCGAGCGCACCAAGGAATGCAACTTTGCCATCTCGCCCGCCGGCATTGGCCGCTTTCGCGTGAACGCCTTCATCCAGCAGGGCAAGGTCGGCATGGTGCTGCGGACCATTCCGCTCACGCTGCCCACCATTGACGGCCTGGGCGTGCCCCAGGTCCTCAAGGAAGTGACCATGACCAAGCGCGGCCTGTGCATCCTGGTGGGTGCCACGGGTTCGGGCAAATCGACCACGCTGGCCGCCATGGTGGACTGGCGCAACGAAAACTCGTTCGGCCACATCATCACGGTGGAAGACCCGGTGGAATTCGTGCACCCGCACAAGAACTGCGTGGTCACGCAGCGCGAAGTGGGCCTGGACACCGACAGCTGGGAAGCGGCGCTCAAGAACACGCTGCGCCAGGCCCCCGACGTGATCCTGATGGGCGAAATCCGCGACCGCGAGACCATGGAACACGCCGTGGCCTTTGCCGAAACCGGCCACCTGTGCCTGGCCACCCTGCACGCCAACAGCGCCAACCAGGCACTGGACCGGATCATCAACTTCTTTCCCGAAGAGCGCCGCGCACAGTTGCTGATGGACCTGTCGCTCAACCTGCGCGCCATGGTGTCGCAGCGCCTGATCCCGAAGCAGGACGGCAAGGGCCGGGCAGCGGCGGTCGAGGTGATGCTCAACACCCCGCTGATTGCCGACCTGATCTTCAAGGGCGAAGTCGCCGAGATCAAGGAAGTCATGAAAAAGAGCCGCAACCTGGGCATGCAGACCTTCGACCAGGCGCTGTTCGATGCCTACGAGGCCAATGTGATCAGCTACGAGGATGCGCTGCGCAACGCCGACTCGCTCAACGACCTGCGCCTGCAGATCAAGCTCAACAGCCAGCGCGCCAAATCAGCCGACCTGGCCTCGGGTACCGAGCACTTCGCGATAGTGTGACCCCCCCTGTGCGGCTGCGCCGCTTCCCCCTTCTCTCGCGCTGCGCGCGGGAAGGGGAACGACGCCAATGGCCTGGGCCGCGCCAATTCCAAACGCTGCCCCTGTGGCAACCTTTTTTACAGGAACCACCTCTATGTCAAGCACCAACCCCCGCAGCTACGACAGCACCCCCGCCCGCAAAATCGCCTTTCTGGGATTGGGCGTCATGGGCTATCCCATGGCCGGCCACCTCGCCCTGGCGGGCCATGAAGTCACGGTCTACAACCGCACCACTTCAAAATCAATAGCATGGTGTGCAGAATACGCCAGCGCAAAAGCCCCAAAACATGCCAATACACCGCGTGAGGCCGCCCAGGGTGCCGATCTGGTGTTCTGCTGCGTGGGCAACGACGACGACCTGCGCTCGGTGACGCTGGGCGCGGACGGCGCCTTCGCCGGCATGCAGCCGGGCGCCGTCTTCGTGGACCACACCACGGCCTCGGCCGAAGTGGCGCGCGAGCTGCATGCCGCCGCGCGCGCACTGGGACTGCACTTTGTCGATGCCCCGGTCTCCGGGGGCCAGGCGGGCGCACAAAACGGCCAGCTCACGGTGATGTGCGGCGGCGACCAGGCGGCTTTTGACGCCGCCCGGCCGGTGGCCATGGCCTTCTCGCGGGCGTTCACGCTGCTGGGTTCCAGCGGCTCGGGCCAGCTGGCCAAGATGGTCAACCAGATCTGCATCGCGGGCCTGGTGCAGGGCCTGTCCGAAGCCGTGGCCTTTGGCAAGAATGCCGGGCTGGACATGAAGCAGGTGCTGGATGTGATCGGCAAGGGCGCCGCCCAAAGCTGGCAGCTCGACAACCGTGGCAAGACCATGGTGGACGACCAGTTCGACTTCGGCTTTGCCGTGGACTGGATGCGCAAGGATCTGGGCCTGGTGCTGGACGAAGCCCGCCGCAATGGTTCGCGCGTGCCGGTGACCGCGCTGGTGGACCAGTTCTATGCCGACGTGCAGAAAATGGGTGGCAACCGCTGGGATACATCCAGCCTGGTCAAGCGCCTGACCTGACAGCGAGGCGGCGGGCTGTGCCGCCGCCTGCCGCCATACGCCGTTAATTGTCAGTTGCTCTTTGACGCGGGCTGGTCGGTGGTCACGGGCGCGGGCGACTGGGTCGTGCTGGCGCGGCGCAGATCGTCCTCAGTGATCATCTCGAAGACCCGCACCACCTTGCTCACGCCGCTCACACCGCGCGCAATTTCGGTGGCGCGCGTGGCCTCGCGCTGCGTCACCAGCCCCATCAGGTAGACCACGTTGCGTTCGGTCACCACCTTGTAGGCGCTGGCAAAAACATCCTTGGCATCCACGAAACTCGCCCGCACCTTGCCGGTGGTCAGGGTGTCGCTGGAACGCTGGCCCAGCGAAGAGTTGGGCATCACGCCCAGATCGTTCACCACCGCACGCACATTGTTCACCTCCGTCACGATCTTCTCCACCGTGGCACGGTCCTGCGCCGTCGGCACCTCGCCGGTCAGCAAGGCCTGGCGGTTGAAGCTGGTGACGTTGACATGCGCACGATCGCCCAGCACCTCGCGGATGCGGTTGGCGGCACGCAGCTCGATCCCTTCGTCTTCCACCTGGGTGCCGGTGGTGCGGCGGTCCGTGGCCATCAAGCCACCCACCATCGCCCCCCCGACAACCAGAGGCGCGCAGGCAGACAGGCCTGCAGCAAGTGCAGCGGCAGCCAGCAAGGTGCAGGCCGTACGGTTCATGGTCAGCTTCATAGCGGTATTTCCTGTTCTCCAAGTAACTGGGCATCCACGCCGTCACACAGGCAGTGCAACACCAGGGCATGGACCTCGCGCACCCGCGCGGCACGGTCGTGCGGCACGCTGATCAGCACGTCGGTCTCGCGCACCATGGCAGCGAGCTTGCCGCCGGTGCGACCGCTGAGGATCACCACGGTCATGTCACGCTCGTGCGCGGCTTCGGTGGCTGCGATCACGTTCGCATCGCTGCCCGTGACGGACAGCGCCAGCAAGACATCGCCGGCCTGGCCGAGCGCGCGCACCTGGCGAGCGAATTGCTGGTCCACGTCGCTGCTTCCCCCGACCACCGTGAGCAGGGCGCTGTCGCAGGTCAGCGCGAGCGCAGCCAGTTCGGGCCGGTCACGCTCGAATCCTGCTACGCAGAATGCCGCAAACTGCAGCGCCTCGGCGGCCGAAGGGCCATTGCCGCAGGCCAGCACTTTGCCGCCGCTGGTGACGCAGGCCAGAATGGCCTGCACGGCTGCGGCGATGGGCGTGCTGAGGGCCTGCGCCGCCTGGTATTTCAGGTCGGCACTGTCGATGAAGTGCTGTTGGATGCGTTGCTCAAGCATGGGAGCCCGATGATACCCGCGGCCTGTTATCAGTTTTGTAGCAAACCGTAGTCGTCGGCGTGGCGCACAAGGCTTTGGGTGGTCCGCGCTTATTGGGCGTCGAAGGCCGCCTTGAGCCATTGCACCGATGCATCCACCAGGATCACGTCGAAGCGGCACGGCGGTGGCGTGGACATGCGCATCAGGTAATGGCGTGCGGCAAACACGATACGCCGCTGCTTGGTGGCGCCAATGCTGGCACCGGCCCCACCGAAGGCATTGCTGGCGCGGCTGCGCACCTCGACAAACACCACGGTGCCGTCGCGATCGCGCATCACCAGATCAATCTCGCCTCCGCCGCGCCCGGGCGTCCGATAATTGCGCTCCAGCAACTTCAGGCCCCCGGCCTGCAGGCAGGCCAGCGCCTGGTCCTCGGCCGCATTGCCCCGCTGCCGTGTGGTGCTGCCGCTGGCGACATCCGGGCCCGAAGGGCTCGCACGGGCTGGTTTTTTTCCAAGGAAATTCATTGAGCGCCTCTTTCGCATCTGCCCTGAACGCCGCACGCGATGCAGCGGCTGCACAGCATTATCCGCAGGGTGCGCTGTATGTCGTGGCCACGCCCATCGGCAACCTGGCCGACATCACGTTGCGCGCGCTGCATGTGCTGCAGCTGGCCGATGCCATAGCCTGCGAGGACACGCGCCACACCCAGGCACTGCTGCGCGCCTATGGCATCGACAAGACCAGCGTGCAACTGCTGGCGGTACACCAGCACAACGAAGCCGAAGCCGCCTTGGCGGTGGTGCAGCGACTGCAGCAAGGCCAGCGCATTGCCTACGTGAGCGATGCCGGCACACCGGGCGTCAGCGACCCCGGCGCACGCCTGGTGGCCGCCGTGCAGGCGGCCGGCCTGCGCGCCCTGCCGCTGCCGGGCGCCAGCAGCATCACCACGGCCTTGAGCGTGGCGGGCGCCGTGGCGCACAGCACGGAAAGCGGGGGTTTTCTCTTCGCCGGCTTTTTACCGGTGAAGCATGCCGAGCGGGCCGCTGCCGTACAGCAGCTGGCCAGCGAACCCCGCTGCGTGGTGCTGCTCGAAGCCCCCCACCGCATTGGCGAGCTGGCCCAGGCGCTGTCGATACTGGGGGATCGCACGGTCACACTGGCGCGCGAACTCACCAAGCAATTCGAAGAAATCGCTACCCAACCGGCCCGGGATCTGCCGGCCTGGCTGGAAGGCTCGCCCCAGCGGTCGCGCGGTGAATTCGTGGTGCTGCTGCACCCCACGGCACCCACCACCGACGACGGCGACAGCCTGCGCGTTCTGCGCCTGCTGCTGCAGGAACTGCCCCTCAAGACCGCAGTGCGCCTGGCCGCGGAAGTCACGGGCGCATCCCGCAACAGCCTGTACGACACGGCACTGGCATGGAAACGCGGGGCCCCCGAAAGCGGGGACGAATGAAGCACTTTTGAATCAGATATGCCTAAAGCGCTTTTTGACAAGCGCATGCAGCTACTATTTAAGTAGCACTTCCACCGCCGCGCTGCGGATCAAGGGGCGCAAACCGCCAGCCCTGCTGCGACGCCACCAAACAGGTCGCCTTCGACCTGCGGGGTGTCAGGAAACGCCACGCGCAGCGCCTGGCGCAGCGGGCGCAGTGCCGACGATCCCCCGGTGAGATAGATGGCCTGCAAATCCTGGGGCACCAGCCCGGCCCGCTGCAGGCATTCGGTGGCGCAGTTCACCACCTGTTGCAAGGGCCCGGCAAGGTGGCGGGCCAGGCCGTCGGGGGTCATGAGTGCGTTCAGACCCGGCTCGACCCAGTCCAGCGCCATCGGCGCTTCCGCAGCATCGACAGACGCCGCAATCTTGGCCTGCTCCACCGTGTTGGCCAAACGATGCCCCAGACGCTGGTGCAGCACCGTCATCAGGCGATCATGCAGCTGGGGCTGCGCATAGTCGGGGCGCAGGGCCTGCGCATCGCGCAGTGCCCGCGGCGCATACAGCCACTGGATCAGGTGCCAGGTTGCCAGGTCGAAGAACACCCGGCTCGGCACCTCGCGCCCCGCAGGCCCGGTGTGGCCCAGGCCCAGCAGGGGCATCAGCAGTGCCAGGCTCAGGCGCCGGTCGAAATCGGTGCCGCCGACATGCACACCGGTGGTGGCCAGAATGTCGCGGCTGCGATCGGTGCGCGCCCGCCGGTCCGGCCCCAGGCGCACCACGGTGAAATCGGAGGTACCACCGCCAATGTCCACCACCAGCACCAGCGATTCGCGCTCGATGCGCTGCTCATAGTCCAGCGCCGCGGCGATGGGCTCCAGCTGGAACGCGATGTTCACAAACCCCGCGTCCTGCGCCGCCTGCCGCAGGGCATCTTCGGCCTGTCGATCCCGCGCGGCGTCACCATCCACGAAATGCACGGGCCGCCCCAGCATCACCCGGCCCGGCATGCCACCCAGGGTGTCCCGCACCTGGCTGGCCAGCATGCGCAGGAACAGGCTGATGATGTCCTGGTAGCTCACCAGCGCGTTGTGCACCGCCGTCTTGTCCTGCAGCAGCGAACTGCCCAGCAGGCTTTTGAGCGAACGCATGAGCCGCCCTTCAGTGCCGGCAAGATACTGCTCCACCGCATCGCGCCCATAGTGGGTGCTGTGGTCTTCGGCATTGAAGAACAGTGCTGTTGGCAAGGTGTTGCTCTCGCCTTCCAGGCGCAACATGCGCGCGGGCGAATCCCCCTGGCGCACGGCCATTGCCGAGTTGGAGGTGCCAAAGTCAATGCCCAGGGTCGTGTCCGTCAGAACTGCCATCGTGAAAATAGAGAGATAGAGAGAGAACCGGAATGACGGCCGCCTCGGAAAATACGGAACGGCGACTTCGTGCAACATCGCCGGTACCAGCGTGTGCCCCCAGCCCCTGCTGGGCCCGGAACGCCAATAGGAAAAGCCCTTGATTCTTACGAACCAAGGGCTTTCATTTTTGGTGGCCTGGGACGGAATCGAACCGCCGACACAAGGATTTTCAATCCTCTGCTCTACCGACTGAGCTACCGGGCCTGAGCCTTAGATTATATACCTGAATTTCCGACCAAATCACCAACGACCCCAAGATTAATTCCGCTTTCCGCGACCGAGATCCACGCCCAATTGGCGCAGCTTGCGGTACAGGTGGGTGCGCTCGAGTCCGGTTTTTTCTGCGACACGGGTCATGGAGCCGCCTTCGCGGGCCAGATGGAATTCAAAGTAGGCCTTTTCAAAGCCGTCGCGGGCTTCACGCAGGGGGCGGTCCAGATCGAACCCCTGATGCGCGTGGGGGCCGGACTCTCCCAGCATGGCGGTGGTGACGATCGGAGCCGGCACAAAGCCGCCCTCCATGGGCGCCACGGCGGGCTGCTGGGCGGCCACGGGAGCCAACTGCTGGGCCGCGTTGCGTGCCAGACCCTGTTCCACCGCCTTGAGCAGCTTTTGCAAGGTGATGGGTTTTTCAAGGAACGAGAAAGCGCCGATCCGCGTGGCTTCCACGGCGGTATCTATGGTGGCGTGTCCACTCATCATGATGACGGGCATGGTGAGCGCTCCAGCCGTGGCCCACTCCTTGAGCAGCGAGACGCCGTCCGTGTCCGGCATCCAGATGTCCAGCAACACCAGGTCGTACGCACCTGCCGCACGCGCCACCCGCGCCTGTGTGGCGTTCTCGGCGAGGTCCACGCTGTGTCCCTCGTCATTCAGGATTTCCGACAAGAGGTCACGAATACCGAGTTCGTCATCAACCACCAGAATGTTTGCCATGTGTATGAAACGCCTTGGATGCTGCGGTGGGTGTTGTTATGACACCACCGATGGGTAAGTGGCGAATGATAACGACACTTGTGCCCCCCGCACCACGCCGTCGTCAAGCCGGTTCGACAACTCGATCCGGGCACCGTGCTCGTCGGCAATCTTCTTCACCACGGCCAGGCCCAGTCCGGTGCCCCGTGGTTTGGTGGTGACATAGGGTTCAAATGCCCGCTGCAGAATGTGCGCGGGAAAGCCTGGGCCACTATCGGTCACGGTCAGGCGAACACGGTGCGATGACTCGCTCCAGCGGGTGCTGATACGCACCGGCAGCATCGGCTCGGAGCTCCCCGCACGAGCCTGCACGGTGGCGTCCTGGGCGTTTTGCAGCAGGTTGTGCACAACCTGGCGCAGCTGCTGTGCGTCGCCGGCAATCGGCGGGCAGCGCAGATCCAGCTCGGATTCCACGGGTACCGTGGCGTTTTCGGCCCCATACAGATAGAGCACGTCGGTCACCAACGTGTTCAGGTCCAGCGTTTGCAATTCGGCAGCGGGCAGGCGTGCATAGTCGCGGAACTCGTTGACGAGCCGCTTCATCGCATCCACCTGCTCCACGATGGTCCGGACCGACTTGGTCAAGATGGCCTGCTCCGGCGCCGGCAGCTTGCCGGTGAGCTTCATTTCCAGGCGCTCGGCAGACAGCTGGACGGGGGTAAGGGGGTTCTTGATCTCATGGGCCAGGCGCCGCGCCACCTCACCCCAGGCCTGGGCACGCTGTGCCGAAACAATTTCCGAAATGTCGTCAAAAACCAACAACCGCGACGCATCTGGAAGCTCGGCACCCCGCATGACCAGGCTTGTCGCGTGGTGCGCAGTGCCACTGGCGGAACCATGCAGTTCAAACGGCTGCTGCCAATGGTCCAGTCCGTGGTGGTGGAGATCACCCAGGAATTCGTCGAACTGCTGTTGCACTGCCGCGGCAAAAGCGGCCAGCCCCGGCACCGCTGCCAGCGGCTGACCCGCGTAGGCCGCCATGGGGGCGCGCAGGATGCGCGTGGCGCCCGGATTGAAGGACAGGATGACGCCTTGCTGGTCGAGGACCACCACGCCTGCGGTGAGATTGTCCAGAATGGTCTGCAGCTTGGCACGCGCTGCATCCACCTCGCCCATGCTCTGCTCCACCGCCCCCTGCGCGTCCGCAATCTGCTGGGTCATGGTGGCAAAGGAGCGCGTGAGTCCGTCAAGCTCATCCTTGCCTTGCAGCGCGGCCTTGGGACTGAGATTGCCCGCCGCCACCTCTCGCACCCCCTCCGCGAGCACCAGAAGCGGCCGCACCAGCTGGTTGCCCAGCAATACGGCCAGAAGGACGGCGCCAAAAACGGCCAGGAACAAGCCCAGCGTCAGGGTGCCCACATACATGCGGCGAAGGCCCTCGCGGGCCAGGGCCCGTTCCTGGTATTCCCGATTGGCTTCCTGCACCGCCAGCGCATTGGCCACCAGTGCCGGCGGCAGGGGCATGGTGACCTGCAAAAAACGCGGCTCCAGCAGCAAGCCCACGCTGGGGCTTGCGACCAGCGCAAATACCTTCACCCGGGCGCTCTGCGTGGCAGCAGGGTCGGTAATGTCGTCCAGCCCCTCGATCTGTGCCAGGGTGCGCTGCTGGCGCACCATGCGCAGCTGCGCTGCGCCAGGGCGCTCCGGGCTCAGGTTGAAACGCGACTGGCCAGCGCTGGAAACGGCATGCCCGGAGGCGTTCCACAAGATCACGTCGCTGGCCGAAAGCTGGTCGCGGATGCGCTCCAGCACCAGCCCGGCTGCGGCATCGGGCACCTGGGCCAGCTGCACGCTGGCTGCCCGCGCCTTGCTGGCCATGTCTTCGGCCATGGAGTCGAGGGACACCCGTGCCAGATTCACGCCCGCCACCAGGGCACCCTCCACCTTCACGTCAAACCAGCTTTCAATGGACCGGGTGACAAACTGGTACGACACCACATAGATCAGCAACCCGGGCAGCAGACCCACCAGTGCAAAAATGGCGGCCAGCTTGACCAGCAGGCGGCTGCCAAAGCGCCCGCGCCGCAACCGCACGGCCAGCCGCACGCCTACCCATACCAGCACCGCCAGCAGCAGCACGGCCACCAGCACGTTCACCCCGAACAGCCAGGCGTAATTGCGCTCGTAGAGCGCCCGGTTGTTGGTGGCCAGCGTCAGCATGAAAAGCAGCACCATGCCGATGGCCGACATGATGGCGGCACCCACCCCGACGGTCCAGCGCACCGCCCGCGACTGCCGACCCAACGCCTGATTCGACGCCGATTCTGCCGAAAGTTTGCGCTTACTCACCGTGTGATCTCCGGCGCCAGGCGCTGGTTCCGGGCGACCGCCAGGCTCCAGCCCGCGCTGCCCACCGCCCCGATCTGGAGGGGACGTGGCAATTGCGTCATGTCCAGCCGAAACCGGAAATTGACGGTGTGCACAGCATCTGCGTCAATTTCACCATCCTCCGCAATCTTCCAGCGCGAAATCCGCTGCATGGCCGACACGGCATCGCGCAGGTCGTCAAAATTCTGTCCCAGCGCCACCCCCAGCCCGGTGTGGGAAAACGGCACGGACGACGTACTCAGACGCCAGCGCCGGGTCAGGGGCTGATAGTTCAGGCGCAGATGGCGGGTGGCAGTGGCCACCTGGCGGTCTGACCAGTACCAGCGCTCCCGCAGCACCTGGGCTTCGACCACAAAGAAAATGGGAATGCCCTTGTAGAGGGCGTCTTCGGCCAGTTCGGGCAGTGCCAACTGCAAGCTGGCGCTGAGGTACACGCCATCGTCCGCGCGCTCCAGGCGCAGATCGGTCACTTCGCTCGCATGCGATTGCGCCTGCACCTGCAGCGGCCCGGCCAGCATGCACAGCCAGGCCAGCACCCAACAGACGATCGAGCGGACCATGCGGCGCTCACCCGGGGGCTTTATGCAACAGTGCGTAAAAAAATCCGTCGTGCTCACCCGTTGCATTGTCCGGGACTGCTCCGCGATTGTTTCCATTGCCAGGAATTAAATGCCCTGGGGATGGCAGCAATCGGGCATCGGTGTTGTGCGCAAGAAACGTTTGGACCTGCGCATCGCCCTCGGCACGGAACACCGAACAGGTGCAGTACAGCAGGCGCCCGCCCGGCTTCACCAGCGGCCACAGGGCCGCCAACAGGCGTGCCTGCTGGGCGGCCAGCTGGGCAATATCGGTTTCGCGGCGCAGCCAGCGCACATCCGGGTGGCGGCGGACGATGCCCGATGCCGTGCACGGAGCATCCAGCAAGATCGCATCGAACAAGGCGCCGGCGCAGTGCTGCCGCCACCAGTCCTGCGGCTGCGCCGCATCAGCCACCAGCACCTGCGCGCGCAGGCCCAGGCGATCCAGGGTTTCGTGGATGCGTGTGCTGCGCACGGCATCCACCTCCAGCGCGGTCACCTGGATGGGACTGGATGCGCCCGCGTATTCCAGCAGGTGGGCGGTCTTGCCTCCCGGCGCGGCGCAGGCATCCAGCACCCGCAAGGGCTGCGCGAGATCCAGCCCTTGCAGCAGCAACGGTGCTGCCTGCTGCGCAGCGGCATCCTGCACCGAAACCATCCCCTGGGCGAATCCCGGCAATTCCGCCACCGGCAGGGGCTGGCGCAGGATCAGGCCCTGCTCACCGACCACGGCTGAATCAATATTCATAGCAGCTAGCGCTTTCTGGTATTGCGCTACCGTGCCTTTTCGCACATTTACCCGCAAGACCATGGGCGCTTGGGCGTTGTTGGCCTGCAGGATCTGCTGCCATTGCGCCGGGTGGTCTTTCTGCAGCTTCTTCACCCACCACAGCGGGTGGTTCCAGCGGACCACAGGGTCGGCATCGGTCGCGGCGACCAGGGCTTCGCGCTCCCGCAAAAAGCGGCGCAGGCAGGCATTGATGAAAGAGGCCTGCGCACGGGTGGCCATGCTGCGTTTGGCCGCTTCCACGGTCTGGTT
Source organism: Acidovorax soli (assembly GCF_900107605.1). GTDB lineage: Bacteria > Pseudomonadota > Gammaproteobacteria > Burkholderiales > Burkholderiaceae_C > Acidovorax > Acidovorax soli. The sequence goes on along the minus strand of NZ_FNQJ01000005.1, from coordinate 13,423 downwards.
GACCAGGGTGAAGGGTTCGTAAGGCGCCTCGTCGGCCCGCCACGACAGTGCCAAAGCCGTGCACAGCAACGCATCGGCAGCGGGGGGCGGCGTGCGGGACACCAGCTGACGCCGCAGTGCCTGTGCCCGGCCCAGCGTGCGCAACACCTGAAAAAGCAGCGCCTGCACCCCCGGCCGCAAGCCAGCATCCACGGCGGCCATCGCCGCCGTACCCGATTGGCCGGCACAAATGGCCTGCAACGCCGTGGCGACGCCCGCGAGTTGCTCCCACAGCGCAACCCCGGACGCTCCATGGGGGTCGGCGCTGCGCCGTGGCGGCAAGGAATCGCGGCTTCCAGGCGCAAGCGCGGTGCGGGGTCGGTGGTGTGAACCAGCTGGTGTCATGAATGGCTTTCTGGCGCAATGGACAGTACGCGCGCTGGAGTGAACCCGAAGGCCCAGGCCAGCATCAATGCAGGAAACTGCCCGAGTGCGGCGTTGTAATGGAGCACCGCATCATTGAAGATCTGTGCCGCCTGTTCGTTAGGCTTGCGCAATTCGTCCCACCGGGCACGCCAATGCGCCACCTTGCGGCGGGCATCTTCGGCATCAGCGCCAGGCTGCAGATTCAGCCACACTGCATCCAGCACCGCGCACGCGGCAGACAGCGCCGCCACGGGCTCCCCCTGCAACGGTCGCGCCCGCGCCACGGCCAAAGAGACTGTCAATTGTGTGGAGGCCCCTTGCAGGGTGCTGTGCGCCTCGCGGTCCAGGGCCCCGGCGGTGACCTGAGCGGCGTCGAACTCCCCCACCATGGCAAGCCATCGGACCAGATGGGCATCCAGACTGCCAAAGGCCTGCACCACCGCCGAGCGCAGACGCACGAGGCGGTTGTATGCGCCAACGGCCCAGAAAAGAGCGATCGCAATGACTATCCAGCTGAGCGGCGATGACCACATGCGCTAACACCGGCACCGCATGCAGCATGCGGCCCGGTCCGTGAGAGTTCCAGAAAAAACGCTCCCGGCCCGTCAGGAGACAGGGCGGGAGCGCATCAGTGACGGCCCGGGGGCTTAGTCGGCAGCCGCGTCAGGAGCGGCACCTTCTGTCACGGAGGTTTCTGCCGAAGCCTCCATTTCGGCGGCTTCCGCTTCGGCAATGGCGCGGCGCTCGGCGTCGTCCATGGCGTCCTTGGCCTTGCGCGCCTGGTGGTAGGCCATACCGGTACCGGCAGGAATCAGGCGACCCACGATCACGTTTTCCTTCAGGCCACGCAGCTCGTCGCGCTTGCCCATGATGGCAGCCTCGGTGAGCACGCGGGTGGTTTCCTGGAAGGAAGCGGCCGAGATGAACGAATCGGTCGACAGCGAGGCCTTCGTGATACCCAGGAGCAGGTTGCTGTAGGTCGCGGGAATCTTGCCCGCTGCCTGCAGCGCATCGTTGGTGTTGAGGATCTCGGAGCGCTCGACCTGCTCGCCGCCAATGTAGCTGGACTCGCCGATGTTCTCGACCACGACGCGGCGCAGCATCTGGCGAACGATCACCTCGATGTGCTTGTCGTTGATCTTCACACCCTGCAAGCGGTACACGTCCTGCACTTCATCAACGATGTAGCGCGAGAGCTCTTCGATGCCCAGCAGGCGCAGGATGTCCTGCGGATCGGCCGGGCCGTCCACGATGGACTCGCCCTTGTTGACCACCTGGCCTTCGTGCACCAGGATGTTCTTTTCCTTGGGCACGAGTTCCTCGAACACGCGGCCTTCGGGGTCGGTGATCTGCAGGCGGACCTTGCCCTTGGTTTCCTTGCCGAACGACACGGTACCGGTCATTTCGGCCAGCGTGCCCTTGTCCTTGGGCGTGCGGGCTTCGAACAGCTCCGCCACACGGGGCAGACCGCCGGTAATGTCGCGGGTCTTCTGGCCTTCGACCGGAATACGCGCCAGCACTTCGCCGGGGCCCACGTCCTGGCCGTCACGCACCTGGATCAGGGCGCCGACCTGGAAGCCGATGGTCACCGAGTGGTCGGTGCCAGGGATCTTCACTTCGTTGCCCTGGGCATCGATCAGCTTCACCTGCGGACGCACGACCTTGGCGGCACCACGGCGCTTCGGATCGATCACCACCAGCGTGGACAGACCGGTCACTTCGTCGACCTGCTTGGCCACCGTGAGGCCTTCCTCGACGTTCTCGAACTTCACCTGGCCAGCAAACTCGGTGATGATGGGGCGCGTCAGCGGATCCCAGTTGGCGAGGATGGTGCCAGCCTTGATGGTCTGGTCTGCCTTCACCGTCAGCGTGGCGCCGTAGGGCACCTTGTGGCGCTCGCGCTCGCGGCCATGCTCGTCCTGGATGACGATTTCACCCGAACGCGCAATCACCACCAGCTCGCCCTTGGTGTTGCTCACGTAGCGCATCGTGGCATTGAAGCCGATCACGCCGTTGGACTTGGCTTCCACGCTCGACGCGATGGCTGCGCGCGAAGCGGCACCACCGATGTGGAAGGTGCGCATGGTCAGCTGCGTGCCGGGTTCGCCGATGGACTGGGCAGCGATCACACCCACGGCTTCGCCGAGGTTGATCAGGCCGCCGCGGCCCAGGTCGCGACCGTAGCACTTGGCGCACAGGCCGTAGCGGGTTTCGCAGGTCAGGGCGGTGCGCACCTTGACTTCATCCACGCCAGCGGCTTCGATTTCCTCGATGAGGTCTTCTTCCAGCATCACGCCGGCAGGCACCAGCACGGCACGCGTTTCAGGGTGCAGCACGTCTTCGGCCGCCGTGCGGCCCAGGATACGTTCGCGCAGCGATTCGATCACTTCACCGCCTTCGACGATGGCGCGCATCAGCGAACCATTGGCCGTACCGCAATCCTCTTCGGTCACGACCAGGTCCTGCGTCACGTCCACCAGACGGCGGGTGAGGTAACCCGAGTTGGCGGTCTTCAGCGCCGTGTCGGCCAGACCCTTGCGGGCACCGTGGGTGGAGATGAAGTACTCCAGCACGTTCAGACCTTCGCGGAAGTTCGCGGTAATGGGTGTCTCGATGATCGAGCCGTCTGGCTTGGCCATCAGACCCCGCATACCGGCCACCTGGCGGATCTGGGCGGCGGAGCCGCGGGCGCCGGAGTCGGCCATCATGTAGATGGAGTTGAACGACTCCTGGTCCACTTCCTTGCCGTGGCGGTCCATGACCTTCTGCTTGGACAGCTGGGCCATCATCACCTTGGACACTTCGTCGCCGGCCTTGCCCCAGATGTCCACCACCTTGTTGTAGCGCTCGCCAGACGTCACCAGACCGGACACGTACTGCTGCTCGATCTCTTTGACTTCCTTCTCGGAGCGCTCGATGATGCCGGCCTTTTGCGGCGGCACCAGCATGTCGTCGATGGCGATCGAGATACCGGCGCGCGTGGCCAAGCGGAAGCCGTTTTGCAGCAGCTTGTCGGCGAACACCACCGTCTCCTTCAGGCCGCACTTGCGGAAGGACACGTTGATCAGGCGCGAGATTTCCTTCTTCTTGAGCGCCTTGTTCATGTTGGAGAACGGCAGGCCCTTGGGCAGGATCTCGGACAGCAGTGCGCGGCCCACGGTGGTTTCCACCAGCGAGGTGGAAGGCACGAACTCGCCGGTTTCCTTGTTCTTGGTCCACTCGGTCATGCGCACCGTGATCTTGGCGGCCAGCTCGACCTGGCCAGCGTCCAGGGCACGCTGCACTTCACCGGTGTCGGCGAACACCAGGCCTTCGCCCTTGCCGTTGATGCGATCACGGGTGGCGTAGTACAGGCCCAGCACCACGTCCTGCGAAGGCACGATGGAGGGTTCGCCCGAGGCGGGGAACAGCACGTTGTTGGAGGCCAGCATCAGCGTGCGGGCTTCCATCTGCGCTTCCACCGACAGCGGCACGTGGACAGCCATCTGGTCACCGTCGAAGTCGGCGTTGAAGGCCGCGCAAACGAGGGGGTGCAGCTGGATGGCCTTGCCTTCGATCAGGATGGGCTCGAAGGCCTGGATGCCCAGACGGTGCAGCGTAGGCGCACGGTTCAGCATCACGGGGTGCTCTTTGATGACCTCTTCCAGGATGTCCCACACCACGGGGGTGCCGGATTCGACTTCCTTCTTGGCGGCCTTGATCGTCGTCGCGATGCCCATGGCTTCGAGGCGCGAGAAGATGAAGGGCTTGAACAGCTCCAGCGCCATCAGCTTGGGCAGACCGCACTGGTGCAGCTTGAGCGTTGGGCCTACGGTGATCACGGAACGACCGGAGTAGTCCACGCGCTTGCCCAGCAAGTTCTGGCGGAAACGACCCGACTTGCCCTTGATCATGTCGGCCAGCGACTTCAGGGCACGCTTGTTGGCGCCCGTCATGGCCTTGCCACGGCGGCCGTTGTCCAGCAGCGAGTCGACAGCTTCCTGCAGCATGCGCTTTTCGTTGCGCGCGATGATTTCTGGGGCCTTCAGCTCCAGCAGGCGGCGCAGACGCGAGTTGCGGTTGATGACGCGGCGGTACAGGTCGTTCAGGTCGGACGTGGCGAAGCGGCCGCCGTCCAGCGGCACCAGCGGACGCAGGTCCGGGGGCAGCACGGGCAGCACTTCCAGCACCATCCACTCGGGCTTGATGCCGGACTTCTTGAAGGCTTCCAGCACCTTCAGGCGCTTGGCGTTCTTCTTGACCTTGACTTCAGAGCCGGTCAGGTCGCCACGCAGCTTCTCGATCGACAGGTCGATGTCGATGGATTCGAGCAGGTCCTTGATGCCTTCTGCGCCCATCTTGGCGATGAACTCGTCACCGTATTCCTTGCGCTTGGCGTCGTAGTCGTCCTCGGACATGATGCTGAACTTCTTCAGCGGGGTCATGCCGGGGTCGGTCACCACATAGGCTTCGAAGTACAGCACGCGTTCGATGTCGCGCAGCGTCATGTCGAGAACCAGGCCCAGACGCGATGGCAGCGACTTCAGGAACCAGATGTGGGCGCAGGGCGCGGCGAGGTCGATGTGACCCATGCGCTCGCGGCGCACCTTGGTCTGGGTGACTTCAACGCCGCACTTCTCGCAGATCACGCCGCGGTGCTTGAGGCGCTTGTACTTGCCGCACAGGCATTCGTAGTCCTTGATGGGACCAAAAATCTTGGCACAGAACAGGCCGTCGCGCTCGGGCTTGAACGTGCGGTAGTTGATGGTTTCGGGCTTCTTCACTTCGCCGAAAGACCACGAACGGATCTTTTCGGGCGAAGCCATGCCGATGCGGATGGCATCGAAATGCTCGTCCGGCGTGAATTGCTTGAACAGGTCGAGTAGCGATTTCATGTGACTCTTTCCTTTTTAATCTGTTGAGGACAGAGCGGCGCGGCGCGCCGGTCTATCCCGCAAGGCTTCACGAACGTTCCAGCTCGATGTCCAGGCCCAGCGAACGGATTTCCTTGACCAGCACGTTGAACGATTCCGGCATACCGGCTTCGATGGCGTGTTCGCCCTTGACGATGGATTCGTACACCTTGGTACGGCCCACCACGTCGTCGGACTTCACGGTCAGCATTTCCTGCAGCACGTAGGCGGCGCCGTAGGCTTCCAGCGCCCACACTTCCATTTCACCGAAACGCTGGCCACCGAACTGGGCCTTGCCGCCCAGCGGCTGCTGCGTGACGAGCGAGTAAGGACCGGTCGAGCGAGCGTGCATCTTGTCGTCCACCAGGTGGTGCAGCTTCAGGTAGTGCATGTAGCCGATGGTGGTCGGACGCTCGAAGCGCTCGCCCGTGCGGCCATCAAACAGGTAAGCCTGCGTGCGGGTCGGTGTCAGGCCCTTGCGCTCCGCGATGTCGTCCGGGTAGGCGATCTTGAGCATGTCCTTGATTTCTTCTTCCGAAGCACCATCGAACACTGGGGTGGCGTAAGGCACGCCGCTCGTCAGGTTCTCCGCCATGGCCATCAGGTCATCGTCGCTCAGTTGCGACAGGTCTTCCTTGCGGCCGCGCGAGTTGTACACCTCTTCGAGGAAGGTACGCAGCTCGGACGCCTTGGCCTGCTCCTGGAGCATGTTGCCAATGCGCTGACCAATGCCCTTGCCGGCCCAGCCCAGGTGGACTTCCAGCACCTGACCGATGTTCATCCGCGAGGGCACGCCCAGCGGGTTCAGAACGATGTCGGCAGGGGTACCGTCGGCCATGTAAGGCATGTCTTCGACCGGAACGATCTTGGACACCACACCCTTGTTACCGTGGCGGCCGGCCATCTTGTCACCAGGCTGCAGGCGGCGCTTGACGGCCAGGTAGACCTTGACCATCTTGAGCACGCCAGCAGGCAGCTCGTCGCCTTGCGTGAGCTTCTTGCGCTTTTCTTCAAAAGCCAGGTCGAAACTGTGGCGGGTTTGCTCCAGCGCGTTCTTGATGGATTCGAGCTGGGTGGCGACTTCGTCTTCCGCGGGGCGGATGTCGAACCAGTGGAACTTCTCGACGGAAGCCAGGTAAGCCTTGTCGATCTTCGTGCCCTTGGCCAGCTTCTGCGGGCCGCCGTTGGCCACGCGGCCGGTCAGCAGCTTTTCGATACGGTCGAACGCGTCGGCCTCCACGATGCGCAGCTGGTCGTTCAGGTCCAGGCGGAAGCGCTTGAGTTCATCGTCGATGATTTGCTGGGCGCGCTTGTCACGCTGGATGCCTTCACGGGTGAACACCTGCACGTCGATCACGGTGCCCGACGAGCCCTGGTCCACGCGCAGCGAGGTGTCCTTCACGTCGGAAGCCTTCTCGCCGAAGATGGCGCGCAAGAGCTTCTCTTCGGGCGTGAGCGTGGTTTCGCCCTTGGGCGTGACCTTGCCGACCAGCGTATCGCCGGGCTGCACTTCGGCGCCCACGTAGATGATGCCGGACTCGTCCAGGCGGTTGAGCTGCTGCTCCGACAGGTTCGGGATGTCGCGCGTGATTTCTTCGGCGCCCAGCTTGGTGTCGCGGGCCATCACCACCAGCTCCTCGATGTGGATCGAGGTGTAGCGGTCTTCCGCCACCACGCGCTCGGAGATCAGGATCGAGTCTTCGAAGTTGTAACCGTTCCAGGGCATGAAGGCGATCAGCATGTTCTGGCCGATGGCGATTTCGCCAAAGTCCGTCGATGCGCCGTCGGCCACCACGTCGCCCTTGACCAGTTTGTCGCCCTTCTTCACGATGGGGCGCTGGTGGATGTTGGTGTTCTGGTTGGAACGTTGGTACTTGATGAGGTTGTAGATGTCCACACCCACTTCACCGGCCACGGCTTCTTCGTCGTTCACACGCACCACGATGCGGGTCGCATCGACGTAGTCCACGATACCGCCACGGGTGGCAGTGACCACGGTACCCGAATCCACAGCAGCCACACGCTCGATACCCGTGCCCACCAGGGGCTTCTCGGGACGCAGCACAGGCACGGCCTGGCGCGACATGTTGGCGCCCATCAACGCGCGGTTCGCGTCGTCGTGCTCCAGGAACGGAACCAGCGAGGCGGCCACCGAGACGATCTGCGCGGGCGACACGTCCATGTACTGCACGCGGTCGGCACCGCACAGGATGGATTCACCCTTTTCACGGGCGGAGACCAAGTCCCCTGTCAGGCGGCCGTCCTTGTCGAGCTGCGCATTGGCCTGCGCGATCACGTACTTGCCTTCTTCGATGGCCGAGAGGTAGTCGATCTCGTTCGTCACCTTGCCATCCACCACGCGGCGGTACGGCGTTTCGATGAAACCGTACTCGTTCAGGCGGGCGTACAGGGCCAGCGAGTTGATCAGACCGATGTTCGGGCCTTCAGGCGTTTCAATAGGGCAGACGCGGCCGTAGTGGGTCACGTGCACGTCGCGCACTTCGAAGCCTGCGCGTTCGCGGGTCAGACCGCCCGGACCGAGGGCCGACACACGGCGCTTGTGCGTGATTTCCGCCAGCGGGTTGGTCTGGTCCATGAATTGGGACAGCTGCGAGGCACCGAAGAACTCTTTCAACGCAGCCGAGATCGGCTTGCTGTTGATCAGGTCGTGGGGCATCAGCGGCTCTTGCTCGGCCTGGCCCAGACGCTCCTTCACGGCCTTCTCGATACGGGCCAGACCGGTGCGGTACTGGTTTTCGGCCAGTTCGCCCACGCAGCGCACACGGCGGTTGCCCAGGTGGTCGATGTCATCGACTTCGCCGTTGCCGTTGCGCAGGTCCACCAGGATCTTGACCACGGCCAGGATGTCTTCGTTGGACAACACCATGGGGCCGGTGGATTCGTCACGGCCGATCTTGGCGTTGAACTTCATGCGGCCCACGCGCGACAGGTCGTACGTGTCGGGGTTGTAGAACAGGCGCTGGAACAGGGCCTGCACCGCGTCTTCCGTTGGCGGCTCGCCGGGGCGCATCATGCGGTAGATGGCCACGCGCGCAGCGAACTCGTCCACCGTTTCATCGATGCGCAGGGTGTGCGACATGTACGCACCCTGGTCGAGTTCATTGGTGTAGATGCACTGCACGTCCTGCACGCCAGCGCTGCGCAGCTTCTTGAGCAGTGCTTCGGTCAGCTCGTCGTTGGCCTTGGCAATGATTTCACCCGTGTCGGTATCCACGATGTTGCGGGCGACCACGCGGCCGATCAGGAAGTCTTCGGGCACGCTGATGTGCGTGGTGCCGGACTGCTCCAGTTCGCGGGTGTGGCGGGCCGTGACGCGCTTGTCCTTGGCCACCACCACCTTGCCGGACTTGTCGGTGATGTCGAAGCGTGCGACTTCGCCGCGCAGGCGCTCGGAGACGAACTCCATCTGCGCACCGCTGTCCATCAGACGGAAGTTGTCGTTGACGAAGAAGTTCGCCAGGATGGACTCGGGGTTCAGGCCGATGGCCTTGAGCAGGATCGTGACCGGCATCTTGCGGCGACGGTCCACGCGGAAGTACAGAATGTCCTTTGGATCAAACTCGAAATCCAGCCAGGAGCCACGGTAGGGAATGATGCGCGCGGAGAACAGCAGCTTGCCCGAGCTGTGGGTCTTGCCCTTGTCATGTTCGAAAAACACGCCGGGTGAACGGTGCAGCTGCGACACGATCACGCGCTCGGTACCGTTGATGATGAACGAGCCCTTGTCGGTCATGAGCGGCACTTCGCCCATGTAGACCTCTTGCTCCTTCACCTCCTTGACCACCTTGGACTGCGAAGTCGAGGACTCGCGGTCATAAATGATCAGCTGCACCTTGGCGCGCACGGCCGAGGCGAAGGTCAGCCCCCGGGTCTGGCATTCGCGCACGTCGAAAGCCGGCTTGGCCAGGTTGTACTCGATGAACTTCATCTCCACAAAACCATTGTGGGAGACGATGGGGAAGGCAGCGTCGAATGCAGCCTGAAGGCCTTCGATGGTTCTTTTCTGGGGTGCTTTATCAGCCTGCAGGAAAGCGGTGTACGCATCCTTCTGCATCTGCAGCAGGTAAGGAACTTCGAGCACGCTGTCGCGGGTGCCGAAACTTTTGCGAATTCGCTTGCGTTCGGTGTAGGAATAGGCCATGAGATCTCCGGGCAAAGACATGAGTCCTGGGTCTTCGACGACTGACCCGCAAGGAGATGTGTCCTCACGGGCTTGGCGGTTGGCCACTACCAACCATGGCGGACGGTGATGCATTGCACATCACCCGAACCAAGGCGTCTTCTGCTGTCGGGGTTGTCAGAAGACACTCGAAAGCCCCTTTTCAGGAGGTCGCTTTCGGGTGCTTTCTGAAGCACCAAAGGCTGGAGGCCCTCTGAGGAACACTCCAGCCCTTGAGCAAGATCGAATTACTTGAGTTCGGCCTTGGCGCCGGCTTCCACCAGCTTCTTGACGGCTGCTTCGGCGTCGGCCTTGGCAATGCCTTCCTTGACGTTCTTGGGAGCGCCGTCCACCAGGTCCTTGGCTTCCTTGAGGCCCAGGCCGGTGATTTCGCGCACTGCCTTGATGACGGACACCTTGTTGGCGCCAGCTTCGGTCAGCACCACATTGAATTCCGTCTTTTCTTCGGCAGCAGCAGCGCCAGCGCCACCACCAGCGGCAGCAGGAGCAGCCATGGCTGCAGCGCTCACGCCAAACTTCTCTTCAATGGCCTTCACCAGGTCATTGAGTTCCAGAACCGTCATGCTGTCCAGCGCGGTCAAAAATGCGTCTTTATCGAATGCCATTTTGATTTCCTAACAATTTTGTTGGTTAACTGCCCGGCCATCAAGCCGCGACAGGTTCGGCGGCCGGTGCGGCAGCGCCTTCGCCTTTTTTCGCCGCCAGTGCGCCCAGCACAACGGCCGTACGCGACATGGGGGACATAAGCAAGCCACAAATCTGGGCCAACAGAACTTCCTTGGAGGGAATGTTGGCCAGTTGCTTAACGCCGTTGACATCCAGGGCTTTGCCACCGAAAGCGCCACCGCGAATCACCAACTTGTCGTTGGTTTTCGCGAAATCGGCCACCACCTTGGCGGCGGCCACAGCGTCTTCGGAGAAGCCATAGATCAGCGGACCGGTCATCTGGTCTGCCACCACGTCAAATGCGCTGCCAGCCACAGCACGGCGAGCCAGGGTGTTCTTCAGAACACTCAGGGTCACGCCCTTGCTGCGGGCATCAACACGCAGTTTGGTCATGTCGGCGACCGTGATGCCACGGTATTCCGCGATCACAAGCGTTTGAGCTTTTGCGGCGAGGCTGGTCACTTCACTGATGACCGCTTCTTTCTCACTGCGATTAAGACTCAAGGTCTACTCCTTAAAATGCGCAATCGGCACAGGCCTCATGCGCGCTCTTGTTGCAGCGACCAACTGTGTTCAGGAAAACATTCCATCTGCAGCGGGATCGCCATCTGCGTTGGCCCCCAGGGGTTTAAGTGCGAATATCCTGCACACCAACGGTCTTGGATGGCCTGAAAACACCAGAGCGCTTTCAGCCCACCACATCAGGCCTTCTGACGGGCCTGAAGATTTTTTTGCAATTACGCTGCGATGGACTGGGTATCCACGCGGACGCCCAGGCCCATCGTCGACGAAACAGCAACCTTGCGCAGATACAGGCCCTTGCTCGAAGCAGGCTTGGCCTTGTTCAACGCATCGATCAGTGCAGCCAGGTTGCCCTGCAGCTTGTCGTTGTCGAACGAGCGACGACCAATCGTGCCATGCACGATTCCAGCCTTGTCGACGCGGAATTGCACCTGGCCAGCCTTCGCATTCTTGACCGCCGTGGCGACATCCGGTGTCACCGTGCCCACCTTGGGATTAGGCATCAGGCCACGGGGACCCAGGATCTGCCCCAAAGTACCCACAACGCGCATGGCGTCAGGGGCAGCGATCACCACGTCGAAAGGCATGTCTCCAGCCTTTACCATGGCGGCCAGGTCGTCCATGCCGACCACGTCGGCGCCAGCGGCCTTGGCTTCCTCTGCCTTGGCACCTTGGGCAAACACGGCCACGCGAGTGGTTTTGCCGGTGCCGTTAGGCAGCACTACAGCGCCACGCACAACCTGATCGGACTTCTTTGCGTCAATGCCCAATTGCACGGCCACATCAATCGACTCGTCGAACTTGGCAGTTGCCGCATCCTTGACGATGGCGATGGCTTCTGCAAAAGCGTAGAGCTTGGTGCTGTCCACTTTGCCCTGCAGGGCCTTTTGTTTCTTTGTCAGCTTGGCCATTTACAAACCCTCCACCGTCACGCCCATGGAGCGCGCAGAGCCAGCCAGCGTGCGAACTGCAGCGTCCACATTGGCAGCATTCATGTCCTTCAACTTGGTCTTGGCAATTTCTTCGAGCTGTGCGCGAGTGATCTTGCCGACCTTGGTGCTCAGGGCGTTTGGCGAACCTTTTTCCAGCTTGATCGCCTTCTTGATCAAAACCGTCGCAGGCGGCGTCTTGATGATGAAGGTGAAGCTCTTGTCTGCAAAAGCCGTGATGACCACAGGCAGAGGCAGACCAGGCTCGACACCTTGGGTCTGCGCATTGAATGCCTTGCAGAACTCCATGATGTTGAGGCCGCGCTGACCGAGCGCAGGACCAATGGGTGGGGATGGATTGGCCTTACCAGCTGGCACTTGCAGCTTGATAAAACCGACGATTTTCTTCGCCATGCTTTACTCCTTGCGGGTGATAACGCCTGACTTGCTGAGGCAAGACAAGGCTCCCCGGGGTTAACGACTCACCAAATGCATTCACACCGAGTCGAAAAGTGTGATGCCCAAAACTCCATGGATCAGGTTTTTTCGACCTGCCCAAATTCCAGTTCCACAGGGGTGGAGCGACCGAAGATCATCACGGAAACGCGCACACGGCTCTTTTCGTAATTCACATCTTCCACCGATCCATTGAAATCCGTGAAAGGACCTTCCTTGACACGAACCAGCTCACCCACCATGAACTCAACCTTGTGCCGAGGCTTTTCGGTGCCCTCCTGCATCTGGCTGACGATCTTCTGCACCTCTTCTTCCGAGATGGGCGCAGGGCGATTCTTCGCCCCACCCACGAATCCGGTGACCTTGTTGGTGTGTTTGACCAGGTGCCAGGTATCGTCATCCATGACCATCTCGACGAACACATAACCAGGAAACAACCGGCGCTCTGTCGTTTTGCGCTGACCGTTCTTCATCTCAACCACTTCTTCAGTGGGAACCAGAATGCGGCCAAACTTGCCCTCCATGCCGGAGCGCGCAATGCGCTCAAGAATGTTGCGCTCGACCGCTTTTTCCATCCCCGAATAGGCATGGACGATGTACCACCGCAGATCAGGATTGGAAGACGCAGCACCAGAGGCATCGGCCCCAGCCAAATCCACAACGCTTGTCATGACTTCCTCCAGCCCAAAATCAGGTCATACAAAACCCACTCAAGGGTTTTGTCGGTAAACCACAAGAACAATGCCATGATGACGACAAAAGCAAACACGTAAGCAGTCATCTGCAGTGTTTCCTTGCGCGTCGGCCAGACCACCTTTTTGACTTCACGCCAAGCATCTCGTGCGAAGGCAACAAACTGACGTCCTGGTTCGGAAACCAGAAAGACAGCCGCTGCAACAACGAGGCCCAGCAGCAATGCAGCCCATTGCACGATCGGCCCCTGTTTGCCCAGCAAATAGAAACCCGCCACAGAGGCAATCACCAACGCCACGACTGCAGCGAGCTTGGCCTTGTCCGCCCCCGTATTGACAGTTTCAACTTGTGTAGTGGCCATGTCTTAATTTTCCTGCTTCAATTTTCGGTATCGCCCAAGACACCGAAGCCCGCCAATGCTGGCGGGCTTGTTTTTGACCACATTCAAGTGGCAGGGGCAGTAGGAATCGAACCTACAACCTTCGGTTTTGGAGACCGACGCTCTGCCAATTGAGCTATACCCCTATGAACACGCTTTAAGCAATGATCTTGGCCACGACGCCAGCGCCCACGGTACGGCCGCCTTCACGGATAGCGAAGCGCAGGCCTTCTTCCATGGCGATGGGGTTGATCAGCTTGACGGTGATCGACACGTTGTC
>NZ_FNQJ01000016.1 GCF_900107605.1 Acidovorax soli | reverse complement strand
CATCGCCATCACACCCGAGTCGTCATAATCTGGTCGTCCTGCCTGGGGGAATTTGGGGTGGCCAAGGGTGGGGGAATTTGACCTGGCCATCGGGGCCATTGCCGGCAAGGCTTACGTGAACACCAGCGTGGACGCGATCAACCAGCGCATCCTGGGCCGCTACAGCAACGGCGTGGGTGGCGGCCAGGGCAAGACCTGGGACGACCCGAACCACATGAAGTTCTTCAACGACGGCGCGGTCAACTTCCCCTACCTGTCGGACGGCATGTGGTTCCTCACGCAGCACAAGCGCTGGGGCCTGCTCAAGAGCCACCCCGACTACCTGGCAGTGGCCAGACAGGTGAACCAGGTGGACCTGTACAGATCGGTCGCCAGCGCCATGAAGGTCAATGTGCCCAAGGACGTGTTGCGCACGAGCAAGCTGATCGACGGCGTGGTGTGGGACGGCAAAGACCCCGCCAGGTATGCCGACGGCTTCAAGATCAAGGCCTGAGCAGGCCTGAACAACCGGAGATCACCATGGTCAGTGCCGTTTTTCATGCCCCGCGGGAGTCCGCGCCAGAAGCTACCAAAACAATAGCAAATAGCGTTTTATCTACGGGCGCCAAAACCCCCAAAACCTCTCAGCCCACCAACCCGCCAACGCCCAAGCCCGCGCGCGACTGGGCCGCCCTCTCGCGCAGCTTCTGGCTGACGGTGCTGCCGCCCGTGCTGGGCCTGGGGCTGCTGGTGGGGCTGTGGGCGCTGGTGTCGGCCAGCACGGGCCGCAGCATCCCCACGCCGCACGAAACCTGGCTGCAGGCGCTGGAAGTGTTCAGCAACCCGTTCTACCGCAACGGCCCCAACGACCAGGGCGTGGGCTGGAACGTGCTGGCCTCGCTGCAGCGCGTAGCGGTGGGCTTCGGGCTGGCGGCGCTGGTGGGCATTCCGGCGGGCTTTGTCATCGGGCGTTTTGCCTTCCTGTCGCGCATGTTCAACCCGCTGATCAGCCTGCTGCGGCCGGTGTCGCCGCTGGCCTGGCTGCCGATCGGTCTGCTGGTGTTCAAGGGGGCCAACCCGGCCGCCATCTGGACCATCTTCATCTGCTCGATCTGGCCCATGGTCATCAACACCGCCGTGGGCGTGCAGCGCGTGCCGCAGGACTACATGAACGTGGCCCGCGTGCTCAACCTGAGCGAGTGGAAGATCGCCACCAAGATCCTGTTCCCCGCCGTGCTGCCCTACATGCTGACGGGCGTGCGCCTGGCCGTGGGCACTGCGTGGCTGGTGATCGTGGCCGCCGAGATGCTGACGGGCGGCGTGGGCATCGGTTTCTGGGTGTGGGACGAGTGGAACAACCTCAACGTCAAGAACATCATCATTGCCATCTTCGTGATCGGCATCGTCGGGCTGCTGCTGGAGATGGCGCTCATCAAGCTGGCCACGGCCTTCACGTTCGAAGAGGTGAAATCATGAACGCATCGCTGACCACCAAGTTCATCGAGATCCAGGGCGTAGCGCAGACCTTCAAGACCGCCAAGGGCCTGTTTCCGGCGCTGCGCGATATCCACCTGACGATTGCCAAGGGCGAGTTCGTGGCGCTCATCGGGCATTCGGGCTGCGGCAAATCCACGCTGCTCAACCTGATCGCCGGCCTGACCACGCCCACCCACGGCGCGCTGCTGTGCGCCAACAAGGAAATCAGCGGCCCCGGGCCCGAGCGCGCCGTGGTGTTCCAGAATCACTCGCTGCTGCCCTGGCTGACCTGCTTTGACAACGTGCACCTGGCGGTGGAGCGCGTGTTTGGCAAAACCGAAAGCAAGGCCCAGCTGCTGGCCCGCACCGATGCGGCGCTGGCACTGGTGGGCCTCACGCACGCGGCGCAAAAGCGCCCCGGCGAGATCTCGGGCGGCATGAAGCAGCGCGTGGGCATTGCACGGGCGCTGTGCATGGAACCCCAGGTGCTGCTGATGGACGAGCCCTTTGGCGCGCTCGACGCCCTCACCCGCGCCAAGCTGCAGGACGAGCTGCTGGAGATCGTGGCGCGCACGCACAGCACCGTGGTGATGGTGACGCACGACGTGGACGAGGCGGTGCTGCTGTCCGACAAGATCGTGATGATGACCAACGGCCCGGCCGCCACCATTGGCGAGGTGCTGCATGTGGACCTGCCGCGCCCGCGCAAGCGCGTGGAACTGGCAGAAGACCCGCGCTATGTGCACTGCCGCAAGGCCGTGATCGACTTTCTGTACACCCGCCAGGGGCATGTGGAGAAAGCGGCCTGACCCCACCCTGCGCACGCCAAATGCCCCGGCCTCACAGCCGGGGCATTTGTCGTTCAGCGGCCGCCGCCGGTGATGTAGTGCTCGAGCTGCTCGATGATGAATTTCTGCTCGGAAATGATGTCCTTGACCAGATCGCCAATGGAGATCAGCCCCACCAGCTTGCCGCCATCGACCACAGGCAGGTGGCGCAGGCGGTTTTCGGTCATGAGCGCCATGCACTCCTGGCTGGTCTGGGTGGGGCCCACATACATCACCGCCGTCGTCATGACATCGCGCACCAGCGTGGCGGTGGACTTGCGCCCCAGCAGGGCGATCTTGCGGGCGTAATCGCGCTCGGTGACGATGCCGACGATGGTGTCGCCCTCCATCACCAGCAGCGCCCCGATGCGCTTGTCGGCCATGCGCTGGAGCGCATCGAACACCGAGTCTTGCGGTGCGATGGCGTAAACGGTGTGGTCGCTCTTGGATTTGAGAATTTCAGCAACGGCTGTCATGAAGGGCCTCCCTGCAAAAATGATGGCGGACGTGAAAGAGTTTCAACGCATCCTGCCTTGTGCGCAACACCGGCAGCGTCAAGGGCCCTGCCTGGCGGCATCTGGCAACGCCGCGGACCGGCTTGGCCTTGCCCATTATTTTGAAGCCATATGGGGCAAAATTGCTTGCCCATAAAGCGCCAATAGTGCTCAAAAGCAGAGCAGATGGGTGGCGCCCTAGCGCCGCCCGCCCAGCAGGCCACCGCCCATCTTGAGCAGGTCGCCCAGCCCTACCTGGCCGTCACCGTCCTGGTCGAGCAGGCTGCCCAGCAGGCCGCCACCCAGGCCGCCCTGCTGCTGCACGCGCGCCTGCTCCTGGCCCAGCGCCTGACCCAGGCCGCCAGCGTCCATGCCACCCGCGCTCATGCGCTGCGCCAGGAACGACATCACGATGGGCGCCAGCATCTGCAGCAACTGCCCGGCGTTCGCCCCCAGCCCCGTGGCCTGGCCCAGGCCGGCCTCGGCACGCTGCTGGTTGCCACCGAAGATGTGGCCCAGGATGGCCGCGCCATCGGGCTGGCCGCCGCCACTGCCTGCACCACCGCCCAGCAGCGAACCGAGCAGGCCACCCAGGTCGGGGCCGCCGCTGTGGTCGCGCTGCAAGGCACCAAAGAGGTCCATCGCGCCCTGGGGCTGGGCCGCATTGCGCCCCAGCGTGCCCAGCAGCAGCGGCAGGGCCGCGCCCACGGCGCTCTCGGCCTGCGCCGGGCTGGTGCCGAGTTGCTGGGCCATCTGCTGCAACGGCGCACCCTGAAGCTGGGCCATCAGTTCGTCAACAAGGGAGGCAGGGGAGTTCATGACAGGCATCCTTTCAACAATGCATGGGCCACCGGGCCCGGCAGACATGGTAGGCCCAATGGGTGACATCCAGGTGCACGGTGACCCCTTGCCGGACCAACAACCGGGTCAGGAACAAGGGATTTACCCCTTATTACAATCAGGGTTAACCCTTGATCTGTTGCAGCCCACCCGGCCGTTGCAGACCATTGCACGATGTGCGCGCCCACCTGCGCGCTGTGCACGCCCATCGCCACGTACCGCGTGGCATCCACGGGCCCTCCCCCCCATTCGAGTTTTCAGCAGCCGTTGCGCTGCCCCGCGTGCTGCACGCCAGCACCGCGCCGCCGCGATCGCTGCGCCTTTCAAGGATATGCACCATGCAGGCCATCGCCCGTCTGAGCCAGTTCGTGGGCAAGACTTTTGCCATCTGGGTACTTCTGTTCGCCGTGCTGGCGTTCTATGCCCCCGCCCAATTCAAGTGGATCGGCCCCTACATCGTGCCGCTGCTGGGCATCATCATGTTCGGCATGGGCCTGACGCTGTCCAAGGACGATTTCAAGGAAGTCGCCAAGCGCCCGCTGGACGTGGCCATCGGCGTGCTCGGCCAGTTCATCATCATGCCGGGCCTGGCCTGGGCGCTTTCCAAGGCGCTGAACCTGCCACCCGAGGTGGCCGTGGGCGTGATCCTGGTGGGCTGCTGCCCCGGGGGCACGGCGTCGAACGTGATGACCTTCCTGGCGCGCGGCGACGTGGCGCTGTCGGTGGCCATCACCTCGGTGACCACACTGCTGGCACCGGTGGTGACGCCCGCCCTCATCTACCTGCTGGCCAGCCAGTGGCTGGAAGTGAGCGCCTCGGCCATGTTCTGGTCCATCGTGCAGGTGGTGGTGCTGCCGATCGCCTTTGGCGTGCTGGCCCAATCGCTGCTGCGTGACAAGGTGAAGGCGGCCGTTTCGGTGCTGCCGCTGGTGTCGGTGGCCGCCATCGTGGCCATCGTGGCGGCGGTGGTGGCCGGCAACCAGGCCCGCATTGCCACCAGCGGCCTGATGATCTTTGCCGTGGTGGTGCTGCACAACAGCCTGGGCCTGCTGCTGGGCTACTGGCTGGGCAAACTCACGGGCATGGATGTCTCCAGGCGCAAGGCCTTGTCGATCGAGGTGGGCATGCAGAACTCGGGCCTGGGCGTGGCGCTGGCCACGGCGCATTTTTCACCCTTGGCCGCCGTGCCCAGCGCCATCTTCAGCGTGTGGCACAACATCTCGGGCCCGCTGGTGGCCACGCTGTTCCAGCGCTTTCGCAACGAAGACAACGCCACAGCGCCCTCCAAGCCTGCCTGATTGGCAGGCCCCCATGGGCCAAGCCGCGCAAGCGCTGAACGGGCCCCCACGGCACGGCCGGCGATGCCGGGTGATCGTCGGCCCGCCGGGGGCGCCGCCACGCTGGTCACAGCACGCCATCCCCTTGGGCGCCCGGGGCTTCCATGCCCTCGCGCTTTTTGCGTCAAAATGTTTTGCCAACCAGGACTGCGCGCGCCCATGACACCTCTTTTCCCCGACCACCTGCCTGCCCCCACGCCGTCCGCACTCCATTCACCCCCTGAGCCCTCCCGCTCGCCCCGCCACCTGGCTTCGGCCACGCTGGTGGGGCTCGCCCTGCTGCTGGGCGCCTGCTCCGACAAGGCGCCACCGGTGGCGCCGAAGGGGCCGGCGGAAGTGGGCGTGGTCACCCTCCAGCCCGAGCGCCAGACCGTCACCACCGAACTGCCCGGCCGCACCAGCGCCTACCTCAGCGCCGAAATCCGCCCGCAGGTGGGCGGCATCGTGCAGCAGCGCCTGTTCACCGAAGGCGCCCAGGTCAAGGCCGGCCAGCCGCTGTACCAGCTCGACGCCTCCAGCTACCAGGTGGCGCTGGCCAGCGCCGAGGCCACGCTGGCCAAGGCGCAGGCCAACGTGGGCACGGCCGAGGTCAATGCCCGGCGCAATGCCGAGCTGGTGAAGATCGATGCGGTGAGCCGGCAGGTGCATGACGACAGCCAGGCGGCCCTGGTGCAGGCCCGCTCCGACCTGGCCGTCGCCCGCGCCGCGCTGGACAACGCCCGCATCAACCTGGGCTACACCCGCATCAAGGCGCCGATTGCGGGCCGCACCACCACGTCCACCGTCACCCCTGGCGCGCTGGTCACCGCCAATCAGGCCGCCGCGCTCACCACCATCTCGCAGCTCGATCCACTGTATGTGGATGTCACCCAGTCCAGCACCGAGGTGCTGCGCCTCAAAAGCGACCTGGCGCGCGGGCGCATCCAGAAAAACGGCCAGGCCGAGGCGCCCATCACCCTGCAGCTGGAAGACGGCAGCCGCTACCCCCACACCGGCAAGCTGCAGTTTGCGGGCGTGAGCGTGAACCCGGGCACCGGCGCCGTGACGCTGCGCGCCGTGGTGCCCAATCCCGACGGCCTGCTCATGCCCGGCATGTATGTGCGTGCGGTGCTGGAAACCGGCATCAACGCGCAGGCGCTGCTGGCGCCCCAGCAGGGCGTGAACCGCGACACGGCCGGCAACGCCAGCGTGCTGCTGGTCACCGCGGACGACAAGATCGAGCGGCGCAAGATCACCGTCGAAACGGCCGTGGGGAACCGCTGGCTGGTGGGCAGCGGGCTGGCGGCCGGCGACCGCGTGGTGGTGGATGGCTTTCAGCGCATCAAGCCCGGCGATACCGTGAAGCCGACCGAGGTGGCACCCAAGCCGATGGCAGCGCCGGCTTCTGCGGCCCCTGCAGCTTCGACCGCATCGGCCGCTCGCTGAGGGCCGGCCCGCCATGGCACAGTTCTTCATCAATCGGCCCATCTTTGCGTGGGTCATCGCCATCATCATCATGCTGGCCGGCGCCATGTCGATCAAGACATTGCCGCTGGAGCAATACCCCGACATCGCGCCGCCGCGCGTGTCGATCAGCGCCCTGTACACCGGGGCGTCGGCCAAGACGGTCGAGGAATCGGTCACGCAGGTGATCGAGCAGCAGCTCAAGGGCCTGGACAACCTGATCTACATGGGCTCGACCAGCGACGCCTCGGGCAGCTCGCGCACCACGCTCACCTTCAATGCCGGCACCAACATCGACGTGGCGCAGGTGCAGGTGCAAAACAAGCTGCAGCAAGCCATGTCGCGCCTGCCGCCGGCCGTGCAAAGCCGGGGGGTCACCGTCACCAAGGGCGGCAACGACTACCTGATGATCATCACCTTCACCTCGCCCGACCCGAGCGTGTCGCAGGTGGACATTGGCGACTACATCACCAGCAACCTGGTGGACGTGATCAGCCGCATCGACGGCGTGGGCGACGTGCTCACACTGGGTACCGGCTATGCCATGCGCGTGTGGCTCGATCCGGGCAAGCTCGAAAAATATGCGCTCATGCCGTCCGATATCGGCAGCGCCATCAATGCGCAGAACGCGCAGGTGTCGGCGGGCCAGCTGGGGGCCCTGCCCGCCGTGGGCGAGCAGCAGCTCAATGCCACCATCACGGCGCGCAGCAAGCTGCAGACGAAAGAAGAGTTCGAACAGATCGTGCTCAAGTCCACCACCGACGGCGCCGCCGTGCGCCTCAAGGACGTGGCGCGCATCGAGCTGGGGGCGGAAAACCTCACCATCACCTCGCGCCTGAACGGCCGGCCCGGCGCCGGCATGGGCGTGGTGCTGGCCGACAGCGCCAACGCCATGGCCGTGGCCACGGCCGTCAACGCCAAGATTGCCGAACTGCAGCCGTTTTTTCCCTACCAGCTCAAGCCCTTCACCAGCTACGACACCACGCCATTCGTCAGCGCCTCGATCGAAGAAGTGGTCAAGGCCCTGCTCGAAGCCATGGCGCTGGTGGTGCTGGTGATGTACGTGTTCCTGCAGAACTTCCGCGCCACGCTGATTCCGGCCATTGCCGTGCCCGTGGTGCTGCTGGGCACCTTCGGGGTGCTGTCGGCAGCGGGTTTCTCGATCAACACGCTCACGATGTTCGGCCTGGTGCTGGCCATCGGCCTGCTGGTGGACGACGCCATCGTGGTGGTGGAAAACGTCGAGCGCGTGATGAGCGAGGAAGGCTTACCCCCTAAGGAGGCCACGCGCAAATCGATGGCCGAGATCACGCCCGCCCTCGTGGGCATTGCGCTCACGCTGTCGGCGGTGTTCATTCCCATGGCGTTCTTTGGCGGTTCCACCGGCGTGATCTACCGGCAGTTTTCCATCACCATCGTGTCGGCCATGGTGCTGTCGGTGCTGGTGGCCCTGACGCTCACGCCCGCGCTGTGCGCCACCTTGCTCAAGCCCATTGCCAAGGGGCAGCACAGCCCCTTTGGCGCACCGCGCAAGGGCCTTGCGGGCTGGATCGACCGCTTTTTTGTCGGCTTCAACCGCCGCTTCGACCGCACGGCCGACAGCTACCAGCGCGGCGTGGGCGGCGTGGTGCGCCGGGGCAAACGCATGATGCTGGTGTACCTGCTGATCTGCGCGGGCATGGCGGTGCTGTTCTTGCGCCTGCCCACGTCGTTCTTGCCCAATGAGGACCAGGGCGCGATATCGGTGCAGATCACGTTGCCGCCGGGCTCTTCCAACGCGCGGCTGCAGGCCGTGATGGCGCAGGTGCAAAAATACTTTGCTGCCCAGCCCGATGTGATCAGCTTCAACTCCATCACCGGCTCGGGCGGCGACCAGAGCTCGGCGCGCGGCTTTGTGCGGCTGACCAACTGGAGCCAGCGCAAGCGCCCAGACCAGAGCGCCGACGCCATTGCGCGCAAGGCTACCAAGGACCTGGCTGCCATCCGCGATGCGCGCATCTTCGTGCTGCTGCCGCCCGCCGTGCGCGGGCTGGGGGCCAATGCGGGGTTCAACTTCCAGCTCAAGGACCTGAACGGCCTGGGCCACGACGCGCTGGTGGCTGCACGCGACAAGGTGCTGGACCTGGCCGCCAAGCGCCCCGAGCTGAGCAACACGCGCAGCACCAACCTCGATGACACCGCGCAGCTGGGCGTGGACATCGACGACAGCAAGGCCGGCGCCCTGGGCCTGGCCACGGTGGATGTGAACAACACCCTGTCGAGCGCGCTGGGCGGCACCTATGTGAACGACTTTCTGAACAAGGGGCGCGTCAAGCGCGTGTACATGCAGGGCGATGCGCCGTTCCGGATGCTGCCGCAGGACGTGGCCCCCTGGACGGTGCGCAACAACCAGGGGCAGATGGTGCCGTTCTCGGCGTTTTCGAGCACCCGCTGGACCTATGGCTCGCCGCAACTGCAGCGCTACAACGGCGCCCCCAGCTATGAGTTCGTGGGCAATGCGGCCGCGGGCGTGAGCTCGGGCGTGGCCATGGCGGCAGTCGAAGACATCATGAAGGAAATGCCGCCCGGCATTGGCTACGAATGGACCGGCGCCTCGTTCCAGGAGCGGCTGTCGGGCTCGCAGGCGCCGCTGCTGTATGCGGTGTCCATCCTGTTCGTGTTCCTGTGCCTGGCCGCGCTGTATGAAAGCTGGTCGGTGCCGTTCTCGGTGATCCTGGTGGTGCCGCTGGGCATTGTCGGGGCCTTGCTGGGCATCGGTTTTCGCGGGCTGTCGAACGACGTGTACTTTCAGGTGGGCCTGCTCACCACCGTGGGGCTGTCGTCCAAGAACGCCATCCTGATCGTGGAATTTGCCACCCAGCTGCAAGAGCGCGGCCGCAGCGTGGTGGACGCCACGCTGGAGGCCGTGCGCCTGCGGCTGCGGCCCATCTTGATGACCTCGCTGGCCTTTGGTTTTGGCGTGCTGCCGCTGGCCCTGGGCACGGGCGCCGGCGCCGGCGGCCGGCAGGCCATTGGCACGGCCGTGCTGGGCGGCATGGTGTCGGCCACCGTGCTGGGCATCTTTTTTGTGCCGGTGTTCTTTGTGCTGATTCGCGGTTACTTTGCCGACCGCGCAGCCAGACCATTGGCCAGTGAAACTGGAGCCGCCGCATGAGCCGCCCCCCCCTGATCGCTCCCCACCACACCGTGGGCGCCCTGGCGCTGCTGGCACTGCTGACACTGGCGGGCTGCACCAGCCTGGCGCCCGACTATGCGCGCCCCGCCCTGCCCGTGCCGGCCACGCTGCCGGGCACCGAGGCGCAGCCCGGCACCCCTGTGCCCGATTCCGGCCCCATGGGCTGGCAGGATTTCCTGCAGGAGCCTCGCCTGCGCGAGCTGGTGGCGCTGGCGCTGCAGAACAACCGTGACCTGCGCGTGGCCGTGCTGGCCATCGAAAAAGCCCGCGCGCAATACGGCGTGGAGCAATCCAACCGCTTCCCCGCCGTGGGGGCCACCGGCGCCGGCACGCGCACACGCACCGCCCAGGACCTGACCACCAGCGGCCGCTCGCCCATCAGCAGCCAGTACAGCGCGCAGCTCGGGTTCAGCAGCTACGAGATCGACCTGTTTGGCCGCGTGAAAAACCTCAACGAGGCCGCGCTGCAGGAATTCTTGCGCACCACCGAAAGCCGCCGCAGCGTGCAGCTGAGCCTGGTGGCCGAGGTGGCCAATGCCTGGCTCACGCTGGATGCCGATGGCCGGCGCCTGCAACTGGCGCAAGACACGCTGCGCAGCCGCCAGAAGTCGTTTGAGCTGACCGAGCGCAGCCACGCGCTGGGCGCGGCCTCGGGCCTCACGCTGGCACAAGCCCAGACCACCGTGGACGCGGCCCGCACCGACGTGGCCGCCTTCACCAGCCAGGTGGCGCGCGACCGCAATGCGCTGGCCCTGCTGGTGGGCGCGCCCGTGCCCGCCGCGCTGCTGCCCGAGGGGGTGAACACGGCCGCATCGGCATCGGCATCCACAGAGCCCACGCCCACCCTCGCCCCACCCGCCGCCGCGCTGCTGGCCGTGCCGGCCGGCCTGCCCTCGTCGGTGCTGCTCAACCGCCCCGACGTGCGCGCGGCCGAATACACGCTGCGCGGCGCCTACGCCAGCATTGGCGCTGCGCGGGCCGCGTTCTTCCCCAGCATCACGCTCACGGCGTCGGCGGGCACCGCCAGCAACGCGCTCTCGGGCCTGTTCGACGGCGGCAACGGCACCTGGAGCTTTGCACCGCAGATCCGTCTGCCCATCTTTGATGCGGGCCGCAACCGCACCAACCTGCAGATCGCCGAAACCGCGCGCGACACCGCCGTTGCCCAGTACGAAAAGGCCGTGCAGACCGCGTTCCGCGAAGTGGCCGATGCCCTGGCCGACCGCGCCACGCTGGCCGAGCGCCTGCAGGCCCAGCAATCGCTGCAGGCTGCCACGCTGAAGGCACTGCAGCTGTCCGAAACCCGCTACCGCCTGGGCGCAGACAGCTTCCTGCCCGTACTGGACGCCCAGCGCTCGCTCTACAGCGCGCAGCAGACACTGATCGCGCTGGCACTGGCCGAGCAGGCCAACCGGATCACGCTGTACAAAGTGCTGGGGGGCAGCTGGAGCGACGACACCACGGGCGGCATGGCAACGCCCGGCTCCTGAAGGGGGCGCTTTCGCGCCCACCCGACGGGGAATCCCCCCTGGGGTGCCCATGCACCAAGCTGGCACGGCCGCCACGCAGACCCTGCACCGATATCGACATCGGCTCTGATCTTGCTTTTAACTTGATAGCTGCAAACGCTTGCCAAACAAGCGCTGCAGCAGGGCTTCACTTTAACCACCCATTTTAAGCATCGCTGGCACAGGCCTTGCATAACCCTGGGCGTGGCCAAGGTAGGCCACCTGTTGAGCCCGGTGCAATGGCGGATCGGGCTGACGAAGACGATGGCGTCCCTGCGGGAGTGCTGGCTGCGAAGCCGGTGCACCGCGCGGACGCCTTTTTGTTTTGCCGAAACGCCTACGGGGGTCACGATGAAAAAATCCAGGCTGGTGATGGTGGGAAATGGCATGGCCGGCGTCCGCTCGCTCGAAGAGCTGCTGAAGATTGCGCCCGACCTCTACGACATCACGGTGTTCGGTGCCGAACCGCACCCCAACTACAACCGCATCCTGCTGTCTCCCGTGCTGGCGGGCGAGCAAACCATCGACGAGATCATCCTCAACGACTGGGCCTGGTACCAGGACAACCAGATCACGCTGCACACCGGCTTTACCGTGACCGACGTGGACCGCGTGCACCGCACCGTGCGCGCCACCAACGCCGTGGGCGAAACCATCACCGCCGAATACGACCGTCTGATCATGGCCACGGGCTCCAACCCGTTCATCCTGCCCATCCCCGGCAAAGATTTAAAGGGTGTGCTGGCCTACCGTGACATTGCCGACACGCAGGCCATGATCGATGCCGCAGCCACCTACCAGCACGCCGTCGTCATCGGCGGCGGCCTGCTGGGGCTGGAGGCCGCCAACGGCCTCATGAAGCGCGGCATGCAGGTGACGGTGGTGCATGTGGGCGACTGGCTGATGGAGCGCCAGCTCGACGATGTGGCCGGCAAGATGCTGCAGAAGTCGCTGGCCGAGCGCGGCATGCAGTTTCTGATGAAGGCGCAGACGCAAGAGCTGGTGGGCAACGCCGAAGGTCGCGTGGCCAGCGTCAGGTTCAAGGACGGCACCGAGGTGCCCGCCGACCTGGTGGTGATGGCCGTGGGCATCCGACCCAACACGGCTCTGGCCGAAAAGATGCGCCTGCATGTGAACCGCGGCATCGTGGTGAGCGACACGCTGCAGACCACCACCGACGCGCGCATCTACGCCGTGGGCGAATGCGCCGCGCACCGGGGCATTGCCTATGGCCTGGTGGCCCCGCTGTTCGAGCAGGGCAAGGTGCTGGCCAACCACCTGGCCGAGTTCGGCATTGGCCGCTACCAAGGTTCGCTCACATCCACCAAGCTCAAGGTCACGGGCATCGACCTTTTTTCAGCAGGCGACTTCCAGGGCGGCGAGAACACCGAAGAGATCGTGATGAGCGACCCCTTTGGCGGCGTGTACAAGAAGCTGGTGCTCAAGGACGACAAGCTCGTGGGCGCCTGCCTGTACGGCGACACGGTGGACGGCAGCTGGTACTTCAAGCTGCTGCGCGACGGCCGCACGGTGAACGACATCCGCGACAAGCTGATGTTTGGCGAAAGCAACATCGGCGACGCAGGCCACCAGGGCCAGAACAAGGCCGCCGCCATGGCCGACAGCGACGAGGTCTGCGGCTGCAACGGCGTGACCAAGGGCGCCATCTGCAAGGCCATCAAGGACAAGGGCCTGTTCACGCTCGATGAAGTGCGCAAGCACACCAAGGCCAGCGCATCGTGCGGCTCGTGCACCGGCCTGGTCGAGCAGATCATCATGTTCACGGCGGGCGGTGACTACAGCGCCACGCCCAGGACCAAGGCGATCTGCGGTTGCACCGACCACGGCCACCAGGCGGTGCGCGAGGCGATCCGCACCAACAAGCTGCTGTCCATTGCCGATGTCTTTCATTTCATGGAATGGAAGACGCCCAATGGCTGCGCCACCTGCCGCCCCGCCGTCAACTACTACCTCATCAGCACCTGGCCCAAGGACGCCAAGGACGACCCGCAAAGCCGCGCCATCAACGAACGCAGCCACGCCAACATCCAGAAAGACGGCACCTACAGCGTCATCCCGCGCATGTGGGGCGGCGAGACCACGGCCGACGAGCTGCGCCGCATTGCCAATGCGGTGGACAAATACAAGATTCCCACCGTGAAGGTGACAGGCGGCCAGCGCATTGACCTCTTGGGCGTGAAGAAGGAAGACCTGCAGGCGGTGTGGAAGGACATCGGCATGCCCAGCGGCCACGCCTACGCCAAGGCCCTGCGCACCGTGAAGACCTGCGTGGGCAGCGAATGGTGCCGCATGGGTACGCAGGACAGCACGCAGATGGGCAAGGACCTGGAGCGCGCCATGTGGCGCATGTACGCACCGCACAAGGTCAAGTTTGCCGTGAGCGGCTGCCCGCGCAATTGCGCCGAGGCCGGCATCAAGGACGTGGGCATCATCGGCGTGGACAGCGGCTGGGAGATGTACGTGGCCGGCAACGGCGGCATCAAGACCGAGGTGGCGCACTTCTTCACCAAGCTCAAGACCGCCGAGGAAGTGCTGGAGTACACCGGCGCGTTCTGCGAGCTGTACCGCCAGGAGGGCTGGTACCTGGAGCGCACCGTGCACTACGTGAACCGCGTGGGCCTCGACTACGTGAAAAAACGCATCCTCGAAGACCACGCCGGCCGCCAGGCGCTGTGGGAGCAGCTGCAGTTCGCGCTCGATGGCGAGCCCGATCCGTGGTTCGAGCTGGACAAGGCAGCGGTGGACCAGCGGCAGTTCATCCCGATCGCCGCGGTCTGAAAGTTTTCATCTCAAAAGTGCCCTCAGCGTTTTACCGACAGGCGCAAGAAGCCACAAAAGGAATAGCAATGACCGAATGGACATCCATCTGCCGCGTGGACGATATCCCCGTGCTGGGCTCGCGCCGCGTGGCCCGCGAAAAAGGCCTGGACGTGGCGGTGTTCCGCAGCGCGTCCAACGAGATCTTCGCCTTGCTCGACCGCTGCCCGCACAAGGGCGGGCCCCTGAGCCAGGGCATTGTTTTCGGCACCAGCGTGGCCTGCCCCATGCACAACTGGACCATTGGCCTGTGCGACGGCCAGGCCGCCGCCCCCGACGAGGGCTGCACGCCCCCATTTCAGGTGCGGGTGGAGGACGGCACCGTGCTGCTCAACACCCACGAACTGGCCCACCACGCCGTGAGCGAAACGCGCCCCATCGCAGGGCCGCAACGGCGCACCCCGGCGGCGTGATCCCACGCCAGCCCGGCTGGCTTGCCACGCTTAGCGTGCAGGCCGGCATCCACCGCACCCTTGGCAACCCTGGCACCGCTCCCAGACAGACCGCAGAAAGAAACCCATGGCCTATCTCGTCCCCTCCGAATTCGTCACCAAAATGGTGGACGCCGGCGAATCCAAGATCTACATGTCCACCCGCGACGCCCTGATCCGCGCCTACATGGCGGGCGCCATCCTGGCGCTGGCGGCGGTGTTCGCCGTCACGGCCACCGTCATGTCGGGCTCGGCACTGGTGGGCGCCATCCTGTTCCCGGTGGGTTTTTGCATGCTTTACCTGCTGGGCTTTGACCTGTTGACCGGCGTATTCGTGCTGACGCCGCTGGCCTGGCTGGACAAGCGCCCGGGGGTCACGATCCAGGCCATTCTGAAGAACTGGGGCCTGGTGTTCACCGGCAACTTCCTGGGCGCGCTGACCGTCGCCTTCATGATGTCCTTCATCTTCACCTATGGTTTTTCGGTGGCGCCGAATGAAATCGGCACAAAGATCGGCCATATCGGCGAGGCGCGCACCCTGGGTTATGCCCAATACGGCCTGATGGGCTGGCTCACCATCTTCATTCGCGCCATGCTCTGCAACTGGATGGTGTCCACCGGGGTGGTGGGCGCCATGATCTCCACCACCGTCAGCGGCAAGGTGATTGCGATGTGGATGCCCATCATGCTGTTCTTCGCCATGACCTTCGAGCACTCGGTGGTGAACATGTTCCTGTTCCCCTCGGGCCTGATGATGGGCGGCAACTTCTCGATCCTCGACTACTTCATCTGGAACGAGATCCCCGTGGTGCTGGGCAATCTGGTCGGTGGCCTGGCCTTTACCGGGCTCACGCTGTACGCCACCCACATCAAGACCGGCCCCAAGCGCAAGCTCGTCTGAGCCCCCCGCATCCGCCGGGTGCCAACGCGGCAATGCTCCTGCTGCCCCGAATCCGGCACCCTGAATCCTGCACCCTGAACGAATGGCGCACCAATGAGCGACACCCTGAAAGTGAGCCTTGGCCAGCACTCGGACAAGGGCTGCAAGGAGGTCAATCAGGATTTCCACGGCGCCTGCGTGCCCCAGGGGCAGGTGTTGGCCGCCAAGGGGGTGGTGGCGGCCCTGGCCGATGGCATCAGCAGCAGCGATGTCAGCCAGATCGCCAGCGCCGCGGCGGTGCACGGGTTGCTCCAGGACTACTACTGCACCTGCGACGCCTGGAGCGTCAAGCGCTCGGCACAGTGCGTGCTGGCGGCAACCAACTCGTGGCTGCACGCACAAACCCAGCGCAGCCCCTACCGCTTCGACAAAGACCGGGGCTACGTCTGCACCCTCAGCGCGCTGATCATCAAATCCACCACCGCACACCTGTTGCATGT
The DNA here is from genome assembly GCF_900107605.1 of Acidovorax soli. Classification (GTDB taxonomy): domain Bacteria; phylum Pseudomonadota; class Gammaproteobacteria; order Burkholderiales; family Burkholderiaceae_C; genus Acidovorax; species Acidovorax soli. Next base: position 67,672 of record NZ_FNQJ01000016.1, on the reverse strand, counting down.
GGGCGACACGCGCATCTACCGCGTGCAGGGCAAGGCACTGGAGCAGTTGACCGAAGACCACCGGGTATGCCTCCCGGACGGACAGATCTACCTGGGCCGTGCGCTCGGGATTCAGCCGCAGCTGGAGGTGGACTACCAGGCCCTGCCGGTAGAGCCCGCAGACACCTTCGTGCTGACCACCGATGGGGTGCATGAACATGTCAGCGCCAGCTTCATCACGCAGGCCATTGAAACCCACGCAGACGATCTGGACCAGGCCGCCCGCACCATCGTGGAAGAAGCCCTGCGCTGCGGCAGCGACGACAACCTGACCCTGCAGATCGTGCGCATCGATGCACTGCCCCACCAGGACGCCAGCGAACTGCAGCGCCAGCGGGCCGCGCTGCGGTTGCCGCCCATCCTGGAGCCCCGCACCCTGCTGGACGGCTACCAGATCGTGCGCGAGCTGCACGGCAGCCACCGCAGCCACATCTACCTGGCCATCGACACCGACAGCGGGCAGAAGACGGTGCTCAAGACACCCTCCATCGACCTGCAGGACAACGCCGCCAGCCTGGACCGCTTTCTGATGGAAGAATGGATTGCGCGGCGCATTCACAGCCCCCATGTGCTGCGGCCCGCCCCCTCGGAACGCAAGCGCGGGTACCTTTATGTGGCGATGGAATACGTGCAGGGGCAAACCCTGGCCCAGTGGATGATTGACCACCCCAGGCCCGAACTCTCGGTGGTGCGCGACATCGTGGACCAGATCGCACGCGGCCTGCAGGCCTTTCACCGCATGGAGATGCTGCACCAGGACCTGCGGCCCGAGAACATCATGATCGACACCTCGGGCACCGTGAAGATCATCGACTTTGGCGCGGTCCACGTCGCCGGCCTGGCCGAGAGCGCGGCGCCCGGTGCCGGCGATACCGTTCCGGGCACCTTGCAATACACGGCCCCCGAGTACTTTCTGGGCGAGCCCGGCACGCCGCAATCGGACCTGTTCTCGCTCGGCGTGATCACCTACCAGATGCTCACCGGGCGGCAGCCCTATGGCACGCAGGTGGCGGGGATCCGCACCCGGGCGGCACTCATGAAGCTGCACTACGCCAGCGCGCTCGATGAACACCGCGCCATTCCGGCATGGATGGACGCCGTGCTGCGGCGCGCCGTCCACCCCAACCCGCACCAAAGGCAGGAAGCCTTGTCCGAGTTCGTGCACGATCTGCGGCAGCCGAGTGCAGCCTACCTCGGCCGCGCCCGCCCGCCACTGTATGAGCGCAACCCGATGGTGTTCTGGCGCGCCATGGCGCTCGTGCTGGGGGCCGTCGTGGTGGTTCTGCTGGCGGTGATTCAACACCTGCGCTGACACCAGCGCCCCCGGGCAAGGCACGGGTTTGCGCCCGCTCACGCACCCCTCCCGTCCTGTAGCGCCCCGATGCACCAGGCTGGTGCCAGCCATCTGCCCGTGACCCACCCGGATCGGCGCCAGGCCGGTGCCCGGTGGCGTGGGGGCTGGCACATGTATTGCGTTACCTGTGCGAAGGCCCCGGCAGGGGCCAGTGAACCCGGGGTGCAATGGCGCAGCCAGGGGGCACACGGACGAAGGCGTCTGCACCTGCGGTTTCGAAACCTCGAAGCCACGGGGTGTGGGCGTTTTTTTTGCGATTTTCCTTGGGGACTGCGATGAAAAATTTCAGACAAACGGCGGGGAGCCCAGCGGACTTGCCTCTGGAGTGCGGGACAGAACCCCTTGTCGTGCGTTCCATGCAAGAAACCCCATCCACCTGCCCGTACTGCGGCGTAGGCTGCGGTGTGATCATCGAAAGCACCGGTAGCCAGATCACCGGCGTGCGTGGCGACCCGAACCACCCCGCCAACTTCGGCCGCCTGTGCACCAAGGGCTCCACCCTGCACCTCACCGCCACCAGCACCATCACCCTGCAGACCCGCCTGCTGCAACCGCAGCACCGCGCGCAACGCGGCGACAAACCGCAGCCGCTGCCATGGGATGCCGCACTGGCCATGGCGGCAGACCGGTTCGCCAGCACCGTCACGCAGCACGGCCCCGACGCCGTGGGCTTCTACGTCAGCGGCCAGCTGCTCACCGAGGACTACTACGTCTTCAACAAACTGGCCAAGGGCCTGATCGCCACCAACAACATCGACACCAACTCGCGCCTGTGCATGAGCAGCGCCGTGGCGGGCTACAAGCAGACCCTGGGCGCCGACGCCCCGCCCGCCTGCTACGACGACGTGCACCACGCACAGTGCCTGTTCATCGTGGGCAGCAACGCGGCCTGGGCACACCCCGTGCTGTTTCGCCGCATCGAGGACGCGCGCGCCGCCAACCCCGGCATGAAGGTCATCGTGGCCGACCCGCGCCGCACCGATACGGCCGGCATGGCCGACCTGTTCCTGCCCATTCAGCCCGGCAGCGACGTGATGCTGTTCAACGGCATGCTGCACCTGATGCTGTGGGAGGGCTGGGTCGATGCCAGCTACATCGCCGCGCACACCACGGGCTTTGACGCGCTCAAGGCCCTGGTGCGCGACGCCACGCCCGAGCGCGTGGCCCAGGTGTGCGGCATCTCGGTGGCCGATCTGACCACCGCCGCCCAATGGTTTGCCACGGGAGCCACAGGCGATCCGCAACGTCGCAAGGCCACGCTCAGCCTGTACTGCCAGGGCCTGAACCAGAGCAGCAGCGGCACGGCCAAGAACGCCGCACTCATCAACCTGCACCTGGCCACGGGCCAGATCGGCAAGCCCGGCGCGGGCCCGTTCAGCCTGACGGGCCAGCCCAACGCCATGGGCGGGCGCGAGGTGGGCGGCCTGGCCAACTTGCTCAGCGCGCACCGCGATCTGGCCAACCCTGCACACCGCGCCGAGGTGGCCGCGCTGTGGGGCGTGGCCGATGTGCCCAGCCAACCCGGCAAGACGGCGGTGGAGATGTTCCAGGCCGCCGCAGACGGCGAGATCAAGGCGCTGTGGATTGCCTGCACCAACCCCGCGCAAAGCATGCCCGACCAGGCCACCGTGCGCCGCGCCCTGCAGCGCGCCGAGTTCGTGGTGGTGCAGGAAGCCTTTGCCACGGCCGAAACCTGCGCGTACGCCGACCTGCTGCTGCCCGCCACCACCTGGGGCGAGAAGACCGGCACGGTGACCAACAGCGAGCGCCGCATCTCGCGCGTGCGCTCTGCCGTGCCCGCACCCGGCCAGGCGCGCCACGACTGGGCCATTGCGGTGCAGTTTGCGCACCAGCTGGAGGCACGCCTGCGCCCCGGCCAGCCCACCCTCTTCCCCTATGCGACCGACCACGCCGACGCAGGTGCCGAGGCCGTGTGGAACGAGCACCGCGCAAGCACGCGCGGGCGCGACCTCGACATCACCGGCTTGTCGTGGGAAACGCTTGAATCCCAAGGCCCGCAGCAGTGGCCGTTCGCTGCGGACGCCGCCACGGGCAAGGCCCGCCTGTACGAAGACGGCATCTTCCCTACCACGGATGGTCGCGCGCGTTTTGCAGCCCATGCGTGGCAGCCCACCGCCGAGCCCCGCGAGTCACGCTACCCTTTCAGCCTGACCACGGGCCGCCTGCGCGACCAGTGGCACGGCATGACCCGCACGGGCACTCTGGGACGCCTGTTCGGCCATGTGGCCGAGCCCAGCGTGCAGCTGCACCCGCAGGACATGGAGCGGCGCGGCCTGCACAACGGCGACCTGGTGCATGTCACCAGCAAACGCGGCTCCATCGTGGTGCCCGTGCAGGCCGATGCCACGCTGGGCCTGTCGCAGGCCTTCATGGCCATGCACTGGGGCAGCGAATTCCTGAGCGGCAGCTCCTCCACCGGCGAGCGGCTGGCGGGCGTGAATGCGCTCACCACCTCGGTGTTCTGCCCCACGTCCAAACAGCCCGAGCTGAAACATGCCGCCGTCAAGGTGCTCAAGGCCGAGCTGCCCTGGATGCTGCTGGCCATGGCCTGGCTGCCGGATGACAAAGCACAAGCAACGCGCGAAGCCTTGTCCGCGCTGATGGCGCAGTTTCCATTTGCCAGTTGCGTGCCCTTCGGCAACGCCACCCCGCTGGATGATCCGGGCCGCGAGCGCACCGGCGTGCTACTGCGCGCAGCCGCGCACGAGGCACCGCCCGAAGCACTGGTCACGCAGATCGAAGCCCTGCTGGGCCTGGCGGGCGCCGACACGCTGCGCTACGCCGACAAGAAGCGCGGCCAGCGCCGCGCCGCGCGCCTGGCGCGCCAGGGTGAAGCCACCACGCTCGAAGGCATGGTGCTGGCCGGTGACACCAGCGCCGAGGGCTGGCTCAAGACCCTGCTGCAAGAGGAACTGCCCGCGCAAACCTATGGCCGCCTGCTGCTGGTGCCCGGCGCCAAGGCCCCGGCAGCAGTGCAGTCGCGCGGCAAGCCGGTGTGCACCTGCTTCAACGTGACCGATGCCGCCATCACCGGCGCGCTGGCGCATTGCCACGGCACCGACAACGACCGCCTGGCCCAGTTGCAGGGCCAGCTGCGCTGCGGCACCCGCTGCGGCTCGTGCCTGCCCGAGCTCAAGCGCATGGTGCGCAGCACGGGGCCGCTGGCCGCCAATCCCGCTCCCGCACAGGCCACCATATAACCAGAAGTTCGCTGGATTGCAGGAAAATAGCCGTCCACCCCACCACGACCACACCAGGACTTGTGCAATAGGGCTCCGGCCAGGCCTTTCGGCGCAGACAGTACAAGCGTACGGCCAGCCGAAATAACGACGCCAGAGCCCTCTTTCACAAGTCCCGCCACCAAAAACCATGGGTATCAGCCAGTACATCAAGGAAATCGGCCGCGGCCCGCGCGGCTCCAAGCCCCTGACGCGCGAGCAGGCGGCCGATCTTTTCGGCCAGGTGCTCGATGGCACGGCCTCCGACCTGGAGATCGGCGCCTTCTGCCTGGCCATGCGCATCAAGGGCGAAACGCCCGAGGAAATGTGCGGCTTTCTCGACGCCACGCACAGCCGCATGGCATTGCTGCCCGCCAGCGACCGCCCCCTGATCGTGCTGCCCAGCTACAACGGCGCGCGCAAGCTGCCCGTGCTCACACCCCTGCTGGCGCTGCTGCTGGCACGCGAGGGCCTGCCCGTGCTGTTGCATGGCATGCGCACCGAGGCGCGCCGCACCCTGGCATCGGATGTGCTGCTGGCGCTGGGTGTTCCTGCGCTTACGGCTCCTGAAAAAATCGCCAATGGCCGCCTGGCCCACATCGAGACCCAGCACCTGCACGCCGGCCTGGCGCGCCTGCTGAAGGTGCGCGAGGTGGTGGGGCTGCGCAACGCGGGGCACAGCGCCGTGAAGCTGATGAACCCCTGCGCAGGCGCCGCCGTGGTGGTGACCAGCTACACCCATCCCGAGTATTACGAGATGCTGCAGGCCACCTTTGGCGCGCTGCACATGACCGCCCTGCTCTCGCGCGGCCTCGAAGGCGAAGTGGCGGCAGACCCGCGCCGCACGCCCCGCTACGACGCCTTTGTGGCCGGTGTGCACCAGCTGCTGCAAGAACAGCAACCCGGCACCGCAGCCGAGGTGCCCGGCCTGCCCACCGCGATTGACATCGACACCACGGCGCGCTACACCCGAGACGTACTGGACGGCCGCCTGCCCGTGCCGGCGGCGCTGGCGCAGCAGGTGGAACACATCTTGCATCTGGCTGCGCAAACCACACTGCCGACACCATGAAAACCACCCCACCCCCCGCCAGCCCGCCGCCAGCCACCTTCCAGGGAACCTGCACGCTGGTGGGCGCGGGCCCGGGCGACCCCGAGCTGCTCACCCTCAAGGCCCTCAAGGCCATCCAGGCGGCCACCGTGCTGCTGGTGGACGACCTGGTGAGCGACGCCATCGTGGCGCACGCATCGCCCACGGCCCGCATCGTCTATGTGGGCAAGCGCGGCGGCTGCAAGAGCACGCCGCAGGCCTTCATCGAAAAGCTGATGCTGATGGCCGTGAACGAAGGCGAGAACGTGGTGCGCCTCAAGGGCGGCGACCCCTTCATCTTTGGCCGGGGCGGCGAAGAGGTGGAGCACCTGCGTGCAGCGGGCGTGCAGGTCACCGTCATCAACGGCATCACCGCGGGCCTGGCAGGCCTGACCTCACTGGGCGCACCGCTCACCCACCGCGCACATGCGCACGGCGTGGTGTTCGTCACCGGCCACGCCAAGCCGGGCGACGCGGGCACCGACTGGCGCCAGCTGGCCACCACCGCGCGCGATGCCAAGCTCACGCTGGTGATCTACATGGGCGTGAGCGGCGCCGCGCACATCGAGCACGAGCTGCTCACCGGCCTGCCCGCCAGCACGCCCGTGGCCATCATCCAGCACGCCAGCCTGCCGCACCAGCGGCATGCCGTGGCCACGCTGGGCACGCTGCAGGCCACCATCGCACGCGAGGGGCTGGCCAGCCCTTCCGTCATTGTGGTCGGCGATGTGGTGCACGGCGTGGCGGCAGCGGCAAGCGCGGCGGACGCGGCCCCGGCCGCCACGAAGCGCCGGGTGTCAGGCTGAGGCTTTTATCCTCCCCAGGAAAACCGGTGCCACGGGGCCGCAAGGTCGCGCGCAGTGCTAGCATCGCGGCCGCGTGGTGCACGGGTTGACGGCCACCGCGCAGAAAGTTCTGCCTTTGACTTCCCGCGTTGCGCACCCGGCTGTGGTGCTGGCCCTGTCCTTTCTCAGCGTGATTGCGCTGGGAACCCTGTTGCTGATGCTGCCCTTCGCACACGCGCAGGCAGGTGAAAGCGCGCCCTTTCTCACCGCGCTGTTCACCGCGACATCGGCCGTGTGCGTGACCGGCCTGGTGGTGGTGGACACGGGCACCTACTGGAGCGGCACGGGCCAGGCCATCATCATGGGCCTGTTCCAGGTGGGCGGCTTCGGCATGATGACCTCGGCCACGCTGATGGGCCTGCTGATCAGCGGGCAGATGCGCATCCGCACGCGGCTGCTGCTGCAGGCCGAAACCCACTCGCTGGCGCTGGGCGACGTGAAAAGCGTGGCCAAGCTCGTGCTCAAGGTGACGGTGGCCGTGGAACTGGCCATGGCCCTCGCACTGTGGCTGCGGTTTGCACTGGGCTATGGCATGCCCTGGGGCGATGCGGCATGGCACGGGCTGTTCCATTCCATCTCGGCGTTCAACAACGCGGGCTTTTCCACCTGGGGCGACAGCGTGATGGCGTACTCGGGCGATGCCCTGGTGCTGGTGCCCCTGATGCTGGCCATCGTGATCGGCGGCCTCGGGTTTCCGGTGCTGCACGAGCTGCTGTCCGAGCGCGGGCGCAAGCGGCCCATCTGGTCCATGCACACGGCCATCACCGTGTGGGGCTCGCTGGCGCTGGTGGCGCTGGGCACCGGGGTCGTCCTGCTGACGGAGTTCGACAACCCTGGCACGCTGGGGCCCATGGGCTGGTCGCACAAGGCGCTGGCGGCGCTGTTCACCTCCATCTCGGCACGCACGGCGGGCTTCAATGCCATCGACATCGGCGCGCTCACCACCGAATCGCTGGCGCTGCACTATGTGCTGATGTTCATTGGCGGCGGCAGCGCGGGCACCGCCGGCGGCGTGAAGGTGACCACCTTCTTCGTGCTGGTGCTGGTGGTGTGGAACGAGATCCGCGGCCACCGCGACGTGGAGTTCCGCGGCCGCCGCATCGCCGACTCGGTGCAGCGCCAGGCCATCACCATCATGGTGCTCAGCGCGGCCGTCGTCTCGCTGGCCCTGTTGCTGATCCTGCCGCTGACCACCCTCCCGCTGGAGAAAGTGCTGTTCGAGGTGGTCTCCGCCTTTGGCACCGTGGGCCTGTCCACCGGCATCACGGCCGAGCTGCCGCCCGGCGCCCAGTCCATCATCATTGCGCTGATGTTCGTTGGCCGCGTGGGCGTGGTCACGCTGGCCGTGGCCCTGGCCACGAACCAGATCCGCCGCAACTACCGATACCCCGAGGAGAAACCGATTGTTGGATAAATCCGTCAAACACCTGTCCGGCAGCGTGGTCGTCATCGGCCTGGGCCGCTTTGGAACGGGCGTGGCCAAATCTCTGGTGGAGCTGGGCCACGATGTGCTGGCCATCGAGCACGATGCCGATACGGTGCAGTCGCTGTCGTTGGTGCTGCCCCATGTGGTGCAGGGCGACGCCACCGACCTGGAAACCCTGCGCCAGCTGGCCGTGCCTGACTTCGCACACGCGGTGGTGAGCATTGGTGGCGACCTGGAAGCCAGCGTACTCACCATCCTCAACCTGAGCCAGCTGGGCCTCAAGGACATCTGGGCCAAGGCCATCGACCCGCAGCACGGCCGCATCGCAGAGCGGGTGGGTGCGCACCACGTGGTGTACCCCGAGGCCGACATGGGCGAGCGCGTGGCCCACCTGGTTACCGGCAAGATGATCGACTTCATCGAGTTCGACGACGGCTTCGCCATCGCCAAGACCCGAGCGCCCATGGAAACGCACAACAAGCCCCTGTCGCAGTCCAACGTGCGCAAGCGCCATGGGATCACCGTGGTGGGCATCAAGCGGCGCCACGTCGACTTCATCTATGCCAAGGCCGAGACCGAGATCAAGCCCGGCGACCACCTGATCGTGGCGGGCCCCACGCGCATGGTGGAACGCTTCGCGTCGCTGTACTGAGCGGCGCGGGCCGGCCGGCGTGGGTGCCGCCATCGACGCCTTCGCGCAACCGGTGACCAATGTGCTGTCGGCCATCACCAGCGAGATGGCAGGGCTCTCGCGGCAGGCCGTGTCGCTGGGGCGCGCGGCTGCAACGCGGCTTGAGAGCCGGTGAGGGCGGAGCCGATCAGCCCTCTGTCGTCTCCCGCACCTGCCGGAAGCGCTCGGCCAGCTCCTTGCGCAGCGACTTGCGCAGCAGCGCCGCCTCCCAGCGGCGCCGCTCATCGGTGGTCGAGGGTATGAGGGGCGGCACCGCCACGGGCTTGCGCGCCTCGTCCACCGCCACCATGGTGAAAAAGCAGCTGTTCACATGCCGCACCACCTTCGCGCGGATGTCTTCGGCCACCACCTTGATGCCCACTTCCATCGACGAACTGCCCGTGTAGTTGACGCTGGCCAGAAAGGTCACCAACTCGCCCACATGGATGGGCTGCAGAAACATCACCTGGTCCACGCTCAGCGTGACCACGTAGCAGGCCGAAAAGCGGCTGGCGCAGGAATACGCCACCTGGTCGAGCAGCTTCAGGATGGCCCCGCCATGCACGTTGCCCGAAAAATTGGCCATATCGGGGGACATCAGCACGGTCATGCTGAGCTGGTGGGAGGGGATGTTCATGCCGCCCATTGTCGCCTACCGCCGGCCAAAATCGGCGGTCAGCGCAGCACCTACACTGCAGGCCATGCAGATGTTTGATGTGGTGATCGTGGGTGCCGGTGCTGCCGGCCTTTTTTGTGCCGGCCAGGCGGGCCAGCGTGGCCTCCAGGTGCTGCTCATCGACCACGCCGACAAGGCGGCCGAAAAGATCCGCATCTCGGGCGGCGGGCGCTGCAACTTCACCAACCGCGACCTCGACCCTGCCGCGCCGCACAGGCACTTCGTGGGACAGAACCCGCAGTTCTGCCGTTCGGCGCTCTCGCGCTACACCCCGTCGGACTTCATCACCCTGGTGCAGAAGCACGGCATCCCCTTCCATGAAAAGCACAAGGGCCAGCTGTTTGCCGACCGTTCGGCCGAAGACATCATTGCCATGCTGCTGGCCGAATGCGCCGCCGGTGGGGTGACGCACTGGCAGCCTTGTGCCGTCAAAAACATCATATTTTCGGCCTCTGGCGCAGATCCATCCAGCGCTGGCAGCTATCAAATCAATACCGATAGAGGCCCCGTGCAAGCGCGTTCGCTGGTGGTCGCCACCGGCGGCCTGTCGATCCCCAAGATCGGCGCCACCGACTTCGGCTACCGGCTGGCGCAGCAGTTCAGCATCCCGCTCATCGAGCGCCGCCCGGGCCTGGTGCCGCTGACGTTTGACGGCGCGGGCTGGGCGCCCTATGCGCAGCTGTCGGGATTGGCCTTGCCCGTACAGATCAGCACCGGTGCCAAGAAAAATCGCATGGCCTTTGACGAAGACCTGCTGTTCACCCACCGCGGCCTCTCGGGCCCGGCGGTGCTGCAGATCTCCAGCTACTGGCAAGAGGGCCAGCCCCTGGCCATCGACCTCGCGCCCACGGTGGACTTGCCCGCAGCGCTGGCGCAGGGCAAAGCGCGTTCGAAGAAACTGATTGCCAACGAACTGGCCACCCTGGTCCCGAGCCGCCTGGCCGATGCCTGGGCCAGCCGCGAGGCGGACTGGCAGCGCCCCATCAACGAAGCCTCGGACAAGGCCCTGGCCCGGCTGGCCGAGCAGCTGGCGCGCTGGGAGCTCACCCCCACCGGCACCGAGGGCTACAAGAAAGCCGAGGTCACGCTGGGCGGCGTGGACACGCGCGCGCTGTCGCAGCAGACCATGGAATGCAAGACGCAGCCGGGCCTGTATTTCATTGGCGAGGTGGTCGATGTGACGGGCTGGCTGGGCGGCTACAACTTCCAGTGGGCCTGGGCCAGCGCCCATGCGTGTGCGCAGGCGCTGGGAGCGACACCCCCGTGAGGCCCTGCGCCCCCCCGTGCAGCCACCAGAAGCGGCAGCCCGTGACCGGCCAAGCCTGTGCAACGCCCGTTTGACCGCTACGCAGCCGCCACCTCCCGCCCCTGCATCGCCTGCGGTGCGTGCTGTAGCGCCCAGACCTCCAGCGCTGGCGCTGGCAGCGGGCGGCTGAAGTGGTAGCCCTGCAACTCCTCGCAGTCCAGCGCGCTCAGCACCTTGGCCGTGGCCAGGTCTTCCACGCCCTCGGCCACTATCTTGAGGCCCAGCGTGTGGCCCAGGGCGATGATGGCGCTCGTGATAGCCATGTCGGCGGGGTTAGCCAGCATGTCGCGCACAAAGGACTTGTCCACCTTGAGCCGGTCGATGTCAAAGCGCTTGAGGTAGGCCAGGCTGGAATACCCGGTGCCGAAGTCGTCGATGGACAGTTGCACGCCCAGCGCCTTGAGGGCCGCCAGCTGCTGCTCGGCGGCATGGGCGTTTTCCATCAACTGCGATTCTGTGATCTCCAGCTCCAGGCGATGGGCAGGCATGCCGGTGCGGGCCAGCAGCGCCTCGATGTCGGTCACCAGCGACGGGGCTGCCATCTGCGCGGCCGACAGGTTGACCGAGATCGACGCCCGGGCCAGCGGGTGCGGCACCACGGCGTCGCCCGGACCCGTATCCAGCGCCAGCTGTTGCCAGCGAACCCACTGCTCGCAGGCCTGCTGCAGCACCCAGCTGCCAATGGCACGGATCATGCCGGTCTCTTCGGCGATGGGGATGAATTCGCCGGGCGGTATGGACCCCAGCACCGGGCTGGTCCAGCGCAGCAGGGCCTCCACGCCCAGCAGCTGGGCGCCCTGGGCGCTCAGGCGGGGCTGGTAGTGCAGGCTCAGTTCGTTGCGCTCCAGCGCACGGCGCAGCTGCAGCTCCATGGTCTGGCGTGCCACGGCGCGCTGGTTGGTCTCCATCGAATAGAACAGCGCCCTATCGCGGCCGGTGGTCTTGGCCTCGTACATGGCGGCGTCGGCGCGGCGCATCAGCTCGTCGATGTCGCTGCCGTCGTCGGGGTGCACGGCAATGCCCACGCTGCACGACACATTCAGCTCGTGCCCGTCCACCGGATGGCTCTGGCGGATGAGCGGGATCAGCCGCCGCTCCACCAGCTGCTGCACATCCTCGCACCCGGCCACGTCGCGCATCACCACCACAAACTCGTCGCCCCCCAGGCGGCTCACGGTGTCGCGGCTGCGCACGGCCTGGGTGAGGCGCGCGGCCACCGAGCGCAGCAGGCCGTCGCCAATGTGGTGGCCCAGCGTGTCGTTGATGGCCTTGAAGCGGTCCAGGTCGATGAACAACACCGCCACCTTTTCGCCCGTGATGGATGCCTCTTCCAGCGCCATCTGCAGGCGCTGCTCGCACAGCGAGCGGTTGGGCAGCTCGGTGAGCACGTCGTGGTGGGCCAGGAACTGGATGCGCTCCTCGCTGCGCTTACGGTCGGTGATGTCGATGGCAATGCCGATGTGGTTGGCCACTGCGCCGCCCTTGCTCTTGCCCTCGCGCAAGGCCGACACCATGAGCCAGGCCGGGTAGGTTTCGCCCGAGCGGCGGCGAAACCGCACCTCGCCCTGCCAGTACTCCTTGTCGAGCATGGCGCGCTGGATCTGCGCTGACAGCAACTCGGCCTCCGTCTCTTCCAGCAAAAAGCCCAGGTCCTCGCCGACGACCTCGTAGAAGTCGTAGTGCGTGCTGCGGCAGAACGCCTGGTTCACACGGATGATCTGCTGCTCGACATTCATGATGATGAGGCCCTCGGACAAGGCCTCGAACACATTGGCCCACAGCCCCAGGCGCCGCTCCATCGCCTTGCGCACGTTGATGGGCGTGAAGGTCGTGAGCACCGAATCGCGCCCCTGGAACTGCAGGCGCCGCGCCGACAGCATGGCCCACGAGGGCTCGTGGCTTCCCTTCCAGCGCACATCGAATTCATCGACCGAGTCCTGGTCCGCCAGGCGCTGAAAGAAACGCGCGCGCACGCCCGGCTCCAGCCCCACGGCCCAGGGGTCGGTCTTGCGGCCGCCCAGCCAGTGGACGGCGGGCACGTTGTAGTGCAGCACCTCATGATCGGGAATCGACGTGACGACCATGGGGATGGGGAAAGCCTCCACCAGCTCGCGCTGCGCCTCGGCCGCGCGGGCGCGGGCGGCCAGCTCCTGCTGCAGCAGGCGGTCGCGGTCGAGCTGCGACAGCATTTCGTTGAAGGCCGTGACCAGGCGGCCGATTTCGTCACGGCTGACCCAATGCGCGCGCAGCCGGTGGTCGCCGCTCCTGCGCACCTCGTCGGCCACGCGGGCCAGCTGCTGCAGCGGCTTGGCGATCTGCCGGGCCACCAGCGTGACCAGGCTCAGGATGCAGCCCAGCAGCACCACCGCCGTGCCCAGGTGCAGCCACATGCGGGCGAACAGGCTGTCGGCGCGCAGGTTCAGCAAACGCTCCAGGTCCCCGATGCCCACCGACCAGGCATCGCGCAGCGCGCCCAGCACCAGGGCCTCCTGCACGCCCACCCGTGCCACCGCCAGGCCCGACTCGCCCGCCGCCACCCCTTGCAGCAGCGACTGGAACCCCGCCAGCGCGCTCTTGAGCGCCTCACGCTGGCCGGCCAGCGCAGCGCGCATCTCGGGCGAGCCGGCAATGAAGGCCTGGTTGTAGTCCGACTCGATGCCCAGCGCTACCGCGTCCAGCCGCCCCGCCAGCGTGAGCAGCTCCGACGACCACTGCGGCCCACGCCGCGACGGCATGGCATTCAGGAAACTCACCGTGTCGTGCACCGCCTGCAGCAGCTCGGGAAAACGCAGCACCACGAGCGACATCACGTAGTAGCTGTCCAGGTCAGGGTCCAGGATGAGGTTGGACTGGTTGCCCACCGTGGTCAGCAGCTCGCGCCCCTCGCGCAGCAGCTGGCTGCGCAGGTGGATGAGCGACTGCGAATCAGCGGCGGGCGAGCCCCCCTGGGCCTGGCCAGCCAGCTGCTGCAGCGCCACGCCAAACCGCTGGGCCACATCGGCCGTGCTCAATGGCTCGTCGTGGGCCGCACGCACGACCTCCAGGCGGGTCAGCACATCGGCCACCAGCGGAGGCTGCTGCGATGCTTCCAGGAACTGCCCCATCAGGCCGTCGCGCACCACCTCCGCGTAGGTCGTGCCCACCACCTCCTTGCGCGTGAAGTCAATGGCCAGGTATTTCTCGTGGATCAGGATGCTGGAGACGTAGATCACCGCCGTCAGGTCCAGCAGATAGATGAGCATGAGCTTGCGGCCCACACTGAGCCGGCCCAGCCAACCCGATACTTGGTGCATGAATGCCATGGTGTCTGCGGCGGTGCCGCCCGGCCGGATGGCCAGGGCTCCCCACCGATGAATAGGAGTGTTACAACATGAAGCAATTTCCGCGCCATTGCAGCGCAGCCCGCCCTCGGGAGACCATCGTCCTGGCGCGGTGACAGCGAACAGACGGGCAACCCTTGCACCACGGGCGCGCATAAAGGCTATAATCTCCGGCTTTGCTGGCAATGCCCCGTCGGCCAAATACTAGTTACAGACGGGGAAACCGCTTTGTACGGACTTGAGGCCCGATCTCCCCAAGCCCCTCTGCAGGCACCATTTGGAAAACATTAGCTAATGACTACGATCCGCGTAAAAGAAAACGAACCCTTTGACGTTGCCCTGCGCCGCTTCAAGCGCACCATTGAAAAGCTCGGCCTGCTGACCGACCTGCGCGCCCGTGAGTTCTACGAAAAGCCCACCGCCGAGCGCAAGCGCAAGAAGGCTGCTGCCGTGAAGCGCCACTACAAGCGCGTGCGCAGCATGCAACTGCCCAAGAAGCTGTACTAAGTACCGCTTCGGCACCGTCCCTCATCGGACAGCCGCCAAACCCGCGCTAGGGACGCCAAGCGCGGGTTTTTGTTTTTGGGGTTTGCCAAAAGGCTTTCTGGCGTCGTTGCAACGCCTTGTCGTAGCCACACTACTGCCTACGGCGTTGACGCCTAGCCAGAAAGCCTTTTGGCAAACCCCTGTTCTTGTCTAAAAACCAACCAAGGAAGCCGCCATGAGCCTCAAAGACCAGATCACCGAAGACATGAAAACCGCCATGCGCGCCAAGGACAGCGAGCGCCTGGGCACCATCCGCCTGCTGCAGGCCGCCATGAAGCAAAAGGAAGTGGACGAGCGCGTGGTACTGGACGATGCGGCCATCGTCGCCATCGTGGACAAACTCATCAAGCAACGCAAGGACAGCATCACCGCCTTTGAAGGCGCGGGCCGCCAGGACCTGGCCGACAAGGAAAAATCCGAAATGGCCGTGCTGCAGACCTACCTGCCCGAGCGCATGTCGGCCGAGGAAACCCTGGCCACCGTGAAGGCCATCGTGGCCGAACTGGGCGCATCGGGCCCCGGCGACATGGGAAAGGTCATGGGCGTCGTCAAGACCCGCCTGGCGGGCAAGGCCGACATGGGCCAGGTGTCGGCTGCCGTGAAGGCTGCGCTGGCGGGCTGATGGCCTGATCCAGGCCATCTGCACGCTTGCTTCTCTTTTAATAGTTGCCAGCGCTTTTATAGAAGCTCTGGCAGCTATTTTTGTTCATACCCCATCTGAATGCCGACGTCTACACAGGCATCGGCATCGATCAGAAGCGCACTACCACCTTGCCAAACGCGCCGCGCTCCAGGTGCGCAAAAGCAGCGGGCACTTCGTCGGCGGTGTATTCGCCCGCAATGACAGGTTCCAGCCCGTTGGCATCCACGGCGCGCACCAGTTCCTCCAGCGCGCGGCGATGGCCCACGCTGATGCCCTGCACCGTGGCCCGGCCCCTCAGGAAGTCGTAGACCGAGCCGCTGACCGTGTCGCCCGCCAGCGTGCCGATGACCGATACGCGCCCGCCGGCGCGCAGCGCCTGAAGAGAGCGGCCCAGGTTGGCGCCGCCCACGGTTTCCAGCACCTGGTCGGCGCCACTCCCACCCGTCAGCGCCCGCACCTGGGCCGGCCAGTCAGCATCACGCGCTAGTGCGTGGGTGGCGCCCAGCGCAAGCACCTGCTCGCGCTTGGCGGCATCGCCCGAAACGACGATGGGCATCGCCCCGTGCAGGCGCGCCACCTGCACGCCAAACAAGGCCACCCCGCCCGTACCGTGGATGAGCACCGCCTGCCCCGCGCGCAGCCCGCCGGTTTCCACCAGCGCAAACCAGGCCGTGAGTCCCGCGATAGGCAGGGTACTGGCGGCGGCCGCGTCCAGCGTGTGGGGCGCCGCCACGGCCCAATCGGCATCGAGCAGCACGTGCGATGCCAGCATGCCCGGGCCGGGCGCGCCCAGCGGCACGGCGCTGGCAGGGCGCTCGCCATCCAGCCAGCCACCCCAGAAGGTGCTGAGCACCCGGTCGCCGGGCTGCCAGCGGGTCACGCCCTCGCCCACGGCCAGCACGGTGCCGGCCAGGTCGGATGCGGGCGTGAAGGGAAACGACAAGGCCATGCCCATGCCGTCCCGCGCCATGAGCAGGTCACGGTAATTCAGGGCCACGGCCTCGGTGCGCACCAGGATCTGGTGGGGCGCCGGCGCCGGCACAGGGGTCTGAACCCGCTCCAGGTGGGGCAGGCCAAAGCGAGGCAGTTGCCAGCGTTGCAGGGTGGACGGGAGGGTGCTGTCGATCATGTTGTTCAAGCTCCGGAAAAACAAACGAAAAAACCAGGCTCGATGCTATTGGCGTCCTCACATCACTAGTGACTCTTATTTTTCCCAAAACTGGCGAATAAAATTCGCCAATGAATGAAAGATTGCAGGGCATCGAAGCGTTTGCCGCCGCGGTGGAGGCGGGCAGTTTTGCGCTGGCGGCCTCGCGCCTGGGCCGCACCCGCTCGGCCGTGGGCAAAAGCATTGCGCGGCTGGAGCAGCGGCTGGCCGTGCGCCTGTTCCACCGCACCACGCGCAGCCAGAGCCTGACGGATGACGGCCAGGCCTATTACGAGCGCTGCCGCCGCGCGCTGGACGAGTTGGTCGCTGCCGATGCGGCCATAGAGGCCGGCCGCCACGCCCCGGTGGGCACGCTGCGCATGAGCATGCCGGCGCTGTTCGGGCGCGTCTGCATCGCACCCCTGCTACTGGACCTGGCACGCGACCACGAGGGCCTTCGGCTGGACCTGCAGTTCAGCGACCGCCGGGTGGACCTGGTGGAGGAACGGGTAGACCTGGCCATCCGCAGCGGGCCGCTCACCGACAGCAGCACGCTGGCGGCCCGGCTGCTGGGGCACCAGTGGATGGGCCTGTACGCCGCCCCGGGCTATTTGGCACGACATGGGCGGCCGGCCCACTGGCAGGCGCTGGTGGACACTGCAGGCAGCCACCGCTTTGCCTGCTATGGCCACGACGAACAGCGGCCGCCATCGTGGCCCTACCACGACGGTGCGACGGGCGAGCTGCGCGAATTCGAGGTGCCGGCTCGCGTGCGCTGCGACAGCCTGGAAGTGCTGGCCGCGAGCGCGGAAGCGGGCCTGGACATCACCCGCATACCGCAGTGGCTGGCCGCACCCGCAGTGGCGGCAGGCACGCTGGTGAAGCTTTTCGATGAGGCGCAGCCCTATGGCTACGCGCTGCACGCCGTGTGGCCCAGCACGCGGACCCTGCCGCACCGCACGCGCGTCGTGATCGATACGCTGGCCGCCCGGCTGCCGGCGCTGCTGGGATCGGCACACCCCCTGCCACGCAGCGCAGGCCGGTAGCGGCGCGGCGCTCCGCGCGCCGTGCCTGCCCTATCCGCCCTGCATTCCATCGGCTGCCGGCAGGCCGAGGCCCAGCCCTTCCTGCCGAAACATTTCCTGCAGAAACTCCACGCACACCCGCACCTTGGCCGAGCGCTCCAGCCGCGTGGGGTACACGGCCCACACATTGGCCTCCTGCCGCCACTGTGGCAGCAGCTGCACCAGGCGCCCGGCCTGCAGCTGCGCGCCCACATCCCACAGCGAGCGCAGCACCACGCCGCGCCCGTCCACCGCCCATTGCACCGCCATCTCGCCGTTGTTGGCCGACAGCGGGCCGCGCACCTTCACCGACTCCTCCTGCGCCCCGCTGCGCAGGCGCCACACGCCGAACGGATGGTCGCGCTCCTTGATCACCAGGCAGTCGTGCGCGGCCAGGTCGGCCACCGTGCGCGGCGTGCCCTTGCGCTGCAGGTAGGCGGGCGCCGCGCAGAGCACCCGGTGGTTGTCCGCCAGGCGGCGGGCGATGAGGTGCGGCGCAATCTCGTCGCCCACGCGCACATCCAGGTCAAACCCTTCGCCCGCCACGTCCACCAGCCGGTCGAACACTTCCAGGCGCACCTGCAGCCCAGGGTGCTGCTCCACCAGCCGCGACAGCGCGGGCGCCACGATCTGGCGGCCAAAGCCGAAGCTGCTGCTCACCCGCAACAACCCGCGCGGCTCGCTGCGGGTGACGGCCACCTCCTGCAGCAGCTGTTCCATGTCGTCCAGGATGCGCTGTGCCCAGTGGAAGACGCGCTCGCCCTCCTCCGTCACCGCCACACGGCGGGTGGTGCGGTGCAAGAGCCTCACCTGAAGGTCCTGCTCCAGCAGGCGGATGCGCTTGCTGACGTAAGCCGGGGAGGTGCCCAGCTCGGTAGCGGCAGCGCCAAAGCTGGATTTGCGCACCACCGCCGTGAATACGCGCAGGTCTTCGGCAGCGGGATTTTTATGCACGATATGTGAAGAATAAGATAACGATTGGCGGATTGTAGTTTTCATGGGCGTTTGGAACAATTGCGCTACCGGGCGACCCATCGTCGCGCACCTCCCCCCACCAAGGAAACGAGCAATGACCCAGCATGAGAAAACCTACCGCATCGCACTGATCGCCGGCGACGGCATTGGCAAGGAAGTCATGCCCGAAGGCCTTCGGGTGGTGCAGGCCGCCGCGCAGCGTTTCGGCATCCCGCTCGAAACCACCACCATCGACTGGGCCAGCTGCGACTACTACGCCCAGCACGGCAAAATGATGCCCGACGACTGGAAAGCCCAGCTCTCGGGCATGGACGCCATCTTCTTCGGCGCCGTGGGCTGGCCCGCCACCGTGCCCGACCATGTCTCGCTGTGGGGTTCACTGCTCAAGTTCCGCCGCGAGTTTGACCAGTACATCAACCTGCGCCCCGTGCGCCTGTTCGAAGGCGTGCCTTGCCCCCTGGCCGGCCGCCAACCCGGCGACATCGACTACTACGTGGTGCGCGAGAACACCGAGGGCGAATACACCTCGCTGGGCGGCGTGATGTATGAAGGCACCGACCGCGAGATCGTGATCCAGGAATCGGTCTACTCCCGCCACGGCGCCCACCGCCTGCTCAAGTTCGCTTTCGACCTCGCCCAGAGCCGCCCCAAGAAGCATGTGACCCTGGCCACCAAGAGCAACGGCATCGCCATCAGCATGCCCTGGTGGGACCAGCGCGCCGAGGATGTGGCCCAGGCCTATCCCGCGGTCACGCTGGACAAGCAGCACATCGACATCCTGACCGCGCGCTTCGTGCTGCAGCCGGGCCGCTTCGACGTGGTGGCCGCCACCAATCTGTTCGGCGACATCCTCTCCGACCTGGGCCCCGCCACCACGGGCACCATCGGCCTGGCGCCCTCGGCCAACCTCAACCCCGAGCGCAACTTCCCCAGCCTGTTCGAGCCCGTGCACGGCTCTGCGCCCGATATCTACGGTCAGAACATTGCCAACCCGATTGCAATGATCTGGTCGGGGGCGCTGATGCTGGACTTCCTCACGCAAGGCCAGGGAGCTGGAAGGCAGGCGCACGATGCCATCGTGGCTTCCATCGAGGAAACCATCAAGAGCGGGCCGCGCACGCCGGACCTGGGGGGCACGGCCAACACCACGCAGGTGGGTGAGGCCATTGCGGCGCATGTTGCCAAGGGCTGAGCCCGTTCACTGCGCGCCCGTTGCAACCGGACTTGGAGTCGCCCGCAGGGCGACCCCACGCCAAAGTGGCCTCACGACGCCCCCAGCGTGCAGACGGCACTGGTCCGACAAGAGAGGGCAGGCATGGACAAGCAGGATGCGCACTGGCGGCCCCTGCACGGTAGTCAAGTTCCCTGCAGAGAGTCTCCAGGCCCGGCCACCTCCTTCAGGCAGCCGACCAGCAAGGCCGTCACCGGCGTCATCCGCTGCCCGCGCAGCGTGATGAGTCCCACCGGCGGCAACTCCACCGCCACCGGCAGCTTCAGCACCGCCACCATCCCCTGCCCCGCGAAATGCTGCGCCACCGTGCGTGCCATGAAAGCCACCGCACCGCGCTGCCGCAGGAAGGAGATCTGCGACAGGAACGAGGCAGACTCGACGATGTCAGCCGGCGGATGCAGGCTGTGGGCAAAGAACTGCTGCTCCAGCTTCACCCGCAGAGACGCCCATGGCGGGGGCAGCACACAGGGCTGGCTGGCAATGTCCGCCCACTGCACCTTGCGCCTGCCGGCCAGCGGGTGGCCGGGGTACACCACCGCCACCATGGGGTCTTGGTAGAGCGCCTCGGTCTCCAGGTCGGGTGAAGCGTAGCCGGGCTCCAGCCGGCCCACGAACAGATCCAGCTCGCCCAGGCGCAGCTTGGGCAGCAGGCGCGTGAGGTCACCCTCTTCGATGAGCACGGTGGTGTGGCCGGAGCGGGCCTTGAGCCGCGCCACCGCCTGCGCCAGCAGCACAGGCGTGGCCACCACCATCGCGCCCACGCTGGTGCGACCCGCCGCACCACTGGCCTCGGCCGCGATCTCATCGCGCGTGCGCTCATAGCCTGCCAACACCGAGCGCGCAAAACGCACCACGCTGGCGCCGGCTGGCGTAGGCTCGGTGCCGCGCGTGGAGCGCTCGAACAGCGGCAGGCCGAACATGCTTTCGATTTCCGCCAGGGTCTTGGAAACGGCGGGCTGCGTGACCGACAGGAACTCCGCCGCACGCCCCAGGTGCCGAAACTGGTCGAGCGCCACCAGCATCTGCAAGTGCCTCAGCTTGAGGTTGCTGCGCAGAACACGGTCAATTTGTGCCATGGTGAGTCCTTGTGAGTTCGTGTTTTCTGTCGCTGTGCACGATACATAACCAAAATGCAATGAAGACAGTCCATATTTTCATTGGATTGTTATGCAACGGTTTTGAACAATCGCAGCTCTCGATTCAAGAAACCACAGGAGACCAACATGCAGACTCCACGCAATGGACGGCGCCAGTTCGTCCTCGGTGCCCTCGGTGCCGCCACCCTTGCCACCACGTCCAGCCGCCTGTTCGCACAGGCATGGCCCGAGCGCCCCATCACCTTCATCTGCCCCTGGCCCGCGGGCGGCACGGCCGACCAGTCCATGCGCGCGCTGTGCACCGTGGCCGGGCGCATCCTGGGCCAGAGCATTGCGGTGGAGAACAAGGCGGGAGCCTCCGGCATGATCGGCTCCAAGGCACTGGCATCGGCCAAGGCCGATGGCTACACCATCGGGCAGATCCCCATCTCGGTCACGCGCTTCTCGCAGCTGGGCACGCTGCAGGCCGACCCGCGCAAGGACTTCACCTACATCGCGCGCACCTCGGGCCAGACCTTTGGCATTGCGGTGCCTGCCAGCTCGCCGTTCAAGACACTCAAGGACTTTGTGGCCTACGCCAAGGCCAACCCCGGCAAGGTGAGCTACGCCCATGCGGGCGTGGGCGGCGCCACGCATGTGGGCATGGAAGAGTTCGCCAGCGTGGCGGGCATCCAGCTCAACCACGTGCCCTACAAGGGCGGCGCCGAAGCGCTGCAGGGCGTGCTGGGCGGCCATGTGGATGCGCTGGCCGATTCCAGCTCGTGGGCGCCGCATGTCGAAGCCGGCAAGCTGCGCCTGCTGGCCACCTGGGGCGATGTGCGCACGGTCCGCTTCAAGGACGTGCCCACCCTGCGCGAGCTGGGCTACGACGTGGTGGTGGACGCCCCCAACGGCATTGGCGCCCCCAAGGGCGTGGACCCGGCCATCGTGGCCAAGCTGCGCGACGCCTTCAAGCAAGCCGTGGCCAGCCCCGAGTTCAAGACCGTGATCGACAAGCTGGACGCACCGCTGCTGTACCTGGACGGCCCCGACTACGAAAAGTACGTGAACACCGTCTACCAGAAAGAGACCGTGCTGATCGACAAACTGAAGCTGCGCGAGCTGATGAAGAGCTGAGCGCACGGTGACGCACGGAGCCCCAGGGATCCCCTGGTGGGCTCTGCCACCTTTCGGCCCCATTGATGAAAGCCCCCATGTCCCGCACCGATAGCACCCTGCTGCACCTGCACCCCAACGACAACGTGCTGGTCGCCAAGACCGCACTGGCACTGGGCCAGGACATTCCGGAGCTGGGCCTGCGCACGCGCGCCCAGGTGCCTGCCGGGCACAAGATTGCCGCGCGCCGCATTGCAGCGGGCGAGCAGGTCAAGAAGTACGACACGGTGATCGGCGTGGCCACGCGCGACCTGGAGCCCGGCGACTACGTGCACAGCCACAACCTGCAGCTGGTGGACTACTACCGCGACCCGGCCTTTGGCGCCGATGTGCAGCCGGTTCATTATGTGCCCGAGGCCGAGCGCGCCACCTTCCAGGGTTTTGTGCGGCCCGGGGGCGGCGTGGGCACGCGCAATTTCATCGGCATCCTGTCGTCGGTGAACTGCTCGGCCACCGTCATCAAGCGCATTGCCGCGCACTTCACGCCCGAGCGGCTGGCCGCCTACCCCCACGTGGATGGCGTGGCCGCCTTTGCGCAGACCAGCGGCTGCGGCATGTCCTCGCCCAGCGAGCACTTTGATGTGCTGCGCCGCACGCTGGCAGGCTATGCACGCCACCCCAACCTGGCGGGCGTGCTCATCGTGGGCCTGGGCTGCGAGCGTAACCAGGTGGACGCGCTGGTCGATTCGCAGGGGCTCAAAGAAGGCAAGCTCATGCGCACGCTGGTGATGCAGGAGGTGGGCGGCACCCGCGTGACCATCGAGGCGGGCATCCGCGCCATCGAGGAAATGCTGCCCATCGCCAACGAGGCACGGCGCACCACCGTGAGCGCCAGCCACCTGAAGATTGGCCTGGAGTGCGGCGGCTCGGATGGCTTCTCGGGCATCACCGCCAACCCCGGCCTGGGCGCGGCCATGGACATTCTGGTGCGCCACGGCGGCACCGCCATCCTGAGCGAAACACCCGAGATCCACGGCGTGGAGTTCATGCTCACGCGCCGCGCCATCACCCCCGAGGTGGGCCAGAAGCTGCTGGACCGCCTGGCCTGGTGGGAGCGCTACACCGCCGGCCAGAACGCGCAGTTCAACGGCGTGGTGGGCCATGGCAACCAGGCGGGCGGGCTGGCCAATATCTTTGAAAAATCGCTGGGCAGCGCCATGAAGGGCGGAACCACCCCGCTGCGCGCGGTGTACGAATACGCCGAGCCCATCACCGAAAGCGGCTTTGTGTTCATGGACTCGCCCGGTTACGACCCCGTGGCCTCCACCGGCCAGATCGCCAGCGGCGCGCAGCTCATCTGCTTTACCACCGGCCGTGGCTCCATGTTCGGCAGCAAGCCCGCGCCCACCATCAAGCTGGCCAGCAACACGCCCATGTTCACCCGGCTGGAGGAAGACATGGACATCAACTGCGGTGTGGTGATCGACGGCGAGTGCACGGTGCCCGAGCTGGGCCAGCGCATCTTTGCGCAGATCCTGCGCCATGCCAGCGGCGAGGAAACCAAGAGCGAGCTGCTGGGTCTGGGTGACCACGAATTTGTGCCATGGCACATGGGGATAGTCAGTTGATCCCCCTTGAGTCGCCTGCACTGGCACAGCGAAAGAACAAGGGAAACCAAACGCTCCCAAAAAAATAGCTGCTAGCGCTTGTCCGATGAACGCCAGAGCCACATTCCATTCAAACCCATGTCCGCATCCCTGACCCTCACCCGAGCCGACCTCATCCGCAGCGCCAACTTCATCGCCGGCCTGTGGAGCGAAGGCACCTCCACCCGCCTGGATGTGACCAACCCCGCCACCGGCGCCGTCATCACCTCCGTGCCCGACTCGGGTGCGGTGGAGGCGCGCGCCGCCCTGGACGCAGCCCACGCCGCTTTTGCCACCTGGCGCAAAGTCCCCGCCAAGCAACGCGCAGCCATCATCAAGCGCTGGAACGACCTCGTGCTGGCCCACCAGGACGATCTGGGCGCCCTGATCTCCATGGAGCAGGGCAAGCCCCTGGCCGAAGGCAAGGGCGAGGTGACCTATGCGGCCAGCTACATCGAATGGTTTGGCGAAGAGGCCACGCGCATGAATGGCGAAGTCATTCCCGCCCCGGTCTCCGGCCGCCGCATGTTGGCCCTGAAGGAGCCCGTCGGTGTGGTGGCCGCCATCACGCCCTGGAACTTCCCGGCCGCCATGATCGCCCGCAAGATCGCCCCGGCCCTGGCCGCAGGCTGCACCGTGGTCTGCAAGCCGGCCGAAGACACGCCACTGACCTCCCTGGCTTTGGTGCAGCTGGCCCATGAAGCCGGGGTGCCTGCCGGGGTGCTGAACATCGTCACCGCCTCGCGCCAGAACACACCGGCCGTGGTGGATGTGTGGCTGGACGATGGCCGCGTGCGCAAGATCACCTTCACCGGCTCCACCCCGGTGGGCAAGCACCTGGCACGTCGCAGTGCAGACACGCTCAAGAAGCTCTCGCTGGAGCTGGGGGGCAATGCACCCTTCATCGTGTTTGACGATGCCGACCTGGATGCGGCGGTGGACGGCCTGATGGCCGCCAAGTTCAGAAACGGCGGCCAGACCTGCGTGTGCCCCAACCGGGTGTTTGTGCACCGCAGCGTGTTCGATGCCTTTGCCGCCAAGCTGGCGGGCAAGGTGGCAGCGCTCAAGGTGGGCCCGGCCAGCGACCCGGCCTCGCAGATCGGCCCCATGATCAATGACCGGGCGGTGGAGAAGATCGAGCGCCATGTGCAGGATGCCGTGGCCAAGGGCGCCAAGGTGCTCACGGGCGGCCAGCGCCTGACCCACCTCGGCCCCAACTACTACGCGCCCACCGTGCTCGGCGGGGCGGATGCCCGCATGGCCTGCGCCTGCGAGGAAACCTTTGGCCCCGTGGCGCCGCTGACGGTGTTTGACGACGAGGCCGAGGTGATTGCACA
The DNA here is from genome assembly GCF_900107605.1 of Acidovorax soli. Lineage (GTDB taxonomy): Bacteria > Pseudomonadota > Gammaproteobacteria > Burkholderiales > Burkholderiaceae_C > Acidovorax > Acidovorax soli. The sequence goes on along the minus strand of NZ_FNQJ01000016.1, from coordinate 42,926 downwards.
GGCCAACGACACCCCGTTCGGGCTGGCGGGGTACTTCTACAGCCAGAACGTGCGCCGCATCTGGCGCGTGGCCGATGCGCTGGAGACGGGCATCGTCGGCATCAACGAAGGGGCACTGGCGGCCGAGGCCGCTCCCTTTGGCGGAGTGAAGGAATCGGGCTACGGGCGCGAGGGATCGACGCACGGGCTCGACGACTACCTGCACACCAAGTATGTCTGCCAGGGGCAGCTGGATTGAGGTAGCCACGCCCCGCAGCACAAGACGCGACAGAGGTCCGCCACGACGGGCCACGCAACAGGTCACCCAAACCATTCAACCAAGGAGACAAGCCCATGAGCATTACCAAAGCCCTCTCACGCCGGCCCATTCTGGGCGCCATCGCCGGCATGGCACTGGCGTGCGCCCTGCCCCTGGCGCATGCGCAAGCCCCCTTCCCGAGCAAACCCATCACCATGGTGGTGCCCTACCCCGCCGGTGGCGCCAACGACATGCTGGGGCGCCTGATCGGGCAGAAGATGGGCGAGGCGCTGGGCACACCCGCCGTGGTCGATAACAAGCCCGGCGCCGGGGCCCTGCTGGGCGCGGGCATTGTGGCGCGCGCTCCAGCCGACGGCTACACCCTGCTGGTGGGCGGCCTGGCCACCCACGCGGCCAGCCCCAACCTGCTCAAGGCCGACTACGACCCACTGAAGGACTTCGAGCCCATCGGCATGATCGGCCGCGCGCCCATCGTCGTCATCACCGCTACCGACTCGCCCTACAAGACGCTCAAAGAGGTGGTGGATGCCGCCCGCAAAGACCCGCAGGCCATCATGTACGGCTCGTCGGGCAATGGTTCACCCCTTCATCTGGCGGGCGAGCTTTTCCTGTCGATTGCCAAGGTCAACATGACCCACGTGCCCTACAAGGGCGGCAACGCCCACATCATCGATTTGATCGGCGGCCGCGTGCCCGTGATTTTTGACACCGCCACCAACTCCATGCCCCTGCTGCGCGGCGGCAAGGTGCGGGCGCTGGCCGTGGGCAGCGCCACCCGCCTGCACGACCTGCCCGATGTGCCCACCCTGGCAGAGCTGGGCTACCCGCAGTTCGAGTTCTCTGCCTGGTACGCGCTGTTTGCTCCGGCCAAGACCCCGGCCGATGTGAGCGCCAAGCTCTCTGCCGCCCTGGCCAAGACGCTCAAGCTGCCCGAAGTGGCCAGCAAGCTGGGCGACCTGGGCGTGACGGTGGGCAGCGGCAACGCGAGCGAGCTGCGCACCTTCCTGGCCCCCGAATACCAGCGCGTGGGCAACCTGATCAAGACCGCCAAGATCAAGGCCGACTGACGACGACACTCTCCTGGCGCGTGGTGCCAGGAGGGGCAGCCTGCGGCAACGCCAGACATCACTACACACCCTTTGGAGACACCCATGCCCGACGGCCTGCTGCAACAGCACCCCGATGACGCCACCCGCCAGGTGGCCGACCTGCCCTCCCCCCGCGTTCAGGCCCACGCCGCCAACCTGATGGTGCTGGGCGATGGCGCCCTGGCCTGCGTGTGGTTTGGCGGCTCGATGGAGGGGCGCTCGGACATCTCGGTCTTCATGTCCCGCCTGGCTCCCGGGACCCGGCAGTGGTCCGAGCCCGTGCAGCTGTCGCACGACGCTGAGCGGTCAGAGCAAAACCCCGTGCTCTTCCCGGCCCCCGATGGCACCCTGTGGCTGCTGCACACGGCCCAGCAGTCGGGCCACCAGAACACCGCCGTGGTGCGCGTGCGCCGCTCGACCGATCACGGCCAGACCTGGTCGCCCACAGAGACCCTGGCCGACGCCCCCGCCGGCACCTTTGTGCGCCAGCCCATCCATGTGCACCACGACGGCAGCTGGCTGCTGCCCGTGTTTTACTGCCGGGCCGAAGCAGGCCAGCCCTGGGACGGCAGCCACGACGACAGCGGCGTGCTGCGCTCCACCGACCAGGGCCGCACCTGGCAGCGCATCAGCCTGCCCGGCAGCCTGGGCTGTGTGCACATGAACATCGTGCCGGCGGCCAACGGCCAAAGCCTGCTGGCGTTCTTCCGCAGCCGCTGGGCCGATCACATCTACCGCACCCAAAGCGACGATGGCGGCCTGACCTGGCAAACACCCCAGCCCACCCAGCTCCCCAACAACAACTCGTCGGTGCAGGCCCTGCGCCTGGCCGATGGGCGCCTGGCCATGATCTTCAACGCCAGCAGCGCCGCCAACGCCACCGAGCGGCGCGAGTCGCTGTACGACGAGCTGGAAGACACCGGCGAAGGCGCCCAGGGCGCCACCGTGGCCGCCCCGCCCGCACGCAAGGCCTTCTGGGGCGCACCGCGCGCGCCCATGACGCTGGCCCTGTCGGCCGACGATGGCCTGACCTGGCCCTGGCAGCGCCACCTGGAAGTGGGCGACGGCTGGTGCATGAGCAACGACTCCGAGCGCGGCCGCAACCGCGAATACTCCTACCCCTCGCTGCGCCAGGATGCCGACGGCACCCTGCACCTGGCCTACACCGTATTCCGCCAGCACATCCGCCACGTCCGCCTGCAGCCAGACTGGGCCACACAACAACCCTGAACCAAGCATGAGCCAAGCCACTTTCCACGTACTCGTCACCGCCGCGCACTGGGCCCCTGAAGCCCAGGCGCTGGTACAAGCCGCAGGCGGCCAGATCCACTTCATGGCCGAGCCCATCACCGAAGACCACCTGATCGCCCGGCTGCTGGAGACCGGTGCCCAAGTGCTGCTGGTGCGCGGCATCAAGCCTGTGAGCCAGCGGGTACTGCAAGCCGCACCTGCGCTGCGCCTGGTGGCCAAAAACGGCGCAGGGGTGGACGGCATTGACCTGGAAGCCGCCCGCGCGCGCGGTGTGGCGGTGGCCGTGGCCCCAGGAGCCAACGCCCGCGCCGTGGCCGAGCATGCCGCGGCCCTGATGCTGGCCCTGGCGCGCCAGCTGCCCCTGCTGGACCGCATGGTGCGCGCTGGCCAGTGGGCCCCCAGCGCCTGGCAGGGCCGCGATTTTCGCGATGCCACGGTGGGCATCATTGGCTACGGCGCCATTGGCCGGGGCACGGCGCAACTGACCGCCGCGCTGGGCGCGCGCGTGCTGGTGCTGCGCCCCCATGGCCAGGCCGATGGCTTTGCCACCGAACCCGATCTGCACCAGCTGCTGCCCCAGGTGAACATCCTGAGCCTGCACTGCCCGCTGACCGAGCGCACCCGGGGCCTCATCGGTGCACGGGAGCTGGCGCTGCTGCCCCAGGGCAGCCTCCTCATCAACACCGCGCGCGGCCCGGTAGTGGACGAAGCGGCCCTGGTGGAAGCCCTGCGCAGCGGCCATCTCGAAGGCGCGGGCCTGGACACCTTTGACACCGAACCCCTGCCCGCCACCCACCCCCTGGCCCAGCTGCCCAATGCCTTGCTCACGCCGCATGTGGCGGGCGTGACAAGGGGGGCGTCGCTGCAGGTGTCCACCATCACGGCACGCAACATCGTGGACCACCTCACCGGCCCAGGTGCACCTGCCCAGCACCGCATGGCCTGAGAATTCACCCACCGAAACCAAAGCACCGCCCGAAACGCCTGCACTGTCTGCAGCACGCGCCGAGCCTCTTATTGCCCCCACAGAACCATGCCAGCCCACAACCCCTTCAAAACCGCCCTGGCCGAGCGCCGCCCGCAAATCGGCCTGTGGCTGTCGATGGCCGACCCGTACCTGGCCGAAGCCGCCGCCACCACCGGCTACGACTGGCTGCTGATCGACGGCGAGCACGCCCCCAACGACCTGCGCAGCACCATGGGCGCGCTGCAGGCGGTGGCAGCGCACCCGTCGCACCCCATCGTGCGCCTGGTGGAAGGCAGCACCGCCCTCATCAAGCAGATGCTGGACATCGGCGCCAAAACGCTGCTGGTGCCCATGGTGGACACGGCCGAACAGGCGCGCAGCATTGTGGCGGCCACGCAGTACCCGCCCCTGGGCATTCGCGGCGTGGGCAGTGCCGTGGGGCGCTCGTCGATGTGGAGCAGCCGCAGCGACTACCTCTCGGTGGCCGACGACGAAGTCTGCCTGCTGGTGCAGGCCGAAACAGTGACGGCCCTCACCCACCTGGAGGCCATTTGCGCGGTGGATGGCGTGCACGGCGTGTTCATCGGCCCCGCCGATCTGGCCGCATCGATGGGCCACCGGGGCAACCCTGGGCACCCCGAGGTGCAGGCCGCCATCGAGGGCGCCATGAAGACCATCATCGCCAGCGGCAAGGCGGCGGGTACCCTCACCTCGGACCCTGTGCTGGCCCAGCGCTACCTGGACTTGGGCTGCACCTTTGTGGCCGTGGGGGTGGATGTGCTGATGTTTGCCAATGCAGCGCGCAAGCTGCGCGGGCAGTTTGCCGGTGCCACCGCTGCGGCAGCACCGGCCAGGGCCAGCGCGGCGTATTAAGCGGCATGCAGGGTGCTGCGAAACCTCGCCGGCGCTCCGCAAGCACCACACCCAACAAAAAGGCTCCGGGAACCCAGGAGCCTTTTTGCGTGAGGCCTTGTCGCCAGCCAGTTATCAGCTGCCCGCCACCTTCATGCGGTTGACCAGGATGGAGCCCACGGTCTTGGCACCGTAGTTGTAGGTGTCGGCGCCCACGGCCTCGATGCCCTTGAGCATGTCCTTGAGGTTGCCCGCGATGGTGATCTCGTGCACGGGGAAGGCGATCTTGCCGTTCTCCACCCAGAAGCCGCTGGCGCCGCGCGAGTAGTCGCCCGTCACGTAGTTCACGCCCTGGCCCATCAGCTCCACCACAAAAAGGCCCGTGCCCAGCTTCTGCAGCATGGCATCGAGGTTGTCGCCGGCCTGCGTGAGGCGCGAGGTCATCACCAGGTTGTGCGATCCACCGGCATTGCCCGTGGTCTTCATGCCCAGCTTGCGCGCCGAGTAGCTGGACAGGAAATAGCCCTGCACCCGCCCGCCCTGCACCACCTTGCGCGGGGCCACGCGCACGCCTTCTTCGTCAAAGGGCGAGCTGCCCTTGCCACGCAGCACAAACGGGTCCTCCAGAATGTCGATGTGCTTGGGAAACACCATCTTGCCCAGCGAATCGAGCAAGAAGCTGCTCTTGCGGTAGAGCGAGCCGCCACTCACGGCCTGCACAAAACCGCCCAGCAGGCCGGCAGCCAGGGACGATTCAAACAGTACCGGGCATTGCGTGGTGGGAATCTTGCGTGACCCGAGGCGGGCAAGCGCGCGCTGTGCGGCATAGCGGCCCACGGCCTCGGGCGAGGCCAGTTCGGCCGCGTTGCGCATGGAGCTGTACCAGGCATCGCGCTGCATCTCGGCATTGCGGCCGGGCAGCGAGGCGATGGGGGACACCGAAAAGCTGTGGCGCGAGCTGGCATAGCCACCCCGAAAGCCCCGCGTGTGCGCGCTGAAGAAATGGCTTTGCTGTGCCGACACGCCGGCACCTTCGCTGTTGGTGATGCGGCGGTGGGTCTTGAGGGCGGCGGCCTCGCACGCCATGGCCAGTTGCGCGGCCTCTTCGCTGGTGATGGCCCAGGGATGGAACAGGTCCAGGTCGCGGTGCGTATCGGCCGGTGCAATGTCGGCCTCGTCGGGCAGGCCGGCCATGGGGTCTTCGGCGGTGAAGCGGGCGATGTCGTAGGCGGCCTGCACGGTCTGCTCGACGGCCTTGTCCGAAAAGTCCGACGTGCTGGCATTGCCACGGCGGTGGCCGATGTACACCGTCACGCCCAGCGACTTGTCGCGGTTGCGCTCCACGTTCTCCAGCTCGCCCTTGCGCACACTGACCGACAGGCCACAACCCTCGGAGGCCTCGGCGCCTGCGTCGGTGGCACCCAGTTTCTTGGCATGCGCCAAGGCACGGTCCACCAGGTCTTCAAAGAACGGACGGCTGTAGCTGAAGCCGCGCTCCGGAGCGGGCGAAATCGCGGCGACTGGGGCGGAGGCCGCAGCGCCAGTGGCGCGGGAGGCGCGTTGGGTGGGTTTGTTCATAGCGGCGGCTATGATACTTGCCGCTGTGGTGCGCGCTGCGCCACCTCTCTCTTTGCCCCCACCCATGTCACGCAAACCCAAAAAAGGCTACTTTGTGCGAGGCCAGTTCGTTGCCGAAGGCAGCGAAATGGACATCCAGCTCAAGGCCGAACTCAAAGGCACACCCGATGCCAGCCGCACCGATCTCAAGCGCGAAAGCGACGAGCTGCAAGACCTGGGCAAGGAGCTGCTGACACTGCGCACCGACCTGTTCGACGCCGTGGGCCTGCCCGACAAGCTGGTGGAGGCGCTGGCCGAGGCCCGGCGCATCACCAACTTCGAGGGCAAGCGCCGCCAGATGCAGTACGTGGGCAAGCTCATGCGCAAGCTCGAACCCGAGCTGGTGCAGGCCGCCCGCCAGGCACTGGAAGAGCAGCACAAGGGCTCGGCCAGCGAAAAACTGGCGCTGCACCTGGCCGAGCACTGGCGCGACCGGCTGATTGCCGACGACGCAGCCCTGGCCCCCTGGATGGCCGAACACCCCGACACCGACACCCAGCAACTGCGCGCCCTGATCCGCCAGGCGCGCAAGGACGCCACGCCAGCCGGCAAGACCGCCAACGTGCAGGTCTCCGAGGGCCTGGCCCCGCGCAAGGGCCGGGCCTACCGCGAGCTGTTCCAGCTGGTGCGCGAGCACCTCGGCGGCGCGGCCGGCCCCGACGAGCAGCCCGAGGAGGACGAGCACGATGACTGAAGCCATCCACGACCCGGTCAAGATCGGCATCGTCTCGATCAGCGACCGCGCCAGCACCGGCGTGTATGAAGACAAGGGCCTGCCGGCCCTGCAGGACTGGCTGACCCGCGCCCTGCGCAACCCCATCACCTTCGAGCCGCGCCTGATCCCCGACGAGCAGGACACCATCAGCGCCACGCTGATCGCCCTGGTCAACGCGGGCTGCAGCCTGGTGCTGACCACCGGCGGCACGGGTCCGGCCCTGCGCGACGTGACGCCCGAGGCCACGCTGGCCGTGGCGCACAAGGAGATGCCGGGCTTTGGCGAGCAGATGCGCCAGATCAGCCTGAAGTTCGTGCCCACCGCCATCCTGTCGCGACAGGTGGCCGTGGTGCGCGACCAAAGCCTCATCATCAACCTGCCCGGCCAGCCCAAGGCGATTGCCGAAACGCTGGAAGGCCTGAAAGACGCCGACGGCCAGCCGCTGGTGGCCGGCATCTTTGCGGCCGTGCCCTACTGCATCGACCTGATCGGCGGGCCGTATCTTGAAACGCACGACTCCGTGTGCAAGGCGTTCCGGCCCAAGAACGCCATCCGGTCCGCCCGCACCTGACCGCAAGCCAGATCAGCCCCTGGCCCCTCATTCATCAGCGCAGACAGCTATCAGTTTTGCTGCATTTGGGCGCAGCAACACGGCGCCAGCCGCCGCCGCTTCTTGATCTGGGACAAGCCCGCCCACCTCCGTCACCCCACTGGCACCATTGCGATATAGCCTCGGCAGGTTGTTCAACCCCAGCCTCCAAGGAAACCGCCATGCCTTCCATGATGAAAGCCGCCGTGTTCGTCGAACCCGGCCGCATCGAGCTGACCGACAAGCCCATCCCCGACGTGGGCCCCAACGATGCCCTGGTGCGCATCACCACCACCACGATCTGCGGCACCGACGTGCACATCCTCAAGGGCGAATACCCGGTGGCCAAGGGCCTGACCGTGGGGCACGAGCCCGTGGGCGTGATCGAGAAGCTGGGCAGCGCGGTGCAGGGCTACACCGAGGGCCAGCGCGTGATTGCCGGCGCCATCTGCCCCAACTTCAACAGCTACGCGGCGCAAGACGGCTACCCCAGCCAGGACGGCAGCTACCTGGTGCCGCAAGGCCTGTGCGGCTGCCATGGCTACAAGGCCACGGCCGGCTGGCGTTTTGGCAACCTGATCGACGGCACCCAGGCCGAGTACGTGCTGGTGCCCGATGCCCAGGCCAACCTGGCCCCCATCCCCGATGGCCTGACCGATGAGCAGGTGCTGATGTGCCCGGACATCATGTCCACCGGCTTCAAGGGCGCCGAAAACGCCAACATCCGCATTGGCGACACCGTGGTGGTGTTTGCGCAGGGGCCCATTGGCCTGTGCGCCACGGCGGGCGCACGCCTGCTGGGGGCCACCACCATCATCGCCGTGGATGGCAACGACCACCGCCTGGGCATCGCCAAGAAAATGGGCGCCGACGTGACGCTGAATTTCCGCAATGTGGACGTGGTCGATGAGGTGATGAAGCTCACCGGTGGCAAGGGCGCCGACAGCTCCATCGAGGCGCTGGGCACGCAGGCCACCTTTGGCCAGGCCATGAAGGTGCTCAAGCCCGGTGGCACGCTGTCGAGCCTGGGCGTGTACTCGGAAGATCTGTCGATCCCGCTGGCGCAGTTTGCGGCGGGCCTGGGCGACCACACCATCCGCACCGCGCTGTGCCCCGGCGGCAAGGAGCGCATGCGCCGCCTGATGAACGTGATTGCCGCCAACCGCCTGGACCTGGGCGTGCTGGTGACGCACCAGCGCAAGCTCGACGACATCGTCGAGGCCTACGACCTGTTTGCCCACCAGCGCGATGGCGTGCTCAAGATCGCGATCAAGCCGTTCTGAACGGCCTGTGCCCTGGGTTTTGAGCCAATAGGCCTCCAGCGCCTATCCATCCAGCGCTGGCAGGTGTAAAAAAGAAGCACGCCAATGGCGTGCTTCTTTTTTGCGCATAGCCGGCTGCGGCTACTTGCCCACGAGGTCGCTCAGCTTGCCGGCCTCGAACTGCTCCTTGAGCGCCGCATCGTCGGGCACGCAATCGCCCGTCTTGACGCACTCCGACAGCTTTTCGATGGCCTGCCAGAGCAGCGCGATCTGGTGCTCTTGCGAGGAGGCGTTGTCGATCAGGCCGCGCATGGCCTGGGAGAGCGGGTCGTCCTCTTGCGTGATGCCGTAGGTCGTGAACTTGCGCGGCTGCTGCGGCTCGGTCACGTCGGCACTTTCGCCCGCTTTGGACGGGATGATGCGTGCCGGAATGCCCACCGCCGTGGCGCCCGCGGGCACCGGCTTGATGACCACGGCGTTGCTGCCGATCTTGGCGCCATCGCCCACTTCGAAACCGCCCAGCACCTTGGCGCCGGCACTCACCACCACGTCGCGGCCCAGCGTGGGATGGCGCTTGGCGCCCTTGTACAGCGAGGTGCCGCCCAGCGTGACGCCCTGGTAGATGGTGCAGCCGTCGCCGATTTCTGCCGTCTCGCCCACCACCACGCCCATGGCGTGGTCGAAGAAAACACGCTCGCCGATCTTGGCGCCGGGGTGGATCTCGATGCCGGTGAACCAGCGTGCAAAGTGCGAGATGAAGCGCCCCAGCCATTTGAGGCCATGGTGCCAGCACCAGTGGGCCGGGCGGTGCAGCCAGATCGCGTGCAGGCCCGGATAACAGGTGACCACCTCCCACGTGCTGCGCGCGGCAGGATCGCGATCGAGGATGCACTGGATATCGGAGCGCAGACGGGCCAGCATGGTTGTTATGGTTATTGGTAAATGGAAAACGCAGTCTATCGTTTCGCTTGGGCCGTCTCGAGCATGGCTTTGGCGACACCACGCAGGATGTGGATTTCCTCCGGACTCAGTTGCGCGCGGTTGAAAAGCTGGTTCAGCCGCGGCATGAGCTTCTTGGGCGCGGCGGGGTCGAGAAAACCGATGCCGGTGAGCGCCTGCTCCCAGTGGGCCAGCATCCCGGCCACCTGGGCGGCATCGGCCTGCACGCGGGCGGGCGTGGCCTCCTGCACCGCAAACCCGCCCAGCGCCTGGCGCCATTCGTAGGCGATCACCTGGATGGCCGCGCCCAGGTTGAGCGAGCCAAAACCCGGGTTGGTGGGAATCGACAGCGCCACATGGCAGCGGTACACATCCTCGTTGGCCATGCCGAAGCGTTCGGAGCCAAACAGAAAGGCCACGCCCGACTCAGCCGCCGCACCGTCTGGCTTTACAGCATTTTCGACCTCCAGCGCTTGTCTACTCATCGCTGAATGCTCTCTTTTCAGGAGCATTTCAAAGTGCGCGCGGGGACTGGCCGTGGGCGGGCCAAAGTCGCGTGGCGTCATGGCGGTGGCGCACAGGTGGCTGACGCCATCGAGCGCTTCGTCCAGCGTGGCGACGATGCGTGCGTTCTCCAGCACATCGAGAGCGCCGCTGGCGCGCTGGATGGTTTCCTCGCGCCGCAGCACATTGGACCAGCGCGGCGCCACCAGCACCAGGTCGTCAAAACCCATGGTTTTCATGGCGCGGGCGGCGGCGCCCACATTGCCGGCGTGGCTGGTTTGAATGAGGATGAATCGGGTACGCATGGAGAAATCAGAAAGAAACAAGGGGCCACCGGGGCATGCGCCATTGTCGCCGCTGGCCCGGGCCGGGCCGGGCGGAGGTGCCAGCCCCAGCGGCCGGGCGCCGCCTGCAGGGCCGCGCACCCTGCGTGGGTGTAAAACTCTGTGCGTGGCATGGGCGTTGTGCACTGGTGTGGCGACCCGGACGTTAAGGGCCTGTTGAAGGTCGCTTTGGCACCTCGCACCTCACTCCACCGCTTTCCCACTTTCAACCATCCCTCCATGCACGCTCCCTCCTCCATCGCCAGAACCCTGGGCAGCTGGCTGCTGCTGGCGTTTGCCCTGCTGCTGTCGTCCACGGCCTGGGCGCAGCGCGACGAAGGCCCCTACCAGATCCTGCAGGCGGTCTATGGCACCGACCAGTACAGCATCGACGTCACCGACCGTCTGCGGCAACTGGCCCGCCGCGACCAGCGCTTTCGGCTCACCAATGACCTGTTCGGCGCCGACCCGGCCCCCGGCCTGCGCAAGATGCTGCGCATCCATGCCCGGGGACCCGACGGCCAGCCCCGCAACTTCGACTTCAGCGAATACAGCTGGGTGGATGGCGCGCAGTTCACGGGCTGGCGCAGCGGCCGCTGGGGCCGGGGCTACGACAACGATGACCGGCAAGGCTGGAATGGCGAGGACCAGGGCAGGTATGGCTACGCTGACCGGGACCCTCTCGACATCCGGCAGGCCACCTATGGCACGCCGCAATCGCGCTTCGATGTGACGCCACAGATCCGCCAGCTGCTGCGGGGCGGGCAGCGTTTCCAGCTGAACAACCAACTCTTCAATGGCGACCCGGCGCCGGGCCAGCGCAAAACCCTGCAGATCGTGCTGGGTGGATTTGGCAGCCAGCCCGAGATTCTCGAATACGGCGAAGGCAGCTGGATCGACGGATCGCGGATCGCGCAGGCCCGCGCCCAACTGTGGGAGCAGCGCGGCGGGCGCTACGATGCAGACCACGGCTACGTCAACATCGAGCGCGCCCTCTACGGCAACGGTTACCGCCAGGTGGACATCACCGCGCGCCTGCGCAGCTTGGTGCGTGACGGCCGGCTGGAAGTGGCGGTGGACAACCAGCTCGCCGGCGCAGACCCCGCCCCCGGTGAGCGCAAGAGCCTGATGGTGGAGTTCAGCCTGGGCCAGGGGCCGGTGCAGCAAACCACCGCACGCGAAGGCCAGTGGCTGCAGCTGCCCTGAAGCGCCGCTGAATCTGCGGGATGGCGGAGATGGATGAGCCCCCGCAGCCTGGTACCCGCCCCGCGCCCAGCGGTTTTTGGGTGCAGCGGGTAGAATCCTTCCCCTTGCCGCCGCATCGCCGGTCCACGCCTTGTCCCAAGGCCCCTGTCCTTCACCCACAATTTATGTCGTCCACCCTGCACCCCATGCTCAACGTGGCCATCAAGGCCGCACGCGCCGCCGGCGCCATCATCAACCGCGCGGCCCTGGACGTGGAATCGGTGCGGATCTCGCAAAAGCAGATCAACGACTTCGTGACCGAAGTGGACCACGCGTCCGAAAAGATCATCATCGAGACGCTGCTCACGGCCTACCCCGGCCACGGCATCCTGGCCGAAGAATCGGGCACCGAATACGGCGCCAAGGATTCCGAGTTCGTCTGGATCATCGACCCGCTGGACGGCACCACCAACTTCATCCATGGCTTTCCCGTCTATTGCGTCAGCATTGCGCTGGCCGTGAAGGGCAAGATCGAGCAGGCCGTGATTTACGACCCCTCGCGCAATGACCTGTTCACGGCCACCAAGGGCCGCGGCGCCTACCTGAACGAGCGCCGCATCCGCGTGAGCAAGCGCACCCAGCTCAAGGACTGCCTGATCTCCACCGGCTTTCCTTTCCGCCCGGGCGACAACTTCAAGAGCTACCTGGCCATGATGAGCGACGTGATGCAGCGCACCGCGGGCCTGCGCCGTCCCGGCGCTGCCGCGCTGGACCTGGCCTACGTTGCCGCGGGTTTCACCGATGGATTCTTTGAAACCGGCCTGTCGATCTGGGATGTGGCGGCGGGCTCGCTGCTGGTGACGGAAGCCGGCGGCCTGGTGGGCAATTTCACAGGTGAGGCCGACTTTCTGGAGCAGCGCGAATGCCTGGCCGGCAACCCGCGCATCTACGGCCAGCTGGTGCCCATCCTGGGCAAATACAGCAAGTTTGCGAGCGCGGGTGACAAGGCCGCCGTGCGCCAGGCGGCTGCCACCGACACCCAGGAAGCAGATGGCGCTGCGGACACGGCAGAATCTGCCACCCCACAGGCCGACGCAGCCAAGGGCGAAGACGCGCCGTTCTGACCCGCCTTCGCACCGAGAAGCCACGCTCGCGACGAGCCGTGCTCAATCGCGGGGAGCCATAGCTCCTTCGCACAGGACCCTGGCAAGAAAGCCGCCGATGCTCGCAACACGGCGGCTTTCGGCATTTTGGTCTCGAAGCTACGCTGCCTGTAAACCCATGCCATGGCGTTTCTCAGAAAAACAGTTGTCGTCTGAAACATTGCGCCTGGACTACGCCACCACCCCCATGATGGCGCATCAAGAGCGCATGCCTCGAAAACCCGCATGCACCATGGTTTTCCTGGAGCAAACAGCGATGCGCAGCTTCGCGTCGAGGTCGACGGCCAGCTCCGAGAGCAACTCCAAGGACCGGGCGTTGAGCTTGTCCGGACCTGCGTGAAGCACCAAAGCTTCATCCCGCGCCGACACCAGATGGGCGATCTCAGGCAGGCACATGCGGACAGTCGATTCGATCACCGCGTCTATCTCCGGGTGGCCCGTTTCAAGCTGCATCGACGCCAGCAGCTCGACCGTGAGGTCGGATCCCAGCATCAGATCCCCCGTCACCCAACTGTTGACCGTGAATAGCGATATGGGCAGGCCCTTGGCGTCGAAGCCGATGGCTAGCAGGTGTCGCGTGTGCGCGTCCGAGGCCGGCTGCCCGCAGAGCCGCGCAAACGCCTTTTCGGAGCGCGATTGCAGCCTCCGCCCCCACAGCGGACGCCTGGCAAAGAGATGGATGTGCCCATGCTCGATGGCGCCGGGGCGGTCCTCGGGGCTGTGCGAGTGGTAGAACCACTGGTAGCCGCGGCCCGCGTCGATCGCGTCGTCCTCAGGGTAGTGGCTCCATTGCTTCGGGAGCGCGCCTCCAAGCAAGCCGCCCAACAGATGCTCCCCCCGCTCTGCCAAGGCTCCATAGACCGCAAGCAGGCGTGGGCCAGCGCCGGGATCATTTGACAAGCGCCCGTTGGAGCGCCGGCCCGCGGACATCTCGCTCAGCTCTTGGGCGCGCACTTCGCGCCGCATTTCGGAGCGCACTTCTTGGCGCCGCATTTCGCGGCGTTCTTCTTGGGCGCGCACTTTTTCGCGCCGCACTTCGGAGCGCACTTGGACAGGCCGGCCTGGGGCGCGCACTTGGCGCCTTCCTTCCTGTCTTGGGCCGCGGCGGGCAGCGCCAGGGTCGCGGCGGTCAGCGCCGCCAGGGTCAATTTCAAGCTTGTCTTCATATCCAGTCCTTGGGTTGGTTTCGGTGGCGAGGACGATCCTCGGAGGCTAAGAGGGGTCCCGGCCGCGATCGGATTCGCGGGAACTCAAAAATAGTTGGCAGGCCACGGAAACAGCCGCAGCGGCAGCGCGCTCAGAGCGATCCTCGAGCCGCCGATCCAGTCGACGGGGCGGTTCAAAAGAAATATTTCTCCGGCCGCGAACCCTTTTGCCGCCCTGGCCCCTCTTAGAGCCAAACACACTCCAAGGAACCACCATGAAAAAGCTCGCTTCCATCCTGCTCTGCTCGCTGCTGGGCGCCCTCGCCGCCTCGACCGCCCTCGCGGCCGGCGACCCGGGAGCTCAAATCACTCGCCCGCCCGGCTACCAGCCCAAGGCGGGCGACGTGGCGCTGGGAGAAAAGCTCTTCAACGACACCAAGCTCTCCACCAACGGCATGAGTTGCGCGAGCTGCCACGCCAACCATGGCGCGTTCCAGGTGAGCTTTGCCAAGCCCTATCCCCACACGGTCGCCATGGCCCGGGACCAGTTCGGCCGCAAGACCGTCCATCTCGACGAAATGGTCCAGGGCTGCATGGTCATGCCGATGGCCGCCAAGCCGCTGCCTTGGGACTCCAAGGAGCTGGCGGCCTTGACGGCCTACACCGCGTCGCTGCAAAAAACCTTCAAACCATCCAAGTAAGCGCCAAGAAGCTTCCCATGAAGCTCGCCCAGGCCGCCGCCATCCTCGCCCTCTCCGCCGTCGCATTGATCGCCGCGGCCGGCGAGATCAAGCACTACACCCAAGCCGAGTTCGACAAGCTCATCGGTGCCGCGCTGCCCGCGGTGGCGCTGGCCTACGTAGGGCGCGGCGCGATGGCGCGATGCGCGGAACGCTCATGCAGGCCGGCAAGGCTGGCAAGACGATCATGGGAGGCATCATGATTGCCTTGGCCGCGATGATCCTGTCCGGGGCGGACAAGCCCATCGAAACCTGGCTGGTGGATCATGCACCGGCCTGGCTCACGCAATGGACCACTCGTTTCTAACCCTGATTTCCTGGGATCTTTATGGCCATCAAAGCAGCAACCTTCGATACCGGCGGAACCGTGCTGGATTGGCACACCGGCATCCGCGACGCGCTGGCCGTGGTGGGTCGCGCGCATGGTGAGGAGCGGGACTGGGGCGTGTTGACCAACCAGTATCGGCGTCTCGCGATGAAGAGGATCGTCGGCCAAGTCCAACCCGCATTCAACATGGACGACGTCCACGTCCACGCGCTGGAAGAGCTCCTGAACGCCAACGGCCTGTCCGTGTTTTCGCCAGCCGATCGGGCGTGGATCGCGAACACCTGGCACAGGCTTTCGACCTGGCCCGATTTCGCCGCGCCCTTGCGCGAGATCCGCAGCATCATCCCCGCGATCTCCTTCACCATGCTCCCGCTGTCGCTGGTGGTGGATGTGTCGCGGCTCAACGGCATCGCATGGGACGCCGTCCTCTCCTGCGAAGCCATCGGCTACTACAAGCCCGACCCCAGGGCCTACCGGCAAGCGGCCAAATGGCTCGCGATGGATCCTTCCGACATCCTCATGGTCGCTTGTCACAACTTCGACCTCAACGCGGCGCGCGCATGCGGCTTCAAGACCGCCTTCGTCCGCAGACCCGAGGAGTGGGGTTGCGAGCCCCCGCCGGACCCGACTCCGCATCCCGATTGCGATTACGTCTTCGACACATTTGACGAGCTTGCCGAGACTGTGCGGGCCATCGCTCCCCCAAAAGCAAAACCCGCTCCGTCTTGAAACATTGCCTGAATACAGGTTTGCTGACCCCTAACACATCCAAAGGAAATCCAATGACAGTCTCTCTCCCTCGCGCAATCGCCAGTGCCAGTCTTCTCGCGGCGAGCATGCTTGTCGGCTCGGCTGCCATGGCCGATCCGCTCAGCGTGCAAGCCACCATGGTCCCCAAAGAGCAGATTCAGCTCGACTTCAAGGATGGCTCGGGCCACTTCGTGCTGATGGTTCGCCGCGAAGGCACGGCCGCTGGCTCAGGCCTGCTCGACGGCGCCCAGATCGTCGAATTTGGCCGCCACGACATCATCCCGGGCGTGGCTGGAGACCCCAGCGGCTACCTGGTGGCCACCAAGGGCGAAGGCAACGTCGCCTACATCAAGTGGACCGTGCGGGCCGTCTTCCTTCCTGCCAAGGACGGCAAGCCCCAGATCAACGACAACGGGTTCTGGGAAGTCGTCTCCGGCACGGGCGCGTTCAAGGGCCTCAAAGGCGCCGGCACCCTCCACATCAAGGCAGCCAACCCCACCGACCGCATCTTCATCCTGGACGGCCAGATGGTTCCCCAGGCGAATTGAATTTCAAGGCAGGGCGAGCATGCGACGCAACCCGCCTGAGGAGGCCGCTCTTGTGGGCGATCCCCTGGACCGGCTCCTCTCTCAATTCGCCCTCCGCGCGGGCGTTTTCTACACGGGCAACATCTGCGGCCTGCACGATTTCAAGCGCGACGAGCAGCGGGGCCACCTGCATGTGGTCAGGCGGGGCCCGGTCAACCTGGTAAACGCAGGAAAGCCCGACGTATTCATCGAGCGGCCCTCGCTGATCTACCTGCCGCGCCCCGAGCGCCACCGCCTGGTGGCCAACGAGCGCGAAGGTGCCGACGTGGTCTGCGCCACGGTGCTGACGGGCGCGGGCGGGCGCAACCCCATCTCCGACTCCCTTCCCGACCTGGTGCTGATCGAGATCGACGGCTGCCCAGGCCTAGAGCCGATCCTGGAGCTGATGTTCTCTGAAGCGTTCGGCGCGGGCAGCGGTCGCCAAGCCGTGCTCGACCGGCTCTGCGAGGTCCTGACAATCCGCATGCTGAGGCATTGCATCGAGCGCGGGCAAGTCTCGGGCGGCGCGCTCGCGGGCATGGCCGACCCCAGGCTTGCCAAGGCACTGGACGCGATCCATCAGAGTCCTTCGGGCTCTTGGGATTTGAGCTCGCTGGCGGCGCAAGCCGGCATGTCGCGGGCGCGGTTCGCCGAGCACTTCCGGCGCGTCACCGGCGCCACGCCCGCCGATTACCTCTCGTCGTGGCGGCTGATGCTCGCGCAGCGCTTGCTGTCCAAAGGCGTTCCCGCCAAAACCGCCGCCCTGGACGTGGGCTACGGGAGCTCCAGCGCCTTGCATCGCGCCTTCCTGCGCAAGTTCGGCCAATCGCCCTCGGAGTGGCTCAAACAGCGTGCAATGGCGGACTGATTCGGCTGAGGTGGCACGGCGGAACGCCCGGACATCCGATTGAGACGCTCGGTCAACTTCGTTGACCCTTCCACTCCTACGATGAAGCCGAGTCCATCGCAAACCCCTCTGCGATGGCCCCACCATCCCCAGGAGAAAACCCATGGCCTATCTCAAGACGCTGACTTCCGTCGTCCATGCCCAAGCGCAAGGACCCCAAAAGGAGATCCTCGACACCGCCCTCAAGCAGGTCGGCTTCATCCCCAACATGTATGCCAACATGGCAAATGCCCCGGCCATCCTGGACACCTACCTGAGCGGCTACGGCAAGTTCAGGGGCGAGTCGGGCTTCACGCCTGCCGAGCAGGAGGTCGTGTTCCTCGCCGTGAGCCTGGTCAACGGCTGCACCTACTGCGCCGCCGCCCACAGCATGATTGCCGACAAGGTCTCCGGTGTCCCCGGCCCGGTCCTGGAGGCGATCCGCCAAGGCCAGCCGATCCCCGACGCCAGGCTCGCCGCCCTCTACGAGCTGACACAGGACCTGGTCCGCACGAATGGCAAGCCGTCACGCGGCAAGCTCGATGCATTTCTGCAAGCGGGCTTTTCCGAAAGCCAGATCCTCTACATCGTCCTGGCCGTCGCCGTGAAGGTCCTGAGCAACTACTCCAATCACGCCTTCGGCACACAGGTTGACGAGCGCTTCGCCGCTTACAAGCTCACCTGAGCGCATCCCCAGGATGGCTTGGCCGGCCCCAAGTACCAACTTGCGAAAATGGCCTGCCGGTGAAATAAATGCCGGGCGCGCGAACCGTTTCAGCGCGGCGCCTCCTCTTAGTCACTGAGGACCGTCCTCAAACAAACTATCCAAGGAGCTCGCCATGTTCTACGTCAAAAATGTCCCCTCGTGGGAACGCATCCTTCGCCTCGTCATGGGTGCGATGGCCCTGGCTTTCGCCGCCATGAGCTGGGGCTCGCCCTTGGCCATGGCCGCGGGGGCCATGGGCGCGGTCCTCGCCATGACCGGCCTGGTGGGCTTCTGCCCGATGTGCGCCATGGTCGGCCGCAAACTCGACAAGGGGCATTGAGCATGGCAACGGCGGCTGACCACACGCCTCTCATCCTGGCCGCTCAAACGGGCGACCCGGCCGCCATCGGCCGCCTTTTGGCGGTGTGCCAGGCCGACGCCCGGCGCTACGCCCGCAGGCACTGCCACGCGAGCGACGTCGACGACGCCGTCCAAGAGTCGCTGCTGACGATCTCCCGCAAGGTCAAGGGCCTGAAGGCCGCAGCCGCTTTCTCCTCCTGGCTCTTCGTCGTCATCAAACGGGAGTGCCGGCGTCTCGAGCGCATGATGTTCAGGCATGAGCCGCTCGAAGAGGAAATCGCAGAGCAGCAGCTCGCCTGCCGCTCGGACGACGCGCTTCGCATCGACCTGGCGCACGCCCTGGAGTCCCTGCCAGCGCACTACCTCGAAGTGATACTGCTGCGCGACTTCGAGGAGCTCACCATCGCCGAGATCGCCGAGCGCCTCGACGAGAACGCCCCCGCGATCAAGAGCCGGCTGCATCGCGCGCGGGAATTGGTGCGGGAGTATCTTCTGGGGGGAGGCGGCGAACCCGCCGCGCAACCGAAAATCAAGGCCGGAGGCAAGTCATGAGTTGAGCTCCCATCGCAATCCTCGCCGTCGTCGCCCTACTCGCTTCCATGCAAGCACTGATGTGGTTTTGCGCAAAGCGAAGCGGCGGCCGGCCCGCACCCGACACCTCTGCCATCGACGGCCCAGCCTCGGGGGATTCGGGGCGGCTGCATTACTTCTTCTCGGCGAGCCGCGGGCCTTGCCAGGCGACGAGGCCGATGGTCGAAAAGCTGCGCGAGACCCATCGCAACCTGATGCCCGCCGACATTGCGCAGCGCATCGATCTGGCCAGGAAATTCGCAGTCGCCGGAACATCCAGCTTCGTTTTGATTGGGGGAGACACCGTCCGGGACGGTTCTGCTCGGGACCAGACCGAACGAAAATTTTCGCGGCTGCCCAGCGGCGTAGCCGGCGTAGCCGGCGTAGCCGGCGTAGCATAAGGCGACAACATGCAAACTCGCTCCGTCCTCACGTGCCCTCTGTGCGGCCACCAAGCCGAGCTGGAAATGCCCCTCGACGCTTGCCAGTTCTTCCATGAATGCGGCGAGTGCCACTCTGTCCTTCGGCCCCTCCCTGGCGATTGCTGCGTCTTTTGCAGCTACGGATCGGTCAAGTGCCCGTCGATGCAACACCCAGAGACAGGCGGGCCCGCGGGGGCTGGCGGCTGCTGCGGTTGAGCTCCCGCAGCGCGAAGCGCCGCTCGACTCCTCCGGGCAGGCGACCAGGCTGCGGCGTCTGACCCGCTTGAGCTGACTTCTTGGCCGGTCGGCCCGGCATTGCACCCTCAGCCGTCGCGCCCGGGAGCGCTCCACCCAAGGCCCTCGGGCGGACTCCACTGGGGCTTGCGCGCCAGGAAACCGTCTGCCCTTTTCCACGTCGGTCCCTGCCGGGCGTCTCGAACCGCTCGTCCGTTCGAAAGCTGTGCCCCCTGGACACTATTCGCATATTCATCAGAAGGTGGGGTTGGGGCTGGGGTTGGTCCCATGCTTGACGGTCAATGCGACCTTCTCGCGAGCCTTGTCCCTCGCCTTGACAAGCGGCAGGGGTATTTCGGGTCCCCGTTGGCCCCAGGCTAGCCCCACATCGATCTTGGGCTTCTTGCCTCGGACCATCTTCTCGACCACATATACCGATGCCCTGGCCCCACCCGGACAGCGAATCCGGACGGAGCCTTTCGGCTGGTGTCATAGACGAGATAATTAGAGCTATCGGTCGGCTGCCACTGTTCGAATTTCAACCCAGCCTTGGGCATCTTCATCAGAGACACCTTCTGAACAAGGTCTTCGGTCAGATCAAGATTCATGCCATCCCTTTCAGGCAGCTTGGCGGCAAGCTTGACAGATCAACGTGGCTTGTGAGAGGCGCAACGCAGGACAACATGGCTTGATAGAAAAAGATGGAATTCCCCTCTGAAAACATAGAAGACAAGGCAGTTTCCCAGAGGGAAAGGCCCAAGCTTGCGAGCGATCTGAGCGGTCACACCCCCATGATGGCCCATCATTCGCGCATTGCATCGCAACCCGCATGAATACTGGATTTTCAGCAGAACATCATTGAATTTGGCTCTGACTTGGCGGAGTTTGAAGCAGCCCGATAGACCCTGCTTCACAGGGAGGCTGTTTTACAGAGAGCCAAACGCCTCAAAAGCGGAACCGACTCCGCCAAAATGGCCTCGTTTTCCAAAAACTTGGCGGAGCGCTTGCCTCAGTGGGAATGCTGGTGGTGGGCGTCGGGGAAATGCGCGTGCTCATGCTCCATGGGCTCATGCCGATGCGGATGCGTGTGCTTCTCGTCGGCCTTCATCGCGAGCCCCGGAGCCCAAGGATGCGCATGCTGATGGTGCTCGTCGTGCGCGTGCTCATGCGCGTGCTCCATTGGCTCGTGGACATGGGCATGGGCGTGGCTCTCCGTCAAATGGAGCCAAACGCCAAGGCCCATCAATAGGCCGGCAGCCAAGAGCTTCGCTGTGATCGGCTCGCCGCCTGCCAGAGCGAGGATGGCCCCGAAGAAGGGCGCGACCGAGAAGTAGGCCCCGGTCCTGGCCGCACCCAGGTGGCGCAGGCCCACCACGAACAAGGCCAGGCTCACGCCGTAGGCCAGAAAGCCCACCAGCATCGCCGCTCCGATCGAAGCAGCCGATGGCAAGGCATCCCCGACGATCAGAGCCAAGGCGAGATTGACCGATCCCGCGCACAGGCCTTTGACTGATGCGATCCAGGTCGCATCGCTCAGAGAAACCTTGCGGGTCAGGTTGTTGTCGATGCCCCAGCAGAAGCAAGCCCCCAGGATCGCCAAGGCGGGCCAAAGTCCTGCGAAGTCCGCTTGCTCCGGCCAGCTCAGCAGCAAGGCTCCAGCGGCGATAGCGACCATGCCCAAGGCAATCCTGCGGTCGAAGTTCTCATGGAATGCGAACCAGGCCAGCAAGGCGGTGAAGACGCCCTCCGCATTGAGCAGCAGTGACGCGCCGGAAGCAGGCATGGCCGAGAGCCCTAGCATCAGCAGGACAGGGCCTGCCACCCCGCCGAAAGCAATAGCGCCGGCCAGCCACTTCGCTTCTCCCCTGGGAAGCCTCGCGGGAGCCGCTCTGGATGCTCTCCTGTAAGCCCAAAGGCCCAGACCGGAGCCCAGGTAGAAGATGCCCGCGAGCATCCACGGCCCCGCGCCTTCCAACAGCAGCTTGGCGAGCGGAGCGCCAGCTCCGAACAAGAGGGCCGCGCCCAATGCGGCTGCGATCCCAGGATTCGACTTCATGTGTTCCATGCCTCCATTTTCCCAGCTTGGACGGCGAGGATCGCCATGCAGCACGATGGTTTATGTATTTACATCTACAATATTGAAAATATCTCTACATACAAATAGATTATTCGACATGGACTCTTGGATCACCCTCATCACCAGCCTGCCCACAGAAAACGCCACCGCCCGCATGCGTGCTTGGCGAGCTATCAAGGCAACGGGCTCCGCATCCTTGCGCGATGGCGTCTACCTGCTGCCGGATCGCCCAGCATGCCGCGAAGCCTTCGAAGCCATCGCGGCCGATGTGCAGGGCTCGGGCGGAACCGCCTTGGTGCTGGGGGCTTCGCCCTCCGACGCTGCGGAGTTCGAAAAGCTCTTCGATCGCTCTGAGGCCTACGCGGAATTGCTGGCGGGCATCGCCGATGCCCGCTTGGCCCTCGATCCCGAAGAGCCCGCCGCCGCGCTCAAGCAGTCCGCCAAGCTCGCCAAGGCGTTCGACGCCCTGAGCGCCATCGACTACTTCCCAGGAGAGCCCAGGCGGCAGGCCGAGCAGGCCTTGCGGGAGTTCGAGGCCGCCGCCCGCGAGTTGGCGTCCCCCGGAGAGCCGACCGCATCGCAGGGAGCCATCGCGCTGCTCGACCCGAAGGACTACAAGGGCCGGACTTGGGCGACCCGCAAGCGGCCATGGGTGGACCGGCTTGCCAGCGCGTGGCTCATCCGCCGCCGCATCGACGCCAAGGCCAAATTCCTTTGGCTGGACGCGCCCTCGAAATGCCCAAAGTCCGCCCTGGGCTTCGACTTCGACGGGGCTGCCTTCACCCATGTCGGCGCGCGCGTGACCTTCGAGGTCTTGATTGCCAGCTTCGGACTTGACGATGCCGCGATGGGCCGCATTGGGGCGATCGTCCACTTCCTCGATGTCGGCGGCATCCAGCCGCCCGAGGCTGCCGGCCTCGAAGCGGTCCTCTCCGGACTGCGCTCGACTTTCGAAGACGACGACAAGCTGCTCGCCGCCGCCTTCGGCGTGTTCGACGGCCTGCTCGCCCATTTCCAACAAGACCCAACCTCCGTGAAAGCCAAGCCATGACTGCGCCCGCTGCCTCAGCCCCCTCTTACACCCTCTGGCAAATGGCCGCCTACTTCTTGCGGCTGGGCACCTTCGGATTCGGAGGTCCCGTGGCCTTGGTCGGGTTCATGCGCCGCGACCTGGTCGAGGGCAAGGCCTGGATCACCGATGCCGATTACAAGGAGGGCTTGGCCTTCTCGCAGATCGCGCCGGGGCCGCTGGCCGCCCAGCTCGCGATCTACCTAGGCTTCGTCCACCACCGCATCCTCGGAGCGACCGTGGCGGGCCTGGCGTTCGTGCTGCCCTCGTTCCTTATGGTCGCGGCCATCGGCTGGGCCTACCAAGCATTTGGCGGGCTGCCCTGGATGGCGGCCGTCTTCTACGGGGTCGCCGCCGCCGTGGTCGGCATCATGGCCATCGGGGCCCACAAGCTCGCCACCAAGAGCCTGGGCAAGGACAAGCTGCTGTGGGCCATCTTCGCCGCGCTGGCGGCCGTGACCATCGCCACCCAATCGGAAATCGCCTGGCTGTTCATCGCCGCAGGCGTCCTGGTCTGGATCGTCCGCCGCAAGCCCAAGCCAGGAGCCAATGCGCTCTCCATCGCCGCTCCCGCTTGGCTGGCCCCATTCTCGGGAGCCTTCTCCGACCCGAGCCTGCTGGTTCAAATCGGCATCTTCTTCGCCAAGGCAGGGGCCTTTGTGTTCGGCTCGGGCCTGGCGATCGTGCCTTTCCTCTACGGCGGGGTTGTGACCGAGCACCATTGGCTGACCGACCGGCAATTCGTGGACGCGGTGGCGGTGGCCATGATCACGCCGGGGCCCGTGGTCATCACCACCGCCTTCATCGGCTACATGGTGGCAGGCATGCCGGGAGCCATCGTGGCCGCCGCAGGCACCTTCCTGCCCTGCTACCTGATCACCATCGCCGCCGCGCCGAGCTTCCGCAAGTGGGGCAAGAACCCCTCCGTGATCGCCTTCGTGGATGGCATCACCGCCGCCGCGGTGGGGGCCATCGCGGGATCGGTGGCGGTCATCGCCTCGCGCTCGGTCAATGACATCCCCACCGCAGCACTGGCCATCGCCGCCACGGCCCTGTTGTGGCGCTTCAAGAAATTCCCCGAGCCCCTGCTGGTGCTGGCTGCCGCCATCGCTGGCATGGCCCTCTACCCGTTGACCCACTGACCCAAACAGGAGGCCGCCATGAAATGGATCACCCGCGAACGCCCGAAGATCGACCGCATCGCCTGCCCGTGGCTGGTCGCGCGCTTCATCGACCCCGATCCCGAATTCCTCTATGTCCCATCCGCCGATGTCGCGCGCATCGCGGCCGAAACCGGAGCCATCCCCTATGACGTTCCCGGAGCCGAGCTGGGACATCATGGCGAGCTGTGCAGCTTCGACGCTGTGATCGAGCGCTACGGGATCGCGGACCCTGCCATCGCCAAGCTCGCCTTGATCGTGCGCGCCGCCGACACCGGACGCCCAGAGCTCGCCAAGGAAGCCGAGGGCTTGCTGGCCATCTCACGCGGGTTGTCGATCAATTTCCAAGACGACCACGCGATGCTAGCGCAAGGCATGGTCGTCTATGACGCACTCTATGCGGCTTGCGGTGGCGACATTGGCCAAGCGAAGCCGAAAGGGCTGGCGGTCGCTTGATGGGCCATTGGCTTCTGCCGACAGGCGCGCATCCTTCCGCCGCACCGCTTCTGCTGGGGCGGGCGCTGCGAGCCTTCGCGGACGGCTATGTGGCCGTGCTGCTCCCCGCCTACCTGGCCGCCTTGGGCCTGGGAGCCTGGGAGGTGGGCGCGCTGGCCACGGCTACGCTCTTGGGCTCGGCCCTGGCGACCATCGCCATCGGCGCCTGGGGGCATCGCTTCCACCATGGGCGGCTGCTGCTTGGGGCGGCTTTGCTCATGGCCGCAACCGGCTTCGCGTTCGCGGCCAGCTCGGCGTTCTGGCCCCTGCTTCTGATCGCCTTCGTCGGCACGCTCAATCCCAGCTCAGGGGATGTGAGTCTCTTCCTGCCCCTGGAACACGCCCGCATCGCCGAAGCTGCGGAAGGCGAATCCCGAACTACCTTGTTCGCCCGCTATAGCCTGATGGGCTCGCTGCTGTCGGCGGTCGGAGCATTGGCTGCCGCATTGCCTGGCTGGCTCTCCTTCCACGCAGGGCTCTCCCAGCTTGCCGCCTTGCGCAGCATGTTCGTCCTCTACGGGGCCATAGGCCTGGCCGTTTGGGTTCTCTACCTTCGGTTGCCCAAGCCGCACGAGGAGGAGCGCAAGCCTCCGGCTCACCTTGGCCCTTCTCGAAAGACCGTGGTCCGGCTGGCGATGCTGTTTTCTGTGGACTCGTTCGCGGGAGGACTGGTGGTCAATTCCTTGCTGGCCCTTTGGCTGTTCCAACGATTCGACATGTCCGTGGCATCGGCCGGGCAATTCTTTTTCTGGTCGGGGCTTTGTTCGGCCGCCTCGCAACTTGCGGCTCCAAAACTTGCGCGCCGCATCGGCCTGCTCAACACCATGGTGTTCACGCACATCCCGGCGAGCGTCTGCCTGATCGCAGCGGCGTTTTCATCGAACCTGCATGCCGTGTTGGCCCTGCTGATCGTTCGCTCGCTGCTCTCGCAAATGGATGTCCCCGCGCGCAGCGCCTTTGTGATGGCGGTGGTCACGCCTGCAGAGCGGGCAGCCGCAGCTAGCTTCACCTTAGTGCCTAAGAGCCTGGCATCGGCAGCCGCTCCCACCATTGGCGGAGCCCTGTTTGCCGCAGGGCTCCTGGCGACTCCTCTGGTCGCATGCGGAGTCCTCAAGATTTCCTATGACCTCGCTATCTGGCGCGCGTTCCGAAAGCATGAAGCTCCATCGTCTTGATGGTGATCAGACGAATACCTCCGAATCCAAAAGCTCGGCGAAGCATCAAATACTTGACGTTGGCGCCAATTCAGCGGAGTTGCCACGCGCTGTGGAACTCCTCCGAAAAACTGATCCCACGATTTGGGCAAAATCCAGCCTAATGACACGACAAAATTCCACCGCAAGCAGTCCTTTGAATACCCAGGAGCCACAGCTGAACAGCCCTGCTCATACTCCTGTTATGGCCCACTACCCACGGGCGACTTAATTTTCATTGACAAACAGAAGATGGAAACTCTAGGGAGTCCCCCTATGGTCCCCAACGATCGTGCAGGCAAATGAAGGCGCTTGACGACAACGCCGCCATGAGAAGCGACGCTCTCGACGCCTACCCTCCACTTCTGCGAAGCATGCTCGCAGGGCAAGAATTCATGCCCTTGATCCGCAGCGCGGAGCGCCCGAAACATCGATCCGACTGGCGCGCTTTCCTGCGCGATCTGACCCGCCTTCCGCCCTCCTCCTCAGTCCTCTCTGAGGCCTTCCATACGCAATGGCATGTCTGCCATCACAGGTTGCGCGAGCTGGTTGAAGACGACGATCTGATGCTCGACGCGGCATGGGTTTGGCTGCCTCGCTACAAGGGGCCGGGTCTTGATCTTTTCCGTGGCGAGAACATCGATCGCTTCGAGGCCGGACAAATTGGATCGGCGTGGTCGGACAAGCATGAGACCGCTAAAACCTTCGCCAGCGGCCTCAACGCCGTGGGCATGGGCGGAGTGATCCTGCGGGCCGTCGTCCCTGCCCACGCCATCGTCGCCGGACCGTCGGCGCACTCGTCCTACTTGGGCGAATCAGAGTTCACCATCGACACCCGCAGGCTCGGTCCAGTCTCAATCATCGCCCGCTTCCCGCCCAGCCATTGATGGTCGAAGAAAGCTGAAAATGGGCCATGGCCACTTTCAGATTCACCTTGCCCGAGCGCGGCACAAAGCGCGAAGTCTCTGTCGAAGTCAGCGATGATCTTCTCCAAGAAGACGAAGAGCACATCAGCACGTATTCCCAGAGGTCAACTTGGTGGGGAAGGCTTCCACAGTGGCTTCGTCCTGCGGACCTCGACCGCCGTTGGGATTGGACGCTGGTTGAGGCGCGCAGGGCAAAGGCCGAACTCAAAGTCTCAATTTGGGTGATGAGGCCCATCGGAGCCTTGGCCCCTGAGCTTCCCACCCTTGGCGTCTTGATTCTTCAAGAGGCGGGCGCGAAGGACTTGAGCGGCAATCCACTCGTTCTTGTAAATCTTATCGGCATCCATCCGAAATGTAGATCGATGGGCTTCTGGTTGTTGCGTCGGCCCGGGAAAGTGAGGGGCGTGGCTCACGCGTTGTTGAAGTTCGCCTCGGAACGCGCTAAGAGTAAGGGCAGCATCGGCGGCATCGGACTCGACGCCGTCGGACGTTCGACGTCCCTCTACGAGAGCTTGGGACTCGAACGAAAGCGCGAGGGGGACAAAGGGGATGGAACGAAATACTACGAAGGCTTTGTCAAGTGATGTGCAACAACCATCCTCGCGTGACGCCAGTCCGTTGACGATCAGCGAGGCTAAGTTCCAAAAGGAGTTGGACCTCCTCATCGAAGCCACGCCCGAAATGGATTGCCCCAACTTGCGGCGACCCGATTGGCTAACCGGTGGCCGCGTTGACGAGCCGTCGCCGCCGCGAAGCAGGACGGGCCGATTGGCCCGGTCGCTAGCTGGCTTCATAGCGAGGCTTGGGCTTCGTTGATGACCGTGCCGAACGGCCGCGAACGGTCAGCGGCGCCTCAGGCATGCTTCACCGCCACGCGAGAGGCCATCCCAAAGAAAAGTCCGCCGAGCTTGCGCATCGGGCGGACTGGAAACCATCGCTGTCATTGCAATGGCCCCGCTCAGGGAGGTGAAGCAGGGGAACTTGCGTTCAGACGCAACTATAGCTGCCATCGGAAGTGGCGACGAGTCGCATCGGCCGACAAGGAGATGACAGGCGGTTCATCGATTCGCGTCGCCCATATTGACCAGGCAACCTGGCTTTGGGAGTGTTTTCGCCTATCGGGCAAATCCTTTGCCCGACATGACATCGGGAGCACCTCTTGAGCACAGCATCAACCCTTCTTCCATTGGCGGCCATTGGCGTAGCCGCCATCGGTGGTTTCATTTTCATTTCGAAGCTCAAGGCCGCGCAACAGCAGCAAGCCGAAGAAGAGCAGGACAACGAGCCGCTGAGCTACAAAGCAAAACCCATCCTCACGCCAAACGAACTTGAATTTCTTGGAAGGCTGGAAGCCGCCGTTCCAGAGCTTCGCATTTGCCCGCAAGTGTCCATGGGCGCTCTACTCGAACCCGCCATATCCAAAAAGGAAAACGGCAAAAAATGGCTGGCAACCCGAGGCACGTTCAAACAGAAGATGATCGACTTTGTGGCCATGGATCGAAAGACTGGCGCCGTCATCGCCATCATTGAGCTTGACGACAAGACCCACGACGCAGACAAGGATGCCAAGCGAGACGCAATGCTGCATTCCGCCGGCTACAAGACGGTTCGCTGGAACTCGAAGAACAAGCCTGACACCGCAACGATCAGAGCTGAACTACTCGGAACTTCATGACTTGGTGACGGGCAAGGCCCTAGTCACCCTCGTCCCCGTTGCGCCGCTTGACCTCCTGCTCAGCCTCTTCGAGCAGTTCGTTCTCGTTGTTGAGCTCCTCGTCTTCAGCGTCCTCGACCGCGACTTGCCCAAAAAGCTCGCGAACCCCCGGGCTATCGTCGTCTTCGAGGTGAATGCAAACGTTGCCGTCCTCGTCGTCTTCAAGAAATGCATGCCACATGGAGCCTCCTTTGCCATGAATCGAGTGCGTGATGGTCGCAGCCATCAGCGCGAATTAACCACGCCGACATTCTCCATGCTCACGGTATTCCGCTTCACGACCTGGCGATCGGCATGTCGTCCCATTCGGTCGTGTATGCCGGGGTGCGCCTTTGTTGCTTCATCGACCAATCCCTTGGGGTCTGGCCGATCTTCGCGCTGCCAACCTTGATCGAGCCCCTGCCCCATCGGTCATTGACCGAGTCGAGGGCTTGCATGAGTCGGGCTTTGTCCCTGCCGGCCTCTGGTTCTTCCAGGCACAGCTCGAATTGCTCTTGGGCAGCAGGACGAAGCTCCATCAACATCACGCCTGCCTTCGCCAGCTTGAAGCCTGGCTGATAGATCGCACGAAGGCCAAGCAGGGCCGCATCGACGATGGCGGATGTGTCTGAGCATGGCCTGCGAAGGGGGACGATGATCGAGCGGGAATACTGCGGGTCTTTGCGAAAGGGGCTTGTGCGGATGAACACCAGGACATCGCCAGCATGACTCGACTGCGAGCGAAGTTTCTCCGCAGCCCGCGACGCAAATTCAGATACCGCTTCGACAAGGGGGCCATAGGCCTCAACAGGCCGCCCGAACGATCGGGTGCAAGCAATCTGCTGTTTGGGCTCTGCTGGATCGTCCAAAGAGATGCAGGCGACGCCACGAAGCTCCCGAACAGTCCGTTCGACCATGACCGAAAAGCGAGCTCTGGCGGTCGCCGGATCGAGCCGGGCAAGGCCTGCTGCGGTCGCGATGCCGCCCTCACGGAGTTGCTTGCCAATGCGAGGACCGATGCCCCATATGTCGCCGACATCTGTCGCCTCCAGCAGCTCATCGACCTGGCTCCGTTCGAGCTTAGAGAGGTCGCAGACCTGGGCGTGCTCAACCGGGTAGCTGCCAGGCTTTCGCTCAGCAGACTTTGCGACGTTGTTGGCGAATTTGGCCAGCGTCTTGGTGGGGCCGATCCCGACACAACATGGGATGCCGATCCAACTCAGGATGCGGGAACGCATGGCCATGGACCGGGCCTTCAGGTCGCCTCGAACGCCATCCAGGCCGATGAAGCTCTCGTCGATGGAATAGATTTCTTGCGTGGGTCCAAGCCCCGCAGCAAGGCTCATCATCCGATCGGACATGTCGCCATAGAGCGCGAAGTTCGCCGAGAGGGCAACCAGGCCATCGGATTCTTCCAAGTGCCTAATCTCATGCCAGGGCTGGGCCATCTTGACCCCAAGAGCCTTGGCTTCGTTTGAGCGGGCTATGGCACAACCATCATTGTTCGAAAGCACAACGACAGGGATGCCTTCAAGCGAGGGCCGGAAGACCCTCTCGCACGAAACATAGAAGTTGTTGCCATCGACCAAAGCGAACATGGGCGCCACTCATGCTTGCAGCGATTTGATGGCGTGCAGAACCACGCCCCAGACTTCGACCGACTGGCCGTCGCGCGGAACGATGTCGGGGTAGCAAGGGTTTGCGGCTTTGAGTTTCATCCGCCCTGCCCTCATCCAAAGCGATTTGCAGACGAACTCGCCTTCGACGATCGCAATCACCACATGCCCGCTGCGTGGCGGTATCGCCCGGTCCACCACCAGCACGTCGCCATCGAAGATGCCTGCCTCGCGCATCGAATCCCCGCGAGCTCGCAGCAGGAAGGTCGCCTGGGGATGTTTGATGAGCTTGGCCGTCAGGTCGATCCGCTTTGCCCCAAGGTCTTCTGCCGGCGATGGAAAACCCGCCCGCACGCTCGCTACCAACTCATGCAGGAGCATGGGCGAGCCGCCGGCCGGAATGGGCCTGTCAGCGCACAAGTTTGGTTGAAAACTGTATATTTGCACATGCTGAGTTTACATCCAGCATCAAACCATGGATAGATTCAATCCGCCTGTGAAAATTGCCCCCAAATTTCAGCTTGCCGTCGCCTCAACCTGCTCAGATAGTCTTGCCACTCCTTCTCATCGAGGTCTTTCGCATCGCGGAACCGAAGAGCTCTGCCCATCTCGCTAGTCCACTCAGCCTCTGCATGCAGGCATGCTTCGACATCGGCGTCGCAACCAATCTGCGCGCAACGCTCCCTGACCCACTCAAGGTCGACTAAGCTGGCGCGCTTTGGCAATTCTGGAATTTTTGCAATGCTGGAACCTGTCGACATATCGCCTTCAATGAGTTTGAATAGATGGAATAAGCCATCTCAAAACCAATTCAGCCTGTCAACTTCGCGATGCCAAATAAACGACTTTTCGATGCAAACAAAACTCGAATTCCAAAGGAATTCCAAATCGAGCGCCTAAAACCACCAAACAAAACCATCGAGCTGATCCATACAGCCGGCGACAAAAGCGAATTCAAGATAGTGGTTTCGGAAAACGGAAAGATGCAGCGGTCAATTCCAATACGCGACCCAGAAATGGGAAACGCGATCGCCTCCGGACAACCTTACATATTCCAACTTTTGCAAAGCAAAAACGAGCAGGGCTTGACCAACGAGCTCGCTGGCATCGCTTGCGAGCCAATCAGCTCAATTGTTGATAGCCTGAGAACCGAGCATTGCAACGTCACATTGAGTGTGACTGATGAAGCAGGCCGGCCTCCAAACTGCGATTTCTCGCTCACTTTGCGAATGATGTCAGACACCGTCTTTCCGAAACAAATGAGCAACTTCGTCTCCAATCCAGCGCTAGCGAATGGCATCTCCAACGGGATGAGGCCGCTGATGACGGCATTGGCGTTGTCTCCAGCGATTTGGAACCACATTCTGAACAACGACCCCATGCTGATCAGCGAAAGGGAAAAGCAATTGATATTGGCTGCGATTCCGCTTTTGGCTGCTGTGAAAGTCAAGCCGAGCAAATCAATCTGATGCGTGCGGAAAGTTAACATCCTCGAATGTGCGCGCATTACGAAGGCATCAAAGACCCGAAAACCTACGCCGAACGGTATTCGGCGGCCCCTCCCCAGGAGGCGGGCAAGGTTGACCTCTGGCCAGGCTATTTGGGCTCTTACATCCGAAGGCATCCGCATGCCGATGTCGGCGATGAGGCCGTGCCGGAACGCGAGGCTGTCATCGGATCGTTCGGACTGATCCCGCATTGGGCGACCGATGCCAAGCTGGCACGCAACACCTACAACGCCCGCAGCGAGACGGCTGCCTCGAAGCCCAGCTTCCGCGACGCCTGGAAGAAGGCCAGGCATTGCATCATCCCGGCCCAAGCCATCTACGAACCGGATTGGCGAAGCGGCAAGGCCGTGTCCACACGAATCGAGCGAGCCGATGGCCAACCCATGGGCATCGCGGGCCTGTGGGATTCATGGAAGCAAGCCGATGGAAGCTGGCTTCACAGCTACACGATGCTGACCATCAACGCCGACCATCACGATTTGATGAAGGCATTCCACAAGCCGACTGACGAAAAACGGATGGTGGTCATCCTGCCCGAAGCCGCCTATGGCGACTGGTTAGCGGCATCGGCAGCCGACAGCATGGATTTCATGCAGCCCTATCCCTCGGATCGAATGGCAGCAATCGCCCCAGCAGCCCAAGGCCTGTTTTGAACCCGTCTCGCGTCCTTGGCCGATGGCCCAAATCCCTCGCCATGGCGTCGCTATGCATGGCGACGATGGCCGCAGTTGCCGATACGCTGGATGGCAAGGTCGTTGGCGTATCCGATGGCGACACCGTGACCCTGCTCACTGCCGAACATCGTCAAATCAAAATTCGCATCGCGGGCATCGACGCCCCCGAGAAGGCGCAAGCCTTCGGCCAGGCAGCCAAGAAAGCCATGTCGGCGTGCGCATTCGGAAAGGCGGCCAGCGTCGAATGGAAGAAGCTCGATCGCTACGGCCGGACCATCGGCCAGCTCTCGGTCGATGGCGTCGATTGCGGACTTCGCCAAGTCGAGCTGGGCCTAGCCTGGCATTACAAGGCCTATGAGCGAGAGCAGGCTCCGACTGACAGGCAGGCCTATGCCGAGGCCGAAAAAGCGGCCAAAGAGGCCGGCAAGGGGCTTTGGAGCGATCCCAAACCCCAGCCGCCTTGGGAGTTCAGGCATTCCAAGGCATCTCATTGAAAGGCAGCCGGCTCAGACTGCCTCTCCAATGGTTGTCGCTGATCAGCCGCCTTTGTCCTTGGCGGCCTTTGCGCGAGCTTCAGCAATGATTTTGTCGCCCTCAGGCTTGCCCATCTTCGCCCTTGCCCACTTCATGTCGAATTCGACATGCTTGTTTGGATTATCAGGATCGTCTTTGAAGGCCCATCGGCCAATCGCGCCCAAATGCCCGCCTTTGGCGCGGTAGGCCTTTGCCGCCTCGAGAAGCTCAATTGGAATTTCCTCTTCGCCAGGCGTTCCCACGGTGGTTCCGGGTTGCGAAGCAGGCGGTGGCGGCGGGGTCGGCTCAGTCGGGCCATCCCCATCGTTGCGTCCTTGCTGATCTTGACCCTCGCCCGGCTTGCCTTGCTCCTCTTCTTGTCCTTGCAATGCTTCCATGAGCCCCTTGAGTCCAGAAGACATTTCGATCTTTTCCAACACCACGTCCTCGCCAGCTGGATAAGGCTCTTCGCTCAATCCCCACTCGACAGCAATCAGCCGGCACTTGTCGCCAAGGGCCACGCAGCAAACGTCCGCATCCACATCGGAAAATGCATCCTCTGGCATTCCAGGCCCGGAAAAAAGGCCTTGCGAAAGCTGCATCGCAAAGCTCAACAGGGCGAACCCAAGGGCTCGGCCTTCGACGCCATCGCGGACTTTGCGGCGGTTGAGGATGTGGATGGCAACCCGAGTCGAAAGGACATCAGGGATCTCCGCACCTTTGCGCGGGATGCCCAAGAATGGATCGCACCAGCCTGACTGGACAAACAGGGACAACTGAGTGGTGGCGGCCAAACGCGCGACCCGCCCAAAGCAGCTCTTTTCAAGTTCCCAAAGGCTCCCTTCGGCTAGCAAGGCATTCATGTCGACAGGTTCGTCTTCATTACCCGCCACCAATTCGCGCAAGCCAGGCGAAAGAGTCCACTCTTTCAAGACATCTTGCGCAAGCCCTTCTTGACCAGGGCTTGGAATGAAGCCCAGAAACACCTTCGCAGCGAACTCCTTGTGGAAGCTGTCCATGGCAGGCATGACATGGCTGGGATCGAACAGGTAGGCGAATCGAAGATCATTCTTGAAGATATCAACGACCTCAGGGCTGTAGAACTCAGGCCGGCCGAAGAGGTTGTTGCGGATCGCAAAGCCAAGCGTCAACTGGTAAAGCCGCTTGAGGTATTGCTCTCCATTGGAGCGATCGAAGCCGCTGTCGTCTCCGTCCTCTGGCTCGTTTACGTAGAAGCCTCGAATTTCGTCGAGCTCCCCTTTGATCTGCAGGAGGGTTCTCGCCAAATTTTCCGAAGGCGAGAGTTCGGTCGATTCGCCATCGGCTTCATCCCCCGATTCTTCATCTTCCCGTTCCGCTTGGCGAATGAACTCTTTGAGCTCTTCGATTCGAGCGGCCCTCAGCTCCGAAGGTTCCTGCGCGTTCAACTGCTCCAGCAATGAATATGGCGTCGCCCCATCCTTGGATTGGGCGAACGGGTTGGAGCCCGCGTCGAGCAGCAGGCCATAGGTTTGATCTTGGGCTTCGCCCCAGCCGACCGTGGCGCACAAGTAAGCGAGCGCGGTGTCGCCATTCGCATTGGCCGCGTCGACATCTGCGCCATGTTCAAGCAGCCACTTGACGGCTCTTGGATAGCTTCCGGGAGCAACTTGGGTCGACGCGAATTTGTGCAGGGCCGTCATGCCCGTGCTTGGGTTGGGCTCGTTGATGTCGAAGCCCGACCAGACGAGAAATCGGGTAACGGCGAATTCATCCTTCAAGCCTTGATAGGCATGCTTGTTGTAAGCGGCAGCCGACACCAACGGAGCGGCTTTTGGCAGCCCCGCGCGGTGGATCGCCATGGCGGCAAAAATCTTGTTGTCGCGAAGGTCGTAGACCATCGCCTGCATAGCCTCCGGAAATTTTTGGGACTGGACCAGCTCGGCATAGCGATCCAGATACGGCTCCGATCCGCCCAGCTCCTCGTCGGCTTCCACGGCGAACTGGCAAATCTGCGCCCAATCGTCGTCGTCCTCGAACTCGCCGCTGAGATCTCCGTAGTAGAGCAGCATCTTGAGCCGGTCCAAGTCGCTTCCACCGGACATCTGAGCCAACAGCGATTCAATCTTTTCCTGAGCGTTTGCCATGCCGTCTCCTTTGTTGATGTTTCGTTAGTCTTCCCAAATTAGTGATTCCTAGCGCCTGTCGCTCAAAGCAACCGCCCTCGGATGTTTAGCTTCGATGACCGCCCCCAGTCATGAGAGCAAGGCGTTGAACGCGGCGAAGACTTTTTCGGCCCTTTCAAGAGTGGCCAAGACTGCCGGCGAGTCGCCATCAAGAATCTGCGGGTTGTCGAGCAGCCAACGGGCTGGGCCGAAGTGGTCGAACTCGGCAACCTCTTGGGGCATGAGCTTGAAAAGGGCTTCGGCCTTCTTGACGATGCGCTCGGTCTCGGATGCCGCAAGCAACGCATCCTTGGTGACTTCTTTGCCCGCTGGGGGCTTGTAGGCTCCATTGAGAATTTCAGCGAACAAGGCCGGATCGAAGAGGTCTTCAACATCGGCTTCCTGCTGGCCCACAAAGTCTGCTGCAGTGAAGAAGCGGCCGGCTTTGAGGATTTGCTCCTTCTTGACCGCCTCGATCTTCTTCTTGTCCGAGTTGGCCACATCGGAGAGAACGGCGATGTCGATGTGATTGCCCCCGAACAGTCTGACGAACGGTGCGATCTTGTCGATTCCGCCCGATGGGCACAGAGTCCAACGACGATCCATTCCTTCGCGGTTGCGTTTTCGAAGGGCCTGCGAAAGCGTCTGCAAGTAGAGGATGTCGGATGGACCTTCCACCAGCCAGGTATGCGAGCCGATGAACATCGACTGGGTAACCTCGTATCCCAAGGCCCCCTGCAGCGGGAATAGCGTGTCGTCGCTGACCTCCAAGACATCCGCGTGGATCTTGGTTCCTTTGAGATCCGGACGCCCGGTTTTCGGGTTGTAGTGGATGACATCCTCGACGATCCGCACATCGTTCAAGCGGTCCATCGGAACCATGAAAGGCGAATGGGTCGTGAAGATGACCTGATGGTCGGGCAGCAGGCGTTCGACGATGTAACGCAACAAGTCGCCCTGGGCTTTGCCATGCAGAGTCAGGCCAGGCTCATCCAGCAGAATGATCGCGTTGCTTTCGGTCTTCTTGAGTTGCTTGAATTGGGCCAGGAATGAGAAAAACCAGACGAAGCCAGCGCTGCGTTCTGACAATGGCAATGTCGCCTTGTGATTGGTGTTGCGGATTCGGATATCCGCGACGATCCCGGTATTGAACGGAGAAGGATCGCTAGGCTTGCCCGAGTCGATTTCGATGACCACTTCCAGCGCGTTGTTCTGGCTCCAAAATTGGAAAATTTCCTCGGTGATCTCGTTGCTCGCCGCCTCACACTTGGCCTTGAGAGCCTCGCGACGATCTGCTGCGATGAGTTCTTCCAGCGTCGTCCCAGCGTATTCCAGGAACGAAAGAAAAATCTTGTCGCCTACGTCAACCTTGTTTTGCTGCCGATCTTGTTGAAGCTTATTGAGCGAGACCATCCCCGACATGCGTTCGAAGTGGGAAGTGAAGAAGAACCGGGGCTGCCGCGGCTCCAGGATGTCAATGACGCCCAAGATAAATCGCGACTTCCTTACCTTCCTGATGTCTTCAAGCAACGCGGTTTGCTTGGCCGATGGTTCAGTCAGACCTGCAAGAGCTTTCTCGGCGCCTTGTCCGTCTGAGACGTTGTGCAAGACATTTCTATCTGTCGCATCAAGGGCATGCTTGCTGACCAAGTGCTCCAAGCATTTCGCCTCGTCGACCTCGATTACCCAACTTCGTTTATCGTCGTCATATCGGAATCCATAGTGGACCTGGAAGATGTCGCTCTTAAGAACCCCTGGTCCGAACCGCTTTTCGACGGCAGCGATATCGGCAGCCTCAAGCTTCCACCAAGTCCGGATGACCTCGGCCTCCCCATTAGGATGGCGATCGTCAAAGCGTGTGGAAAAACGGCGCGGATAGTCGATGGTCTCGTCGATCTCAAAGTCTTGCGACTTTGACGGCCTCAACGCCCTAAGCGCGCTAAGGATGGCCGTCTTGCCCGCCTCGTTTTTGCCAACCAAGCAAGTGAGCGCGCCAATTTCGAAAGCGCCGCTGTCTTCAACCGAGCGGTAGTTTTGAACCTGAGCCTTGACCAATTTCATGGGTTTCCTCCTTCAATGTTGGTTTTGTTGGCTATCTCAATAATGTTTCAGACCTTCATCCTGTTTGTCCGTTGCTCAGCGCGCCCAACCCGCCATCGCGAACCGATCTAGCTCGCCTCTTTTGGTTGGATGTTTCGAAAGCAACTCAGCCAAATCGCCACCGTCGATTAAGCTCACATTCAATAGTGACGCTTGCTGACGAGCTGCCTGGTTGAACCTGCGATTCGTCGCGGCGACAAGCTCGAACGCCACGCCCGGATATCGAGCGGCGTAAGCCGCCGCCCCGGCCGACACATCCTTTATGGCTTCCCACCCCATTTCTTTCCCGTCGACGCCAGAGCTCTTGCACTGGATAAGCGCGCCTCGATTGCCATCGATGGCCACGACATCCACTCCGCCATCGCCGGTCCTCGGCGTCTTCAAAGTGCGAGAAAAGCCTTGCTTGCTCCAGAGCAACGCGCAGAAGGCTTCGAACGCATCCGGGCCAAGCGAACCAAGATCGGCAGGATCGAAGAGCTCTTCGCTGAATGGCGATCCACCGCCCGGCGACTGGATGTCGGCAAAGTCGGAGGGGTTGATGTCCCCTGACCCGTTGAGCATGTCATGCGAGAGCCCTCGCTTGCGCTCGAGCAGCAGATCGAGCTTCTCGTCGAACGTCATGAAGTCGCCGCCCACAACCACCGGGTAGTAGACGTGGACATCCTTCTTCTGTCCTATGCGGTAGGCCCGATCCGTCGCTTGGTCTTCCTTGGCCGGATTCCAGGTCCGCGTGTAGTGGATGACATGGTTTGCGGCCTGGATGTTGACGCCGAACCCCACCGCCAGTGGCGACAAGATGATCACGCCGAAACCATCTCCTTGCTGGTAGGCATTGATGCGGGCCTGGCGGTTGTTCGAGGAGCCTGATTCAGTGGAGGTGTCGCCATTGATCACATCAGGAACGAAGCCGAACACCTCGGAGATGGCCCGCTGGAGGACCCGTTGCAAGTCTCGGAATTCGCAGAAGACAATGACCTTGTCGCCTGATCCAGAAGATTGGATTTCCTTGAGTCGCCTTAGCATCCAGTCCATCTTCGGAGAAGCCTTCTTGATAGCCTCCACCGTCTCATCGGTCGTCGCAATATGGCCGGGCGGGCGCGGATCCGAACACAATCGGCGCAGGTATTGGAGCAAGCCCAAAGGCGACTGGAGGCTGCTTCCTTGGCCTGGGCCGCGAGACTTGAACTGCGCCACAGCGTCCGCGTAGAGAGCTCTTTGGCGTTGGGACAACGGCAACTTGCGGCAGCCCTCATTGTGGATTTTTCTGGGCAGATCCTTGGCGACCTCGGCCTTTGTTCGACGAAGCTTTTGCGGTTCGATCAACTCCCGCAGCTCCGCGACCCTGGCCTCCGCTTCCGCGTCCCCTTCGGCCTCGATAGGCCTGCGGTATTTGCCGCCGAAATCCTTCAAAGACCCTAGCAATCCTGGCTGCACGAAATCGAACAAGCACCAAATGTCGGCGAGCGTGTTCTCGACCGGCGTTCCCGTGCATGCGATCTTGAGCCTGGCGTTTTGCTTTTTGGCCGCCCGCGTCACCATCGCGTTTGGGTTCTTGATTTTCTGAGCCTCGTCGCAGACCATGACCGACCATTTCTGCGCGGCCAACGAAAACTCCAAGTCGCGCAGCGTCTCGTAGGTGGTCAAGACCACCTTTGCGTCGCCAAGCCATCCGGGCGTCAGCAGCTTTGGCGATCCGGACTCCAACAGCCCATCATCAAAGGAAGACTTCGGCGCCCGCTTTGACGCGAGATTCGAGCCGTATAGCGTCAGCACGTCCATCGTTCCATCGACGAAGAACTTTTCAATCTCTGCTTTCCAGTTGTCCAGCAGCGAAACCGGCGCGATGACGAGGAATGGATCGACCAATGGCTCAGACTCGATCAGCGAAGCCATGAATGCCAGCAGTTGAATGGTCTTGCCCAAGCCCATGTCATCGGCCAGCAGGGCTCCTCGGCAGGCAGAAGGAGAGTGCCTCCACATCTTCTGCAACCAAGCCAGTCCCTCAAGCTGATGATCTTTGAGCTCGATGCCCGCGCGAAGGCTTGAAGGCATGGAGAGCGGACCGGCATCGGAAGACAATTCC
Source organism: Acidovorax soli (assembly GCF_900107605.1). Taxonomy (GTDB): domain Bacteria; phylum Pseudomonadota; class Gammaproteobacteria; order Burkholderiales; family Burkholderiaceae_C; genus Acidovorax; species Acidovorax soli. The sequence goes on along the minus strand of NZ_FNQJ01000016.1, from coordinate 4,254 downwards.
CCTCGCCGCTCCTCGTAGTCGAGCCCATCCACATTGGGCTTGACCACCAATCCCTTGCGCTCAACCGGCCGCCTTTCTGTCTTGTCCTTTTTTGGGTCGTAGTTGCCGCCCTTGACTTCATCCTTGACACGGCCAAGCGTGTCGAGAGCCTCCTTGGCCCAGCCGGTGGGCACGGGTTTGGGACAACCCGGAAACGTAAAGCTGTCGCGCTTCTCAACTTCCGCCTGCTCAACTTCCTTGCGAAACTTGTCCAGGTCGCGACCGTCCAATGGAATGGCGACCGCCTCGCCATTGGCATCGGTGAACCAAAGTCCCAGGTCGATGTTCTCCGGAACCCACCCTGCTTCATCGCTCTTCTTGGAAATGAATGGCGAGTAGTAGGGCTTCTCAACTCCAAAGCCGCCAATGCGATCGGAATACAACGAGAGGTCGAAGATGTCCGTGGCTTTGATCTTGCGAGGCTGAGACATCCGGCCGAGCGCGGATCGCAGCTTGGCGAGCTGGTCTGGCGTGTCTCCCAGGATTTCGAGATCGAATCCCTTCCAGTGGCAGCATTGGGCGCCGGCCACCACGCGAGCATCCAGCTTCGAAATGAAGGCCTCGAGCTCCGCAGCCGATTCGAACTTGACGCGCTCAGCAACCAGCTTGCCTTCGAAAAACTCTTCGATCAGCAAGCCCGTTTCGCACGGAAAGCCTGATTGGTCGTCGACGACAACCGCCGAAAACTTGGCAAACACGATGCCAGCGTCTTCGCGAGCCCGCTCGAACTGATCGGGATCGATCATCAAGTCGGCCGAGGGCCCGAGCGTGGCGAATGGGTTGCGCAGGAACGCTTCCGCACGAGCGCCAGCGACGCGCCGGCCTGGCATGCGATGAATCTCAGTCAGAACAGCCTTGGCATCCTCCGACAGAAGCACGTGGACCATGCCATCGCCGTCAGGAATTTCATACCGATCCTGAACCGACTGGAATCGGTCGAAAACTTCGAGCCATCGATCTGGCGAGCCGTCGAAGCCAGGCAATATCTCCACCATGTCCTGAGCGCCGGAACCGCCCTTGCGCATCTGGATGTCGATGCGCTCCGGCGTCAGCACAACAGTCTTGGACAGGAAGCCGGACAGCTCGGCATTGGCCGCGATCGCCAACCTGCGGATGCGCGACCACTCCTGCTTGTTTTGCTCGTGAGTCCTCTGAACCCCCTTCTGCGAACGCATCGAAGCGATAGCCTCAACCGTCCGCCAGGCCGCCTCGGACAAAATGCAGTCTGACCCATCCTTTGACGCAACAGCGCCCTTCAAATCCAGAGCTCCAGGCACCCGTTCACCTGAAGGATCGACCCACCCGTCAATCCGGATCGAGAAGTCTGCATCGGCGAGGCCGCCTGAGCTCGAAAGGATTGGGCTCCATGGCTTCTGAGCGGGAAGCTTCAAAATGGGCAACGATTCCGCATGGGCAGGAGAGCTGGCGAGCTGAAAGTAAGACTCCCAATCCACGAAGGCATCGCGATCTGGCACCGATGCGAAACCTTCGTCAACCAACTGCCTGAGCAGCAATGCGAGTTCGGCATCGCGGTCGAAGTCTCCTGGCCTATCCAGCCAGGCATCCACCGCAGGTTCAGGTTGAAAACGGACGCCAGAGCGATCCCAAGAGATGTTGATCGAAGCCTTCGAGCCCTGCGCCGCAGGTTTTGCCGAATCTTTCGAGCCAAACCATCGAATCATCGATCACTCCTTGAACCAACCGCGCGTCGATCTGCGCACCATTCCCAGGGCCGACAGCTGCCTCGCGATCGGCGCGAGCTTGTCATCCGGCGTCAACTTCAAGGAACCACCGTTCGCTCGCGTGTCCACGACCACGATGTCGCGGCCATTCAATAACTTTTCGAGATCGGGGACGCATGCAGGACGCTCATCTGGATTCACTCCGAGCACAGGCAGCAGGTCGTCGTCAAACTTCTGCTCCCAGCTCTTCAAAGCAGTCGGAGCATCCATGTGGCTCTTTTTGAACACATTGGCTCTCGGCTTGAGGCTGAAAATGTCGATCGACTCCCTAGCCCTTCCCGAACTCAAAGCGTTGGAGACGGCCCTCGGCAGCTTCTCCCATTCAAGCAGGAAGAAGGCATTGCCCTTGGAGCCAAACTCGATAGCCAAATATGGACCGATGCGCATCACAAAGGCATTGTTGTCGCCTGTGGTCCCCTCAAGATCCAATAGGCGGCCCTTCGCCCGGTCGCGAAACTCGCGGAAGCTCGAATCGTTACGACTCTGCGCGTAAGGACCAAGCGCGAACCACATGTCATCGACGAATGGAGCAAACCGCAGCCAATATGCCAGCCGCCTCCGATCTCCGGCTCCTTCGGCGCTGAGCAACTCAAAGAAGTCCTGGATGAGCCGGCCTTTGAGCCAGCCAAACACCATCTCGCGAGCCTGTTGATCTGGCCGGCCATCGTCCATGACCACATGGGCGTCCCAATTGGCCCTGCGAAGCCATGGATTGCCGATCACGCCGACCGATGCGTCTCGAAGCCCAGGATGCTCAGGCGCAGCCGAAGACTTCGCATACCGCGACACAAGCAGCGCGATGCACTTGATCTTGAGCCGCTCGCCAACCTTGACGCCCAGTTGCCCGGTGGCGATTTGCAAGAGGCTCGGCAAAGCCTCCTTGAAGCGCCGATCGTCCAGCCTGGCCGCAGCCCTCATCTGGGCCAGCACAGCGGCTTCCATGACCCACGAATCGGCTTCTATGGCCAAGCAGCTTCGGGCATCGTTGAGCCCGGCTGGGTCGCCACGCAGCAAATCGGGGCCAAACTTGTCGCATGGCTTGTCGGTCAACAGCTCCGCATGGCGATCGAGGCCATCGAACCACTGCGGCCGGTTGTCGAGCTTGCCCAGCAGAATCAATCGCTGGCGGTGCAGCCATGCCCGCAGCTCCTTCCAACCTGCTTCGGCATTCGCGTCTGCCTGGCTGAGCGGAAATGAGAAGTAGGCCGATAGCAGCGCCTGGAAGCAACGAAGCTTGCGATGCAAGGCTTCCTGCGAATCCGCCAGGCCAATTGCCGCCCTGCGCAGCCTTTCATCAGAGAGGATGCACCAGCCGCGCGAGTCCATCGACCCGACGCCAAGGCAGACGTATTTGAGCTCGCGGAAGCTCGGAACCTTGCCGCTGCGGCGAAAGTCTTCCACCGACGCCATGATCGTCCGACGATCGACAGCGATCGAGGCTCCGCCATGGTCGCGAATCACCTTCTCTTTGGCCAGCTCAATCCCCCTGGTGTCGAACCAAGTATCCGGATGCCTTGCCGGGGCTGCAAAGACCCGATGGAGGCCAGACTGAAGCTGCTGGAGGGCGGGAATCATCTTTGATCATTCGGGCAAGTCTTGCCCGGATCCAATGGAATGTCCGGGACAGGATCGGCCTTTGAGCCGAAGTCCCGAAACTCAAGCTTGATTTCCACCCTGCGCATGCGGGCAGCGCCATCGTTGTCGGCGGTGTTGAAGGACGAGCCTCCGACAAGGAATAGCGTTTGGATCAGCTTCCGGTCCGCCTCGGCAATCGCATCGGGCGCCTGGGAATTGAGCAACGCGCACAATACCCGCTGGGACCGCAGATAGCTGAGGTTGAGGTTGTAGAGGTAGTTGCCCGCGCGGCTCGCAAAACCTTCGACCACCACTCGCTTGAGCCAGGCCTCGCAGCTCTGGGCCCTGGCTACCTTCAACACCTCCGGAACGAAGGAACGGATGAATTTCTCATCTGCGGGCTTTTCGAAGGAATGCAGGCCGTTGGCGAACTGGACGACAGTGCCGAAGTCAATTGAATTGCCATGGACAGTCACGCCCTTGAACTGGGGCTGATCGGTCACGCCCTTCACATCGGCCAAGCATTGCTCGATGGTCTTCTTGCGCAGTTCGATGGTGTCGTCGATGGTCTTCTGCTTCTGCGTGATGGCCATGAGAGCGACGGCCATGGACACAAGGAACAAGACCATCAGCGCTGTCATAAGGTCGGAAAACGAAATCCAAAAGGGCTTCTCCCCTTCGTCCCGACCGCGCCTCGCTTTGGATGATTTCAGGCCGAACATCGCTCATCACCTGCGAGTTGGCTGGGGAATGTCGTCGAGAACATCGCCAAGGTTCTTGATTGCGCTTGAAAGCAGCCCAACCCCCGATGGCCAGGTCAAATTCCCCCACCCTTGGCCACCCCAAATTCCCCCAGGCAGGACGACCAGATTATGACGACTCGGGTGTGATGGCGATG
>NZ_FNQJ01000052.1 GCF_900107605.1 Acidovorax soli | reverse complement strand
CTGGCCGTATACCGCGAGTTGCTGATCAACAGCCCGCAGCACTCCACCCTCGTTCATTGAAACCCAGGGTGTTGCACTTCACTTTTGAATCCGCCGTTCCACAACCCAGGAGTCGGGCAGATGTGCCAAAAGGTCGCCGCTTTCCAAAGTGACTTCGGTGTTACCTTATTGGCGACGATCATGTATTGACAATAGCTACACATTGGGCAACAATGCGTGTATTTATTGTGTATGCATCAATAGGAGAACCCAATGCGCGATGCGGCCATCAACCTGCGGGCCCTGCCCGAACAGCGTGATCTGATCGATCACGCTGCTACTCTGCTTGGCAAGAACCGTTCGGACTTCATGCTCGAAGCAGCCTGCGACCGAGCTCAAGCCGTGGTGCTGGATCAAATCTTCTTCAGTCTGGACGTCGACAAGTTCAAGCAGTTCACGGCGATGCTGGATGGGCCTCCTGGTCCCAACCCCGGGCTTGAACGCCTGATGGCTGTCAAGGCGCCCTGGAGCACTGGCGCGGCATGAGCTTGACTCTGAGCGCACCACAACCACTGGCGGTCACCCACCTCTTGGACGGATTCGCCTGCGGGGAAGCCAGTCTCGATGGGTGGCTTCAGCGCCGGGCATTGGTCAACCAATTGAGCGGTGCCAGCCGCACTTTCGTCGTCGCAGGTCACGATGGCCGTGTCTATGGCTACTACGCGATGGCCGCTGGTGCGGTCTCACACCAGATGGCTACGAGCGGGGTGCGACGAAACATGCCCGACCCCGTCCCGGTGATGGTGTTGGCACGGCTCGCTATTGACCATCGTGCCCAGGGTATCAAGCTTGGAGCCGCCTTGCTTCAAGACGCTGTCAATCGTGCCGTGGCCGTATCGCAGAACGCGGGCGTGCGCGCCCTTCTCGTCCACGCCCTGCACGACCGAGCAAAGCAGTTCTACGAGCACTACGGATTTCAGGAGTCGCCACAGCACCCGATGACGTTGATGCTGCGCTTGAACACCGCAAAGACCTGAAACGCAAGGCATTCAGCACGAACGTCCAACCAATCCGCACCGAGGCAGAGTAACGGGCCATCCTCAAGGAGGTTTCCGCGCTGCTGGTGGATGCAGACCCTGATCTGGATACGCCTGCAGGCGAACGCCTCAACGCCTCGATATTGCTCGTACAGGCCTATGAAGCCCTGTGCGTGCCCGTCGATGCTGAGCTTGTTGAGCACCTCCGCTCACTGACATCAGGCGTCGAAGTCGATCTTGATCAGCCACTGCCGCCCGAGATTGACGACCCGGGCATGCCCTGAGCGCCGAGCTTGGCTTCTACGGCGAGCAGCGTTGTCATGGGAGACTTTGTTCAGGAGAAAATGCACTGCCACGTGATGACCGGAAGGCAAATGGCCCCTCTGCCAAGGTCGCCACTGCGGCATCCAAGGTCTTGCGCGACCCGAAGAGTACTCCAGATCAAAAAAACGGTTACTGCATCGGTGGGTCAGGTTTGCGCGGAGATAAACCCAGCCTGATCCACTGCAGGTACTGCTGCGCGCTTTGCTCGCCAAGACATCGGTCGGCGCGCCAGACCGTCAAGATTTCCCGCTTGGCGGGGGATGCTGATGGGGAAGGGGTCGGCGGGATGGCCATGCGGGTAGTTCCGAAGTGGTCCAACCACGGTAGAGCTGCACTGGAGGTCTGTCAGCCCCATCTCGTGTTGGTACTTGCCAGCGACGCTATCGCTCGCCGAGCGTCTGCGCCGCCAGCCCAGCGGCGCAGGCAACTCGGCCAGTGTGTTTGTGTCGAGATCTCGCCGAAGTTGCTCCAGGAAACCTTTAGCCACGAACACGCCACTCATTCCGCACATGCCGCCCGCCAGCAGAGCAGCGATGGCAGCGCTAACTGGGCGCACCCGGCGCCGCAACCATCGCACCGCCGATGGCAGCGTCAGATCCGGCCCTCGCAGCTTGGCCGCCACAGACTCCAGGCTTGACCCTTTGAAAGGTGGGCCGCCGGACGCCCACACTTGGTTTACAGCAACATCACAGAGTCAGCCCTGCAAAATTTACGCAACCACCAAGTCCGAGCGGCCCACCCAGGCCTTTCGCGCTTCCAGTGCTGTTGCGAGTGCTGCGGCCAGCATAAAGAGCAGTGCAGCGTGTTGTAGCAGTTATGCTTTTACGGCATAGCTGCTAGCGGCATACCTGGGCTGTCTCAACAGGAGAGTGCTGGCCACAATAAGGCTCAGTAAATGAATACGAGGCAAGCTATGCCCCCCTCCACGGCATTTCATCCATGGCGACGCGCCAGAACCTGAGCGCACTAACGACCACCCAAGGCGATCGATCTGAAGATTAGCGATGATGACATCCGCGAGACCATTGAGAACAAACAACTCAAGCTGATGAAGGAGCGCGGTTCGGACCTGACCATCTTCAGTCCGCGCCTCGTTCATGGCGCACCATATTGGCGACTTCCAGACGTCGAGCACCTGGGCAGCCATTTGCAACGAGCCGTGCTACCGCGTCAGCCAACTGTTCCCCGACCACTTCATTCCTGCCGCCATGCTGCCGCAGTCGCCGGGTGTAGCCCCTAAATGATCGGCGCCATGCGCGGCATCGCTCCCCAGACCGGTCACCACTATGGCGACACCAAGCGATGCATCGAGGCCACACAGAACCTGAATGCCGAGGAAAAACACCTGATCTACGAAGGCAATGCGCGCCGCGTTTTCACGCGCCTGGATGCCACGCTCAAGACCAAGGGCCTGTAATTTCACAAGGAGAACAACATGTACGAACTCGGTGTCGTCTACCGCAACATCACCCGCGCCGACCGTGCGGCCGCCGACGGCCTGGCCGCGCTGGGGTCGGCCACCGTGCACGAGGCCATGGGTCGCGTGGGCCTGCTCAAGCCCTCTATGCGCCCCATCTACAGCGGCCAGCAGGTCAGCGGCACGGCTGTCACCGTGCTGCTGCAGCCCGGCGACAACTGGATGATGCATGTGGCGGCCGAGCAGATCCAGCCTGGCGACGTCGTGGTGGCGGCGGTTACCTCCGAGTGCACCGACGGCTACTTTGGCGACCTGCTGGCCACCTCCTTCCAGGCCCGTGGCGCGCGCGCGCTCATCATCGATGCCGGCGTCCGCGATGTGAAGACGCTGCAGGAGATGAACTTTCCCGTGTGGAGCCGCGCCATCAGCAGCAAGGGCACCATCAAGGCCACGCTGGGCTCGGTCAATATCCCTGTAGTGTGTGCTGGTGCGCTGGTCACGCCGGGCGACGTGATCGTGGCCGACGACGATGGTGTGGTGTGCGTACCCGCCGCCCGCGCAGCAGAGACGCTGGCCGCCGCGCAAAAACGCGAAAGCTTTGAAGGTGAAAAGCGCGCCAAGCTCGCCAGCGGAATACTGGGTCTGGATATGTACAACATGCGCCCCGGCCTGGAGAAGGCGGGCCTCAAGTACATCGATTGAACAAGGGTTTTGAGTGTTTGGACCCCTGGTGCTTTTTCATAACGCGCTGATCGCTATTAAAAACGAAGCGTGCCGATGCCTGCCAGGTTCCAGTCACTCTTGTCCCTGTCGTTCTCGTTTGTCCTTGCCCTCCATTTGCTCAATCCCCTCCATTACAGAGACCCATTCCTATGCTCTATCAATTCGCCCTGATGTCCCGTCGCTTGCTGGGCACGCTGGCTGTCTCGTACCTGGTGGCGGCTGGGGCAGGCCCAATGGCTGCTCACGCGCAAGACTTCCCCTCTAAGCCGGTCAAGATCGTCGTCGGCTACTCGGCGGGCGGCGCCGTGGACGCCGTGGCACGGTCTGTAGGGCAGGCCTTGCAGGGCAGCCTGGGACAGCCGTTTGTGGTTGACAACAAGCCCGGCGCTGGCACCAACATTGCCGTCAAGTACGTGGTTGAATCGCCACCCGATGGGTACACCATGCTGATGGCGGCCAACGCGCTGGCGGCCAACATGGCGCTCTACCAACCGATGCCGTTCGATGCAGAAAAGGATCTTGTCCCGGTAGCACTGGTCGGCCGCGTGCCGGTGGTGATTGCTGCCAATATCAATGCACCCTACAACGACATTAAGTCACTGATTGCCACCGCCAAGACCAAGCCCGGAAGCATTTCCTTTGCCAGCCCCGGCAATGGGTCCACCCCCCACATGGCGATCGAGTTCTTCAAGCGCGCTGCCGGAGTCTCGTTGCTGCACATCCCCTACCGAGGCGGCTCTCAGGCACTGACCGACGTGATCGGTGGCCAGTTGCCCTTGGTGGCCGTGAACGCGCTTGAGGCCCAGCCCCACGTGAAGAGTGGTCGACTGAAAGTGCTGGCTGTGTTGAGTGCCAAACGCACCTCTGTGTTCCCTGACGCACCGACCATCGCCGAGTCTGGCTTCCCTGGCTTTGAGGCCTCGGTCTGGTACGGACTGGTCGCACCGGTGGCCACCCCCAAGCCCATCGTCGCCAAGCTGCACGCTGAGGTGCAAAAGGCGCTCCAGACCAAGGAAGTGCGCGACCGCATGGCCGCCGTCGGCGGCGAGGTGCTGCCAGGCGGGGCCGACCAGTTTGCGGCATTGATTCGTTCGGAGCGCCAACGCTACGAAAAACTCGTGCGTGAAGCCAACATCAAACCCGATTGACCAGAACCCTGCGAGAACGAACCAAGATGTCCAAATCGACTTCCGGTGATTTCACCAAAACCGCCGGCTGGCTGGACTGGTTTGCCGGTCCTGCCAAGCCCCAATTCCAGCTGCCCGCAGGCGCTGTGGACGCGCACTGCCACGTGTTCGGCCCCGGTGCGGAATTTCCGTACGCGCCCGAGCGCAAGTACACCCCGTGCGACGCCAGCAAGCATGAGCTGTTTGCGCTGCGCGACCACCTGGGCTTTGCGCGCAACGTGATCGTGCAGGCCACCTGCCACGGTGCCGACAACCGCGCCATGGTGGATGCCTGCCTGGCCAGCGGCGGCAAGGCACGCGGCGTGGCCACCGTCAAGCGCAGCGTCTCTGATGAAGAGCTGCTGCAACTGCACTCTGCGGGCGTGCGCGGCGTTCGCTTCAACTTCGTCAAGCGCCTGGTGGACTTCACACCCAAGGACGAGCTGATGGAGATTGCCGCGCGCATCGCCAAGCTGGGCTGGCATGTGGTGATCTACTTCGAGGCGGTGGACCTGCCCGAACTGTGGGACTTCTTCACCAGCCTGCCCACCACCGTCGTGGTGGACCACATGGGTCGGCCCGACATAGCCAAGGGCGTGGACAGCGCAGAGTTCGCGCTGCTCCTGAAATTCATGCGCGAACACACCAATGTGTGGAGCAAGGTGAGCTGCCCCGAGCGCCTGTCCGTCACCGGCCCCAAGGCCCTGAACGGCGAGCAGAATGCCTACCAGGACGTGGTGCCGTTTGCCCGAAAGGTGGTCGAGGAGTTCCCTGACCGCGTGCTGTGGGGCACCGACTGGCCGCACCCCAATCTGAAGGACCACATGCCCGACGACGGACTACTCGTGGACTTCATTCCTCAAATCGCACCAACGGCCGCACTCCAGCAGGCACTGCTCGTGGACAACCCCATGCGTCTGTATTGGGCGGCATGAAACCGAGGTGAGCGCATCTTCAATGCCAAAACGGCATATCTGCAAGTGCGCTCTACCGATAGCGAAGCGAGACCCGGATAGCGATAGTTCACCCAGCCTTCAACCAAGAGAGACAAATGATCAAAAAGCATTATTCGACCGTGGCATCGCTGTGTATTCTCAGCTCCAGCGCTATGCTTTCGCCCGCCTGGGCGCAACAGCAAATCGTTCCGGCAAGCACCGTGTCCATCTACGGGGTGCTCGACACCTATGTTGGCAGTGTCCGCCGCAGCAACCAGAACGCGCGCACCACTGTCGCTAACAGCGGCGGCCTAACCACCTCCTACTACGGCTTCCGTGGTAGCGAGGATCTGGGCGGCGGCAATCGTGCTTTCTTCGCTTTGGAAAGCTTTTTCCAGGTCGACACCGGCGCCATGGGCCGCACCACGGCGGACCCCTTCTTCTCGCGCAATGCCGTAGTGGGGCTGGCCAATGCCAAGTATGGCGTACTGACATTAGGCCGTCAGACTAACCCGATGTTCGTGGCCACAGGCAACTTCAATCCGTTCGGCCTGTCCGCAAATCTCGCGCCTTCCATGCTGCATGTATGGAGTGCCAACTACAACCGCACGGTGCTGGGTGACAGCGTTTGGGACAACTCAGTCCAGTACTTGACGCCCAGTCTGGGAGGGCTGACAGCCTCGGCGACATACGGGTTCGGCGAACGGGCAAACGAAAGCGGCGTGCGCAACGTCAACGCGACGCTGAACTACGCCAATGGGCCTTTCGCCGCCGTGGTGTCTGTCCAGCATGTGGATTACGGCCCCGGCATCACGGCCCCGATCACCACAGAGAAGGCGGCCATGGCCGGTCTGTCCTATGATCTGAAGGCCATTAAGCTTTTCGGTCAATACTTCCGTACTGACACGTCAGACACCCGGCTGAAAACCAAGACTGGCCAGTTGGGCGTCTCCGCTCCTTTAGCTGGAGGAACGGTAATGGCCTCCGTCGCCCATACACAGCGCGAAGCACCGGGCGTCGACGCTAGCCGCACCACGGCAGCGCTGGGCTATGACTATTTCCTGTCGAAACGTACCGACCTCTACACCGTCTATCTGTCAGACCGCCTGAGCGGTTTTGACCGACAGGGCTCGCTGGTGTTCGGCGTACGCCATCGCTTCTGATCCATGGCCATATGGAGAGACAAATGAATCGCGCCATCCCCTTCCTTCGACGTTCCATGCTGGCAGCTCTTGCGGCCCTGGCCTGCACCACAGTGTCTGCGCAGCTCGGAGGCGGCCGGCCAATTCGGCTGGTCGTGCCATTCGGCCCAGGCGGCGTGGCCGACCTGACCGCTCGGGTCGTGGCGCAAAAGATGACGGAATCCACAGGGCAGTCCATCGTGGTGGATAACAAGCCAGGCGCCGGCGGCATCGTGGCCTCTGACACGGTGGCCAAGGCGCCACCCGACGGCCTGACCCTGCTGCTCATGTCAAACGGCAACGCGGTGACGGCGGGTATGTTCAAGAGCCTGCCCTTCGACCCCCTCAAGAGTTTTGCACCGGTCTCCATGCTCGGGTACTTCGACATGGCCGTAATCTCCAGCCCCAAGTCGCGGTTCAAGACCTTGAAAGATCTTGTGGCCTATGCAAAAGCCCATCCCGGCAAGGTCAATATCGCCACGATTAACACGGGCAGCACACAGAACCTGGCCGCGGAGCTGTTCAAGCGCAGCCTCGGCATCGACGTGCAGATCGTCCCATTCAACGGAAGTGCTGCCGTGATCACGGCCATTCAGGGCGAGCAGGTGGACGCTGGCGTCGAAATCCTGGCCCCGGTACTTGGCCAGATCAACGGCAGCACCCTCCTCGCGCTGGCCGTTATGGGCGACAAGCGCGCACCCGCGCTCCCAAACGTGCCGACCGTTGCGGAAAGCGGCGCTGCCGGATTTAACGTGGCCAGCTGGAACGCGATTGCCGCACCGGCAGGCACACCGGCCGACGCCATCGCCCGCCTGAACAAGGAGGTGAACGCAGTGCTGAGCTCTCCCGAGGTTAAGGAACGTCTGGCCAAGCTGGGCGTGCAAGGCAAGGGAAGCACGCCAGCGCAGCAGTGGGACTTCTACACCAAAGAGATCAAGCGCTGGAGCGGCGTCATTCAGCAGGCTGGTATTGAAAAGCAGTAGTCTGGCTTGACAGTTCGGCACTTGCATGCGCTACAAGTTCGCGGATCAGCCCGGCCACCGCCGCCTGCGTAGGGCTGATAGGCCGTTGGGAGCTGGTAGCGAGTGCCAGTCGGCTGCGCACTTCTGGACCCACGATCCTGCGCGCAACGAATGCCTGCGGCTGCGATGCCGTCAGGATGGCATTGATGGGCAGTACAGCGTGCCCGACGCCATCGAGCACCAGGTCCAGGATGGCAGACACCCCGTCAATCTCCATGGCAACCAAGGGTCTGCGGCTGATGTTGGCCAATTCCATTTCCACGATGCTGCGGATGGCGTTGGGCCGCGTCGGGATGACCAGGGGAACATCGGCCAGAGCCTGGAGGGGCACGGGATCGCGCCTGCCATCTACATCAGCCGGAGAAATCAGGAACAACTCCTCCTCCAGGATGACCTCGCTGTCGAGCTCATTGGAAGGCGCCAGGTTGTACAGGAGCGCAATGTCGAGGCGTCCAGCAATCAAGGCGGCCTGCATGGCCGTCGAAAGCGATTCGGTGATCGACAGCGTTGCATTGGGCAGACGCTGGCGAAAGGCTCTACTCAAAGGGACTGTCAATCGCTTAGCCAGGCTTGGAGGAAGTCCCACAGCCACTCGGCCCGCCAAAGCGCCCCGCAGCCGTCCCAGCGACTCCTGCGCATGCTCCACCTGGTGGAGGATGCCTCGGGCGTGCTCAAGAAAGAGTTCTCCGGCCTCCGTCAGTGTGACGCCGCGCCCATTGCGCACCAGCAGGTTGTGTCGCAGCTCGACCTCGAGCTGGCGAACCTGCCTACTGAGTGCCGGCTGCGCCACGTCGATCGCAATGGACGCGCGGGTGAAGCTTTGCAACTCAGCGACACGCACGAAGTATTCGAGTTGTTTGAGGTCCATTATTTAAGTTTAGGCTGTTTGCACGGATGCCCATGACACCCTTGATATGCATTTCCTCAATGGCAACCCGTCAACTTCTGGCGACGTTGTGCACGCAATGGGCTGCGTCGGGCGGCCAACCAGTCGCGCTTGAGTCTGTAGGCGGCGTCGATGCGGCACGCCGCATCGACGCAGGCGATACCTGCGATGTCGTCGTGCTCGCGTCCGACGCATTGGACAAGCTCCTGGTTACCGGCCGTATCGGGACGCCCGAGGCGATGGCGCAATCACAGGTGGCGATCGCAGCGGCGCCCGGTACGAACTTCCAGATCGAGACACTGGCGCAGCTCTGCGCAAGCCTTGCGAATGCTCGCAGCATCGGCTTCTCGACGGGTCCCAGTGGCAAAGCCCTACTGGAATGGTTCGAGCGGCTCGGTATTCTGGCATCCCTGCGGGATCGCCTGGTCCAGGCCCCGCCAGGCACGCCAGTGGGGAATCTCATCGCCCAAGGCGTCGTGGAGATTGGCTTCCAGCAATGCAGTGAGCTGATCCATTGCAAAGGCATAGACCTGCTAGGCCCCCTTCCGCCGGGCAGCGAAATCACCACGGTCTTTAGCGCCGCAGTATGCCGGACTGCCCGGGAAACGGTAGCAGCCGCGCAGTTCATCGCCTTCCTGCGCTCCAGCGCTGCATTTGACGCCATACGGCAGGAAGGCATGGCGCCAGCCGGCCTGCTTTAGACACAGCCATCCTGACTTTCAGTTCAATCCACCATCAGTAACAGCATGATCATCGACTGCCACGGCCACTACACTACCGCGCCCAAAGCGCTCGAAGACTGGCGCAACCGCCAGATCGAAGCCTTCACCAACGGCACGACTCCTCCGGACCCCACCGCGCTGCAGATCAACGACGACGAACTGCGCGAATCTATCCAGACCAACCAACTGCGCCTGATGGACGAGCGCGGCATCGACCTCACCATTTTCAGCCCGCGTGCCAGCTTCATGGCGCATCACATAGGCGACTTCGCGGTGTCCCAGGTCTGGGCCACCATCTGCAACGACCTCTGCGCCCGTGTCGCCCGCCTGTTCCCCGACCGCTTCGCACCGGCCGCCATGCTGCCGCAGTCGCCGGGCGTGGACCCGACCACGTGCGTTCCGGAAATCGAGCGAGCCGTAAAGGAACTGGGCTGCGTCGGCATCAATCTGAACCCGGACCCTTCTGGCGGTCACTGGACCAGTCCGCCGCTGTACGACCGCCATTGGTACCCAATCTACGAAAAGATGGTGGAGTACGACATCCCCGCCATGATCCACGTCAGCACTAGCTGCAACGCGTGCTTCCACACCACCGGCGCGCACTATCTCAACGCCGACACGACCGCCGTCATGCAGTGCATCCAGGGTGATCTTTTCAAGGACTTCCCCACGCTGCGTTTCATCATCCCGCATGGCGGCGGCGCTGCACCCTACCACTGGGGTCGTTTCCGCGGGCTGGCGCAAGAAATGAAGAAACCGCTACTCGACGATCACCTGCTGCACAACCTGTTCTTCGACACCTGCGTCTACCACCAGCCCGGCATCGACCTGCTGACCGGCGTGATCCCTACGAAGAACATCCTGTTCGCCTCGGAAATGATCGGCGCAGTACGGGGCATTGATCCGCAGACCAACCACTATTTCGACGATACCAAACGCTATATCGAAGCGTCGAAGCTCGACAGCGACGCCCGCCACCAAATCTATGAGGGTAACGCTCGCCGCGTGTTCCCACGTCTGGACGTCCAACTGAAAGAAAACCGCCATGCATGAACTCGGCGTCGTCTACCGCAACATCGAACGCACCGACGGTCTATCGCCAACAGCGCGGCTAAGCTAGCCTCGGTTACGGACCACGAAACCATGGGCCAGGTCGGCCTGCTGGCACTATACATGCGGCCCATCTACTCCGGCTGGCTGAACGGCCCCGGCTTGAGGAGGCTCCAGCTCTTAAGAAAATGGAGCCATGAACAAGTCACAGAAGTTATCCCCCGAGGTCCGCGAGCGTGCTGTTCGCATGGTGCAGGATCACCGAGCCGATTGCCCGTCGCTTTGGACCGCCATGGGAGCGCGCATCGGCTATAAATCGAGCTTGACTCCTCACAACAACCAACCCATATGAACCGCGCCGAACTCGTCGAAATCCTGGCTTCCAAGAACGAACTGTCCAAGACGGCCGCCAACGCTGTCCTCGAAACCCTGATCGCAACCATCCAAACCGCCGTGAAAAAGGGCGATGCGGTGCAACTGGTGGGCTTTGGCACCTTCAAGTCCGTCAAGCGGGCCGCCCGCACCGGCAAGAACCCCGCCACCGGCGCAGCCCTGAAGATTCCCGCATCCACCGTACCCAAGTTCGTGCCTGGTGCCAAGTTCAAGGCCGTGGTCGATCCCAAGGCCGCCAAGCGCAAGGCGGAGAAGGCCGGCAAGTAAGCCGCTGCGCCCCATCCAACCGACCGCCCCGGGTACAACATCCGTCGGGCGGTTTTTTTGTTGGCGCCTGCTACGCTTGGCGCTACTGACAAAACCGAGTTGAATCCATGACAACTTTCTCCGACGCCTTCCGCTCCGAAGTCCTGCGCATGGCACGCAAGGAAATCAAAGGTGAACTGGGCACCTTGCGCAAAACGGTCACTGCACAGCGCTCTGAGATCGCCGCACTCAAGCGCGATCTCAAGGCGCTGACTTCCCAGGTGCATGCCCTGGCAAAGGCACAGGAGAAGGCTGCAACGCTCGTTGAGCGCCAGCAGGCTGCTCTAGGACAGTCCAAGGCGCTCTCTGACAGCCAGCAAGCGACATCAGGGGCCGTGGAATCCGAAGGGGGCAAAGTGCGGGGTGGACGCCAATTCACCTTCAGCCATGAAGCCCTGATTGCCAAGCGACATGCACTGCACATGACCCAGAAAGAGATGGCCCGGCTGCTCGGCATCTCGGTGGTGAGTGTCTACAAGTGGGAGACTGGTGAGGTGACGCCCCGCGCTGCTCAACTGGAGCGGGTGCGCGAGGTGCTCAAGATGGGGGTACGCGCTGCGCGCAAAGAGATTGGGGAGTAAACACTCGGTACGGCGAGCATCCTTACCTCAGCAGCAGGGCAATCGAGCCTGTCAGAAAGTTTGTGTGTGAGGCATAGCATGTCAACAAGGAGCATGAATGCCACGCAAGACGAAGACAACCGCAGCGGCGGACAAGGC
>NZ_FNQJ01000030.1 GCF_900107605.1 Acidovorax soli | reverse complement strand
TCGAGCGCCGCATCGACATTCACGTCGCGTTGCTCTCCCTGGCTTGCTGTGTCATCTGCGTCCGAAGGCTCTTGCCGTTTTGTTAGCCGCTCTTAGCCGGTAGCGACTGGGTGCTGATCAGCACCATGGGCTCGCGCACCAGGGTTTCGGTCTGCAACTGAGGCGAATGTGGCGGATCGAACAGCACCGCCAGGTCCAAACGTCCGGCCACAAGCCACTCACGCAAGCGGATGCTCAGGTTCTCCTCGACGGTGATGGATGCGTCGGGAAACTGCCGCAGGAAACCCTGCACCAGGTCGGCCGTAAGCACATGCGCCACGCGTGGCGGCAGGCCGATGGTCAGGCGCCCACGGGGACTGCGCTGACGCTCGGCCATGTCGGCGCAAGCGTGCTCTGCCAGCTCGAAAATGCCCCGAGCATGACCCAGCAAGGCCTCTCCAGAGTCTGTGAGCGTGGCACCGCGCCCCGTGCGCTCCAGCAGTCGCTGGCCCAGCTCTTCTTCGAGCAGCAGCACCTGGCGGCTCAGTGCGGGCTGCGACAGGTGCAGCGCGGCCGCAGCGCGGCTGAAGCTACCGGCCTCGGCCACGGCCACGAAATACTGCAGGCGCGTCAGATCCATCGAAGCCCCAGAAAGATGCATCGCAATGCATTTTACGGATAACTGGTATAGGCCAAAAGCAGACCGCAAAAAGCAGATTGCAACCCACAATCGGTCAACTATTTTTGCTGACGGCGATGACACACGACACCCAGCCCCCAGTACTGACCTACCTGCTACAGCCCCGCAGACCAGCGCTGGTCTTGCCGACGGGTGCCTGCGACAGCCATGTGCATGTTTTCGGCCCCGCCGCCGCGTTCCCCTACGCCGCGTCGCGCGGCTTCACGCCGGTCGATGCCGGCAAGGAAACGCTGTTTGCTCTCCACCGTCAGATGGGCATTTCGCGCTGCGTGATCGTGCAGTCGGCCGTGCACGGATTCGACAACCGCGTGGTCGAAGACGCCATCGCCGCTGGTGGCGGCCACTACCTGGGCGTAGCCCTGGTGCCCGCAGCAGTGAGCGACGCAGAGCTGCTGCGCCTGGCCGAGGCTGGGTTTAGCGGCGTCCGCTTCAATTTCATGAAGCACCTGACGGCGTCGGCCAGCGTGGAAGACATCGTCGCCCTCACGCCGCGCCTGGCCGCCGTGGGCATGCACCTGCAAGTGCATTTCGAGAGCAGCCTGGTGCACAGCTTGGCCCCCATGCTGCGCCAAAGCGCCGTGCCGGTGGTGATTGACCACATGGGCCGCGTAGACGCAACACTCGGCGCAGACCACCCCGACTTCGCTGCGCTAGAGCAGCTGGTGCGCAGCGACGAGCGCTTCTACATCAAGGTGAGCGGCATCGACCGCATCGACCCGGCCCCACCCTATGCGCACGGCATCGCCCTGGCGCGCCGCTTGGTCGCGACCGCCCCCGACCGCTGCCTGTGGGGCACCGACTGGCCGCACCCCAACCACACCCATGTGCCCGACGACGGCCAGCTGGTCGACAGCCTGACGGAGATCGCATCCACACCCGCCGCGCTGCAGGCACTACTGGTGAACAATCCCCAAAAGCTTTACGGCTTCAGCGCCACGGGCGCCACAGCTCCTGTCCTTTGATGCCCTGCCGAGACTTGCCATGACATTCGATGCCTCCACCCCCGTCAACCCCCAGGGCCGCCTGGCTGGAAAGTCAGTCTTCGTAACCGGCGCCGGCTCGGTAGGCGCCGGTTGGGGCAATGGCCGCGCCATCGCCGTGCGCTTTGCACAAGAAGGCGCGCTGGTGTTCGGCGTAGACCGCGATGCCGACCGCCTGGGCGAAACCGCCGCGCTGATTGCCCAGGTTGGCGGCCGCTTCGCCGCGGGTGCCTGCGACGTGACAAGCAGCGCATCCATCCATGACTCTATTGCCGAATGCGTGGCCCAATTCGGCCGCCTCGACGTGCTGGTGAACAACGTCGGCGGTTCAGCCAAGGGTGGACCGGTCGAGATGAGCGAGGAGGTGTGGGACGCGCAGATCGACCACAACCTCAAGAGCGTTTTCCTCACCTGCAAGCACGCGCTACCGCACATGCTGGCGCAGGGCAGTGGCAACGTCATCAATATCTCGTCGACCTCGGGCCTTCGCTGGACCGGCGCAGCGCAGATCGCCTATGCCGCCACCAAGGCCGGCGTGATCCAGTTCTCGCGCGTGCTCGCCGTGCAGTACGCCCAGCAGGGCATCCGCGCCAACACCGTGGTGCCGGGCCAGCTGCACACGCCCATGGTCGAGGCGCGCCTGGCCGGTCAGCGCGCGGGCGGCGACGTCGAGGCGCTGCTGCGCGAGCGTCAGGCCCGCATTCCACTGCCCTTCATGGGCGACGGGCGCGATACCGCCAATGCCGCGCTGTATCTGGCCTGCGATGAATCGCGCTTTGTTACCGGTACCGAGATCGTGGTGGACGGCGGCATGTCGGTGCGCTGCGGTTAAACATTTTTCACCTAACCCCAAAGGAGACACCCATGACTTCCCTGCAACTCGCGCGCCGCACCGTGACCCTGGGCCTGGCTGCCGCCGTCGCCCTGACCCTGTCGGGAGCCGCAG
This sequence comes from Acidovorax soli, assembly GCF_900107605.1. Lineage (GTDB taxonomy): Bacteria > Pseudomonadota > Gammaproteobacteria > Burkholderiales > Burkholderiaceae_C > Acidovorax > Acidovorax soli. The sequence goes on along the minus strand of NZ_FNQJ01000030.1, from coordinate 36,901 downwards.
TGGCTCAACCCAAGACAACGCGCCTTATCGTCGCCTTTCCACCCGGCGGCCCGGTAGATTTCGTGGCACGTACGCTCTCCGAGCAATTGGGCAAAGAACTGGGCCACACCGTGATTGTCGAGAACAAAGCCGGCGCCAATGGAGCCATCGCAGCCGACTTCGTCTCGCGCTCCGCTCCGGATGCGCAAACACTGTGGCTCACGAGCGTGGGGGCCGTGGCCATCAACCCGACCCTGTACCCCAAGCTGTCGTACAAGCCGGCCACCGACCTCACGCCCGTATCGCTGTTGGTCAACAACGTCGAGGTGCTGGTGGTCAACGCCAAGGCGCCCTACAACACCGGCGCCGAGTTCGTCGAAACCGCGCGCCGCGCCACGGCCCCACTGACCATGGCCTCGTCGGGCACCGGTAGCGTGCCGCACCTAGCGATGGAGTTGCTCAACGAGCACGCCAAGATCAAGCTCGCGCACATCCCCTACAAGGGTGCGGCACCGGCCATCACTGACGTGATCGCGGGCCATGTCGATGGCTTCTTCGGCGACATCCCCGGCCTGGTCGGCCACATCGCCGCTGGCAAGCTCAAGCCCATTGGCTTGGCCGCCAACAAGCGCCATCCGCGCTTCCCCGACGTGAAGACCTTTGCCGAGATGGGCATCACCGGCGTGGACTCAGACAACTGGTACGCGCTATTTGCCGCCAAGGGCACACCACCTGCCGACGCCGAGCGCGTCAGCCAAGCTGTACGCCGCGCGCTAGCCGTGCCCACAGTCAAGACCAAGCTCGAAGCGTCGGGCGCTGAAGTGGCGGGCTCCACCCCAGCCGAACTGGCCAAGGTACTGGCCAGCGACAGCGAAAAATGGGCCCGCGTCGTGCGTGCCAACAACGTGACCCCTGATTGACCGGAACCTGCCTAATGAGAGTCGACCCCATCGTACCGGGCACGCGCCCGGAACTCGCCACGCAAGAAGCACAGATCCGGGCCGAGCGCGGCCGCATCTCGGTGCTGTACCAGGCGCTGCTCAACAGCCCGCCCATCGCCCATGGCTGGGAGCAGATGCTCTCGGCCGTGCGCAACCGCAGCAGCCTCGACGCCGGCCTGCGCGAACTGGTGATCCTGCGCGTGGCGGTGCTCAACCGCGCGCCCTACGAGTTCGACGCGCATGTACCGCACGCGCTCCAGGCCGGCAAGACGCAGCAGGCCATCGACGCCACACGCAGCCCCGCACTGCTGGCCGATGCCCACTGGACGCCGGCCGAGCGCGTGGCGCTGCAACTGACCGACGCCATGACGCGCGACATCGACGTGCCAGACACCCTTTTCGAGCAGGTGCGCGCACACTTCAGCGCACAGGGCCAGGTGGACCTGTGTGCCACCATCGGCGCCTACAACATGGTGTCGCGTTTTCTCGTTGCCTTGCAGATCGGACATTGATGCAGCCCCACGCCCCCCACCCCACCGACTTTCTACTGCTGCAGATCGACTGGCCCGAAGGCGGCCCGCCCAATGCCACCCTGGCCGAGCAGGCAACCGGTGCAGTCCAGGCGGCGCTGGCGCACAGCCCAGTGGGCCTGCGCGTGCAGCGCATCGCCTGGTCGCCCACGCTGCGCAGCGCTTATCTGTACTGTGCGCTGGCGCAGCGCACCATGCTGGCCGCCGCCGACCTGGCACCGCTGCAGGCCCCCCTGGCCAGCGCCCTGCCCGGTGCGCGCCAGCTCTTGCTGTCGCGGTTGGAGCTGGTGTTCGAGCGCCCCGGCCATTCCAGTGGCGTAGCACCTGCAGCGCACTATGTGGTCGAGATGGACCCCGAAGACGGATGGATGCCCGAGATTGCGCGCTGGTACGACGGCGAGCACATGCCAGGCCTGGCGGCCGTGCCCGGCTGCATCCACGCCCGACGCCTGCTGAACCACGACCACGGCCCGCTGTCGCTGGCCTGCTACGACCTGATCACCGAGGAAGCCCTGGGCTCACCCGCCTGGCTGGCAGTGCGCGCCACGGCCTGGAGCGATATTGCACGCCCGCATTTCACCAACACCAAGCGCACCATGTTCCGGGTCCTGGCGACGCCCTGAGGTCCATCGGGCGCCGCGCCCGCAGCATCAATGCTGGTGGCCGTGCGCCCCGTGCACGTGGCGGTGGGCGATCTCTTCGGCGCTTGCAGCGCGCACCTCGGTCACCTTGCAGCTGAACTTCAGCGCCTGGCCGGCCAACGGGTGGTTGCCGTCCAGGTGCACTTCGGGGCCCTTGATCTTGACCACATTGAACACCTGCGGCTGGCCATCGGCGCCCGCGCCCTGCAGCTGGCCGCCCACCTTCACGCCCGGGGGAAACTCGGCCTTGGGGATGGTGCGCACCAGGCTTTCGTCGCGGGCACCAAAGGCGTCTTCGACGGCCAGATCAAGCGCCGCGCTGAAGCCGACGGCCTGGCCTTCCAGCGCCGCTTCGACCTTGGGAAAGATGTTGTCATAGCCGCCATGCAGGTACGACAGGCTGCCGGAATCCAGCGGCTTGCCCTGGGGCGTGGTGACCTTGTAGGTGATGGTGACGGCGGTGTCTTTGGTGATGTTCATGGTTTGGCTTTCGGGAACCGCGGCGCATGAACCAGGCCCATGCACCGCACAAAACAGCCATTGTCGGCGACTCGGGCTATTCCGGGGCACGATCAGGGCTCCCCTGCCGCGTCAACCCAGGCATTGCCGCGCGCATTCAAGCAGGCTGCGCGCCCAGCGCGCGCGGGCCGAGGTATTGAGCCACAGCAGGCCGACCTTGCGCGCATCCGGGGCGCGGCCGTCGCCGCCCGCACCCGCCCCATTCGGCAGCGCCAGCGTGCATACGTCGCGCCCCTGGGCCAGCACGCTGCCGATGTCGGGCACCAGCCCCACGCCCAGGCCCTGGTCGACCATCATGGCCACGGCCAGCACCGAATTGAGCTCCATGCGCTCCACGGGAACTATGCCCTGTGCCTTGAGGTAGCGGTCGGCCAGGCGCCCGCCGGCCAGCGCGCGGTCGTAGCGCACCAGGGGCCGGCTGCGCAGCAGCGCCAGCGGGTCCTGGTGCGCGTCCTCGCGGCGGCACAGCACGACCAGGGGTTCCTCGCGCAGCTCGGCCCAGCAGACGGTCTTGGGCAGGTCAAACGAGGGCTTCAGGCAGATCAGCACGTCCAGCTCGGACTGCACCAGGGCGGTGTACAGCTCGGGCGTGAGCCCGGCGCGCACGCTGATGCGCACCTGCTCATGGCGGGCCACGAAGGCCTGCATGACGGTGGGCAGAAAGCCGTGCAGGGCCGTGTTCACCGTGCCCAGGCGCAGCTCGCCGCCATCGGCATCGCCCAACACCCATGCGCGCAGGCCGTCGAAGTCCTGCAGCAGCCGCTGCCCGCGTTCGAACAGGCGCTCGCCGGCCGCTGTGGCGCGCACGCTGCGGCCATGGCGCACCAGCAGGGGAGCACCCAGGCCGACCTCCAGCACGCGCATCTGCTGGGCGATGGCCGAGGGGCTGAGGTCGAGCTGGCGCGCGGCTTCGGACATGGAGCCCGTCTGCACGACGCGCAAGAAATTGTGTATGTATCTGACATCCATTTCACACATTTTCTTCAAACAAATACCAGCCGCAAGCCCTGTTTTCCGGCGCCGGCCTGGACCACACTGCGGACAACGAACTTTCAAGGAGACAAGAAATGCGCGAGTCCGATATCCTTCGCCGCCGCCAGTGGCTGGCCACCGCGGCCGCCGGCGTGGCGGCCAGCCTGGGCGCGGCCGTCCTGCCCGCCTGGGGACAGCGGCGCAGCACGCGCATCGTCGTGCCTTTCGCGCCCGGCGGCGGCAACGATGTGCTGGCGCGACAGATGGCGCACGGCCTCAACGAGGCCTTCGGCTACGGCATGATCGTGGAGAACAAGGCCGGCGCGGGCGGCAATCTGGGCACGGAGATGGTGGTACGCGCACCCGCCGACGGCAGCATCTTTCTGCTGGGCCATACGGGCACGGTGTCCATCAATCCTTCGCTCTACCCGGGCCTCAAGTTCAATGCCTCCACCGATCTGCAGCCGGTGGCCATGTTCGCCTCCTCGGCCCTGCTGCTCGTGGTGCCGGCGGCTTCACCCGCCAAGAACCTGGCCCAGCTGGCCGAGCTGCTGCGCCGCCGCGGCGGCGAGCTCAATTACGCCTCCAGCGGCTCGGGCACGGGCGGCCACCTCACAGGCGAGATGTTCGCCCACGCCCTGGGCGCCAAGGCCATCCACGTGCCGTACAAGGGCACGGCCCCATCGCTGACCGATCTGGTCGGCGGCAATGTGGACTTCAGCTTCGGCGTGATCCCGGCGGCCATGGCGCTCGTGAAAGCGGGCAAGCTGCGCGCCCTGGCCGTGACCGGCGCCAAGCGCCAGCCGCAGCTGCCCGACGTGCCCACGGTGGCCGAGTCGGGCGTGCCGGCCCTGGCGGATTTCGAAAGCTCGCTGACCTATGGCGTGCTGGCCCCCAAGGGCACGGCGCAGGAGACGGTCAATGCACTGGGGCGCGACATTCTCAAGGTGGCGGCCTCCAGCAGCTTCCAGTCGCGCCTGGAGGTGGAAGGCGCCGTGCCGCTGCTGGGCGACAGCAAGCAGTACGCAGCCCGCATCCGCCAGGAAAGCAGCAAGTGGGCGGCGGTGATCAAGGCGTCGGGAGCCACGGCCTGAAGCCGGCACGAGCAGCATGACCCTGGTGAACGACTATCTGGGCCCGGCAGGCGGCGGTGCCTGGTTTTCCGATGCGCAGTGGCTGCAGGCCCTGCTGCGCTTCGAGTCCGGCCTGGCCCGGGCGCAGGCCGACTGCGGGCTGATTCCGGAGCCTGCGGCCCTGGCCATTGCCAGCGCCTGCGCTCAGGCGCCGCTGGACCGCGACAGCATCGCCGAACAGGCGCGCGCCAGCGGTGCGCTGGGCCTGGCCTTGGTGACGCCGCTGCAGCAGTGGCTGCAAGCCCATGCCCCCCAAGGCCTGCCCTGGCTGCACTGGGGTGCGACCACACAGGATGCCGTGGACACGGCCAGCGCCTTGCTCACCCAGCAGGCGCTGCAAGCCCTGCTGGCCGAGCTGCACGCCCTGGTCGCAGCGCTGGTGGAGCTGGCCACGCGGCATGCAGCCACGCCTATGCTGGCGCGCAGCCTGCTGCAGCCAGCGCAGATCACGAGCTTCGGCTTCAAATGCGCGCAGTCGGCCGCGGCGCTGCAACGCAGCATCGACCAGCTCGCGCAGCTGGCGCCCCAGGCCTTGTGCGTGCAACTGGGCGGCGCCGTGGGCAACGGCGCGACCCTGGGCACGCACAGGCTGGCGGTGGAGCAGGCGCTGGCGCGGAACCTGGGCCTTGGGGCCAGCGGCCGCAGCTGGCATACGCAGCGCGACACCTGGATGCGCCTGGCCATGGAAGTGGCCGTCTGCTGCGGCAGCCTGGCCAAGCTGGCGCGCGACTGGTCGCTGATGTCGCAATACGAGGTGGGAGAGATCAGCGAGGCCGCGCGCGGCAGCACTTCCAGCGCCATGCCGCACAAGCGCAATCCCGTGCACTGCATGCAGGCCGTGGCCCAGGCCCAGGCCGTGCCGCCGCTGGCCGCCCTGCTGCTGGGCTGCATGGCACAGGCCCATGAACGCGCGCTGGGTGAATGGCAGGCGGAAGTCGCCCAGTGGCCCGACCTGTGGCGCCACGCCCATGGCGCGGCCGCGGCGCTGCGCCATGCGGCGCAGACGCTGCAGGTTCATCCCCGGCGCATGCTGGACCATGTGGCCAGCCTGCGGGGCCTGGTGTTTTCGGAAGCCTGTGTGCATGCGCTGGCGCCCTTCACCGGCAAGCATGAGGCTCTGGCCGCAGTGGAGCAGCTCGCGCCCCTGGCGCTGGAGCAGCAGTGCGAGCTGCAGGAGCTGCTCTTGCAATGGGCCGCCGACCGCACCGCGCCCGAACGGTTGCCTTTGCTGCGCTGCGCGCTGGCCCTGGCCTGCGACCCGCAGCAGGCCGTGCAGGCTTCGCAGCGGGAGTGCCTGGCCCTTCTGGCAACCCATTCAGCAGCCGCCTTTGAAGAAAGCACTGTAAATGCAGAACACACCAACACCTGTTCCTGAAGCCACCGACAGCCTGCAGCGAGGCCTGGCTAACCGCCGTCGCGTGCTGGGCGATGCCTGGGTGGACCGGTCCGTAGAGAACGCCAATGTGCTCAATGTGGAGTTCCAGCGCATGATCACCGCCTATGCCTGGGACGGCATCTGGAGCCGCCCGGGGCTGGAGCGCCGCACGCGCCGCATCATGGTGCTGGCCATCACGGCCGCCATGGGCCGCTGGGAGGAGTTCGAGCTGCACATACGCACCGGGCTGCAGGCCGATCCGACCGACAGCGAGGCCGCGCCCCTGGACCTGGACACCATCCGCGAGGTACTGCTGCAGACCGCCGTCTATGCCGGCGTGCCCGCGGGCAACACCGGCATGGCGGTCACGCTCAAGGTGCTCAAGGAGCTGGGCCGCACGCCGGAGGCTGCCAGCTTCGCGCCCTGAGCTTGCCGTCTCAGCCTCTCAAGCCTTGGGAGGCTGTTCCTCGGCGTCCGCGCCCGGATAGCGCGCAAAGCGCCGCGCCTCGGTGCCGTGCACCGGGTCCTGCTCGGGCCAGGGCCAGCCGCCAAACTGGGTGCGGCGGTAGTCGTTCATGGCCTGCATGATTTCGGCCTGCGTGTTCATCACGAAGGGGCCGTATTGCGCCACGGGCTCGCCAATCGGCTGGCCCTGCAGCAGCAGGCATTCCACGGCGCTGGCGCCGGTGTTGGTCAGCAGCCAGTCCTGGCCCGCTACCACCTCCAGCGCGGCGTGGCGGTCCACGTCCTGCGGGCCCACGCGCAGGCTGTCGCCCACGAAGAAGTACAGCATGCGGCGCGTGCCCTGGCCTTGTGCCGCAGGCAGCGTCCACTGGGCGCCGGGCTCCAGATGCAGCGTCCAGATGGCCACGTCGCCCTCGGGCTGCGAGGCCCAGGACTCGGGTGGCGGCGCCAGCGGTGCGGGTGCGCCGGGCAAGGCCCCCGCCACCACCGTCACCGTGGTGGCACGGCCTGCGGCATCGCGGTGCACCAGGCGCGGAATGCGCTCGTTCCACAGCATGGTGAAGTGCGGCGCCACCATCTTGTTGCGCGCTGGCAGGTTCAGCCAGATCTGAAATAGTTCGAGCGGGTTGGGCTCGGTGGCGTTGAGCAGCGGAAACATCTCCGAATGCACGATGCCCTTGCCGGCCGTGACCCACTGCACATCGCCGCCGCCAAAGCGCGCGGCCGCGCCCAGCGAGTCGGAATGGTCGATGAGCCCCTTGCGCACCAGCGTCACCGTTTCAAAACCGCGGTGCGGGTGGCCCGGAAAGCCCGGCACGGTGTCACCGTGGTACATGCTCCAGCCGTCCTTGCGGCTGAAATCGCTGCCGATCTGGCGGTCTTCCAGCGACACGGCGGGCGCAAAGGCACCGTTGCCTGCGGGGTAGGCGTCGTCATGGTGGGCGCAGAACAGGAACGGGTCCACCGTGGGCCACAGCGGGCCCAATGCCTGGGCTTGCACGATGGGCAGGGTGGCGGTGGTTGGGGACGACGGCATCAGGGACTCCTTTGGCAGGTGCACCACCACGATGGGGCGGCATGTGGGTGGAATATGGGGCCAACGCTACCGCAGCGAAAGTGCGCCGGATGGAACACTGCGGTGCACTGTGCAGGACGGTGGAATGGGCCCCCTCGGACATCGTGCAAGGCGCACAGCCTCTCTGGACGGCATATTCTGGATGAAATACGCCTCAAGCGCTTTTGCATCAATCGCCAAAAGCTATCAAAACAGAAGCGTTCTGCACCGCAGCGGATTCAAGGCTGCTGGCGCACAAAGGCCACCGTCAGCCCCTTGGCCGTTACCGTGATGGGCCCCGGCTGCAGCCCCAGGCCGTCGAACACGGCCGTGTCCTGCGGGCGCAGCTGGTGCAGCGTGACTTCGCGCAGCGCCTGCTCGGCCAGCACCGGGCCGTAGGCGTTGATGAGTTCGGTGACGGCGGGCTTGAGGGTGGGGAAATCCAGCGGCCCCAGCCGGATCTGGTGGGCGCGCAGGCTGCGGTCGCTGGCCTCGTAGCGCAGCGCAAACTCCACATCGAAACTGCCCGCATGGCTGCGCCGCAGCGCAGGGCCTGCCGCATCCACCGCCATGACCGCACCCAGGCGGTTCACCTCGGGCAGCAGGCGCAGGCGCGGCGCCTGCACCGTCAAATCCAATAGCCCCTGCACCGGCACACTGCGCGGAAACTTCTGCCCCACCATCTCCTGCAACTGCGCCAGCGGCACGGTGTAGCTGGGCTGGGCCTGCGCACCGCGCGCCCCCAGCAGCGCCGCCCCCCCCAGGGCCATGGCGCGGGTGGCGATGGTCAGAAATCGGCGGCGATGCAGCATGGGTGGTCTCCTGGAATACAGGTGGGACACGGCTTCGCTGAAAAGGTGCCGCACCATCGTTGATCTTTGCGAAGCCATACCATTAAACGTATTATTTTTATCTATTCAGATATTCAATATATCCATTGAATTCAATGGAATTTTACGAAAATATATCTATTCATATAATCATTCATGAAAAGTCCCCACGAACTCACCCCCGACGCCTTGCAGGCCCTGCGCCGGCAAGGCGGCGTGCTGACCAGCGCCGAGCTGCAGAACCTGTTGGGTGTGAGCCAGCCCACGGTGTCGCGTGCGCTGGCTCCGCTGATCCATGCCGGCCAGGTACAGAAGGTGGGCGCGGCGCGATCGCAACGCTATGTGCTGCCCCGCACCGTACCCGGTGTGGGCAACGAAGTGCTGGTGATGCACATTGACGCACAGGGCCGCCCATCGCCGTTTGCGCGCATGGTGCCGCTGGAAGGGGGCGCTTTCTGGGTGGACGAGGTCGATGGCGAACATCGCCGCCACGATGGTCTGCCCTGGTTTCTGGACGACATGCGGCCCCAGGGCTTCATGGGCCGCACCCTTGCCCATGCCCACCCCGAACTGCAACTGGGCCACGACCCACGCCACTGGAGCGACGACGACGTGCTGCGCGCAATGACGCTGTATGGCGACGATCTGCCAGGCAACCTCATCATGGGCGAGGCCGCGTTCCAGCGCTTTCACACCCTGCCCGTGCGTGCATCGCGCGCCGCCTCGGCCTTTGATTACCCCCAGCTGGCCGAGCAGGCCATGCGGGGCACGCACGCGGGCTCGTCGGCGGGCGGCGAGCAGCCCAAGTTCTGCACCCTCACCGCCGGGCGGCATGTCCTCGTGAAGTTCTCGCCCGCTGGCGATTCCCCGGCTGACCAGCGCATGCGCGACCTGCTGGTGTGCGAACACCTGGCGCTGCACACGCTGGCACAGGCGGGGCTGCCGGCCGCGCGCACGCAGCTCTTCACGGGCGCGGGGCGCGTGTTTCTGGAATCCGAGCGCTTTGACCGTACACCGGTGCCAGCGAACGACCCGCAGGGTATGGGCGGACTGGGCGGACGTATTGGCATGGTTTCGCTCCAGGTCTACAACGCCGAATACGTGGGCGAGATCGACAACTGGGCCGCCACCGCCAACCGCATGGCCACGCGCAACTTGCTCACGCAGGCCGATGCCCGCACCCTGCGCCTGCTGGAGGCCTACGGCCAGCTCATCGCCAACACCGACCGGCACTACGGCAACATCTCGCTGGTGCTGGAGGGCGACGACTGGGCGCTGTCACCCACCTACGACATGCTGCCCATGCTGTATGCGCCCGTGGGTGGCGAGCTGGTGCCGCGCGACTTTGCCAGCCGCCCGCTGCAACCCACGGCCGCCACGCTGGGCGAGTGGCAGGAGGCGAAGGCACTGGCGCTGCAGTTCTGGCAGGCGGCTACGGAGGATGGGCGAATTTCGTCGGAGTTCCGAGTCATCGCTGCAGAAAATGCAAACCATATTGGTCGCTAACCCTTATTGAAAAGGCGCTAACAGCTATCAATAAAAGAGCAATTGAAGAAATCAACGCTGACTCAGCGCCCCACCACCGACCAGCCCGCCTTCTGGTTACTCTTGTCGTTCTCGTACTCCCAGGCCGTGCCGCAGCGGTCGCACACATAGCGGGTGATGGTCACTTCACCGTGATCGCGGTCTTCCTTGCGGTTGCCGCGCTGCACCAGTTCGGCGTGGCCGGGCGCCTTGCGCCAGTTGCGCTGGATGCCCTGGCAGGGCTCGCACAGCGCCATGGGTTTGAGTTCGTTCTGTCGTGCCAGGTCTTTGGTCATAGGGGGTAGCCCGGGGGGCTGGTGTGTTGGGGGTGGGCCTGGCTTGCAGCCAGCAGGGCGGCTACTGTAAGGCACCGGCGCAAGGCACCGGAGTTTGCGCGCAGGCTCAGGCCATTGTGCTGACATCGCGCAGGCGCTGGTGCAGCGCGTTGCCCTCGTCCACCGGCAGCTGGTTCTTGGCCTGCAGGTAGTGGTGGGTGAACACATCCAGGTAAGCCTCCAGCGTCTGCGCCGCGCGGGTCTCGCCGGCCAGTTCGAGGCACAGGGCTGCCACCTCGCAGGTGCACAGGTGGTCATCGTGCAGGGTGTGGCGCAGGCGGTAGCGTGAGCGTTGCCCGGGCTGCAGGCGGAGCACGGGCAGGCGATCCAGATAGGGGCTTTTGCGAAACATCCGGCGCGCCTCGGGCCAGGTGCCGTCCAGCAAGATGAACAGCGGGCGCTTGCCGGTGGTGCCGCCCGGGGCTTCTGTGTCAGCGTTGCAGGGCAGGGCCTCCACCATGCGCTCGGGCGCCACGCCTTCGCCCGGAAACACCACCACCGGCTGCCACTGCGGATCGGCCAGCAGGGCCAGCAGATCCGGGTGCACTACGGTGCGCGCCCAGCCGAAGGCAAAGGTGTCGGCCACCACATCGGCGATCAGCCAGCCGGTATTGCTGGGCTTGAGCGCCTCGACATCGCCCATCAGCAGACACACGCCCGCGCGTGTGGGCACGGCCGGGCGCAGCGCGCACAGGCAGTGGCTGGGCAGCAGGCGGCAACCGGGGCAGCGCTCGCCGCGCGGGCCGCCGCGCGCCAGAAAAGGCTTGGAGCTGCGCGCCAGGCGCTCGGCGCGCTGGCGGGCAACGGCATGGGGTGGTGCGGGCACGCAAGACATGCTCAACGCCCGCCCGCGCATTCCAGCGCGAACAGCGGCACTTCGCACCGGTGGCTCAGCCACACGCCGCCGCCGATCTCGGCAAACCCTTCCTGCAGGCCGCGCCGGTACAGCTCGGCCCGGTGGCGAAACAGGCGCGGGTCGGTCAGCTCGTCGTCGATGATGTCGCGCTCGTAGTCTTCGCGCGTGACGGCTTCCACATACAGCGCGCCCCGGCTCAGCTGGCCCAGATTGCGCAAGGCCAGTTTCAGGTCGGACGGGTTCAGGTAGGGCAGCACGCCCTGGCAGATCACCAGATCGAAGGGCTCGGCCGGGTCATGTGCCTGATAGTCCACCACCGAACCGCGCTCCCAGCCAAAGCGGGTGCACAGGTATTCGCTGAACTCCACGCCGTGGTAGCTGGCCTCGGGAAAATGCCGCGCCAGCGCCGCACGCCACAGGCCGATGCCGCAGCCTACATCGAGCACCCGCTGCACCGGCACGCGCAGGTACTGCAGGTAACTGCACACAAAGTCGCCCAGCCGCTCGGCGTGCTCGGGGTCGATCACGCTGGTTTTCTTGTCGTAGTAGTAGCGCTGGTAGTAGGCCTCGTCAAACCATTGATCACTTGCAGATTTCACTCGCCACTCCTTCGGCCATGGGACGCACTACACCTGCATCCCCGTATGCCGGAGCAGGCAGTGCCGACTACCGTATGCGCCCAAGTATCGCGCAGCGGGGTGGAGGCACGGCTTGCGCCGGGCCATTGCCGCCGGGCGGGGCCCGGGGCTGGCGACAGAAGGCGCACGGCTTGGACACCCTGAGGCCAGCGCCGCAGTCTCTGCGCAGGGTGTGGGCAGCCCCTAATCGACCGACGCACCCGACGCCTTCACCGCGGCGCCCCACTGCTTTATTTCGCTGGCGATGAAGCGATCCAACTCGGCGCCCGTGGTGGGTGCGGGCTCCGAACCCCGATCCCGGATAAAGCGCGCCAGCGGCTCGCCACGCAGCAGATCCACCACCTCGCGGTTCAGGCGCTGGGTGATCTCGGGCGGTGTGCCTCTGGGCGCCATCAAGCCCAGCCAGCCCACGGCCTCGAAGTCCTTGAACTCGGGCACGCCACTCTCGCGCACCGTGGGCACTTCGGGCAGTTGCGACGAGCGCTGCGCCGATGTCACGGCCAGCGGCACCGCGCGCTTGCTCTGAATGTGCGGCAGCGCGGCCGTGACCGAATCCACCATGAGCGGCACCTGCTCGCCCAGAAAATCCGCCTGCGCCGGGCCGCTGCCCCGGTAGGGAATGTGGGTGACGAACACGCCAGCGCGCGACTTCATCATCTCGCCCGACAGATGCTGCGTGCCCCCAATGCCCGCGCTGGCATAGTTGAGGCGGCCCGGCGCCTTGCGCGCCTGCTCCACCAGCTGCTTCATCGACGTGATGCCCGAGCCCGGCGTAGCCAGAAAGATCAGTGGCACCTTGGCAATCAGCGAAATGCCCACCAGGTCTTTGGTGGGGTCGAACGACACCTTCTTGTAGAGCGTCTGGTTCACCGCCATCGCGCTGCCCGCCACCAGCAGCGTGTAGCCATCGGGGGTCGAGCGCACCACGAACTCGCTGCCGATGTTGCTGCCTGCCCCGGCCTTGTTTTCGACCACCACGTTCTGCCCCAGGCGCTGGCCCAGTTGCTCGGCCAGGGCGCGCGCAAAGATATCGGTGGCCTGCCCGGTCGGGAATGGAACGATCAGCTTGATGGGCTTGTCAGGCCAGGCCGCATGGGCCAGCGAGGCGCAGCCCAGGGCGAGGCCGGCGGCCACGGAAAGTACAAGACGGCGATGCAGCATGGGGGGTGTCTCCTTGGGGTTTTTGTGACGGCGTGCAGCCCCGCAATGCGAAGCCGATGCCTGCCCACCCATTCTGCCGCGACCGCATCCCCATGAAGCATTCACCGTGCTTGCGCACTGCACTCTGCCCGCCCGAGGGCAAGGTGACACGCGATACGGCCAGTTTTGTGCTGCGAGAGCCTCAGCGCAGGTAATTCAAAAGTGCATGGCAGCGCCTGACAGGCGACGCCCATGGCCACACATCACACTGCCTGCAGATACCGCCCCGCCAGCTCTTTCTGCGCGGCGGCATCCACGCCCAGCACCTCCACCAGATACGCCTGCACGCCACCAAAATCGCTGTCCACCGAGTGGAGCGCCGCATCCAGAAACTCTTCCTGCACGCGCCACAGCACGCGCAGCACCTCCTCGGGGGCGTTGCTGCCCATGCCGGGCGGGCGCTGGTAGAGCGCGTTGGTGAGCAGGTAGTCGTGCATGACCACGTCGCGCGGCACGCCCAGGGCCAGCAGGATGAGGGCGGCGGCAAAGCCGGTGCGGTCCTTGCCGGCGGTGCAATGGAAGACGGTGGGCGCGTCGCTGGCCAGCAGCAGGCGAAACAGCGCTGCAAAACGCGGGGCGTTGTCGTGCACGAAGCCGCGATACGTCTCCTGCATCAGCGCCACGGCGTCTTGCGCAGTGAGCTGGCGGCCAGCACGTTGCAGCTCCAGGGCGCGCTGCACCACGGTGGGTTCGATGGCCAGCGGGTGCCGGGCCACGCCGGGCAGGGCGTAGGCATGGGCCGCGCTTTCGGCTTGGCCGCGAAAATCCACCGCGCGGGCCACGCCCAGCTCGGCCAGCAGGGCCTGGTCTTGCGGCGTGAGTGCCGCCAGGTGGTCCGAGCGGAAAAGGCGGCGCCACTTCACCGGCTGCCCACCGTGGCCGGTGTAGCCGCCCAGGTCGCGGAAATTGCTGGCGCCCGTCAATGGCAGGGAGCGGGTGGGGCTGCTGGAAAGCGTGGAAAGTTGCTGCTGCATGGCCAGGGGTTTGAGTGTGTGGACGGGAGGTGGATCCAGCTTAGCCCATGCGGGTGACAGTCTATGGCCCGCTCTGTCACCACCTCCTGCCCATCAGCCCAGGTGATTGCCCAGGATGCCCGCCAGCTCGAACATGCCCGCGCTGTCCTTGCCGAATACGGCGCGCAGCTTGTCGTCGGCGACGATGGTGCGCTTGTCCTTGGGGTCCTGCAGGTTGTGGGCCTTGATGTATTCCCACATCTTCTTGACGGCCTCGGGCCGGGCCACGGGCTCGGCGCCGATCACGGCGGCCAGGGCAGCGCTGGGCGCCTTGCCTGCGGCGGCCTTGCGGGGTGTCTTGGCGGCAGCGGTCTTGGTGGCCGCAGCTTTCTTGGCGGGCGCCTTTTTGGCTGCGGCGGTTTTGCCTGCGGCACCTGCGGTTTTGGTCGCGTAGGCGCCAGCGGCGGGCTTGCGTGGCGGGAACTTGCTGGGCGCAAACTCGAAGTTGACCTTGCCCGCCTCCTTGTCCCACGCCAGGTGGGCCTTGAAGGCGCGGCGCGTGCGCATGCTCACGAACTTGTCGAGCAGGTCGGTCTTGCCGGTCTCCAGCAGCTTGGTCATCTGCTCGCGCTCCACGGGCTGCTGCAGGATGATCTTGCCGCTCTTGAAGGTGCAGCTGGGCGTGGGCTGCGCGGCGGTGGGCACGGCCTTGCTGCACACGTAGTTGCTGCCGTGCTCGTGCACCTCCGATCCGCAGATGGGGCAGGCGCCCAGCGATGCGTCTTCGAACTCCACGATCTCGCCGGATTCCTCGCCCTTCTTGTCGTCGCCAAAGTCGAATTCGAGCTTGTAGTTGTGCGCCTCGTCGTCGTACTTGATGACGATCTCGGACGTGAAGGGCCAGCCCGCCTTGGAGCGGAAGCCCTCTAGCGGGCCGATCTTCCTGTCGCGCAGCAGGGCGTTGGCTTCGGCGGTTTCAAACGTGCGGCCTGCGGGCGACTTGCCGAAGCTGAAGCCGCAGGGCTCCGCGCCTGGCTTGCCCACGCAGGCAAAGCGGCGGTAGTTTTCCTTCACCACGCCGCCGCAGTTAGGGCAAGGCGATTCGAGCGTGGCGTAGTCGCCAGGGATGGTGTCGCGGTCGTACTCCTTGGCCTTTTTCACCATGCGCTCGGTCATAGCGGCGATCTCGGCCATGAAGGCTTCGCGGCTGAGCTGGCCCTTTTCCATCTGCGAGAGCTTGTACTCCCACTCGCCGGTCAGGTCGGCGCGGCAGAGTTCTTCCACCTCCAGCCCGCGCAGCAGCGTCATGAGCTGGAAGGCCTTGGCCGTGGGAATGATCTCGCGGCCTTCGCGCAGCATGTATTTTTCGGTCAGCAGCCCTTCGATGATGGCCGCGCGCGTGGCCGGGGTGCCCAGGCCTTTTTCCTGCATGGCAGAGCGCAGTTCTTCGTCGTCGATCTGCTTGCCCGCGCTTTCCATGGCGCCGAGCAGCGTGGCTTCGGAGTAGCGTGCGGGCGGCTTGGTCTTGAGGCCCTTGGGGTCCACCTGCAGGGTGTTGACCTTCTCGCCGGGCTGCACAGCCACGAGGTTCTGCCCCTTGTCACCGTCCTTGCCGCCTTCCACCTCATCGGCCGCTTCCTTGCCGTAGATGGCCAGCCAACCCGGCTTGACCAGCACCTTGCCCTCAGTCTTGAAGCTGTGGGGCGCCACCGTCGAGATGCGCGTGGTCACGGTGTATTCGGCACTCGGGAAGAACACGGCCATGAAGCGGCGCACCACCAGGTCGTACAGCTTTTGCTCGGCCTCGGAGAGGCCCGACGGCGCCTGCGTGGTGGGGATGATGGCAAAGTGATCGCTCACCTTGCTGTTGTCGAAGATGCGCCTGGACGGGCGCACGTAGTTGTTGTTCAGTGCCGTGAGCGCGTGCGGCGCGAGATGCCGCATGCCGCTGTCGGCCAGCATTTCGAAGGTCTGTTTGGCCACCGGCAGATAGTCTTCGGGCAGCGCGCGCGAGTCGGTACGCGGGTAGGTCAGGGCCTTGTGGCGCTCGTACAGGCTTTGCGCCAGGGCCAGCGTGGTCTTGGCAGAGAAGCCGAACTTGCCGTTGGCCTCGCGCTGCAGGCTGGTCAGGTCGAACAGCAGCGGCGATGCCTGAGAGGTGGGCTTGCTCTCTTCGGTGACCGTGGCCTGCTGGCCGCGCACGGCGTTGGCGATGGCCTGTGCTTCGGCGGCAGACCACACGCGGTCGGCGCGGGCTTCCACATCCTCGCCTTTCTTCCACTTGGGGTCGAACCACTTGGCGGGGTACTCGCCCGCCTCGGCGCCGAAGGTGGCGTGGATTTCCCAGTAGTCGCGGCTCACGAACTTGCGGATTTTTTCTTCGCGCTCTACCACCAGCGACAGAGTGGGCGTCTGCACGCGGCCCACGGTGGTCAGGAAGAAGCCGCCGTCGCGCGAGTTGAACGCGGTCATGGCGCGCGTGCCGTTGATGCCCACCAGCCAGTCGGCCTCGGAGCGGCTGCGCGCGGCGCTGGCCAGGCCGGCCATCTGCTGCTCGGTGCGCAGGGCCTCGAAGCCATCGCGGATGGCCTGGGGCGTCATGGACTGCAGCCACAGGCGCTTGACGGGTTTGCCCAGCGGTTTGCTGCCACCGGCGTACTGCTCGATGAGGCGGAAGATCAGCTCGCCCTCGCGGCCCGCGTCACAGGCGTTGATGAGCTCGGTCACGTCCTTGCGCTTGGCCTGCTTGACCACCGCATTCAGGCGGCTCTTGGTCTTGTCCACGGGCTTCAGGTCAAAGAACGGCGGGATCACGGGCAGGTGCGCAAAGCTCCACTTGCCGCGTTTCACGTCAAACTGCTCGGGCGCCTGGATTTCCACCAGGTGGCCCACGGCGCTGGTGACTACATAGCGGTCGTTCTCGAAGTGGTCTTCGTGCTTGTCGAACTTGCCGGCCACGGGCGTCAGTGCGCGCACGATGTCTTGCGCGACGGAGGGTTTTTCTGCAATTACCAGGGTCTTGGTCATTTGGGGGCTCTCGCCTGTCATTTGGCTTGCCCGGGCTGCGGGCGCTTCTACAATTCGGCTCTCACGCGCATGCACACGCATACACGCGCACGCACACCTGTGTGCACCATCAAGTTAACAGAGTTTTTGCCATGCCCCGCTCCGCATCGCCTGCCGTCCCCCCCATTGCCCCGGGCCGCCGCATCCAGACCCGGCGCTCGGGCGTGCATGGCAAGGGCGTGTTTGCCGTGCAGGACATTGCCGAGGGCGAGGTGCTGGTGGAGTACACCGGCGAGGTCATCGGCTGGCAGGAAGCGCAGGACCGCCACCCGCACGACCCCCTGCAACCCAACCACACGTTCTACTTCCATGTGGATGAAGACCATGTGATCGACGCCAAGTTCGGCGGCAACTCCTCGCGCTGGATCAACCACAGCTGCAACCCCAACTGCTACGCCGACGAGCGGGACGGCCGCATTTTCATCACGGCGCTGCGCAACATCAAGGCCGGCGAAGAGCTGAACTACGACTACGGCCTGATCATCGAAGAGCGCTATACAAAGAAGCTCAAGGCCGAATACCCCTGCTGGTGCGGCAGCAAGAACTGCCGGGGCACGCTGCTGGCACCCAAGCGCGGCTGGGCGCCGCCGGTGCCGTTGCCGCCGTCCAAGCCGGCAAAAACGGCGTCCAAAAAAGCCAAGGCGGCCTCCAAACCACGGCGCAAGCCATCGCAGTGATGCAGCAACCTATCCGCTGGCCCGCCGAGGCCATCTGGGAGGCCGTGGCGCCCCTGCTGCCCGGCTTTACCGTCGAGGTGCTGCCCAGCATCGACTCCACCAACACCGAGTTGATGCGCCGCGCACGCGCCGGCCAGTGCGAGCCCACCCTGCTGGTGGCCGAGCAGCAGACGGCAGGGCGCGGGCGGCTGGGGCGAGTGTGGCAAAGCGACGTGGGGGCTTCGCTCATGATGTCCCTGGGGCTCCCGCTGGCACCGGCCGACTGGTCGGGCCTGTCGCTGGCCGTGGGGGTGAGCGTGGCCGAAAGCCTGCAGCCCTTGCCGCCCCCCCAGGAGGTGGAGCAGCCGGCACGCGTGGGCCTCAAGTGGCCCAACGACCTCTGGCTGGGCGGCGCTGCGGGCGACCGCAAGCTCGGCGGCATCCTGGTGGAGACGGCAAGTTTCGTCACCCCCCAGGCGGCTGCAGCAGCCCGCCCCGCCAGCGCCCGCTATGTGGTGGTGGGCATCGGCATCAACGTGCTGCCGCGCAGCCCCGAGGGCCTGAGCATGGCGCCCGGCAGCCTGCAGGAGGTGGAGCCGGGGCTGGATGCACCCACCGCGCTGCTGCGCATCGTGCCCCCGCTGGTGGCCATGCTGCAGTCGTTCGAAGGCTATGGCTTCGCGCCCATGCAGGCCCGGTTTGCCACCCGCGACGTGCTGCAGGGCCGCGCAGTGACGCTCAGCGACGGACAGGCCGGGATGGCCCATGGCGTGGCCGAAGATGGCGCGCTGCTGGTGCACACCGTGCAGGGCATGCAGGCCATCACCAGCTCTGAAATCAGCGTACGGCCCACGGCCGCGCCCCCCGCCTGAAGGACCTGCCCCATGCTGCGCCTTGCCGCCATCGTCCTGCTGCTGGCCAATACCGGCTATTACGCCTGGTCGCAGGGCTGGCTGCGCACCTGGGGGCTGGCGCCGGCCGAGCAGTCCGAGCCCCACCGCCTGGCGCAGCAGATCCGCCCCGAGACGCTGCGCATACTGCCGGCCCGCGACACCGCCCCGGTGGCCAGCGAGGCCCCTGCCGAGGCCGCCACGGTGTGCCTGCAGGCCGGTGTGCTGAACACGCGCCAGGCCGACGCCGTGCGCAGCGCCGCCGCCGGCCTGCCGCAAGACAGCTGGAGCCTGGAACCCATCACCATTGCCGGGCGCTGGATGGTGTACATGGGCCGCTTTGCCGACGACGAGGCGCTGGAAAAGAAACGCGCCGAGCTGCGCGCCCGCAAGCTGCCCTTTGACCGCCCCGGCAACCCCGCCCTGGAGCCGGGCCTGTCGCTGGGCCGCTTTGGCACAGAAGAAGCCGCCCAGCGGGCGCTGGCCACACTCAACGGCCAGGGCGTGCGCACCGCCAAAGTGGTGGCGGAACGGGCCGAGGCCCAGGGCTTCACGCTGCGCCTGCCCGCCCTGGACAGCGCCACGCGCGCACAGGCCGAAACCCAGCTGCGCCAGGCCCTGGGCGACAAGGCCCTGCGCGCCTGCCCCTGAGACAATTGGAAGAAAAACGGCTGCAGCGCTCTATAGCAAAGCGCTACATGCTGCCGTTTCAACAGCAACCCACCGCCTGTACCCGGGCGGGCTCAGCCCTGCGGAGCATCGGCGTCCGGCGAGCGCGCGGCAAAGCGCACCGTGAACCGCGCGCCCGGTGGTTGCTGGCCCGGGTGGGCATCTTCCAGCAGCACCTCGGCCGCATGCTGGCGCGCGATCTCCAGCACGATGGGCAGGCCCAGGCCCGAGCCGTCGGCCTCGCTGCCCAGCGCCCGGTAAAAGGGCTGGAAGACCAGCTCGCGCTCGGACTCGGGCACGCCGGGCCCCGAGTCTTCCACCTGCAGCAGCAGCACATGGCCAAAGGTGTCGGCCAGCACGCGGGCAGTGACCACGCCGGGCTTGTCGGGGGTGGAGGGGGTGTAGTTGATGGCGTTGTCCACCAGGTTGCGCACCAGCTCCTTGAGCAAGGTGGGGTTGCCATCCACCCAGACGCCGGGGGCGCCAGGCTGGGCTCCGTCGTAGCCCAGGTCGATCTGCTTGTCGAGCGCGCGCGGCACCGAGTCGCGCACCACCTCGATGGTCAGGCGGGCCAGGTCGCAGGGCACGCGGGCAATGCCCGCGCCGCTGCCCTCGGCACGCGCCAGCGCCAGCAGCTGGTTGACGGTGTGCGTGGCACGGATGCTGGAGCGGCCAATCTGCTGCAGCGAGCGCTTGAGCTCTTCGGTGCTGGTGCCCTCGCGCTGGGCCAGGTCCGCCTGCATGCGCAGCCCCGCCAGCGGTGTCTTGAGCTGGTGGGCCGCGTCGGCCAGAAAGCGCTTTTGCGTGGCCAGCGAGTCGCCCAGGCGCGTGAGCAGGTCGTTGACGGACGACACCAGCGGCGCCACTTCCAGCGGCACGGTGCGGTCGTCCAGCGGCGAGAGGTCGTCGGGGCTGCGCTCGCGGATGCGCTGCTCCAGCTGGTTCAGCGGCTGGATGCCGCGCGCCAGCGCCAGCCACACCAGCAGCACCGCCAGCGGCAGGATGACGAACTGCGGCAGCATCACGCCCTTGATGATTTCGGTGGCCAGCACGCTGCGCTTTTCGCGCGTTTCGGCCACCTGCACCAGGGCCAGCGGCGCATCGGGCAGCGGCAGGCGCACCCAGATGTAGGCCACGCGGATCTCCACGCCGCGCAACTCGGCGTCGCGCAGGCGCACGTCGCCGGGCGCGGGGCGGTCGTCGTCTTCGGGTTGCGGCAGATCGCGTTCGCCCGAGAGCAGCTTGCGCCCGGGGCCCATCACCTGGTAGTAAACGATGTCGGAATCGTCGGCGCGCAGGATCTCGCTGGCTGGCTGGGGCAGGTTGAACTGCACCTTGCTGTGCTGCACCGTCACCAGCTGCGCCAGCGCATGGGCGTTGTATTCGAGCGCACGGTCAAACGGCTTGTTGGCCAGGCCCTGCGCCACCAGCCAGGTCAGCGCCAGGCTCACGGGCCACAGCAGCAGCAGCGGCGTGAGCATCCAGTCGAGGATTTCGCCGAACAGGGAGCGCTGCTCGCGCTGGAAGATTTTCAAGGTTTCAAGCCTTTTTGGCCTCTGGCGCTTATCCAATAAGCGCCAAAAGCTATTATTTTTGCTTCAAACTTGGACACCGCACTCACCCACAGCCGGTGCAACTGGCGCGGCCCAGGCCAGTGCACCCGTGGAACTGGCTTTGCCAGGCCACCGGGTGCGTCCCCCTCCCGAAGGAGAGGGGGAAGGCGCGAAGCGACTCAGGGGGTGCATCCTTATCCAGGAATCTTTTCCAGGCAGTAGCCCAGCCCGCGCACCGTGGCAATGCGGATCGGGCCTTTCTCGATCTTCTTGCGCAGGCGGTGAATGTAGACCTCAATGGCGTTGTTGCTCACCTCCTCGCCCCACTCGCACAGGCGCTCCACCAGCTGCTCCTTGCTCACCAGGCGGCCGGCACGCTGCAGCAGCACTTCGAGCAGGCCCAGCTCGCGCGCCGACAGCTCGACCATCTTGCCGTCGATGGTGGCCACGCGGCCGGCCTGGTCGTACACCAGGGGCCCGTGCTTGATGGCACTGCTGGTGCCGCCCATGCCCCGGCGCGTGAGGGCGCGCACGCGGGCTTCGAGCTCCTGCAGGCTGAACGGCTTGGCCATGTAGTCGTCGGCGCCGTAGTCCAGCCCCTTCACGCGCTCGTCCACGCTGTCGGCGGCGGTGAGGATGAGCACCGGCAGGGCCGAGCCCCGGCTGCGCAGGCGCTTGAGCACCTCCAGGCCGTGCATCCTGGGCAGGCCCAGGTCGAGGATGAGCAGGTCGAACTCGTTGTTGGTCATGAGCGCGGCATCGGCCTCGCTGCCGCTGGCCACATGGTCCACCACGGCGCCCGATCCGCGCAGCGTGCGCAGCAGGCCATCGGCCAGCACCTGGTCGTCTTCGGCAATGAGGATGCGCATGCGGGGTCTCCTGGTGGGGGGCAGCGGTCTGGCGCCGCGCCTGTGCCACGATTTTAGGCGGCGCAGCCCCGCAAATGCTGCGCACTTTGCCGGGAGAACGCGGCGGTGGCGCGCTGCCCCCCCCCGGCCACCGCTGCCTTTCAGCGCGGATCGGTGGCCAGCAGCTTGTGCACCAGGGCCTGCAGGTCGGCCTGCAGGCGGGCCATGCCCTCGGGGTGCTGCGCCAGCGTGTGCTCGTCCATGTAGAGCTTGCGGTTGATCTCGACCTGGATGCTGTGGCGCTGCTGCGCCGGGTTGCCGTAGCGGCGCACCAGCTCCACGCCTTTGTACGGGTGGTTGTAGTCCACGCTGTAGCCGCAGCCGCGCAGGTGCTCGCAGATCAGGGCCGCCAGCGCCGGGCTGGCCGTGCTGCCGTCGCGGTCGCCCACCACGAAGTCGGCATGCACGAGGCCCGGGAATTCCGTGGCAAAACGCCCGGCCACCGCGGGCATGGAGTGGCAGTTGAGGTGGATGCTGTAGCCGTGGCGCGCATGGGCCGCGTCGATGGCCGCGCCCACCGCCGCGTGGTAGGGGCGCCAGCAGCGGTCGATGCGTGCGCGCACCTCGGCCACGGACAGCAGGCGCTGGTAGATGGGCTCGCCGTCGTCGGTGAACTTCCAGACCAGGCCCTTGCCCAGGCGCACCTTGCTGAGCACCTTGGGGTCGGTGGAGAGGGGTTCGGTCCATTCACCATCGAGCAGCGTGGTGTCCAGCTCGGTGGTGTCGCGGTTGGCATCGAGGTAGATGCGGGGGAAATGGGCCTCGATCCAGGCCACGCCGAGCGCGGGGGCAAAGGCGTAGATCTTCTCGACATGCGTGTCTTCCGCGCGGCGCAGCGTGGCCAGGTCGAGTGCGGAGCCAAAGTCGGCGGGGTACTGGGTGCCGCTGTGCGGGGAGTCGAGCACCAGCGGCGTGGTGCCGGGCTGGTGCGACACCATGCGCACGGGCGGCGTTGCGCCACCGGGCGAGCCCGTGGCACCGGGCTGGGCTTGCTGGAAGCGGTGGTTGATGAGTTTCAAGGCTGCATGCATAGGCAGAGTGTGCTGAATGGGGGGCGGCCGGCCTCGCCGCCCGGACCCGACAGACCCCATGGTTATTCCTGTGCCTGTCCGGCTGTGGCCTTCGGGCCCGCAGGCCCGTGCTGCGATCAGTCGAGGCTGACCTTGGCGAATGCCGCCACGCTCTTCATCTTGTCGATTTCGCGGGCGATCTGGGCCGTGAAGGCCTTGGGCGTCGTGCCCGAGGGGTACAGCCCCTGCGCGGCCAGCCGCTCACGCACGGCGGGCTCCTGCAGGGCCTGGGCCACGGCCTGCTGGATGCGATCCACGGCCGCCGCCGGCGTGCCGGCCGGCGCCACCAGGCCAAACCACGACGGATCGTTGTTGGCGGCATGGCCCAGTTCGCCGTAGGTAGGCACATCGGGCAGCACATCCAGCCGCTGGGGCCACGAAACGGCCAGCGCCTTGACCTTGCCGGCCTTGACGTGCGGCAGCGACGAAGCCACCTGGTCAAAGTACACCGCCACCTGGCCCGCCAGCACGTCGTTGATGGCCGGGCCCGCGCCACGGTAGGGGATGTGCACCATCGAGGTACCCGTGCTGCTCTTGAACAGCTCGCCCCACATGTGGCCGATGGTGCCGTTGCCCGGCGTGGCATACGACACCTTGCCGGGGTTGGCCTTGAGATATTTCACCAGGTCGGCAAAGTCCTTGACGGGCAGCGCCTTGGGGTTGACCACGATGACGCCCGGGGCCTTGACGATCTCGGTCACGCCGACGAAATCCCTGGTGGGGTTGTAGGGCAGCTTGCTGTACACGGCGGGGTTCACGCCATGGGTGGACAGCGTGGCCACGCCGATGGTGAGGCCGTCTGCCGGGGCGCGGGCCACTTCCGCCATGCCGATGGAGCCGCCCGCACCACCGCGGTTTTCCAGCACCACGGGCTGCTTGAGGATGCGGGCCATGGCGTCCTGCAGCGTGCGTGCCGTGATGTCGGTGGCGCCCCCGGGCGGGAAGGGAACGATCATGCGCAGTGGCTTGCCCTCCTGGGCAAAAGACATTCCAGGCGCTAAAGATACGGTTGCCAATGTGGCCAGCAGGTGACGGCGTTGCATAGCTTGTTTCTCCTTTGAGATGCACCGAGGTTAACGAAAGGGACGCCATTGACCAAGCAATGGATATGCCTGATAACATTCCAATCTGGAATGTTTTGAGTACCACCACCATGTCGCTGCGCCGCCTCGCGCCCCCGCTGCACCTGCTGCGCGCGTTCTCCACCGTGGCGCGGTTCGGTGGCGTCTCGCGCGCCGCCGAGGCGCTGCACCTCACGCAGAGCGCCGTCAGCAAGCAGGTCAAGGACCTGGAGACCTGGGTGGGCGTGCCGCTGTTCGAGCGCACCCGCAAGCGCCTGGCCCTCACCCCTGCCGGCGAACGCTACGAGAAGGCCGTGCAGGCCGTGCTGCTGCAACTCGAAGCCGCCACGCTGGAGCTCATCACCAGCGACGACGGCGGCGGCGCGCTGCACCTGTCGAGCCTGCCCACCTTTGGCGCCAAGTGGCTCATTCCACGGCTGCCGCAGTTTCAGCAGCAGCATCCGCAGGTCACGCTGCATTTCGTGCCCTATGTGCACAGCTACAACTTCGAGCGGCCCGAGCTCGACTGCGCCATTCTGTTTGGCGATGGCCACTGGCCTGGCGCCCACGCCCACTACATCACGGGCAACGACGTGGCGCTGATCGCCCCGCGCGCCAAGGTGGCCGACTGGCCCATCCATGCCCCGCGCGATGTGGCGCGCCACACCCTGCTGCGCCATGTGACCGTGCCCGAGGCCTGGCTGCGCTGGAGCGAGACGCACGGCGTGCCGGGCGCCATCGACCCGCTGGCCGGCCCGCAGTTCGACCAGTTCCAGACCATGATCCGCGCCGTGATGGCGGGCATGGGCCTGGCCCTGGTGCCGCGCTGCCTGGTGCAGGACGAAATCACCGCCGGCCTGGTGCGCGAGCCCCTGTCCGATGCCGCCCAGCGCGGCGGCTACCAGAGCGATGTGGGCTACTGGCTCTGCTACCCCGAAGGGCGCACGCAGCTGCATGCGCTGCAGTGCTTTCGGCAATGGCTGCTGGCCTGCGCCGCGCCGGCGGGTGCTCAGGCGCCGGCGTCGCCGCCCGCGTAGGCCTCCAGCCCAATGGCCACCACGGTGGCCACGTCGTGGCCCACCTCGGCGCGAAACTCTGCCTCGGCCTGCGCCACCGCGTCCCGGAACGCCTGCAGCCAGGCCAGCCCCGTGGGTGTGAAGCACACCCGGCGCGCGCGTGCGTCCAGCGGATCGGCCGCGCGCGTGACCAGCCCCCAGGCCTCGCACTGGTCCACCAGGTGGGCCATGGCCTGCTTGGTCATGCCCGCGCGCTGGGCCAGGTCGGTCAGGCGGTCGCCCGACAGCGCAAGGTGCCGGGTGATATGCACATGGGCAGCGGTCACCTGGTCGCGCGCCGCTAGGTTGGACAAGGCCAGCGGCACCTCGACATTGCGCGCCATGAGCTGCAGCACCCGGGCATCGAAGCGGCGCAGCGCGCTGCCCATGAGGCGCCCGAGGTGGGTCTGGCGCCAGCGTTCGTCTGGCCCCTGGGAAGGCGCAGGGGAAGCGGCGGCAGGGGAAAAATCACTCATGCCAAATTGTCAGGCAAACTGACTAAAATTGCTTTGTTTTGATTCCACAGCGCACATAAACTACTGTTCAAGCATCCAGCCTGTAATTAACCGCAGAGCGATGCCAGCATCCAACCTGTTGTTTTTCAAGGAGTTTCTCATGGACGTCGCAGTCAAAGGCACCAACCCCGCATTGCCCGCAAACGCCGAAAAGGCCAAGGCCCTGGCCGCCGCGCTCGCCCAGATCGAGAAGCAATTTGGCAAGGGCACCATCATGCGCCTGGGCGAGGGCGAGGTGATCGAGGACATCCAGGTGGTCTCCACCGGCTCGCTGGGCCTGGACATTGCCCTGGGCGTGGGCGGCCTGCCGCGCGGCCGCGTGGTCGAGATCTACGGCCCCGAATCCTCGGGCAAGACCACGCTCACGCTGCAGGTGATTGCCGAGATGCAAAAGCAGGGCGGCACCTGCGCGTTTGTGGATGCCGAGCACGCCCTCGATGTGCAATACGCCCAGAAGCTGGGTGTGCAGCTGTCCGACCTGCTGATCAGCCAGCCCGACACCGGCGAGCAGGCGCTCGAAATCGTGGACAGCCTGGTGCGCTCGGGCGCCGTGGACCTGATCGTGGTCGACTCCGTCGCCGCCCTCACCCCCAAGGCCGAAATCGAAGGCGAAATGGGCGACAGCCTGCCCGGCCTGCAGGCCCGCCTGATGAGCCAGGCGCTGCGCAAGCTGACCTCCACCATCAAGAAGACCAACTGCATGGTCATCTTCATCAACCAGATCCGCATGAAGATCGGCGTGATGTTCGGCTCGCCCGAAACCACCACCGGCGGCAATGCGCTCAAGTTCTACGCCTCGGTGCGCCTGGATATCCGCCGCACCGGCACCATCAAGAAGGGCGACGACGCCATCGGCAACGAAACCAAGGTGAAGGTGGTCAAGAACAAGGTGAGCCCGCCCTTCAAGACGGCCGAGTTCGACATCCTGTTCGGCGAAGGCATCAGCCGCGAGGGCGAGATCATCGACATGGGCGTGAACGCCAAGATCGTCGAGAAGGCCGGCGCCTGGTATGCCTACAACGGCGAAAAGATCGGCCAGGGCCGCGACAACGCCCGCGAGTTCCTGCGCGAAAACCCCGATCTGGCCCGCGAGATCGAGAACAAGGTGCGCGAGAGCCTGGGCATCGCCCTGCTGCCTGCCGCCCTGCAAGCCGCACCCGCCGGCAAGCCCGCCAAGGGCGATAAGGAAGACAAGTAAGCAAGGCAAGCAGCGGGCGCTTGTCCGATAAGCGCCAGTAGCCATCCATAGCAGAGCATCACCGCCATGGGCTTTGGCACACTTTCCCTGAAGGGCCGCGCACTGCGGCTGCTGGCCCAGCGCGAGCATTCGCGCGCCGAGCTGACCACCAAGCTGGCGCGCCATGTGCAAGAGGGCGATGACCTGAACGCCGTGCTCGACGAGTTGCAGGCCAAGGATTTCATCAACGCCGCACGCGTGGCCGAATCGCTGGTGCACCGCCGCGCCGCGCGGCTGGGCACGCAGCGCCTGGTGCAGGAGCTGCGCGGCAAGGGGCTCGACGATGATCTGGTGCGCGCCACGGCCGAACGCCTGCGCGCCACCGAACAGGAGCGCGCCCAGGCCGTCTGGCGCCAGCGCTTTGGCCGCGTGGCCACCGATGCGCAGGAGCGGGCGCGGCAGATGCGCTTTCTGGCCGCGCGCGGTTTTGCGGGCGATGTGGTGCGCCGCGTGGTGCAGTGCGGCAGCCCGGACGAAGAAGTGGAGTGAAAGCGCGGGAGAGGTTGCGGCAATCCTCCGTGGCCGGCTTCACCGCAGAATTGAAACCAGAAAAGCCGAAAGCACCTTGCCGATAAGCGCCGCCAGCTCTTCAATAATGAGCAAATCCTTTGCCGAATCTGCCCATCCACAGTGCAACGCTCCGCAGCCGCGGGGCCTGCCGGCTCACAGACCCAGCATCAACTGCAGGTTTTGCACCGCCGCACCGCTGGCACCCTTGCCCAGGTTGTCGAGGCGGGCCACCAGCACCGCGTGGCGGTAAGTTTCGTTGGCGAACACGCGCAGCTCCAGCCGGTTGGTGTCGTTGAGCGCGGTGGGTTCGAGCTTGCCGTCTTCGGTGGGCGGCAGAACGCTCACCCATTGCGCAGGCGTGTTGCTTTGCGCGTAGTGCGCCGCCAGCGCGTCGTGCAGATCGGCCGCCTTGGGCTGGCCCGGCAGCAGATCCAGGTGCAGGGGCAGTTGCACCAGCATGCCCTGGCGGAAGTTGCCAACAGCGGGCACAAAAATGGGCCGGCGTGTCAGCCCGGTGTATTTCAGGATCTCCGGCAGGTGCTTGTGCGACAGGCCCAGCGCATACAGCTCGAACGGCGCCGCCTGGCCCTGCTCATAGGCTTCGATCATGGTGCGGCCGCCGCCCGAGTAGCCACTGACCGAGGGCAGCGCAAGCGGAAAGTCCTTCGGCACCAGGCCTGCATCGACCAGCGGGCGCAGCAAGGCAATGGCACCGGTGGCATAGCAGCCGGGGTTGGAGACGCGCAGCGCCTCGCGCACGGCCTGCGCCTGGCCCGCGGCCAGCTCGGGGAAACCAAACACCCAGCCGGGCGCAGTGCGGTGCGCGGTGCTGGCGTCGATCACCTTGACCTGGCGGCCGGTGGTCTTTTCGATGTCATCGACCATGGCCACGGTCTCGCGTGCGGCATCGTCGTGCAGGCACAGCACCACCAGATCGACACCCGCAATCAGGTCGCGCTTGGCAGCGGGGTCCTTGCGCAACGCAGGGGCAATGCTCACCAGCTCGACCTGCGGCATGGCCTGCAGGCGCTCGCGGATCTGCAGGCCCGTGGTGCCGGCTTCGCCATCAATAAAGATTCTGGACATCGGAAAGCTCCTGCAAGGGGGTGATTGCGCGCTGACCCACCCCTGTAAGCTTGGCACAAGGGATGGTGCATTGCAGCATGATACAGTCGCCGGCTGCCATGTCCCCGCCCGCGGCCAGACAATAGTCCATGGTAAACGGGTAAATACCACCCTTCCCTGAGAGAGACCTCATGAAGATTCACGAATACCAAGGCAAGGAAATCTTGCGCAATTTTGGTGTGCCCGTTCCGCGTGGCATTCCCGCATTCACGGTGCAAGAAGCCGTTGAAGCAGCCCAGAAGCTCGGCGGCCCCGTGTGGGTGGTCAAGGCCCAGATCCACGCCGGTGGCCGTGGCAAGGGCGGCGGCGTGAAGGTTGCCAAGACCATCGACGACGTCAAGCGCCTCGCTGGCGACATCCTGGGCATGCAGCTCAAGACGCACCAGACCGGCCCCGAAGGCCAGAAGGTCCGCCGCCTGTACATCGAAGACGGCGCCGACATCAAGAACGAACTGTATGTGTCGCTGGTGACCGACCGCGCCACGCAGAAGGTGGCCCTGATCGCTTCGTCCGAGGGCGGCATGGACATCGAGGAAGTGGCCCACTCCACGCCCGAGAAGATCATCACCGAGATGATCGATCCGCTCACCGGCATCACCGCCGAGCAGAGCAAGAAGGTGGCTGCAGCCATCGGCCTGACCGGCGCCTCCATCGACCAGGCCGTGGACATCTTCGCCAAGATCTACAAGTGCTACATGGACACCGACGCGTCGCTGGTGGAAATCAACCCGCTGAACTGCGACTCCAAGGGCAATCTGATGGCCCTGGACGCGAAGTTCAACTTTGACCCCAACGCCCTGTTCCGCCACCCCGAAATCGTGGCCTTCCGCGATCTGGACGAAGAAGATCCGGCCGAAGTGGAAGCCTCCAAGTTCGACCTGGCCTACATCAGCCTGGACGGCAACATCGGCTGCCTGGTGAACGGCGCCGGCCTGGCCATGGCCACCATGGACACCATCAAGCTGTTCGGCGGCGAGCCTGCCAACTTCCTGGACGTGGGCGGCGGCGCTACCCCCGAGAAGGTCACCGAAGCCTTCAAGATCATGCTCAAGAACCCCAAGGTCGAGGGCATCCTGGTCAACATCTTCGGCGGCATCATGAAGTGCGACACCATCGCCACCGGCGTGATCACCGCCTGCAAGGCCGTGAACCTGAACGTGCCGCTGGTCGTGCGCATGAAGGGCACGAACGAAGAGCTGGGCAAGAAGATGCTGGCCGAAAGCGGCCTGCCCATCATCGCTGCAGACACCATGGCCGAAGCTGCGACCAAGATCGTTGCTGCCGTGTCCAAATAATTTTGCGGGACAGACCGCAGGCCGCGCAGCGGACAAGCTCTGTCCCCAACTGAATAGGTAACTCTCATGTCGATCTACATCAACAAAGACACCAAGGTCATCACCCAGGGCATCACGGGCAAGACCGGCCAGTTCCACACCGAAAAGTGCCAGGAATACGCGAACGGCAAGAACGCCTTCGTGGCCGGCGTGAACCCCAAGAAGGCCGGCGAATCGATCTTCAACATCCCGATTTACGCCTCCGTCAAGGAAGCCGCGCAGCAGACCGGCGCCACCGTGTCGGTGATCTACGTGCCGCCCGCAGGCGCCGCCGACGCCATCTGGGAAGCCGTCGAAGCCGACCTGGACATGGCGATCTGCATCACCGAAGGCATTCCCGTCAAGGACATGCTGATGGTGCGCAACAAGATGAAAGCCAAGGAAGCCGCTGGCGGCAAGAAGACCCTGCTGCTGGGTCCCAACTGCCCCGGCCTGATCACGCCCGACGAGATCAAGATCGGCATCATGCCCGGCCACATCCACCGCAAGGGCCGCATCGGCGTGGTGAGCCGTTCGGGCACGCTGACGTACGAAGCCGTGGCCATGCTGACGGAAGTGGGCCTGGGCCAGTCGAGCGCCGTGGGCATTGGTGGCGACCCCATCAATGGCTTGAAGCACATCGACGTGATGAAGGCTTTCAACGACGATCCGGACACCGACGCCGTCATCATGATTGGCGAAATCGGCGGTCCCGATGAAGCCGAAGCCGCCCAGTGGTGCAAGGCCAACATGAAGAAGCCTATCGTGGGCTTCATCGCTGGCGTGACGGCCCCTCCCGGCAAGCGCATGGGCCACGCTGGCGCGCTGATCTCCGGCGGCGCCGACACGGCCGATGCCAAGCTCGCCATCATGGAAGAGTCGGGTTTCATCATCACCCGCAACCCGTCGGAACTGGGCAAGCTGCTCAAGGCCCAGCTGAAGTAATTCTCGTAAGCAGAATTACGGACGACCCGGGCGCCCTCGCCCGATAAACTGGCTGCTCCAAAAAAACAGAAGCGCCCGAAACCAAGGTTTCGGGCGCTTCTTGCATTCATAACAATGGAGTGAAGTCATGGAATTTCTGCACAGTGCCGATTTCTGGATCGGTCTCATCAAGATCGTCTGGATCAACATCATCCTGTCCGGTGACAACGCGGTTGTCATTGCACTGGCCGCGCGCTCCCTGCCGCCGCACCAACAGCGCAAGGCGGTTTTCTGGGGCTCCGGCGCGGCCGTGGTGTTGCGCATCGTGCTGACAGTGGTGGCTGCCAAGCTGCTGGAGCTGTCGTTCCTGCAGA
Organism: Acidovorax soli; assembly: GCF_900107605.1. Classification (GTDB taxonomy): domain Bacteria; phylum Pseudomonadota; class Gammaproteobacteria; order Burkholderiales; family Burkholderiaceae_C; genus Acidovorax; species Acidovorax soli. Next base: position 6,030 of record NZ_FNQJ01000030.1, on the reverse strand, counting down.
TCGTGGGCGGCTGCCTGCTGCTGTGGATCGGCCTGCAACTGCTCAGCGACGACGGCGACGAGGAGGGCGAATCCAAGTCCCACGGCAACCTCATGGCCGCCGTACGCACCATCCTGATTGCCGACCTGGTGATGAGCCTGGACAACGTGATTGCCGTGGCCGCCGCCGCCCATGGCAACCTGGTGCTGCTGGTGCTGGGCCTGGCCATCAGCATTCCGCTGGTGATCTTTGGCAGCACGCTGATGATCAAGCTGATGGAACGCTTTCCGGTCATCGTGGTCCTGGGTGCGGCACTGATCGGCTGGGTGGGCGGCGAAACCATTGTCAGCGACGCCTCATTGCACGACTTTGCTCTGGCACACCCGGCCCTGCACTACGTGGCCGCCGCACTGGGCGCCGCGTTCGTGGTGGGCATCGGAAAATTCTGGCCACGTCTCCGGCGTGCCGCGTCCTCACAGTAACCAAGAAGGCATGGGTCGTGACAAAAATGACACGCCCATGACACCCCGCTCCCCGCCTCGGCGGAAAAAAGGGCCGGCATGGAGCGCCGTCCCCTGCCAACCCGGGCAGATGACCCCTTGGCGATGCCCAAGCCGACGCGGGCGCAGAAATTGCTTTTAACCCGTGCCCCACCGTACGACCGAGAGCCGTTTTTGATCATGCAAAGCCATCGCCATCCATGAACCCAGGCATGGTCCCGATTCCTGCCGCCATGGCACGGCCAGACAAAGCACTCGTCTATGATGCGAAGCGCGATGCCAATGGGCCAGACATGGCAGATTTCCAGACACCGGTGCTGGAACTTGCCACGGTCCGCAATTCGGGGCTTCCGCCGAATTCGGCTGCCTGACGACGCACGCGGCAACCTCCATGACCTATGAATTTTTTGCCCGCACCGACTGCGGACGGGTGCGCAACAACAACGAAGATGCGGTGGCCATCGACCGTGATGCGCGCATCACAATTCTGGCGGACGGCATGGGCGGCTACAACGCGGGTGAAGTGGCCAGCGCCATGGCCACCACCTTCATTCGCACGGAGATGGCGCGCTGGCTGGCCCAGGCCGGCAAGAATGCACCGGCTGCCGATGTACGCAGGGCGCTTGAGATCTGCGTCGAAAACGCCAACCATGCCGTGCTGGGCGCATCCCTTTCCAACCCCCTTTATGCAGGCATGGGCACCACGCTGGTCGTGGGTGTTTTTCGGGATGCCCGGCTCATCCTGGGGCACATCGGCGACTCGCGCTGTTACCGCCTGCGCGGCGGCGTTTTGCAGCAAATCACGCGCGACCACTCGTGGCTGCAGGAACAGGTGGACGCCGGCTTGCTCACGCCCCAGCAGGCCGCCGCATCCAGCAGCCGCAACCTCGTCACGCGTGCGCTGGGCGTAGAACCCCACGTGCAGATGGAAGTGAACGAGTTCCAGGTGGCCCCGGACGATTTGTTCCTCATGTGCTCGGACGGCCTGACCGACATGGTTTCCGATGCCGACCTGGCGGAAATGGTGCGCGCACCCCTGTCACTCGAAGAAAAAGCCACGCTGCTCATCGACACCGCCAATGCCCATGGAGGGCGCGACAACATCAGCGTGCTGCTCGTGCACATGGCGGCAGGCGGCAAAAAACGAGGTTTCATGTCCCGGTTGATCAGGACCGCATGATGCCGCTCAACCCCCCAATACCCCAACACCGCAGGAGTGGATCATGCCCAGAATGATCGTTTCGATCGACAGCGTCGTCATCAAGGACGTCGAATTGACCAAGGAGCGGACCACGCTGGGTCGGCGCCCCTACAACGATATCGTGATCGACAACCTGGCCGTCAGCGGCGAGCACGCCGTCATCCACATGGCCGATGGCGGCGTGGAAATTGAAGACCTGGGCAGCACCAACGGCACCTATGTCAATGCCAAGGCCGTCAAGCGCCAGGAACTGCGCAATGGTGACGTCATTGAAGTCGGCAAATACAAGATCCGCTTCCTCCAGGAGGCCGAGGGCGAAAATTTCGAAAAAACCATGCTCTTCAAGCCAGGCATGGCGCCTGCGCATGCTGCCGTGCCCCGCCCCGCGGTGGCGCCCACTCCCGTGGCAGCCACGCAGCAGTCGGCGGTCATTCGGGTGATGTCGGGCGCTGCTGCCGGGCGCGAGGTGGCCCTGCAGAAAGTGGTCACCACCATCGGCAAGCCTGGCGTGGCCGTGGCCTCCATCACCAAGCGCCACCAGGGCCATGTGCTGGCGCATGTCGAAGGCCCCGGCATGCCCCTGGTCAACGGTGCCGCCATCGGCGCCAATCCCCTGCCCCTCAAGCATGGCGACCGGATCACACTCGCAGGCACCGAGATGCAGTTCGAACTGGCATGATGCCCCGGGAGTGTGGCTGGCTCTCCAGCCCCACTCCCCTATTCGCTGGGAACGCAGACCGGGCGGTTGAGATCATCGCAACCCAGAGTAAGGCGGTGGCCTGAAAGTTCGCGAGTTGGGCTGCTCGGGCGCCATTGCCCAGCGCAGCCTGCACCCGACACCCCACACCCTGGCACAATTGCAAACCGGCAAACCGTGCCCCCTCTACATCACGCACACCAAGCCATCCGAGACGCAACTGATCGTCGAAGAACTCCGCCACTTCGACGCCATCGCACAGCCTGGCGACCAGGCCCCGCATGATATTTCGTGGCTACAGACGGGGTAGGAGTTTGGGGTGTGAACACCTATTGCCACGGGCGGCACAGTGAAATCAAACTTGCAAAGCTATTTTTTTGATAGCTATTAGCGCTTTTCACATCAGTATTTGAGGTTGATTTCACCGATTGACGACATACCTCAGATGTATTGCCCCAGCCGTTCGGACTGAGCCCTTCGATGAACTCAGGACAGGCTTGCCGAAGCCTTGCTCCTCTTGGCGCCAGCCCTTCGCACTCAGGGCGAAGGGTCCATCTGGAATAGCCACCCAATCAGGTGGTTCATCCCTGATTGGAATCCGACAGCGCACCTTTTCACACGGCACGCACTGGCTACCACCAATCCCATCGACTGACCGCCATCGAGAGCAGTGTTCAATTTGTAAGCCTAACTTGCACTTCGTGACAACCAGGGGGTGACAAAAATGTCTCGCGCCAGACCCTGATGCCGAATGCCGTTACAAAACCGCACTCTCATGCGGGCTTTGTAAGCAAAATGATACGACTAGTTTCATATTGCCGTTTGGCACGGATGCTGCTTCTACCTGTACGAGCCTGAAGAATTCTTCTGCAGGTTTTCATTTGCAATTGACTCCGAGGAGAAATTTATGAAGCGTTCCATGCAAAAGGGTTTCACCCTGATCGAATTGATGATCGTGGTGGCGATCATCGGTATTCTGGCTGCAGTGGCTCTGCCGGCTTACCAGGACTACACCATCCGCGCCAAGGTGGCTGAAGTGGTTCTGGCCGCATCGCAGTGTCGCACCAGCATCACGGAAACCGTGCAAAGCACGTCCAGCACCACATTGCCCGCAGCTAACGGTTGGGGCTGTGAGCAAAATATTACTGCGGCGGCCGCAAGTAACCCCAGCAAATATGTTCTCTCGATCGTGACTTCGAACGCTGGCGTTGTGACCGTTACGACGCCTGCCGCTACCGGCGCCAACGCTGCGCCCGATCTGAAAGATGCTGCCGCAAAGTCAATCCAATTGGTGCCTTACAAGGACGGAGCCACTCCTTTGGCTAATGGTGATGTTGGCCTCACGATCTTCAAATGGGTTTGCGGCCCCGCTACTGGGACCGGAGTCACTGGCATGCCACCAAAGTACCTGCCAGGCTCCTGCCGCGGTTAAGCTCTTTTGATCGCCTGCCATAAGCCGGCGCATAGAAGTAACAAAGGTGCGCTTTGAGCGCACCTTTTTTTTGTGATATGCAAAAAAAGGGGGGGGGCGATGGGGCAACCAATGAAAGAAAAGGGCATGGTTTGGGGGGGGGCCTTGTGTTGTCTTGCTTTTTTATTGCCCAACCACTACTCGCCCTGGCTCAGCTTTCATCAGGAGCTGGGGGTTGCGCTGGCATTGCTGCCGCTGTTCTTGAGGGCCAGCCTGCAGGGGCGCTCCATGAGTGCACTGACACTGGGCGCGGCCCTGCTATCAATGATGCCGCTGCTACAGCTTATCTCCGGCCAACTGTATTTCGCTGGTGATGGCTGGATGTCTGCGCTGTATCTGCTTGGGTTGGGCTGGGCCGTTCATGCAGGGTGGTTTAGCGTTGAGCGTGCCTCCAACATTGAGAGCGCGCCACTCATCTGCTTCACCAGTTTTTGGTGCGGACTGGTCATGGCCGGCCTGTTTTCAGTGGGCATTGCGGCACACCAGTGGCTGCTGCTGGGCAAACTCTCGGTATTCATTGCGGACATGCCCCCAGGGGGCAGGCCTTTTGCCAATCTTGCGCAACCCAACCAGTTGGCCACCCTGCTTTTGCTTGCAACAGCAGGTTTAATGTTTCTTTGGGAATCAGGGAAATTGACAGCCTTTTCCACCGTCGCTGCGGTGCTGGTATTGATTTTTGGTTTGGTCATGACGGGATCACGATCCGTCTTGTTGACATTGGCATGGCTGGTGCCTGCTTATTTTCTTCTGAGGCGTCGCTGTCAACTGCGAACAACGCCGGGCGCGTTTTCTCTTGTGGTTGGGGTGTTTTTGACCACTGGGTTGCTCTGGCCCTGGATCAACAACACTCTGCTGCTCCCCTCAGATATCACCACTGCCGTCGATCGCATGTCTATGCCAGACATTCGCAAGGTGTACTGGACCTCCATGCTGGATGCCATTGGTCGCGCACCCTGGGCCGGGTATGGATGGGGCCAGATCGGTGTCGCACAAACAGCAACCGCACTGGATTACCCGGCAACACACTCATTTTTTGACAGTTCACATAATCTGCTGCTGGATTTGGCTTTGTGGAATGGCTTGCCAGTGGCGCTTCTGGTCGCTTTAGGGCTTCTGCTGTGGTTCGGCTGGCAAATTCGACAATGCGCCGATCCACTGACTTGGGTGACTTTGGTGGCCATTGGTATGGTGTTTAGTCATGCCATGGTCGAATACCCATTGAACTATGCTTATTTTCTATTGCCTGTTGGCTTGTGGATGGGCGCGTTGTCGGCAATGCATCCGTTGCCGCTAGAGCGCTACTTGGCCCGTGGTGCCCGCTGGTGGCGCATAGGAGTGCCGCCTACAGGGGCTGCGGTATTGATCCTGTTCGTTACCGTGGTGGTGGAGTACCTTCCGTACGAGGAAGACTGGCGTCTGATGCGTTTTCAAGAATTGCATATCGGAGACCTGACGCCTCCAGAAGGCCCGCCGGTTTACCTGCTCACCCAACTCCACGAATTCATGCGGTTTGCACGCAAGCCGCAGACTCCGGGTATGACATCGCAAGACCTGGAAGGAATGCGCAAAATATCGGAACGTTACGCGTACCCTTCTTCCATGTACCGCTATGCACTGGCGCAAGCACTCAATAATGATCCTCACGGAGCACAGCAAACATTGGAGCGGCTGTGCAAGATGCAGTCCGTGGCGGCTTGCATAGATGCTCGACGCCAGTGGGACGTGGATGCCATCCGCCACTACCCACAATTAAGTACAGCACCTTTTCCATAAGTCGGCTGGAATCTCAACAAGATCGGCTGCGGATAGTCTGTGTCCTCCATCTAGCTCTGTTCACAGCACCTAATCGGGGGTCAGACTCCAATTTCGGCGAATTTGACCCGTGGAAGCGGTGCCTCAAGCCTTGACCGCAATAATAGAAATTGGGGTCAAAATTGGGGTCAGAGCCTGATTAATGACAGTTTTTGACCTCCAGCGCTGATGCAATAAGCGCCGAAAACTATCAGAACAGGACTCCCGCCCGCACACTCACCGCCCACCGAGCGCGGTTGCGAGACAGCCCAGCCCATGCAAAAATGACCAAGCGTTCCCCGATGGCCACCCAAATTCCCCCGCCTATGGCCACCTCAAACTCCCCCACCTGAACTGATCGGGGATAGGGGTTAAACGCCGGCGCCGTCGG
>NZ_FNQJ01000019.1 GCF_900107605.1 Acidovorax soli | reverse complement strand
AGGCTCACTACTTCGTGCTTCCGCCTCGACGACCTGATCGAAGCTTCCCGCGCGAGGTCAAGCGATCGACACGCAGCAAGTACCCACCAAAAAAAATGCCAGTCAGGGCTTAACTGACTGGCATTGGCCTTCGGGCGGTTTTTTCTTGCTGGCCTGTCGCTCAGGTCAGCTGGAAGTTCACCGGCTCCAGCGCGGGCGGCAGGTCTTTCTCGCCCAGCGATTCGCGCAAATGGATCTCGATGGCCCTGCACAAAGTGTCGAGCGGCAGATCGTTGCTTTCCAGGCCGAAGGGTTCCTCGATCTCGTCGCCCAGCGCGTCCAGGCCGAAGAAGGTGTAGGCCACGATGCCCACCACAAAAGGCGTCATGAACCCCGTGGTGTCCACCAGACCGAAGGGCAGCAAAAAGCAGTACATGTAGGCCGTGCGGTGCAGCAGCAGCGTGTAGGAAAACGGCACGGGGGTGTTCTTGATGCGCTCGCACGAGGCGGCCGAGGCGGTCAGGGAGGACAGCGTGGCATCCACCGATGCCGCCAGGCAGGGCTCGATCTGGCCCTGGCGCACGCACTCGCCCAGGTCACGGCCCATGTGCAGCATGATGGCGTCGGCGGGGTTCGAGGTCCTGCGCGCTTTTTCAAACTCTGCCGTTGTCAGCCAGCGCTGCAGCACGGCGTCATCGCGCTGGTCGCGCAGCTGCAGCCGCAGCGCATGCACGAACGCGATGGCGCGGTGCACCATGCGCACCCGCACATCGTCGTCACGCTGGGCGGGGTTGAGCGGCGCAGGCAGCTGGATCAGACCCTGGCACTGGCGCGACAGCGTGCGCGTGCGGTGCACGATCTCGCCCCAGAGCTTGCGGGCTTCCCAGTAGCGGTCGTAGGCGGTGGTGTTGCGAAAGCCCAGAAAAATCGCCAGCGGCAGACCGATCAGGGTGAAAGGAATGGCGGTGAGCGTGATCTTGAGCGTGAACAGGTTGCCATGCACCAGCGTCACCAGGGTCGCCAGCAAGATGTTGAGCAGCAAGGTGAGGCGGATGCGGTGCAGCACCGAGCCGCGCAGGACCAGAAACAAGCGCAGTCCCGACGGACGCTCACGAACAATCATGCTGGAAAACCAAGGGAAAACCCTTATTGGACCACAGCCCACCCCGTGGCGCCAAGGCGGTGCATCCCCCGATAGGCCACGGGCGGGACGGCCCGATCAGACCAGCAACCGCGAAGATTTGGGCACATGGGCCATCAAAAACTCCATCTGGTCGGCCAGGATGCGCCGGTTGCGCAGGATGAAATCTTCCCACAGGCTGGGCACATAGGGCGCATACAGCAGCGGCATGTGGGCCTGCTCGGGCGTGCGCGGGCCCTTGCGGTGGTTGCAGGGGCGACAGGCCGTGACCACGTTCATCCAGTGGTTCTGGCCGTTGCGCGCAAACGGCACGATGTGCTCGCGCGTGAGGTCTTCTTCGTGAAAATGGCCGCCGCAATAGGCGCACACATTGCGATCGCGCGCAAACAGCTTGCTGTTGGTGAGGCTGGGCTTGAGATCGAAAGGGTTGATGCCCGGCACGCCGCGGGTGCCGACGATGCTGTTGACGGCAATCACCGATTGCTCGCCCGTGATGGCGCTGTAGCCGCCCCGGAAACGGGCGATCTGTCCGCCCGACTCCCAGCGCACCTCCCCGGCGGCATAGTGAATCACCGCCTGCTCCAATGTGATCCACGATTGGGGCAGCCCTTGGGCCGACAGCTTCAAGACCTTCACAACACGCCTCCTGGAACAAAAGTACACAAGGATTCGGAACACGGATGGCACTGCGATCACAATATACTCCGTTTTCATGACAAATTGGCGTCTTGCGCTTGATACATCAGCGCAAGCTGCTATCAAAACAATATCAAACCGATGAAGATCTTTCGCGGCTTCCACCACCCGGACATCGCCCGCGCCTGCGCGCTGACCATTGGCAATTTCGACGGCGTGCACAGGGGCCACCAGGCCATGCTGGCCCTGCTGAACAGCGAGGCCGCCCACCGGGGCGTGGACAGCTGCGTGCTGACCTTCGAGCCCCATCCACGCGACTATTTCGCCGGTGCGCTGCGCAAGCCGGACCTGGCTCCGGCCCGCATCGGCACGCTGCGCGACAAGCTCACCGAGCTGCAGCGCTGCGGCGTGCAGCAGGCCGTGGTGCTGCCATTCGATGCGCGGTTGGCCGCCCAGCCGCCCCAGGCCTTCATCGACGAGGTGCTGGTGCGCGGCCTGGGCGCACGCTATGTACTGGTGGGCGACGATTTCCGCTTTGGTGCCCAGCGGGCGGGCGACTACACCATGCTGGACTCGGCGGGCCAGCATCTGGGTTTTGACGTGGCCCGCATGAACAGCTATGAGGTCCATGGGTTGCGCGTTTCCAGCTCAGCCGTGCGCGATGCGCTGCAGCGCGGCGACATGGCCGCCGCCGCCGGCCTGCTGGGCCGGCCCTACACCATCAGCGGCCATGTCGTGCACGGGCGCAAGCTCGGGCGTGCGCTGGGGGCCAGCAACGCTGGTGCCGACGACGGTTTTCGCACCCTGAACCTGCGCTTCGCGCACTGGAAGCCCGCCGCCAGCGGCATCTTTGCCGTGCTGGTGCATGGCCTGGGCCATGCGCCCCTGCCCGGGGTCGCCAACCTGGGCGTGCGGCCCTCGCTCGATCCAGCGGATGTGAACGGCGGCCGCGTGCTGCTCGAAACCCATTGCCTGGACTGGCCCGCCGATCTGGGGCCCGAGGGGGCGTACGGTAAAATCATCCGCGTGGAACTGCTGCACAAACTGCACGACGAGCTGAAATACGACGGTCTCGATGCCCTGACGGCGGGTATTGCCAAAGACTGCGCCGATGCACGTGCCTACTTTGCGTCGGCCCACGCCCCCTCCGATACCGAGACCCGGCGCCAGACCACGCGCGACCGAATTTGAGGTGGCTGCCCTGCGCAGCACCTGCACGGGCGACCCATTCGCCTCCCGTGCCCTCCTCCCGTTTTGACCCGGGCCCGCCCCGGAATGCCCTGTTTTAAGGCTTATCCATGTCCGACAACGCCAGTCCCGCACCCACCGACTACCGCAGCACACTGAACCTGCCCGACACGCCGTTCCCGATGCGCGGCGATCTGCCCAAGCGCGAGCCGGCCTGGGTCAAGGAGTGGGAAGACCAGGGCGTCTACAAGAAGCTGCGCGATGCGCGCTGCGGCAAGCCCAAGTTCATCCTGCACGACGGCCCGCCCTATGCCAACGGGCAACTGCACATCGGCCACGCGGTCAACAAGATCCTCAAGGACATGATCACCAAGGCGCGCCAGCTCGAAGGCTTTGACGCGCTGTATGTGCCCGGCTGGGACTGCCACGGCCTGCCCATCGAAAACGCCATCGAAAAACTGCATGGCCGCAACCTGCCGCGCGACGAGATGCAGGCCAAGAGCCGCGCCTTTGCCACCGAGCAGATCGCGCAGCAGATGCAGGATTTCAAGCGCCTCGGTGTGCTGGGCGAGTGGGACAACCCCTACAAGACCATGAACTACGCCAACGAGGCGGGCGAGCTGCGCGCCTTGAAGCGCGTGATGGAGCGCGGCTACGTGTACCGCGGCCTCAAGCCCGTGTACTGGTGCTTCGACTGCGGCTCGTCGCTGGCCGAGTTCGAGATCGAATACCAGGACAAGAAGAGCCAGACGCTGGACGTGGCCTTCAAGGCGCACGACCCAGCCCGGCTGGCTGCGGCCTTCGGCCTGCCAGGGCTGGAAGGCCCCTCCGGTAGCGTGCCCAAGGACGCCTTTGCGGTCATCTGGACCACCACCGCCTGGACCATCCCCGCCAACCAGGCGCTCAACCTCAACCCCGACCTGCCCTATGCGCTGGTGGACACCGAGCGTGGCCTGCTGATCGTGGCCGAAACGCTGGTGGAATCCTGCCTGCAGCGCTGGAACCTGCAAGGCCAGGTGCTGGCCGTGGCCCAGGGCCAACAGCTCGCTGGCCTCGAATTCGAGCACCCGCTGCACGATGTGGATGCCGGCTACCGCCGCCTCTCGCCCGTGTACCTGGCCGAATACGCCACGGCCACCGACGGCACCGGCCTCGTGCACTCCTCGCCTGCATACGGCGTGGAAGACTTCAACTCGTGCGTGGCGCACGGCATGCAGTACGACGACATCCTGAATCCCGTGCTGGGCAACGGCCGCTACGACGAATCGCTGGCGCTGTTCGGCGGGCTCAACATCTGGAAGGCCTGCCCCATCATCATCGAGGCGCTGCAGGCCGCCGGGCGCCTGCTGGGCACCACCACCATCACCCACAGCTACCCGCACTGCTGGCGCCACAAGACGCCGGTGATCTACCGCGCCGCCGCCCAGTGGTTCGTGCGCATGGACGAGGGCGAAGGTGTCTTCACCACCGACAAGGCCCCCGGCACGCTGCGCCAGACCGCCCTGGCCGCCATCGAGCAGACCCACTTCTACCCCGAGAACGGCAAATCGCGCCTGCGCGACATGATCGCCGGCCGGCCCGACTGGTGCATCTCGCGCCAGCGCAGCTGGGGCGTGCCCCTGCCGTTTTTCCTGCACAAGGATTCGGGCGAGCTGCACCCGCGCACCATGGAAATCATCGACCAGGCCGCTTCCATCGTCGAGCAGGGCGGCATCGAGGCCTGGAGCCGCATGACGGCCGAAGAGGTGCTCGGCGCCGAGGACGCCGTGCACTACACCAAGAGCACCGACATCCTCGAAGTGTGGTTCGACTCGGGCTCCACCTTCTGGCATGTGATGCGCGGCACGCACGGCAGCATGCACCACGACGAAGGACCCGAGGCCGACCTCTACCTCGAAGGCCACGACCAGCACCGCGGCTGGTTCCACAGCTCGCTGCTGCTGGCCAGCGCCATCTTCGGCCGCGCGCCCTACCGCGGCCTGCTGACGCACGGCTTCACCGTGGACGGCCAGGGCAAGAAGATGAGCAAGTCGCTGGGCAACACCGTCTCGCCGCAGGAGGTAAGCGGCAAGCTGGGCGCCGAAATCATCCGCCTGTGGTGCGCCGCCACCGACTACTCGGGCGACCTGGCGATTGACGACAAGATCCTGGCGCGCGTGGTCGATGCCTACCGCCGCATCCGCAACACGCTGCGCTTTTTGCTGGCCAACGTGAGCGACTTCGACCCGGCCAAGGACGCCGTGCCGTTCGAGCAGATGCTGGAGATCGACCGCTACGCGCTGGTGCGCGCCGCGCAGTTCCAGGAAGACCTGCTGGCCCACTACCGGGTGTACGAGTTCCACCCCGTGGTGGCCAAGCTGCAGCTGTACTGCTCGGAAGACCTGGGCGGCTTTTACCTCGATGTACTCAAGGACCGCCTCTACACCACGGCCCCCAAGAGCCTGGCGCGGCGCAGCGCCCAGACCGCGCTGCACCAGATCACGCACGCCATGCTGCGCTGGATGGCGCCATTCCTGTCATTCACGGCCGAAGAAGCGTGGAAGATCTTTGGTCACTCCGAGTCGATCTTCATCGAGACCTTCTCGGCGCTGGGCCACAGCGACGACGGCCTGCTGGCCAAGTGGAGCCGCATCCGCGAGATCCGCGACGCCGTCAACAAGGACATCGAGGCGCTGCGCGCCGCCGGCCAGGTGGGCGCCTCGCTGCAGGCCTGCATCACGCTGACAGCGCCCCCCGAGGACCACGCGCTGCTCGCCAGCCTGGGCGATGACCTGAAGTTCGTTTTCATCACCTCCACTATTGAATTAATAGCTGGAAGCGCTTTAAAGGTAAACGCCAGGGCCAGTTCGGATGCCAAATGCGAGCGCTGCTGGCACTACCGCGACGACGTGGGCCACGACGCGGCCCATCCCACCCTGTGCGGGCGCTGCACCAGCAACCTCTTTGGCAGCGGCGAAGAACGGAAGGTGGCCTGATGGCCCGGGGCAGCACCTCATTCATGCGCAGCCCAGGCGCCAGCCTGTGGCCCTGGCTGGCCTGGGCGGTGGTCATTTTGCTGGCCGACCAGTTCACCAAGACGCTGATCCTGGGCTACTACCGGCTCGGCGATGCCACCACCATCACCAGCTTTTTCAACATCGTGCGCGCGCACAACACGGGTGCGGCCTTCTCGTTCCTATCCGACGCGGGCGGCTGGCAGCGCTGGCTGTTCACGGGCATCGGCGTGGCCGCCACGCTGTTCATCGTCTGGCAGCTGCGCGCACACCCGGGGCAAAAGCTGTTCTGCTTTGCGCTGTCGAGCATCCTGGGCGGCGCCGTGGGCAATGTGGTGGACCGGCTGATGCACGGCTACGTGGTCGATTTTCTCGACTTCCATCTGCGCGGCTGGCATTTTCCGGCGTTCAACATCGCCGACGCGGCCATCACCGTGGGGGCGGTCTGCCTGATCCTGGACGAGCTGCTGCGCGTCAGAAGCGCACGCTGATACGTTTTTGCCTTCCAGCGAATAACGGGGCGGAAAGCCGAAGGCAGTGCCGTGGCAGGCGGCGCGCGCCTGCCCCCGTCAATCACCCAGACGCCCCGCCACCAGCCGCACCACGCGGTCGCAGCGGGCGGCCAGAGATTCATCGTGCGTCACCATCACGAACGCCGTGCCCTGCTCGCGCGCCAGCTGCAGCATCAGCGCAAACACGCTGTTCGCCGTGCTGCGGTCCAGGTTGCCGGTGGGTTCGTCGGCCAGCACGCAGGCCGGCCGCGTCACCAGGGCGCGCGCAATCGCCACCCGCTGGCGCTCGCCGCCCGAAAGCTCTGCCGGGCGGTGGTGCAGGCGGTCTTTCAATCCGACGGAGGTGAGCACCCGCCCGGCCTCGGCATGGCACTGCGCCAGCGGCAGGCGCCGGATGCGCAGCGGCATGGCCACGTTGTCGAGCGCGCTGAACTCGGGCAGCAGGTGGTGGAACTGGTAGATGAAGCCCAGGTGCCGGTTGCGCAGCTGGCCCTGGCGTTCGGCCGACAGCGCTGACATCTCCTCGCCCTTGAGGCGCACCGTGCCCGTCGTGGGCGCATCCAGCCCGCCCAGCAGGTGCAGCAGCGTGCTCTTGCCGGAGCCCGAGGCGCCGACGATGGCCAGGGTTTCACCGGCATGGATCTGCAGGTCCACACCCTGGAGCACGGTCACATCCAGGCGGCCCTCGGTGAAGCGCTTGGTGAGGCCCCTGGCCTCCAGCACCACTTCGGCGTCCAATCCAGCGTGTGCAGGGTTCATGACCGAGCCGCCGCCGGGCCGCCCCAAGGCGGCGAGCGCCCCGGGATCGCGGGAACCCGGGAGCCCTTCCCCGGATGGGGGCAGCGAGGACACGCCAGTGCCAAGCGTGGGGGTGGTGTTACTCATAGCGCAATGCCTCGGCGGGATTCACACGGCTGGCACGCCAGCTGGGGTAGAGCGTGGCCACGAAGGCCAGCACGAGCGAGATGACGCCGATGGGCACGATGTCGCTGCTCTGCGGCTCGCTGGGCATCTTGCTGATGAGGTAGATGTCCTTGGGCAGGAAGCTCGCGTTCAAGGCCTTTTCAATCGCCGGCACGATCACGTCGATGTTGAGCGCGATGCCCAGGCCCAGCAGCAGGCCCACCGCCGTACCGATCACGCCCACCATGGCGCCCTGCACCACAAAAATGCCCATGATGCTTTTGGGGCTGGCGCCCAGCGTGCGCAGGATGGCGATGTCGGCGCGCTTGTCGGTCACCGTCATCACCAGCGTGCTCACCAGATTGAAGGCCGCCACGGCCACGATCAGCGTGAGGATGATGAACATCATGCGTTTTTCGAGCTGTACCGCGGCAAACCAGGTCTTGTTCTGCTGCGTCCAGTCGCGGATCAGCAGCTGGTCGCTCAGGCTGCCGGCCAGTTGCCGGGTCACCTCGCGCGCCTGGTGCAAGTCCTTGAGCTTGAGGCGGATGCCCGTGGGGCCTTCGAGGCGGAAGATGCGCTGCGCATCCTCGTGGTGCAGCAGCACCAGGGCCGAGTCGTATTCGTAGTGGCCCGAGTCGAATGTGCCCGCCACCGTCATCTGCTTGAGGCGCGGCACCACGCCGGCGGGCGTGACCTGGCCTGCGGGGGCGATCAGGGTCACCACATCGCCCGCACGCACGCCCAGGGCGCGCGCCAGCTCGCCACCCAGCACCACGCGGAACTCGCCGGGCACCAGCAACTGGAGCGTCTGCTCGTTGGTCGCCGCCAGGTCGGTCACCGCGCCTTCGAGCGCCGGGTCGATGCCGCGCACCAGCGTGCCCTTCATGTCCTCGCCGCGTGCCAGCAGGGCCTGCGCCCCCACGAAGGGCGCGGCGCCGATCACGTTGGGGTTTTGCCGGGCCTCGGCCAGCGTGCGCGCCACATCGGGCAGGGCCGCGCCCTGGGGCGCAAAGATCTCGATGTGCGAGACCACGCTGAGCATGCGGTCGCGCACCTCTTTCTGAAAGCCGTTCATCACACTGAGCACGATGATGAGCGCCGCCACACCGAGGGCAATGCCCAGCATGGACACGCCCGAGATGAACGAGATGAAACCATTGCGCCGCGTGGCGCGGCCAGCGCGCGTGTAGCGCCAGCCCAGGGCCAGTTCGTAGGGAATTTGCATAAGCTGGCGATTGTGGCACCGCACGCCAGCGCGCCCGGTCTTCAGCTGCTCGCGCGCAGCCCACGCCCGCCCCGGCGCCGGTCGGCCTTGGGCAGGTCGGCGCCGCACTGCATGGCATCGGCCTGGGACTGCAACACTGCCAGCAGCGCGTCCAGCTGGTCTGCCTCGACCGGGCTCAAGGGAGCCACCAACGCCTGGTGGATAGCCATCACCCGGGGCAGCACAGCCTCGTACAGGGCACGGCCCGCGTCGCTCAGGTGCAGGACCACTTGACGGCGGTCGTGCGGGCGGGGCACACGCACCACCAGTTGCCTGGCCACCAGCGCCGTGACGGCCCGCGAGGTGCGCGCCCGGTCCAGCTGCGCCGCGTCGGCCAGCTCGGACGACAAAATGCCGTCACGCTTGCCCAGTTGCGCCAGCACCCGCCATTCGCGCCGGGTGATGCCGAACTCACCCTCGCAGATGCGGGTGACCAGGCTGCCGGCCTTTCCCAGTACCCGACCCAGGCGGTACAGCAGCATGTCGTCGATGCTCTGGGGGTTGAGGGTTTTCACGGTAATGAATTGATTAGAACAATGATCCACATCAATCTTACAGTCGATGCAGCTTCTTCATTTTTGCGAGCGAGACACCAAGATGCGCACTGTTTTTCCCACCCGCCGCCTGGCCTTGCTGGCCCTCAGCACCTGTGCCCTGGCCCAGGCCCCGCTGCTGCACGCCCAAATCGCTGACTACCCCAGCAAGCCGGTGAAGTTCGTCAACGCCTTTACGCCGGGCGGCCCGACCGATGTGTTGGCCCGCTCACTGGGCGAAGCCCTGCAAACGCAGTTCAAGCAGCCCTTCATCGTCGAGAACAAGCCCGGCGCAGCAGGCAACATTGGTGCCGACATGGTGGCCAAGAGCCCGGCCGATGGCTACACCGTGATGATAGGCATAGACACCACCTTCACCGTCAACCCGCACATCTACCCCAGCATGCCCTTCAAACAGGGCGATCTGAAGCCGCTGATGGTGCTGGCCACCTCGGGAATGATGGTGGTGGCGCACCCATCCACCGGCTTTAAAAGTCTGGCCGACATGGTCACCGCCGGCAAGAGCAAGGGCGTGAACTTCAGTTCCGCCGGCAACGGCAGCCCGGGCCACCTGGCCGCCGAGGTGCTTGGCAACGCCACGGGCACGAAGATTCAGCACATTCCCTACAAAGGCAACGCACCCGCAGCCAATGCCGTGCTGGCCGGTGAGGTGGATGGCGGGGTGCTGGCGGCGCCCACGATGCTGCAACACATCAAGGCCGGCAAGATCACGGCCCTGGCCGTGACCAGCCGCCAGCGCTCCAAGGTAGCACCCGACGTGCCCACCGTGGCAGAGGCCGGTTACCCCCAGCTGGTGCAGGAAATTCTGTACGTGGCCATGGTGCCCGCCGCCATGCCCGAGCCCCTTATGCAAACCTTGCAGCGCGGCATGCTCGAAGCCCTGCGCAGCCCCGACATCCAGGCCCGCCTGACGGCGCTGGATTTGCAGGTCGATGGTTCCGTGGGGGCGGCTGCCAGCAAACGCCTGGCGGATTTGTCAGCGCAATATGGCCGCATCGCCAAAGCCACCAACATGAAGGTGGATTGAAAGCACCCACCATGCAAAAACCCAATCTGATCTTTATCGTGGCCGACGACCTGGGCTTTGCCGACCTGGGCTGCTACGGCGGCCGCGATGCCGCGTTCGGCCCGGTCTCGCCAGTGCTCGACGGTCTGGCCTCCCACGGCCTCAAGCTCACCCAGGGCTATTCCAACTCGCCGGTGTGCTCGCCCACCCGCTTTGCCATGATCACCGGGCGCTACCAATACCGCTTGCGCGGCGCGGCGGAAGAGCCCATCAACAGCCGCAGCAAGGGCAGCACGACGCTGGGCCTGCCGCCCGAGCACCCCACCCTGCCCTCGCTGCTCAAGGAGGCGGGCTACCGCACCGCGCTGATCGGCAAATGGCACCTCGGCTACCCGCCGGCCTTTGGGCCACTGCAGTCGGGGTATGAGGAATTCTTCGGCCCCATGTCGGGCGGGGTGGACTATTTCAGCCACCATAGCAGCGCGGGCCACCACGATCTGTACTTGGGCGAAGAAAGCCACACCGAAGAGGGCTACCTGACCGACCTGCTCTCGCAGCGCGCGGTGGACTGTGTGAACCGCATGGCCGGGCAGGATGCCCCCTTTCTGCTCAGCCTGCACTACACCGCGCCCCACTGGCCCTGGGAGACGCGCGACGACCAGGCGCTGTCCGAAGAGGTGAAATCCAACCTCTTTCACCTGCATGGCGGCAACATCCACCAGTACCGCCGCATGATCCACCACATGGACGAGGGCGTTGGCTGGCTGGTGGAGGCCCTGCGCACCAATGGTCAGCTGGACAACACGTTGATCGTGTTCACCAGCGACAACGGCGGCGAGCGTTTCTCGGACAACTGGCCGCTGGTAGGCGGCAAGATGGACCTGACCGAAGGCGGCATCCGCGTGCCCTGGATTGCCCACTGGCCCGCCGTGATCGCCCCAGGCCGCGAAAGCACCCAGCAGTGCCTGACCATGGACTGGACAGCCACCATGCTGGATGCCGCAGGCGTAACAGCGCACCCCGACTACCCGCTGGACGGCGTCTCGCTGCTGCCCGTGCTGCGCACGCCGGGACAAGAGTTTGACCGACCCGTACATTTCCGCATGAACCACCGTGGCCAGCGGGCGCTGCGCGATGGCGACTGGAAGTACCTGCGCGTCGATGGCAACGATTACCTGTTCAACATCCCGCAGGACGAGCGCGAGCGCGCCAACCTGGGCATGCGCCAACCCGAGCGCCTGGCCCAGATGCGCGCCAGCTGGGAAGCCTGGAACGCCACCATGCCCCCCATCCCGCAGGATGCCACGGTATCGCTGGGCTATTCGGCCAAGGACATGCCGCAGCGCTGACACGCCCATGCGCCTGTGGCAGGGCGCGCTTGAAGCCCCGGTCTTGGCGCAATGAAACAACTGCTTCCTTTTCTGCAATGGCCCCGGCCCGATGCCGCCCTGCTGCGCCAAGAGGCACTGGCCGGGCTGACGGTAGGCCTGATGGTCTTGCCCCAGGGCGTGGCCTACGCGGCACTGGCGGGCATGCCGCTGGTGACGGGCATTTACGCCTCGATCCTGCCCGCGCTGATCGCCGTACTGTTCAGCGCTTCCACGCGGCTGTCGGTGGGGCCGACGGCGCTCAGCTGCCTGCTGATCAGCGCATCCCTCAACGGCCTGGCCACGCCGGGCAGTGCGCAATGGGTCAACCTGGCGGTGTGGCTGGCGCTGCTCAGTGGCCTGCTGCAAACGGCGCTGGGGCTGCTGCGCTTTGGCTGGCTACTGAACCTGGTCAGCGCCCCGGTGCTGATGGCTTTTACCCAGGCGGCGGCGGTGCTGATCGTGGCCTCGCAATTGCCCGCGCTGCTGGGGCTGGGCAGCACGGGGCTGCGGGTGTGGGAAGGCGGCTGGCCCGACCTGTACGCCATGGGATTTGGTCTGGTCAGCCTGGCCCTGCTGGTGCTGGTGCGCCGCTGGCGGCCTGCGTTTCCTTCGGTGCTGCTGATCGTTGTGCTGAGCGCTGGGGCTTCGTTAGCCATCGGCTTTGAGGCGCTGGGTGGCAAGGTGGTGGGGGTGCTGCCGCACGGGCTGCCCTCGCTGTACCTGCCAAGCTGGCCGGGCTGGGAGACGCTGGGCCAACTGGTCTTGCCCACGCTGGTGATCACGCTGGTGAGCTTTCTGGAGACAGCCTCCAGCGCACGGGTGGACAGCGCGCGCGCGGGCAAGCCCTGGGACCAGAACCAGGACCTGATCGGCCAGGGGCTGGGCAAGCTCGCGGCGGGCCTCAGCGGGGCGTTTCCGACCAGCTCATCGTTTTCGCGCTCGGCACTCAATGTGTACGCCGGAGCACGCACCGGCTGGGCTACGGTGGCCTCGGTGCTGGTGGTGGTGTTGGCGCTGCTGGTGTTCATGCCGGTGCTGCAGCAGGTGCCCAGCGCTGTGCTGGCGGCGATTGTGGTGGTGGCGGTGATCGGACTGCTCAAGCCGCACGAGTTTGTGCGGCTGTGGCGCATCTCGCGCGTAGAAGCGGCCATTGCCGGCACCACCTTTGCCGTCACCCTGCTGGCAGCGCCGCGCCTGTACTGGGGCGTGCTGACCGGAATATTGATGGCACTGAGCCATTTTTTGTACCAGCGCCTGCACCCGCGCATCATTGAAGTGGGCCAGCACCCCGACGGCAGCCTGCGCGACCGCCACCTGTGGCATCTGCCGCCGCTGGCCCCGCACCTGTATGCGCTGCGCATGGATGCCGCACTGGACTTTGCCGCCGCCAGCAGTTTTGAGCGCACCATCGTCGAACACCTGGCACAGCACCCGGGCACGCAGCATGTGTGCCTGTTTGCCCAGCCCATCAATCGCATCGATGCCACCGGCATCGAGGCCATGGCCCAGCTCTGTGCCCAGTTGCACCGGCAAGGCACCACGCTGCACCTCAGCGGCCTGAAGCTGCCCGTGGAAACGCCCCTGCGCCGGGCGGGTGCCCTGCCCTCGGACCACTGGCTGCGCCTGTACCGCACCGATGCCGAGCTGCTGGCCGCGCTGGCCCGGCTGGACGGGGGGCCAGACGAGCTTGCGGTTTAAAACGGCATGCACAACTCGGCCATGCGATTCTGGCGCCGAGACAGTACAAGGAGATGGCAATACGCGGCAACGGCGTCAGGAGAGGTTTTTAGCCGCCCTGGGCCCATCCGGGACAATAGCGCCCCATGTCCGACCCGATCCATGTGCTTGTTCCCTACGCTGCCAGCCAACACCCCGGCTGCCAGCACGCGCTGCAAACGCTTTCCCTGCCCCACCTCGACTGGCTGCTGCGCCACCTGCAGCGCACCGGCAGCGACACCTTCGACGAAGACCACCCCGCCATGCCCCACGAGCGGGCGCTGGCGCGTGCCCTGGGCCTGCCGGGCGACGGCGTACAGGCCCCCTGGGCGGCCTGGCAGGTGCAGCGGCAAACACAGGCGACGGATGCGCAGGCCTGGGCCTTCGTCACGCCCTGCCACTGGCAGGTGGGCACCGACCACATCACGCTGCTCGACCCGCAAGCGCTGGCTCTGGACGAGGCGGCCTCGCGTGCCCTGCTGGACATCGTGGCGCCCTGGCTGCAAAGCGATGGCATCGCACTGACCTACGACCAGCCCACGCGCTGGCTGGCCAGCGGCGCGCTGCTGGCCCACCTGGCTACGCCGTCGCTGGAGCGCGCACAAGGCAGCGATGTGCGCGGCTGGCTGCAGCACCAGGCACAAGCCAACGGCCGGCACAACGCGCAGGCGCAGGCTGCGCAAACCTGGCAGCGCCTGCACAGCGAGTTGCAAATGCTGCTCTACACCCATCCCTTCAACGACACCCGCAGCGCCCAGGGGCTGCTGCCGGTCAACGCCTTCTGGGTGCATGGCGCAGGCCGCCTCGATACCGCCCCGCAGCCCCGCGCAGTGCAGGTGCAAGACAACCTGCGCGCCAGCGCCCTGCGCCAAGACTGGGCTGCCTGGGCCAGCGCCTGGGCCGCACTGGACGCTGGCCCCCTGGCCCAGTTGCACGCCCAGGTGGCGCGCGGCGCCAGCGCACAGCTCACGCTGTGCGGCCTGCACAGCGCCCTTACCTGGCACACCAGCCAACGCAGTCTGCGGCACAAGTTTTCCAGTTTTTTTCGGCCCCAGAGATTTGTTGACGTACGCGAAGAGCTATGAAAATAATAGCTAGAGACATTCCCCCCCGCGCCGCCTGGGCGCTGGAACAGGCCGGTGTGCACCCGCTGCTGGCGCGCCTGTACGCCGCACGCGGCGTGCGCACCAAGGACGAGCTCGACGATGGCCTGGCGCGCCTGCTGCCACCCAGCGGCCTGAAAGGCATTGGGGAAGCAGCGCGGCTGCTGGCCGATGCCATGGCGCAGAACCAGCACCTGGTCATCGTGGCCGACTACGACTGCGACGGCGCCACCGCCTGCGCCGTGGGCGTGCGCGGCCTGCGCCTGCTGGGCGCAAAAAACGTGGATTACCTGGTGCCCGACCGCGTGACCGACGGCTACGGCCTCACGCCCCCCATCGCCCGCCGCGTGGCCGAGCGCGGCGCCGACGTGCTCATCACCGTGGACAACGGCATCGCCAGCGTGGACGGCGTGGCCGAGGCCAAGGCACTGGGCCTGCAGGTGCTGGTGACCGACCACCACCTGCCCGGCCCCGAGCTGCCTGCAGCCGACGCCATCGTCAACCCGAACCAGCCCGGCTGCCCGTTCGAGAGCAAATCCATGGCCGGGGTAGGCGTGATGTTCTACGTGCTGCTGGCCCTGCGCGCCGAGCTGCGTGCGCGCGGCGTGTTTGATGCATCGAGCGCCGCCGGGCCGCCCCAAGGCGCGAGCACCCCCTTGGGGGGCAGCGAACCACGCGCAGCGGGGAGCGTGGGGGCACCCAGACCCCAGCCCAAGCTCGACCCGCTGCTCACCCTGGTGGCGCTGGGCACCGTGGCCGACGTGGTCAAGCTCGACGCCAACAACCGCCGCCTGGTCGCCCAGGGCCTCAAACGCATCCGCGCGGGCCAGATGCCCGCTGGCGTGGCCGAGCTGTTCGCCGCTGCGGGCCGCAAGGCGCCCGTGGCCACCACCTTCGACTTTGGCTTTGCCCTGGGCCCGCGCATCAACGCCGCAGGCCGCCTGGCCGACATGACGCTGGGCATCGAATGCCTGCTGACCGACGACGCGGGCCGCGCCGCCGAGCTGGCCGCCACGCTGGACGCCATCAACCGCGAGCGCCGCGAGATCGAGGGCGGCATGCGCGACCAGGCCCTGCTGATGGCCGAGAGCCTGTTCCAGGAGGACGAAGAGCCGCCGCCCGCCATCAGCGTGTTCGACCCCGACTTCCACGAAGGCGTGGTCGGCATCGTGGCCAGCCGCATCAAGGACAAGCTGCACCGCCCGACCTTCGTGTTTGCCGCCAGCAGCGCGCCGGGCAAGGCGCATGAGCTCAAGGGCTCGGGCCGCTCCATCCCCGGCTTTCACCTGCGCGATGCGCTCGACCTGGTGGCCAAGCGCCACCCGGGCGTGCTGCTGAAATTTGGCGGTCATGCCATGGCGGCGGGCTGCACCGTGGCCGAAGAAACGTTTGAGGTGTTTGAGCGCGCCCTGGCCCAGGTGGCGCAGGAATGGCTGGACGCCGCCACCCTCACCCGCCGCATCGAGACCGACGGCCCGCTCGCGCCCGAATACTGCCGCGCCGACATCGTGGATACCCTGCACCACGAGGTGTGGGGCCAGGGCTTTGCGCCGCCCACCTTCAGCGAAGAAGTGCAGGTGCTGAGCCAGCGCCTGGTGGGCGAGGCCAAGAACCACCTGTCGATCAAGCTCATGCACCAGGGCAACCCCATCGACGCCATCTGGTTCGGCCACACCGAGCAGCTGCCCGCGCGGGTGCTGCTGGCGTTCCGGCTCGACGTGAACGAGTGGAAGGGCGAGCGCAAGGTGCAGTTTCTGGTGGAAGGCGCCCAGACATGATCTGGCTGGTTTCAAGAACAACAGCCGGCAGATCCGATGGATAAAGCACCCAGCGCCATGCATCCAGAGACATTCTGGCGTCCGGCGCAGGCCCGGTGTGCGTCGCCCCCAAGGCGGCTGCGTGGCTCTCCAACGCCAGCGTTCGGCGCGGCAAACCCATAGAATCGGTTGGTGACCACCTACCTCAATGCCGACCTGCACTGCCACTCCGTGGTATCGGACGGAACCATGGCGCCCGAGGACCTGGCGGCACGGGCCAAGGCCAACGGGGTCGAGCTGTGGGCCCTGACCGACCATGACGAAATCGGCGGCCAGCAGCGCGCCGCTGCCGCCGCCCGCAGCCTGGGCATGGCCTATCTCACCGGCACCGAAATCTCGGTCAGCTTTGCCGGCACCACGGTGCATATCGTGGGCCTGGGGTTCGACCCCGACAACCCACAACTCGCGCAAGGCCTGGCGGCCACCCGCGGCGGCCGCGGCGGGCGCGCACGCGAAATGGCCACTCAGCTGGCGCAGGCAGGCATTTCCGGCGCCTATGAAGGTGCCCTGCAGTTCGTGGGCAACCCCGAGCTGGTTTCGCGCACCCACTTTGCCCGTTTTCTGGTGGACACCAAGGTCTGCCGGGACACCGCCGAGGTGTTTCGCAAATACCTGATCGAAGGCAAGCCCGGCTATGTGCCGCACCGCTGGGCGGCGCTCTCCGATGCGGTGCGATGGATCACCGAGGCAGGGGGCGTGGCGGTCATCGCCCACCCCGCGCGCTACAAGCTCACCGCCAACGAGGAATACGCGCTGTTCTCCGAATTCAAGGCCCATGGCGGCCAGGGCGTGGAAGTGGTCACCGGCAGCCACAGCGCAGCCGAATACGTCACCTACGGGGCCATGGCCCACGAGTTTGGCCTGGCCGCCTCGCGCGGCAGCGACTTTCACAGCCCCGAAGAATCCCACACCGACCTGGGCGCCCTGCCCCTGCTGCCCGGCACCCTCACCCCCGTGTGGGAACTGCTGGCCGAGCGGGTGCGACCCGCCGCCTGACATTGACCTGGAGGCATTGACTGCCATGGCCCAGTATTTCGAAGTCCACCCCGAAAACCCGCAACCCCGCCTGCTCAAACAGGCGGCGGCCCTGCTGCAAAAAGGCGGCATCGTGGCCGTGCCCACCGATTCGAGCTACGCGCTGGTGTGCCATCTCGACGACAAGGACGCCGTCGACCGCCTGCGCCGCATCCGCCAGGTGGACGACAAGCACCACCTGACCCTGCTGTGCCGCGACCTGTCGGAGCTGGCCAACTACGCCCGCGTCGACAACCGCCAGTACCGGCTGCTCAAGCTGGGTACGCCGGGGCCCTACACCTTCATCCTGGAAGCCACCAAAGAGGTGCCGCGCCGCGTGAGCCACCCTTCGCGCAAGACCATCGGCCTGCGCGTGCCCGACCGCAAGGGCCTGCAACTGCTGCTGGAGCTGCACGGCGCCCCGCTGCTGGCCACCACCCTGATTCCGGCCGGCGAGACCGAACCCCTCAACGACCCGCAGGACATCCGCGACCGCTATGAAAAACTGGTGGACGCCATCGTGGACGCGGGCGCCTGCCCCCTGGAGCCCACCACCGTGATCGACCTCACGCCCATGGGCAACGGCGGCGACCCCGAAGTGCTGCGCGAAGGCCGCGGCAGTGTGCAGGCCCTGGGGCTCTGAGACAATCTGGCTGGTGGACATCTCCAATCTCATCCAAACCGTTCTGATCTACGCCCTGCCGGTGCTGTTTGCCATCACCGTGCACGAGGCGGCCCATGGCTACGCCGCGCGCCACTTTGGCGACAACACCGCGTACATGATGGGGCGCATCACCCTCAACCCGCTCAAGCACATCGACCCGGTCGGCACCATCCTGATGCCGCTGCTGCTGTACTTCGCCACCTCGGGCGCCTTCCTGTTCGGCTATGCCAAACCGGTGCCGGTGAATTTCGGCAACCTGCGCAACCCCAAGCGCCACATGGTGTGGGTGGCCCTGGCGGGGCCGGCCTCCAACTTCATCCAGGCCGTGCTGTGGGCCATTTTGCTGGTGACCCTGGTGGGCACGGGCGTGGACGAGCGCTTCTTCGTCGAGATGGCGCGCGCCGGCGTGCTGGTCAACCTGGTGATGTGGGCGTTCAACCTGTTTCCGCTGCCTCCGCTCGATGGCGGGCGCATTCTGGTAGGCCTGCTGCCATGGAAGCAGGCGCACATGGTGTCGCGCATCGAGCCCTGGGGCTTCTTCATCGTGATGGGCCTGGTGATCGCCGGCGTGGTGGGCGCGCTGTGGCTGCGCCCGCTGATGTCGCTGGGCTACAGCGCCATCAACCTGCTGCTCACACCCCTCACGGCGCTCCTGCGCTGACCCCCTCACTCTTTCTGCGGCTTCGTTTCATGAGCACCACCCGCTTTCTCACCGGCATCACCACCACGGGCACGCCCCACCTGGGCAACTACGTGGGCTCCATCCGCCCCTCGGTGGCGGCCAGCCGCACGCCCGGCGTGCAAAGTTTCTACTTCCTGGCCGACTACCACGCACTCATCAAGTGCGAGGACCCGGCCCGCATCCAGCGCTCCACGCTGGAAATCGCCGCCAGCTGGCTGGCCGCGGGGCTGGACCCCGAGCGGGTCACGTTCTACCGCCAGTCCGACATTCCCGAGACCACCGAGCTGACCTGGCTGCTCACCTGCGTCACCGGCAAGGGCCTGCTCAACCGCGCCCACGCCTACAAGGCGGCGCAGGACAAGAACGCCGCCGCCGGCCGCGAGCCCGACGATGGCGTGACCGCGGGCCTGTTCATGTACCCGGTGCTGATGGGAGCCGACATCCTGATCTTCAACGCCCACAAGGTACCCGTGGGCCGCGACCAGATCCAGCACATCGAGATGGCGCGCGACATGGCGGCCAGCTTCAACCACCTGTATGGCGAGCATTTCACGCTGCCCGAAGCGGCGATCGACGAGCATGTGGCCACGCTGCCGGGACTCGATGGCCGCAAGATGAGCAAGAGCTACGACAACACGATCCCGCTGTTCTCCTCGCGCGAGCAACTGCGCAAGCTGATTGGCGGCATCCTGACCGACTCGCGCGCGCCCGGCGAGCCCAAGGAGGTCGAGGGCTCGGCCCTGTTCCAGATCTACCAGGCCTTTGCCACGCCCGCCGAAACCGAGGCGCTGCGCAAGCACTATGCCGAGGGCATTGCCTGGGGCGATGCCAAGCAGATGCTGTTCGAGCGCATCGACCGCGACGTGGCCCCCCTGCGCGCGCGCTACGAGGACCTGATCGCCCACCCCGAGAAGATCGAGCAGACCCTGCTGGCGGGAGCCGAGCGCGCGCGCCAGATCGCCACGCCCTTTGTGCGCACGCTGCGCGCTGCCGTGGGCCTGCGCAGCCTGGCCCAGGGTGCCACGGCCCCCAAGGCCGCCAAGGCCAGCAAGGCCGCCCTGCCGAGCTTCAAGCAATACCGCGAAGCCGACGGCCAGTTCTACTTCAAGTTCGTGGCTGCCGACGGCCGCCTGCTGCTGCAAAGCACGGGCTTTGCAGCACCCAAGGACGCAGGCCAGGCCATCGCCCGGCTGCAGCAGCAGGGTGAAGGCGCCCTGTCCGGCCAGCTGGCCCCCGTGGAAGGCGTGCTGCCACAGGACGTGGCCGCGGCCCTGCAGCAACTGGCCGAGGCCGCCAACAGCTGATGGGCAGCACCAAATGCTATTGTTTATATAGCAATTAGCGCCTGATAAATAAGCACTGGAGGCCAGAATGAATGACAAGCTTGCCCTCCTGCTGCTTTGTGCGCTGGCGCCCGTGGCTGGCGCGCTGGCGGCGCCACCCAAGGCGCCTGGCCCCCAGGTCTGGACCAACACGCTCGGCATGGCCTTCGTGAAGGTGCCGGCCGGCAGCTTTTGGATGGGCAGCGATGAAGCCCCCGAAACGCTGGCCGAGGCCTTCCCCCAACTGGAGCGCAAGCGGTTCACCGAGATCACCGACGAAGGCCCGGCGCACCGCGTGCGCATCGGCCGCGCTTTTTATATGGGGCAGCATGAAGTCACCGTGGGGCAGTTTCGGCGCTTCATCGAGGCCTCGGGCTACCGCCCGGAATCAGAGGCCGATGGCACGGGTGGCTATGGCTACAACCTCGATTACGACCCCGCCACCACCACCCGCGGCGATGCCTTCGAAGGGCGCGATACGCGCTACTCCTGGCGCAACCCCGGTTTTCCCCAGGATGACGACCACCCCGTCGTCAACGTGACCTGGAACGACGCCCAGGCGCTGGCTGCCTGGCTCAGCCGCACCGAAGACCAGCGCTACCGCCTGCCCACCGAAGCCGAATGGGAATACGCCTGCCGCGCCGGCACCCGCACCCGCTACCCGCACGGCGATGCACCCAAGGGGCTGGAGCGCGCGGCCAATGTCTTCGACCAGGCCGCCGCACCCTATTGGCCGCGCTGGCAGCAGCACGCACTGGCCGGCAGCGACGGCTACGCCTTCACGGCACCCGCAGGCCGCCTGGCCCCCAACGCGTTCGGGCTGCACGACATGCTGGGCAATGCCTGGGAGTGGGTGGCGGACTGGCATGGCGACCACTACTACGCCCAGTCCCCCCGCACCGACCCGCGAGGCCCCGCCGATGGCAGCGTGCGGGTGCGCCGGGGCGGCTCATGGCACACCTGGGCGTTCTATGCCCGCTGCGGCTACCGCAACTGGAACAGCCCCGACACGCGCTACACGCTGGTGGGCATGCGCCTGGTGCGCGAAATCGGGCGGCCCCGAGCGCGTTGATGCGAATGGATGTCTGCGCTGTTCTGCCCGCCGCCGACGCAGGCGACAATGGCCCGCATGCCATGGGACTATCCACAACCGTTCACGCAGGCCGCTGCGCCGCAGGCGCACGACATTGACGGCCTGAACCACACCAACAATGCCGTCTATGTGCAGTGGTGCGAAAAAACCGCCTGGGCGCACTCGCAGGCCCTGGGGCTGGACCTTGCCGACTACCACCGCCTGGACCGCGCCATGGCCATCCGCCGCAGCACCTACGACTACCAGCTGCCCTCGGTGCTGGGCGACGCGCTCACCCTGGGCACCTGGCTGACGGCCAGCGACGGCAAGCTGACCATGGAGCGGCGCTTCCAGCTCATCCGCAACCGCGATCAGGCCACCATCTTGCGGGGCCACTGGGAGCTGGTGTGCATCGATCTGGGCAGCGGCAAACCGCGGCGCATGCCCGAGGAGTTTTGCCGCATCTACCTGCCCGCCCTGGCTGCACCAGCCGCCCGCTGAGCAGCGCAGGGGCCCCGCCACTGCCGGCGGTGTCATCACCGTGCCATCCGCACGGGCGCTAATCCCCTTGAACTTGCGGAGACTCTACCGATGCTCAAGGAAAAAGCGGTGGCATCCCTGGGGCAGCCCTCGCTGCTGATGCCCGCGTGGATCCAATCCGCCCTGGCGGCCAATGACCGGCTCAAGCTGTACCTGACCCTGCTGCAATCGGCAGCGCAGCACGCATCCACGCCCGATGCGCCGGCAGGGCAATGGGAAAAAAGCCTTGCGCGCACAGAACTGCAGGACGCGCCCTGGGCCCTGGAGCTGGTGGGCGGCGCCTATTGCGACGACGATCTGCTGATCCTGCCGCACCTGGAGAACCTGCTGGAGGCGCTGTCGAACGACCTGACCACCATGGCCCGCCCCCTGTGCGACACCGGGCAGCCCAGCGCCGCGGCGCTGACCGTGCGGCGCGACCACTGGCTGCAGCAACTGCACGCCCTGGCCGACGATGAGGGCTTGCGCCATGCCGCCCTGACCGAACTCACCCACGGAGATCGCCAACTGGGCGACAGCCTGCACCTGCTGGTGATGGACCTGCACAGGCAGATCAATGCGCTGTCGAACGAACTCGCCACCGAAGACATCGATGGCGCCCACGCCTGGCAGGTGCAGGACGACGACCGGCCGCTGATCCGCGCCTTCATGCGCGGACTGCACCGCACGGCCGCCCTGAAGTTCTCGCACCCCGGGCTGGACACCGCCGTGACGCGCGACGGCAAACGGCTGCTGATCCAGAACGATATCGGCACCAACGACGTGCATGTGCTGGTGATCGAGGTGCAGGACAGCACCATCTCGCTCACCTATTCCGACCTGCACCCAGGCCGCTTCGGCTTTTTCCGGCAGATGCTCGAAGACATGGGGTTTGGGTGGCAGGTGTTCGACCCCCGGGTCTCCGAAGGGCTCAACGCCGGCAAGCCCTACCTGGTGGGCCAGGCCCGCCTGGAGGCGCAGGACAGCGCCCAGCTGCAAACCGGGCTGGACAACGTGGCTTCGCGCATCGTCTTCGTGATCGACTGGAACCGGGCGCGCAAGCGCCTGCAGCATTTCGTGAACAAGCCCCGGGCGCAGCAGCTGCTCGCGCAGGCAGCGCGCAGCGACTGGGGCCACATGGCCTGGCTGCAGGCCGGGGCCGAGCGCCTGGTCTATAACGCCATGCAGGCCGTGGACAGCGAAGCCTTCCACGTCGGCGACCGGCTCGATGACGTGCTGGGTGAAGCCGCCGCCAGCGCCTACCTGCTGGAGCTGCTGCGCATTTCCAGCATGCTGCTGCGCCAGCAGCAGCCCGTGTCGCTGGTGGCCGATGAAGCCCGTCTGCTGCTGGCCCGCGTGCTGCGCCAGCGCACCTTCGAATTCGACCTGCTGGCCGAGCACGCCGCCTTCACGCACGCGCTGGCCGAGGGCCTGTGCGATGCCCTGGAAAACCCCGGCGATGCCGCCCAGACCCAGGCCCAGGTGCTGCGCGCAAAAAACTGGGAACGCCAGGCCGACCACCTGCTCATGGACGCCCGCCAGCGGGCCGAGCGCCGGCCCCGCTGGCTGCCGGTGGTGGACTGCCTGGCCCAGGCCGATGATGTGGCCGATGCGCTGGAAGAAGCCACCTTCATGCACTCGCTCACCCTCATCCATCCGGCGCCAGGCCTGCCCGCCGAAGTGCGCGCCGCACTGTGCCAGCTGGCGGCCACCACGCTGTCGGCCATCCAGGATCTGGTCAAGGCCATCGAAATCGCCCGCCAGGTCAGCCAGCGGGCCGACGGACCCGACAGCGAACTGTTCCTGCAGACGCTGTGGCGCATGCTGCGCGCCGAACGCCAGTGCGACGATCTGTTTCGCCAGGCCCGCACCACCATGGTCAAGAGCCTGCGCAGTGCCCCGGTGGACCTGATGCTGGCCAACGACCTGGCCGCCACGCTCGAAAAAGCCACCGACAAGCTGCTGCGGGTGGGCTACGCACTGCGCCAGATGGTGTTCAACAAAACCGGAATGTCGGCATGAAATCCAGCTCCAGTCTGCCAAAGCATCTGTACCTCATCGCACAGCCGGCCAGCCCGAACCTGCACAAGCCCTCGCCGGAAACCATGGGCTCCAAGGGTTTCAATCTGCACCGCATGACCCAGGCCGGGCTGAACGTGCCCGTGGCGCTGGTGATTGGCACGCACTACACCCACGCCCCGCAGGACTGCTTTCTGCCGGTGTTCTCCGTGGGCCTGCACGCGCTCGAAGAGAGCACCGGCCTGCTGTTTGGCGACGAGCGCAACCCGCTGATCCTGTCGGTGCGCTCGGGCGCACCGGTATCGATGCCGGGCATGCTCGAAACCCTGCTCAACATCGGCCTGAACGACCACACCCTGCCCGGCCTGGTGCGCCAGACCGGCAACCCCCGCATGGTCTGGGATGCCTACCGGCGCCTGGTGGCCAGCTACGGCGAGGTGGTGCAGGGACTGCCGGCCGCGCTTTTTGAAACCGAGATCGAACGCGTCACCCAGGGCCAGGACGAGCGGCTGCTCGACTTCAGCCAGCTGCGCCAGCTCACACGCAGCTTTCTCGCCCTTTATGAAACCCATGCCGGCCGGGCCTTTCCGCAGGACGCGCGGGAACAGCTCTCCGGCGCCATCGGGGCGGTGTTTGCCTCGTGGAATGCCGACAAGGCGGTGGCATACCGGCGCATCCACCAGATCGACCATGGCATGGGCACCGCCGTGATCCTGCAGCGCATGGTGTTCGGCAACACCGGCGGGCATTCTGGCGCCGGCGTGGGCTTCACGCGCGACCCCAGCACCGGAGAAAACCGCCTGTGGGTGGACTTTCTGGCCAATGCGCAAGGCGAAGACGTGGTTTCGGGCCGGCGCAACGCGCACGGCCACGCCACCCTGGCTGCCGTGGCGCCCGATGCCTGGCAGCAGCTGCAGGCCTCGGCCCAGGCACTGGAGCAGCATTTCAAGGACATGCAGGATTTCGAGTTCACCGTGCAGGACAGCGTGCTGCACCTGCTGCAAACGCGCGCGGGCAAGCGCACGCCGCTGGCCACCGTGCGCATTGCCCTGGACCTGCTGGACGAAGGCCTGATCGACAGCACCGAGGCCTTGCGCCGCACCGAATCCATTCACGAAGACGCGCTGGGCACCGTGCGCATGGTTGCCAGCGACGACACCGACAGCACGCCAACGCCCCTGGCCCTGGCCAACCCGGCCTGTTCTGGCGTGGTGTCGGGTGCCGTTGCGCTGGATGCGCAGGCGGTCGAACGCCTGGTGCAGCGCGGCGTGCCGGCCATCCTGGTCCGCCAGGACGCCGAAACCAGCGACATTGCCGCCATGCAGGGCACGCAGGGCCTGCTGACCCAGCGCGGCGCCCGCACATCGCACGCCGCCGTGGTGGCCCGGCAGATGGGAAAAACCTGCCTGGTCGGCTGCACAGCATTGCACATCAACGAAGCAGCGCGCACCCTGCACCTGGGCACCCAGACTCTGAACGAGAACGACATGATCACGCTGGACGGCAACGACGGTGCCATCTATGCAGGCCAGGCGACCAGCGCCCTGGTGCCCGACACCGCGCTGCGCGCGCGGCTGTCAGAACTGCGCAGCCAGCACGCGGGCAAGAAAGCACGCCGCCCGCAGCACTGATGGCGGCAGGCTGACGACCGCAGGCGCACCCCTCGCTGCACTGCGCCGCGATGGGCGCTGGAAACCATCTGCAGCCCCCTTGTTTCCCGGTCTCACCGGGGGAAACAGGGCGTCTGCTACGATTCGTTTGCTGGTCATTCTCATGATCAGGAATTTCAATGCCCCTCCATGCCCGCATGGCATTCCACTGCACAAGATGCAGCTGGCCTCGCATTGAAAACTGCCCCCTTCGGCTTCCGCAAAAAACTCTCTGGGTTGATTCCACTTCAATCGCAGAGAAAACCCAACGTCATGACTCGCATTTTTTTCGCATTGGTTTGTATTTTTTCCACCCTGGGTTCCATGGGTGCCATGGCCCAAAGCATTACCGGTGCCGGCTCTTCGGCCGCCGCACCCATTTACCGCAGCTGGGCCAAGGCATACAACCGTTCGACGGGGGCCATCGTTGAATACGATCCCGTGGGCTCCTCGGGCGGCATCAAGAAGATTCGCCAGAACGAGGTGGGATTCGGAGCATCGGATGTGGCGCCTTCCACCAAGGAACTCACCGAGGGTGGTCTGGTCACCTTCCCGGTGGCCATCACCGGAATATCGCCCGTATTCCACCTGGCCAAAATAGCCGACGGCCAATTGCGCCTGTCTGGCGAGGTATTGAGCCGCATTTTCATGGGCGAAATCAGCCGATGGAATGCACCAGAAATCACCGCCCTCAATCCCGGCCTGGCCCTGCCCAATGAGGCCATCAAGGTCATCGTGCGCTCGGACGGCTCCGGCACCACCTACAACTTTACGGATTATCTCGGCAAGGTGTCTGCCAAATGGAAGAGTGCCTACGGCGCCAAAACAAGCATCCAATGGCCCGAAGGCTTTATCGGGGCCAAGGGCAGCGATGGCGTTGCCAAGGCACTCCAGGAAAATCCAGGCTCCATTGCCTATATCGACCACGGTTATGTGAAGGAATATGGACTGGCCGCTGCCCAGATGAGAAATGCACAAGGCGAATTTGTCCACCCCTCGGTCAGCTCATTCAAGGCCGCACTGGCCAACAGTGAATGGGCCACCTCCGGCTCCTTCTCGGAAACGCTGACCCAAAAGCCCGGAAAAGGCTCCTGGCCCATCACCATGGGTACTTTCGTTGTCGTCCCCAAGGTAGCGAGCAACCCCGGGCAAACATTGGCAGCGCTCAAGTTCTTTGCCTGGGCATTCCTCAATGGCGATACGCTGGTGCAGGAAAACAATTTCGTCCGCCTGCCAGACCGCGTGCAGGCGGCGGCCTTCAAGGCCATTACGTCCGTCAAGGACAAGTCGGGCGCTCCCATTGGCATGGCCCTTATCTCCTCGCTGCTGGGCGGCAAATAAAACAGCGGTACGGAGAGCCCCCTGACCAGGCCGGTCCGATAAGTGACCGGTGGCGGCGCTCCCGGCGCTGCCGCAATGGCGGCCCTGCTGCCCCCCACCTTCGTGGCGTTGTAGGGCGCATCCTCCGCGAATTCCGGTGGCGTCCCCATGGACAGAATCAGCGGCCAGACCTGCCCGCTACATGCCAGGACACCAGAAAGCAAAAAAGGTTTGCTGCTATTTTCATAGCAACAAACCCTTGTGCATACTGGCGGAGAGGGTGGGATTCGAACCCACGGTAGTGTTGCCACTACGCCTGATTTCGAGTCAGGTACATTCGACCACTCTGCCACCTCTCCTGTGTGTCGAAGCCTGCGAGTATAGCAAGGTTTTCAGGGAGTGAGCACGGCCATGCCGCCCAGATAGGGGCGCAGCACCTCGGGCACCACCACGCTGCCATCGGCCTGCTGGTAGTTCTCCAGCACGGCCACCAGGGTGCGGCCCACGGCCAGGCCCGAGCCGTTGAGGGTGTGCAGCAGCTCGTTCTTGCCTTGTGCGTTCTTGAAGCGGGCCTGCAGGCGGCGGGCCTGGAAGGCTTCGCAGTTGCTCACCGAGCTGATCTCGCGGTAGGTGTTCTGCGCGGGCAGCCACACTTCCAGGTCGTAGGTCTTGGCGGCGCCAAAGCCCATGTCGCCGGTGCACAGGCTCATCACGCGGTAGGGCAGGCCCAGCTTCTGCAGCACGGCTTCTGCGTGGCGGGTCATTTCTTCCAGCGCTTCGTAGCTCTTGTCGGGGTGCACGATCTGCACCATCTCGACCTTGTCGAACTGGTGCTGGCGGATCATGCCGCGCGTGTCGCGGCCGTAGCTGCCGGCTTCGGAGCGAAAGCACGGCGTGTGGGCGGTGAGCTTGATGGGCAGCTCGGTTTCGGCCACCACCACATCGCGCACAAAGTTGGTCAGCGGCACTTCGCTGGTGGGGATGAGGTACAGGGCCGCGTTGTCGGGCACGGGCTCGCCGTCCTGGCCGCCCTTCTTGGCGGCGAACAGGTCGCCCTCGAACTTGGGCAACTGGCCGGTGCCCTTGAGCGAATCGGCATTCACGGCGTAGGGCACATAGCACTCGGTGTAGCCGTGCTCCTGCGTCTGCACGTCCAGCATGAACTGGCTGAGTGCGCGGTGCAGGCGGGCAATGGGGCCCTTCATCACGGTGAAGCGCGAGCCCGAGAGCTTGACGCCCATGTCGAAGTCCAGGCCCAGCGGAGTGCCCACGTCCACATGGTCCTTCACGTCGAAGGCGAAAGTGGCGGGAGTGCCCCAGCGGCGCACTTCCACATTGCCGGCCTCATCGCTGCCCACGGGAACCGATGCGTGCGGCAGGTTGGGTACGGCCGCCAGCATGGCCTGCAGCTCGGCCTGGATCTGGTCCAGGCGGGCGGCGGATTGTTCCAGTTCTGCCTTGCCCGCAGCCACCTGGGCCTTGACGGCTTCGGCGCCGTCCTTGTCACCCCGGCTCATCAGCATGCCGACCTGCTTGGACAGCTGGTTGCGCTGGGCCTGCAGCTCTTCGGTGCGGGTCTGCAGCGTCTTGCGCTCGGCTTCCAGAGCCTGGAAAGCGGAAACGTCCAGGAAGGCCTGGGGCTTTTTGCGGGTTTCCAGGCGCGCGATGGCGGTGTCGAGGTCTTTGCGGAGGAGAAGGATGTCAAGCATGGGCTGGATTTTAAAGGGGCGGTCGGTGCCGGCTCAGGCAAGCGTTCCAGGGTCGAAGTTGGCGCCGCACAGGATGAGGGCCACCGTTTCCTGCGGCTGGGGCCGGTAGGCGCCGGTCTGCAGCGCCGCCAGGCCCAGCGCGGCAGCGGGCTCCACGGCCAGCTTCAGCTCCTTCCACAGCCAGCGCTGGGCAGCGCGAATCGCGTCGTCGGGCAGCAGCAGCGCATCGTGCACATGCCGCTGGCTCACTTCCCAGCCGATGGCGCCGATGCGGCGGGCACCCAGCGAGTCGGCGGCCACGCCACCCACCTCTACGTCCACCGGCTGGCCCGCGGCACGCGCGGAGTGCAGTGTGGGCGCGCGTTGGGGTTCCAGCGCCACTACATCGGCGCGGCTCTCCACCCACGCAGCCACACCGCCGATCAGGCCGCCGCCGCCCACGCTGACCAGCACGCTGTCGGGCAGACGTCCGGCCTGTTCCTCCATCTCCAGCGCCAGCGTGCCAGCACCCGCCACCACCTCGGGCTGGTCGTAGGCGTGGGCCTGCAGGGCGCCGGTGACCTGCTGGCGGACCACGCAGGCTGCAAACGCCTCGGCATAGGCCGCACCCGTGACGACCACCTCCGCTCCCAGGTCGCGCAGGCGTGCACGCTTGGCCTCGGGCGAGGTCTCGGGGACGAAGACCTCGCAGCGCACGCCCAGGGCCCTGGCGGCAGCGGCCACGGCAATGCCGGCGTTGCCGCCGGATGCGATGATCACGCCGCTCTCGGGCAGGGGGTTGGCCAGCAGGCGGTAGAGCATGCCGCGCGCCTTGAAGCTGCCGCCCACCTGCAGGTGTTCCAGTTTCAGCCAGACCTCGCCGCAGCCCACCCCCAGGGATCGACCCGGCACGCGCATCAGCGGCGTGGTGCGCAGAAAATCAGGCTGGGCGGCCAGTTGGCGGCGGGCAGCGGCAATGGCGTTGCGGTCGATCATGCAGGAGCTCCGGACGGGCAAAGACAGGCAGTTTAGAGGGTGGGGCAGCGCGAAGCCGGGCAGAGCAGACCCACAAACCGGCGCCCCCAAGCTCTGCGCACGCGCAGCGCGGAAGTGAGCGGCATGCCGCCGCTGGATCTGTGGCGCGGGCCGGCAGTGCCGCTGTAGCAAGCGGGGTGCCGCATTTGAATCAACAAGACCGCCAGCGCATGTCCATCAAACGCAAGAGCTTTCAATCAAGAAGCAATCGCCAAGCAATCACTCAATGCCCCGCCGGCCCCGTCTCGGGCAGGCGCTCGGAAATTTCCAGGCCGGTGGCTGCATCGATCTTGAGGCCCTTGGGCAGCGGGAACTTGATGGTTTCCTCGATGCCCTGCATCTTGCGCACCGACACCGCGCCCAGCGCCTTGATGCGCTCGATCACCTGTTGCACCAGGATTTCGGGGGCCGAGGCACCGGCCGTGAGGCCCACGCGCGCAATCCCGTCGAACCATTCGTGGCGCAGCTCGTCCACGCTGTCCACCATGTAGGCCGTGGTGCCCAGGCGGGCCGCCAGCTCGCGCAGGCGGTTGCTGTTGGAGCTGGTGGGACTGCCCACCACGATCACCAGGTCCACCTGCGGGCTCAGCAGCTTGACGGCGTCCTGCCGGTTCTGCGTGGCATAGCAGATGTCCTGCTGCTTGGGCTCGCGCACCTTGGGAAAGCGCGCACGCACGGCGGCGGTGATCTCGGCGGCGTCGTCCACCGAGAGCGTGGTCTGCGTGACCACGGCCAGCTTGTCGGTCTGCGCGGGCTGTACCAGGGCCACATCGGCCACTTCTTCCACCAGGTGGATGCCATGGTCGAGCTGGCCCATGGTGCCTTCCACCTCGGGGTGGCCCTTGTGGCCGATCATGATGAACTCGTAGCCCTCTTTCGCGAGCTTGGCCACCTCGACATGCACCTTGGTCACCAGCGGGCAGGTGGCGTCAAAAATGCTGAAGCCGCGCGCCTGGGCCTCCTGCTGCACCGCACGGCTCACGCCGTGGGCGCTGAACACCAGCGTGGCACCGGGCGGCACGTCGGACAGCTCTTCGATGAAGATCGCGCCCTTGGCCTTGAGGTCGTTGACCACATAGGTGTTGTGCACGATTTCATGGCGCACGTAGATGGGGCGGCCAAACTTCTGCAGCGCGCGCTCGACGATCTCGATGGCGCGGTCCACGCCGGCGCAAAAGCCGCGCGGCTCGGCCAGCAGGATTTCCTGGGGTTTGTTCATGGTTCAGAGCACGCCGATGATCTGCACTTCAAACGTCACCGGCTGGCCCGCCAGCGGGTGGTTGAAGTCAAACAGCACGGCGCCGTCATCGCGCACCTGCATCACCGCGCCGGCGTAGCTGCCCTGCCCGTCGGGGGTGGGAAACTGCACCACGTCGCCCACGTTGTATTTCTCGTCCGGATCGCCCAGCTCGGTCAAAAGCTTGCGCGCCACCCATTGCTGCATGTCGGCATTGCGCTCGCCAAAGGCCTCGCCGGCGGCCAGCTCGAACGTGGCGTGCGTGCCTTCGGGCAGGCCCAGCAGGCGCTGCTCCATGGCAGGCGACAGCTCACCCGTGCCCAGCGACAAGGTGGCGGGCTTGTCCTCGAAAGTATTGATCACATCCCCGGCCGGACCGGCCAGGCGGTAGTGCAGCGTAAGGAAAGAGCCCGGCTGGACGGCGGGAAGGGGGGTGGCAGTAGTGGTCATGAAAGTCCCGATAAACTGCCCCGATTGTAGAAAACCGGGCAAACCCCTACCGGCAGCACCCACCGGTGCACAGCCCCGTACGCACTTTCCTCGCGCCATGCCCCTCAAAGACCTGCCCGCCGATGCCCAGCCCCGCGAAAAACTGCTGGCGCGCGGCCCCGCCGCACTGGCCGATGCCGAGCTGCTGGCCATCTTGCTGCGCACCGGCATCGTGGGCAAGGGCGTGCTGCAGATGGCGCAGGAGCTGCTCGATCCGCCCGGCATGGACCCGGCGACGGGCGGCATCACCGGCGGCTTCGGCGGCATAGCCGGGTTGCTGCACACCAGCGCGGCCGACCTGGAGCGCATCAAGGGCCTGGGCCCCGCTAAGCGCGCCGAACTGGTGGCTGTGCTCGAACTGGCGCGCCGCGCCCTGGCACAGCAGCTGCGCGAGCGCGAGGTGTTCGACTCACCCGACGCCGTCAAGCACTACCTGCAGCTGCACCTGGGCGCCAAGGGCCATGAGGTGTTTGGCGTGCTGTTCCTCGACAGCCAGAACCGCCTGCTGGCCATGGAAGAACTCTTCAGGGGCACGCTCACGCAGACCAGCGTGTACCCGCGCGAGGTGGTGCTGCGCGCCCTGCACCACCAGGCCGCCGCCGTGGTGCTGGCGCACAACCACCCCAGCGGCAGCGTGCAGCCCAGCCGCGCCGACGAGGCGCTGACCCAGACCCTCAAGACCACGCTGGCGCTGGTGGACGTGCGCGTGCTCGACCATGTCATCGTGGCGCCGGGCCAGGCCTTGTCGATGGCCGAGAAAGGGCTGGTGTGACGCCACCAGCCAAGGCCCAGCACACCCCGACCCGCCCGCGCCGCCCCAGCCTGCGCCTGCATGACCTGAGCGACCTGGCGGCTGTGGGCCGCCGCCTGCGCGAGGAGCAGCAGCGCGCCGCAGCCGAGGCCCAGGCCCGCCGCGAAGCCGCCGCCCGTCAAGAGGCCGAGCGCACCCTGTTCAGCCGCAGCGTCGGCCGCATCACGCCCCTGCGCCAGCCCAATCTGGCGCAGCTGCAGCCGCTGCAGCCCCCGCCCCTGCCAGTGCAGCACTGGCTGGACGAAGAGCGGGTGCTGCTCGAATCCATCAGCGATGACTTTGATGTGAGCACCTTGCTCGACACCGATGATCAGCTGAGCTTTCGCCGCCCGGGCATCGGGTTGGAGATCACCCGCCGCCTGCGCTCGGGCCACTGGAGCATCCAGCGCCAGCTGGACCTGCACGGCCTGCGCGTGGACGAAGCCCGACAGGCCCTGGGCGATTTCATCCGCCTCGCCCACAAGACAGGCCTGCGCTGCGTGCGCGTGGTGCATGGCAAGGGCCTGGGCTCGCCCGGCAAAAACCCGGTGCTCAAGGGCCGCGTGCAAAGCTGGCTGGTGCAAAAGAAAGAGGTGCTGGCCTTTGTGCAGGCCCGCCCCCTCGACGGCGGCGCAGGGGCGCTGCTGGTGCTGCTGCAGCCTGCGGCTGGGCGCAACGCCTGAAGGACGCAGGCATTCAGGCCAAAAGCGGCTCTACTGCCCGGCCAACAAGCGCAAAAAGCTATTATTTAGATGACAAAAAACACCCCGCAGATGCCCACGGGGTGGCTTGAATGACGCGGCCTGCCCGACCCATGGGGTAAGCAGGCCCGTCTGCTTACTTGGACAAGTCCACCGCGTACTTGGACGTTCCCTTGCCGCTGCCGTCGTCGGCGGCCACCAGGCTCACATTGTTCAGACCTGCGGCCTGTGCCACGGCCAGCGCGTTGGCGCCCGAGCTGAACACCACCGGCCCGGCCACGCTCACCGAGGCAAAGCGCCAGCTCTTGGCTGCGCCGTTGGCGGCGCGGGTCACGGCGGGGTTCTTGCGGATGTAGTCGATCACCACGTCGCGGTTGGCATCGGGCGAGGCCCAGATGGTGCCCGAGCCGTCGAGCTTGTCGCTGAAACTCCTGCCGCTGGTGGCGCGGTAGTTGTTGGTGGCGATCACGAACTCCTGCGCGGGATCGATGGCCTTGCCCAGGTACATGAGGTTCTTGATGCGGCTGCCCCTGGCCTGCGTCACATCAATCTCATACTGCACGTCGGCCGTGGTGAACATGTCGAAGTTGTAGCCCGGGAAGGTGCTGATGAGCGCCTGCTCGGTGGTCTTGGCCGGGTCGATCTGGTTGAAGCGCTGGGCTGCGGCC
The DNA here is from genome assembly GCF_900107605.1 of Acidovorax soli. Lineage (GTDB taxonomy): Bacteria > Pseudomonadota > Gammaproteobacteria > Burkholderiales > Burkholderiaceae_C > Acidovorax > Acidovorax soli. The sequence continues at coordinate 45,468 of NZ_FNQJ01000019.1, read as the reverse complement.
TCCAGCCAGTTCTTGATGTCGGCGCCGTTCACCTTCACCGCATACACGGTGTTGGGGTACAGGTACAGGTCGGCCGCGTTGTTGATGGCCAGGGGACCCACGGCCACATCGGTGTAATCCGACCCGCCCTGGAAGCCCGACTTGAACGGCGCGCTCACCGACAGCACGGGAAGCTGCGCGTACTGCGGCAGGCTGGCCTGGATGTAGGCCGCCACGTAGGTCTGCTGGGCCTGGTTCACGATCTGGATGGCACCGGGGTCGCCCACGTCGGCAAACAGCGTGCTCATGCGAAAGTCGGTCTGCCCGATGGGCGTCTTCACATACTGGATGGCGGCCTGGTGCTGCGTCTCGATCAGCGGCGCCACGGTGGCATCGGGGTCGACATAAACCGTGGTGCCGGCAGCGTTCTTGCTCTGGATGTTGCGCAGCTCGCTCTTGCTGGCCGCCTTGTTGACGGCCCACTTGGTGCCGTCCCACTGCAGCGACAGCTGGATCACGCCCAGCGCCTTGCCCCAGGAACTGGCCATGACGGCGGGCACGCCATTGATGGTGCCGGCGTTGTTGTCCACCCCAGCCTGGCTATAGGCGGGCTTGGCCGCCGTGTCGGGGAACACGCTGTGCTGGTGGCCCATCACCATGGCATCGATGCCCGCCACCTTCGACAGGTACAGGCCGGGGTTCTCCATGGTGGGCGAGTAGGCCGAGCTGTCCAGCCCGCCGTGCAGCAGAGCCACCACGATGTCGGCGCCCTTGGCGCGCAACTCGGGCACATACTTGCTGGCGGCCTCCACAGCGCCTTCGGTATAGACCTTGCCTTCGAGGTAGCGCTTGTCCCAGTTCATGATGCCGGGGGTGGTGAAGCCGATCACACCCACCTTGATGGGCAGCTTCACTTCCTTGCCATCGGTGCCCTTGGCAATGAGGGAGCGCTCCAGCAGCATGTAGGGCTGCACCAGCGGCTTTTGGGTCTTGCTGCTGTACACATTGGCCAGCGCCATGGGATAGCCGGCGCCCGCGCATTTCTTGCTGGCGTCCACGCCCTCCACGTCCAGCCCACCGCCCAGCACCTGGTTCAGGAAAGGCAGGCCGTAGTTGAACTCGTGGTTGCCCAGCGTGCCCGCATCAAAGCCCAGCGCGCCCATGGCCTTGTACATCGACAGCTGCTGCGTGCAGGGGATGGGGCTGATCGTGGCCTCGTAATCGGCCAGCGCCGTGCCCTGGATGGTGTCGCCGTTGTCCACCAGCAAGGTGTTGGCAAATTCCTTGCGGGCGGCGCGCACCAGCGTGGCGGTGCGCTCAAAACCGTAGGTCTTGTCTTCGGCCAGCTTGAAATAGTCGTAGCTGCGCACATTGAAGTGCAGGTCGGTCGTCTCCAGCACGGCCAGCGTGGCGGTGGCACCAGCATTGGAGGAACCGTCACCGCCGCAGGCGGTCAGGAAGGCCGCCGCGGCGACCACGCCGAGGGTGGCCACACGGCGCGAAATACGGAACGGGTCGCGGAAAGAGGGTTCCAGCATGAAAAGGCCCATGGGTTGAAGAAGGGCCTGAGTGTCTGGACACTGTTTGACAGGGCTGTGACCTGCGCAAACGCAGGCGCCGAAATGCCCCTGCCCCCGGTGCCCGCCAGCGACACCAACGCACTGCTCGGGTCACTGGGCATGCCACGCCAATGGACTGCGGCGGGCGGGCTAGAATACGCGGCTTCCAACTGGAGACTTGGGTGAGTGGTTTAAACCAGCAGTCTTGAAAACTGCCGACGGGCAACCGTCCGTGAGTTCGAATCTCACAGTCTCCGCCAGACAGCAAACAAAGAATCCCACCAAGGCTGAGCGTCGATCACCAGTCAAGTCGACGAGGACACACCGCACCCGGTTTTATATCTGCGGAGAGTTCGCACCACTTGGTAGAGCGCAACACAGAGCGCCGATCCGCCGGTCAAGGCGATGGTGTTGTGCGTGGATGAGCAGAGCCAGATCCAGGCGCTGGATCGCACTCGGTTTTCGAAGCGATGAAACGCGTCAGCCCAAGCACTCGCCAACTCATGCGCGAGGCGTGTGAACACGGGGCCGCCAGGCATTGACGATCGCCACCAGCGAGAGCATCACAGGCACCTCGACCAATACCCCGACCACCGTGGCAAGGGCAGCGCCCGAGTTGAGGCCGAAAAGCGAAATCGCCACTGCCACTGCCAGCTCAAAGAAGTTGGAGGTACCAATCAGGCAGGCAGGGCCGGCGACATCGTGGGGCAGCTTGAGCAGCTTGGCGCCCCACCAGCTGATGAAGAAGATGCCGTAGGTCTGCAGCACCAGGGGAATGGCGATCAAGCCGATGACCGCTGGTTTTTCAATGATGGTTCCCGCCTGGAAGCCGAACAGCAGCACTACGGTGGCAATGAGACCCACGATGGACCAGGGCTTGAGCTTCGCCACCAAGGCGCCTACCGCCAGGGGAGATCTCCTGGCCAGCAGGTGGCGGGTCGCCATGCCGGCGGCCAAGGGCAGCACCACATACAGCACGGTGGACAGAACCAGGGTTTCCCAAGGCACGGTGACGTTGGTCACACCCAGCAAGAACGCGGCAATGGGCGCAAACGCCACCACCATCACCAGATCGTTCACCGACACCTGGACCAGCGTGTAGTTCGCGTCGCCTTTGACGAGCTGGCTCCACACGAACACCATGGCGGTGCAAGGCGCAACGCCCAGCAAGATCATGCCGGCGATGTATTCGCTGGCCGATTGGGGGTCCACCCAGGGGGCGAAAAGGTGCTGAAAGAAAAGCACGCCCAGTGCAGCCATGGTGAACGGCTTGATGAGCCAATTGACCACCAGTGTCAGCAGCAGGCCTTGCGGTTTCTTGCCCACATCCTTGATGGCGGCCCAGTCAATCTGGATCATCATCGGATAAATCATCACCCAGATGAACACCGCCACCACAAGATTGACCTGCGCCAGCTCCAGACCCGCGACGGCCTGAAAAAAATCTGGAAGAACCAGTCCCAGCGCCACGCCGGCGGCAATGCCCAGCGCGACCCAGATCGTCAAATACCGCTCAAACAGCCCCATGGTGACCCTCTTCCTCATTCAATCCAAAAAACTGAACCCTGCACGGCGTTGAACACCTGGTTCACTGCCGCCCCATCCGATTACTCCGCAACGGGAGCTCAACGTCCCCAGCGCACGCCGGCATTGCGCAGCTCCACACAGCCTGTGCGCAGAAAACCAAGCCAGCCCACGCGATCACGGTGCCGCACGGGGTCAGTGCACGGCGAGCGCACGCGCGGCGCCTTGCAGAGCGGCTTTCTCCAGCTTGTCACCGGGCAGGTGGATCAACAGCTCCAGACGCTGATGGAGCATGTGCATCGTCTTGCGGAAAGCTTCCATTTTTTGGGCTTCAGGCGCATCACCCTCGGACGGGTCGGGGTAGCCCCAGTGGGCAGAGGCGGGATGCCCCGGCCAAACGGGGCACACCTCGCCGGCTGCGTTGTCGCAGACGGTGATGATCAGGTCCATGTGCGGCGCATCGGGCCGGGTGAACTCGTCCCAGCTTTTGCTGCGCAACCCTTCAATGGAGATGCCCGCTTTCTGCAACAACTGCAGGCCCAGGGGATGGGGCTGCTGGTTCTGACGGGGGCTGCTGCCTGCCGAATAGGCCTTGAAACGGCCCTGCGCCATCGAATTGAGCAATGCCTCGGCCAGGATGCTTCGCGCCGAATTGTGCGTGCATAGAAACAGCACATTCAGGGGTTTGCGGGTGGGCTCCGTGGAGGGGGTCGGGGCACAGCAAGCAGGCTTTTCTGCCTTGACGGCAGGCGTGCAGCAGGCAGAACCGGCATCGCCGGCCTCAGGAGAGCAGCACGCGGATGCCACCGTCTCGAGGCCCGACGCCGGGGTGCAACAGGCACCCGTGGCCACAGCAGTGCCGGCCTCGTTGAACACCGGGATATTGCCCAGCGTGTGGAAATGCTCCCATGCAATGCCCTGCGGGTCGGTGATCCAGTGCTTCTCGCTGCGGGCATAGCAGCAGCTGGTGGCACCCTCGTCCAGCAGCGCCATGTCGGCCGATTCCGCCTGGGCCTTCAGTTGCGCCAGCTCGGCGGTGTCGTCCACCTGGAAACCCAGGTGATCCAGCCCGGGCTGGTTGCCCCGGGTGGAGATGGCAAAGTTCACGCGCGGGTCGTCCAGCATCCACTTGGCGTAATCGGCTTCAACGCGTGCGGGCTCGGCCGCAAAGAGCCTGGAATAGAACGCAATGCTCTTGGCGAGGTCATCGACATGGATGTGGACGTGGAATCTTTTCATGGGGTTTCCTTGATTTTCAGCAAGCGCAGGACCTTGCCTGGGGCGCCAGGCAGTCCGCGCCCTGGCAGCAGTTTTCGGTGAGAAATCCCAGCAACTCGTTCATGGTGGTGATCGAGGCGCGGTAAATCAGGTTGCGGCCCTGGCGCTCCTGGCTGACCAGGCCCGCATGGGTGAGCTCCTTGAGATGGAACGACAAGGTATTGGGTGCCACCTCCAGCAACTCCGCCAACGCACCGGGTGTCAGCCCCTCATTGCCGGCAACGACCAGCGCACGAAACACCCGCAGGCGCACTTCCTGGGCCAGGGCTGCGAGGGAACGGACAGCATCGATTTCGTTCATTCGACAAATATACAACAATTATCGAATTATTGAACAATTATGGGTATTCCCCCCCTGCACACCTCGCGTCTCGGCCGGCCCCGCATCCCAGTGCGCGCGACCACGGCCCCGGAACCACAACGTCTTGGCCAGAACTGCGCACCGTCGGAGCAAGGGAGGCGAAAATCCAGACCGCACCGGTTACCCATGGTGACAGCCACAGGCTCTGGCGCAAGATAAGGTGTCCCCTCACCCGGCGTGCCACGCCCCAGATTCCCACCGGAGAAAACCATGCCAATGCGCCGAACCTTCACCCTGACCACCTGCCTGTGCGCCGCCTTGCTGGCGGGCTGCTCGGGCTTGCCAGGCGGGGCGACGCCTCCGGCCTCGGTGGGCCCTGGGCCACGGGGTGGCGTGTGCAATGCGGCGCCCGCCCAGGGGGTGATCGGCAAGCAGGGCACGCCCTCGGTGATCGAACAGGCCCGGGTGGCTTCGGGCGCCGCCATGGCACGCCTGCTGCACCCACGCCAGCCGGTGACGCAGGAGTTCAACGCCGAACGCCTGAACCTGGTGGTGGACAGCAATGGGCGCATCACGGCGGTGCGCTGCGGCTGAACAACGCTCTGCCTCCAGAGGTACCACGGGGGCCATCGCCCTTTTGCTCCCGTTGAAATGGCCTAAAGCGCTTTAGGCCATTTCATGCCAACACCTCTCACAGAATGGGACGGTGTACCAGGCGGTCAGTCGGCCAGAAACAGCGCCTGCAGATCGTTCAGAAAATCAAACCCACGCTCGGTGGGGCGCACATGGGCCATGTCGCGGGTGATCAGGCCCTTGCGCTCGGCTTCCTCCAGCGCCTTGGCAATGGCGGTCAGGGGCAGGCCCGTGCGTTCCACAAAATCCTGCAGCGCAAAGCCCTCGCGCAGCCGCAGTGCATTGAGCATGAACTCGAACGGCAGATCGGCGCGGCGCACCTCCTCGTCCTGCGCCAGGGCGTGGCCCGCCAGTGCGTTGTCCATGTACAGGCGCGGGTCGCGAAAGCGCGTCTGGCGCACCACGCGGTGGGCAAAGCTGAGCTTGCTGTGTGCGCCCGCGCCCAGCCCCAAGTAGTCGCCAAACTGCCAGTAGTTGGTGTTGTGAAAACACGCATGGCCCGGCCGGGCGTAGGCCGAAATCTCGTAGCGTGCCAGCCCGGCTTGCGCCGTCATCTCGGTGATGCGGTCCAGCATGGCGTAGGCGTCATCGTCCGCAGGAATGGCGGGCGGAAACTTGGCGAAGTAGGTGTTGGGCTCGATGGTCAGGTGGTAGATGGAGATGTGCTGCGGCGCCAGCGCCAGCGCCGTGGCCATGTCCTGCTCCAGTTCGGGCAGCGTCTGGCCCGGCAGCGCGTACATGATGTCGAGGTTGAAGGTGTCGAAAGCGCTGGCCGCCTCCTGCACGGCGGCCAGGGCCTGGGCGCGGTCGTGCACCCGGCCCAGGGCCTGCAGGTGCCTATCGTTGAAGCTTTGCACGCCCACCGACAGGCGCGTGACACCCGCCGCGCGAAAGGCGCGGAACCGGTCTTTTTCGAAGGTACCGGGGTTGGCCTCCAGGGTGATCTCGCAATCGGCGGCCAGCGGCAGGCGCGCGCGGATGTCACCGATCAGCCGGTCGATGGACCGGGGTGAAAACAGGCTGGGCGTGCCACCGCCGATGAAGATGCTGTGCACGCTGCGCCCCCACACCAGGGGCAGCGCCGCCTCCAGGTCGGCCACCAGGGCATCCAGGTAGCGGGCCTCGGGCAACGCGCCCGCAGTGCCCGTCTCGCGCCACTCGTGCGAGTTGAAGTCGCAGTAGGGGCATTTCTTCAGACACCAGGGCAGGTGCACATACAGGGCCAGCGGCGGCAGGCTGGTGAGCTGCAGCAGCCCCGGTCGCATGTAGTGCTGGATGTCGCGCACCACGGCGGGGGCGGCATCCGTTGCAGGAAGGATGGGAATAGCCATTGAAAGCATCAAAAGTTCAGAGCACTCACGCCGCAGCCGCCGCTTGTAGCGCGAGCGGCCCTACGCGCGACCGCCGCACAAGGGCCGCCAATGCATCGGCGTACATGCGCTGGCGGTGTCCCCCTGGGGGGAAGGCGCGAAGCGACTCAGAGGGGTACTTCATACACACCAGCGCTCGCGCATCAACGCCAGCATCTGCTGTGCCGCACGGCCGCGGTGGCTGTGGGCGTTCTTGACTTCGGTGGGCAGCTCGGCAAAGGTCTGGCCAAACTCAGGGATGAACATCACGGGGTCGAAGCCGAAGCCATTGCTGCCGCGCGGCGCGCGCGTGATCTCGCCCACCACGCGGCCCACGGCAATCAGGGGCTCGGGGTCTTGCGGGCTGCGCACGGCCACCAGGGTGCTGACCATGGCTGCGCGGCGGTTGTCCTGGCCCTGCATCTGCTCCAGCAGGGCGCGCACGTTGGTGTCGTCGCCCTTCTCGTAGCCGAACTGGGTGGCGTAATAAGCCGTGTCCACACCGGGCAGGCCGCCAAAGGCGTCCACGCACAGGCCGGCGTCGTCGGCCAGCGCGGGCAGGCCGGTGTGCGCGCTGGCAAACCGCGCCTTGGCCAACGCGTTCTCGACGAAGGTGCGGTGCGGCTCTTCGGCCTCACCCACGCCCAGGTCGGCCTGGCGCACCAGCTCAATGCCCAGCGGCGCCAGCATGGCCTGCAGTTCGACCAGTTTGCCGCGGTTGTTGGAGGCAAGAACGAGTTTCATAGTAAAAATGGTCTGTAGCGCTTGTGCATGAATCGCAATTAGCTATTATTTTAATAGCGATTGTTGTTGCAGACTCACCAGTTCGGCAACACCCTTGTCGGCCAGTGCCAGCAGCTGGTCCATCTCGGCCCGGGTAAAGGCCACACCCTCTGCCGTTCCCTGCACTTCCACGAAGTGGCCCGCCCCCGTCATGACCACGTTCATGTCGGTGTCGCAGCCCACATCCTCCACATATTCCAGATCCAGCAGCGGCGTGCCCTGCACGATGCCCACCGAGATGGCGGCCACCGGCCCCAGGATGGGGCTCGCCGCGATCTTGCCGCTGGCCAGCAGCTGGCTCACGGCGTCCTGCGCCGCCACCCAGGCGCCGGTGATGGCGGCGGTGCGCGTGCCCCCGTCGGCCTGGATCACATCGCAGTCGAGCTGAATGGTGCGCTCGCCCAGCAGCCTCAGATCAAATACCGCCCGCAGCGAGCGGCCAATCAGGCGCTGTATCTCCTGTGTACGACCGCTCTGCTTGCCCTTGGCCGCCTCGCGGTCGCTGCGCCGGTGCGTGGCGCGGGGCAACATGCCGTATTCGGCGGTCACCCAGCCCTCGCCCGTGCCGCGCTGGTGCGGCGGCACTTTGTCTTCCACCGAGGCCGTGCACAGCACCTTGGTATTGCCAAACTCGATCAGCACCGAGCCCTCGGCATGCATGGTGTAGTGGCGCGTGATGCGCACGGGGCGCAGCTGGTTGGCGGCGCGGCCGTCGGTGCGGTTGAAAGTGGTCATGTGGTTTCCGGTGTCAAAAATGGGCAGAACTCCTGCATGGCCCCCAAGGCCCATGTCAACGAGCCCGTCCGTCAGACCAGGCCCCTGCAATGCACGCGGCCCAGGCCTGCAACCGCCGCGCTGGCGGTGCCCCCTATCCCGAACGGCCCCGCAAATCGGGAGAAGGGGGAAGGTGCGCAGCGACTCAGGGAGTTGTCATGCTTTGCGTGCAGCGGACTGGCGGATGGCTTCGTTGATCTCGGCAATGGATCGCTCAATGGCATCATCGTCGAGATCATCCACCAGCCCATCGAGCGGGCCGGCCTGGATGGTCGAGGCAAAAACATCGTCGCTGATGCTGTCGGTCGACACACCTTGCGTGGACTCGAAGGTGTCAGGGGTTTCCCACTCGAACGCGACCACGGTGACGTTGTCACTGCCCTCGCCTGCCTTGCGCAAAGCGTTCTCGACCAGATCGGGCACCGCATGCGACACCGTCTGCTGGCTGAGCTGGGTGGCAATGTCCTCATCGCTGAGCGAACCCCACAGGCCGTCCGAGCACAGCAAGATGCGATCACCCTGCTCCAGGTAAACGGGGCCGGTGACGTCGTAAATGGGCTTGGTGGGCGAGCCCAGGCAGGTGAACAGCACGTTGCGATTGATGCGGTCCAGCCCCGGCGGCGGGGCATTGCGCAATTCGAGGTAGGAGTGGTCGCGCGTGCGGCTCAGCAACTCTCCACCGCGCACCATGTACAGGCGCGAGTCGCCGCAATGGATCCACGAGGTGGCGCCGGCCTGCACCACGGCAGCCACCAGCGTGGTGCGCGGCGTGTCGAGCATGCCTTTGTCGGAGGCATAGCGCAGGATCTGGTGGTGGGCCGCCAGCAGGGCGGACGACAGGAACTCCTGCACATTGTCGAGCTGCGGCTTGGCTTGGCGCTGGAACAAGGACGAAATGGTTTGCAGCGCTATCTGCGCAGCCACCTCGCCCTCGGGGTGCCCGCCCATGCCGTCGGCCAGCACGAACAGGCCCGCTTCGCGCGTGTAGCAGTAACCCATGCGGTCTTCGTTCTTCTCGCGTCCCCCGCGGCGGCTGATCTGGAATACAGAGAATTTCATTTGGGTTTGGCCCCGATTCCCGTGGCTTCACCCACTTTTTGCACATTTTTCTTGGTGTCGGACACCAGGGTGTCGAGCTGCAGACGCATTTTCTCGGTCACAGAAAGCTTGGTATAGCGACGTTCACCTTCACGGCTGAGCTCTTTTTGCAGCGCAAACACCGACTGCGGGCGCGACAGCGGATCGAGCGCCATGCACCATTCCACCACCTCGATGAGGTTGTCCGAATACACGCCACGCAGCTTGGTCAGCGCCAGCGACAGGCGGTCTTTCTCGATGCGCTGGGGCGCCTCGTTGGGCGGAAAGCCCTGCATGCAGGCGTAGATGCAGGCGCCAATCGCATAAATATCGGTCCAGGGGCCCATGGACGAATCGCGCCTATACATCTCGGGCGCGGCAAAGCCGGGGGTGTACATGGGGCGGATGAAGTTGCCCTCTTTGGACAGCACCTCGCGCGCGGCGCCGAAGTCGATCATCACGGCCTTGTTGTCGTCGGTGATGAAGATGTTGGCGGGCTTGATATCCAGGTGCAGCATCTTGTGCTGGTGCACGATGCGCAGGCCGCGCAGCACCTCGTCAAACAGCGAGCGGATGGTGGACTCGCGAAACACCTTCTGCGTCTTGAGGTCGCGCGCGGTGATGATGAAATCCTGCAGGGTGGCCCCTTCCAGGTAGTTCATCACCATGTAAACGGTTTCGTTTTCACGGAAGAAGTTGAGCACGCTGACCACCGAGGCGTGCGAGATCTGAGCCAGCGCGCGGCCTTCTTCAAAGAAACTCTTGAGACCCAGGCGGTAGAGCGACAGCTTTTCGGGTGGCACCTTGGGCAGCAACTCCCCCGGGGCACGGGTGGCCAGGGAGGATGGCAGATACTCCTTGATGGCGATCTGCTGGCCTTCGGCATCCAGCGCCAGATAAACCACGCCAAAACCGCCGGAGGACAACCGGCGGACCACACGGTAGCCCCCAATGGTGGTGTCGGGAGGCAAGGGCGCCGGCTTGATTTTTGACATATTTTGCGAAGATGACGCGGGTGTAGAGCGGAACCCGGATAATCGCCGGATCGCAAGCAACCATCAAAAAGTCCAATGCCAGTTTACAGCATGACCGGATACGCCAGCGCTCAGCATGGCGCCTCTGCCACTGGCGCTGATACCGACACCCGCGCCCCCCACGGCCGCCGGCTGGGGCTTGAAATCCGATCGGTCAACAGCCGCTTTCTGGACCTGTCATTCCGGCTTCCCGACGAACTGCGCGCCCTGGAACCCGTCTTGCGCAGTCTGCTGACCGCGCAGCTCAAGCGAGGCAAGGTGGAAGTGCGTGCCGCGCTGGAAAACGACGATGGCAGCAGCCTCCAGGATCCGGCGCCGCGCCTGCTGCAACGCATCAACTCGCTGCAGGATGCCGTGAAATCCTGGCTGCCCCAGGCCGCGCCCCTGACTGTCGCGGATGCGCTGCGCCTGTGCGCCAATGCCGGCGCCGGCCCCGAGGACTGGAGTGAGGCCGTGCCCCCTCTGGCGGAAGAGGTACTCGCACAATTGCTGGCGGCACGCGCACGCGAAGGCGAGCGCCTGGCCGCCATGCTGCACGACCGGCTCGGCCAGCTGCGCAGCCTGGCGCAACAGGCGGGCCCCATGGTGCCCCTGCTGGTCGAGCAGCAACGCCAGCGTTTCATGGAACGCTGGAAAGAAGCCATGGCCCTGACCGACGGCTCCACCCTGCCAGAAGCGGCACGCGACCGCGCGCTCACCGAGGCCACGGCCTTTGCCATCCGCATCGACGTCGCAGAAGAAATCACGCGCCTGAACTCGCACCTGGACGAAATCGAGCGCTTGCTCCAAAAAGGCGGCGAAGTCGGCAAACGCCTGGATTTTCTGATCCAGGAACTGCACCGCGAAGCCAACACCCTGGGCTCCAAATCGGCAGCCCTGGACCTCACCCGCATCAGTGTCGACATGAAGGTGTTGATCGAGCAGATGCGCGAGCAAGTGCAGAATATCGAGTGATACTCATTTTTTGATAGCACCCAGCGAACATCAACCATGGATTACCCTGGAAATCTCTTTGTAGTGGCTGCTCCCAGCGGTGCTGGCAAATCCAGCCTGGTCAAGGCACTTCTCGAACTCGACTCCCACGTTCACCCATCCATTTCGCACACCACCCGTGCACCGCGCGGGCAGGAAAAACATGGCCGCGAGTACTTTTTTGCGTCAGAACCGGAGTTCGACGCCATGGTGCAGGGCAACGCCTTTGTGGAATGGGCCAGGGTGCATGGCAACCGCTATGGCACCTCCAAGAAGGCCATCGAGGAGCGCATCGCACAGGGCTCGGACGTGATCCTGGAAATCGACTTTCAGGGGGCGCTGCAGATCAAGAAAGCTTTTGCCAACGCCATCCTTGTCTTCATCCTGCCGCCCAGCTGGGAAGAGTTGCGCTCGCGCCTGGAACGGCGGGGTGAAGATTCGGCGGATGTCATTGAAGTTCGCCTCAAGAACGCAGCCATAGAGATGGCCCAAGTGAGCAAATTCGACTTCGTTATAATCAACGAGTTGTTTGAGCGCGCGCTTTTCGACCTGAAAGCCGTAGTTCACGCCCAGCGACTCAAGTACGCCGCCCAGCGCCGCGCCCGTGCTGACACCTTCCAGTCGCTCAATATCACCTGATTCCCGGAGAACACCGATGGCACGCATCACCGTAGAAGACTGTCTGGAAAAGATTCCCAATCGCTTCCAGCTCGTGCTCGCCGCCACATACCGCGCGCGCATGCTGAGCCAGGGCCATGCCCCGCGCATCGAAAGCCGCAACAAACCCGCCGTGACGGCCCTGCGCGAAATCGCCGAAGGCAAGGTTGGCCTGGAAATGCTGAAGAAGGTTCCCGGTTGATTGTTCAACCGGCACCTTGGACAAAAAGCACCGCACAGCGGTGCTTTTTTTTGCGCTATGGGCGTCTCCCGCACTGCCGCGCTACATTTAAGGCATGAACGCGGTGCTCAATTCATTTTCCGCAACGCAAATTCGGCCCGACGACAACCCCGTTTCGGGCACGGTCAGTGCGTCAGCGGCAGCCGCCAATGCAGCGGCGGCCAGTTTTGCCGCGCTCACAGACCGCCTTGATTACCTGGACCCCGCCAGCATCGAACTGGTGCGACAGGCCTACCGCTTTGCCGACGAAGCACACCTGGGCCAACTGCGCAACAGCGGCGAACCCTATATCACCCACCCGATCGCCGTGGCTGCGTTATGCGCCAGCTGGAAGCTGGACGCCCAGGCATTGATGGCGGCACTGCTGCACGACGCCATGGAAGATTGCGGCGTGACCAAGGCCGATCTGATTGACCGCTTTGGTGCCCCTGTGGCCGAACTCGTGGATGGACTCACCAAGCTCGACAAGCTTCAGTTCAATACGCGCGAGGAAAACCAGGCCGAGTCCTTCCGCAAGATGCTGCTGGCCATGGCGCGCGACGTTCGCGTGATTTTGATCAAGCTGGCAGATCGCACGCACAACATGCGCACGCTGTCCGACATGCCGCGCACCAAATGGAGCCGGATTTCCTCTGAAACGCTGGAGATCTATGCACCGATTGCCCACCGGCTGGGATTGAACCAGACGTATCGCGAGTTGCAGGACCTGGCCTTCCGGCATTTGCATCCATGGCGTTATCACACCCTCTCCAAGGCGATCAACAAGTCGCGCAACCGGCGCCGTGATCTGGTGCAGAAGGTGCAGGCGGAAGTGGATGCTGCATTTTCCCGCATTGGCATGTCGGTTCGCCTGGCAGGGCGCGAGAAAACGCTGTATGCCATCTACCAGAAGATGGATCTCAAGCATCTGAGCTTTGCACAGGTTACGGACATCTATGGCTTTCGGGTGATTGTCCCCAACGTCACGGACTGCTACACGGCCCTGGGCATCCTGCACCAGATGTACAAGCCGGTGCCCGGAAAGTTCAAAGACCACATTGCCATTCCCAAGCTCAATGGCTACCAGTCACTGCACACCACCCTGGTGGGCCCTTCGGGCGTGAACATCGAGTTCCAGATGCGCACGGACGAAATGCACGTGGTTGCGGAGGCAGGCGTTGCGGCACACTGGCTTTACAAGGCCCAGGACAGCGACGGCAACGCGGCCGAGCGCCTGGGCACGAAGTGGCTTCAATCGCTGCTGGATATTCAGAATGAAACCCGTGATGCCGCCGAGTTCTGGGATCACGTCAAGGTCGACCTGTTCCCGGATGCCGTGTATGTCTTCACGCCCAAAAGCCAGATCATGGCCATGCCACGGGGCGCGACCGTTGTCGATTTCGCTTATGCCATCCATAGCAACGTGGGTGACCGCACCACTGCGGGCAAGATCAACAATGAATTGGTGCCGCTGCGCACCGAGCTGAAAAATGGCGATGTGGTGGAAATCATCACGGCCCCCGTCTCTACACCCAATCCGGCATGGCTCGGATTTGTACGAACGGGCCGTGCACGCTCCAAGATACGTCACTATCTCAAGACCCTGGCGCAGACAGAATCGGAAAGCCTGGGCGAGAAGTTGCTGACCCAGGCCCTGCGTGCCGAAGGCCTGGTGAGCCTCCCACCCATGGATGCCGAAACCCAGCCCATGTGGGACAAGTTGCTGCGCTTCACCGGAAACCGTACGCGCAATGAGCTGATGACAGACCTGGGCCTCGGCAAGCGCATCGCCAGCATTGTGGCCAAGCGCCTCATGGTTCTGATGTCGGAGCATGGACACCGGCCCGATGCGCTGCTCATGACCCGCGAACGCTATACATCCCATGAAACATTGTCTCAGGGTGCGGTGACGCTGGATGGCAGCGAAAATGCTTCAGTCCAGTACGCACACTGTTGCCGCCCCGTCCCCGGGGACAGCATTGTCGGATACCTCGGCCGCGGAGAGGGTCTGGTGGTTCACAATGCGCATTGCAGCGTAGCCAAACGGCTGCAGCACAAGGACAGCGAACGCTTTATCGCCGTGGACTGGTCAGACGAACCCGCTCGCATGTTTGAGACGGGAGTGGTGGTTACTGTAAGCAACGGCAAAGGTGTGCTGGCACGCGTGGCCGCAGAACTCGCCAATTCGGAAGCCGATATCACCCACGTGGACATGGACGACGAGGCAGCGCTGGACACCACAGATCTGCGCTTCGTGGTGGCGGTGCGGGATCAAGCCCATCTCGAAACAGCATTGCGGGGCCTGCGGCGCACACAGGCCGTGATTCGAGCGTCTCGCGTCATCCCGCAGGCCTGATGAAACAACGGAACATCGGCAATACAGTGTCAGATCCCCTTTTGCACTGGTTTGCCGGGGTACCGAACGTCCAGCACTTCCAGGCGATGCAAGCCGCTCGGTGCGGCCAGTGAAATTTCGTCACCCACCCTGGACTTCAGGAGCGCACGCGCTACCGGGGATATCCAGCTGACCTGACCACGTTTGCCATCGGCCTCATCAATCCCCAGGATGGTGACAGTACGCTCCACACTGCCATCTTCCAGGTACGTAACGGTTGCACCAAAAAACACCTGGTCGCCTCCTTGGTGGATGGCTGGATCCACGATCTCAGCGATCTCCAGGCGTTTGGTCAGAAACCTGATACGCCGGTCAATTTCGCGCAACCGCTTCTTGCCATAGAGATAGTCCCCGTTCTCGGAACGATCGCCATTGCTGGCAGCCCAGTGAACGATGTCCACGATCTTGGGGCGCTCGGTGTCGATCAACGCCAAGAGCTCCGACCGCAGTCGAGCGTAACCTTGCGGGGTGATGTAGTTTTTTCCACCGACCGGAAGCGGTGGTGAAGTCAGATCACCATCGTCGTCGGCATCCGCTTCCTTGGTAAAGGCTTTGCTCATGGCTGCATCTTGCCCGAAAGAAGAAAAGCAATCGGCAAATGAAAAAGCCTGCAACTTTTCAGTTGCAGGCTTTAAACATTGGTGCGGCTGGCAGGAATCGAACCCACGACCCCTTGGTTCGTAGCCAAGTACTCTATCCAGCTGAGCTACAGCCGCTAAGCTTTGAATTATAGCATGAAAATCAGATTTATCTGAACTTCACACTATTTTTGACAACCACTCACAGCATCATCTGCTGTCAGTGTTCGCTCATTCAAATCACAGCTGCGATTGTAATGCAACCGGAAGGGTCCCTCCCCCAGATTCATGAACTTTCTCATACAAGAAAGCTTGGGTCGAGGCCTTGCCAGACTCCACGGTGATCAGACTTTGCCCGGCCTTGATGGTGTCGCCGGGTTGAACCAGCACTTCGATGATGGCCACTTCGTCGATGTCGCCAATGTCCGGGACCCTCACTTCTACGATGCTCATGCTTTCACTCCCATGTCGGCCAGGGCGCGCGCCACGATGCTTTCCGCATCGACCTTGAAGAAAGAGCGCAAGGCCGCGCGCGTGTCGCTACGGCCAAAGCCGTCGGTGCCCAGCGTGCTGTAGCGCCGGCCCTGCGGCATGAAGGCGCGCACGCTCTCGGGCACGGCGCGCACGTAGTCGGTGGCGGCCACAATGGAGCCTGCGCTGGCGGCCAGCAATTGCGCCACATAGGCATCAGCTCCGTGGGCCTCCTGCGCCATGCCGTCGCGCGCCAGCTCGCTCCAGCTGGTGATGCTGAACACGTCCACGCCAATGTTGTGGTCAGCCAGCTGCTGGGCGGCCTGAACCACTTCGGTGACGATGGCACCCGAGCCCAGCAAGGTGACGCGCTCGCCACCCTGTGGCCCGTAGCTGCCGAAGTGGTAGCCACCGCGCAGCACGCCCCCGGCCGCGCCTTCTGGCAGGTCGGGGTTGGCGTAGTTCTCGTTCATGAGCGTGACGTAATAGAACACGTCCTGCTGCTCGACCAGCATCTCGCGCATGCCCGCGTCGATGATCACGGCCAGCTCTCCCGCAAACGCCGGGTCGTAGGCCTTGCAGTTGGGAATGGTGGCAGCCACCAGGTGGCTGCTGCCGTCCTGGTGCTGCAGACCTTCGCCGCTTAACGTGGTGCGGCCCGATGTGGCCCCCAGCAGGAAGCCGCGTGCGCGCTGGTCGGCAGCGGCCCAGATGGCGTCGCCCACGCGCTGGAAGCCGAACATGGAGTAGTAGATGTAAAACGGCAGCATGGCCAGGCCGTGCACGCTGTAGCTGGTGGCTGCAGCCGTCCAGCTGGCGATGGCACCGGCCTCGCTGATGCCTTCTTCCAGGATCTGGCCTTCCAGCGCCTCGCGGTACGAGAGCACCGAGCCGATATCTTCGGGCGCGTAGCGCTGGCCGACGCTGCTGTAGATGCCAACCTGCTTGAACAGGTTGGCCATGCCGAAGGTGCGCGCCTCGTCGGCCACGATGGGCACGATGCGCGGGCCCAGCTCCTGCTCCTTGAGCAGAGTGCCGAGCATGCGCACGAAGGCCATGGTGGTGCTCATCTCCTTGCCATCTGCCTTGAGCGCGAACTGCGCGTAGCGGTCGATCGCGGGTACCGGCACCACGGTGCACGCGGTCTCGCGCTGCGGCAGGGCACCGCCCAGCGCCGCGCGGTGCTCGCGCAGGTAGTGCATTTCGGGGCTGTCATCCGCGGGCTTGAAGAATTCCAGCCCCTTGGCCTGCTCGTCGGTAAGTGGCAGATTGAAGCGGTTGCGAAATTCGATCAGATCGGTCTCGTCCAGCTTTTTCTGGCTGTGCGTGGTCATCTTGCCCTGGCCCGCGCTGCCCATGCCGTAGCCTTTTTTGGTTTGCGCCAGGATGACGGTGGGCTGGCCGGTGTGGGCCGAAGCAGCCGCATAGGCGGCGTGGATCTTCACCAGGTCGTGACCGCCGCGCTTGAGACGATCGATCTGCTCGTCGGTCATGCCCTGGGCCAGCGCTGCCAGCTCGGGGTTCTGGCCAAAGAAGTTGTCGCGGTTGAAGCGGCCATCCTTGGCGGCAAAGGTCTGCATCTGTCCGTCCACCGTATTGGCAAAGGCGCGCACCAGGGCTCCGGTGGTGTCGCGTGCGAACAGGCCGTCCCAGTCGCTGCCCCAGACCAGCTTGATCACATCCCAGCCCGCGCCGGCAAAGAGCTTTTCCAGCTCGTCGATGATGCGGCCGTTGCCCCGCACCGGACCGTCCAGGCGCTGCAGGTTGCAGTTGACCACCCAGACCAGGTTGTCGAGCTTCTCGCGCGCGGCCAGCGTGAGCGCGCTCATGCTCTCGGGCTCGTCCATCTCGCCGTCGCCGAAAACGCCCCAGACTTTGCGTGCACCGCAATCGAGCAACTGGCGGTGCGTGAGGTAGCGCATGAAGCGCGCGTGGTAGATGGAGCTGATCGGACCGATGCCCATGGAGCCGGTGGGGAACTGCCAGAAGTCGGGCATCAGCCACGGGTGCGGGTAGCTGGAGAGGCCGCGCGCACCGCTCTCAGGCGCGGTGATCTCCTGGCGGTAGTGCATCAGATCGGCCTCGCTCAGACGGCCTTCGAGGTACGCGCGGGCGTACACACCGGGCGCGCTGTGCGGCTGGAAGAACACGAGGTCACCGCCGTGCGTGGCGTTGCGCGCATGGAAGAAGTGGTTGAAACCGGTCTCGAACAGATCGGCCGCGCTGGCGTAGCTGGCGATGTGGCCGCCGAGTTCGCCGTAGGCCTGGTTGGCGCGCACCACCATGGCCAGCGCGTTCCAGCGCATCAGCGAGGCCAGGCGCTCCTCGATGGCAAGGTCGCCGGGGAACACCGGCTGCTGCTCAACCCCGATGGTGTTGATGTAAGGCGTGTTCAGCTCGGGCTGCCAGCCTATGCGCTGCGTGCGTGCCAGGCGGGCCAGTTCATCCAGGATCTGTCGCACGCGTGCCGAACCTTCGGTGGCGGCCAGCGACAGCAAGGCATCGCGCCACTCCTGGGTTTCTGTTGGATTGGTGTCCGCCGCAGTCAGCTGGGTGAAATGGCTCTGCTGGGTCATGTCGTTCATGGCAAGGGTCTCCCGAGAAGATCAAGACTGTAGGGATCAATGGCAGGCAGTTGATGTTGAACTGCGATCTATAAAATCAAAAAAAGGCACAAAACACTGCCAGTACCATGAATCAAAGCACAAATCACTTCGATGCTACCGATCTGAAGATTCTGTCCGAGCTTCAGGCTGACGCCAGCCTGTCCAATGTCGAGTTGGCCCGCCGGGTTCACTTGTCGCCCTCTCCCTGTCTGGCCCGCGTGCGGGCGCTGGAAGCACGGGGGTTGATCCGGCAATACGTGGCGTTGCTCGACGCGCAACAGCTGGGGCTGCATCTGAACGTGTTCATCTCCATCAGCCTCAAGCAGCAGAGCCGCCAGACTCTGCAGGAATTTGAAGAACGCATCACCATCCGTGATGAGGTAATGGAGTGCTACCTCATGACGGGGGATGCCGACTACCTGTTGCGTGTGGCCGTGCCTGACATGCCTACGCTGGAGAGCTTCATCCTGGAACAGCTCTCGCCCATTGCCCAGGTAGAGAAAATCCGCTCCAGTTTTGCACTCAAGCAGGTACGCTACAAAACTGCGTTGCCACTGCACAATTTGTAGCCGGGGGCTTCGCGGGGTGCCATAACGAAAAAACCCCAGATGGTGAGGGCTGGGGTTTTGTTTTGGTAGGACGCCCGTGAGTCGAACACGGCACCAATAGATTATGAGTCTACTGCTCTAACCAAGCATGAGCTAGCGTCCCGAAATTTTTGGCTTTGTTACTTGGCTATTACACGGTGGCTTCGCTTTCGCAACACCCCCGTGCAAGCTGTTGATTTTATTGAGCTTATTGCCCCACCTCAACATCTTGAACGATGTATTATGAGACCCCTGCTCGAACCAACTGAGCTAACGCCCCTCGCGCCAACGCTGAAGCAGACGGGGCACTGCAAGTATTGTAGGGTGTTTATTTGCGGTAGCTGAGCGCGTTGGACACCAGCTTGGAAGTGATGTCCACGATCTGAATCATCCGGTCATAGGGCATGCGGGTGGGGCCAATCACCCCCAGCGTACCCACCACTCTGCCATCCACTTCGTAAGGTGCGCTAACAATCGAAAGCTCTTCGAACGGCACAACCTGGCTCTCTCCGCCGATGTAGATACGGACGCCCTCTGCCTGGCTGGAGATGTCCAGAAGGCGAAGTATCTGGGTTTTCTGCTCGAACAAATCGAAGGCCCTGCGAAGATTGCCCATGTCGCTAGAGAAATCGCTCACTGCCAGCAGGTTTCTTTCGCCAGAAATGACGACTTCATCCTGGGCTTCGGAAAGGGCTTCCGAACTGATGTTGACCGCAGCCTGCATCAATGAAGCGATCTCCCCTCGCAGCATGTCCACCTCCGATTTGAGCTTTTCACGGACTTGCTCCATGGCCAAACCGGCATAGTGGGCATTCAGGAAGTTGGCGGCCTCGATCAACTGCGACTGTGAATAGTCCACCTCGGTGAAGATGACACGGTTTTGCACATCGCCCTCCGGTGAAACAATGATCACCAGCAACCGGCGCTCCGAAAGTCGAAGAAATTCGATATGGCGGAACACGGAGGTGCGCCGCGGCGCCATCACGACGCCCACAAACTGGGAGAGGTTCGACAAAAGGTGCGCCGCATTGGCAATCACTTTTTGCGGCTGCTCTGGCGCCAGTTGTGGCGGCGTCAGGGGGTCCCGCTGCACCGTCAGCATGGTGTCCACAAACAGGCGGTAGCCACGCGCCGTGGGGATCCTTCCAGCGGACGTATGGGGGCTTGCGATCAACCCCAGTTCCTCCAGATCCGCCATGACATTGCGTATCGTTGCCGGGGACAGCTCCAACCCGGAAGCGCGCGACAGGGTGCGAGAACCCACAGGCTGCCCATCGGCGATGTAGCGCTCGACCAGCGCTTTCAGCAACAACTTGGCACGGTCATCGAGCATGGAATGATTTTAATGATGTAATTTCGCGATGACGTCCAATTTCCGCCATGTTGCGCTTATCGGCAAGTATCAGGCAACTGCTGCAGGCGCCATGGCCGATAGCTCGCGCCACGCCCTCGAAGAGATAGCTCAGTTTCTGGTTCGCCAGGGATGTCAGGTGGTGCTTGAAAAAGAAACCGCCATCAATACCAAACTGACCGCCTATCCCGCCATGGACGTGGACACCATTGGTGCCCAATGCGAGCTGGGGCTCGTCGTTGGCGGAGATGGCACCATGCTCGGCATCGGTCGACAGCTCGCGCGCTATGGCACCCCGCTGATCGGAATCAATCAGGGACGCCTGGGCTTCATCACCGACATCCCCTTCGGCAGCTTTCAGGCGGCGCTCACTCCCATGCTTTGCGGAGAGTACGAAGAGGATTTGCGCCCCCTGATGCGCGCACGCGTGGTTCGTGGGCAGGCCACGGTTTTCGAAGCCCTTGCCATGAACGATGTCGTGGTGAACCGCGGAGCCACATCCGGCATGGTGGAGCTTCGCGTGGAAGTGGGCGGGCAATTCGTGGCCAACCAGAGGGCTGACGGGCTCATCATTGCTTCACCCACCGGATCAACAGCCTACGCACTTTCCGCGGGCGGCCCCATGCTCCATCCGTCCATCCCAGGGTGGGTACTGGTTCCGATTGCACCCCATACCCTTTCAAACCGCCCTATCGTTCTATCGGACGCCACCGAAGTGGCCGTCGAGATAGTGAGTGGCAGGGACGTCAGCGCCAATTTCGACATGCAGTCTCTGGCGTCACTGCTGCACGGTGACCGGATTCTTGTTCAGCGCTCCGAGCACAGCGTCCGGTTCTTGCACCCGCTCGGCTGGAACTATTTCGCGACACTGCGCAAGAAGTTACGCTGGAACGAAGGGGGCTCCTGATCATGGCGCTCAGGCGAATCACCCTGCGGGACTTCGTGATTGTTCGAGAACTTGCTCTGGATCTACAGACAGGCTTCACCGTGTTGACCGGGGAAACCGGGGCCGGCAAATCGATTCTGGTGGATGCGCTGCAACTGGCACTGGGCGCTCGCGCGGATGCAGGGTACGTGCGTGAAGGTGCCCGCCATGCCGATGTGTGCGCGGAATTCGATTCCCCCCACCACTTGCAGCCATGGCTCGAAGAAGCGGGGATAGAGGCCAACGATATCTTGCTACTGCGCAGAACCGTGGACACCCAGGGGAAAAGCCGAGCGTGGATCAATGGCACGCCGGCGACCGCAACACAACTGCGCTATCTCGGGGATCAACTATTGGACATTCATGGCCAGCACGCATGGCAGAGTCTGACCCGCCCGGATTCCGTGCGCGGCTTGCTGGACGCTTATGCGGGTATTTCGCTGCAGGAATTGGCCGCAAGCTGGACCCAATGGCGTGTCGCCCAGAAGATCCTGGAGGAAGCACGTGCGGCCCAATCATCTCTTCAGCAAGAGCGCGAGCGGCTGCAATGGCAAATTGCTGAAATCAGCAAACTGGCCCCCGGAGACGATGAGTGGGTGGACCTGGAAATCCAGCACCAGCGTCTCTCGCACGCCCACACGCTGCTGGAAGCCGCTCAGGATGCACTGGCAACCCTTGACGAGGAGGAGTCGGGCGCACATTCCAGACTGACGCGCGCGGTCTCACGACTGCAAAACCACGAACAGCTTGAACCGGCATTTGGCGACCTGGCAAATATCCTCTCGTCCAGCCTGGCGCAAACCAGCGATGTCATCCGCTCGCTGCAAGCCTATCTGAGACGTACCGACCTGGACCCGGAACGTCTTGCAGATCTCGACCTGCGCGTGTCGCAATGGATGACTCTGGCGAGGCGCTACAAGCGTCAACCTTCAGAATTGCCCGCCTTGCTGCAAGCTTGGAAAACAGAACTGTTGCGTCTGGACGCTGCAGCCGACCTCGCCAGCCTCGAATCAACCCAGGCGAGCACCGCCAAAGCCTACCAAACCATCGCACGCGCCATTTCGCGCGGTAGGACAAAGGCTGCTCCCCAGCTGTCCGCAGCCATCACACAGGCGATGCAGGGCCTGGGAATGACGGGAGGCGTGTTTGAGGTTTCGGTGACAAAGGCCTCTGAACCCGCACTGCATGGATTGGACGACGTTGCCTTTCTCGTGGCAGGCCACCCTGGCATGACGCCGCGCCCCATCGGCAAGGTCGCATCTGGCGGAGAGCTGTCACGGCTTTCCCTGGCCATCTCCGTGACCACCAGCGAACTGGGTACGGCACCCACCCTCGTTTTTGACGAAGTGGATTCCGGCGTCGGAGGGGCCGTGGCAGAAACAGTGGGTCGATTGATGCGGCAACTGGGGCGCGACCGGCAGGTGCTGGCAGTCACCCACTTGCCGCAGGTGGCAGCCTATGCAGACCACCACCTCATGGTGTCCAAGCGTCGCGATGCGGCCGGAACCACCAGCACTGTCGCGCCGCTTTCGGGCGAGCAGCGGATTGCAGAAGTGGCCCGCATGCTCGGCGGTGAACACCCCACTGGAACCACCCTGGCGCATGCCAGCGAAATGCTGGGCCTTGCCGCTACCCCGATAAAGAGTTGATGACCATGTCCCTGGAAATTGTGCTGATCACCGGGATGTCTGGCTCGGGAAAATCCGTGGCGTTGCATGCGATGGAGGATTCCGGCTATTACTGCGTTGACAACCTGCCCCCTGAATTGCTCCCCGCCTTTGTTGCACTGGAACACAAGCACCACGGGAACCGCGTGGCAATCGCCATGGATGTGCGCAGCGCCACGTCACTACCGCAAGTACCCCGGGAACTGGACCGTCTGCGCAAACAGGGGGTGATTGTTCAGTCCATCTTCCTGGATGCCACCACAGAAACACTGGTTCGCCGTTTTTCTGAAACACGGCGTCGCCATCCTTTGTCGCATGATGATGTTCCAGATGGCCGTCGAGCACTCACGCAGGTGATTGAACTGGAGCGCGAGTTGCTGGCCGATCTGCGGGAGCAGGCACATGTCATAGACACCAGCACGATAAGGGCATCCCAGCTCCAGAGCTATGTCAAAGACCTGATGCCATCGGCGCCGGGGCAGCTCACACTGGTTTTCCAGTCGTTCGCATTCAAGCGGGGAATTCCCGTGGATGCCGACTATGTGTTCGACGTCCGGATGTTGCCCAACCCCCATTACGAACCCGCGCTGCGCGACCTGACAGGACTGGATGCCCCCGTCGCGGACTTTCTACGCCAGCAGGTGGATGTGGGGCTGATGGGCCAGCACATCGAGAAATTTCTCTCCTATTGGCTGGACATGCTGGACCGAAACCACCGAAGCTATGTGACGGTAGCCGTCGGATGCACGGGCGGTCAGCACAGATCCGTCTATCTCGTGGAGCAATTGGCCCAGGTATTCAGCGACCGATGGACCGTTCTACGACGCCATCGCGAGCTGGATGGCCGCTAAAAACGGGTATCACAGCGACATCCTGCCGAAATTACAGCCCGGCCAGTAGCTTGCGAACGGGGGCAGGAAGGCCCATGCCAGCGATCTGTTCCGCAGTAAACCAGCCTCCGCCATCGTCTGGCGTTGTCTCCCCATATTGCCGCACGATCACAGGATGCAAGTACAGATCACGATGGGTCAGCACATGAAGGAAGGGGGGCCTCTCCTCCATGGTTTTTGCCGAGGGGCGCCCTGCTGCATCGAAAAATGCCGACACATCCGACCGAAGAGGAAAGATTGGCACGCAATACAGGCCAGCCCATATGCCTGCCGACGGGCGACGAGACAACCAAAATTTCCCCGCAGGATCCTCCAGAACCATGAGCCACCACGATTCTGAGCGGCGCTTGAGCTTGCGTGTTCTCACGGGATACCGTTCGGGCTCCCCGGCGCGATGTGCAACGCACAAAGTCTGCAAAGGGCATTGCGGACAAGCGGGATTGCGAGGCATGCACAAGCTGGCCCCCAAATCCATCAAACCCTGGGTATAGCGCGGCATCGCCGCATCGATGTCCGCCGATGGCAACAAGGCCTGCGCATGTGCCCACAATGTCCGCTCATTCCGGGCGACTGCCAGATCCTCATCAAAACCCAGCACGCGTGTCAGCACCCTTCGCACGTTGGCGTCCAGGATGGGCGTGCGCTCCGCAAAACAGAAAGCCGCAATCGCGCCGGCCGTTGAGCGCCCAATTCCGGGCAGCGTAGCCAGCACCTGCGCACTGCGGGGAAAAACCCCACCGTGCTCGCTGACAACGGTCTGCGCACAGCGGTGGAGATTGCGTGCCCGGCTGTAGTACCCGAGGCCACTCCACAGAGCCATGACCTCATCCAGCGACGCGCTGGCCAATGCGCTCACATCGGGAAACCGCTCCAGAAACCGTGCGTAATAGCCCAGCACCGTGCTGACCTGGGTTTGTTGCAGCATGATTTCAGACAGCCAGACCCGATAGGGATCGCGTGTCTGCTGCCAAGGCAGGTGGTTGCGTCCATGGATTGCCTGCCAACGAACCACCCGCGTGGCGACATCTGTTTCCGAAAGAATCATGCAGGCATAAGCCCGGGGCGTTCTGCGGCCTCTGCCAGGACGGGCAACGCTATCAACTGGGCTGTCAATTCGGTCAAGCGTCGTTCCAGCTGAATGAGTTCCTCTTCACCCGCCTCGATCTCTGAAATTCGCTCCACCAAGCCAGTCGCGGCATGCTGAATCCGGTCAACCGCCTCTATGCGTCTGGTAAAACTCCGACGGCGCTCACGCAACTGGGCGTCCAGTTGAGCCGTAGCAGACTTGCTCCACAACTCCAGATCATTGGCCGCCGACTCGTACACCGTGCGCAAACGCATGGCCAAGGCACGAACCAGGCGCTCGGCGAATTCAGGCTGCGCCAGCTTCAGGACATTGCCGACCCCAAGGTATTGCAGATGGCTCTGCTCAATCTGCGAGAGTTCCTGGACAAAGTGTTCGAGTTTCGGAGGGGGGGGCACCTGCAAAGAAAACCCGAATTCCGCATTCAACTGGCGAAACGTGCCCCCTAGCATCGCCTGTATTTCAATACTGGATGCTTGCGCTTTATCCATCGTTCCCCTGAGTTTTTCAAAGGTCTGGATGTAGATCTTGCGCACACCGAGCTTCAGCCCTTTTTGCTGGAGCATTTGCGCCAACTCGGTCAACTCCAGCTTGAGGGACTTCGCCCCCAACTGATGAAAAACCTCCCGCAACAGCTTGAGATGCACCACACGAACCGCCTGAATCTTGGCAGCGCTCATATCAAACTCGCGCTGTTCCTGCTCAACACGGTGGCGCATCGATGCGATCACCGAGGCATTTTTGCCCCTGAGACTTCGCAGTTCGGCCATCTGATCATCCAAATCCCTGCGACGAATGTTGATGACACGCGCAGTTTCAGCACGCAAACCCGCCACCCCCGTTGCCACGGCAGCACGCAGGATGGCTTGGCGACGGCCCATGATCCCCCTGGCAAGCGCCCCTTCCAATGAAGGCAGGCCGCTGGATTCGAGAAGAAGATCGTCACAGGTGATCTTTGCCAGCAGTCCCTTTTGTGCAGAAACAGGCACCACCTGCGCCAGCGGCACACCCAGCATTTCCGCAGAGATCGCGCATTGCCGATTCATCTGCGCAACGATTTCGTGCGGCGAATTGAGGGTGTCCCACAAGGTGTCAATCTTGTTGAGAACCACCAGCCGTGCTTCCAGGCTTTCAGCAGACGTCGCCAGGTGCTCTCGCCAGATCGCCAGGTCCGAACGGGTAACTCCCGTGTCTGCACTCAAGATGAATACCACCGCATGGGCCTGCGGAATGAGATTGACGGTCAACTCGGGCTCGGCGCCCACCGCATTCAATCCCGGGGTGTCCAGAATCACCAAACCTTGCTTCAGCAAGGGATGGGGGATATTGATGATGGCATGGCGCCACATCGGCACTTCCACCAAGCCATCCGCATCAGGCACCGGGTTGTCATCTGCCAGCTCGTCGTGCCAGAACCCAAGCGCCCGTGCGTTATCCAGCGTAACTTTTCGAACCTCGGCCACCTTCTCCAGCGCTTTGGCGATCTGGTCGGCATTGTTGACATCCAGCGGAATTTCCACCCAGCGATCGGGTTTCAACCGCCATTCGGCAAGGCCCTGCAGCTGCAACCGGGTATCGATTGGCAGCAGCCGAAGGCAGGGTGCCACCGAAGCGTCATAGCCTAATTCCGTGGGGCACATCGTCGTGCGGCCGGCGCTGGCAGGCATGATGCGACGGCCATAGCCGGCAAAGAAGATGGCGTTGATCAGCTCTGATTTGCCACGCGAGAACTCCGCAACAAAAGCCACCGTCACCTTATCGCTGCGCACCTGTGCTTCCAGGCGATTCAGCCGCTCCTGAACCGCAGCATCCATGAGCTCGTGATCAGACATCCACTCGGACAGACGGCGAATCTGGTGCGCAAACTCACGCCGCCAGAGGCCGTGCTCGTCGAACTGCTCGTTGAATGATGGTCCCACTTTGCTCCCGGAGTGCAATGCACGGTCTATGCGTAGATATTCGCAAAATATAGCATTGACGGTGTCTTGGATGCGCTCTATGTGCCGACTGTCAGCACCGCCCCGTTACGCGCGTTGGCATCGAGGACAAAAATAGCTGCTGCGCTGCCCCTGGCGAAGCAGCTGGATGGCGCTGCCACAGTGGTGGCAGGGAGCGCCATCCCGCCCATACACATTCGCTTCGTGCTGGAAATGCCCGGCCATCCCGTCGGCGCTGGAAAAGTCCTTCAGCGTACTGCCGCCAAGTTCCACCGCACGCGCCAACACCGTCCGGATGGCGTCAAAAAGCCTGCGCGCCCTCTGCGGACCTATGCGCTGCGCGGCCACGGTGGGACGAATGCCCGCCAGGTACAACACCTCGGACGCATAGATATTGCCCACACCCACGACCAGACGCCCCGCCAGCAACACCTGCTTGATGGGCGCACGACTCGCCTTGAGCCCTGCCTCGAAGGCGGGGTAGGTAAAGACGTCAGACAGCGGCTCCATCCCCAGTCCGCCCAACAATTTCTGTGCAACTGCAGCCTGCTCGTCTGCCGCATACACCACGGCACCAAAACGCCTGGGATCATGCAAGCGCAGCGTCCCCTGGGAGGTCATCACGTCGAAATGATCGTGCGCGCCCGGCGGGGGCAGATCAGGGCTGAAGCGCAGGCTTCCAGACATGCCCAGATGCAGCAGCAGCAGGCCGGAATCCAGATCCACCAGCAAATATTTGCCCCTTCGGCGTATCGAAAGCACCTTGCGCCCCACCAGCGATTGCGGCGCACACCCCAACGGCCACCGCAATGGCTTGCCCACCCGAACCGACTCGATCCGAGCCCCGGCAATGGCCTGCGCAAAACTGCGGCGGGTGACTTCCACCTCGGGTAACTCAGGCATGCCGCCGCCTTGCAAACAGGTTGAAGAGCATGGATTATTATGACCCGATGGTGCCCTCTCATCGCTTTCGAACAGCCCTCCTCACCGCCGCTCTGCTGGCAACAGCCACCACGGGATGGACGCAGTCCGGGGGACAACCGAGCAGCGCTGATGTTGCCCCCCCGCACATTCCCAGCGCACAGCTCGATGCCGAGCTTTTCTATGAAATTTTTCTGGGCGAGCTGACCACCCAGTCCGGAGATCCCGGAGCGGGTTACTCGCTGATGCTGGAAGCGGCGCGGCGCAGCGGAGACAGCGCCTTGTATCGGCGTGCCGCCGATATTGCCCTGCAAGCCCGGTCTGGCGACTACGCCTTGGCAGCGGCACGGGCATGGAAAGAGGCGCAGCCCCAATCGCGAGAAGCCAACCGCTACACGTTGCAGATTCTCATTGCACTCAACCGCATCGGCGAGACCCCGGAACTGCTGCGACAGGAGTTGGCGCAAATGCCCGCCGCCTCCAAAGCCGAGGCCCTGTCCGCCCTGCCCCAGATGTATGGCCGCGCCAGCGACAAGTCACTGGCGGCAAATGTAGTGGAGCGGGCGCTCACCGATGAACTTCTGCACCCCGCCACAGGTCCTGCAGCGTGGACCGCACTGGGCCGCATGCGCCTGGCGGCCGGCAACAAGGCGAGCGCCCTGGATGCGGCTCGCCAGGCACTGACGCTCGACGGAGCCAACACGGTTGCCATGCCGCTGGTCCTGGAGCTGATGGAAGAGGGAGTGACAGAAGCAGAGTTGCTGGTCACCACCCACCTTGCCAAACACCCCGACCCGGACCTGCGCACGGCATATGCCCGCGTCCTGCTGGGCCAGCAACGCTACCCAGCCGCACGCCAACAACTGGAGACAGTGACGCGCGACAAACCGGATCTGCGGGAAGCATGGCTTGCCCTTGCCACGCTGCAATTTCAGGACAACCGGCTACGCAATGCGGAAAAATCACTGCAACGCTACATGGAGCTGACAAATGCCGCCACTTCAGACCCGGATCTGCAGCGGCGTGGGCTGACCCAGGCCTACCTTCTCTCGGCACAAATTGCCGAGAAGAACAAAGACTACGCCGCGGCCGAATCCTGGCTCGGGCGCATCGAAAACTCGGAAGAGATGCTCAGCGCACAACGCCGCCGCGCATCCCTGCTTGCACAACAGGGCAAACTTCCTCAGGCACGCGCCCTGCTGCGCGGTCTGCCAGGAAATACCCCCAGCCATGCCCGCATGAAACTGCAGGCAGAGGTGCAGCTGCTACAGGAAATGCGCTTGTACAAGGAGGCTTTGGCCGTCCAGGTGGAACTGGTAGCCCAGGACCCGGAAGACAATGAACTGGTTTACGACCAGGCCATGCTGGCCGAAAAATCAGGCGATCCGGCCATGATGGAGCAGTTGCTGCGACAGCTGATTGAACGGAAGCCCGATTACCACCACGCCTACAACGCCTTGGGATACTCCCTCGCAGAACGGGGCTTGCGCCTGGAAGAAGCCAAAGGCCTGATCTCCAAGGCACTGGAATACGCGCCTGGCGATCCCTTCATCACAGACAGCCTGGGCTGGGTCGAATTTCGCCTCGGCAACAGCGCCGAGGCCTTGCGCCTGTTATCGATCGCCTTCAAGGCCCGGCCCGATGCTGAAATTGCAGCGCACCTTGGTGAAGTCCTCTGGAGCACCGGAAACCGGGCACAGGCCTCCAGTGTCTGGCGCGAAGGCTTGCGCCTGAACCCAGACAACGAAACACTCAAAGACACCCTGAAACGACTGGGAGCCATGCCCTGATGCCGCATGCCACGCCACAGGGTCTGCAGCCGCAAGGCGCAACCCAAAGGCTGCCCCACTGGTTTGCTTCCTTGCTCGCGGTTTTTGTTCTGCTGCTGGCCGGCTGCGCCCATCCGCCGGCCACACCAGAAAGCCCCTATCGCGCCCCGTGGACAGGACGCCTGGCATTGCAAGTGGAAGAAACGGCGTCGCAGTCTTTTTCTGCATCTTTTGAGCTCTCCGGATCGGCGCAGCAAGGCCAATTCGTCTTGTTCAACCCTCTTGGCAACACCCTCGCACGGATCCAGTGGAATGCCAGCCACGCAGAGATCACCACGGGCCAAAACACCCGGGAGTCCGAATCATTGGATGCCCTGCTGCGGGATGTGCTGGGCACGGATATTCCGGTCGCGGCACTGTTCAACTGGCTCGAAGGCACCCATGTGGATGCCGTTGGCTGGCAGGTCGATCTGTCGGCCATCTCCGCCGGGCGGTTGGTGGCGCAACGCCACACGCCGACGCCACAGGCCACATTGCGAATCATCCTGACCCGCTGATACCACTTCATGCTCGCCCTGTACGACGTGCCGGCTCCGGCCAAGCTCAACCTCTTCCTGCATATCACGGGCCGACGAACTGACGGCTACCACCTGATGCAGTCCGTCTTCATGTTGATCGACTGGTGCGATACCCTGCATTTCGAGTTGCGCAATGATGGCCGCATCACCCGCGAGGACCTTGGCCCTCCGCTTCCCGACATCGACCTGACCGTACGCGCAGCACAGGCCCTGCAAACAGCCACCACCTGCCCCCTGGGTATTCACATCGGTGTGCAGAAAAGAGTCCCTGCGCAGGCGGGCATGGGTGGCGGCTCGTCAGACGCGGCCTCCACGCTGCTGGCCCTCAACCGCCTCTGGAAACTCAACCTGCCCCTCACCGCGCTGGAAGCGATCGGATTGAAACTGGGCGCCGACGTGCCATTTTTTTTGCGCGGCCGCAACGCCTGGGTAGAGGGAATTGGTGAGATAATCACGCCGCTTGAGAAGGCAAGTCAACTACCGCAAGCGAGCTTTGCAGTAGTGAAGCCCGAGGCGGGTCTGGAAACGAAATCAATTTTTTCTGCTCCCGATCTGAAACGTGATTCAGATAGTGCTACAATCTTAGGCTTTGCTGCAGCACACTACAATTTCGGTTGTAATGACTTGCAACCAGTTGCCCAGGCCTTGTGCCCCGAAGTGACCCAAGCCCTCCAGTGGCTCGAATCACGCGGTTTGCAAGGGCGAATGACCGGTTCAGGCAGTGCAGTGTTTGCACAAATATCGCATGCTGTTGATCTGCAAAACGCCCCCAGTGGCTGGCAGGTCAGGACATGTGAAAATCTGATGGTTCATCCTCTGGCAGGATGGGCTTCAGGCAAGAATGAAGGTTGACTGCTTTGCAGTGGACCTGTGTAGGGGAGTCGCCAAGCTGGTTAAGGCACCGGATTTTGATTCCGGCATGCAAAGGTTCGAATCCTTTCTCCCCTGCCAAATTTCTTTTCGCGTACGGGCTCTTTTTTCAGACTGCTGGGACGCTATGCAAGCCAACCAACCCGACTTCATGGTTTTCACCGGCAATGCCAATCCTGGCATGGCAGCTGAAATTGCCCAACACCTTGGCACCACTCTGGGTGCTGCGGATGTGGGTCGCTTCTCCGACGGCGAAGTCACCGTCGAAATCAAACAGAACGTGCGGGCCCGCGACGTTTTCGTGGTGCAGTCCACCTGCGCACCCACCAACGAAAACCTCATGGAGCTGCTGATCATGGTGGATGCGCTCAAACGCGCCTCCGCAGAGCGCATCAGCGCCGTGATCCCCTACTTCGGCTATGCCCGCCAGGATCGCCGTCCCCGCTCCAGCCGGGTTCCGATCTCTGCCAAGGTGGTCGCCAACATGCTGCAGGCCGTAGGCGTGGCCCGTGTGCTGACCATGGACCTGCATGCCGACCAGATCCAGGGCTTCTTCGACATTCCCGTCGACAACATCTACGCGTCGCCCGTTCTGCTGGGCGATCTGCGCCAGAAGAACTACGAAGACCTGATCGTCGTTTCGCCCGATGTGGGCGGAGTGGTGCGCGCCCGGGCCCTTGCCAAGCAGCTCGGCTGCGACCTGGCCATCATCGACAAGCGTCGCCCCAAGGCCAACGTGTCCGAAGTGATGCATGTGATCGGCGAGATCGAAGGCCGCAACTGCGTGATCATGGATGACATGATCGACACCGCCGGCACCTTGGTGAAGGCCGCCGAGGTACTCAAGGAGCGTGGTGCCAAGAAGGTGTATGCCTACTGCACCCATCCCATTTTCTCGGGCCCCGCCATTGAACGCATCGCCCAGGGCTCTGCCCTCGACGAAGTGGTGGTGACCAATACCATCCCTTTGAACGATAACGCCAAGGGATGCACCAAAATCCGCCAGCTCTCCGTGGCTCCGCTGATCGCCGAGACGATCCAGCGCATCGCCAAGGGTGAGTCGGTGATGAGTTTGTTCTCGGACCAAGAGAATCTTTTCTGAGCGTCGGCCCCGCCTCTCGCGAGGCATGGTGGTTGTCGCCGGTTCAGATGCTTGCAAGCCTCCCTCGGGAGGCTTGCCTGTTCGGGGGCATTGTTGTGGGCTTGCCGCCATCCGGGCGCAACAAGCCTTTTTTCAACAGGGAATGACTGGTCGCGGTCGTCCCTTTTCAGGAGCTAACTATGAACTTCGTCGCTTTTGAGCGCGCCAAGCAGGGTACGGGTGCGAGCCGCCGTCTGCGCAATTCGGGCAAGACGCCTGGCATCGTGTATGGCGGTTCCGCCGAACCTCAACTCATCGAGATCGACCACAACGCACTGTGGCACGCCCTCAAGAAGGAAGCCTTCCACTCCAGCGTGCTGGACATGGAACTGGCCGGCACCACCTCCAAGGTGCTGCTGCGTGACGTGCAATACCACCCCTACAAGCAACTGGTGCTGCACATCGACTTCCAGCGCGTGGACGAAAAGACCAAGCTGCACATGAAGGTGCCACTGCACTACAGCGGCGCCGAAGAATCCGACGCAGTCAAGGTGGACAAGTGCCTGGTGAACCCCATCGTGAACGAACTCGACGTGACCTGCATGCCTTCGGACCTGCCAGAGTTCATTGCCGTGGACCTGAGCACGCTGAAGAAGGGTGTTTCCCTGCACCTCAAGGACATCAAGCTGCCCAAGGGCGTGAACGCCGTGATCCGTGGCGGCCAGAACAACAACCCCGTGCTGGTTTCCGTGGCCAACCCCGTGGTGGAAGTGGCTGCACCTGCTGCCGACGCAGCACCTGCCGCCGATGCCAAGGGCAAGGGCAAGGGCAAGAAATAAGACCGGCGCACCGGTCTCTGCGGCCTGCCTCGGCAGCGCCGCATCCAACGGCCCACCTGTGTGGGCCGTTTTCATTGGTAGCTACCGATAATTGCGCACATGATCAAACTGTTTGTGGGCCTGGGCAACCCGGGGCCCGACTACGAGGCCACCCGCCACAACGCGGGGTTCTGGTGGATAGATGCACTGGCGCGCGAACTCAAGGCCACGCTGGTGCCCGAGCGCAGCTACCACGGCCTGGTGGCCCGCACCAGCGTGCATGGCCAGAGTGTCTGGCTGTTGCAGCCCCAGACCTTCATGAACCTGTCAGGGAAATCGGTGGCCTCGCTGGCGCGGTTCTTCAAGATCCAGCCCGAGGAAATCCTGGTGGCGCACGATGAACTGGACATTGCGCCCGGCCAGGTGAAGCTCAAGCGCGGTGGCAGCCATGCCGGGCACAACGGACTGCGGGACATCCATGCCCAACTCGGTTCACCCGATTACTGGCGCCTGCGCATCGGCATCGGCCATCCAGGCGTCAAGGCCGAAGTGGCCAACTGGGTGCTGAAAAAACCCTCGCCCGACCAGCGCACCCTGATCGAGGACAGCATCCAGCATTCGCTCAAGGCCCATGCCGCCATGCTGGCGGGCGACATGGAAAAAGCCACGCTGCTGGTCCATACCACCAAACCCCCGCGTCCCAAGCCGCCGCGCCCCGAAGGCCAGTGACATTCCGCAGCGGCTGCACCCTCGGGAACTACTATTTTTATAGCGCCTGGCACTGAATGGACAAGTGCCAGAGGCACTAAACCCTCAAACCTTGGTGGCCGCCTGCAGCCTCTGGAACTTCTGCCACAGTGTTTCCCGGCTCTCCACATGCCGGGGGTCCACCGGGATGCACGCCACCGGGCACAGCTGCACGCACTGGGGCTCGTCGAAGTGGCCCACGCATTCCGTGCACTTGTCGGGGTCGATCTCGTAGATTTCCTCGCCCACAGAGATGGCCTGATTCGGGCACTCGGGCTCGCACACATCGCAGTTGATGCACTCGTCGGTGATCCTCAGCGCCATGCGGACCTCCCTGCGGAAAGCGGGCAGGCCGGATGCGGATACGGAGAGTTCAAGAAGACGGTCATGCCTTGGATTATCCCGCGCCCCTGCCCTGCACCGCCTGGACCTGCGGCACAACACACCACTGCGATCATGGGTGCTTTGCCGGTATGCTGCGCAGGCCGCCTTCTCCAACCGGCTGAAGCACACGGACAAGCACCACCCGCACCAACCCATGGGTTTCTTTCTTTTCAAGCGATTCCTGACCCTTCTGGCCACGCTGCTCGGTGCATCGGTGGTCGTGTTCCTGGTGCTGGACATCCTGCCGGGCAATGCCGCCCAGGTGCTCATGGGGCCCGATGCCTCGCCCGACGCGGTGGCCGCCCTTGCCACCCAGCTGGGGCTGGACCAGCCCGCTGCGCAGCGCTACTGGCAATGGATGAGCGGCCTGCTGGTGGGCGAGATGGGCGACAGCTACACCTATGGCAGCCCGGTGCTGGAACTGGTGCTGGAGCGCCTGGCGCTGACGGTACCGCTGGCGCTGATGGCCATGGTGCTCAGCACGGTGCTGGCGCTCGCGGCCGGCCTTTACGCCGCCGCGCGCCACAACCGCTGGGGCGATGTGGGCACGATGGGCCTGGCCCAGCTGGGCATTGCCATCCCCAACTTCTGGTTCGCCATCCTGCTGATTTTGCTGTTCTCGGTGAAGCTGCAGTGGTTTGCCGCCGGCGGGTTCCCGGGTTGGACCGAAGACAGCGGTGGCAGCCCGCTGGCAGCCCTGAAGGCGCTGCTGCTGCCGGCCATCGCCCTGGCCGTGGTGCAGGCGGCCATTCTGGCGCGCATCACGCGCTCGGCCGTGCTGGATGTGCTGCGCGAGGATTTCGTGCGCACCGCGCGCGCCAAGGGCCTTTCGCGGCGGGCGGCGCTGTGGGGCCATGTGCTGCGCAACGCCATGATCCCGGTCATCACCGTGATGGGCCTGCAGTTCGCCAACCTGCTGGCCGGCACCATCGTGGTGGAGAACGTGTTTTATCTGCCAGGCCTGGGCCGGCTGATCTTCCAGTCGATCGCCAACCGCGACCTGATCGTGGTGCGCAACTGCGTGATGCTGCTGGCGGCCATGGTGGTGGTGGTGAACTTTGTGGTGGACCTGCTGTACGCAGTGATTGACCCCCGGGTAAAGGCCAGCGACATATGAATCAGTCCGCCGCCACCAGCACCCCGCCCGCCCCGGCCCTGACTGCGGGCTGGCTGCGTCGCGCCCTGCGCCACCGCAGCTTTGTTGCCGGTGCGGTGCTGGTGTTGCTGCTGCTGGCCGCCGCGGCCCTGTCGCTGGTCTGGACGCCCTGGTCGCCCTACGACATGGACCTGCCGGCCAAGCTGCAGCGGCCCAGCAGCCAGCACTGGCTGGGCACCGATGCCTTTGGCCGCGACGTGGCCTCGCTGCTGCTGGTGGGCGCGCGCAACTCGCTCCTGGTGGGCGTGATCGCGGTGGGCATTGGCATGGGCCTGGGCGTGGCACTCGGGCTGCTTGCCGCCGCGCGGCGTGGCTGGGTGGAAGAAGCCATCATGCGCCTGGCCGACTTCACCTTCGCCTTTCCGGCCATCCTGTCGGCCATCATGATGACGGCGGTGTTTGGCGCGGGCACCATCAACTCGATCATCGCCATCGGCATCTTCAACATTCCCACCTTTGCGCGGGTGACGCGGGCTTCGGCCAACGCCGTGGGGTCGCGCGATTTCATCCTGGCGGCACGGGCCTGCGGCAAGGGCAGTGTGCGCATCACGCTCGAGCATGTGCTGCCCAACATCGCCTCGGTGCTGATCGTGCAGGCCACGGTGCAGTTCGCCATTGCCATCCTGGCCGAGGCGGCGCTGTCGTACCTGGGCCTGGGCACGCAGCCGCCGCAGCCGTCCTGGGGCCGCATGCTCAGCGACGCCCAGACCCTGATGTTCCAGGCGCCGCTGCTGGCCGTGTGGCCCGGCGTGGCCATTGCCCTGGCCGTGCTGGGCCTGAACCTGCTGGGCGACGGCCTGCGCGACCTGCTCGACCCCCGCCTGACCCGCCAACGCTGATGCCGACCGACCACCCACCCACCGCACCCATGCCCTTGCTGCAGGTCACCCAGCTGTGCATTCGCCTGCACACCCACCGGGGCACCGCCGATGCAGTGCGCGGCATCGACTTCACGCTGCGTCGCGGCGAAACCCTGGGCCTGGTGGGCGAATCGGGCTGCGGCAAGTCGCTCACCGCCCTGGCGCTCATGGGCCTGCTGCCCGAAGCCGCACAGGCCAGCGGCAGCATTCTTCTGGATGGGCAGGAACTGGTAGGGCTGGACGACGCCGCGCTGTGCCGCCTGCGCGGCAACCGCATCGGCATGGTTTTCCAGGAGCCCATGACGGCGCTGAACCCCGTGCACCGCATTGGCGACCAGGTGGCCGAGCCGCTGCGGCTGCACCGCGGCCTGGGCCGCACAGCCGCACGCCGCGAGGCCCTGGCCCTGCTGGAGCGCGTGGGCATTGCCGACGCCGCCCGGCGCCTGGACGACTACCCGCACCAGTTTTCGGGCGGGCAGCGCCAGCGCATCACCATTGCCATGGCGCTGGCCTGCGGGCCCGATCTGCTGATTGCCGACGAGCCCACCACGGCGCTCGACGTGACCGTGCAGCAGCAGATCCTTCAGCTCGTCGGCGACCTGGTGGCCGAGCGTGGCATGGCGCTGATCCTGATCTCGCACGACCTGGGCGTGATTGCGCAGAACGCGGACCGCATGCTGGTGATGTATGGCGGCAGCGTGGTGGAGAGCGGCCCCACGGAGGCAGTTTTTTCGGCCATGGCCCACCCCTACACGCGCGGCCTGCTGGCGGCGCGCCCGCAGCTGGTGCCGCGCCGCGCCGGCGAACGCCCGCGCCTGTCCACCATCGCGGGCACCGTGCCCGAGCTGGCCCACCTGCCCGCCGGCTGCCCCTTTGCCGGGCGCTGCGGTTTCACCGTGGCCGCCTGCCACAGCACCGCACCGCCGCCCGTGCCGCTGGCGGCTGGGGGTGCGGGGCACCTGGCACGCTGCATCCGGCTGGATGCGGTGGCCGCCGCGCAAGAGGCCAGCGCATGAATTCCGCAAACACTGCTGAATCGATAGCTTCTGGCGCGCACTCCATAAACGCCACAGAGCCATCTGACTCAAAAATTCCCGCCACTTCGCAGCCCCCCCTGCTGCAGGTCACGCAACTGGTGCGCCACTACCCGCTGCCGCGCACGCACCTGTGTCAAACGCCGCAGCAGGTGCAGGCCCTGCAGGGCGTGGACTTGCGCGTGGAGTCGGGCCGCAGCCTGGGCATCGTGGGCGAATCAGGCTCGGGCAAGTCCACGCTGGCCCGGCTGGTGATGGCGCTCGACACCCCCACCGCCGGCACGGTGCACCTGCTCGGCCGCGATCTGCACCGCCTGCCCGCCGCCGAGCTGCGGCATGCGCGGCGCGACTTCCAGATGGTGTTCCAGGACCCCTATGGCTCGCTGGACCCGCACCAGAAGGTGGAGCGCATCGTCACCGAGCCGCTGCAGGCCCAGGGCCGCACCAGCCGTGCCGAACAGCGCGAGCAGGCCGCGCAGGTGCTGGCGCAGGTGGGCCTGCGCAGCACCGACCTGGGCAAATA
Source organism: Acidovorax soli (assembly GCF_900107605.1). Classification (GTDB taxonomy): domain Bacteria; phylum Pseudomonadota; class Gammaproteobacteria; order Burkholderiales; family Burkholderiaceae_C; genus Acidovorax; species Acidovorax soli. Next base: position 8,096 of record NZ_FNQJ01000019.1, on the reverse strand, counting down.
CCCGCACGAGTTCTCGGGCGGCCAGCGCCAGCGCATCGCGATTGCGCGTGCGCTCATCACCCACCCCCGCCTCATCGTGGCCGACGAGCCCGTGAGCGCGCTCGATGTCTCGGTGCAGGCGCAGGTGCTCAACCTGATGCTGGATTTGCAGCAGCAGTTCGGCATCACCTACCTGCTCATCAGCCACGACCTGGCCGTGGTGAACCACCTGTGCGACGAGGTGGTGGTGCTATACCAGGGGCGCATCGTGGAGCGCGGCACGCCCGAGGAACTGCTGTTCAATGCGCAGCACCCCTACACCCGTGCCCTGGTCAGCGCCGTGCCGCGCATCGAGCCGGGGCGCGCCCGGGCACTCCGGGCAGAAATGGCACAAGGGGCCGGCGAAGCCCTGCGCCCCATGGTGTAAAAAGAATCCTTTCTGACCAAGGGCGCCCCTGCAAGCGGGCCCCATCGACCTGTTTCGCCTGGAGAACCCGAACATGCTGAACCGCCGCTCCGTCCTGGCCACTGGCGCCATCGCTGCCGCCCCCCTGGCTGCGCCCTGGGGCGCCCTGGCCAAAACCAGCAAGGACAGCGTGGTGCTGGCCATGACGCTGGAGCCACCAGGGCTGGACCCCACGGCCGGCGCCGCCTCGGCCATTGCCGAGATCGTGCACTACAACATCTTCGAGACGCTCACCAAGATCAACGCCGACGGCAGCGTGTCGCCGCTGCTGGCGGAGAGCTGGGAGGTGTCGCCCGATCTGCGAACCTACACCCTGCGCCTGCGCCGGGGGGTGAAGTTCAGCAATGGCGTGCCGTTCACTGCCAGCGCGGTCAAGTTTTCGTTCGACCGTGCGGGCAGCGACAAGAGCACCAACAAGGACAAGCGCACCTTTGCCAACCTCACCACCCAGGTGGTGGACGACCACACCGTGGTCATCATCAACAAAGACATCGACCCCGACTTCCTGTTCGTGCTGGGCCAGGCCACGGCCATCATCGCCGAGCCCCAAAGCGCCGCCACCAACGCCACCCGGCCCGTAGGCACCGGCCCCTACGTGCTGGGCGCCTGGAACCGGGGTGCGTCCATCACGCTGAACGCGTGGCCAGGTTTTCGGGCACCCGGCAGCATCCGGATGCGCCGGGCCACATTCCGCTTCATCTCCGACCCCGCCGCCCAGGTGGCGGCGCTGCTGGCGGGCGATGTGGACCTGTTCGCCCGCGTCACGCCGCGCAGCGTGGCCCAGTTCAAGGCCAATCCGCGCTTTCAGGTGGTGGTGAGCGGCTCGCGCGCCAAGACCATCCTGGCCATCAACAACAACCGAAAGCCCCTGAACGACGTGCGCGTGCGCCGCGCCATCGCCGCCGCCATCGACCGCAAGGCCGTCATCGAAGGTGCAGGCGACGGCTTTGGCGTGCCCATTGGCAGCCACTATGTGCCGGGCGCGTTTGGCTATGTGGACACCACGGGCATCAACCCCTTTGACATCGACAAGGCCAGGAAACTGCTGGCCGAGGCCGGCGTCAAGACCCCGCTGGAGCTTACGCTCACCCTGCCTCCGCCGCCCTACGCCCGCCAGGGCGGCGAGGTGATCGCGGCGCAGCTGGCCAAGATCGGCATCGTGTGCAAGCTCCAGAACGTGGAATGGGCCCAGTGGCTCAGCGGCACCTACGGCAACAAGAACTACGACCTCACGCTCATCTCGCATGTCGAGCCCTTCGACCTGGGCAACTTTGCCAAGCCCGACTACTACTGGGGCTACAACTCGCCGCAGTTCAACACGCTGTTCGACAAGATCAAGAACACCCCCCGCCCGGCCGACCGTGCCCGCCTGCTGGGCGACGCGCAGCGCCTGCTGGCCGAAGAGGCCGTGCACGGTTTCCTCTACCAGCCGCAATGGGTGACGGTGGCGAACAAGAACCTCCGGGGGCTGTGGAAAGACATGCCCATCTTCGTGAACGATCTCTCGGCCCTTTCCTGGTCCTGACACCGGCGCCACCCGCACCATGAGCGCCCTGCACGACCTGCCCGCCCACGCCCTGCTCGCGGCCTATCGCCAGCGCACCCTGTCCCCGGTCGATGTGGTCGCCGATGTGCTGGCCCACATCGGGCGCTGGGAGCCCCACATCCAGGCCACCTACCTGCTGCGCCCCGACGCCGCCCTGGCGCAGGCCAGGGCATCCGAGGCCCGCTGGCTGCGCGGCGCACCCCTGGGTGCGCTCGATGGCGTGCCCGCCACCATCAAGGAAAACATCGCTACGCGCGGCGACCCCATGCCCCTGGGCACCGCGGCCACCGCGCTGCTGTCCGCGGCCGCCGACGCCCCGCCCGCCGCGCGCCTGCGCGAAGCCGGCGCCGTGGTCGTGGCCAAGACCACCATGCCCGACTACGGCATGCTGTCTTCGGGACTGTCGAGCTTTCACCCGCTGGCGCGCAACCCCTGGGACCTCTCCAAAGGCCCCGGTGGCTCCAGCGCCGGGGCGGGCGCTGCCGCTGCCGCCGGCTATGGCCCGCTGCACATCGGCACCGACATCGGCGGCTCGCTGCGCCTGCCGGCCAGCTGGTGCGGCATCTTCAGCCTGAAACCCAGCCTGGGCCGCATTCCCATCGACCCGCCCTACACCGGCCGCGCCGCCGGCCCCATGACGCGCACGGTGGCGGACGCCGCACTGATGATGCAGGTGCTGAGCCAGAGCGACGCGCGCGACAGCATGGCCCTGCCCGCGCAGGACATCGCCTGGGGCCGGTTCGACCAGGGTGTCGAACACCTTCGTGGTCTGCGCATCGGCCTGCTGCTGGAGGCGGGCTGCGGCCTCGCCGTCGAGCCCGAGGTGCGCGCCGCCATCGAGCAGGCGGCCCGCTGGCTAGAGCAGGCCGGCGCCCACATCGTGCCCATGCAGCCCTTCATGACCCAGGCCATGCTCGACGGCATGGACCATTTCTGGCGCATGCGCTCGTACATCGACCTGCAGGCCCTGCCCGCCGCGCAGCAGGGCAAGGTGCTGCCCTACATCCGCGCCTGGGCCGACAGCGCCGCGGGCCTGAGCGGCACCGCAGTGTTCCACGCCAGCCAGCAGTTCCACCTGACCCGCCTGGCCACTGTGCGTGCCTGCAACGCCTTCGACTACGTGATATCGCCCGTGGCGCCCATGCCGGCATTTGCGGCCGAGCTGCCCTCGCCCACCGACGACCCGCTGCGTCCGCTGGAGCACATCGGCTTCACCGTGCCCTTCAACATGTCGGAGCAGCCCGCTGCGTCGGTGAACTGCGGCTACACCACGGGCCTGCATCCCTTGCCCATTGGCCTGCAGATCGCCGGGCGGCGCTTTGACGACCTGGGCGTGCTGCAACTGGCCCACGCGTTCGAGCAGATCCGCCCACCGCAACGCGCCTGGCCCCAGCCGCCGGGGATATAAACAGGCCATGGACATTCTCACCCTCGCCCTCCTGATCGCCATCGGCAGCTACATCCTCAACCACCAGCAGCAACGCAAGCGCATTGCCCTGCTGGCCAGCCACCTGGGCCATTACCAGATCGAAAAGCTCATGGAGACCCTGACCGAGGGCTATCTGCGCGCGCTGGGCGAGAGCACGCCCGAGCGGCGCGACCAGATCTGGAGCCTGCTGGGCAGCACCGAGTCGCAGCTGAGCGAGCAGTTCAACCGATTCGCCGCCGAGTTCTCCCAGGTGAACGAGGCCGACGCCCGCGTCAGCCGCTTCGCCATGGCGGTTCCATTTGCCAGCCAGCTGTTTCCCGCCACCACCTTCGACATGCGCCAGGCCCTGGCGATCCACGCCCGGGGCATCGAGAACATGGTCCGCAACGCGGCGCACCTGGCCCCGCGCGACAAGGCCTTCACGATGTCGGCCGAGCTGTTCCTGATGCAGCACACCTGCCACTGGTTCTGCAAGTCCAAGACCATCGCCACGGCGCGCATGCTGGCGCGGCACAAGACGCCGTATGAGCAGCTGGTGAATTCCGTGTCGGCGCAGACCCGCAGCGCCTATCTGGCACTGGTAAGGGGCGACAAGGGCGTCAAGCGGCCCTGACGCCTTCGGCGCGCTGCAGCCGGGTCTGGTCGTACACGGGCTGGGCCGGCATGCCGGCCAGGTGCTGCGTGTCAGCCCAACGCACGATCTCTATGGCATCGCCCTGCAGGCGCACGTGGTTCAGGCCCGCGTTGGGAATATCGCTCTGGCGCGGACCGCCCAGTCCCAGGCCGCGCGCGGTGCGCCACACCATGTCGAGCACGCCACCGTGCGTGACCACGATGACGGTCTGCCCCGCATGCTGGTGGGCCAGGCCGCGCAGCGCCTCCATCACCCGTGCGTGGAACTGCCGCGCGGTCTCGCCGCCGGGCATGCTGCCATCGGCATCGAAGCGCAGCCACTGCGCCCAGGCCGATGCGTGCTGCACCTTGATGTCGTCCACGCGCAGGCCATCCACCACGCCAAAATGCTGCTCGCGCAGGCGCGGGTCGGTCAGGGCGTCGAGCGACAGCTGCGGCAGCAACGCCGCCAGCGCGGGCTGTGCCGTCTGCCGGGTGCGGATGAGGTCGCTGCACACCAGATGATCGACCGCCAGGTTCTCCGCCACCAGGCGCTGCGCCAGGCGGTGCGCCTGCGCGTGCCCGGTGGCGTTCAGCGGCACATCCACCTGGCCCTGGAAGCGCAACTCGCGGTTCCAGTCGGTTTCACCATGGCGGATGAGGAGGAGTTCGGTCATACGCCCATTATCAAACCCGCACATGACAATTCAAGCATTTTTTGATTTTAGCGCTTATGCAACAAGCGCCAGCAGCTATTGATTTGATAGTCTGCTGATGGTGCGATCTGCCGCTTAGCGGCGGGGCCGTTGCAGGCTTCAGCGCTCGGCCGTGGCCAGCCGCACCGCCAGGCCCAGAAACACCAGGCCAGCCACGCGGTTGAGCACGGTCTGCGCGCGCGCCGAGCGTTGCAGCAGTGCCCCGAAGCCCCCGGAAAAGCAGGCGATGGCCCCGAACACCAGCAGCGTGGCCAGCATGAACACCACCCCCAGCAGCATGAGCTGCAGCGCCACGCTGCCGCGCGCAGGGTCGGCGAACTGCGGCAAAAAGGCCAGGAAGAACACCAGCACCTTGGGGTTGGTGAGGTTCATGACCATGCCGCGCCCCACCATGCGCCCCAGGCTGGGGCCACCCTGCTTGCCCTGGCCCGTGGCGACGGCGGACTCCTGGGCCGTGGCGGCGGGCGCCCGCAGGGCCTGCCACGCCAGATAGGCCAGATAGGCCGCGCCGCAGTACTTGAGCACGGTGAACGCCATGGCCGATGCGGCAAACACGGCCGCCAGCCCCAGGGCCACCGCTGCGGTGTGCACCACGAGGCCGGCGCACAGGCCCACCACCACCGCCATGCCGGCGCGCCAGCCGCGCTGGGCCGATTGCAGCAGCACAAACAGATTGTCAGGGCCGGGCGTCAGGCCCAGCAGCACCGACACGCCAAAGAAAGTGAGCAGGGTTTCGAAAGCAGGCATGGCCAGGAGAATCTACAAATGCGGAGTTGTCCATTGTGCCAACGTCGCGGCACAAACCCTCCGCAAGCTGCCACCGCATCGGCCGATGCGTCACGCGTCCAGCCCTTGCCGGGCGAGGTCTGCGCGCAGATGCGGTGGCTGTCCACCGGGCTGCGCCCGCAATACCAGGGCGGCGGCGCAGGTCAGGCCGTGACAATCCAGCCCTCCAGGCCATCCAGCCCCTGGGGCAAGCCATAGAGCGCATCGCCCGCCGCATGGCGCTGCTGCGCCCAGGCCGCCTGCAAGAGGCACAGCACGGCGTCCAGGCGGTCGCCGCTGGCATCATCCACCAGCGCATCGCGCTGGGCATGGCTGAGCTTGAGCCGCAGGCCCAGGCGGGTCTGGCCCATCTCGAGTGCATGCACCAGGTCCTTGCGCGCGATCAGCCGGTCGGGCGTCTGTTTGGCGCGGTCATCGCTCTTGTAGCTGCGGCGCGCCAGGATTTCGCGGGCCAGCAGGCCGGGATAGGCTTCCAGCGCCACGCGCTGCGGGTCGCCGGGGTGCAGGCCGGGCAGGTGCACGCCCGCATCCAGCAGCAACGGCACGCCGGCGTGCAGCATGTAGGCCACGGGCGGGTTGACCCATTTCATGGAGGGGCTGGAGCCCGCGGGAGCGTCGGTGGCCCGGTGGGCAAACTTGCCGCCCACGGGGCGCGCGTCACAGAACGCAGCGAACTGGTCGCGGATCTGCGCCCGCGTGAGCCTGCGGTAGTGCTGCATGCACGCATGCCACTGCAGCGGCCAGCCCAGCGCCTGCACCAGCGCGCGCGGCAGGCCAAAGGGTAGATCAAAACCACCCACCCAGGCACGCGGCTGGGCCAGCCGGCGCGCAAAGCCATCGAGGGTGTCGAAAGTTTCCAGCCCCCGCAGCTGCACCCGCGTTGCCACGCGCTGGCCCAGCGCCAGCACGATGGGCTTGCGCCGGCTGGGGCTGCTGGAAAAATCGCAGCCCAGCAGCATGGGGGTGGCCAGGTCGGTCGTCATGGGCACAGGTCACAGATCGCAGAAGCAGGAATGCAAAAGGCCGCAGCACGCTGTTAGCGGCTGCGGCCAAGGAATGGATTGGCACCCATCAACCATTAAAAGCGGGGTTGACTTGCGTAGCGAGCCAGCCTAGTCTGGGTCGATGCGCGCAGCCGTACTCCCGTACGGCGAGCACAGCAGGCCCGGAATCGGCTGGCGCAGTAGCAAAGCAAGCCCGCTTTTCAGGCGCGGCCGATGATGCTCGCCGTCGCCATCAGCTCTTCGAGCAGCGCAAACGACACCTTGCCCGACACCGCATACGGGTCGAGTTCGGGTTTTTCGGAATATTTGAGCAGGATGGAGTGGTTGATCTTGGACAGGTTCACCTGCCCCATGGTCCAGCCGCCAAAGCGCCGCTCGGCGATCTCTTCGTAGTGCAGCAGCTCCACGTTCTGGTGGCGCGGGTCGCGCTGGATGTGGCCATAGAGTTCGTTGACGGCCGAGCGCCCGCCCTCGATGGCCTGCAGGAAGACCCCGCCGCCATAGCACAGGATGCCGGTGATGCCGCAGCCCGGGTTGTGCTGGCGCGACTGGGTGAGGATGGCCTCGATGGCGGCAGGCGAAGTGTCCACCGCACGGCTGGCATAGAGCAGGCGTACGAGCATGTCAGTTCCTTCCTGGAATGAGCGAGAGGAATTCGCGGCGCAGGGCGCTGTCCTTGAGGAACACGCCGCGCATCACGGAGTTGATCATCTTGCTGTCCATGTCGCGCACACCGCGCCAGGACATGCAGAAGTGGCTGGCCTCCATCACGATGGCCAGGCCGTCGGGCTGGGTTTTTTCCATGATGAGATCGGCCAGCTGCACCACGGCCTCTTCCTGAATCTGCGGACGACCCATGACCCAGTCGACGATGCGGGCGTATTTGGACAGACCGATCACGTTGGTGTGCTCGTTGGGCATGATGCCTATCCAGATCTTGCCCATGACGGGGCAGAAATGGTGGCTGCAGGCACTGCGCACCGTGAGCGGCCCCACGATCATGAGTTCGTTGAGGTGCTCGGCGTTGGGAAACTCGGTAATGGGTGGCGCCTGCACATAGCGGCCCTTGAACACCTCGTTGAGGTACATCTTGGCCACGCGGCGCGCGGTGTTGTTGGTGTTGTGGTCGTCCTGGGTGTTGATGACCAGGCTGTCGAGCACGCCCTGCATCTTCACCTCGACCTCGTCGAGCAGCCGCTCCAGCTCGCCGGGCTCGATGAATTCGGCAATGTTGTCGTTGGCGTTGAAGCGCTTGCGCGCCGCGGCGATGCGCTCGCGGATCTTCACGGAAACAGGCGTGCCTTCATCCGGCGGAATGGGCGTCATATCGGCAACTGGTTGACTGGACATGGCTGCATCCTACCAGTGAATGCCAGCCTGCCGGCTTCAAGGGTTTTATCCCTCTAGCTCTTATAAAACAAGCGTCAACAGCTACTTATTCAATAGCAAACCAATACGTATGCCAGGGCAATCGCATCTAAATAGTGATACCCAAGACGCGCTCCAGATAGCCCAGATTCCACCCCGCACGCTTGCGCTTGGCCTGCACGCCAATCTT
>NZ_FNQJ01000037.1 GCF_900107605.1 Acidovorax soli | reverse complement strand
GTCTTCAGGCTGGAGCTGGCGGTACTGCGAAGGGGAGGAGTGCATCTGCTGACCTTACAGGTTGGCAGGTGTTGCACTTCACTTTTGAATCCGCCTAGCCATGGAACTGCGGCTGCTGCACTACTTCGTGACCCTGGCCGAGGAACTGCACTTCAGCCGTGCGGCCCAGCGGCTGTGCATTTCCCAGCCGCCACTGAGCGTGGCCATCAAGCAGCTGGAGGAAGAGCTCCAGGCCCAGCTGTTCGAGCGCAGCAGCAAGGGCGTGCGGCTCACGGCGGCGGGCGAACATCTGCTGGGCAAGGCGCGCCAGCTGCTGGATTTGAGCCACCAGGCGGCCCAGGAAACGCGCGACGTGGCCCAGGGCACGCGCGGCCACCTTCGCCTGGGCTTCGTGGGCTCCAGCCTGTACCGCGGCCTGCCCCAGGCGCTGGAGCAGTTGCAGCGGTCCCACCCCCAGGTGCGTGTGGACATGCTGGAGGCCAACAGCGCCGAGCAGATCCAGGGCCTGCTGCAGATGCGGCTGGACGTGGCGCTGGTGCACTCCATCCAGCCACCCGCGGGCATTGCCAGCCAGTTGATCGTGGAGGAGCCTTTCGTGGTCTGCCTGCCGCAGCAGCACCCGCTGTGCGCGTGCGAGACCATCGACCTGTCCGAGCTACGCGATGACCGGTTGATTCTTTTTTCCAACCTGGTCTCGCCCACCTACCACCAGCGCATCTACGAGATGTGCCTGGCCCACGGCTTCGCACCCGAGGTGCGCCACGAGGTGCGCCACTGGCTGTCAGTGATCTCGCTGGTCTCGCTGGGCCAAGGCGTAGCCCTGGTACCTGCCGCGCTGGAACGCGTGGGCCTGCCGCGCCTGTTATTCCGGCCACTGCAGGGCACCCACCCATCGTCCGAAATGCTGGCGATGTGGCGCAGCGCGCCCGCTAATCCGCTGGTGCAGGCACTACTGACCCATCTGAGCTCAGCCGCAAAAACCTAGCCGCCCCTGCGCGATAGACCAGGACTATGCGCCCGAGCACATCCCCCGACGCGAAAACCCATGCGGCGCGCAAGTGGCGCATGTTTATCTTTTGGCAAGAGGACACCCTCCTTCGATCAACGCCAATAAATACAACAGCAAAAAGCCCGGTGCTCTTGCGAGCACCGGGCTTTTTTCTCAGCCGTGGAGGGCGGGAACCGCTCAGGCGGCTACGCCGTCGGCCACGTCCTTGTACTCGGCGATCTGGTCGAAGTTCATGTACTTGTAGATCTTGTCGCCGTTGGCGTTGATCACACCGATGTCGGCCAGGTATTCGGCCTTGGTCGGAATGCGGCCCAGCTTGGAGGCGATGGCCGACAGCTCGGCGGAACCCAGGTACACATTGGTGTTCTTGCCCAGGCGGTTGGGGAAGTTGCGCGTGCTGGTGGACATCACGGTGGCGCCTTCCTTCACCTGTGCCTGGTTGCCCATGCACAGCGAGCAGCCCGGCATTTCCATGCGGGCACCGGCGGCGCCGAACACGCCATAGTGGCCTTCTTCCGTGAGCTGGTGCGCGTCCATCTTGGTCGGAGGCGCCATCCACAGCTTGACCGGGATGTCCTTCTTGCCTTCGAGCAGCTTGGAAGCCGCGCGGAAATGGCCGATGTTGGTCATGCACGAGCCGATGAACACTTCGTCGATCTTGGCGCCGGCCACGTCCGACAGCGTCTTGGCGTCGTCGGGGTCATTGGGGCAGCAGACGATGGGCTCGGTGATGTCGGCCAGGTCGATCTCGATCACGGCGGCGTATTCGGCGTCGGCATCGGGTGCCAGCAGCTCGGGCTTGGCCAGCCAGGCTTCCATGGCCTGGATGCGGCGGCCGATGGTGCGCGCGTCGGCGTAACCCTGGGCGATCATGTTCTTCAGCAGCACGATGTTGCTGTTGATGTACTCGATGATCGGCTCCTTGTTCAGGCGCACGGTGCAACCGGCGGCAGAGCGCTCGGCCGAGGCATCGGACAGCTCGAACGCCTGCTCGACCTTCATGTCAGGCAAGCCTTCGATTTCGAGGATGCGGCCCGAGAAGATGTTGACCTTGCCCTGCTTGGCCACCGTCAGGAGCCCTGCCTTGATGGCGTACAGCGGAATCGCGTGCACCAGGTCGCGCAGCGTGACGCCGGGCTGCATCTGGCCCTTGAAGCGCACCAGCACCGATTCAGGCATATCGAGCGGCATGACGCCTGTGGCCGCAGCAAAGGCCACCAGGCCGGAGCCGGCCGGGAAGCTGATGCCGATGGGGAAACGCGTGTGCGAGTCGCCGCCCGTGCCCACGGTATCGGGCAGCAGCATGCGGTTGAGCCAGCTGTGGATGATGCCGTCGCCGGGCTTGAGCGAGATGCCGCCGCGCGTGCTGATGAAATCAGGCAGCTCGTGGTGCATCTTCACGTCCACGGGCTTGGGGTACGCAGCCGTGTGGCAGAACGATTGCATCACCAGGTCGGAGCTGAAGCCCAGGCAAGCCAGGTCTTTCAGCTCATCGCGGGTCATGGGACCGGTGGTGTCCTGCGAGCCGACCGAGGTCATGCGGGGTTCGCAGTAGGTGCCCGGCAGCACGCCCTGGCCTTCAGACAGGCCGCAAGCGCGCCCGACCATCTTCTGCGCCAGCGTGAAGCCCTTGCCGGTGGCGGCGGGCACCTGCGGCAGGCGGAACATCGTGGAGGGAGCCAAGCCCAGGGCCTCGCGTGCCTTGGTGGTCAGGCCACGGCCGATGATCAGCGGAATGCGGCCACCGGCGCGCACTTCGTCGAACAGCACATCGCTCTTGACCGTGAACTCGGCGATCACCTTGCCATCCTTGAGGGCCTTGCCTTCATAGGGACGCAACTCGATCTCGTCGCCCATGTTCATCTGGCTCACGTCGAGCTCGATCGGCAGCGCGCCGGCGTCTTCCATGGTGTTGTAGAAGATCGGCGCGATCTTGGAGCCCAGGCAGACGCCGCCGAAGCGCTTGTTCGGCACGAAGGGAATGTCTTCGCCGGTGAACCACAGCACGCTGTTGGTGGCGGACTTGCGGGAAGAACCGGTACCGACCACGTCGCCCACATAGGCCACGAGGTTGCCCTTGGCGCGCAGGTCTTCGATGAATTTCACCGGACCGCGCTTGCCGTCTTCTTCGGGCGTGATGCCGTCGCGCTTGTTCTTGAGCATGGCCAGCGCATGCAGCGGGATGTCGGGGCGGCTCCAGGCGTCGGGCGCGGGCGACAGGTCATCGGTGTTGGTTTCGCCCGTGACCTTGAGCACCGTGAGCTTGATGCTTTGCGGCACTTCGGGGCGGCTGGTGAACCACTCGGCATCGGCCCAGCTCTGCAGCACGGACTTGGCGAAGGCGTTGCCCTTGTCGGCCTTTTCCTTGACGTCATGGAACTGGTCGAACATGAGCAGCGTCTTCTTGAGCGCTTCGGCGGCCATCGATGCCACGGCAGCGTCGTCCAGCAGGTCGATCAGCGGCGTGAGGTTGTAGCCACCCAGCATGGTGCCCAGCAGTTGCGTGGCCTTCTCGCGGCCGATGAGGCTGCACACCTCCGTGCCATGGGCCACGGCGGCCAGGTAGCTGGCCTTGACCTTGGCGGCGTCGTCCACACCGGCGGGCACGCGGTGCGTGATCAGATCGACCAGGGCGGCTTCCTCGCCAGCGGGCGGGTTCTTCAGCAGTTCGATCAGTTCGCTGGTCTGCTTGGCGCTCAGGGGCAGTGGTGGAATGCCCAATGCAGCGCGTTCTGCCACATGGTCACGGTAGGCTTTCAACATCAATTTTCTCCGGTTGCGTTCTATTCAAAGTGGGGCGGGTGCGTGCCGGACACCGGACACACCGCAATCGTTATTGCTTGGCGATGGGCAGGGGCTCCAGAACGCTGGGGGGCGGGTTCTTCTTGATGGCCTCGGCCACCAGGCTCTGCTCGGGGCTCATGCACTCATCGGCCAGGCGCTGCCCGCGTTTCTGGTCCATGAGCATGGACTTGTTGGCAATCTGCAGCCAGACAGCGCCGCCCTTCTGGTCTTCCAGGCGCACGGTGCCGGTGGTGGTTGCGACCGGGGCCATGCGGTACTTGAAGCCCTTGCCTTCGACATCGAAATGGCCGGGCGAGGCAGGGTCGGCCTTGAGCGTGACGTGGGCACCCAGCTCGCAGGCGATGCGGCCGACATGCACGCGCTCGGCGATGGCCAGCTCGGCGGGCGACAGGGCCGCCTCGGCGGCCATGATGCCCGCCGCCACCTGCCCGGTGGCGGACCGGAGCTGGGTACGGCTGCTGGGAGGCTCCGCCTTGACCGTCTTGGTTTTGGCAGGGGCCTTGGTGGCCTGCTTGGCTGCGGGCTGGGAGGGAGTCTGGGCCAGCACGAAAGCAGGCGCCAGCAGTATCAGGGCAGAAGCGATAAGGGTTTTCATCAGAGATCCTGCGAATAGGGGTTCAGGGGAGGGACGGGACAAACCACGCGCAAACGGCCGGGGGCAAACTGCGCCCGGTGCTGTGTGCACGTTCCAGGACCTGCCAGTAGTAACGGAAACTGGCACGGTCGTGCAATGCGCCATCAAAACTGATAGGAGCCCAATCAGCGTCTATGGCAGCAGCTATTATTTTTGATGCAACTTCAATATCATCCTGCGTGGGCGCGAAGGCCGCCAGGATGGGTCGGATCTGCGCCGGGTGGATGCTCCACATGCGCGTGTAGCCAAACTCGCGGGCTGCGCGGCTGGCTGCGGCCTGCATGGCCGCCATGTCGCTGAATTCAGTCACCACGCAATGCGAGGGCACCTTGCCGTGGGCATGGCAGGCAGAGGCGATTTCCAGCTTGGCACGCACCACCAGGGGGTGCGTGAACTGGCCCGAGGATGCCATGGCCGACGCGGGTATGGCGCCGCCATGCGCCGATACAAAGTCCATCAGCCCGAAGCTCAGGCTTTGCACCAGCGGGTGCGCTGCGATCTCGAACGCACGGTGCACCGCGGCGGGCGATTCGATCAGCACCTGCAGGGGCAGGTGGCCGGCCGATGCACGCTGCAAGGCCTTTTCAGCCTGCACAACGTCATCCACCGACTCGACCTTGGGCAACATGATGTGGGTGAGCCGGTGGCCGGCTTCACCGGCGATGGTGGCCACGTCATTGGCAAATGCGGGGTGGTCCACGGGATGCACACGCGCACCCACGCGGGCTGCCGGGGCGGCATCGCGCGCCAGCTGGGCCACCAGGGCCGCATGCGCCGCTTCGTCGCCGACCGGTGCACCGTCTTCGCAATCGAGCGTCACGTCGAAGACGCAGGCGCCGAATTCTTCGGTCATCTGGGCCTGCAACTGCAGGCTCTTGAGCATGCGCGCCGGAGCACCGCTGTAGTGATCGCACACCGGCAAGGCGGCCGAAACCGCCTGGGCGCCAAGCAGCACATCACGGGGATGGGCGGACCCGCCCCCTTGAGCGGCAGTGAGCGGGGCTGGGTGGCGCACAACACTCATGGGATCACAGCAGGTGCTTGACGCCGTCTTGCTCGCCTTGCAGCTCTTCCAGCGTCTTGTTGATGCGCTCCTGGGAGAACGCGTCGATCTCCAGGCCTTCAACGATCTTGTACTCGCCGTTTTCGCAGGTGACGGGGAAACCGAACATGGTGTCCTTGGGAATGCCGTACTGGCCATCCGAAGGAATGCCCATGGTGACCCACTTGCCGTTGGTGCCCAGGGCCCAGTCGCGCATGTGGTCGATGGCCGCGTTGGCTGCCGAGGCGGCCGACGACAGGCCGCGGGCTTCGATGATGGCGGCGCCGCGCTTGCCCACCGTGGGCAGGAACACATTGGCGTTCCATTCCTGGTCGTTGATCATCTTGGCGACGCTTTCGCCATTGATGGTGGCGAAACGGTAGTCGGCGTACATCGTGGGCGAGTGGTTGCCCCACACGGTGAGTTTTTCGATGTCGGCCACTGCCTTGCCGGTCTTGGCGGCGATCTGGCTGGCAGCACGGTTGTGGTCCAGGCGCAGCATGGCGGTGAAGTTCTTGCGTGGCAGGTCAGGAGCCGACTTCATGGCGATGTAGGCGTTGGTGTTGGCGGGGTTGCCCACGACCAGCACCTTCACGTCGCGCGAAGCCACGGCATTCAGGGCCTTGCCCTGTGCGGTGAAGATGGCGCCATTGACGGCCAGCAGCTCGGCGCGTTCCATGCCAGGGCCACGGGGGCGCGAACCGACCAGCAGGGCGTAATCGGCATCCTTGAAAGCGGTCATGGGGTCGCTGTGTGCGGTCATCTCAACCAGCAGCGGGAACGCGCAGTCATCGAGTTCCATCATCACGCCCTTGAGGGCTTTTTGAGGGCCTTCCACGGGCACTTCGAGCAACTGCAGGATGACCGGCTGGTCCTTGCCCAGCATTTCGCCGGAGGCGATGCGGAACAACAGGGCGTAACCGATTTGACCAGCAGCGCCGGTAACGGCAACACGGACGGGCTTCTTGCTCATGGTGAAAACTCCAGGAAGTGGGAAAAAAACAGGTAAAGGTGCAACGCAAGCACCAGCGCCTGTTACCAGCAGCCCGTGCCCCGCAAAACAGCCTTGGAGTGTACCGCCGATTGCTGCGATAGGTCAATTTGTCTTATGTCTTATATAAGATATGATCGAGCCCGGCTATCCACCCGCGAAGCCGCCTCGCAAAGCCGATCCACCCTGCCCCCAGCCATGTCCTCGCCTCCATTCAACGTTGATGCACCAGCGCCACACCTCGGTGGCGCCGGCGCAGTAACACCGGCGTTCAGTCCGCTGTACCAGCAGATCAAGGCCTTGATCCTGCAGAGCCTGCAACAGGGTGAATGGAAGCCCGGCGAAGCCATTCCCAGCGAAATGGACCTGGCGGCACGCTTTCGCGTCAGCCAGGGCACGGTGCGCAAGGCCATCGACGAGCTGGCGGCCGAAAATCTCGTGGTGCGGCGCCAGGGCAAGGGCACCTTCGTGGCCACCCATGCCGAACAGCATGTGCAATACCGCTTTCTGAAGCTGTTGCCCGACAGCGGCGATGCCCGGGTGGAGGGTCCGGCGCAACGCACCGTACTGGAATGCCGGCGCGTGCGCGCCAGTGCCGACGTGGCACGCGCCCTGGCGCTGCGCAGCGGCGACCCGGTGGTGCAGGCGCGGCGCATCCTGTCGTTTGCAGGCGAACCCACCATTCTCGAAGACATCTGGCTGCCCGGCCAGGCCTTCAAAGGCCTGACGGCAGAACACATGGCCGGCTACCAGGGCCCGACCTACGCCATGTTTGAACTCGACTATGGCGTTCGCATGGTCCGGGCCGAAGAAAAAATCCGCGCCGTGCTGCCCGATGGCGAGCAGGCGCGGCTTTTGCAAACCACCGTGGGCACGCCCCTTTTGAGCGTGGAGCGCGTCGCTTACACCTACAACGATGTTCCCATGGAGTTACGGCGGGGTCTTTACCGCACCGACACCCATCATTACCACAACGAATTGAGCTGACAGCACGCTGGCACTTGAGCAGAAACGTCAAAATATTGCACCAATGGAAAACCCCACTTGTTGCGTTGCAATAGAATTTTGCGTTCTTTGCATCTCCCAATTACAAAGTCGTTACATCCACGAAAGCACCCCGCCATGACAGAGCTTGCCAAAAAACGGCCTGAATTCCGCAACATCAACGCCTTCAAGGACCTCACCACTTACCGCATGACGCCGGCTGCATGGGTTTCGATCCTGCACCGTGCCAGCGGTGCGGTCATGTTCCTGCTGCTGCCGTTCGTCCTGTGGATGTTCGACACCTCGGTGTCGTCCGAAATCTCCTTTGGCACCTTCAAGGCCGCGTTCAACACAGGCCTGGGTTTCGCTCCTGGCTGGTTCATCAAGCTCGTCGCGCTGGCGCTGATCTGGGGCTACCTGCACCACATGATTGCCGGCATGCGCCACCTGTGGATGGATGTGAGCCACGAGGCCGTCAACAAGCAGTTCGGCAAGACCTCTGCATTGACGACGCTGGTCATCAGCATTGCCCTGACGCTGGTACTGGCAGCCAAGCTGTTCGGCCTGTATTGATTCACCCCGCGGCAGCGCCGGTTCCGGCGTGCCGCGCCACGACTGAGAGGAAACCCACCATGTCCGAAAACTACGGTTACAAACGCACCGTCGTAGGTGCCCACTATGGCCTGCGCGACTGGCTGAGCCAGCGCGTCACCGCCGTCCTGATGGCACTGTTCACACTGATCGTGCTCGCACAGCTGGTCCTGACCAAGGGCCCCATCGGCTATGACCGCTGGGCCTCCATCTTTTCCAGCCAGTGGATGAAGGTGCTCACGTTCTCCGTGATCATCGCGCTCATCTGGCACGTCTGGGTCGGCATGCGCAACATCTGGATGGACTACATCAAGCCGCTGGGCCTGCGCCTGGTGCTGCAGATTTTCACCATCGTCTGGCTGGTCGGCTGCGCCGGCTGGGGCATCCAGGTTCTGTGGCGTCTTTGATTCCCGCGACTGAAGGCAAAAAACAATGAGCTACACCAACGCTAACATCACCAAGCGCAAGTTCGACGTCGTCATCGTCGGCGCCGGCGGCTCCGGCATGCGCGCCGCGCTTGAACTCTCCCGCGCAGGCCTGAACGTGGCCTCGCTGTCCAAGGTGTTCCCCACCCGTTCGCACACGGTGGCCGCCCAGGGCGGCGTGAGCGCCTCGCTGGGCAACATGTCCGAGGACAACTGGCACTACCACTTCTACGACACCATCAAGGGCTCCGACTGGCTGGGCGACCAGGACGCCATCGAGTTCATGTGCCGCGAAGCCCCCAAGGTGGTGTACGAGCTGGAACACTTCGGCATGCCGTTCGACCGCAACCCCGACGGCACCATCTACCAGCGCCCCTTTGGCGGCCACACCGCCAACTACGGCGAAAAACCCGTGCAGCGCGCCTGCGCCGCCGCTGACCGCACCGGCCACGCCATGCTGCACACGCTGTACCAGCAGAACGTCAAGGCCAAGACGAATTTCTTCGTCGAGTGGATGGCCCTGGACCTGATCCGCGACGCCGACGGCGACGTGGTGGGTGTGACCGCTCTCGAAATGGAAACCGGCGACCTGTACATCCTGGAAGCCAAGACCGTGCTGCTGGCCACCGGCGGCGCCGGCCGCATCTTCGCGGCTTCCACCAACGCCTTCATCAACACCGGTGACGGCCTGGGCATGGCGGCCCGTGCCGGCATTGCATTGCAGGACATGGAGTTCTGGCAGTTCCACCCCACCGGCGTGGCCGGTGCCGGCGTGCTGCTGACCGAAGGCTGCCGTGGCGAAGGCGCCATCTTGCTCAACAGCAACGGCGAGCGCTTCATGGAGCGCTATGCGCCCACGCTGAAGGATCTGGCGCCACGCGACTTCGTTTCGCGTTCGATGGACCAGGAAATCAAGGAAGGCCGTGGCTGTGGTCCGAACAAGGACTATGTGATGCTCAAGCTCAGCCACCTGGGCGCGGACACCATCCACAAGCGCCTGCCTTCGGTGTACGAGATTGGCGTCAACTTCGCCAACGTCGACATCACCAAGGAAGACATCCCCGTGGTGCCGACCATCCACTACCAGATGGGCGGCGTGCCCACCAACATCAACGGCCAGGTGATCACCCAGGCCAACGGCATCCACAACGCCGTGGTGAACGGCCTGTATGCCGTGGGCGAATGCTCTTGCGTGAGCGTGCACGGCGCCAACCGCCTGGGCACCAACTCGCTGCTGGACCTGCTGGTGTTCGGCAAGGCCGCCGGCCGCCACATCGTCGAGTTCAACAACAGGAACAAGGAGCACAAGCCCCTGCCCAAGGATGCGGCCGACCGCACCCTGGAGCGCCTGAACCAGCTCGACAAGTCCAGCGACGGCATCTACGCCCAGGCCCTGGCCGGCGACATCCGCACCACCATGCAGCAGCATGCCGGCGTGTTCCGCACCCAGGCCAGCATGGACGAGGGCGTCAAGAAGATCGCCGAGATCCGCAAGCAGGTCGCCGGCGTCACGCTCAAGGACAAGTCCAAGGTGTTCAACACCGCGCGCATCGAGGCGCTGGAAGTGGACAACCTGATCGAAGTGGCCCAGGCCACCATGGTGTCGGCCGCCGCCCGCAAGGAATGCCGCGGCGCCCACACCGTGTACGACTACGAGCACCCCGCCGACCACGCCGACTTCCCGCTGGGCCGCAACGACAAGGAATGGCTCAAGCACACGCTGTGGTACAGCGAAGGCAGCCGCCTCGACTACAAGCCCGTCAACCTCAAGCCTTTGACAGTGGACAGCGTTCCTCCCAAGGTCCGTACGTTCTAAATCGTCACGAGAGAAGAAACATGCAAAAACGCACATTCCAAATCTACCGCTACGATCCGGACAAGGATGCCAAGCCCTACATGCAGACCATCGAGATCGAACTCGACGGCCATGAGCGCATGCTGCTGGACGCGCTGATCAAGCTCAAGGAACAGGACCCCACCCTGTCGTTCCGCCGCTCCTGCCGTGAAGGCGTCTGCGGCTCCGATGCCATGAACATCAATGGCAAGAACGGCCTGGCCTGCCTGACGAACATGAACACCCTCACGGGCACCATCGTGCTCAAGCCGCTGCCGGGCCTGCCCGTGATCCGCGACCTGATCGTGGACATGACGCAGTTCTTCAAGCAGTACAACTCGATCAAGCCCTACCTGATCAACGAAGAACTGGCACCCGACCGCGAGCGCCTGCAGTCGCCCGAAGAGCGCGAGGAGCTCAACGGCCTGTACGAGTGCATCCTGTGCGCGAGCTGCTCCACGTCCTGCCCCAGCTTCTGGTGGAACCCCGACAAGTTCGTGGGTCCCGCCGGCCTGCTGCAGGCCTACCGCTTCATCGCCGACAGCCGCGACGACGCCACGGGCGCGCGCCTCGACAACCTCGAAGATCCCTACCGCCTGTTCCGCTGCCACACCATCATGAACTGCGTGGACGTGTGCCCCAAGGGCCTGAACCCCACGCGGGCCATCGGCAAGATCAAGGAACTGATGGTGCGTCGCGCCATCTGAAGCGAGCATCAAGCCATGGGTGAAACTTCCACCACCGCCTGCGCAGCAGCCTCGCCGCTGCTTGATGAACGCGCACTGAGCAGGCTGCACTGGCGCTGCAGGCGGGGCTTGCTCGAGAACGACCTGTTCATCGAGCAGTTTTTCACCCGCTTCGAGCCCCAGCTCACCCAACGCCACGCCGACGGCCTGATGGCCCTGATGGACCTGGCGGACAACGACCTGCTGGACCTGCTGCTGCGCCGACGCGAGCCCCAGGCCCCGCTGGACACCGCAGAAGTGCACGAAGTGCTGGGCATGCTGCGGCAAGGCGGCAGCGCAGCCGTGCAATAGCACCCTGGCCCTGAATAGACAGCCCCAGACCGGATCATCGGAAACCCAAAGGAAAGTAACAATGAAGCTAGCAGACAACAAAGCCACCCTGTCGTTCAGCAACGGCAGCCCCAGCGTGGAAATGCCGGTCTACCAGGGCAGCATCGGCCCGGACGTGATCGACATCCGCAAGCTGTACGCACAGACCGGCATGTTCACCTACGATCCCGGTTTCCTGTCGACGGCATCGTGCCAGTCTGCCATCACCTACATCGACGGCGACAAGGGCGAACTGCTGTACCGCGGCTACCCCATCGAACAGCTGGCCACGCAGTGCGACTACCTGGACACCTGCTACCTGCTGCTCAAGGGTGATCTGCCCAACGCCACCCAGCGCGCCGACTTTCACAAGCTGGTGCTCGACCACACCATGGTCAACGAGCAGATGCAGTTCTTCCTGCGCGGTTTCCGCCGCGACGCGCACCCCATGGCGGTGCTCACGGGCCTGGTGGGCGCCATGTCGGCCTTCTACCATGACAGCACGGACATCAACAACCCGCAGCACCGCGACATCGCCGCGATCCGCCTGATCGCCAAGATGCCCACGCTGGTTGCCATGGCCTACAAGTACGGCGTCGGCCAGCCCTACATGTATCCGCGCAATGACCTGTCGTACTCCGGCAACTTCCTGCGCATGATGTTCGGCACGCCCTGCGAGGACTACAAGGTCAACCCGGTGCTCGAACGCGCCCTGGATCGCATCTTCATCCTGCACGCCGACCACGAACAGAACGCCTCCACCTCCACGGTGCGCCTGTGCGGCTCGTCGGGCACCAACCCGTTTGCGGCCATCTCGGCCGGCGTGGCCTGCCTGTGGGGCCCTGCCCACGGTGGCGCCAACGAAGCCTGCCTGAACATGCTGGAAGACATCCAGCGCCAGGGCGGCGTGTCCAAGGTGGGCGAGTTCATGGAGAAGGTCAAGGACAAGAACTCCGGCGTGAAGCTGATGGGTTTTGGCCACCGCGTCTACAAGAACTACGATCCCCGCGCCAAGCTCATGCAGGAAACCTGCAACGAAGTGCTCAAAGAGCTGGGCCTGGAGAACGATCCGCTGTTCAAGCTGGCCAAGGAACTGGAAAAGATCGCCCTGGAAGACGACTACTTCGTCTCGCGCAAGCTGTACCCCAACGTGGACTTCTACTCGGGCATCGTGCAGCGCGCCATGGGCATTCCGGTGAACCTGTTCACCGGCATCTTCGCACTGGCCCGCACCGTTGGCTGGATTGCCCAGCTCAACGAAATGATCAGCGACCCCGAGTACAAGATTGGCCGCCCACGCCAGCTGTTCACCGGCTCGGTGCGCCGTGATGTTCCGCCCCTGACGGCCCGTTGATCGGCGGCGCCCCGCGCGCCCCGGCAGCCCCAAAGCCCGCCGCGCTCCGGCGGGTTTTTTTGTGCCTGTGGTCACCACCGCCGGTGGCCCGTATAGTGCTGCGACACCGTCACCTGAGGAACCCCCATGAAAACCAAAGCCGCCGTCGCCTGGCAAGCAGGCCAGCCCCTGACCATTGAAACCGTGGACCTCGAAGGGCCGAAATTCGGCGAAGTGCTGGTGGAGATCAAGGCCACCGGCATCTGCCACACCGACTACTACACGCTCTCTGGCGCCGACCCCGAAGGCATCTTCCCCGCCATCCTGGGCCACGAAGGTGCGGGCATCGTGGTGGACGTGGGGCCGGGCGTGACCACGCTCAAGAAGGGCGA
This sequence comes from Acidovorax soli, assembly GCF_900107605.1. Classification (GTDB taxonomy): domain Bacteria; phylum Pseudomonadota; class Gammaproteobacteria; order Burkholderiales; family Burkholderiaceae_C; genus Acidovorax; species Acidovorax soli. Next base: position 16,939 of record NZ_FNQJ01000037.1, on the reverse strand, counting down.
CCATGTCATCCCGCTCTACACCCCCGAATGCCGCCAGTGCAAGTTCTGCCTGTCGCGCAAGACCAACCTGTGCCAGCTGATCCGCGGCACGCAGGGCAAGGGCCTGATGCCCGACGCCACCAGCCGCTTCAGCATGGACGGCAAGCCCCTCTTCCACTACATGGGCACCAGCACCTTCAGCAACTACACGGTGGCGCCCGAGATCTCGCTGGCCAAGATCCGTGAAGACGCGCCTTTCGACAAGGTCTGCTACATCGGCTGCGGCGTCACCACCGGCATCGGCGCGGTGATCTTCACCGCCAAGGTCGAGGCCGGCGCCAACGTGGTGGTGTTCGGCCTCGGCGGCATCGGCCTGAACGTGATCCAGGGCGCGAAGATGGTGGGTGCCGACAAGATCATCGGCGTGGATATCAACCCGGCCCGCCAGGAGATGGCGCGCAAGTTCGGCATGACGCACTTCATCAACCCCAAGGAGGTGGAGAACGTGGTGGATGCCATCGTGCAGCTCACCGACGGCGGCGCCGACTACAGTTTCGAGTGCATTGGCAACACCACCGTGATGCGCCAGGCGCTCGAATGCACGCACAAGGGCTGGGGGCGCAGCATCATCATCGGCGTGGCCGAGGCCGGAGCCGAGATCAGCACCCGCCCCTTCCAACTGGTCACCGGCCGCAAATGGGAAGGCTCGGCCTTCGGCGGCGCGCGCGGCCGCACCGATGTGCCCAGGATCGTGGACTGGTACATGGAGGGCAAGATCAACATCGACGACCTGATCACCCACACCATGCCGCTGGAAGACATCAACAAGGGGTTCGACCTGATGAAGCGCGGCGAATCCATCCGCGGCGTGGTTATTTATTGATGGAATCAGCCGCTAGCGTTTTATCCATAAGCGCTTGCAGCTACCAAATTTGATATCCATGACCTTCACTGACCTTGAACTGACCAGCGAACACGCCTGCTTTGGTGGCGTGCAGCGCTATTACAAGCACAACTCCTCCGAAATCGGCTTGCCGATGCGCTTTGGCCTGTACCTGCCCCCGCAGGCGCTGGCCGGGCAGAAACAGCCCCTGCTGACCTACCTGGCCGGCCTGACCTGCAACGAGGAAACCTTTGCGATCAAGGCCGGCGCACAGCGCCTGGCGGCCGAACTGGGGTTGGCCCTCCTCACCCCCGACACCAGCCCGCGCGGTGCGGGCATCCTGGGAGAAAGCAACCACTGGGAGTTCGGCGTGGGCGCCGGCTTCTATCTGGACGCCACCGAGATGCCCTGGGCCGGCCACTGGTGCATGGAAAGCTACCTCGTCAAGGAATTGCTGCCCGATGTGGCGGCGCAGTTTGCCCTCGACGACCAGCGCCTGGGCCTGTTCGGGCATTCGATGGGGGGTCACGGCGCCCTCACGCTCGCCTTGCGTCACCCCGGTGTGTTCCGCAGCGTCTCGGCCTTTGCGCCGATTTGCGCGCCCACCCAGTGCCCGTGGGGGCACAACGCCTTCACCGGGTACCTGGGCCAGGATGAAAGCACCTGGGGCGCCCATGACGCGAGTGTGCTCATGGGCCAGCAAACCAGCGCGCCCTATCCCCAGGGCATCCTGATCGACCAGGGTCTGGCCGACCAGTTTCTGGCCACCCAGCTGCATCCGCATCGGTTCGAGGAGGCCTGCGCACAAGTCGGCCAGCCGCTCACGCTGCGCAAGCACGCGGGTTACGACCATGGCTACTATTTCGTCCAGACTTTCCTGGCCGACCACCTGCGGCACCACGCCACCGCGCTGGCCTGAGCATTAATTTCCAGTTAAGCAGCGCTACGGACAATCCTTCCATGCTTTTGTCTTTGCAGCGCCTGCAGCGCCTTGTGTTCGGCCGTCGCGCTGTCACCCACCCTCCTCATGCCACCCGAGACATCCACCCCGCATGGGTCGTGGTGCTGGCCAGCGCCTGGCTGGCCACCGCATGCAATGTGCCGCTGTGGCGTGAAGTGGCGGCGCTGCCCGGCCAGGGCACGCTGCGCGGCTGGGGCTTTGCGCTGGCGTTTGCCGTGATTGTTGCGGCGGGCAACGCCGCATTGCTCAGCCTGCTGGCCTGGCGCTGGACGCTCAAGCCCGCCATCACCGTGATGCTGCTCATGGCCGCCTTCGGCGCCTATTTCATGCTCGCCTATGGCATCGCCATCGACGCCAGCATGCTGGTCAATGTGATGCAGACCGATGTGAAAGAGGCCGGCGACCTGCTCAACTGGCGCATGCTGGCCACCGTGCTGGCCCTCACGGCACCGCCCCTGCTGTGGCTCTACCGCCGGCCGGTGCGCCGCATGCATGCCTTTCGCCACATGGCACACAACGGCGCACTGCTGGTGGGGGCCATCGTGGTCATCGTGGTCTGCCTGTTGCTGGTGTTCCAGGAATTCGCCTCCACCATGCGCAACCACACCAAGCTGCGCTACCTGATCAACCCGCTCAACAGCGTGTACGCGCTGGGCAGCATTGCCACCAAGCCGCTGCGGCTGGACACCAGCACGCTGATGCCCCTGGGCCGCGACGCACAGCTGGGCGCCAGCTACGCAGGCCAGCAAAAGCCGCCCCTGCTGGTGCTGGTGCTGGGCGAAACCGGCCGCAGCGTGAACTTCGGCCTGAACGGCTACGCCCGCCCCACCACGCCGCTGCTGTCGGCCCGCAGTGACCTAGTCACGGCGCGCAACGCGTGGTCGTGCGGCACCAGCACGGCGGCCTCGGTGCCCTGCATGTTCTCGCACCTGGGGCGCAGCGGCTTCGAGTCACGCAAGGCCAATTATGAAAGCCTGATCGATGTGCTGCACCACGCGGGTCTGGCCGTGCTGTGGCTGGACAACCAGGCCGGCTGCAAGGGCGTGTGCGAGCGCGTCGGCCAGGTGCATACCACGGCCCTGCCAGACCCGGCCCTGTGCCCTGACGGCGAGTGCCTCGACCCCATCATGCTCAAGGACCTGGACAAGCGCCTGGCTGAACTGCCCGCCGAGCAGCGCAACCGCGGCACCGTGCTGGTGATGCACCAGATGGGCAGCCACGGCCCGGCCTACTACAAGCGATCGGCCCAGGCCCTGAAGAAGTTCCAGCCCGAATGCACCGCCACCGCCCTGCAGGAATGCACGCAGGAGCAGGTGGTGAATGCCTACGACAACAGCATCGTGCAGACCGACCAGTTCCTCGATTCCGTGCTCCATTGGCTTTCAACCCAATCCCAGCAAGCGCAAACAGCGATGATGTACGTCGCGGACCATGGCGAATCTCTGGGCGAGAACAACATCTACCTGCATGGCCTGCCCTATGCCATCGCACCCGATGTGCAAAAGCATGTGCCCTGGATCACCTGGCTCTCGCCCGCCATGCAGTCACGCACCCATCTGACCACGGGCTGCCTGCAAAAGGACCTGACCGAGCGGCGCATCAGCCATGACCACTACTTCCATTCGGTGCTGGGCCTGATGGACGTGAAGACCAGCGCCTACAACCCCGCGCTGGACATGTTTGCAGGCTGCCGCCCGGCGGGCTGACAACGCGCGGCCTCACCGCGCCCCCTGCCACCCTATCGCCTCGCTCAGCAAGTGCCCCTGAAACACCTGGGCAATCGGTGACAGCTGCTTGCCCCGAGGCCAGACCAGGTGCCACTGCGACCGGATGGGAAAGCCCTGCACCGGGAGAACCGCCAGACCCTCGTGGTGCGCACCGAGCGCATGGCGGGAGAGGATGGAAACGCCCAGTTGCCCCTCCACAGATTCCTTGATGGCCTCGTTGCTGCCCAGCTCCAGCACAGCGGTCGGGGTAAAACCCCGCTGGCGCAGGTGCGCATCGGTGGCCATGCGGGTACCCGAGCCTTTTTCGCGCAGGATGAACCGCTCTCCCTGCAGCTGCGCCAGCGTGACGCGCTTTCTGAGCGCCAGCGGGTGGGTGGCGGCGGCAATGACCACCAGCGGGTTGGGCATCAGGATCTGGTCCTCCAGCGGCAGGTCGGCCGGCGGCATGGACATGACGTAGAGATCGTCCAGGTTGCTGCGCAGGCGCGTGATGACGTGGTCGCGGTTGAGGATTTCAAGCGAAATGTCGATCTGCGGATGCAGCTTGCAGAAACTGCCCAGCAGGCGGGGGATGAAGTATTTGGCGGTGCTCACCACGGCGACCTTCAGGCGCCCGCTGGTCAGCCCCTTGGCGCCCGCCACGCGCTGCTCGAACGCATCCCACTCGCCGGCAATGGCCCGCGCCGTGCGGGCCAGGACCTGCCCGGCCTCGGTAAGGTGAACCCGGCGCGAGACCACTTCGTACAGCGGCATGCCCACGGCCTGCGTCACCTCGCGCAGCTGCATCGATGCCGTGGGCTGCGTGACGTGCATGCGCCTGGCGGCGGCGCTGACACTGCCGGTTTCGGCCAGCGCCAGAAAAAGCCGCAACTGGCGAAACGTGATATTCATCGATTTTTATCTATGGATGACTGCATTCGAATCGATTTTACTTTGCACTATGGACTGCATAGCATTCCGGCCAAAGGAGTTGAACGATGCACAGCTTGCTGGACCCTGCGGTCCTATTTTTTGCCCTGGGGGTGTTTGCGGGCCTGGTCCGCTCCAACCTGGAGATGCCTGCGGCCATCTCGAAATTCTTGTCGATCTACCTGCTGATGGCGCTGGGCCTGAAGGGCGGCTTTGCGCTGGCGGCATCGGGCTTTACTCCCAGCGTTGCCAGCAGCCTGGGGCTGGCGGTGCTGCTGGCCGTGGTGGTGCCGCTGGCGGGCTATGTGGTGCTGCGGCGCGTGCTGTCGGGCTTCAACGCAGCGGCCGTGGCGGCCACCTATGGATCGGTGAGCGCGGTGACGTTTGTGACGGCCACGCAGTACCTGGAGTCGCAATCGGTGCCCTACGGCGGCTACATGGCGGCCGTCATGGCACTGATGGAGTCACCAGCCATCATCCTGGCAGTGATGCTGGCCAATGCACTGCGGCAGCGTCAGGCGGCGCCGGCAACTGCCGCAATTCCCATCACCCGCGTGCAGCCCGTGGTGGCGATGGCATCGGTGGGTGGGGCAACCCTGGGCGCGGGGGCCATGGGCAACGGTGGCACAGCAACGGCCCCACCGGGGCCGCGCCTGGCGATAGGCAAGATCCTGCACGAATCGTTTACCGATGGCACGCAATTGCTGCTGCTGGGTGCCATGGTGATTGGCCTGGTGACGGGCGATGCAGGCAAGGCAGCCATGCAGCCCTTCTCGGGCGACCTGTTCAAGGGCATGCTGTGCCTGTTCTTGCTGGACATGGGACTTTCTACCGCGCGCAACCTGCCCGCCGTGCGCCGGCAATCGCCCTGGCTGCTGGCCTATGCGGTGCTGGGGCCGTTGCTGCATGCCAGCCTGGCGGTTGCTCTGGCCTGGCTGCTGCAGGTGCCCGTGGGCGACGCCGTGCTGCTGGCGGTGTTGGCGGCCAGCGCGTCGTACATCGCCGTGCCCGCGGTGGTGCGCTTTGCCATCCCCGAGGCAGAACCCTCGCTGTATGTCAGCCTGTCGCTGGGGGTGACGTTTCCGCTCAATATCGTGCTGGGCATTCCGCTGTACACGCAGGTGGTGCAGCGGCTGTGGCAAGGATAGTTCGCACCAGCCTTCACCCTCTCGGCGCCACAGCCGCGCAGCCGGCTCAGAACAGGCTGCCCTGCCCCCGCGCCAGCCCCGGGCGAAACTGGTCCAGGTCCAGTTCCACGCGCTCGCGGTTCAGCCCCAGCCTGCGGCAGGCGCCGGTGAAGCGCTGGCGCAGCAGGTCGGCCCACAGGCCGCTGCCCTTCATGCGGGTGGTGTAGTCGCTGTCGTAGGTTTTGCCTGCGCCGCGCTGGGCGTTGTCGAGGTTGTGCAGATCTTGCACGCGGGCGGCGCGCTGGGGGTAATGCAGCGCCAGCCATTCGCGAAACAGCGCATCCAGCTCCCAGGGCAGGCGCAGCACGGTGTAGAAGGCGCTGCGCGCACCCGCATCGCGCGCGGCCTCCAGCACCTGCTCCATGTCTTCGGTGATGAAGGGAATCTGCGGCGCCACGCTCACCCCCACGGGCACGCCGGCCTCGGCCAGGGTTTGGATGGTGCGCAGGCGCCGGTGCGGCGCGGCCGCGCGCGGCTCCATGCGCCGGGCCAGCTGCGCATCCAGCGTGGTGATGGTCACATACACCGCCGCCAGGCGCTGCGCCGCCAGCGGCACCAGCAGGTCGAGGTCGCGCTCGACCCCACTGCTCTTGGTGAGGAGCGAAAATGGATGCCGCGCATCGCGCAGCACCTCGATCACGCCGCGCGTGAGCCGCAGCTCGCGCTCCACCGGCTGGTAGCAGTCGGTGGCCGAGCCGATATTCAGCAGGCGCGGCACATGGCCAGGGCGTGACAGCTCGGAGCGCAACACCGCGGCAATGTTGTGCTTGGCAATGATCTGCGTCTCGAAATCCAGCCCTGGCGACAGGTTCAGATAACTGTGCGTGGGCCGGGCATAGCAATAGACGCAGCCATGCTCACAACCCCGGTAGGGGTTGACCGAGTGGTCAAAAAAGATGTCGGGAGAGTCGTTGGCGCACAGCGCGCTGCGTGCGGTTTCCAGGTGCACGCGGGTGGGTGGCGGCACGGCCTGGCCCGCATCCTCCAGTGGGAAATCCCAGCCATCATCCACTGCCGTGCGGGTATCGTGCATGAACCGGTGGGGCATGAACGTGGCGGCACCCCGGCCGCGAATGGCGTGGATGGAAATGCGCGCTTCGGGCGGCAAGCCGCCGGGCAGATCATCGGGGTGGGCTTCACTTTGCATAACTGTACAAATATACAGTTTTTTAGCTTATCCATGCAAGAAACCGCACCCGCTTTGACCACGCTATGCAGTGCGAGATTCGCGATCCACTACAGTCCCGGCCTTTACAACTAGCTTTCGAGGTACTGCATGGCGCGCAAACCCCAGATCATCCTGTCATCCCTGGACCTGGACCGCATTGAGGCATTGCTGGCGGCGATTCCGACCAGCGTTTTCCCGGGCAAGGCCGACCTGCAGGCAGAGCTGGACCGCGCCGATGTGCTGGCGCCCGAGGAAATTCCGCCGAATGTGGTGACCATGAACTCCACGGTGCAGTTCACGATGCAGGAAACCGGCAAGGAGTTCTGCCTGACGCTGGTGTACCCACGCGACATGGACGGCAGCGCCGACCGCATCTCGATCTTTGCCCCCGTGGGCAGTGCCTTGCTGGGCCTGTCGGTGGGCGATGAACTGGCCTGGCCCGGCCCTGGCGGCAAGGCCATGACCGTGCGGGTGAAAAGCATCGTCTACCAGCCCGAGAGTGCGGGCGAACTGCACCGCTGAACGGCAGGAGCAATCACGCCATCAGGCCCCAATGGCTGGTGGTCACCGCCACCAGCATGCCGGTGCCCACCAGCCCGGCCTGCCAGCGCAGCGCCGTGCTCCAGGACGGCACATGGCGCTCCACACGCTCATACAGCTGCCACCCCGCCATCAGCGACAAGGCGAAGGCCGCCAGCATGCCCAGCGCATTCCAGGCGGGCGATTCGGGCCACAGGTGGCCGACCACCGCATTGACCAGCAGGCACACCGGAAAGTGCACCAGAAACACCGAGTACGACCGCTGCCCGAGCCGCACCACCGGTGCGAGCCCCGGCCACTGCCGCCAGCGGGGTGACCGCAGCGCCCATGCCAGCGCGAGCGCCGTCACCAGCGCCACGGCAATACGCTCCCGGAAATCCAGCGCCAGGGCGGCGGCACCCAGCACGGCAATGGCCGCCATCCACCCGCCGGCGCGCGGTGCCTGCACTGCCCAATAGGCCATCATGCCCATACCATAGGCGCCCAGGAAATACAGGGCCCACATATCGATTTGCGGCTGGCGATTGAACGCCAGCAACGAGGCGGCCGTGCCGCCCACCACCAGCGCACGCCCCGCCCAGGCGGCGTGGTGCGTCCGCTCTCCGGTGCAAAACGCCCGCACCAGCGCGAACAGCAGCACGGAACACACGAAAAGCTGAAAGTCGATGGCGACGTACCATACGCCCGCCGACAGCGCCTCTTCGCCCACGATGTCCTGCAGCAGCAGCGCATTGGCCACCAGCTGGGCCAGATCGGGCGCACCGGGCACCGAGGGGTGATCCGTCCAGTTGCGCACCAGCGCCGCCACCACCACGGCCAGCAACAGCGCCACGGCATAGGGCACCACCAGCCGCACGAAACGCCGTGCGATCTGCTGGCTGGCGCTGTCAAACCGCGCCAGCCCCCGGGGCGCCAGGCTGCTGGCTGCAAGATAACCGCCCAGCACCAGAAACACCTGCACGGCCATGCGCCCGTACTCGTACAGCCAAGCCATCAAATCCGGTGCCAGCGGCTGCGCGATGTCCGACATGGGGCCATAAAAAGCAAGGTGGTGCCACACGATGGCGGCGCAGGCAAGGCCCTTGGCCATGTCGATCAGCGGCGTGCGGGAGTGAGCAGAGGTCATGCAGAAAAGCAGAGCGGCGGCAGGGTGCCTGCCATGGCGCGGGGCGAAAAACCTTCTATTGTCCACTTTCTGGCAAACGCGTGCTGGAGCCCGTACCGGGACCCGCTCGGCAGGTACCCAGGTCATCGCTTTTTTCAACATCTCTTGAATTTATCGAATTTTCAGTAATTACTGAAAATTCGATAAATCACAGGCACAATGCGTGTCCATGACCTACGTCAATCATTTACCTCCTTTGAATCGCCAGTTCGTGGCCCATTTCGGCGAAATGGGCAGCCGCTGGGGCATCAACCGCACCGTGGGCCAGATGTATGCCCTCATCTTCCTGTCGCCCCGCCCGCTGAATGCGGACGAGATTGCCGAAGCCCTGGAGTTTTCGCGCTCCAACGTGAGCATGGGCCTCAAGGAGCTGCAATCCTGGCGCCTGGTCAAGCTCAGCCACCAGCCCGGCGACCGGCGCGAGTACTTCGAGGCGCCCAAAGATGTGTGGGAGATCTTCCGCGTGCTGGCCGAAGAACGCCGCCGCCGCGAGATCGAGCCCACGTTGTCCATGCTGCGCATGGCGCTGCTCGAAGCGCCCACGTCGGACGAAGAGCGCCATGCCCAGGAGCGCATGCGCGACATGCACGAGCTGATCGACCGGCTCATGACCTGGTTTGACGACGTGCAGCGCCTCGCCCCCGAAACGGCGATGCAGCTGATGGGCATGGGCACGGCCGTCACCCGCGTGCTCGAATTCAAGGACCGGCTCACCGGCAAAGGCGCCGCCGCCAAGGACAAGGGGGTTTGACGATGGACACCTTCATGCTGTCGCGGCTGCAATTTGCCGCCAACATCAGTTTCCACATCCTGTTTCCCACCATCACGATCGCGCTGTGCTGGTTCCTGGTGTTCTTCCGCCTGCGCCACGACGCCACGCGTGGCACTCCGGCTGCGGCGGGCTGGGAGCAGGCCTACTATTTCTGGACCAAGGTGTTCGCGCTGACCTTTGCCATGGGCGTGGTCTCGGGCATCACCATGAGCTTCCAGTTCGGCACCAACTGGCCGGGCTTCATGGAACACGCGGGCAACATCGCCGGGCCGCTGCTGGGCTATGAGGTGCTCTCCGCCTTCTTCCTCGAAGCCACGTTCCTGGGCATCATGCTGTTCGGCCGCGGCCGCGTGTCCGACCGTGTGCACCTGGTGGCTACGCTGATGGTGGCTTTTGGCACCACGCTGTCGGCCTTCTGGATCCTGAGCCTGAACTCGTGGATGCAGACGCCCGCCGGCTACGAAATCATCGATGGCAAGTTCCATGCGGTGGACTGGCTGGCCATCGTGTTCAACCCCTCGTTCCCCTACCGCCTGGGCCACAAGCTGCTGGCCTCGGCCCTCACGGCAGGCTTTCTGATCGCCGGGGTGAGCGCATGGCAGCTCCTCAAGGGCACGGCCACCGAGGGCACGCGCAAGGCACTGCGCACCGCCATCACGGCCGTGGCCCTCGTGATTCCGCTGCAGATCTTCATGGGCGACCTGCACGGCCTGAACACGCTGCAGCACCAGCCCGCCAAGATCGCCGCCATCGAAGGCATCTGGCACACCGAAAAAGGCGCTCCCCTCACACTGTTCGGCTGGCCCAACGAGAAGGAAAGCCGCACCGACTACGCCCTGCAGATCCCCAAGGGGGCCAGTCTGATCCTGGCGCACGACGCCGACGCGGAACTCAAGGGCCTGAACGAATTTCCCGGCGCCCACCCGCCCGTGGCGCCCGTTTTCTGGGGTTTTCGCGTGATGGTGGGCCTGGGCCTGCTGATGCTGGCCGTTGCCTGGGTGGCCGCCTGGGTGCTGTACCGGCGCCGCGCACACGACCTTGCCACCCTGCCCCGCCCCTTGCTGTACACGCTGGTGGGCATGGCGTTCTCGGGCTGGGTGGCCACGCTGGCCGGCTGGTACGTGACCGAAATCGGTCGCCAGCCCTATCTGGTCTATGGCCTGTTCAGGACGGCAGACGCCGTGGCACCGCACGCACCCGCCATGGTCGCCGGCACGCTGGCGGCCTATCTCACGGTCTATGTGCTGCTGCTCACGGCCTATGTCGGCGTGATCAAGTACATGGCCGAGCACTCGACCCTGCCCCTGCCCGCCGTGGCGCCCCCGGCACCCGCTCAAGCCAGTTGAGGAACCCCCATGGAAACGCTGACCTGGGCCACGGCCCTGCCCCTGATCTTCATGGCCATCATGGGCCTGGCGCTGCTGGCCTATGTGATCCTGGACGGCTACGACCTGGGCGTTGGCATGCTGCTGCCCTTCGCCACCGATGCCGAAAAAGACGTGATGGTGTCCAGCATCGGCCCCTTCTGGGACGCCAACGAGACCTGGCTGGTGCTGGGCATCGGCGTGCTGCTGATCTGCTTTCCGATGGCGCACGGCATGGTGCTGTCGGCCCTGTACCTGCCCGTGGCGGTGATGCTGCTGGGCCTGGTGCTGCGCGGCGTGGCATTCGACTTTCGCGTCAAGGCCCGCGACGCCCACAAGGCCACCTGGAACCGCGTGTTCGCCGCCGGCTCGCTGGTCACGACGCTGTCCCAGGGCTGGATGCTGGGCGCCTACATCACGGGCTTTCAGCGTGACCTGTGGGGAATGCTGTTTGCCACCGGCATCGCGCTCACCCTGCCCGCCGCCTACGCCATGCTGGGCGTGGGCTGGCTCATCATGAAGACCGATGGCGAACTGCAGCGCAAGGCCGCCCGCTGGGGCCAGGGCGCCCTGTGGCCCATGGGCTTCGCGCTCATGGGAATCTCGCTGGCCACGCCGCTGGTCAGCCGCACGGTGTTCGACAAATGGTTTGTGCTGCCCGAGCTGTTCGCCCTGCTGCCGATTCCGCTGGCGTGCGTGGCGGCGTTCTTTGCCATCCGCCATGTGCTGGCAGCACCGCGCGTGGTAGCGGCTGGTTATGGCTGGATCGTGTTCGCGGCCACCGTGCTGATCTTCGTACTGGCCTTCTTCGGGCTGGCCTACAGCATCTATCCCTACATCGTGATCGACCGGCTGACGGTGTGGGAGGCGGCCAGCGCCACCGAATCGCTGGCGGTGATCGGGGTGGGGGTGGCGATCACGCTGCCGGCAATCATTCTGTACACCATCTTCATGTACCGGGTGTTCTGGGGGAAGGCGCGGGAGTTGACTTACGGGTTGTGAGTTTTGGGGTTGGATTGGGGTTCGGCAATTTGCTGGATTGCGCTCGTAGCTATTGTTTTTGCAGTTTGCTGCGTGCGTTTGCTGAGGGCGGAGGCCGGGTCTCGCCCCGGCGGGCGAGGTACTTTTCTTTGCTTCGCCAAAGAAACGTACCCAAAAGAAAGGCGACCCACAGTCTGCGACCCCCACGCTATGCGTGGGGGCAAACCTGCGTCGGAGCGGTTGCGGGGTGCGCCGTGGAACTCGCTTTGCGCTGCGCGCGCCGCTCGGACAACCACGGCGAGTCAGTTGACGAGGCATGGGCGCACTGGCGCCCATGCTCACCCCGCAACCGCCCCGCCGCAGGCGCAGCCAGATGGGGTAGCGGCCAAACATCCGTTCGGGCCATCGCTGCGCTCGGCCCAATCTCGCGGGCGCAAGCGCCTCGCGCTGCGCAACTTGGGCCGAGCGCAGCGATGGCCCGTGGGGCTGTTGGTTGTTTGGCTGCCCCAAGCCCTTCTGGCTGCGCCTGGGGCGCGCAGGGCGCGGGGCGGCGGGTGTGCCGCAGGACACACCCACTTCGTGAACTGACTCGCCGTGGTTGTTTGAACGCAGCTGCGCAGCAGCGAAGTGAGTTCCACGGCGCACCCCGCGACCGAGCACCCCAGGTTGCGGGTTTTTGGGGTCAGACACCCATTTCACTGCGATGCGTAGCACCGCACCCCTTCGGGGCGAGCCGTAGGCTCGGTGAATTGGGGCTCTGACCCCAAAAACCCGTCGCAGACAGCAGGGTCGCCTTTTCTTTGCTTACTTTCTTTTGGCGAAGCAAAAGAAAGTGAGTCGGCCGCCGGGCCGAGACCCGGCCTCCGACCTCAGCCAAGGCATAGTCAAAACCACAAAAACAATAGCTGCCAGCGCAAGACACACAAGCGCCACAGCCAAAATTACAACTTCAACCGCGCCCGCGCCGCCTCATACTCACCCCGCAGTTTGGCCACCAGCTCCGCCGTACTGGTCACTGCATTGATCGCCCCGATACCCTGCCCGCAACCCCAGATATCCTTCCACGCCTTCTTGGCGTCGCCACCAAAGTTCATCTTGCTCGGGTCGGACTCGGGCAGGTTGTCCGGGTCCATGCCCGCCGCGCGGATCGACGGCGCCAGGTAGTTGCCGTGCACGCCGGTGAACAGGTTGCTGTAGACGATGTCGTCTGAACTGCCTTCCACGATGGCCTGCTTGTAGGCATCCGAGGCCCGCGCCTCGTGCGTGGCAATGAAGGCCGAGCCGATGTAGCCAAAGTCCGCACCCATGGCCTGCGCGGCCAGCACCGCGCCGCCGCTGGCGATGGAGCCGCTGAGCGCCACCGGGCCGTCGAACCACTGGCGGATCTCCTGGATCAGTGCAAACGGGCTCTTCACGCCCGCATGGCCGCCCGCACCGGCCGCCACGGCGATCAGGCCGTCGGCACCCTTTTCAATTGCCTTGTGCGCGAACTTGTTGTTGATGATGTCGTGCAGCACGATGCCGCCCCAGGCATGCACGGCCTGGTTCACGTCTTCGCGGGCGCCCAGGCTGGTGATGATGATCGGCACCTTGTACTTGGCGCAGACCTGCATGTCATGCTCCAGCCGGTCGTTGCTCTTGTGCACGATCTGGTTGATGGCAAAGGGCGCCGCAGGCTTGTCGGGGTGGGCCTGGTTGTAGGCGGCCAGGGCTTCGGTGATCTCGGCCAGCCATTCGTCGAGCAGCTCGGCGGGGCGGGCGTTGAGCGCGGGCATGGCTCCCACCACGCCGGCCTTGCACTGCTCGATCACCAGCTTGGGGTTGCTGATGATGAACAGCGGCGATGCGATCACGGGCAGTGACAGGTTCTGCAACACGGGGGGCAGTTTCGACATGGCAACAACTTTCCGAAAAATATGAATGAAACATGCCTTTAGCGCTTATTCCAAAAGCGCTAGCAGCTATCATTTTTTAGCAGACAGTCCCTGCACCGCAGGGAGCTTTCACAGGGCAGGCAGTCTCAGAAGGCGTCCAGCGCCAGATCGGTCACGCTGGCGGCGCCTTCGACAATGCTGTCGCGCAGGCCCGGTGCCTTGACCAGGATGTGCTCGGCATAGAACTGCGCCGTGGTGATTTTTGCGCGCAGGAAGGCTTCGTCCTGTCCCTTGGGCAACAGGTCCTCGGCCACCAGCAGGCTGCGCGCCAGCTGCCAGCCCGCCACGAGCTTGCCTGCCAGCAGGAGATAAGGCACGCTGCCGGCAAAAACCGCATTGGGGCTGACCTTGGCGCCCCCGATGACGAAGTCCACCACATCCAGGAAGGCCTGGCGTGCCGCCGCAAGCCGGCGCGCCACGGTCTTGGCGGCGGGGGTGCCGCTGGCCAGCAGTTCGGCTTCGGTTTTTTCGATCTGCGCGGCAATCGCCCTGGCCGTCTGGCCGCCGTCGCGCGCGGTCTTGCGGCCCACCAGGTCGTTGGCCTGGATGGCGGTGGTGCCTTCGTAGATGGTCAGGATCTTGGCGTCGCGGTAGTACTGCGCCGCGCCCGTTTCCTCGATGAAGCCCATGCCGCCGTGCACCTGCACGCCCAGGCTGGCGACTTCCGGGCTCATCTCGGTGCTGTAGCCCTTGACCAGCGGCACCATGAATTCATAGAACGTGGCGTTCTGCTTGCGCACCTCGGCATCGGGGTGGTGGTGGGCGGCATCGTAGGCAGCCGCCGCCACGGTGGCCATGGCGCGGCAGCCTTCTGTGGTGGCGCGCATGGTCATGAGCATGCGGCGCACGTCCGGGTGGTGGATGATGGCTGCGCTGGCGTTGATGCTGCCGTCCACGGGGCGGCTCTGCACGCGGTCGCGGGCATACTGCACGGCCTTCTGGTAGGCGCGCTCGGCCACCGCGATGCCTTGCATGCCCACGCCATAGCGCGCGGCGTTCATCATGATGAACATGTATTCGAGGCCGCGGTTTTCTTCACCGACAAGATAACCCACGGCGCCACCATGGTCGCCAAACTGCAGCACAGCCGTGGGGCTGGCCTTGATGCCCAGCTTGTGCTCGATGCTCACGCAATGTGCATCGTTGCGCGCGCCCAGGCTGCCATCCTGGTTGACGAGGAATTTGGGCACGACGAACAGGCTGATGCCCTTCACGCCCTCGGGCGCTCCCGCCACGCGGGCCAGCACGAGGTGGACGATGTTCTCGGCCATGTCGTGCTCGCCCCAGGTGATGAAGATCTTGGTACCGAAAACCTTGTACGTGCCGTCGGGCTGCGGCTCGGCCCTGGTACGCACGAGCGCGAGGTCGGAGCCGGCCTGCGGCTCGGTCAGGTTCATGGTGCCGGTCCACTGGCCGGAGATGAGTTTTTCGAGGTAGATGGCCTTGAGCTCGTCGCTGCCGGCGGTCAGCAGCGCCTCGATGGCGCCATCGGTCAGCAGCGGGCACAGCGCGAAGCTCATGTTGGCGCTGTTGAGCATTTCCGTGCAAGCCGCGCCAATGGTCTTGGGCAAACCCTGGCCGCCGAAGTCTTGCGGGTGCTGCAGGCCCTGCCAGCCGCCTTCGGTGAACTGGCGAAACGCGTCCTTGAAGCCCGGCGTAGCGGTGACCACGCCGTCCTTCCAGGACGACGGATTCTTGTCGCCCTCGAAGTTGAGCGGAGCCAGCACGCCCTCGGTAAACCTGGCGCACTCTTCCAGCACGGCAGCGGCGGTGTCCAGGCCGGCGTCCTCGAAGCCGGGGATCTGCGCGATCTGTTCAATATGGGCCAGGTGCTGCATGTTGAACAGCATGTCCTTGACGGGGGCGGTGTAGCTCATGGGGTTCTCCGAGAGGATGCAATGTCAAAAAAAAGGCATCGCAAGCGATGCCTTTTTGCGGACGGACAGGCTTTAAAGCGCCTTGACCAGTTCCGGCACGGCCTGGAACAAATCCGCCTCCAGCCCATAGTCGGCCACGCTGAAGATCGGCGCCTCCGGGTCCTTGTTGATCGCCACGATCACCTTGGAGTCCTTCATGCCCGCCAGGTGCTGGATCGCCCCCGAGATGCCCGCTGCCACGTACAGCTGCGGCGCCACGATCTTGCCCGTCTGGCCCACTTGCCAGTCGTTGGGCGCGTAGCCCGCGTCCACCGCTGCGCGGCTGGCACCCAGAGCGGCTCCGAGTTTGTCGGCCAGCGGGGTCATGACTTCGTCGAACTTTTCCTTGCTGCCCAGGGCCCGGCCACCCGAGACGATGATCTTGGCGGCGGTCAGCTCGGGGCGGTCGCTCTTGGCGATTTCGCTGCCCATGAACTTGCTCTTGCCGGCATCGTTGGTGGCGGTTGCGGTTTCCACTGCGGCGGAGCCACCGGTGGCGGCTGCGGCGTCAAAGCCGGTGGTGCGCACGGTGATGATCTTGACGCTGTCTGCGCTTTGCACGGTGGCGATGGCGTTGCCGGCGTAGATGGGGCGCTCGAAGGTGTCTTGGCTCACCACCTTGGTGATGTCGCTGATCTGGGCGACGTCGAGCTTGGCGGCCACGCGCGGGGCGACGTTCTTGCCGCCTGCGGTGGCGGGGAACAGGATGTGGCTGTAGTTGCCTGCGATGGCCAGCACTTGCGCTGCGACGTTCTCGGCCAGGCCGTGTTCGAGGCCGGGGGCGTCGGCGTGGATGACTTTGGCAACTCCGGCAATTTGTGCAGCGGCCTGGGCGGCGGCGCCTGCGTTGTGGCCGGCGACCAGCACATGGACTTCGCCGCCGCAGGCGGCTGCGGCGGTGACGGTGTTGAGGGTGGCGCCCTTGATGGTGGCGTTGTCGTGTTCAGCAATAACGAGAGATGTCATGGCAGTCGTCTTTCTCTTGAATCTTGAGTGATGTCGGTATCCACCGCGGTCATCGTTCAACCGAGGCCGAGGCACGAGACACCGAGGAAGGGCCGCCCCGCACCGAGGGTGTCGTCCCCCTGGGGGGAAGACGCGAAGCGGCTCAGGGGGGTCAAATGACTTTCGCTTCGTTTTTCAGCTTTTCCACCAGGGCGGCGACGTCGGCCACTTTGATGCCGGCGCCGCGTTTGGCGGGTTCGGTCACCTTCAGGGTTTTGAGGCGCGGGGCCACATCGACGCCGATGTCTTCGGGCTTGACGGTGTCGAGCTGCTTTTTCTTGGCCTTCATGATGTTGGGCAAGGTGACGTAGCGGGGCTCGTTCAGGCGCAGGTCGGTGGTGATGACGGCGGGCAGCGAAAGCTGCAGGGTTTCCAGGCCGCCGTCGACTTCGCGGGTGACGCTGACTTGGTCGGCCGTGAGTTCAACCTTGCTGGCGAAGGTGGCCTG
>NZ_FNQJ01000036.1 GCF_900107605.1 Acidovorax soli | reverse complement strand
CGTCGATCCAAACATCTGTGCGCCGATGCGGGCTATCGGGGCAAAGGCGCCATGGCCGTGATCCTTGCCCATGGCTATATCCCGCATGTGGTCAGTCGCAAGAGCGAAGCGGCGCAGAAAAAGCGAGAGCCAAAGAAGAAGGCCCGCCGCTGGGTGGTCGAGGCCTGTCATGGCTGGTTCAACCGATTCAGGAAACTATTGGTGCGCTACGAAAAGCTCGAACACACCTTCCTGGCGCTCAACCACCTGGCGGCAGCCATCATCGCCCTGCGCAAGATCGAGCTGCCAGTCAACATTATTTACGGATAAATTCTAAGAGAGATTCGATGAGCTCCACCATCCAGCCCGCAGAATTGGGTTTCTTTTCGGCGCTGGCCGCCAGCCCCAGCCTGAGCGCCGCGGGGCGCGAAATGGGCATTTCCACGGCGGCGGTCAGCAAACACCTGGCGCAGATGGAACGCCGCCTGGGCGTGGTGCTCATCAACCGCACCACCCGGCGCATGGGCCTCACCCCCGAGGGCGAACTGCTGCTGGAGCACGCGCGCCGCATCCTGCGCGAGATCGATGCGCTCGACGAACTTATCGTGCAGTCCAAGGCCAGCCCCAAGGGCCTGCTGCGGGTGAATGCCACCCTGGGGTTTGGCCGCATGCACGTTGCCCCGGTGATCTCGGACTTTGTGCGCCAGTACCCCGAGGTGGATGTGCAGCTGCAGCTGCAGCTGTCGGTGCACCCGCCGCCCATCACCGACGATGCCTATGACCTGTGCGTGCGCTTTGGCGAGCCGCCCGACGGCCGTGTGATTGCCCGCCGCATCGCGCCCAATCGGCGCGTGCTGTGCGCCGCGCCTGCCTACCTGGACCGCCACGGCAGGCCCCGCGTGCCGCGCGATCTGATGGAGCACCAGTGCATCGGCATCCGCCAGGGCGACGAGGCCTATGGCCTGTGGCGCCTGACCACCGGGCGCGGCAGCAAGGCGCACACCGAGTCGATCAAGATCACCGGCAACCTGACCACCAACGACGGTGAGATCGCCGTGCTGTGGGCGCTGCAGGGCCACGGCATCGTGATGCGTGCCGATTGGGATGTGAACCGCCACCTGGCGCAAGGCCTGCTGGAGCCCGTGCTGGCGCAGTACCACACGCCTGCGGCCGACATCTATGCGGTGTACCCGCAGCGGCATCAGTTTTCGACGCGGGTGCAGGCGTTCGTGGGGTTCCTGGCCGAGGCGCTGGCAGCTTCGGGGGTGCCAAGCACCGATACTGTGCGCTTCACCGACCGACTGACGGAGACAACACGCCATGACCCTGCGCTTGCACCCCCTGGACCAGCAGCTTTTTACCCGCGCCCAGGCGCTGCTGGATGACGAGTGGATTGCCCACGACCTCGACCTGGCCCCGGTGCTGCCCACCGTGCTGGCCCGCAATGTGGGGCAGGACTGGCACAAGGCGGGCACCTTCCGCCACCACCTGGTGGGCGTGGCGCGCTCGCTCACGCTGTGGCAGCAACCGCGTGATGTGCGCCTGCTGGGCTTGCTGCACAGCGTGTACGGCAATGCCTTTGTGGATCTGGTTAAGTTCGACCCGGCCAGCGAGCGTGCCCGCCTGCGCGATCTGGTGGGCGAGCCGGCCGAGCTCCTCGTGTACCTGTTCTGTACCCAGTCGCGCACGCAGTTCGTGCAGCGCGTGCTGGGCGGTGGGCTGCAGGCCGATGGCAGCCTGGCGCTCGACAAGGACGGGCAGCGCCATGTGCTCACGCCCTACGAGGTGGCCGCCTTCATTGTGGTGAGCATGGCCGACACCATCGAGCAATGGTTCAGCTGGCAGGACGATATCTACTCGCGCTTTCCCAACGTGCAGCACCGCCCGCAGGCCGTGCACTGGGCGGCATCGCTGTGGCCCGGGCCCATGCGGCCCACGGGGCGCATGCTGCACCAGATCGCAGCGCTGGGGCAGGCGCTGCAGCACCCTGGGCTCGTGGGGCTGCTGCCGCTGCCGCCGGTGTTTGCCGGCTGCACGCAGCACCTGTCGGTGGCGGCCGAGTCGGCGGCCACCTCGCTGTACTGGTCGGTGATCCAGCAAGACCAGCCGCTGGTGGATGTGGACGTGGCCACCGCCGTGCTGGAGCAGGCCGTGCGCCACAACCCCTGGGTGGGCGAGCCGCAGATGGTGCTGGCGCAGCTGTATCTTTCGGCGGGCCGGTGTGACGACGCCAGGCACGCCGCCCAGAGTGCGCTGCAGTGCTTCAGCGCCTGGGGCAATGCGTGGGACAAGCGCGTGCAGTGGGACGCCTGGGTGGCCTGGACGCGCATCCTGCTGCAGTCCGCCACCGAAGCCACCTGGCCCGAGCGGCTGGACAAACTCAACAATGTGGCGCTGCGTGGTTGATGGGCAATGGGCGGTTCGTTATGCAGTATTGAGCTAATGAAATAAAGAAACGGTTGTTTGCGTTTTATAGGGTCAACCCTAAGATGCGAAGAATCTCTTAACGAAAGGTGTCTCCGTGAACAAGCGCTCCCTGCTGCAATCCACCCTCGCTCTGGCCCTGGCCGCCGGTTTCACCACGGGCGCGCTGGCGCAGGACAAGCCGCTCAAGATCGGCGTGACGGCCGGCCCGCACGCCCAGATCTTCGAGCAGGTCAAGAAAGTGGCCGAGAAGGACGGCCTGAAAATCCAGGTGATCGAGTTCAGCGACTACGTGCAGCCCAACGCCGCCCTGGCCGCGGGCGACCTGGACGCCAACGCCTACCAGCACAAGCCTTACCTCGATGCCCAGGTGAAAGACCGGGGCTACAAGATCGTCTCCGTGGGCTACACCGTCAACTTCCCCATGGGCCTGTACTCGAAGAAGGTCAAGGGCCTGAACGAGCTCAAGGAAGGTGCGCGTTTTGGCCTGCCCAACGACCCCACCAATGGCGGCCGTGCGCTGCTGCTGTTGCAGGACAAGGGCCTGATCAAGCTCAAGGAGGGTGCCGGCCTCAAGGCCACGCCGCTCGATGTGGTGAGCAATCCCAGGAAGCTCAAGTTTGTCGAGCTGGACGCTGCCCAGCTGCCGCGCTCACTGGACGACCTGGACGCCTCGGCCGTCAACACCAACTTTGCGATCTCGGCCGGCCTGAACCCCAAGACCGACGCCATCGCCCTGGAAAGCGCTAAGAGCCCGTATGTGAACCTGATCGCCGTGCGCGAAGCCGACAAGAACAAGCCCTGGGTGCCCCAGCTGCTCAAGGCCTACCAATCCGAGGAGATCCGCAAGTTCATCGAAGTGGAGTTCAAGGGGTCGGTGCTGCCCGGGTTCTGATTTTTGCTACTCAAAAAATAGCTGCTGACGCTTTGCAATCAAGCGCCAGCAGCTTTTTTCATGGTCCATTCTGCTGGGTTGGCAGGCTGTGTGGTTGTCCTGGTTCGCCGCTGGCATGGGGTGTCCTGAAACGCTACCATGGCCTCCCGGTGCTTTGCCGGGTGTTTTCGTCCTCAGGAGGTTTTCATGAGCCAGTACAACATCGCCGTCATCGTCGGCAGTCTTCGCAAGGATTCATTCAACCGCAAGCTGGCTACGGCGCTGGCCCGGCTGGCGCCCGCAGACTTCAGCTTCACGCAGCTGCGCCTGGACGATCTGCCGCTCTACAACCAGGACGACGATGGCCAGCAGGCTGCATCGGTGCTGCGCTTCAAGGGTGAGGTCAAGGCCGCGCAGGGCGTGCTGTTTGTCACGGCGGAATACAACCGCTCGATTCCAGGGGTACTGAAGAACGCCATCGACAACGCCTCACGCCCCTACGGGCAAAGCGCCTGGGCCGGCAAGCCGGCGGGGGTGATTGGTGCATCGGTGGGCGCCATTGGCACCTCGATGGCGCAGCAGCACCTGCGCAATGTGCTGGCCTACCTCGACATGCCCACGCTGGGCCAGCCCGAGGCCTTCATCCATGCCAAGGAAGGGTTGTTCGATGCCGATGGCGGCATCGGTGCGGGTAGCCGCGAGTTTTTGCAGGGCTGGATGAACCAGTACGTGGCCTGGATCAAGAAGCACGCCTGAGTTGTGCTGGTGAATAAATAGCGGCTCACGCGTGTTGGACATGCAATAGAGCCGTATTTGAAACCAAACGCAGAAAACCCGGCGCAAGGCCGGGCTTCATGAATGGCGAGAGAGAAAACAGGGCGCCCGTGGCGCCCTGTGTCTCAGGCAACTTGCGTTGCCTGGGCCTGGTTGGCGGCAGCCTGGTTGCGGATGGCCTGGGCGGCATCGGCCAGAGCCTGGGCCTTGGCGGCGTCGCCCATGGCCACGCCTTCAGCGCGCACAAAGCGCACATCGGTCACACCGAAGAAGCCCAGCACAACCTTGAGATAGCTCTCCTGGTGTTCCATGGCCTGACCGCCTTCGCTGGTGGAATACACGCCGCCACGGGTGGAGGCAATGATCACCGTCTTGCCCTTGGCCAGGCCTTCGGGGCCGTTGGCGGTGTACTGGAATGTGCGGCCGGGCTGGGCAATGCGGTCAATCCAGGCCTTCAGCTGGGTGGGAATGCTGAAGTTGTAGAACGGGGCTCCAATCACCACCACATCGGCCGCCAGGAACTGGCTCACCAGTTGCTCGGACACGGCGTTCTCGCGCTTTTGCACTTCGCTCAGGCCATCGGTCTGGCCGGTACGGGGCGCCATGGCGTCCATGGTGAAGTGGGCGGGAGCATTGGCCACCAGGTCGAGATAGCTCACCTGGGTGCCAGGGTGGTTGGCCTGGTAGGCCGCCACGATCTGTGCGGTCAACTGGCGCGAAACGGAATTGGCACCGGTGATGGCGGAATCAATGTGAAGCAGTTGCATGAGGTTCTCCGGGGGGGTGTAGGGAGCCACCTGGTGTGGCCTGGGTATCAATTGTCGATGGATCTTGATTTGTTGATAAGCCAGCAAAATTGCGATAGATTGTCCCGCTTATAGGACAATCATCGCCATGCAAGATCTCAACGACATGCTGTATTTCGCCGAAGTGGTGGAGCGTGGTGGGTTTGCCGCTGCGGGCCGAGCCCTGGGCATTCCCAAATCCCGGCTGTCGCGGCGGGTGTCGGAGCTGGAAACCCAGCTGGGCGTGCGCCTGTTGCAGCGCACCACGCGCAAGCTCTCGCTGACCGAAGTGGGCGAGGCCTATCTGCGCCACTGCCAGGCCATGCGCGAATCGGCCCAGGCCGCGGCCGACACCGTGGCCCAGGTGCAGACCACCCCGCGCGGCACCATCCGCGTGAGCTGCCCCGTCACGCTGGCGCAGACGGTGCTGGCCGAGCTGATGCCGCAGTTTCTGGCCACCTATCCCGAAGTGCGGGTCGAGATGCTGGTGAGCAACCGCGCGGTGAATCTGGTGGAGGAGGGCATCGACGTGGCGCTGCGCGTGCGTTCCACGCTGGAGGACAGTGGCAGCATGGTCGTCAAGCGCCTCGACGATGCCCGGCAGATTCTGGTGGCCAGCCCCGACTTGCTGGCGCGCCAGGGCATGCCGCGCACACTGGAAGACCTGGCCCGGCTGGACAGCATTGCCATGTCGGCCGTGGATGGGCGCTCCACGCTGCGTCTCGTCGGCGAAGGCGGCCGTGAACAGACGGTGCACCACCAGCCGCGCTATGTGGCCGATGACTTGCTCACCCTCAAATTCGCCGCCCTGGCTGGCACCGGCATGTGCTGGCTGCCCGACTACATGTGCATCGAAGAGTTGCGCGTGGGCCGCCTGGTGCACTTGCTGCCCGACTGGGCGCCACCACGCGGCATCGTGCATGCGGTGTTTCCTTCGCGCCGGGGACTGTCGCCCGCGGTGCGGCGGTTTCTGGACTATTTGGGCGAAACCATGCCGGGTTGCAGCAGCCAGGTCACCCGCATGGCCGGACAGGGGTTGGATGGCGCAGGCATCTAGGCGTCTAGCCCCTTCCATGGTTTGAATAGATGTTTTGGCGATTAAATAACAAGAATTAAGTCGTTTGGGTTTTAAAGAGTGGATCGCAGAATGCCAGCGCTGTGACCACCACTTCCATCATCATCGTTCCGGGCTGGCGCGACTCCGGCCCCGGCCATTGGCAAAGCCTGTGGGCCGAGCGCCTGCCCCAGGCCCGCTGCGTGGTGCAGGATGACTGGATCACGCCCACGCGGCTGGCGTGGGTGGGCCAGCTTGAAAAGACCGTGCTGGCTGCGCCCCACCCCGTGGTCATCGTGGCGCACAGCCTGGGCTGCATTGCCGTCACCCATATGGGCGCGCAAGCCGCAGCCCGCGTGTGCGGCGCGCTGCTGGTGGCCCCGGCCGATCCCGAGCGCCGCGCCGTCCTGAACGACTTTGCGCCCGTGCCCTTTGCTGCGCTGCCCTACCGTTCCATCGTGGTGGCCAGCAGCAACGACCCGTATTGCCCCATCCGCCTGGCGGGTGCCTACGCACGGGCCTGGGGCAGCGAATTCGTGCGCATGCAGAACGCCGGGCACCTCAATATCGACTCCGGCCATGGCGAATGGCCGCTGGGCTGGGCGCTGCTGCAGTCGTTGCAGGGCGAGCCCACCGTGGTCCGCGCCCCGGTGCCCGGCCATGCGCAGGCTTCGCCTGCAGCGCCGGTGTTGTAAAAATACTTCTGAATCAATAGCTACTTGTGCTTACGAGTAAAGCACTGGCGGCAGTTTTTGGTGAAGCACACCATGTCTTTCGCATTCTGGTCTGCAAGCTGAACTTTCTATATTATTAAATTCGATTAATTAACAAAAATATATTCTTTTGAGTTTTAAGCGTCATTCCGCACAATGGTCAATCCCCAGCTTTTCATCAGGCGACGCACCATGACGACTTCTCTGAAACTCAAGACCCTTCTGGCCGCACTGGCCCTGGCGAGCAGTGGTTTGGCTGCTGCGCAGAACCAGCTGCTCAATGTGTCGTACGACGTAGCCCGCGAGTTCTACAAGGACTACAACGCAGCGTTTGCCGCGCATTACAAGAAGACCACCGGCCAGGACGTGAAGATCGACCAGTCGCACGCCGGCTCCAGCGCCCAGGCGCGCGCCGTGAACGACGGCCTGGCCGCCGATGTGGTCACCATGAACACCACCACCGATGTGCAGTTCCTGGCCGACAACGGCGTGGTCGCCAAGGATTGGTCCAAGAAGTTCCCCAACGATGCATCGCCCACCACGTCCACCATGCTGTTTCTGGTGCGCAACGGCAACCCCAAGGGCATCAAGGACTGGGACGACCTCATCAAGCCCGGTGTGCAGGTGATCGTGGTGAACCCCAAGACCGGTGGCAACGGCCGCTATGCCTACTTGGCCGCCTGGGGTGCCGTGCGCGAAAAGGGTGGCACCGATGCGCAGGCCGCCGAGTTTGTGGGCAAGCTCTACAAGAACGTGCCGGTGCTGGCCAAGGGCGGCCGCGACGCCACGGCCACGTTTTTGCAGCGCAACCAGGGCGACGTGCTGATCACGTTCGAATCCGAAGTGGTGTCGATCGACCGCGAGTTTGGCGCGGGCAAGGTCGATGCGATCTATCCGTCGGTGAGTGTGGTGGCCGAGAACCCCGTGGCCGTGGTCGAGCGCACTGTGGCCAAGAAGGGCACGGCGCAGCTGGCCAAGGCCTACCTGGATTACCTGTACTCCGACGAGGCGCAGGAAATCGCTGCCAAGCACGCCATTCGTCCGCGTTCGGAGAAAGTGCTCAAGAAGTACGAAGCCACGTTCAAGCCGCTCAAGCAGTTCACCGTGGCCAAGTACTTCGGCAGTCTGACCGAGGCGCAGAAGGTGCACTTCAACGATGGCGGCCAGTTCGACAAGCTGTATAGCGCCAAGTAAGCCATGAGTGCTGCGACCTCTGTGCCCGCGCGGGGCGCCGTGCCGCCCTCCGCGCAGGCCGGCCGGCGTACGCCCCAAAGGGTGCTGCCCGGCTTTGGCCTGACGCTGGGCTACACGCTGTTCTACTTGAGCATCATCGTGCTGATCCCGCTGTCGGCGCTGATCTTCAAGACCTTCACCCTGACCTGGGAGCAGTTCTGGGCCGCTGTCAGCGCTCCGCGCGTGCTGGCCTCGTACCGGCTCACTTTTGGCGCCTCTTTTCTGGCGGCGCTGGTCAATCTGGGGTTTGGCCTGCTGATCGCCTGGGTGCTGGTGCGCTACAAGTTTCCGGGCAAGAAAATCGCCGATGCGCTGGTGGACCTGCCGTTTGCGCTGCCCACCGCCGTGGCAGGTATTTCGCTCACCGCCTTGCTGGCCAGCAACGGCTGGGTCGGGCAAATCCTGGAGCCTCTGGGTATCCAGCTGGCGTTCAAGCCCGCCGGCATCGTGATCGCGCTCATTTTCATCGGTCTGCCGTTCGTGGTACGCACCGTGCAGCCCGTGCTCGAAGACGCCGAGAAAGAACTCGAAGAAGCGGCCACCTGCCTGGGCGCCACGCGTTTTCAGACCTTCACCAAGGTCATCCTGCCCTCCATCACGCCCGCGCTGCTCACCGGCTTTGCCATGGCGTTTGCGCGGGCGGTGGGTGAATACGGCTCGGTGATCTTCATCGCGGGCAACATGCCCATGGTGTCGGAGATCACACCGCTCATCATCATCGGCAAGCTGGAGCAGTACGACTATGCAGGCGCCACGGCCGTGGCGGTGGTGATGCTCGTGATTTCTTTCATCTTGCTCTTGGTCATCAACGCGCTGCAGGCCTGGCAGCGCCGGAAGTCATGAATCACCCCCTGAGTCGCTTCGCGCCTTCCCTCTCTCTCGCTTCGCGGGAGGGGGATGCACCCGGCGGCCTGGCAAAGCCAGTTCCACGGGGGCACTGGTCTGGGCTGCGCCCGCTTCAAGCGCACTGCGCCTTGCACAAACGACATGAATAATCGAACTGTTCGCCGCGCGCGCGCCGGCACGACCGAAGCGCCCTGGGTGCGCTACACGCTGATCGGCATGGCGCTGGCCTTCATGCTGCTGTTCCTGGTGCTGCCGCTCGCTGCCGTGTTTGCCGAGGCGCTGCGCAAGGGCTTTGGCGCCTACCTGGAAGGCCTGCGCGAGCCCGATGCCTGGTCGGCCATCAAGCTCACGCTTATTACTGCCTTGATTGCCGTACCGCTGAACCTGGTGTTTGGCGTGGCAGCCGCCTGGTGCATTGCCAAGTACGAGTTCCGGGGCAAGGCGTTTCTGACCACGCTGGTGGACCTGCCGTTTTCGGTATCGCCCGTGGTTGCCGGGCTGGTCTATGTGCTGATGTTCGGCGCCCAGGGCTGGTTCGGCCCCTGGCTGCAAGCGCACGACATCAAGATCATCTTTGCCGTGCCCGGCATCGTGCTGGCCACCGTGTTCGTGACCTTTCCATTCATTGCGCGCGAGCTGATCCCGCTGATGCAGGCCCAGGGCAACGACGAGGAGCAGGCCGCCATCGTGCTGGGCGCCACCGGCTGGCAGACCTTCTGGCACGTGACCCTGCCCAACATCAAGTGGGGCCTGCTCTATGGCGTGATTTTGTGCAATGCACGCGCCATGGGCGAGTTCGGCGCGGTGTCGGTGGTGTCGGGCCATATCCGCGGGCAGACCAACACCATCCCGCTGCATGTGGAAATTCTCTACAACGAGTACCAGTCGGTCGCCGCGTTTGCCGCCGCCTCTCTGCTGGCCTTGCTGGCCCTGGTCACCCTGGTCATCAAGACCATTGCCGAACACCGCAACGAGCAGGCCCTGAAAGCCGCCGCCGAGTTGCCGCCCGAGCGGCCCGCACCTGCGGCTGTCGCCCGCTGAAGGAAGAACACCATGAGCATTGAAATCCGCAACGTCAGCAAGCAGTTTGGCGACTTCCAGGCCCTGCGCGATGTCAGCCTCGATATCGCATCGGGCGAACTCATCGCGCTGCTGGGACCCTCGGGCTGCGGCAAGACCACCTTGCTGCGCATCATCGCGGGGCTGGAGACGCCCGACACCGGCAGCATCCACTTCAGCGGCGAAGACACCACCGACGTGCATGTGCGCGAGCGCAACGTGGGCTTCGTGTTCCAGCACTACGCGCTGTTCCGGCACATGACGGTGTTCGAGAACGTGGCCTTTGGCCTGCGCGTCAAGCCGCGCGGCCAGCGGCCCGGCGAAGCACAGATCAAGCAGAAGGTCATGGACCTGCTCAAGCTGGTGCAGCTGGACTGGCTGGCCGAGCGTTTCCCATCGCAGCTCTCGGGCGGCCAGCGCCAGCGGATCGCTCTGGCCCGGGCGCTGGCGGTGGAGCCCAAGGTGCTGCTGCTCGACGAGCCCTTTGGCGCGCTCGATGCCAAGGTGCGCAAGGAACTGCGCCGCTGGCTGCGCCGCCTGCACGACGAACTGCATGTGACCAGCATCTTTGTGACGCACGACCAGGAAGAAGCGCTGGAAGTGGCCGACCGTGTGGTTGTCATCAACCAGGGCCGCATCGAGCAAAGCGGCTCGCCCCAGCAGGTGTGGGACCAGCCGGCCAGCCCCTTCGTCTATGGTTTTCTGGGCGATGTGAACCTGTTCCACGGCCGTGCGCACGAGGGGCTGGTGCACCTCGAAGGCATCGAGCTGGATTCGCCCGAGCACAGCCAGGCGCAGAACGCCAAGGCCTTCGCCTATGTGCGCCCGCACGACCTGGATGTGGAACGCTATGCGCCCGGCGCCGGACTGGACGCCGCAGGCCGCCCGCGCGGCATCGTCGCGCAATTGAGCCGCGCCATCGTGGTGGGCCCCATTGCGCGGCTGGAACTTATTCCAATCGACGACCACAAACCAGCGGACAATGCGTCCCCGGACTCCTTGATCGAAGCGCAGATTCCTGCGCAGCAGTTCAAGGAAATGGGTTTCAAAGAGGGCGAAACGCTGGTGGTGACACCGCGCCGCGCCCGCGTTTTTCTGGACGAGGCCGCTGGGATTTGACCCCTTGAGCCGCTTCGCGTTTTTCCCCAAGGGGACGATGGCCTTTGTTGCGTGCGGGGCGGACCATGCTGGCCGTCTGCTGGCCTGGGCCGTGCCGGTTTCATGGGCAATGCCTTGGGCAATTGCTATTGGATAAGGGAGAAGGAATGAATTGGTTGACTACGGCCCCGCGCCGTGTACTCGCGCTCATCAGTGTGGCCTGTGTGGCCCTGCTGGCCTTTGGCATGTATCTGCAGCATGTGGTGGGCCTGGAGCCTTGCCCGATGTGCATCGTGCAACGCTATGCGCTCGTTGCTGTCGCAGTTTTCGCAGGCTTGGCAAGCGCAAGAGGCAACAAGGGCTGGTGGATGACATTCGCTGCGCTGGCCATGGTCTCGGCTGGTTTTGGCGCCTTCGTGGCGGCCCGCCAGAGCTGGCTGCAATGGTATCCCCCCGAAGTCGCCACCTGCGGCCGGGATTTCTACGGAATGATCGAGAACTATCCCATCAGCCGTTCCATCCCCATGATCTTCCGGGGCTCGGGCGACTGCACGGCGATCGACTGGACGTTTCTGGGTGGCTCGATCGCCAACTGGTCGTTTGTCTGCTTTGTGGGGTTTGCTGTGGTGTTGCTGGCGCTGGTGGTACGCGGCCTCAAGGGTGGGCAGAGCAGCGGTTCAGGCTATTCGATGGCCTGATGCCGGTGATGCACTCAACCCGCTAAAAAGGCGCTCCCCGGAGCGCCTTTTTCATTGGTGGACAGGTTTCGGCTAGATGAATACAACGTCACCCGCATCCAGGGATGGCGGACGCAACAGGTCCTCGTTGATGCCCATGGTCTGGCTGGCGCGCTCTACTGCCTGCCACAGTGGCGCAGGCATTTGCAATATCTCTTCGGGCGAGGAAGAGCGCGCGATCCATGCGCTGATCTGCAAGTGCTGCTCATGGGTTAGCAGGTCGAGGTGCAGCATCTCGTCGATGATCTTCATCTTTATGGGGCCAATCCGTGGTTCATGGAGGTTGCTCAGCCGCAGTGCACCTTGGGGCGGAAACGTCACGCCTTCGGTGCCATCCACCCAGGCTGGCAGTTTGTGCATCACGCGCTCGAACAGGCTGTTCGCCTGCCACCGCGCCAGCCAGGTCTGCAGATGCGGCCAGGGCTGGGCGGCCCACCAGTCTGCATCGATGCCGGCGAATTGGCGCACAAAGGGTGCAATGGCCATGTCGGCCAGGGCCGCATGGGAGCCGAACAGGTGGGGCTGGGTGGACAGGCGGGCATCCAGTGCGCTCAGCCAGGCCATGGCCTGCGCGCGCGCTGCGTCGATGGGAGCCTCGGGGTAGCGGCTGGGGTATTTGCAGCGGTCCAGCGCCTGCTTGAACGGGCCATCGCATTCCGCGATCAGGGCCAGCATGTCTTCCATGCTGCCGTGGCTTGGCGTGCGCCAGCCGTCGGGGTCGTGCTGCGCCAGCGCCCACAGCATGATGTGCAGGCTCTGCTCTAGCACCTGTCCACCGGGCAGCACCAGCACCGGTACGGTAGCCTTGGGCGACGCCTGCAGCAGACCCTGGGGTTTGTTCTTGAGCACCACCTCGCGCACTTCGCAGGTCTGGCCGCTCACCGCCAGTGCCAGCCGGGCGCGCATGGCGTAGGGGCAGCGGCGAAAGGAATAGAGAACGGGCAGGGCGCTCAAGTGGATTCGCCTTCGCTGCCACCCTTTTTCCTGGCGATGGCCCGCGCCGGGTTGCCTGGTTGCAGCGCGCCAATGTGTGCCTGCCCGCGCCGGGCGGCCAGCTGCATCTGTCGCTCGCGTTCGGCCAGCGCGCGCTCCTGCCCGGGTGTGCGGGTGCCGTGGCAGTAGGGGCAGCTCACGCCGGCCACGTAGTGGGGTGATGCCAGCTCGGCGGCGCCCAGCGGCATGCGGCACGAGCGGCACAGCTGGTGGTGGCCGGGCACGAGACCGTGGCCTACTGACACGCGCTCGTCGAACACAAAACAGTCGCCGTGCCAGCGGCTGGCTTCCTCGGGCACGGTTTCGAGGTATTTGAGGATGCCGCCTTCGAGGTGGTACACCTCGTCGAAGCCCTGCGACTTGAGGAAGGCCGTGGATTTTTCGCAGCGGATGCCGCCCGTGCAGAACATGGCCACGCGCGGCTTGCCGGCCAGCACGCCGCCGGGTTGCGATTGCGCCGCCACCCAGGCCGGAAACTCGGCAAAGCTTCGGGTGTGCGGGTTGATGGCGCGCTCGAACGTGCCGATGCCCACCTCGTAGTCGTTGCGCGTGTCCACGACCACCACGGCGGGGTCGCCGATCAGCGCGTTCCAGTCCTCGGGCTTCACATAGGTGCCCGCGTTGCGCGCGGGGTTCAGGCCGGGCACGCCCAGGGTGACGATCTCGCGCTTGAGCCGCACGCGCATGCGGTAGAACGGCTGGCGGTCCGTGGGCGCCTCCTTGTGCTGCAGGGCGGCAAAGCGGGCATCGCTGCGCAGCCAGGCCAGCACCGCGTGCACAGCAGCAGGTTCCCCCGCGATGGTGCCGTTGATGCCCTCGGGCGCCAGCAGCAGCATGCCGCGCACACCGCGCTCGTCGCACAGGGTCTGCAGCGGCGCGCGCAAGGCGGCGCAGTCGGGCAGATCGACAAACTGGTACAGGGCGACGGTGAGGAAGCGGGGTGTGACCGGGTGCACGAAAGGGGCGCCGTGAAGTTGCAGGGAAGGTGGTGCAGATGCGCTGGCTGTGGTCAGCGCCTGGGTGTTTTCACAGCTTCTTGACCAGCACCTGGCTGCGCCGGTCCCAGTTGTATTTGCGCTTGCGTGCGTCGGGCAGCCAGTCGGGGTCCACCACCACGAAGCCGCGCTTGATGAACCAGTGCATGGTGCGCGTGGTCAGCACGAAGATGCTGTCCAACCCCATGGCGCGGGCGCGCTGTTCGATGCGCTTGAGCAGCTTTTCGCCATCGCCCGTGCCCTGGCTTTGCGGCGACACGGTGACCGCCGCCATCTCGGCGGTCCTGGCCTCGGGGTAGGGGTAGAGCGCCGCGCAACCGAAGATAACGCCATCGTGCTCGATGATGGTGTAGGTGGCGATGTCGCGCTCGATCTCGGTGCGGTCGCGCTTGACCAGCGTGCCGTCCTTCTCGAACGGCTCGATCAGCTGCAGGATGCCGCCCACATCGTCGATGGTGGCTTCGCGCAGTTCTTCGAGCTTTTCGTCGATCACCATGGTGCCGATGCCGTCGTGCACATACACCTCCAGCAGCAGCGAGCCGTCGAGCGCGAAGGGAATGATGTGGCTGCGCTCCACGCCGGCCTTGCAGGCTTTTACGCAGTGTTGCAGATAAAACCCTGTGTCGGTGGGCCGCTGGGCGGTGGGCAGCGTGGCCAGCAGGGCCTGGGCGGCGGCCAGCGGCAGCTCGGTGTCGATGGGGTTGTCGTCGCTGGCGGGCTCGCCGGGCTGCATGCGGATGCCGGAAACCTCGGTCAGAAAGATCAGCTTGTCGGCGCGCAGCTCGATGGCCACGCTGGTGGCCACTTCTTCCATGGCCAGATTGAAGGCCTCGCCGGTGGGCGAAAAGCCAAACGGCGATAGCAGCACCAGCGCGCCCATGTCCAGCGTGCGCTGGATGCCCCCTGCGTCCACCTTGCGCACCAGGCCCGAGTGCTGGAAGTCCACCCCATCCACAATGCCTACCGGCCGCGCCGTGAGGAAGTTGCCCGAGATCACGCGCACCGTGGCGCCGGCCATGGGCGTGTTGGGCAGGCCCTGGCTGAAGGCGGCCTCGATCTCGTAGCGCAGCTGGCCGGCGGCCTCCTGTGCACAGTCGAGCGCCACCGAGTCGGTGATGCGGATGCCGTGCGAGTATTTGGCGGCATGTCCCTTGGCTGCCAGTTGCTCGTTCACCTGGGGGCGAAATCCATGCACCAGCACGATCTTCACGCCCATGGCCTGGATCATCGCCAGGTCCTGCGCAATGCCCGGCAGCTTGCCCGCCGCAATGGCTTCACCCGTGAGACCCACCACAAACGTCTGGTGGCGAAATTTGTGGATGTAGGGCGCCACCGAGCGGAACCAGGGCACGAAGGTGAAGTTGAAGACAGCGGACATGGGCGGCGGGGTGGCGGTCGGGAAAAGTGAAGAAAGCAGCCGGGGCTGGGATAATTTGCGATTCTCTACGAAGTTTCTGCCTTGACTGCGTCCACCGCTCCCACTTCCCTGCACATCGAGTTCCCCGAATCCCTGCCCGTGTCGGGCAAGCGCGACGAGATCATGGAGGCCATCACCCGGCACCAGGTGATCATCGTGTGCGGTGAAACGGGCTCGGGCAAGACCACGCAGCTGCCCAAGATTGCACTGGCGCTGGGCCGGGGCAAGTGCAATGCCAAGCCAGGCCAGAAAGGCCAGCTCATCGGCCACACCCAGCCGCGCCGCATTGCAGCGAGCAGCGTGGCCAAGCGCATTGCCGAGGAGCTGAAGACGCCGCTGGGGGACGTGGTGGGCTTCAAAGTGCGGTTCCAGGACCGCCTCTCGCGTGATGCCTCCGTCAAGCTCATGACCGACGGCATTTTGCTGGCCGAGACGCAGACCGACCCCTTGCTCCGCGCCTACGACACCATCATCATTGACGAGGCGCACGAACGCAGCCTCAACATCGACTTCCTGCTGGGCTACATCCGCCAGATCCTGCCGCGCAGGCCTGATCTGAAGGTCATCGTCACGTCGGCCACGATTGATGCGGACCGGTTTGCCAAGCACTTTGCAAGCGCCCGCCCGGCGCCGGGCCGCCCCAAGGCGGGCGTGGCCCCCTCGGGGGGCAGCGACCCACACGCCGTGGGGGAGCGTGGGGGTGAACTGGTGCCCGCGCCGGTCATCATGGTATCGGGCCGCACCTTCCCGGTCGAGCAGCGCTACCGCCCGTTTGAGGACAGCCGCGACTACGGGCTGAACGAAGCCATTGCCGATGGCGTGGATGAGCTGTGGCAGGGCAATGCGGCGGGCGACATCCTGGTTTTTCTGCCCGGCGAGCGTGAAATCCGCGAAGCGGCCGACCACCTGCGCAAGCACCTGGCGCACCAGCCCGTGATGCGCAACGCCGAGGTGCTGCCCCTGTTTGCGCGCCTCTCGCAGGCCGAGCAGGACCGCATCTTTGACGGCCACACGGGCCGGCGCATCGTGCTGGCCACCAATGTGGCCGAGACCTCGCTCACGGTGCCAGGGGTCCGGTATGTCATAGACGCAGGAACAGCGCGCGTCAAGCGCTACAGCTTCAGAAGCAAGGTGGAACAGCTGCTGGTCGAGCCCATCAGCCAGGCAGCGGCCAACCAGCGTGCAGGCCGCTGCGGGCGCGTGGCCAACGGCATCTGCATCCGCCTGTACGACGAGGCGGGCTTCAACAGCCGCCCGCGCTTCACCGACCCCGAAATTCTGCGCAGCTCGCTGGCGGGCGTCATCCTGCGCATGAAGTCGCTGCACCTGGGTGACGTGGCGCAGTTTCCGTTCATCGAGGCGCCTTCTGGCCGCGCGATTGCCGACGGCTACCAGCTGCTGGGCGAGCTGGGTGCGGTGGACGACGCCAACGAACTCACGCCCATGGGCGCTGAGCTGTCGCGCCTGCCGCTGGACCCGCGCGTGGGCCGCATGATCATCGAGGCGCGCGACCGCAAGGCGCTCGATGAAGTGCTGGTGATTGCCAGCGCATTGAGCGTGCAGGACGTGCGCGACCGCCCCCTGGAAGCGCAGCAGCAGGCCGACCAGGCCCACGCCAAGTTCGACGACGACAAGAGCGAGTTCAGCGGCTACCTCAAGCTGTGGAAGTGGATCAACGAAGCCCGGGGCGGGGCGCCCAGCCTGCCATCGGCCCGCGCGCAAAAAGCCATGGCGGCGCAGAAGGCGCCTTCGCAGGCTTATTTGCCAGTGGAGCGGCGTGGTGGCGGTAGCAGTCCTGCGGCAGCGCCTGCCGCACCGACTGCCGCCCCAGCCGCGACCCACAAGCTCAGCAACCGTCAGTACGAGCAACTGCTGCGCCAGAACTTCATCAGCATCCGACGTTTGCGCGAGTGGCGTGACATCCACACCCAGCTGCTCACGGTGGTGACCGAGCACAAGTGGCAGATCAACACCCAACCCGCCAGCTACGAGCAGCTGCACCTGTCCATGCTGGCCGGGCTGCTGGGCAACGTGGGCGCCAAGAGCGACGAGGAAGACTGGTACCTGGGCGCGCGGGGCATCAAGTTCTACAAGCACCCCGGCGCGCACCTGAACAAGAAGCCCGGCCGCTGGATCATTGCATCGGAGCTGGTGGAAACCACGCGCCTGTTCGGTCGCGGCATTGCCGCCATCGAGCCGCAGTGGCTGGAGCAGATGGGCGGGCATCTTTTGCGCAAGCAACTGCTCGACCCGCACTGGGAAAAGAAATCCGCAGAGGTGGTGGCGCTGGAGCGCGCCACGCTGTATGGCATCGTGGTCTACAACAACCGCCGCGTGAACTTCGGCAAGGTAGACCCGCACGCCGCGCGTGAGGTGTTCATCCGTGAAGCGCTGGTGGGCGGCAACTGGGAGACCAAGCTGCCGTTTCTGGCCGCCAACCAGAAGCTGATTGCCAAGGTCGAAGAGCTGGAACACAAATCCCGCCGCCAGGACGTGCTGGTGGACGATGAACTCATCTACGCCTTCTACGACCAGCAACTGCCGCCCGAGGTGTGCAGCGGCCACAGCTTCGAGGCCTGGTACCGCGAGGAAAGCAAAAAGCAGCCTGACCTGCTCAAGCTCACCCGCGAAGAGCTGATGCGCCACGAGGCCGCAGGCATCACCACCAACGCCTTCCCCAAGACCGTGCGGCTGGGCGGCGTGGACTGCGCCGCCAGCTACCTGCACGAGCCGGGCGATGCGCGCGACGGCATCACGGTGACCATCCCGCTGTTCGTGCTCAACCAGGTGAGCGACGAGCGCTGCGAATGGCTGGTGCCCGGCATGCTCAAGGACAAGATCCAGGCCCTGCTCAAAAGCCTGCCCCAGCGCCCGCGCAGCCGCTTTGTGCCGCTGCCCGAATCGGCCACGCGCCTGGCCGAACTGCTGGGCGCGCCCGAGCGCTTTGGCACGGGCAGCCTGACGGATGTGCTGCTCAAGCAGGTGCGCGATGAAACCTCGCTCGATGTGAAGCGCGCCGACTTCAAGCTCGACATGCTCAGCCCCCACCTGTTCATGAACTTCCGCGTGGTCGATGAACACGGCCGCCAGCTCGGCCACGGCCGCAACCTGGGCGCGCTCAAGGCCGAGTGGGGCGCCAAGGCGCGCGGGGCGTTCCAGGCGCTGGCGGGGCTCAAGCTGGGTGGAGCAGCGGCACAGGGGACGGGTTCAGGGTCGAAAGTGCCTGCAGCGCTTGATGGTAAATCGCAAACAGCTATTCAATCAGGAGTAAAAGCAGAGGCACAGCCTGCCAGTCCGGCAAACACCACGCCATCGGCCCCCGCAGGCCAGCGCTACACCACCTGGACGTTTGGCGAGCTGCCCGAACTCATGGAGATCAAGAAGGCCGGCCAGACGCTGATCGGCTTCCCGGCGCTCATCGACGGTGGCGATGCGGTCACCATCGAGGTGTTCGACGAACCCGAGGTGGCCGCCGCCAAACACCGCGCGGGCCTGCGTCGTCTGTTTGCGCTGCAGATCAAGGACGCGCTCAAGTACCTCGAAAAGAACATTCCCGATCTGCAGAAGATGGCCGTGGCCTACATGCCGCTCGGAACGCAGGAAGAGCTGCGCACCCAGATCATCGACGTGGCGCTGGACCGCGCCTTCCTGCTTGACCCGCTGCCCACCGACGAGTTCGCCTTCAAGCGCCGCGTGGATGAGGGCCGGGGCCGCCTCACGCTGATTGCCAACGAGGTCGCGCGTCTGGCCAGCACCATACTCACCGAATACGCGGCCGCCGCCCGCAAGATCAAGGACACCAAGAACGCCCCCGAGGCCACGCAGGATGCCCAGCAGCAACTGCAACGCCTCATGCCCAAGAACTTCGTGGCGGCAGCGCCCTGGGCGCAACTGGCGCACTACGCCCGCTACCTCAAGGCCATCACCCTGCGCCTTGACAAATACCGCGCCGACCCCGCCCGCGACGCCGCCAGGCTGGCCGAGCTGCGCCCGCAGGAGCAGCGCTACTGGCGCCTGGTGGCCGAGCGCAAGGGCGCGGTGGATGCCCGCATGCAGGAGCTGCGCTGGCTGCTGGAGGAGCTGCGCGTGAGCTTCTTTGCGCAGGAGCTGCGCACGCCGCAGCCCGTGAGCGTGAAGCGGCTGGACAAGCTGTGGGCGCAGGTCAATAGCTGATGGCGGCTGCGCGGCAGACTGGGTTGAGGGGCGAGGGTGGCTTGGCAGCGGTTGCTGTTTACCGATGCACACTGACTGAACTCATGGTCATCGCCAGATTGCGGTCATCCGCAAGCCGTGGCCAGTGCCTGGCCCGGTCCTGAGAGCAACGCTATACTCTTTGGCTCGGGGGTTTGAGCGGTCTCCCCGTACCCTAGGACAGCCCCTGTCCCAAGTACTGCTCCTGATCATGGGCCACTGCGTCCAGTTAGGAGCTCGACTTGAATTCGTCCCCTTCGATTCCCTCTGCTGAACAGGCCACGGCCTTGTCTAGCTACACGCTGTGGCAACTGGTGCGCTACATGCTGCGCTTGGGCACACTCGGCTTTGGTGGCCCGGTGGCACTGGTCGGCTACATGTACCGCGACCTGGTGGAGCAGCGCCACTGGATTTCCGACGCGGACTACAAGGAAGGCATGGCCCTGGCCCAGCTCATGCCGGGCCCTCTGGCCGCGCAGTTGGCCATCTACCTCGGTTACGTGCATTTCCGCTTGTGGGGCGCCACGCTGGTCGGCCTGGCGTTTGTGTTGCCGTCCTTTGTGATGGTCGTTGCATTGGGGGCTGCCTACAAGGCCTACGGCGGCATCTCCTGGATGCAAGCCGTTTTCTACGGCGTTGGCGCTTCCGTCATCGGCATCATCGCCTTGAGCGCCTACAAGCTCACGACCAAAAGCGTGGGCAAGGACAGGCTGCTCGGGGCCATCTACCTGGTCAGCGCTGGCGTGACCATTGCCACCCAGTCTGAAGTGATCTGGATCTTTCTGGGCGCGGGTTTGTTGGTGTGGGCTGTGCGTGGCCCCTTGAAGCGAACTGGCGGGCAACTGCACAGCATGGCGTGGGTGGCCCCTATCGCCGGGGCACTCAGCCTGGAGAACCTCGATTGGCACAAACTGGGGCAAATTGCCGCGTACTTCACCTATGCGGGAGCTTTCGTCTTCGGCAGCGGCTTGGCCATCGTGCCATTCCTCTATGGCGGGGTGGTCAGAGAGTACGCATGGCTCACTGACCGCCAGTTCGTGGATGCAGTGGCCGTGGCCATGATCACCCCGGGGCCGGTCGTCATCACCACCGGGTTCATCGGTTTCCTGACCAGCGGCTTCTGGGGGGCGGTCGTCGCGGCGGCTGCGACCTTCCTGCCCTGCTACCTGCTCACCGTGATTCCGGCACCGTACTTCAAGAAGCACGGCAAGCACCCGGGTGTGGTCGCGTTCGTGGACGGCGTCACTGCAGCTGCCGTGGGTGCCATTGCTGGGGCCGTGGTGGTGCTGGGCCAGCGGTCCATCGTTGATCTGCCCACCGCTGCGCTATTCCTTGCCACGGCCGCCGTTCTATGGCGGTTCAAGAAGCTGCCAGAGCCTGTGGTGGTGTTGGCTGCAGCGTTGATTGGCTTGGCCGTCTACCCGCTGGTCGCCCACGCCTGACCTTGGTCCTCTGCAGGAGAAACACATGAGCGACCAAGCTCGCCCTTTGACGCTGAACCCCTCGGGCCTGTCGAATCGCCTGATGACCAGCCACCACGAGAGCAACCACGCTGGCACCGTCACGCGCCTCCATGCCACCCGCCGAGCACACGCATCTCCTGGCCGGCGTGCCGATACCTCCAGGCTGGGCTTGGCACCGCAGTCTACGGGCCTCTATGCGCTGTCGCTCGGTCTGTCCAAGACCTTCAGCGATGACTGCGAGATGCTCGCGCATGGCATGGTGATGTGCGACGCGCTCTACGCACGGTGCCAACCCTGCCGGGCGGAAACCCACCACGGGCCTTCAAGTGCATCGGCATGAAGATGAGAGCTTTGCGGTGGCCCCGCCGCGTCACAAGGGGACTGGGGGTGCATTTTCTGTGCGGAATGCTGGTGCCCTTGGCCTGCGCTGCACCCCCTGGAATCCCACTGACCACGGCACAGATTCGCTCCACGGTGGGTGGGCGCCAGGTCACCGACGGGCTCCATTGGAGCCATGATTACTTCTTGGATGGGCGCTTGGACCGTTCAGAAAACGGCCGCACACGCGCCGGCCGCTGGAGTGCGCAGAACAATCAACTGTGCCTGTTGTTGCCAGAGATCAGCAAGGAGTCCCCCGTCTGCTTTGATGTGGTCCGTGTGGGGGGCGAACTGCAGTACCGCGATGCAGGGAGCGTGGTGTATGCCGGCACGGTCAAAAAAAGCGCACCACGGTTGCAGCCTGCCCCACCGTGAGAGGTGCCGTTAGTGCCTGTGCTGGTGATGCGCGTCTGGTGCATGCGGGTGGGCGTGGGTCATCGGTTCATGCACATGCAAATGGCTATGGCTTCCGGTGGGCATCACATCATGAGTGTGTAAATGATGCCCATCGTCGTGCCTGTGGGCATGTTCATGCTCCAAAGCTTCGTGTACGTGCTCGTGCCCGTGGCTCTCAGCCAGGTGCAGC
Source organism: Acidovorax soli (assembly GCF_900107605.1). GTDB lineage: Bacteria > Pseudomonadota > Gammaproteobacteria > Burkholderiales > Burkholderiaceae_C > Acidovorax > Acidovorax soli. The sequence goes on along the minus strand of NZ_FNQJ01000036.1, from coordinate 10,195 downwards.
ACAACTCCGGCGAGCATGAGAGCACTACCCAGCAGCATGAACCATCCCGCCGAGCGCTCTCCAAGGCCGAAGGCCACGGCAGCACCGATGAAGGGTGCGAAAGCGAACACTGACCCAGTGCGTGCAGCACCAAACGCACGTTGGGCCAAAAGATAAAAGCGCAGGCTCAGGCCGTAGCCTGTGGCTCCAACGGCGAGAAGTCCCAATGCGGAAGAGGACGAAGGCCGGGGTTCTCCTGTCCCTACGGCCAATGCAGCCGTTGTTGCAGCGCCCAAGATGGCCTTGGTCATCACCACTTGGCTGGGGTCGCGTTCAGCCAGCCCACGGGACAGGGTGTTGTCCACCCCCCAGGCGGCGGTTGCCAGCAGCACTGCCAGCAGCCCAAGCAGTTGCACGCCTCCTTGCACGCCCTGGTCCAGAACGAGCGCCATTCCTCCTGCGAGCAGCAAGAGCATGGCGGTCCACACGCGGCGGTCCATGGTTTCGCTGTACAGCCACCACGCCAGTGTGGCGGTGAACAAGGCCTCCAAGGTGAGCATGAGCGATGCGCTGGTGCCGTTCGTGTGTTGCAGGCCCCACGCCAGGGCTGCCGGCCCCAGCGCCGCGCCAAAGCCAGCCATCGCCAAGAGGCGCGGAATGTCGGATCTCTTCAGCCGCGCTTCGTGCGCAGCAGTCCGCGTCGACAGGGCCCCCACCAGAGCCGCTCCCGCATACAGCAGCGCTGCCGTAGTGAATGCACCGAGTCCAGCCCCCAGTCTCTGTACCGCAGGGGTACTGATGCCAAACAGCATCGCCGCCAGCAGGGCGAGCAAGCCACCGCGCAAGGCGGGGAGATGTGAAGGGTCACGCGTCATAGTGCGCGTGATTTCACCATGATCCAACAGGAGCCACATCCTTTGGCGTGATGCATCCCGGATCCCACCAAAGCCATGGGCGCCAAGACCTGCTACCGCTCACCCGGGAGTCGCTGGAGGTCCGCTTTCGGAAAGAGATGCCATCGACCTTGACCTCATATCCCTCTTCGCAGCGCGTGCTGGCGCCCATCCCGCTGCTTTCCACGCCACCCCCGGTCACTTTGGCGACGTCAACGCGGGCCAGCCCCATTGCCCGCCCTTCGCGCGGCATCTAGGCTGGAGGGCAAAGGAGACTGTCTGCACCATGCGCCCTCACTACAAGTTCTGGCCCCGCCGCCTTCCCCATGCCATCACACTGCCCGCCACCTCGCTGTGGGACAACCTGGCCATCAGCGCGCGCCGTTATCCCGACAAGGCGGCGCTGGTTTTTTTTGGAACCGCGACCAGCTACCGGCAGCTGATGGAAGGTGCTGAGCGCCTGGCCGCGCGGCTTGCGCAGCTGGGCGTGCAGCGCGGCGACCGCGTGGTGCTGTGCATGCAGAATTGCCCCCAACTGGTGATGGCGCACTTTGCCATCCTGCGGGCCAATGCCGTGGTGGTGCCGGTCAACCCCATGAACCGGGCCGAGGAGCTCAAGCACTACGTCACCGATCCTGACACCAAGGTCGCTATCACCACGGCCGATCTGGCCTCCGAGCTCGCCAAGGCCAGCAACGCGCTGGCGCTCGGCGAGCGTCTCGCCCATCTGGTGGTGACCCAGTTCACCGATGCTTTTGATCCCGGTGTGAAAGGCGCCGATGCCCCGCCCGAGGCATGGATGGAATGGCTGAGCACTCGGCATCCCTTGCCTGCATTGGAGGGGGGGTGCACCTACGCCTGGACGGATGCTGTAGCCTGCTCCGACATGTCCCCCGCATTGGCGGTGGGGCCCGACGACCTGGCGCTGCTGCCCTACACCAGTGGCACCACGGGGCTGCCCAAGGGCTGCATGCACCTGCACAAAAGCATCATGCACAACGCAGTGGCCAGCAGCCTGTGGGGCAATGGTTCGGCCGACAACGTAACGCTGGCGGTGGTGCCCATGTTCCACATCACCGGCATGGTGAGCGTGATGCATACGGCCATCTACTGCGGCGCCACCCTGGTCGTCATGCCCCGGTGGGACCGCGACCTGGCGGGGCGCCTCATATCGCGCTACCAGGTCACCACCTGGACCAATATTCCCACCATGGTCATCGACCTGCTGGGCAGCCCGAATTTTGCGAGCTACGACCTCTCCAGCCTGGCTTACATCGGCGGTGGCGGCGCTGCCATGCCGCAGGCCGTGGCGCAGCGCCTGCTGGAGCAATACGGCCTGCGCTATGCCGAAGGCTATGGCCTGACCGAGACGGCGGCGCCGTCGCATTCCAACCCGCCTGACCACCCCAAGCAGCAGTGCCTGGGCATTCCGTTCATGGGTACCGATGCGCGCGTGATCGATCCCGAAACCCTGCAGGAAATGCCCGTGGGCGAGCAGGGCGAGATCATCATTCATGGCCCCGAGGTGTTCCAGGGCTACTGGAAGCGGCCCGACGCCACGGCGGCGGCCTTCATCGAGTTCGACGGCAAGCGCTTCTTCCGCTCGGGCGACCTGGGCCGCATGGACGAGGAAGGCTACTTCTTCCTGACCGACCGCCTCAAGCGCATGATCAATGCGAGCGGCTTCAAGGTCTGGCCGGCCGAGGTCGAGGCGCTGATGTTCCGCCACCCCGCGATCCAGGAGGCCTGCATCATTGCCGCCAAGGACAGCTACCGGGGCGAGACGGTTAAGGCCGTCGTGGTGCTGCGCGCAAGCCACCAGGATACGACCGAGCAGCAGATCATCGACTGGTGCCGCGAGAACATGGCGGTGTACAAGGTGCCGCGCATCGTGCAGTTTGTAACGGCGCTGCCCAAGAGCGGCAGCGGCAAGGTGATGTGGCGGTTGCTGCAGGAAAAAGAACCGGCAGACGCTACCGCTTCAGGAGGCTGATTGCCCGGCGCCCGCCGGTGCAAACCCGAAAGGGCGCCGGCCTAAAACCCATGACATGGACCACCTCGCGGTGGGCATCGCAATGTGATTGCCGGTTTCCGGGAGCGACAGGTCTTACACACGCACGCTGAATGTGCCAGTGGGGGTGGCAAGCAGGGCCGGGGCATCCAAATTGGCACGGACGAAGTGGTGGCGTTCGCAGGGCAACGCGGTCTCCTGGGCCGGGCGGGGGATGGCTCCATGCCACTGCACGCAGCTGCAGGGGGCACTGCTGCAGATGTGTGGTTTGTCAGGCGCTCTCAAATGCATAGCAAAAAGCGCTTTGAAGTAGGGCGCTGAAGCCGATATTCATGGCGCTCATTGGGTGGCAATTGACTATTTGCTTACATTTTTTGCGCGGCCTTTGCCAGAAAACACCGCCGATCTTGTTACAAAGGGGCCATTCCGATCCACAGAGACTCAACCATGAACCTCACCTTTCGCCACCTGATTTCCGGGGCCGCCACGGCGGTGCTGCTGGTTGCAGCCACCGGCGCCCATGCCCAGGCCTATGTCAATGCCACCGTGGGAGGGCAGGTGGTCCCCGGCGTGTATGGACGCATCGACATTGGCAATGCGCCGCCGCCACCGCTGATCTACGCCGAGCCCGTGATTATCCAACGGCCGGCGGTGATGGTGCCGCGCTCGCCGATCTACATGCATGTGCCGCCCGGCCATGCCAAGAACTGGGCCAAGCACTGCGCCCGCTACAACGCCTGCGGCCAGCCGGTGTACTTCGTGAAAGAGCCTGTGCGCGGCCAGTACTACGGCGGCCAGCCTGGCAACTACGGTCGGGATGACCGCCACTGGAATGATGATCGCCGGGGCGGCGGCAAGCACGACCGCGGCGACCGCCGGGACGGGCGTGGCGATGGCCGTGGTGAAGGCCGTGGTGAAGGCCGTGGCAAAGGCCACGGAAACCGCGACTGAGCGGCCAGCGTTGCCTTAAGCTCGGCTGCATGGCCGAAGTCACTTTTTCTCCTCCTTTCACCGGTCCCGAGGGCGTGGCCGACCAGCTGCGCAAGACCGGCTACGCTGTGCTGTCGCCACCCGATGTGGCTGCGTGGTCCGGTTGCCGCCTCGCTGATCTGCAGGCCCTTGCGCCTGACTGGGCCGCGTTGCCCCCCGATGATTTTCTGAAGGACGGTGGCCGCTACCGTCGCCGTCGCCATGCCTGTTTTGAAGTGGTGCACGGCGAGGTGGTGCAGGTGGCGCACCGGGCGCACTGGCAGCCGCTCGAATACAACGCACTGCATGGCGGCATGGAGCGCTGGTTTGCCCCGATGGCGGCCGAGACGGTGGCGCGGCCTGTGTGGAGGCAGCTGCTGGCGGCGCTGGCCGCGCTGTCCGACACGGTGTTTGCCGCGCCCGACGTGCCCGCGCGCTGGTTTGTCGAGGCGCACCAGTTTCGTATCGACACCACCGATGGCATTGGCCGCCCCACGCCCGAAGGCGCGCACCGCGATGGTGTGGACCTGGTGGCGGTGTTTCTGGTGGCCCGCGAGGGCGTGAAGGGCGGTGAAACGCGGGTGTTCGAGGCTGCGGGCCCGGCGGGCCAGCGCTTTACCCTGAGCGCGCCCTGGTCGCTGATGCTGCTGGACGATGCCCGCATGATCCACGAGACCACGCCCATCCAACCCCTGGTGCCCGGTGGTTACCGCGACACGCTGGTGGTAACCTGCCGGCGCGGAAGCTTTCAGGGGGCGGATGCGGTGGCCTAGGGTGCAGGCCGGGTTGCCGCGGCACCATGATTTGATGCGAATCAAGATGCAGGCCAGAATGGACCGCCACACTGACTCCCTATTTCCAGGCCTTTGCCTGGCCCCATCAACTTGAGGAGAAGCACCATGTTCAAGCACATTCTGGTTCCTGTGGACGGCTCCAAGACCTCCATGCTCGCGGTGTCCAAGGCGGCAGCCTTGGCCAAGACGTTTGGCAGTGCCGTCACGGCGCTGTATGTGATCGATCCCTACCCGTTCACGGGCGTGGGGGCAGATTTTGCCTATGGCCAGGCGCAATACCTGAGTGCCGCGACGGCCGAGGCCAGCAGTGCACTCGACGCCACCAAGCAGGCCATGGCCGATGCGGGCGTGCAGGTCACTGCCGTGGTGGGCGAAGGCCATGCGGTGCATGACGCCATCGTGCGGACCGTCGAAAGCACGGGCGCCGACCTCATCGTGATGGGCTCGCACGGCCGCCGTGGCCTGGAAAAACTGGTGCTGGGCAGCGTCACGCAGCGCGTGCTGGGCGTGGTGCATGTTCCGGTGCTGGTGGTGCGCGACTGAGCGTTACTGCTCCATGAAAAACGGCTCCTTGCGGAGCCGTTTTCCGTTTCGATTCTCGATCAGCCTGCGCATCACCCGCAGCCTGCTGATCGTGGAATGGGCACGCCCCAGACCAGTGCACCCGTGGAACTGGCTTCGCCAGGCCGCCGGGTGCGTCCCCCTTCAGGGGGAAGGTGCGAAGCGCCTCAGGGGGTCACTCAATCTTCGCGCCCGAGGCTTCCACGATGCCCTTCCACTTGGCGTAGTCGGTCTTGAGCAGGGTGCCGAACTGTGCTGCCGACATGGCTTCGGGTTCTGCGCCCTGGGCCTGGATGGCGGCCTTCATGTCGGCAGTGGCCAGCAGCTTGTTGATTTCTGCGTTGAGGGTGTTCACCACGGCGGCAGGCGTGCCGGCCGGGGCGAGCACGCCATACCAGGTGCTCACGTCAAAGTCCTTGAAGCCCGATTCGGCCACGGTGGGCACCTCGGGCAGCGACGAGCTGCGCTTGGCCGAGGTCACGGCCAGGGGGCGCAGCTTGCCCGACTTGATCTGACCCATGGCCGAGGGCACCGAAGACACCAGCAGGTCCACATTCCCCGCCAGGGCATCCATCAGCGCAGGGTTGGAGCCCTTGTAGGGAATGTGGCTGAGCTTGATGCCTGCGGCTTTCTCGAACAGGTCACCGGCCAGGTGGATGGAGGTGCCGTTGCCGGGCGAGCCATAGGTGATGGTGCCGGGCGCGGCCTTGGCGGCGGCCACCACGTCGGCCAGGGTCTTGTACTTGCTGTTGACGCTGGTGGCGATGATCACGGGGGTCCAGGCCACATGGGCCACGGCGGTCAGGTCCTTGGTGGGGTCCCAGGGGAGGTTCTTGTAGAGCCAGGGGCCGATCACCAGGTTGTCTTTCTGGCCCATCACGATGTCGTAGCCCGTGGGCGCAGCCTTCACGGCCTCGCCGATGCCGATGGTGCCGCCGGCGCCGGCCTTGTTGTCGGCCACCACGGTCCATTTGGCGCTTTCGGTGAGCCGGGTGGCCACCAGGCGCGACAGGATGTCGGTGCCGCCTCCGGGCGGGAAGGGCACGATCAGGCGGATGGGCTTGGTGGGGTAGCTGGCTGCCGGTGCGGGGGCCTGGGCATACGCCGATGTGCCCACGGCCAAGGCCAGGGCGGTGAAGGTAATCAGTTTGCGCATCATTCTTGAAGGTATTGAAGGATTCAGAAAACAGTGCGTGCCATTACACGCGCTCAAAAATGGCGGCAATGCCCTGGCCGCCGCCAATGCACATTGTGACCAGCGCGTAGCGGCCCTGGATGCGTTGCAGCTCATGCAGGGCCTTCACGGTGATCAGCGCGCCGGTGGCACCAATCGGGTGGCCCAGCGAAATGCCCGAGCCATTGGGGTTGACCTTGGCCGGGTCCAGGCCCAGGTCGCGCGTGACGGCGCAGGCCTGGGCGGCAAAGGCTTCGTTGGCCTCGATCACATCGAGGTCGTTCACCGTGAGGCCGGCCTTCTTGAGCGCCAGCTGCGTGGCGGGCACGGGGCCAATGCCCATGTACTTGGGGTCCACGCCCGCATGGGCGTAGGCCACCAGGCGGGCCAGCGGCTTGGCGCCACGGGCCTTGGCGGCCCCGGCTTCCATCAGCACCACGGCGGCGGCGGCGTCGTTGATGCCCGAGGCGTTGCCAGCGGTCACCGTGCCGTTTTCCTTGGCGAAAACGGGCTTGAGCTTGGCCATGTCTGCCATCGTGGCACCGGGGCGGAAGTGCTCGTCGGTGGCGTATTGCACGTCGCCCTTCTTGGCTCTAAGGGTGACGGGCACGATCTGGTCCTTGAACACGCCGTTTTGCGTGGCGCGCTCGGCACGGTTGTGGCTTTCCACGGCCAGGCGGTCCTGGTCTTCGCGGCTGATGCCCCATTTGGCAGCGATGTTCTCGGCCGTCACACCCATGTGGATGTTGTGGAAGGGGTCGTGCAGGGCGCCGATCATCATGTCGATCATCTTGGTGTCGCCCATGCGCGCGCCAAAGCGCGTGGCCAGGCTGGCATAGGGTGCGCGGCTCATGTTCTCGGCACCGGCGCCGATGGCCACGTCGGCATCGCCCAGCAGGATGGACTGGCTGGCGCTGACGATGGCCTGCAGGCCCGAGCCGCACAGGCGGTTGACGTTGTAGGCGGGCGTGGCTTCGCCACAGCCGCCGTTGATGGCGGACACGCGCGACAGGTACATGTCCTTGGGCTCGGTGTTGACCACATGGCCGAACACCACATGGCCCACGTCCTTGCCCTCCACGTTCGCACGGGCGAGCGATTCGCGCACCACGAGCGCGCCCAGTTCGGTGGGGGGCACATCTTTCAGGCTACCGCCAAAGGTGCCAATGGCGGTGCGCACGGCGCTGACGACGACGACTTCACGGGTCATGGGGAATCTCCTCAGTAAATAAAAATCAGGATGAAATGGGCCTCTGGCGCTTATCTGTCAAGCGCTGGCAGCTATGAATCAATGCGTCAATGGTCGGCGGAACCGGTACGCACAAAGCCCGTGCCACCGTGGAACCGGCTTTGCCGGGCCACGGGTGGCGTACCCCCGCAAGGGAAGACGCGAAGGGGCTCAGCGGGGCTTTCATGTGTCGCGCACATCGGCCACCGGATGGGTACCGAAGTCTGCGCGCTCCAGCCAGGCCAGCACGCGGGTAGCGGCATCGGCAGGCGATGTGAGCTGGCCACCTGTCTTGAGGTGGGCAAAATTGGGGGCGTCCGGAAACGCGGCCGGGTCGGTGCCGCGCAACTGCAGCTGCATGTCGGTGTCGATGACGCCCGGCGCCAGCGAACACACCCTGGCGCCATGGGGCTTGAGGGCTTCATCCAGCGCCACGCAGCGCGTGAAATGGTCCATGCCCGCCTTGGCCGCGCAGTAGGCCGCCTGCGAGGCCATGGCACGGCGGCCCAGGCCCGATGAAATATTGAGCACCTTGCGCGGCATGGCCCAGCCTTCTGTGGCGCCCAGAAAAGCGGCCGTGAGCAGCATGGGCGCCTCCAGCCCCACGCGCAGGGCGTTGGCGAGGTCGGGCGGGTCGCTGGCGGACAGCGGCGCGATGCGCGGGATCACGCCAGCGTTGTTGATCAGCGTGGCGCTGGCAAAGGCCGCGGGGCCCTGGGCTGCGAGCCACTCGCGCAACCGGTGCGCAGCCTGCTCGCCTTGCGACAGGTCTTGCTGCCACTGCTGCAGCGTGGCACCGGCCTGGCTTGCCGCCTGGGCGAGCTCTGTACTGGCATGGCGCGAGATGCAGACCAGCGTGTGGCCCGGGCGCAGCAGCTGGTGCGCCATGGCCAGACCCATGCCGCGCGAAGCGCCGGTAAGAAGAACAAGGTGGTTCAAAGGCATGCTGCCATGGTACTGCGGTAAGCCTGCGGCGGGCTTTCAGCCGAGGATTTCTGGGGGGTGAATCATCAGAAAACTATTGAATTGATAGCTGCTGGTGGATACTGCATAAGCGCAAGATGCCTATTTGGCTAAAACTCTGCAGGCCAGTCCAGCGTGATGCCTGCATTCGTTCCGGGGTGCGTGAAAGCCAGGTGGCTGGCATGCAGCAGCAGGCGCGGGGCCAGGGCCTGCGTGGCGGCATCGGCATAGAGCGCGTCGCCCACAATGGCATGGCCGATGGCTGCAAGGTGCACGCGCAACTGGTGGGTGCGGCCGGTGACGGGTGCCAGCTCGACCCGCGTGGTCTGGGCCGTTGCGTCATACGCCAGCGCACGCCAGCGCGTGAGGCTGGGTTTTCCCAGGTGGTGGTCGATCACGCGCAGCGGGCGGCGTGCCCAGTCGGCCGCAATCGGCAGGTCGATGTCATGCCAGGCGCTGTCTTCATCGCCCAGCTGCCCCTGCACCACGGCCTGGTAGAGCTTGTGCACCTGGCGTTCGGCAAACGCGTGGCTCAGGCGCCGCTGTGCGTTGGGATGGCGGGCCATGAGAACGAGGCCCGAGGTGGCTTGGTCCAGCCGGTGCACGATGAGCGCGCCGGGCCAACGCTGCTGCGCACGGGCGCTCAGGCAATCCTGTTTGTCGGGTCCCCGGCCGGGTACGCACAGCAGCCCCGAAGGCTTGTGCAGCACGAGCAGGTCGGCATCGACATGGACCGCCTGCACACCGGTGTCGTCGGTGCCCACGGTTTCAGGTGGCGTCATGGCCTGCCACCCGCCGCTTTTCGCTGGCGTGCAGTTGCGCGTTGCCCTGCTGCAGGGCCTCCCGTTCGGCCTGGTGGCTGCGCAGTTCGGTGATCAACTCGGCGAGCGGCCTCTTGGGACGCAGGGGCGAGTGGCGCTGGGGCTGTGTGGGGGGCAGGGATGGCAAGGGCGCTGCCTGCCCCTGGTCGTAGGGCGCTCGGGCTTGGTGCAGAAAGGACAGGTCGGGAAGGCTCATGGGTAGCGGGTACCGGCAAATGCCGCGCCCCTGCGAAGGCCTTTGCCTGTTTCAAGGAGTGTACGCCCGCGCGCACGCTGCGCTGCAGCGAGCTCGGAACTGGGTTTAACGGCGCACAGACACCAGTTCCACCTCGAAGTTCAGCGTGGCGTTGGGGGGAATCACGCCGCCGGCGCCGCGCTCGCCATAAGCAATGCCGGGCGGGCAGGTCAGCCGGGCCTTGCCGCCGGGTTTCATGCGCTGCACGCCTTCGGTCCAGCAGGGGATGACCTTGCCCTCGTTTCGTGTAGCTCTTAGCCCAACGATTACGCGGCCTTTTTGTACTGTGCCTCGTACCAGCGTTGCTCGAACTGCATCGGACTGAGATAGCCCAGCGACGAATGCAGCCTGCGGTGATTGTAGAAAGCCATCCAGTCCATCACAGCCTGCCTGGCCTGCTCTCTGGTGGCGAACTTGTGCCCATGCACGCTGGCCGTTTTCAGTCGGCCCCAGAAGCTCTCGGTCGGCGCGTTGTCCCAGCAGTTGCCTTTCCTGCTCATCGATGAGCGCATCTTCCAGTCTTTCAAAGCGTTCTGGAACTCGCCGCTGCAATACTGGCTGCCGCGG
>NZ_FNQJ01000080.1 GCF_900107605.1 Acidovorax soli | reverse complement strand
GCCCGTGCTTCGTCGTCCATCTCGGCCTTGAAAGCGTGCTTGGCCTTGAGAGCTTCGGCGCGTTGAGCTGCCGGGCGGGCGTTGACTTCATCGAGCAGGCGCTTGACGTTGGGCAACTGCTCCCAGGCGGTGGCTCCGAGCACGAACGGCACGGCCCGCGCCCAGCCCCAGACAGCCATGTCGACCAGGGTGTAGGTCTCGCCGAGCATGTAGCGATGCTGGGCCAGTTGCTGGTCAATGATCTTCCAGTGCCGCCAGGCTTCGAAGTCGTAACGATTGACCGCATAGGCCTTGGGTTCCGGGGCAAAGTGCTTGAAGTGAACCGCCTGCCCGGAATACGGCCCGACCCCGGTGGCGACGAACATCAACCAAGACAGCATCTGTGCACGGGCCTCAGGCGTGTCTGGCGGCAGGAACTGGCCGGACTTCTCCGCCAGATACAGAAGGATGGCATTGCTGTCGAACACCACCGCGTCGCCGTCGACCAGGGCCGGCGTTTTCGCGTTGGGATTGATCGCCGTGAACGCTGCCTCGTGCTGCTCGCCCTTGCGCGTATCCACCGGCACCAGTTCGTAGGGCAGTCCGGTTTCTTCGAGCAACAGCGCGACCTTGGCCGGGTTGGGAGAGGGGTGGTAGTAGAACTTGATCATGAAGGTCTCCGTGGCAATGAGTGGGTGGTCTGAGCGGTGTCGGGCCGCTGGATGGCTCAGCCGGCTGCTGGCGACAGCTTGTCTTGGGTGCGTGTGTCGAAGTCCTGGGCGTCATGCCTCTCGTGCAGCTGCTCTTCTGCTGGACCCCAGTTGCGGTTGACCATGCGCCCGCGGCGAACCGCCGGTCGCGCAGCGATTTCTTGGGCCCAGCGTTGGACGTTTGTATAGGTCTGTACCTGCAGGAATTCGGCCGCGTTGTAGAGATGACCCAGCACCAGCGCACCGTACCAGGGCCACACTGCGATGTCAGCGATGCTGTAGTCGTCACCGCCCAGGTGGCGACATTGCGCCAGGCGTCGGTCGAGGACGTCGAGCTGGCGCTTGGTTTCCATGGTGAAGCGGTCGATCGGGTACTCAAACTTGGCCGGCGCATAGGCGTAGAAATGGCCGAAGCCGCCGCCGAGGTAAGGGGCGCTGCCCATCTGCCAGAAAAGCCATGACAGCGCTTCGGTGCGTGCGGCTGGATCTTCGGGCAGCAGCGCATTGAATTTGGTAGCCAGGTACAGCAGGATGTTCCCTGACTCGAACACACGCTGCGGCACCGCTGCGCTGCGGTCGAGCAACGCCGGGATTTTCGAGTTGGGGTTGACGGCCACAAAGCCCGAGCCGAATTGGTCGCCTTCGGAGATGCGGATCAGCCAGGCGTCGTATTCAGCGCCGCGGTGGCCCATGGCCAACAACTCTTCGAGCATCACGGTCACCTTCACACCGTTCGGCGTGGCTAGCGAGTACAGCTGCAGCGGGTGTTGGCCGACCGGAAGGTCCTGGTCGTGCGTGGCACCGGCAGTCGGACGGTTGATGCTGGCGAACTGGCCGCCGTTGGGTGCGTTCCAGGTCCAGACAGCGGGTGG
>NZ_FNQJ01000010.1 GCF_900107605.1 Acidovorax soli | reverse complement strand
CGGGCGGTCACGTTACCGAAACGGCGCTGAGAACATCGCTCTGACCACCGGTCACGATGCGCCGAAATGACCGGTCACATTCGCCGAAATACGCAACCAGTACGCCCGCACCGGCAAGGAAGGGGCCGCGCTCTACCAGGCCGACCACCAGGCCTTTCTGAAGGCGCTGGCCTCAGGCCAGAGCGACGGTTTCTCGGCACCCCTGAGTGTGCTGTACTGCGGCGACGTACTCATCGCCGCCCACCTGGGGCTGTTGGGGGGCGGGCGGCTGCACTACTGGTTCCCGGTGTACGAGCCCGGGCACGCCAAGTACTCGCCCGGCAAGGTGCTGCTGGCCGAGATCATGAAGCGCAGCGAACAGCTGGGCATTCAAGTGATCGACTTCGGCGAAGGCCATGCCGATTACAAAGAGGCCGCGGCTAGCGAGACACACGAGCTGGCCAAGGTCGTGATGGCGTGGGGCGCGCGAGGTGCTGCGTCCATGCTGCCGCTGCGGTGGGAATGGCGCTTCTCTGGATGAAACTCCCGAGAGCCGGCGTTTGATGCAAGCTATCTGGCTCAAGCTGCGTGTGCGGCCTGCATCCTGCGCGACACTCCCAGCTTGAACTCGAACTCAATGCACTCTCGCGATGGCAGGAGTCTCCATAGAGACTGCATTTGAGATTGCCTCTCTATACCCAGTCTCAAGCTGCTTGATCTTTTTATCAAGCTTCTGCCTTTGGGTGGGCAGGTTGTTGATGATCTTGTCAATCAGACTATGGAGATTCGAATAGTCCAGCGACTGGTTGTAAACGCAGAACTCTTCTCTTTCCAAAAGCTTGAAAAATCCAAAGTGCTTGGCGTCGTATGCCAGGGCGATCGTTGGAATGCGCTGCGAGCTTGCCATGATGCACGAATGCAGCATGCCGCCGATGTGCAAATCCAGATCATGGTAGTGCCTCAAGAGTGTTTGAGTGTCGCCTTCCCTCAATGTGACATCAAGGCCATAGTCCCGCATCACCTCATAAACCAGCCTTTCGGAATCGTAATGAAGGAAGTACTCGAACCTGGCCTTTTTTGATTTCTGAATTTTTCTCAAAAATTCTACGAAGGACTTGATGTTGTCTCGAATCCATTCTGTTGGCTCTGTGCCGTGAAATGGAATGCTTAGGCCAATCCTAGGGCCTGAGTCAGGTTTTTTGTCATTGTGCTCACTGCCTTGTTCGGATAGAAACAGTGCAGGGTCCCCAATGATCGAGGTGGGGTGGTTGCCCAGTTGCTGAATGAATTTTTGTGACTGCTCATCCCTGACGGTAATGGACGAGCATAGCTGAAAAATTTTTTCCAGAACATCGCGAGAATCTGGTGCCAAATGGGTTGCTTTCGATCGGTCCCAGTCGAGTAGCACATTTACTCCGATTCCGATAAGGGCAACGCGGCATTGATACTTTGCAAAAGCGTGATAATCGGAGAAAATCCGAGCATGCAGGTTGCCAGTCTTGTCGGGGTGGATGTAACCGCTCCCCGCCACGATCACAGTGTCCAGATCGGTCAGGCCAACTTCAGACAGCTCGCCCCAGTTTGCACGAACGGCAGGCAGAGTGCATCCAATTTTTTTCAGAGTTTCTTGAACTGAATCTGCAATTGCAAGATCGCCTCTGTTGTAAGTCCATCGCCTCTCATAGTTCTTGTAATCAATTCTTTGGTGGAAATTTAGTTTTATCGCAAATCGGTCGATGGCGCGATGAATCAGTTGTTTAATTTTATCCAGTGCTCTTGGGCTGTCGGATGGCGGACGTGAAACGGCGCCGTAAATAATAATCCGAGAGGGTGAGACGTTTTTCATCTGAGCGTCGCAGTACGATAAATTGAGTTCAATCGAATCGATTTGTTTGAGAGAGGGGTTCTAGATGTGCGATGAGTTTTGTTGTAACCATCGATTCGATTGCGCTAGGGCCGCTGTGCCAAAACCCTGGGCCCAAGGGTAATTCCCATGTGCATGGGAGTAGCTGCCAAGTGCTGGAGCTTCGCCTGTTGCATGTTGAATCAATCCGTTTTTCCCAATGGATTTTAGAAGCGCCAGCCTTGCTGATTGTATTGAATTTTTTAGTGATTTGAGTTGAATTTGGTCCAGGTCTTCAGTGCTTTTGTTCTCGGAGGTCAGGGCGAGTAAAATCATGCCTGTTGCTGAGGAGTCGGGTCTGGATTTGATTAGGGTAAATTCGCTCCAGTGTCCGTCTGTGCGTTGGATTTTTATCAGTGTTTGTAAAATTCGGAGCTTCCAGTCGGACATCTGATTTGCGAAATCTGTATCCGGCCTCATGCACTTTTGGGCGGCAGCCATTGCCAGCATATACCATCCGACGCCTCGGCCCCAGCCTAGGTTACCCAGTTTTTTGGGGCCGCCGGCATAATAGCCATGGAATGGCAATCCGGTTTCTGAGTCCATATTGTTTCCCCAGTAAATTTGCAATTGTTCTCTTAGAATCTCGCCTGCTTCATCGATGCCAAGCGACTTGGCGCAGGCTCCCAAAAATGGACAGATCATGCCAAGGGTATCAACGAGAATTTCGTCTCTGGTTGGTAGATAAAGGAAGGCTCCATTCGGAGCTCGCTTCATCTCTTTAACCTGATTTAGGGCATTTATCGTTGCATTTAGGTAGCGCTCGTCCCCAGTCAGCTCCCATAGTCTCACAACATGGGTGCACATCAAAAATTTGAACGCGGTATTCAGGGGGTACTTCCATGCCCCTGTACTATCCAGTTGCTTGTCGATAGCCCTTTTTAGAATTTCCAGTTGTTCAGCCTTCTCTGTCGTGTCAATTAAGAGTGGCCAGAGAGACGCAGCGAGATACCAGTTCTCATGAGGCGGAGCAATAGATAATATGTAGGTTAGTCGCCATTTGATGGAGTCTAGAATGGTTTCTTTGATTGATGTAATTGTTGCTTTTTTGTCATAAGGGTTGTCGGCTGCCGAGTCCGCAATTTTGCGAAGCCTCTCATGAGTGATTTGGGAGTCATCGCTTTGGTTTTTATTTTGGAATCCGGGGAGGCGGGTGTTCATTTTTTGTGCTGTTTATTTTGCTGAGCAGGCTGTTGTTGATCTTTGTGCCCGGTTAATGTTTTGACAACGATTAAGGAGTAGCATAGAACTGCATAGATTAAGCTCCTTGTCTTTTTGTGGCCATGTGACAGAGATTGGATGAAGCTCTTTTGGGCTACAAACTTGTTCCCGCCCCAATAGTGGGAATATCCATGCATGAAGTTTGCCTCTCCTAAGCGTCGATTGAGTTCGGATGAGGTGATCTCATCTCCTGCGCGTGAATTAATATTCCATCGAAGCGTCGCAACTTTTATTAGATTGGCTAGATGATTCTCATCTGATAGTTTGTGCATCGCACTTGCACCGTGAATTCGGTAGAGTGCGATGGATCCGTTCAGTGAGTGCATTTCTGCTATGCGAGATGATTTGAGCCAAAAATCGTAATCTTCGCCTTGGCGCATCGATTCGTTGAAGCCCCCAATAGCTTGATGCACAGTTCGGCGAATGACTGCCGTGTTCATTCCCACCAATAGCCCCTTGAGCAATCTTGCATAGAGCCAACCAGAGCGCTCAGCATCCGACTCGGTGAGATCACTGACATTTATCGTCAACGAACTGGCCGGCGCAAACCCGCCACCAGGCAAAGCATGCCAGCGGATGAACTTGCCAAACACCACCCCCACATCGGGGTGCGCATCAAAGTAGCGCACCTGCGCCTCCAGCTTGCCGGGGAACCACACGTCATCGGCATCGAGAAAGGCAATGAATTCCCCGCGCGATTGCGCCATGCCCACGTTGCGAGCCCGCGAGACGCCGGTTCCCGTGAGGTGGATCACGCGCACCCGTTCGTCTTGCAGTGCGTACCGGTCGTAGTCGTCGTCGGTGGAGCCGTCGTCAATGAGCAGCAGTTCCAGGTCGGTGAACGACTGCTGCAGCACGCTGTCTAGGGCTTCCTGTATGTAGTCCTTGCCGTTGCGCACGGGGATGACGACGGAGACTCGGGGCTGGTTCATGGTGTTGGAGTGGTGGTGCACCATCTTGTCAGGCGATGCACAAGTTTGTGTGACCGATCAACAGCCCGGCTCTGCTGCTGAAGTTTGTGGGCCGTAATACGTGTTCATCAGACCGAGAGCTCACGTGTTGCCTCGCGCGCGCTGCAGCACCGCGTGTTGCAGCCGCTTCAATTCGTCTGCCATCGGGAGAGCCAGCAGGAAGCAGCCGGCCAGGAAGGAAACCAAGGCGCCCGCACCCACGGTCGCGATGGCCGCCCAAGCCGGCGTGTTCACGGGCAATGCCTCGCGGATGCCGAAGCACACCGCACCCACCAGCGCAGTCTGCACCAGCAGCGGTAGGGTGCTTTTGGCCCAATCGGTCCACGGCAGGCTCAGGTGACGCTGGTGAATCCACAACTGATAAGGCAGGCTCAGCAGTTGGCCCAAAGCCATGGCCAGCGCAAAGGTGTTGAGTGTGCCATCCATCAGCCACAGCGCACACGCGACCTTGGCCACCACCAGCAAGGCAGTGGGGCCAATAGCGGCATAGGGCTTGCCCACACCTGTGAGTGCTGGCGCGCTCAGCGTGAACAGGCTGCTCACTGCGTAGGCAAGGCACAGCCAGGGGATGGCGGGCACGGCGTCCAGCCAGGCCTTGCCGTACAGGAAGCTCACGATGTCATGTGCTAGCACCGCAATGGCGGCCAAGGCGGGCAGCATCAGGGCATTGATTAGAGAGGTGGCCCGCAAGTACTCATGTGCCACAGGCCCATTGGCGTGGTGAACCCTGGCCATGTAGGGCAGGGCGAAGTAGTTCACGGTGGGCAGCAGGGCCGTGCTCACCATGTTCACCGTGGAGTTGGCGCGGCTGAACAGGCCTACATCGGCTGGCGTCATCTTACGGCCCAGCAGAATGTCAGGCAGGGCGCTATCCGCAGCTTTGAGCAGGGCGGTAAGCAGACTACCTACTCCAAAGTGCACGATCCCTTTACTCTGATCAAAGGCCGGCAGCCAGGGCAGCGGCCTGCCCAGGGCCCACCGGGCCATGGCGCCGGTGGCGATGATGTTGATCAGGTTGGCCCAGGCCATAGTCATGGGGCCGAATCCTTTGAGCGCGAGCACTACAGAGGCGATGAAGAAGACGACGGTGCTGGCTGCTGTCACCCGAGCCGACTTTTCCACTGCCATCTCGCGCGACAGGAGAGCCATCGGAATGGCCCCGAACGGAATGAACACGAAACCGATGGCGAGCACCTGAACCACTGGCTCAACCCGCCCCTCGCGGAAAAATTCGGCCCAGTAAGGAGCGCTCAAGTACATCGCCCCTGCCACGCTCCATGAGGTGGCCAGCAAAACCCCAAGCGCGTTGCGCAGGCTGCCGTGGGTGAGTTCCTTTTCGCGCTTGATGAAAGCTGTAACGCCAAAGTCTCGGAACACGTGGGCCACCGCCATGAGTACCGCGCTCATGGAAAAGATACCAATGTCCTGCGGGCTGAGCAGGCGGGCCAGCACGATGGTCAGCACAAAGTTGGCCACCAGAGCCAAGTTGCTGACGAGAAACTGCAGGGCGACTTTTTGGCGGACCGAGGACACGAATGAGATTCCATAGTTGGGAACACATCCCGTCGTGCGACTGACGCGGAGAGGACCTTCGCCTGTGCGCCACCTGCTCGGACGGGATGGGCACGGCAGATGCTACAGGCTTAGGTCTGAGGTATGCGTGTTTTCACACTTTTTAGAATAGTCCACCATCAAATTTTGCACAATTTGATAATTTCATATCTACTTTTATCTGTTGGAGGTTTCGGCAGCGGGGGGCAGAAGCTCCTGATCCAACGGCCGTCCCAGCGGTGAACCCGTCCGGTGCGCTCTGCCACGGCTCAGCTGGGGAGGATGTGCCGTCGTGTACTCGCCTCTCGTTCTTGCGGCCACCGATGTGAATGCGATCGCGCTCTTTAAAGTGAATTGAGAGAGTGATGTCTGGGTCTCTGTTAATCCGTTTACGGCAACCGTGATTTTTAACGTGTTGATAGGGAGATATAGGTGGGGAGTAGAAGATTTTTTGTGATCTGGTTGGCCTTGTTGGTAATGGCAAGTTTTCCCGTGTTGTCGGTTCTGCAGCCACCGCTGGCGGATTACCCAAACCATTTGGCCCGTGTCTATATCTGGATGTCATCTGCTTCGGCGCAGGCTGTTCCACATGTGCAGCCTGTTTGGGCACTTCAACCCAATATGGCGTTCGAGTTGATCGTGGGTCCTTTGTCTCAAATCGTGTCGTTAGAGAATGCAGGGCGCACTTTTGTTGTATTGACCATTGCATCTTTGACGCTTGGTCCTGCCATTCTGGGGCGCGTACTTTGGGGACGGTACACGCTCTGGAGCTTTCTGCCGTTTCTTTTTGTTTATAACCGGCTCTTTTTCTGGGGGTTCCTTGGCTATCTATTTTCCTTGGGCATGGGTTTCGTCCTCAGTTCCTTCTGGTTGAAAAAGGTCGACCAGGGGCAAAGAATCTCTTGGTATGCGATGGCCTGTGCGCTGGCCACGTTGATGCTGGGCTTGCACCTTTACGCGTTTGCGGTTTTCTGCATCGTGATCACCGTGCTCACATTTCGCACGGTTGATAGTTTGCTCTTGCTGTCCAAGCAGTGGATTCTCGAATGCGCCTACCGCCTCAGCCCAGTATTGGTCGCGCTGGGTGTTTTTGCGTTGGGGGCGCCAGTGTTTGAGAGCAACCACTCGGTGGCCTGGGGGCCTTGGATGAGCAAGGTCTCGGCTGTTGTGGGGCTTCTGGTCGGGCCCAATGTCCGTACCGATCTGCTGTTGGCAGTGGTGACTGTGTTAATGCTGGTCGGGGCGTTCTGGCTTCGCCTGTGTCGTCTGTCTGGCGACAGGTACCTGTTGCTGGGCTTGGCGATCTTGCTGTTGCTGCACTTGGTGATGCCCACCCAGTTGTTCTCCAGCTATGGTGCTGATCAACGCCTGCCGATTGCCATCGCCCTGTTTGTCTCCGTGTTGGTTCTTCCGGGCGAGCGCGGCGCCGGGCGATGGCAGCCGTGGGGCTTGGTCGGGCTGCTTCTGTTGGTGGCCGTGCGCGTGCTGCTGGTGCGCCAGGATTGGTTGGGTTATGAGCCCATTCACAAGGAATTGATGCGCTCGTACCAGGAGCTGCCAAGGCAATCGTCTGTCGTGGCGGTGGTGGGCACCAGCAGCCCGCTCGGGCTGCCACGTATTCCACTGACGGAGCACGCTGGGTACGCCGTTATCTCCCGTGGCGTTTTCTGGCCCGGTCTTTTTGCCTACCCCATTCACGGAGCACAGACCATTGCCTTCCAGGACAGGTCACTCGTGTCGCCCAGCATCGCGCAACTGCAGAAAATCCCCCTGGCCGATCTTGATGACGTGGTCGCCGGTCGGCGCGATTACCCCGATTTCGACCTTCGGCACATCTCGCCTTGTTACCGATTCATCGTAGTCATGCGCGAGGACGGCCGGGCCGGGAATCTGCCCACCCACAGTGTCTTGGGCGATCTTCGTTTCCGGGGTGTCTATTCGGCGATCTACGAGAGGTCAACGCACGAGCCTTGTGACTAGACCACCCCGTGGCGGATCGGGGTTTCGGCCTGCGCCAGGTGCGTCGGCCTGAGGTTCGGCCTTGCGCCACTTGGGCGGGGGATGGCAAGAAACAATTCAGCCGCCCAGGCCTTGCGGCCGAGTGCGGCTGAAAGCAGGGGTGGCCATTGCCACCCCCAGGGCTTACGCTTGGTTAACGGGGCACGATCGCGAAGGTCGGATCGGTGGCGAAGTCTTGATCCATCGCCTGAGTCAAGCTGCGCCACTTCGTGTAGGTGGCGGAGGCGTTGGTTACCCCGGCGTTGGCAGCCGATGCCATCATGGCTCGCGCACCGGCCGCGTAACCCCCTGCCCAATTGGGGTATCCGTCGATGGTCGTCACCGAGCTGCACACTTCGCCTGGATAGTTCGCTTGGTAAAGATCGCGCCAAGTGGTGTAGGGCGCGCTCTGCGCGTTGACGATCGTCCAGTAGTAGCCCGCAGCACGTGCGGTGCAGAACCCGTCCGCTTCACTGTTGAAGCGTCCGATGTTGAACTTGCTTGCCCAGTCGAGCACCAGCTTGGCATTCGGCTCGGCGTTTTCTGCCAGTTGGGCGAAAACCATTCCGAAGAAGTCGCTTTGCCATGGCCCAACAAGATGGGGCTCATCGGGCTTGGGCAGCGCGTTCAGCGGATAAAGCGAGGCGGCGCTGGGGTTCAGCGGGTATTGCTTGGCGTACCAATCAAGGTTGATGCCCAAGCGTCCGCTGAAGTAGCTTTTACGTGGGTGGTTATCGGGCAGAGACCGGACCGTTTCGCCCAGGGCGCGCATGGCCCAGGCTTGACCACGAATCTGGTTGTCTTTGGCCAGACCTTGTCCGCCCCCGCGGTAAGTCGGGTTGGGTACGGCGGCGTTCCAGGCCGTCCAAAACATCATCTCGTCCAAGTAGAAGGCGTCGCCCGTGATGAGATAGGGCACATAGGCAAAGGAGGCCTGGTGTGCGATGTCCGGGGTCCAGATAGTCGTGCCGTTGACCACAGTGGGCAGGACCGGAGTCGACCACTCAGGTGTGATAGATACGTTTGGATAGCGGTCGAGGTCAAGCGGGTAGCCTGTGTCTTCGTCGCGGTAGTGCACCGGCACAGACGCGGCCGAGTCTGCGACGGACATCATGGTTTCGCGTGCCCGATCGTCTTGACTGACCAGATAGTTGGCAGTCCATCTGGGGTAGGGGCCGATGTCGCTACGGCTCCCTGTCATTGGGAAGTACTTCTCAAGCAGACCATTGCCCATGGGGCCCAGTGCGGCTTGATCGGTGCGGGCCTGGGTCAGCGTCGCATAGTCCTTGGCCAAGGTGGTTTCGGCAATCTTGACGTTCAAGTCGTAATTCCACACCGCCTTACTCGCCATGAAGTAAGGCATGTTGTGGCGCACCCGTGCCTGCGGCTCGGCCAAGGCGCCCGTCCACAGCACCTTGTGCCAGCGGGCGTGGTGGTAGTGGGTGAACTTGGGCTGGGTGTAGATCGTGCTGCCGTTGCGCTTCACGGCAAACGAATAGGTGATGTTGCCGGGGTTGGCCGTCCAGGTGCGGGTGTTTTCCATCACCACGTCGGTTCGGATCCGCTGGCCGTTGTCCACCAGGCGAGTGTGCAGGCGGGCCGTCAGGTGCGGGTGCTGGGTGCCGCTGGCTTTGTCTTTGAACGGCAGAGCCACGGTGTATTCGCTGGCCACGGCGCCAGCCAGGCGGCGGCCCGTGTTGCTGGCAATCTGGTTCACCAGCTGGGTCTGGGGCTGCGCGATGAGGGTGGCGGTGACGTTGCCGTTGGCATCAAACACCTGGGCTTCGAGTTCCAGGTTCCAGTCAGGGGATGCGGGCACGTTGGGAGTGCTGCTGGTCTTGGCGCCTGGAAAGATATTGATGATGCGTGCTTCGCCCGGCTGGACGTTGCTCAACTGCGCGCTGAGCACGGCAAAACGGGCGGAGCCGTCGCGGTGCGAAGAGATCTCGTCGGCCTGCAGGGGGATGGTAGCGCCGCCCACCTGGGCAACAAGCCCTTGCGTGGTGTGCAGCCAATCGCCCGCCTTGAACGGTTGACCAAAGGTAACTGGCAGGCTGGCCTGCGCCTGTGAACTGGTGGATGCTACCTCGATACAGGTGATTGCACCGGCTGCGCAGCTAAATGGGGCCGTGGCAATCGGGGCTGTAGTGGTAGTGGTACTTGTACTTGTACTTGTACTTGTACTTGTACTTGTACTCGTGTCGGTTGTTGTGGTTTTGTCTTGGCCCGGAGGGGTGGTGCGCTGTCGCTGGAGCTCAATTGCGGTGTCGGTCGCGGGCATTTGCGCAGACTGCATTTCGAGTGCTGCGCTGTCGCCACCGCCACCGCAGGCTGACAAGGTGGCTAATAGAAGCAGGCCTGTAAGCCTGTTGCGACAATTGTTTCTTATTGTGTCTTTCTGGAAAAGTGGAGTGCTCATGTATTTCGGGCCATTCGATGGAGGGGGTTGCTGATATGTGCTGGCAAACGGCTTGCGCCGCTGCCGGGGAGGGCCATGAAACCAGGCCCTCCCTAAGCGCATAGGGGGCGAAATCTGCGCAACAAGCGTTTGCTTGCCGGTATGGACTACGGGCGCAGACCGTGCGGGTCTGCGACCGATAAGGAATTGTCGGAGAGGGGGGGGCGAAAGAGGAAACTGGATGTCACAGCTTGCAGCCAGGTTTGGTGGCGGTGTGGATTGGTCTGTTGGCCGGCTCGGATAGTCCGCAGATTCGCTCCAGTCATGCTTAAAAATTGAGCAAAACCCATAGCGAAAAACCTAGATTGAGTGTGCGATCGCCAGCACTTTTCCGCTGTCTCAGCAAGGTGTTGGCAGCCACGGCGGCGTTGGCAGCAGAGAGGGCATGTTGGCTCGCAGCAGCAGCCCTGCATTGCTCCATGCAACAGAAACATCTTCAAGCATTTTTGCGTGAACCGGAACAAGAAACATGCGCTTTGGGCCTCATTTCAGCGCAATGCCAACGGCACAGGGCTCGGGCGGCGGGTTGCACTGTGCTTGCATCATCTGTTGTTTGCTATCAATTGAGTAGCTGTAAACTCTTTGTTTTAAAGAGCTTCTGGCTATTTCCATACCACTTTGGTAGTGGCGGGTAAAAAGAGTGTGGTGCTGGCAGGGTTATCTGCTACAACGGGCTTCACTTCATGGAGGAGGGGAGTGTGGTCCAGACATCGAACTTGCCCCTGGTCGTGGACCTGGACGGCACCCTGACGCCCACGGACACCTTGCTGGAGTCCTTGGTCCGGCTGCTCAAGCGTTCTCCGTGGAGCGTTTTGCGCTTGCCTTTGTGGCTGATGCGTGGCCGGGCAGGGTTCAAGGAGGCCATTGCGTCCCGCGTCACCCTCGACGCTGAAAACATTCCCTATTGCACACCGCTGCTGGAGTACCTGCGCGCAGAGAAATCCAGGGGGCGGGAAATCGTTCTTGCCACGGCGGCGCACCACACCACCGCACAGGGGGTGGCAAGGCACCTGGGGATTTTCGACAAGGTGCTTTCCACCCACGGTGGCAACAACCTGAAGGGCCGGGCGAAACTCCAGGCGATTCAGGCACAAGTGGGCGAGGCGTTTGTCTATGCCGGCGATTGCAACGCCGATCTGCCGATCTGGCAGCAGGCCCAGGCGGCAATTCTGGTGGGTGTGGCGCACCGCACAGCGGCCCAGGTGCGGCGCGAAGTGCCCATCGAGCGCGAGTACCCGAAGCAGGCCCGCAGCATGGCGGTGTGGCTGCGGGCTCTGCGGGTACACCAGTGGATCAAGAACCTGTTGCTGTTCGTTCCGCTGCTCACCACGTTCGAATTCACCCGCATGGACAAGCTGGCCAGCATGGCGCTGGCCTTTGCGGCGTTTTCCCTCGCCGCATCCGCAACCTATATCGTCAACGACCTGTGGGATCTCGAAAGCGACCGCGCGCATCCCCGCAAACGCCTGCGTCCCTTTGCCAGCGGCGCGCTGCCGATTCTGCAGGGGCTGCTGGTGGCGGGCATCGCGCTGGTGTCGGCGCTTGGCCTGGCCAGTGTCGTGTCGCAAGGATTTCTCGGGATGCTGGTGACGTACCTGGTATTGACCAGCTTCTACAGCTGGGTGATCAAGGAATACGTGTTGATGGACGTGCTCATGCTGTCGCTTCTCTACACCATTCGCATACTGGCAGGCTCGGTGGCGATCAGTGCGATCACCAGTTCCTGGCTGCTGGCCTTTTCGGCATTCATATTTCTGAGCCTGGCCTTGGTCAAGCGCTGTGCGGAACTGGTGTCGCTGAAAGACGCCGGCGCGGGTGCGACCCGTGGACGCGATTACCGGGTAAGCGATCTGGTGGTGCTGTGGCCACTGGGGGTTGGCGCAGCGCTGTGTGCCGTGGTGGTGTTCGGCCTGTTCATCAGCGCGCCCGAGACCCAGGCGCGCTACGCCACCCCGCAAATGCTGTGGTTCGTGGCCATCGGCTTGGTGTACTGGATGGCACGCCTGTGGATCAAGACATCGCGCGGTGAGATGCACGATGACCCGGTTGTCTACGCCCTCAAGAACCGTGGCAGCCGCCTGACGGTGCTGGCCATGATCGCCGCAGCCATGGCAGCGCATTTTTTCACTTGGGAACTTTATCCATGAACACCTTTGCGATTGCCTTGCTGAGCGTCGTGCTGTCGGTGGCTGCGCAGTTCTTGCTGAAGGCCGGCATGTCGGACCCGGGGGTGCGGGATGCGATGGCGCAGCCGCATTCGCTGGTCCATCTGGTCTTGGTGATGGCCAACCAATATGTGCTGGGGGGATTTGTGTTGTATGGCCTGGGGGCCGTCATCTGGCTGGGCGTGCTGTCGAAATGGGATGTCAGCAAGGCCTATCCGCTCGTCGGGCTGGGGTTCGCCCTTACGGTGGTGGTGGGGTTCGCTCTGGGCGAGCAGGTTTCCCCGTTGCGCGCGGGCGGGGTTGCCCTGATTTGTGCAGGGGTTTTTCTGGTGGCACAGTCCTGAAAATCCACCGGCCGCTGGATGGGGCGTCGTCGCTATGATGCCTTTTGGCATGCCAGCGCGGCACAGTTTCTTATTGAGGCGTCATGAAAATCACAGTCATCGGAACAGGGTATGTGGGGCTGGTCAGCGGGGCCTGCCTCGCCGAGGTGGGCAACGATGTGCTGTGCCTGGATCTCGACCAGGAGAAGATCCGGGTGCTGGAGACGGGGGGGATCCCCATTTATGAACCCGGCTTGCAGGACATGGTGCAGCGCAATGTAGCGGCCGGCCGCTTGCACTTCACCACGGATGTGGCGCGCGCCGTGCAGCATGGCACCCTGCAGTTCATTGCGGTAGGTACGCCGCCCGATGAAGATGGCTCGGCCGACATGCAATATGTGCTGGCTGCGGCGCGCAATATTGGCCGCCTCATGACCGACTACAAGGTCGTGGTGAACAAGAGCACGGTGCCTGTGGGCACGGCCGACAAGGTGCATGCCGCCATTGCCGACGAACTGCGCCAGCGTGGCGCGCAGACGCCTTATGCGGTGGTGTCCAACCCCGAGTTTCTCAAGGAAGGCGCGGCGGTCGAGGATTTCATGCGCCCGGACCGCATCATCGTCGGCGCCTCCGACGAGCGGGCCATTTTGCTCATGCGTGCGCTGTACGCGCCGTTTCAGCGCAACCGTGATCGCTTGGTCGTGACGGATGCCCGCAGCGCCGAGCTGACCAAATACGCCGCCAACGCCATGCTGGCCACGCGCATCAGTTTCATGAACGAGCTGGCCAATCTGGCCGAAAAGCTGGGCGCCGACATTGAAATGGTGCGCCAGGGCATGGGCTCAGACCCGCGCATCGGCTATCACTTTCTGTACCCGGGCTGTGGCTACGGCGGTTCGTGTTTTCCCAAGGATGTGAAAGCCCTCATCAAGACCGCTGCGGCCGATGCAGGCCTGAACCTGAAGGTGCTCACGGCGGTGGAAGACGCCAATGCCGCGCAAAAACATGTGCTGGGCCACAAGATCAAGCAGCGGCTGGGTGAAGACCTCTCGGGCCGGCATTTTGCGGTGTGGGGCCTGGCGTTCAAGCCCAACACCGACGACATGCGCGAAGCGCCCAGTCTGGAGCTGCTGGCCGACCTGCTGGCTGCTGGCGCCACCGTCACCGCCTACGATCCGGTGGCAATGTCGGAGGCACAGCGCGTGCTGGGCGACGAGCCGCGCATCCGCTATGCGCAGACACCCAACGAGGCCCTGGAGGGGGCGGACGCGCTGGTCATCGTGACGGAATGGAAAGAGTTCCGCAGCCCTGACTTTGAACTTCTCAAGGCGCGGCTCAAGCAGCCGCTCATCGTGGATGGCCGCAACCTTTACGACCCCGCCTGGGTGCGCAGCCAGGGGTTCGACTACCTGGCCATCGGCCGCTGAACGAACAGGGCAGGGCGACGGCATGCCCGGCGACGTGTTTGAGACCGAGGCCTGGTTTGCCAATTTGCAGGCCCATGGTTTCGAGCGGGCACCCCACCGGCACTGGACATGTCCGCTGCCCGTGTCATCCGGGGCGGGGGTTGCGCACCTGCACCTGATGCAGCAGGCGCCCGGCGAGCCGCTAGCTGCGCTGGGCAACTACTACAGCTGCCTCTATGGCCCGGTGGGTTCGGCGCAAGCGGTTGGCGAGCTTTCTGCCCAGCAGTGGCAGGCGTTTGCAAAGGCATTGCGACAGCTGCCGGGCAGCGCCGTGCTGCGTCTGCAGCCGCTGGATGCCGACAGTGCGTGGCTGGCGGCGCTGCAGTGCGGGCTGCAAGCCGCCGGATACTGGACTGACCGGTTCTTTTGTTTCGGTAACCACTACCAAATCGTGCCGCAGGGCGGGTTTGCTGTGTATTGGCAGCAGCGGCCATCTGCGCTGCGCCACAGTGTGGAGCGGGGCCGGCGCCGGCTCGACCGTGCGGGGGCGTGGCGCATCGACATCCATACCGGTGCATCGACCGACGTGGACCGGGCTTTGGCCGCGTACCAGGCGGTCTATGCCCAAAGCTGGAAGCCGCCGGAGCCTTGTCCCGGCTTCATGCCAGGGCTGGTGCGCACCGCCGCGCACGAAGGCTGGTTGCGGCTGGGCGTGTTGTGGCTGGGCGAGCAGCCCCTGGCAGCGCAGGTCTGGCTGGTGCATGGTGGCAAGGCCAATATCTACAAGCTGGCTTATGTGAAGGGGCAGGACCGCTTGTCGCCCGGCTCGGTCCTGACGGCGGCACTGATGGCGCATGCCATGGACGTGGATGGGGTGCGGGAGGTTGACTATCTCAGCGGTGACGACGCCTACAAGCGCGACTGGATGGCCCAGCGCCGCGAGCGTGTCGGGCTGGTAGCGTTCGATCGGCGCAGATTGCGTGGTTTATTGGCAGGTGGTCGGCATGTCACGGGGGCGTGGATTGGGCGGATGGCCCGGCTGCTGCCGGTTGTGACCAAACAAAAGGACTTACGGGCATCTCGCGAAACGTAAAAGGGAAGGGTTCCGTTCAGCCAAGGTGCTCAAAGCCGTCATCGGTTTTTCCACCGATGAAGCGCTCAAGTGGATGGGCGTACCAGCGCGTCCAGCCAGTCCCGTACCAGGGCCTGCACGGATTGCTGTGACTGGGGGGCAGAGCAGGTGTGATCGGCCAGGGGCAGTGTGTGCCGGATGAGTGCGGCTTTTCGGGACCAGCCGATCCAGCCGCTGCTGGTGTTCGCGTGTTCGACGAATTCCAGTGCCGTGAGGTCACGCTCGCTCAGCAGCAGCAGGATGGACCCAGGAAACGCCTGCCACCCCTGCGCCATGCGCTCTTGAAATGTGATCGTTTGGGGCGATTCCTGCCGCATGGTGCGCAGGTTGCGCCCCAGGCCACGCAGCGCCTGCCAGCCTACGCCGCCGGCGACCAGTTTGCGCCAGAAGGCGGGCTCCAGGAGGCGCTGGCGGTAGTAGTGCTTGACCTGTGCGCGGGCCAGTCCGGCGTCGGAGCGTACCCAGGGGTTGAGCAGCACCAGTCCCGTCACCCGCGGGTCATGCCTGGCCTGCAGGTAGAGCAGGCTGGCCGAGGCTCCGTCGCACAGGCCCCAGAGCACGGCCCTGTCCACCTTCACGGGGTGGCTGCACAAGGCGTCGATGGCTGCGGCGATGTGGGGGGCGGAGTCTTCAAAGGGCACGGGATCGCCTGGACTGTCCCCCATGCCGGGGAAGTCAAAGCGCAACACCGGGTAGCCTGCGGCAGCCAGAAATCGGGCAAGTTGCACGAACTGCCGGTGGCTGCCTGCACGGTATTGCGCGCCGCCCACGACGATCACCACGCCCGTGGTGGACTGCGGTGTGCCCGGTGCGGGCAGGCTGACGATGCCCAGCATGTCTTGCGCGTGGGGGCCGGGGATGACCAGGGGTTGCTCTTGGCAGTTCATGGCGTCTTTCCCTGCGCGCCTGCCCCGTGGAGCGTGTCGAGCGTTGCCTGCAACAGGGCGGGGGCTTCATCGTGGGCCACGGTTTGCCAGAAAAGCGGGCCCGTGAGCGCCAGTGCAGACACCGCCCAGCCTGCGTCGCGCCAAAGGGCGAGATGCTGGACGGAGGCCGGGGTCAGCATGGGCTCTGCCTGGGCTGACAACTCCAGCCAGACCAGCCGACCTGGGGGCTTCTGTGGTGGCTGCAGCCGCGCCGCAGCCAGACCCTGCGCCAGTGTGGGGGTCAGGGTGTAGCCGGCAATGTCCACGGACTGGCCCTTGTCGAGCAGGTGCGCTGGCGGCGGTCCGCTGGCGTTGCCATTGCCCAGCCACTGGCTGGCGGTGTGCAGGCGCAGAAATTGTTGCAGCTGCTGCTGCCCGCGGATGGCCGGCTGCCACAGCAGCAAATGGCAAGGATCGGCCAGCTCGCTCGCAAGCGCCGTGGCCAGCAGGGCGCCGGCGCGCAGGCCCCACAGCCACAGCGGGCCCCTGGCGTGTTCTTGCAGCCAGCGGTGGGCCAGCAGCGCGTCCTGCAGCCAGGCCTGCCAGGTGGCATCGGCAAAGTCGCCTTCGCTGTCGCCACAGCCCAGCAGGTCGATCTGCAGCACGCCGTAGCCGGCTTGCGCCAGCGCCCTCGCCTGCTGAGCGACCACGCGCCGCGTGCCATTGAGCTCTTCGGCAAACGGGTGCAGGTACAGCACGCCTCCCCGCTGGACATCGCCTTGCGGAGGGTGAAACAGGCAAAAGCGCTGCCCGGAGCCGGTCGGCAGGAAAAATGCCTGTGGCAGGGGGACAGGCCCGAGGAGGCTCATGGGTCCTGCCGGGCCAGCCCCTGCTCCACCAGGGCGCTCAGACTGCCCACGGTGGCGAACACCGTGCCACGGAGGTCGTCATCGCTGAAGGTGATGCCGAAGTGGTTTTCCAGACCGGTGAGCAGTGCCAGCACGGCCATGGAGTCGAGCTCGGGCAGGGCGCCCAGCAGCGGGGTGTCGCGCGTGAAACCCGCGGTGCGACCTTGCAGGCTGAGTGCGTTGTCGAGCACGTGAAGGACTTGTTCGGTCAGGTTCATGGCGGGGATGGTGTGTGGCGGGGTTGCGGATGGATTCTAGGCAGGCCGCGGGTTGCGTGCGGCAGGGCACTGCGCAGCATGGCAATGGCTTACCATCCGTCACATGCCCGAAGCGTCGGATTTCCACAGCGGAGTGCCCCCCGTCTTGCTGCACGAGCTGCCGGCCCGGGCAGCCGCATGCTGGCCGGGTCATACGGCCTTGACGGTGGAGGGCTTGCACCTGTCGTATGCCGACCTGCAGTCGCAGATGGAGCGCTGCACGGCGGGCCTGCTGGCCCTGGGATTGGAGCGCGGGGCCCGCGTGGCGGTGTACCTGGAAAAGCGGGTGGAAGCCGTGGTGGCCAGCTTTGCCGCACCTGCCGCAGGCGGTGTGCTGGTGCCCGTGAACCCCTTGCTGAAGGCGGGGCAGGTGGCGCACATTCTGCAAGATGCGCAAGCGCAGGTGCTGGTGACATCCGCTGCGCGCCTGGCGGTTTTGGCCCCGGTGCTGGCCAGCTGTCCCGGACTGCGGCACGTGGTGCTGTGTGATGGGCACCTGCCGGCCGCTCCAGATGCTTTTTCGGCGCACGTTGGGGTGCATGCCTGGTCCGATGTGCTGGCCAGTCAGCCGGTTGCGCCGCCCCGGTTGCTGGACATGGATGTGGCGGTGATTTTTTACACCTCCGGCAGTACCGGCCAGCCCAAGGGGGTGGTGCTGTCGCACCGCAATCTGGTGGCCGGTGCCACCAGCGTGGCCAGCTACCTGCACAACCACGCCGATGACACTTTGCTGGCAGTGCTGCCACTGTCATTCGACGCCGGATTCAGCCAGCTCACCACGGCCTTTCTGGTGGGCGCGCGCGTGGTGCTGCTCAACTACCTGTTGCCGCGCGATGTATTGCAGGCCATGGTGCGCGAGCGGGTCACGGGCCTGACCGCGGTGCCGCCGCTGTACATGCAGCTGGCGGCGCTGGACTGGCCGGCCGGTGCCGCGCAACATCTGCGTTATTGGGCCAACACCGGCGGGCGCATGCCCCGGGCCACGCTGCAGCGCTTGCGCGATCTGGCGCCCGCAGCCTCGCCCTTTCTGATGTATGGACTGACCGAGGCGTTTCGTTCCACCTATCTGCCGCCCGACGAGGTGGACCGGCGACCCGATTCCATCGGGCGGGCGATACCGAACGCCGAGGTGCGCGTGCTGCGCGAAGACGGCAGCGAGTGTGCCGTCAACGAGCCTGGCGAACTGGTGCATCGCGGTCCGCTGGTGGCCCTGGGGTACTGGCGGCAGCCCGAGGCGACCGTGCAGCGCTTCAGGCCCTGGCCTGCGGACCTGCTGCCCGCCGGCGGCGACTGGCGTGCCCCGGAGCGGGCGGTGTACTCGGGCGACACGGTGCGTCGCGATGCCGATGGGTTCCTGTATTTTGTGGGCCGGCGCGACGAGATGATCAAGACATCGGGCTACCGCGTCAGTCCCACCGAGGTGGAAGAGGTGCTGTATTCCAGCGGCCTGGTGGCCGAAGCGCTGGTGCATGCGGTGCCTGACGAGGCGCTGGGCAGCGCCATCTGCGCGGCGCTGCTGGCTTCGCCCAAGGCCAGCGGCAACGCCGACGCAGACAGTGCGGCCCTTCTGGCGCATTGCCGCGCGCATCTGCCCGCATACATGCTGCCCAAAGCACTGGACTGGGTCCGCCAGCCGCTGCCGCGCAGCCCCAATGGCAAGCTGGACCGCCAACGCTGGATACAGGAATATGGATCGATTCGACACCTCCCGCGATGAACTGCAGGTCGGCGGCATGCCGCTGTCCTTGCTGGCCGAGCGGGTCGGCCAGACGCCCTTTTACGCCTACGACCGTGCGCTGATCGCCGCGCGCATCGCAGCCGTGCGGCAGGTGCTGCCGCAGGGCGTGCACCTGCACTACGCCATCAAGGCCAATCCCATGCCGGCCCTGGTGGGCTTCGTGCGCCCGCTGGTCGATGGCATGGACGTGGCTTCGGCTGGCGAACTCAAGCTGGCACTGGATGCCGGCGCGGATGTCCAGTCCATCGGCTTTGCGGGGCCGGGCAAAAGCGATGCCGAGTTGCGCCAGGCCGTGGCCGCAGGGGTGTTGCTGCATGTGGAGTCGGCGCGCGAACTGCGGGTATTGGCCGATGCCGCGCAGGCACTGGGGCGGCCGGCGCGCGTGGCACTGCGCGTCAATCCGGATTTCGAATTGCGCGGTGCCGGCATGCACATGGGTGGCGGCCCCAAGCCCTTCGGGATCGACGCCGAGCAGGTGCCGGCCTTGTTGCGCGGCATGGTGCAGCACGGCGTGGCGTTCGAGGGCTTTCATCTCTATCCGGGCTCGCAGAACCTGCGTGGCAACGTCATTGCAGAGAGCCTGCGCCGCTCGCTCGACCTGGTGCTGCGCCTGGCGCAGGATGCACCCGCACCCGTGCGCCACGTCAACCTCGGAGGTGGCTGGGGCATACCGTATTTCCCGGGTGAGCACGCGCTGGACCTCGCTCCCGTGGCCCATGCCCTGGCACAGGTGCAGGCCGACCTGGGGCGTGCGCTGCCTGCGGCGCGGCTGGTGCTGGAACTGGGGCGCTATCTGGTGGGCGAGGCGGGCATTTATGTGGCGCGGGTGATTGACCGCAAAGTCTCGCGTGGACAGGTGTTCCTGGTGACCGACGGCGGCATGCACCAGCATCTGGCCGCCTCGGGGAATTTTGGCCAGGTGATCCGGCGCAACTACCCGGTGGTGATCGGAAACCGGCTGCAGGCGCCCGAGCGCGAGACCGCCTGTGTCGTGGGGCCGCTGTGCACCCCGCTGGATGTGCTGGCCGACCGGATGGAGTTGGCCGTGGCGCAGCCCGGCGACCTGGTGGTGGTGTTCCAGTCCGGGGCCTATGGCGCGACGGCCAGCCCGCAGGCCTTTTTGGGGCATCCGCCATGTCCCGAAGTGCTGGTGTAGAAGCAGGCAACTCAACGTCCGCCGCTGTCCGTGCGGGCATGCCGGGCTTGTGCGGCTTATGGTTCGCGACGGCAGCCCTGGGGGTCGCCGGGCAGCACCCCGTGGCGCCCGCTCTGGCCGTGGCGGTGCTGTGCATCGTCGTGGCCTGGGCCGCCTGGCGGCCTGGCGACCTGTGGTTCATGTTGCCAGCGTTTTTGCCGGTGGCCAGTTTCGCGCCCTGGACGGGCTGGTGGCTGGTGGACGAATCCGACCTGCTGATACTTGCTGCCATGGGCGGCGCCTGCCTGCGCTGGAGCCTGGATGCATGGCGCAGACCCGCCGCCGTGATCCACCGCACGCCGCGCAGCATGCGTTGGGTGTACTGGGTGCTGCCACCGGTGCTGCTCCTGGGCGTGTGGCGCGGCTTGGACGATGCGCGTGGCGCCGCGCCGTGGACCGCGTTGCTGGCGGACCTGTGGGCCCAGGGGGTTTACGGGGACTACGACTTGCCGGGCAATACGCTGCGTGTGGCCAAGAGCCTGGTGTGGGGGCTGCTGCTGATGCCCGTGCTGTACCGCGCGGGCGAGGGCGCCCCGTTGCGGCTGGCGCGGGGCATGGTCGCCGGGCTGGCACTGGTCTGCGCCGCGGTGGTGTGGGAGCGCGGCGTTTACGTGGGTGGCCTGGATTTCAGCGACCACTATCGCATTACGGCCTGGTTCTGGGAGATGCATGTCGGCGGCGGCGCCATCGACGTCTATCTGGCGTTGGCATTGCCGTTTGCCTGGTGGGCGGCATGGATTGCACCGCATGGCTGGCGCTGGTGGGCTGCGGCGGCGCTGGTGCTGGTGTCGATCTATGCGGTTCTCATGACGTACTCACGCGGCGTTTATCTGTCTGTGGCGTTGGCATTGATTGCGCTGGCCGTGTTGGCTCACAAATATCACCTTGTCGCGCCGGATGGTTCTGTCTGGCATCGGCGGGCAATGGTGTGCCTGCTGGTGGCCTTGGTGGTGGAAGCGCTGGGTGTTTTGCTGGGCGGCTCATTCATGCCGGGTCGGCTGGCCCGATCCGATCAGGACCTCTACCAGCGGTTTGCCCACTGGCAGCGCGGTGTGGACTTATTGAAGACGCCCGGCCAGTGGGTCCTTGGGCTGGGGCTGGGACGGTTGCCGGCGCATTACAGCACGCAGACCCTGGAGGGCGCCTTGCCAGGCCAGGTGCGCTGGGTGCGTGGTACGAGTGGGCGCACCCAGGTGTGGCTTTCGGGGCCTGCCCGACCGGGTGTCAAGGGCGAACTGGCGCTGGCCCAGCGCGTGGCTTTGGCGCCGGGCGGCGCCTACAGCGTTCGCCTGCACGGGTACGCCGGGGCGTCCGCGTTGCTGAAGGTGCAGCTGTGTGAGCGGCATCTGCTGTACTCCTTCCGGTGTCAGGAGCAAATGCCCCGTGTGCTTGCGTCAGGCGATGACGCGGGCGGCTGGCTGGAAGCGCGTTTGCAAGGCCCCGCTTTTGTGCCGGAGGGTGCCCTTTCTGCCTGGAGAGAAGGTGTGCTCTCGATCACGGTGGTGCAGGCAAAGACGCCTGTGCGCCTGGACGCGGTGGAGCTGATCGATCCACAGGGCCGGCAGATCCTCAAAAATGCAGCTTTTGCACAAGGGCCGCGGCATTGGAGCAGCATCGCCCATGCGAACTTCCTGCCCTGGCATATCGACAACATGCAGCTGGAACTGTTGATCGAGCGTGGATTGCTGGGATGGGTGGTGCTGGCCGCATGGGCGGTTGGGGCGCTGGTGCTGGCCGCTCAAGGTGCTGCCCGGCAAAACGCTTTGGCCCTTGTGGTGGGAGTTTCAATTGCTACCACCCTACTGATTGGAGCGGTAATTAGCACCATTGAAATTCCACGTGTATCCATTATGCTGTGGCTGTTGCTTATCGTATCTCCCCTCGTCCGCAACCCATCACTGAACCACCGTGTATTGAATCCGACGGGAGGTGGTGGTTGACTTGGATTCATTGGGTTGTCAAGCAACTTTTGACATGTCGATAACTGGAATGCAGCGCAAACGTTTTGTTGCATGAATTGCCGAGCGAGGGCGATTTACTGGCATGTATTTTGGCATCCGGCGATCGGACTTGGCGGGGCGTGGCAATGATCAAGATTTTCAGCCATTATTTTCACCGACGCACCATGTTGCAGGTCATGCTGTATTCGGTGCTGATCGTTGGCACGTTGATTGTCTCGTTGACGATGCAGGCAGGAATGGGCATGTTCAATGTTGTGGCGATCGCCTCGGGAGTCGTACGAGGGGGGTTGATGGCCGTCGGTATTCTCACGGTGAATTTCGCCCTTGGCCTGTATGAGCGCCCCAGCAAACTGACCGTGGGTCAGGTCCGGGCGCGGGCTGTACTTTCCTTTCTGTTCTCGATGGCGATTGCCAGCGGGATCTTGTTTCTCTTGCCGCTGCAGTCCCCTTACCAGAATGAACAGGCACTGGTGGCACTGCTGTTGATCGTCAGCGGGCTGCTGATCATTCGATTATTCGGTGGCGAAATATTGCCTGTGTCGTACACGCGCCAGCGTGTCCTGGTGTTTGGTACGGGACCACGTGCGTGCATCGTGGGTCAATCGTTACAGGCCAATGATTCAGGGATCGAATTGGTCGGTTATTTTTCCGGACCCCAGGAAAAAGAACACAGCGTTTCCGAGCGCAACATTCTTTCCTCGGGGCAAACA
Organism: Acidovorax soli; assembly: GCF_900107605.1. Classification (GTDB taxonomy): domain Bacteria; phylum Pseudomonadota; class Gammaproteobacteria; order Burkholderiales; family Burkholderiaceae_C; genus Acidovorax; species Acidovorax soli. The sequence continues at coordinate 79,107 of NZ_FNQJ01000010.1, read as the reverse complement.
CTGACCGATGTGGTGAAAAATCACCGTGTGGATGAAATTGTGGTGGCCCTGAATGAGCGCCGCGGCGGGAGCATGCCGATGCGTGAATTGCTCGATTGCAAGCTCAATGGTATTCAGGTCATCGACATTGCCACCCATTTCGAGCAGTTTCTGGGGCAGATCCACCTGGATGCGGTGTCTGCCGGATGGCTGATCTTTGGCGACGGGTTCAAGCAGGGATGGGTGCGCTCGATCGTCAAATGGCTGTTTGACATGGTGGGGGCGATAGTGTTGTTGTTAATTTCCGCACCCGTGATGCTGGTCACGGCGCTCTTGATTTATCTCGAAAGTGGTGGGCCTGTTCTCTATCGCCAGGAGCGCGTCGGACTCAACGGCCGGATTTTCAATGTGATCAAGTTTCGCAGCATGCGCAATGATGCGGAAAAAGACGGCACCCCCCGCTGGGCCAGTGCCAAAGATGCGCGGATCACGCGCATTGGAAAAATCATTCGAAAGTTGCGCATCGATGAACTCCCCCAGCTGTTTTGCGTGCTCAAGGGTGACATGAGCCTGGTGGGGCCCCGGCCTGAGCGCCCCTATTTTGTGGACCGCCTCACGCTCGAAATTCCTTACTACGCATTGCGGCATGGCATCAAACCAGGATTAACCGGATGGGCCCAGGTGCGCTATCACTATGGGGCATCCATCCAGGATACGCAGCACAAGTTGCAATACGACCTTTACTACGTCAAAAACCACTCCTGGTTTCTTGATCTGGTCATTCTTTTCGAAACGGTGGGTGTGGTTCTGACGGGCAAAGGTGCGCAGTAAAAATCGGCCCACCTCGCATCGCCATGAACAACAGTGAAACTGCCCTGGCTTACTGGGGCTTGACTTTGTCGGCAGGGGCCTACGCCTTGCTGGCACTGCGCTTGCTCCGCCAGGAATATCTGCGTGTGCCGGTCAATCGCATTGGTGTGGCAATGCTGGCGGCTGCACTGCTGACGGTGATCTGGAGTGGCTTCAGCTTGCTGGCGCTGACAGTGGGCGCTGCGTGGTGGCTGGCGGCGCAGTCGGCCGACTTGCTGCGCTATCTCTGCTGGGGTGTCTTTCTGGCCCTTTTTTTCAAGCCTGATGCGGGTGTGGTGCATGGCCCGTGGTATCGGTGGTTGCCTGGGTTTGCGTCGGCGGGCTTGCTGGGTGTGCCCGCGTTGATTGTGATCATGAGTGTCCTGGCCGGGGTGGTGGGGCAGCTGTTTCTCATGGTGTTCCTGGCGCTTGGCGGACTGGTTCTGGTGGAGCAATTGTTCCGCAATCTTCCTGACGATTCGCTGTGGAGCGCCAAACCGGTTTGCCTGGGACTGGCGGGCACCTTCCTGTTTGACCTGTACCTGTTTTCCCAAGGTGTGCTTTTTCAGGGGGTGGACCCTGATGCCTTTGCTGCCAGGCCGTTCGTGCACGCGCTGATGGTGCCGTTTCTGCTGCTGGCCACTACGCGGCACCGCAACTGGATCGCCAAGATACGCGTCTCGCGCAAGGTGGTATTTCACTCCGCGACGCTGGCGCTGGTGGGGCTGTACCTGCTCTTTATGGCGGGTGTTGGTTACTACGTGCGCTATTTTGGTGGTGAATGGGGCGGCGCCTTGCAATTGGGGTTGGTTTTTGTGGGCCTGGTGCTGGCGTTGGCGTTGGCGCTTTCGGGCTCTTTGCGCGCCAAGTTGCGCGTCTTTCTGGGCAAGCATTTTTTTCGCTACCGCTTTGACTACCGCGACGAATGGCTGAAGTTCACCGCCACGCTGTCAAGCCAGGCGCACCCCCAGGAGGCGGGCCAGAACGTGGTGCGGGGCCTTGCCGATATGTTGGAGAGTCCCGCGGGCGCGTTGTGGCTGCTGCGCCCGGAAGACGACCAGTACCGGCAGGTGGCCCGGTGGAATCTGGCCTCCACGACCCAGACCCTGGACAAGAATGCAGAACTCCCTGCCTTCATGCGCGCCACCGGGTGGGTGGTCAATCTGGAGGAGCTCCGCGCTTCGCCCGAGCGTTACCGCGATTTGCGTTTGCCCGAGTGGCTGGCCGAGTACCCGCAGGCCTGGCTGTTGGTCCCGCTGTGGCAAGGCCCGGATTTGCTGGGCTTTGTGTTGCTGGCCAGTCCGCGTACGCGGGTGGACGTCAATTGGGAAGTCACCGATCTTTTGAAAACTGCCGGACGCCAGGCTGCGAGCTTTCTTGCGCAAATACAGGCCACCGAGGCGCTGCTGGAGTCGCGCAAATTTGAAGCGTTCAATCGCATGTCGGCCTTTGTGGTGCACGATCTGAAAAATATCGTTGCCCAGCTGTCGCTCATGGTCAAGAACGCGAAGCGACTGCAGCACAACCCGGAGTTCCAGGCCGACATGTTGATGACGGTCGAGAACTCACTGGATCGCATGCGCCAGCTGATGCTGCAATTGCGCGGAGACGCCGCGCCCGGCGATACGACCGTGGGCGTGGACCTGTGCAAGATCGCTGAGCGGTTGGCGGCCAATGCCTTGCGCCACGGGCGCACCGTGCAACTGGAGGTCGCGCCCCAGATCTTTACCCGTGGACAGGCTGACCGGTTGGAGCGCATCATCGGACACCTGGTGCACAACGCATTCGACGCTACGGATGCCGATGACCGGGTATGGGTGAAAGTGGATCGTTTCGGTAGCCATGCCCGTGTCGAAGTGGGAGACGAGGGCCAGGGAATGACCGAGGAGTTTGTCCAGACGCGTCTGTTCAAGCCGTTTCAGACCACCAAGGAGGCGGGCATGGGGATTGGAACTTACGAAAGTTTCCAGTACGTGCAGGAGCTCGGCGGCAAGGTTTCCGTGGACAGCAAGGTAGGCCAGGGAACCGTGGTGCGTCTGCTGCTTCCCTTGTTTGAGATCGGTCGTGATTTCGGTTTACATCCACAGGAGGGGGCATGAGCCCGGACAAGTTGCAGCCTCTGCTGATTGTTGAGGATGACCTGGCGCTGCAAAAGCAGATCAAATGGTCGCTGGATGGTTTTGAATCCGTCACCGCCCATGATCGCGAAAGCGCCATGGCGCAATTGCGCCGGCACGCGCCAGCTGTCGTGACCATGGACCTGGGTCTTCCCCCCGATGCCGACTCGGTCACCGAGGGGTTCAAGCTGCTGGAGCAGATTCTTGGCGCGGATCCCGACATCAAGGTGATCGTGCTGACCGGGCAAAATGACCAGTCCAACGCGCTCAAGGCCGTTGCCATGGGGGCCTACGATTTCCTGGCCAAACCGTTTGAGCCTGAAGTCCTCCATCTGGGCGTGGAACGTGCCTTCAGGCTGCACCAATTGCAAGCCGAGAACAAGCGGCTGCAGGCGATGCAGACACCCGATGCGCTGGCGGGCCTGTTGACCCGCGACCCGCAGATGCTGCGCGTTTGCCGCACCATCGAGAAAGTCGCCAACACCAATGCCTCTGTCATGCTGCTGGGCGAAAGCGGCACGGGCAAGGAGGTGCTGGCGCGCGGCCTGCACCAGCAGTCCCACCGCAGGAATGGCAAGTTCGTGGCCATCAACTGCGCAGCCATTCCTGAAAACCTGCTCGAAAGCGAACTCTTCGGCTACGAAAAAGGGGCTTTCACAGGCGCTGCCAAGACCACGCCGGGCAAGATCGAGACAGCGCACGCAGGCACGCTCATGCTCGATGAAATCGGGGACATGCCCATGGCCTTGCAAGCCAAGCTGCTGCGGTTCCTGCAAGAGCGTGTCGTCGAGCGTGTGGGGGGGCGCCAGGAAATTGCCGTCGATGTGCGCATTGTGTGTGCAACCCATCAGAACCTTGCGCAATGCGTCAAAGAGGGGCGGTTTCGAGAAGACCTCTATTACCGCCTGGCGGAAATCGTGGTGGAGATACCGCCCCTGCGCGCGCGGGTGGGCGATGCTGCATTGCTGGCACACGCCTTCGTGCGCCGGTTTGGTCAGGAGCACCGTCGCAACCTGACGCTGGCCGATGATGCGCTGCGTGCGATCGAGGCGCACCCCTGGCCGGGCAACATCCGCGAGCTCGAAAATTGCATCAAGCGGGCCACCATCATGGCCGATGGCCATCAGATCACTGCCGAAGATGTCGGGCTGGCCGGCGCCGATGGCGCAGAGGGGGATCGATCACTGGACCTGCGCGTGACGCGCGAGGCGGCCGAGCAGCGGGCGGTGATTGCAGCGCTTGCCCGGGCGGACGGAACGGTGGCCAAGGCGGCCGACCTGCTCGGTGTCAGCCGTCCCACGCTGTACGACCTGATGCACCGGCTGGGCCTCAAGCCCTGAACCATTTTTATGGAGAACGTCCATGAAGGCTCCCCTTTTGCGTTCCATGGTTCCTGTCGCCACGCTTGCTGCGGCCTTGCTGGTCTCGGCTTGCGGTAGCGGCAATCCGGATGCGCTCATGGCGTCGGCGCAGGGCTACCTGGCGCGCAATGATGCGCCAGCGGCCATCATCCAGCTCAAGAATGTGCTGAAGGACCATCCTGACTCCGCCAAGGCACGCCTCCTGCTGGGCCAGGCCTTGCAGCTTTCGGGTGATATTGCGGGCGCTGAAACCGAGTTCAGGAAGGCACAGGATCTGGGGGCATCCCCGGACGAAGTGGTGCCGCAGCTGGCCGAAGCCCTGTGGCTGGGCGGACAGGACCGCAAGATCACGACCGACTATGCCGGCCTGCAGCTGGCCAGTGCCCCAGCGCAGGCAAGTCTCAAGACCACCGTGGCCATTGCCTGGCTGCGCCAGGGCGAGGAAGACAAGTTCCGCGCAAGCATCGATGAGGCGCTCAAGGCCAAGGCCGACCATGCGCCTGCGCTCATCGAGCTGGCCCGTGCCAGTGCCCAGCGCGGCGATGTGGATGCTGCGCTGCAGGGGCTGGACAAGATTCCCCGGCAGTCTGCTGCCGCCGGCGAGGCGCTCAAGCTGCGTGGTGATTTGCTGCTTTATGGCAAGCGCGACATGGATGCGGCGATGGCTGCGTACCGGGATGCGCTTCAGGTCCATCCCTCCTACAAGGAGGGACAGGCCGCGGTTGTTCAGCTGCTGTTGCTGCAAGGCAAGACAGAGGCCGCCGCTGGCGCCTTGAAGAGGCTGGCACAGGCGGCGCCCGGAAAGCCGCAGACCTTGTATTTGCAAGCCATGCTGGCCTACGCAAAAAATGATTTCAAGGCAGCACAGGAACACGCGCAGAAGCTGATGCGCCTCACTCCCGACAATTTTCGGGCGCTTGAGCTGGCCGGCATGGCGGAGCTGCGCCTGGGTGCCTACGTTCAGGCCGAGGCCCTGCTGGCCAAGGCCCTGCAGCTGGAGGCCGGGCTGCCCATGGCCCGGCGCGGCCTGGTGACGGCCTATGTGCGACTGGGCCGGCTGGACAAGGCATTGTCGGCACTGCCGGCCGATATCGATCGCAACGACCGCGACCCCGGCATGGTGGCCCTGGCGGGGCAGGTATATATGCTCCACGGCGAGGTCGATCGCGCGCAGCGCTACTTCGCCCGGGCGTCCAGTCTGGATCCGAAAGACCCGGTCAAACGCACATCCCTGGCTGTCAGCCGCCTGGCATCGGGGCAGGGCGATGCCGCGCTGGGGGAATTGCAGAGCATTGCGGCATCTGACGATGGTGTGGTGGCAGACATGGCCCTGATCAATGCCCTGCTGCAGGAGCGCAAGGTGGAGCAGGCCCTCAAGGCCATTGATGCGCTGGAAAAAAAACGTCCAGCGGACGTGTTGCCCGTCTTCCTGCGTGGCCGCGCCTTGTTGCTCCAACATGACACCGCCGGTGCACGCAAGGCCATGGAGCGGGTTCTCGAGATCGATCCCAATTATTTTCCTGCGGTGGGCGTGCTGGCAGTGCTCGACAACGCCGACAAGCGGCCAGACGATGCGCGCGCACGCCTGGAGGCCGCGATCAAGCGGCAGCCGGGCAATGTGCAAGCACATCTGGCGCTGGTGGAGCTGCGTGCGGCCAATGGCGCGGACAAGTCGGAGCTGGCGAATCTTTTGCGCAAGGTGATTGATGCGGCGCCCAGCAGCCCCATTCCGCGCCTGCTTCTGGCGGAGCACCACCTGCGCAACAGCGAGCCGAAAGATGCGCTGACGGTGGCGCAGCAAGCGGTGGCCGCACTGCCTGACAATGTGCAACTGCTCGATGTCCTGGGGCGCGCGCAGTCGGCCAACGGCGAACACAACCAGGCGCAGGCCAGCTTCAACCGCATGGCCACGCTGCAGCCGCAGTCGTCCCTGCCCTACCTGCGCATGGCCCGTGCCAACCTGGTGGCGGGCGACCGTGCCGCGGCCAGCCAGAACCTGCGCAAGGCGCTGGAGATTGAACCCAATTCGCTGGAGGCACAGCAAGGACAGGTCCGTTTGGCGATGGCGGTGCAAAAGCCCGGCGATGCCTTGGCCATCAGCCGCACGGTGCAAAAGCAAAGACCCAAGGAGGCGGTAGGCTACGTGCTCGAAGGTGAGATCCACGCAGCCGGCAAGGCCTGGGACAAGGCCGCAGAGGCCTTGCGCGCGGGGCTCAAGCAGGTGGCCAGCCCGGATTTGGCGATGCGGCTGCATAACGTGCTGCTGTCGGCCGGAAAGAAACCCGAAGCCGACCGATGGGCGGCCGAGTGGCTGCGCACCCAGCCCAAGGATGCTGCCTTCCCCTTCTACCTGGGGACCCGGGCTCTCACCCTCAATGAGTTGCCAGAGAGCCTGCGCCAGTTCGAGCGCGTGGTGGCGCTTCAGCCCAACAACGCCGCCGCCTTGAACAATCTGGCCTGGATCAAGGGCCAGCTCGGCCAAGACGGTGCCCTGACCGATGTCGAACGTGCCAATGCCCTGGCACCCAATCAACCCGCGTTCATGGATACCTGGGCCATGCTGCTGTCTGCCGCCAACCAGCATGAGCGCGCCGTGGAATTGCAGAAGAAGGTGGTTCAGCTGCAGCCGCAAGTATTGGCGTTCAAGTTGAACCTGGCCAAAATACAGATCAAGGCGGGCAACAAGGATGCTGCCCGTGCCTTGCTCGACGAGCTCAGTGCGGCAGGAGACAAGTTTTCTGCCCAGGCCGAGGTGGACCGCCTCAAGAAAACATTGTGAATCGCCGTTGCGCGCTGGACGGGCGATCGGCTTGGGAGCCTTGGTGAAACGCGGTATCGCCAGCGAGACAAATTGAACTGCTTTGGAGGCAGCCATGAAAACACCCGAAACCCCATCGACACCGTCTGGCGCGGCACCAGGCAAGGATGCCCACGGAGTCAGCCGCCGTCAGATGGTTCGTGCGGGTCTGAGCGCCGCACCCGTGGTCATGGCGCTCAAGAGCAACACCGTTCTGGCCGGAGCCACGGGTGGCGGCCAGGGCCGTGGTGTGACCACATCGGCCTTTGCGTCGCTGCAAGCCAACCAGGGGCGGGTCAGCAATGCCCGCTACAAGACCGATTGCGAAGTTCGCACGCCAGCAGAGTGGCAAGTCAGGCAGAGCGAACTCAAGACCAGGAAATTTCAGGAATGCGGGTTTGCCGCCAATCCCGAAGGCAGATATGGGCGCCGCGTGACGCTGGGCGATGTGCTGGGCTACGAGGGCCATGACCGCGATACTGTGCTGGCCCGCTATGTGGTGGCGGCCTATCTGACAGCGCTCGAATTCCACGATGATCGCGACGTGCTGGCGCTCTCCACCGCGCAATGCAATGCCATCTGGAACGGGCGCGGCAACTGGAGTCCGTTTGCCGGTGCCCAGTGGGACTATGCACAAACCACCGCCTATTTTGAAACCATCTACGGTGCGCGCCGTTACGGCTGATGCGGGACCCTCGCCGGGTGGACCTGCAACGCGTTGGCATTGCCCACGGCGCGCAGACTACGGGCTGCAGCTGTGGCCCGACGGCGCTGTGGTGTACGACGAAGCCAGTGGCGATATCCATGCGCTCAGCCCCATGGCGGGCGAGGTGCTGCGCCATCTGTTGACGGTGCCGCAGTCTTGCGCCGAGAGCCTGGCCCGGACGCTGCTGGGTGAGGCGCCTGCTTGGGAAGATGTTTGCAGCGTGGACAGGATGCTGCGTGAATTCGAATTCCTGGGTTTTATCGAACCCTGCGGCGCGTGAACACCCAACCCCTGTTGTCTTCACTGTCCAGGCTCCAGCTCGGCAGGCTGCTGGGTGGAGACGGCCTGGCTATCGTGATTCCGCCCTTTGTGGTGCGGGTGCGCAGCCGGATTACCGTGGTGGCCGAGGGGCTGGAACGCCTTTATGCAGACCACCCGCTGGCCCCGCTGGACGGGGGCGGTTTCAGCGACTTTCATGTGGCAGTGCAGCCGCGTCGCCCATGGTTTCGCCCGTTGTGCTTTTTTGAGCTGGATGGAGGCCAACCTTTCACGCCGCTGGCGCAGGGCGAGGCCTTTGCACTTTTCGAGTGGGGCCTGAACTGGTGCGTGACCAGCCATTGCCATCAGTGGATCAGCCTGCATGCGGCGGTGCTGGAAAGGGGCGGGCGCGCCGTGGTTCTGCCGGCGCCACCGGGCGCGGGCAAGAGCACGCTGTGCGCGGCCCTCATGCTCCATGGCTGGCGCCTGCTGTCCGATGAATTGACGCTGCTGGAGCCCGGCAGTGGCTGGGTCGTGCCTTCGCCGCGGCCCATCAGCCTCAAGAACGATTCCATCGCTGTGATCCGCGATCGTGCACCCGGCTGCGTCCTGGGGCCGGTGGCGCACGATACGCAAAAAGGCACGGTCGCCCACCTCAAGGTGCAGCCAGAGAGCCTGGCCCGCGCCGACGAACGCGCCCTGCCTGCCTGGGTGGTCTTTCCCCGGTACGAGCGCGGCGCCACGCTGCAGGTGCAGGCGCGCACCAGAGCCACCACCGTGGTGGAGCTGGCGCGCAACAGCTTCAACCAGCACGTACACGGCCGTGCAGGCTTCGAGGCCCTGGTCCGGCTGGTCGATGCCTGCGACAGCTTTGATCTGCGCTACAGCCAGCTCGACCAGGCCCTGGCCTGGTTCGACGCGTTGCAACCGCCGTCCATGGGGGATTCTTGATGCAGGGCAACGCAATGCAGCCGCTGCTGAACCTGCTGGGTCCGGCGCCGCAGCCCAGCCGGTTGACGTTGCCCGAATGGGATGTGGTGGTGCGGCAAGCGCGCCGCGCCGACGTGCTGGCGCGCATTGCCGCACTGGCGCAGGCCCACGGCGCGTGGGACGCCGTGGCCCCTGCACCGCGCCCGCACCTGGCATCGGCACTGGCCCTGGCGACACGCCAGCAGCGCGAGCTGCGCTTCGAGGTGGCGCAGATAGCGCGTGCCCTGCAGCCAGCAGGCCTGCCCGTGGTGCTGCTCAAAGGCGGCGCCTACGCCCTGGCGGGTCTGCAGGCATCACTGGGGCGCATGGTTTCGGACGTGGACATTCTGGTGCCGCGCGAGCGCCTGGCCGACGTGGAAACCGCCTTGATGATGGCCGGCTGGGTGCATGCCAACCGCGACGCCTACGACCAGCACTACTACCGCACCTGGATGCACGAGCTGCCGCCGCTGCGGCACCTGCGCCGCGGCACGATACTGGATGTGCACCATGCCCTGGTGCCTCCCACCGCCAGGGCCCGGCCCAGCACGCAGCGCCTGCTGCAGGCGGCGCAGGCGCTGCCCGGTCAGCCGGGCGTGTGCGTGCTTGCACCGTCCGACATGGTGCTGCACAGTGCCGCCCACCTTTTCCACGAAAGCGACTTCGCGCACGGATTCAGGGGCGTGGTGGACCTTGACGCCTTGCTGCGCGAGTTTGCTGCCGTGCCCGGCTTCTGGCCAGGCCTGCTGGCGCGCTCGGCAGAGCTGGACTTGCAGTGGCCGTTGCACCATGCGCTGCGCTATGCGCACACCATCATGGACACCCCCGTGCCGCCAGGCGCCGTGGCGGCGCTGGCGGGCAGCGTGGGCCAGCAGGCCTGGATGCATCGCTTGCGCGATGCCCTGTATTTGCGCATGCTGCGGCCCGACCACGCCTCCACTGCGGATGCGTGGACGCCACTGGCGCGCAGCACGCTCTACCTGCACGGTCACCGCCTGCGCATGCCGCCGCATCTGCTGCTGCCGCACCTGTTGCGCAAGACGCTGCGCGGCCTCTTTCCCAAGGAGAAACCATGAACCCCACATGCTGGTGGATGCGTTGGGCGCTCGTGCTGCTGTTCCACGGTGCATGGAGCAGCAGCGCACTGGCGCAGCTGCCCGATACGGTGGAGCGGGTCAAGCCTGCCGTGGTGCTGGTGGGCACCTACCAGGCGACCGACACACCGCGGTTTCGCTATGTGGGTACCGGCTTCGTGGTGGGCGACGGCTTGCGCGTGGTGACCAATGCCCATGTGGTGTCTGCCATCGGCGCCACAGGGGCCGACAGACCGGCGCTGGTCGTGCAGCTGCGCGCGGGAGCGAGCCTTTGGACCATGCGTCCCGCGCGGGTGCTGGAAAGCGTCCCAGAGCATGATCTCGCCCTGCTGCAGATCGATGGGCCGGCTGCGGCGGCTTTGAGCGTGGTGGTGTCGGAGTCGGTGCGCGAGGGCGACGATCTGGCTTTCATGGGTTTCCCCATTGGCGGGGTGCTGGGTTTTTCCAGCGTCACCCACCGCGCCACCGTTTCGTCCATCACCACCATGGCCTTGCCCAGCCCGACGGGGCAGCAGCTCAGCGAACGCGCCATCCGCAGCCTGCGCGCCGGGCCATTGCAGGTGTTTCAGCTCGATGCCACGGCCTACCCTGGCAACAGCGGCGGCCCCTTGTTCGATCCGCGCAACGGTGCCGTGCTGGGCGTCATCAACATGGTGCTGGTCAAGAGCACGCGCGAATCGGCCATGAGCCAGCCCTCGGGCATTTCGTACGCGATTCCGAGCCGTTATGTGCTGGAGTTGATGGCGCGGCACTCCGGCAGATGAACGCGTGGCGCAGTAACATCCTGCGCTTTGTCTCGAACCCTGCCGGCCCATGCTGAACTCTATTGGATCGAACCACGCCACCCTGGACGCCGCCATCATCGACCTCGACGGCACCATGGTGGACACCCTGGGTGACTTTGCCGAGGCCCTGAACCGCATGCTGAGCGACCTGGCGTTGCCGGCGATTGCCGCGCCGGCCATAGAACAGATGGTGGGCAAGGGCTCCGAGCATTTGCTGCGTTCAGTGCTCCATCACGTTCTAGACCAGGCAGGTAAAGCGCCAACAGCGATTGAAGTAGACGCGTTCTACGCCCGTGCCTGGCCCAGCTACCAGCAGCACTACCTGTCCATCAACGGCGACTGTGCGCAGGTTTATCCCGGCGTGGTGGCGGGTCTGCAGGCCCTGCGCCAGGCCGGCCTGCGGCTGGCCTGCCTGACCAACAAACCGGCCGCGTTTGCTTTGCCCCTCCTGCGTGCCAAGGGGCTGGACGGCTATTTTGAGCAGGTGTTCGGTGGCGACAGTTTTGCCAGGAAGAAGCCCGACCCGTTGCCGCTGCTGAAAACCTGTGAGGCCTTGCAGACCGAGCCCGCCCGCACGCTGATGGTGGGTGATTCTTCCAACGACGCGCAGGCCGCTCGCGCCGCCGGCTGCCCCGTGGTGCTGGTCACCTACGGCTACAACCACGGCCTGCCGGTGCAGGCCGTGGATGCGGACGGTTACGTGGACTCGCTGGAACTGCTGCTGGCCTGAGTGGCCTGGCGGAGCGTGAAGGTTGGGGGGCTGGTGAGTCCGCGGGACTCAGGCAGGCTTGCCCAGCAAGGCGTCCTTGAGTTTCCAGTCCGCGGGTACGTGGCCCAGCCAGATACTCAGGAGCGCATTGAAGAACTCGGGTTCCTTGAAGGGTTCGCCCTGGGGCTTGCCCTTGACAGTGATGACCGTCCCCGTCCCGGGAATCCAGTCGATCATGAACTGGTCGCCGGCCTGCAGTTTCTTGTGCTCTGAAAAGATCTGGCTCATGCGCAGCACGCCGGGAATCAGCTTGGAGAATGCGGCCCGGTCCATGTTGTCTTCCATCCCTCGTGAAAACAGCTTGCCCAGCTCGGCAGAGTCAATCTCGCGCAGCATGGTGATGCTCAGGCGCTTGGGCCCGCGAACGGAGGTTGCTTCCGGCGTGGTCGATGCCTTCTTTTCCAGGTACAGCCCGGCCGTGTAAACCTTGAAAACGGTCTTGTAGCGCACGCCCGCCCCATTGAGTTGCAAGGTGCTGCCTGCGACCACACTGGTTTCTTCGTATTTCACGTCGGCGACGGTGACGGGCTGGGCCGTTGCGCTGGCCGCCATGCAACAGGCACTGACAAACGCACCGGCCGACAAGGCGCATCGATGGAGGAATTTCATGCAGGGCTCCTGGAAGTGAACGATCGTTCGTTTCTAATTGTTGCAAGAAGCGCTGGTTGTCACCACAGGGTTTTCGAGAGGTTGTGTCCTGTGAATGGGTGCAGCGCCCTCCATGGGGTCAAGGACCTTTGCTACACTTTGGGCATGTTCATACACCACGTGTTCATCACAGGTCGCAGCGACCGGGGAGCTTGGCCCTGGCGTCGGCCTGTCTGCCTGAACACCTGATGGCACCTGGGTTCATTCCCGGCGTGCAGTCTGGGCCCCGCCTGGAGCCCGCCGATGAACAGCGGCGCCCGACCCTTCTCTTGCGGTCTGCGCGCCACCCCAGCAGGGAGTCTCCCCCGTGATCACCGAACTTGAATTCAAAAGCCTGGCCGGCGAAGGCTACAACCGCATTCCGCTCATGGTGGAAGCCTTTGCGGATCTGGAAACCCCGCTCTCGCTGTACCTGAAGCTCGCCCACAGCAAGGATGGGGGCAAGCACAGCTTCCTGCTGGAATCGGTGGTGGGCGGCGAGCGTTTTGGCCGCTACAGCTTCATCGGCTTGCCTGCCCGCACCTTGCTGCGCGCCAGCGGGTTTGGCGCCGATGCGCGCACCGAGGTCGTCACCGACGGCCAGGTGGTGGAAACCGTGCGGGGCAATCCGCTGGATTTCATCGAGGCGTACCAGAAACGCTTCAAGGTGGCCCTGCGCCCGGGACTCCCCCGCTTTTGTGGTGGCCTGGCGGGCTACTTCGGCTACGACACGGTGCGCTACATCGAGAAGAAACTCGAAACCACCTGCCCGCCCGATGCGCTGGAAACACCCGACATCCTCTTGCTGCAGTGCGAAGAGCTGGCGGTCATCGACAACCTGTCGGGCAAGCTCTATCTCATTGTCTATGCCGATCCGGCCCAGCCCGAGGCCTATACCCGGGCCAAGAAGCGCCTGCGCGAGCTCAAGGACCAGCTCAAATATTCGGTGAGCGCCCCCGTGGTCAAGGCCACCGAAAGCCATCCCGCGCAGCGCAGCTTTGCCAAGGCCGACTACCTGGCGGCCGTGGGCCGGGCCAAGGAGCTCATTGCCGCCGGTGATTTCATGCAGGTGCAGGTGGGCCAGCGCATCCACAAGCGCTACACGGAAAGCCCCCTGAGCCTGTACCGTGCGCTGCGCTCGCTGAACCCTTCGCCCTACATGTATTTCTACAATTTCGGCGACTTCCATGTGGTGGGGGCCAGCCCCGAGATCCTGGTGCGCCAGGAGCAGACCGATGCGGGCACCAAGGTCACCATCCGGCCCCTGGCGGGAACGCGCCCGCGCGGTGCCACGCCCGAGAAGGACAAGGCCGCCGAGGTGGAGCTCATCAACGATCCCAAGGAGCGTGCCGAACATGTGATGCTGATCGACCTGGCGCGCAACGACATCGGGCGCATCGCCCGGACGGGCACTGTCAAGGTGACCGAAGCCTTTGTGGTCGAGCGCTACAGCCATGTGATGCACATCGTGAGCAATGTCGAAGGCCTGCTGAACGAGGGCATGACCAGCATGGACGTGCTCAAGGCCACCTTCCCTGCCGGCACGCTCACCGGCGCGCCCAAGGTGCATGCCATGGAGCTGATCGACCAGCTCGAACCCGTCAAGCGCGGCGTGTACGGCGGCGCCTGCGGTTACCTCAGTTACGCGGGTGACATGGACGTGGCCATTGCGATCCGCACCGGCATCATCAAGGACGGCACGCTGTATGTGCAGGCGGCCGCTGGCGTGGTGGCCGACTCGGTGCCCGAGCTGGAGTGGAAGGAAACCGAACACAAGGCCCGCGCCCTGCTGCGCGCCGCCGAACTTGTCGAGGAGGGGCTGGAATGAGCCAGGCCATCAACAACGTGCAGCATTGCACGACCATGGACGATGTGCGTCGCCACATCGACGCGCTGGACGACGTGCTGGTGCCGCTGCTGGTCACGCGCGGCGGCTACATGACCCAGGCCGCGCGCATCAAGCAGGACGCATCGCAGGTGCGCGATGAAGAACGCATCCAGGCCATCGTGGACCGCGTGCGTGCGCGCACACTGATCGAAGGCGGCGAGCCCGATGTGATGGAGGCCATCTACCGCAGCATGATGGAAGCTTACATCGCCCATGAACACCGCGAGTTTGCGCGCCTGCGCCAGACCGCTGCACATGAGGGGTGAGGCCATGAAACTCCTGATGGTCGACAACTACGACAGCTTCACCTACAACATCGTCCAGTATTTCGGCGAACTGGGTGCGGATGTGGAAGTGCATCGCAACGACGAGATCACCGTGGCAGACATCGAAGCGCGCCTGAATGCCGGGCAGCTCGACCGCCTCGTGATCTCGCCCGGCCCCTGCTCGCCCGCCGAGGCGGGCATCTCGGTGGCCGCCATCCAGCACTTTGCCGGCAAGCTGCCCATCCTGGGCGTGTGCCTGGGCCACCAGGCCATCGGTGCGGCCTTTGGCGGCACCATCGTGCGCGCCCAGGAGCTCATGCATGGCAAGACCAGTGTCATCACCACCACGCAAAAAGGTGTGTTCGCGGGGCTGCCAGAGCACTTCACGGTGAACCGCTACCACTCGCTGGCCATCGAGCGCGCGAGCTGCCCCGAGGTGCTGGAGGTGACGGCCTGGACCGATGACGGCGAGATCATGGGCGTGCGCCACAAAGAGCTGGCCATCGAGGGCGTGCAGTTCCACCCCGAGAGCATCCTTACCGAATACGGCCACGCCATGCTGCGCAACTTCCTGGAGCAGCGCGCGTGAGCATCGACACCCACCAGCTGCTGATGTTCATCGCCGCGGGCTGGCTGCTTAACCTCACGCCGGGGCCCGACGTGCTTTACATCGTCTCGAACGCGCTGCGTTCGGGCGCGCGCGCCGGCATCGTGGCGGGGCTGGGCATTACGGCCGGGTGCTTCGTGCACATCTTCGCCGCTGCCGTGGGCGTGGGCGCGCTGCTGGCCGCATCGGCCACGGCTTTCACCGTGCTCAAGTGGCTGGGCGCGGCCTACCTGCTGTGGATGGGGGTGCGCATGCTGTTCTCGCGCGCCGGCGGCGGCAACGGCGCCGCCCTTGCGGCTGCGCAGTCGGCCACGCCTGTGACGGCTTCGCTGCGCAGCGTGTTCCTGGGCGGCTTCTGGACCAACGTGCTCAATCCCAAGGTCGCCATCTTCTTCCTGGCCTTCGTGCCGCAGTTCATCGCTCCGGGCATTGAGAACAAGGCGCTGGCCTTCGTGCTGTTGGGCGTGCTGTTCAACGTCAATGCCATTCCGGTCAACGTCGGCTGGGCGCTGGCGGCCGCCTGGATGTCGCGCCGCGTGGGCGCAGTGCAGCGTGGCATGCACTGGCTGGACCGCGTGGCGGGTGTCATGTTCATCGGCTTCGGACTCAAGCTGGCCTTCACTGAGAGCCCCAAGGCCTGAAACCCCATCAGCAAGGACAAAACCATGCCCATCACCCCCCAGGAAGCGCTGCAGCGCACCATCGAGCACCGCGAAATCTTCCACGACGAGATGCTGCACCTGATGCGGCTCATCATGCGCGGCGAGCTCTCGCCCGTCATGACGGCGGCCATCGTGACCGGCCTGCGCGTGAAGAAGGAAACCATCGGCGAGATCACCGCCGCCGCGCAGGTGATGCGCGAGTTCTCCACCAAGGTGCATGTCGCAGACACCAGCCACATGGTGGACATCGTGGGCACGGGCGGCGATGGCGCCAACACTTTCAACATCTCCACCTGCGCCACCTTCGTGATCGCAGCGACCGGCGGCAAGGTCAGCAAGCACGGCGGGCGCAGCGTGAGCAGCAAGAGCGGCAGTGCCGACGCCATGGAAGCCCTGGGCGTCCACATCAACCTGTCACCCGAAGCCATTGCCCGCTGCATTGCCGAGGTGGGCATCGGCTTCATGTTCGCGCCCAACCACCACCCGGCCATGAAGAACGTGGCGCCCGTGCGCAAGGAGCTGGGTGTGCGCACCCTCTTCAACATCCTGGGCCCGCTGACCAACCCGGCCGGCGCGCCCAACATCCTCATGGGCGTGTTCCACGAAGACCTGGTGGGCATCCAGGTGCGCGCCCTGCAGCGCTTGGGCGCCGAGCACGCCCTGGTCATCTACGGGCGCGACGGCCTCGACGAAATCAGCCTGGGCGCCTCCACCCTGGTGGGTGAGCTCAAGGACGGAGCCATCCGCGAATACGAAGTGCATCCCGAAGACTTCGGCCTGGCCATGACCAGCACCCGCCAGCTGCGCGTGGACAACCCCGAGCAGTCGCGCGCCATCGTGCTGGATGTGCTGGATGGCAAGCCCGGCGCGGCGCGCGACATCGTCTGCCTGAATGCCGGCGCCGCGCTGTATGCGGCCAACGTGGTGGACAGCATCGCCGCCGGCCTCTCGCGTGCGCAGCAGGCCATCGACAGCGGCGCCGCCAAGGCCAAGCTGGGCGAGCTGGTCACGCGCACGCATGCGCTGGCCACCGTGGCCTGAGCGCAGCATGTGGCGCGACCCCGGCACCTGGATCGCACTGGGCGTCTCGGCGCTCTTTGTGGTGGTGGGGCTGGCAATGCACCGCGTGTTCACCCGCATACTGAAACAGGGCTCTGCGGAGCCTGGCGACGACAACCACAAGGCTGAAAACCATGAGTGACATCCTCAACAAGATCGTGGCCGTCAAGCACGAAGAAGTGGCCGCCGCCAAAAAGCGCCTGCCGCTGGCCGCCATGCGTGCCGACGCCGAAAGCCGCGTGCTCACGCGCGATTTCGAAGGCGCGCTGCGCGCCAAAATCGCCAAAGGCCAGGCGGCCGTGATCGCCGAGATCAAGAAGGCCAGCCCCAGCAAGGGCGTGATCCGGGCCGACTTCATCCCGGCCGACATTGCCCAGAGCTACGCCGATGGCGACGGCACGGTCGGCGCGGCCTGCCTGTCGGTGCTGACCGACAAGCAGTTCTTTCAGGGCAGCGTGGACTACCTCAAGCAGGCCCGCGCGAGCTGCCAGCTGCCCGTCCTGCGCAAGGACTTCCTCGTGGATGCCTACCAGGTGTACGAAGCGCGGGCCATGGGAGCCGATGCCATTTTGCTGATCGCGGCCAGCCTCGACGATGCCCAGATGGCCGACTTCGAGGCCATCGCCCGCAGCCTGGACATGGCCGTGCTGGTGGAGGTGCACGACCGCCCCGAGCTGGAGCGCGCCCTGAAGCTCAAGACCCCGCTGGTCGGCATCAACAACCGCAACCTGCGCACCTTCGAGGTCACGCTGCAGACCACGCTGGGCATGGTCCAGGATGTGCCGCAAGACCGCCTGCTGGTCACCGAGTCGGGCATCCTAAAGCCTGCGGACGTGAAGACCCTGCGCGATGCTGGCGTGCACGCCTTCCTGGTGGGCGAGGCCTTCATGCGCGCCCCGGAGCCGGGTTTGGAGCTGGCCAAGCTGTTCGCCTGACCTGCAAAATCGATAGTTGCTTGCGCTTTCTGGTTAAACGCAGGAACCCAGTTTGATCATGAATGATCTGCAAAATGCACCCACGCAACTGCAAAGCGCCGACCCGGCCGACTGGCCCGTGGCGTCTGGCTGGCAGCCGCTGGTGCAGGACTTTTTCGCCAGCACTACCGGCCACAAGCTGCTGACCTTTCTGCAGGCCCGGCTGGCTGCCGGTGCCACCATCTTCCCGCCGCGCCCGCTGCGCGCGCTGGAACTCACGCCACCCGAGGAGGTGCGCGTGGTCATCCTGGGGCAGGACCCGTACCACGGCCGGGGCCAGGCCGAGGGGCTGGCGTTCTCGGTGGTGCCGGGTGTGCGCCTGCCGCCCTCGCTGCAGAATATCTTCAAGGAGATGCAGCGCGACCTGGGAACGCCTTTCCCGGCAATGCCCGACCCCGGCGGCAGCCTGGTGAAGTGGGCCCGTAACGGCGTGCTGCTGCTCAACACCACGCTCACCGTGGAAGAAGGCCAGCCCGCCAGCCATGCGGGAAAGGGCTGGGAGGTGCTGACCGACGCCGTCATCCGCCATGTGGCACAGGGGCAGCGGCCCGTGGTGTTCATGCTCTGGGGCGCGCACGCGCAGAGCAAGCGCGCCGTGATTCCGCGCGACCGGGGGCACCTGGTGCTCACGGCCAACCACCCCTCGCCGCTGTCGGCGCTGCGGCCGCCGGTGCCGTTCATCGGGTGCGGGCATTTCGGGCAGGCGCGGCTGTTTCGGCAGGCGCATGAGGCACCAGTTGCGACTGATTAGATAGCTGTTGGCGCTTTTCCATCAGGCGCTGGAGGTCTTTTCTATTTCAAATCCTGGCGCTCCAGCAGCATCGCGTCGCCATAGCTGAAAAACCGGTACTCCTGCGCAATCGCATGCCGGTACAGGCCCATGATGTGGGCATAGCCCGCAAACGCGCTCACCAGCATCATCAGCGTGCTCTTGGGCAGGTGGAAGTTGGTCAGCAACAGGTCCACCACCTGGAAGCGAAAGCCCGGCGTGATGAAGATATTGGTGTCGCCACTCGCCTGGCCCGAGCGCGCCCAGGATTCGAGCGTGCGCACCGTCGTTGTGCCCACGGCCACCACGCGCCCGCCGCGCTGGCGGCAGCGCTCCAGCGCGGCCAGGGTGGCCAGGGGCACCTCGTACCACTCGCTGTGCATCTGGTGCTCGGCCAGGTTCTCGGTCTTGACGGGCTGGAAGGTGCCCGCGCCGACATGCAACGTGACGCTGGCACGCTCGATGCCGCGCGCTGCCAGGTCGGCCAGCACGGCGTCGTCAAAGTGCAGCGCCGCTGTGGGTGCGGCCACGGCGCCGGGGGCGCGGGCAAATACCGTCTGGTAGCGCTGGCTGTCCTCGGCGGCGTCGGGGTCGTGGTCGGTGTTCTGATTGCGCTCGATGTAGGGCGGCAGCGGCAGGTGGCCGTGGCGCTCCATCAGCTCCCAGGGGCTCTCGCCGGCCGGGCCGTGCAGTGCAAAGCGGAACAGCGGGCCGTCTTCATGAGGCCAACGGCCCAGCAAGGTGGCGTCGAAGCCGCCGCCCTGGCGCCCGCCGGCCATGTGCACGGTGCTGCCGCTCTGGGGCTTCTTGCTGACTTTCATGTGCGCCACCACCTCGTGACCGGTGAGCACACGTTCGATCAGGAGTTCGAGCTTGCCGCCGCTGGCTTTCTCGCCAAAGATGCGCGCCTTGACGACGCGGGTGTCGTTGAACACCAGCAGGTCGCCCTCGCGCAGCAGGCCGGGCAGCTCGCGAAAGATGCGGTCCACGGGCTGCATGGCGCGGCCGTCAAGCAGGCGCGAGGCGCTGCGTTCCGGGGCGGGGTGCTGGGCAATCAGTGCGGGGGGCAGCGAAAAATCAAAATCGCTGAGGGTAAAAGTGCGGGCGCTGCCGCCGGGGTGATCGATCATGGAGCTTGAGGACCGGACGGGTCCGTGCCAAGAAAAGGGGGAGGTGAGGGAGGCGCAGATTTTCCCACGCCCACGCCTACGCCCACGGTGACGGTGACGGTGACGCGAGAAAGGCAAGTCGGAGGTAAAGCCACACAACCGGCCATGCATTGCGCGGTGTGGTGCCTGGGCTGACAATGCCGCCTTGCATTGACGCATCTGAACGCCCGGCCACTCGAACACAACACCTATCTGCCTCTATGGAAACTTTTGTCCGGGATCAGAACCTGCTCACCGGCCTGCCCCTGGTGGACCAGCAGCACCACGCGCTGGTGGACCTTTTCAATGAACTCAGCAGCTCGTTTTTTCTGGCGGAAGGTAACCGCGAGGTGGTGCTTGCCGATACCTTCCGGCGGCTGGAAGCCTATACCCGCGAGCATTTCAGCGACGAAGAGGCCCTCATGCATTCCGAGGGGGTGGACGCGCGCCACATCGCGGTGCACCACGCCCTGCATGAGCAGTTTGTGGCGCAGGTCAACACGATGTGGGGGCGGCGCGCCGACATGGGTGATCCGGCGGAGACCTTTGTCGGGTTTCTGACGGCGTGGCTGGGTTTGCATATTCTGGGCATCGACCAGTCGCTGGCACGCCAGATCAACCTGATACGCCAGGGGGTTGCCCCGGCCGATGCCTTCGAGCGCGAGGGGGCGGCGCAAGACCACGGCACGCAGGCCCTGATCAAGATGATTGGCAATCTTTACCGTGTGCTGTCCCGGCAGAACGCCGATCTGGCGCGGGCCAACCTGCACCTGGAAGACCGCGTGGCCCAGCGCACCGCAGAGTTGGCCCAGACCAATGAAGAACTGAAGCTGGCCAATGTTCGGCTGGAAGCCTTCTCGCGCACCGACGGGCTGCTGCAGCTGGCAAACCGCGCGTATTTCGACACCCGGCTGGCAGAAGCCTGTGCGACCGCTTTTCGGCGCGAGCAACCGCTGGGGCTGCTGATGATCGATGTGGACTATTTCAAGCGCTACAACGACAGCTACGGCCACCAGGCTGGCGATGCGTGCCTGCAGGCGGTGGCTGCTGCAGTGCAGGGTGCCATGCTGCGCGCCAGCGATCTGGTGGCCCGGTATGGCGGTGAGGAACTGGCCGTGATCTTGCCCGATACCGACGCCGCCGGCACCGCCGCCGTGGCTGCACGGGTGGTGGCTGCGGTGGCAGCGCTGGGGCTGGCCCACAAGGCCTCGGGCGTCGCTACGCATGTCTCGGTCAGCGTGGGGGCGGTAAGCGGCATTCCGGCGCAGCGCGATGCCAGTGCACCCCTGGTGGCCCAGGCCGATGCGGCGCTTTACCGGGCCAAGGAGCAGGGGCGCAATCGCTGGGTTATGGCGGAATCGGCCTGACGCGACCGATCAGTGCGTGAGGGCACAAGGGCGCCCGCGCCCAGCTCGCCGTTCGCACTGTTCTCACGCCGGCCACGCCATTCAAACCGGTGATGCGCGCACGATGACCTGCGATTGCAGCCGGTGCACGTCGGTCGCCCGGGCCAGCGCTGTGCCGGGCACCAGCAGCGCGGCAGCGCCCGCCGCCATGCCCCAGCGAAGGGCATCAGGCGGGGGGGCGCCGCGGTCCAGTGACCAGACCAGCGCGGCCAGAAAGCAGTCGCCCGCACCCGTGGTTCCACTGGCCGCGGACACGTCAAGGGCTGGCGCCTGCCACACCCCATCGCGCGTGGCCAGCACGGCGCCTTGCGCCCCCAGCGATAGCGCAACCATCTCTGTCTGGCCAGAGTGCACCAGCGCTTGCGCGGCCGCGCACTGGTCCGCGGGGTGTTCCAACGGCTGCCGCAGCACCTCGCGCAATTCGCGCAGGCTGGGCTTGACCAGGGTGGTGCCGGCTTGCAGCGCAGCGGCCAGTGGCAGGCCAGAGGTGTCCACCACCAGGCGCGTGCCGCGTGCGCGGGCGCCGGGTGCAAGCCGGGCATAAAAATCATCCGGCACGCCGGGCGGCAGGCTGCCGCTGGCAATCAGCCAGCGCGGGGCCACGGTGACTGTGGCCAGGGCATCCAGACACGCCTGCCATTCCGCAGTCTGCAGAGTGGGGCCGGGCAGCACGAAGCGAAATTCCTGGCCGGTGGCAGTTTCGACGACCGAAAAATTTTCCCGGGTATCGCCCGCAATGGGGCGGATGTCGGCGGCCACACCTTCGTCTGCCAACAACTGGCGCACTTGCGCGCCCGAGGCACCCCCCACCAGGGCCCAGGCCTGCACATCGCTGCCCAGCCGGTGCAGCACGCGGGCCACATTGATGCCGCCACCGCCTGCAAACCGTTGCGCAGGGCCGCAGCGCAGCTTGTGCGTAGGCTCCACGCGTTCGATGGTGGTGGCCAGGTCGAGTGCGGGGTTCAGGGTGAGGGTGATCAGTGCGGGCACGGGCAGCATTCGGGTGGGGCAAACAGTTGGGCGCGAACCTACCAGACCTGCTCGGAAAAACCCGACCACAGCTCGTTCATGTCGGGGAAATTCTATTGGCCGGGGTCTTCCCGCGCCACGATTTTCTCGGTGGCGCCGGGCGCGGCCAGGTTCACCAGCTCGGCTGGAATGCGCAGGTCGGATTTGGTCGAAAAGAACACTTTGACGACCGGGGTGGTGAGCGCTGCAGGGGCCTGCTCTACCACCACGCCCAGGCGACCAGAAGTCAGCCGCACCAGCGAGCCCACCGGGTAGATGCCAATGCTTTTGACGAACGCCTGGAACAGCCGGGGGTCGAAGTGGTCGTTGGTCCAGTCGGCCATGCGTCGCAGCGACTCGGCGGGGTCCCAGCCGCGCTTGTAAGGTCGGTCGGAGGTGATGGCGTCGTACACGTCGCAGATGGCCGTCATGCGGGCGATCACGCTGATGCCATCGCCCTTGAGCTTGTCGGGGTAGCCCGATCCATCCACCTTCTCGTGGTGGTGCAGGCAGGCGTCCAGCACGGCTTCGGGGATATTGCCACCCTCTTTGAGCATGTGAAAGCCTTCCACCGGGTGGCTGCGGACCACGGTGAATTCCTGGTCTGTGAGCTTGCCCGGCTTGTTGAGCACCTTCAGGGGAATGGCGGCCTTGCCCAGGTCATGCATCAGACCGGCCAAACCGGCCAGCCGCTGCTGGTCGTCCCCGAGCTTGAGCTGTTTTGCCAGTGCAATCATGAGCGCGCACACCGCCACCGAATGCATGTAGGTGGAGTCGTCGGCCGTTTTCAGGCGGGCCAGGCTGATCAGCGCACCCGGATTGCGGGTCACGGAATCGGAGATTTCCTCTACCAGGCTCTGCAGTCCCACCGAATCCACCGCGCGGCCCATGCGCGCCTCATTGAACATGGAGACCACTGCCTGCTTTGACTTCACGCAGATGGCGGCCGCCATTTCGAGCTCACTTTGCATGTCCGCAGGCTGGCGGTTGCGCTTGGGCGGAGGCGGCGGGGTCGGCAGGGTGACCTCGATGGGGGGCAGATCCGACAGCAGACTGAAGTCGGTTTCGATCTGTGCATCGACCTCTTCACGTGACACCGAGGCGGTGCCGACAGCGACGTCCGCGCCCTTGTCGGTGTCGATCCAGCATTCGCGGATGGAGGTGGCCAGGATACGGGCCAGGTCGTCGGGGTCCTGGAGCAGGAATTTGGCGCGCCAGAAGGGATGCTCCATCCACGAGCCGCAAAACTCGTGCAGGTACATACCCAGGGTGAGGTGCTTCACGTCGATGCGTTTGAGCATGGTGGCTGGCTGGAATGGGTGGCAAAAAGGCGTAACAATCAGCAACCATATTAGTCTTTTTCTTCACCGGGGCTGACAGATCGCTGAGCCAGCTGCAGCCTGCAGTCACCCTGGGCGAACCCGTGACTGGCGTTGGGGGCGGGCGGCCGGTGCGACCGCAGGCCGCTGGCGGCGTAAAGCTACCAGACCTGCTCGGAAAAACCCGACCACAGCTCGATCATGTCGGGAAAATTCCAGTGGCCGGGGTCTTCCCGCGCCACGATTTTCTCGGTGGCGCAGGGCGCGGCCAGGTTCACCAGTTCGGGTGGAATGCGCAGGTCGTATTTGGTCGAAAAGAAGACTTTGACGACCGGGGTGGTGAGCGCTGCAGGGGCCTGCTCGACCACTACGCCCAGGCGCCCAGAAGTCAGCCGCACCAGCGAGCCCACCGGGTAGATGCCGATGCTTTTGACGAACGCCTGGAAAAGCCGGGGGTCCAGATGGTGGCCCGACCATTCGGCCATGCGGCGCAGCGATTCGGAAGGATCCCAGCCGTTTTTGTACGGGCGATCGGAAGTGATGGCGTCATAGACATCGCAGATCGCGGTCATGCGGGCGATCAGGCTGATGGCGTCGCCCTTCAGTTTGTCGGGGTAGCCCGTGCCATCCATTTTTTCGTGGTGATGTAAGCAGGCGTCCAGCACGGCCTCGGGTAGGTTGCCGCTCTTCTTGAGAATCTGGTAGCCCGACGCGGAGTGGTTGCGCACCACATCGAATTCCTGATCGGTGAGCCGGCTGGGCTTTTTGAGCACGACCATAGGCGTTGCGATTTTGCCAAGATCGTGCAGCAGGCCTGCCATGCCGGCGACGCGGGTTTGCTCGTCGTCGAGTTTGAGCTGCCGTGCCAGTGCCACCATCAGGGCGCACACCGCCACCGAATGCATGTAGGTGTAGTCGTCCGCCGTTTTCAGGCGTGCCAGGCTGATCAGTGCATCGGGGTTGCGGGTGATGGAATCGGAAATGTCTTGCACCAGGTTCTTGACGCTGGGGGTGTCCACGGCGCGGCCCATGCGCGCTTCGCTGAACATCGACACGACGGCTTCCTTGGACTGTCTGCAGATGAACGCGGCCATCTGCAGCTCGGAGTCAATGTCTGTGGGGGCGTGGTTGCGCGGGGCAGGCGTCGGCGGGATGGCCTGCGGTGGTGGGGGTGTGTTCTCTGGTGCGCTGAAGTCGGTATCGCTCTGCGCATCAACTTCTTCCCAGGAGATAGAGGCGGTGCCGATGGCCACATCCATGCCTTTGTCGGTGTCGATCCAGCATTCGCGGATGGAGGTGGCACGGATGCGGGCCAGATCCTCGGGGTCCTTGAGCAGGAATTTGGCGCGCCAGAAGGGATGCTCCATCCACGAGCCGCAAAACTCGTGCAGGTACATGCCAAGGGTGAGGTGCTGGATGGGGATACGCTTGAGCATGACGAAAGCACTGCGTTCGAAAGAACACCGTAACAAGGTGTGAGCAAAGACAACCATGGTAGCCTTTTTGGCCTGTCATCGTCTCTTGCTCTTCTGTCTCTTTTCCCTTCATGCCCGCAGCCCCAAAAATCGTTCCCCGAGCGGCCGCTCCGGCACCTGCCCTGTCGGCTGCCAAGGGCGGGGCCTCCATGGCGCAAAAGGCGCTGCAAAAGCTGGGGCTGCGCCGCGACATTGACCTGGCCCTGCACCTGCCCCTGCGCTACGAGGATGAAACCCGCATCACCCCGCTGGCCAACGCGCGCGACGGGCAGATGGTGCAGATCGAAGCCACGGTGACGGCCAGCGAGATTCAGCTACGCCCGCGTCGTCAGTTGCTGGTGCAGGTGGAGGACGACACCGGCAGTTGCGAGCTGCGCTTCTTCAGCTTCTACCCCTCGCACCAGAAAACCCTGGCGGTGGGCGCGCGCCTGCGCATCCGGGGCGAGGTCAAGGGCGGCTTCTGGGGGCGGCAGATGATGCACCCGGCGTTCCGCGTGGCGGGCGGCGAGCTGCCTGCGGCGTTGACGCCTGTCTACCCCACCACCGCCGGTCTGCCCCAGCCCTACCTGCGCCGGGCCGTGGTGGGCGCGCTGAGCCGGGTGGACCTGTCGGACACCCTGCCGTCCGGCTGCGAGCCGCCGGTGACGCAGGTTTATAGCCAAAATGGCCTGCAGCGCTTATTCAGCCTGCGCGAGGCGCTCACTTTTTTGCACCACCCCACGCCCGATGTGGCGCTGTCCACGCTGGAAGACCACAGCCACCCCGCGTGGCAGCGCCTGAAGGCCGAGGAGCTGCTGGCCCAGCAGCTGTCGCAGCAGCAGTCGCGCCGCGCACGCGACATGCTGCGTGCGCCCGTATTGCGCGCCCAAAAAGCCGCCGATGGCGCCTTGCCGCTGCATGAGCAGTTGCTGGCCGTGCTGCCCTTCAGCCTCACCTCCGCCCAGCGCCGCGTGGGCGAAGAAATTGCCGCCGACCTGGCCCGCGCCGTGCCCATGCACCGCCTGCTGCAGGGTGATGTGGGCTCGGGCAAAACCGTGGTCTCGGCCCTGGCCGCGTGCCTGGCCATGGACGCCGGCTGGCAGTGCGCGCTGATGGCGCCCACCGAAATCCTGGCCGAGCAGCACTTTGCCAAGATGATCGGCTGGCTCGAACCCCTGCTGGCCGCACGCGGCCGCCGTGTGGCCTGGCTGGTGGGCGGGCAAAAAAAGAAAGAACGCACCGCCATGCTGGCGCTGGTGGCGAGCGGCGAAGCCGCCCTGGTGGTGGGCACCCACGCCGTCATCCAGGAGCAGGTGCAGTTCAAGAACCTGGCGCTGGCCATCATCGACGAGCAGCACCGCTTTGGCGTGGCGCAGCGGCTGGCACTGCGGCAAAAGCTGGCTGCGGGCGTCGCCGCCGGGCCTCCCCAAGGCGACGCAGCCCCCTCGGGGGGCAGCGACCCGCGCAGCGGCGGAGCGTGGGGGCCTGTGGTCGCTATGGAACCGCACATGCTCATGATGAGTGCTACGCCCATCCCGCGCACGCTGGCCATGAGCTACTACGCCGACCTGGATGTGTCGGTCATCGACGAGTTGCCCCCAGGGCGCACGCCCATCGTCACCAAGCTCATCGCCGACAGCCGCAAGGACGAGGTGATTGCGCGCATCGGCGCGCAGGTGGCGGCCGGGCGGCAGGTGTACTGGGTGTGCCCGCTGATCGAAGAGAGCGAGGCGCTCGACCTTTCCAACGCCACGGCCACCCATGCCGATTTGAGCGAAGCCTTGCCCGGGTACATGGTCGGCCTGTTGCACTCGCGCATGCCCACGGCCGAGAAGAAGGCCGTGATGGCGCTCTTCACCAGCGGCCAGATGGGCGTGCTGGTCAGCACCACGGTGATCGAGGTGGGCGTGGACGTGCCCAATGCCTCGCTCATGGTGATTGAGCACGCAGAGCGCTTTGGCCTGTCGCAGCTGCACCAGTTGCGCGGCCGGGTCGGGCGGGGCGCGGCCGCTTCGGCCTGCGTGCTGCTGTATGCCACCAACGACAGCGGGCGTGTGGGCGAGACGGCGAAAGAGCGCCTGCGCGCCATGGCCGAGACCAACGACGGCTTCGAGATCGCACGGCGTGACCTCGAAATCCGCGGGCCGGGCGAGTTTCTGGGGGCGCGCCAGTCGGGCGATGCACTGCTGCGCTTTGCCGACCTGGCCACCGACACCCACCTGCTCGAATGGGCGCGCGAACTGGCCCCGCAGATGCTGGACCGCCACCCCGAGTTGGCTGCCCGGCATGTGGCGCGCTGGTTGGGTGGAAAATCAGACTATCTCAAGGCATGAGACGCTGCGATCAACACTGACGCGGCCTGTTGGAACACACAATGACCCTCACCGAACTCAAGTACATCGTCGCCGTGGCACGGGAGAAGCACTTCGGCCATGCGGCCGATGCCTGCTATGTCTCGCAACCCACCCTGTCGGTGGCTATCAAGAAGCTGGAAGAAGAGCTGGATGTGAAGCTCTTCGAGCGCAGCGCGGGCGAGGTGACGGTGACGCCGCTGGGCGAAGAGATCGTGCGCCAGGCGCAAAGCGTGCTGGAGCAGGCGGCGGCCATCAAGGAGATTGCCAAGCGCGGCAAAGACCCGCTGGCCGGGCCGCTCACGCTGGGGGTGATCTACACCATCGGGCCCTATCTGCTGCCCGATCTGGTGCGCCAGGCCATCAAGCGATCGCCCCAGATGCCGCTGATGCTGCAAGAGAATTTCACCGTCAAGTTGCTGGAGATGCTGCGCACCGGCGAGATCGATTGCGCCATTCTGGCAGAGCCTTTTCCGGATACCGGGCTGGCCATGGCGCCGCTGTACGACGAGCCTTTCATGGCGGCGGTGCCCAGCACGCACCCGCTGGCCACGCAAAAATCCATCACGGCAGCCGAGCTCAAGAGCGAGACCATGCTGCTGCTGGGCGCGGGCCACTGTTTTCGCGACCATGTGCTGGAGGTCTGCCCAGAATTTGCGCGCTTTGCCAGCAACGCCGAGGGCATTCGCAAGTCGTTCGAAGGCTCGTCACTGGAGACCATCAAGCACATGGTGGCCGCCGGCATGGGGGTGACGCTGGTGCCGCGCCTGTCGGTGCCGCGCGATGCGCTGCTGACCGTGTCGCGCCGGCGCAAGAGTGACGAGACCTACATCCGCTACCTCCCCATCCGCGAGGAAGACGGCAGCCCGCCGCCCACGCGCCGCGTGGTGCTGGCCTGGCGGCGCAGTTTCACGCGCTACGAAGCCATTGCCGCGCTGCGCAACGCCATTTATGCCTGCGAGCTGCCGGGCGTCACGCGGCTGTCATGACCTGATGCGACCGTGCATCGGGCATCGGCGTTGCGACAGGTATTGAACGGCGGTTGTGCCGTGGGCGCACGGTTTCCTGCGCTACAGTGGGCCATTGCGCTGCAGGCCGGTTTCCCGGCGCCCGCAGCCGTTGTTTAACCCGCCCTTTCCAGGAGAAATGACATGGCCAAAGCTTCCAGCAAAACCTCGGCACCCACCATCAACATCGGCATCAGCGAGAAAGACCGCGCAGCCATCGCCCAGGGCCTGTCGCGCCTGCTGGCCGATACCTACACGCTGTACCTCACCACCCACAACTTCCACTGGAACGTGACGGGCCCGATGTTCAACACGCTGCACACCATGTTCATGACGCAGTACACCGAGCTATGGAATGCGGTGGACCCGATTGCCGAGCGCATTCGCTCGCTGGGCCATGTGGCGCCGGGCTCGTATGCCGATTTTGGCAAGCTCGCCAGCGTGCCCGACGCACCCAGCAAGCCCCCCAAGGCGCTGGACATGGTGCGCGTGCTGGTCGAGGGCCATGAAGCCGTGGCACGCACCGCGCGCAGCCTGTTCTCGTTGGTCGACAAGGCCAGCGACGAGCCCACGGCCGACCTGCTGACCCAGCGCCTGACGGTGCATGAGCAGGCCGCGTGGATGTTGCGCTCTTTGCTGGAAGACTGATTCCCTTCGCTGGATCATGGGGCGTGTCTGCTGCCGGCGCTCATTTCTGGCAGTGGACCTTCACCGTGGCGCCGTGACCTGGCCAGACACACACCATGCCCTCTACCAGCCAGCACGGCCCGGGTGCAGAGCTTGAAATCAAGCTGGCCCTGCCCACGGCCGACCCCGCTAGCCTGGCCCGTCAACTGGCGCGTTTGCCAGCGCTGGCGCGCCGCAAGCCCGTGCGCAAGCAGGTGGACAACATCTACTTCGACACACCCGCGCAGGCCTTGCGCGCCCAACGCATGGCCCTGCGCCTGCGCCGGGTGGGCGGGGATGACGCGCCGCAGTGGCTGCAAACCTTCAAGACCAGCGACGGCGGTGATTCCGCACTGAGCCTGCGTGGTGAGTGGGAGGTGCCGGTGCCGGGGCCCGCGCTGGTGCAGGCCGCTTTGCAGGCCGCGCCCCCCTGGCAACGCCTGGACCCCGAGGGCGCGGTGTTTGCCGCGCTGCAGCCGTGCTTTGCCACGGCATTTGAACGCACGGCCTGGACGGTGCGCCGGCGCGATGGCAGTGTGATCGAGGTGGCACTGGACTTGGGGCAGATCACCAGCGGACAGCGCAGCGTGCCGATTTGCGAGCTGGAGCTGGAGCTGCTGGCGGGTGCGCCCACCGCGCTGTTCGATCTGGCGCGGCACATCGCGCTGCACATCGCCGTGCTGCCGCTGGCGGCCAGCAAGGCGCAGCGCGGCCACGCGCTGCGCGATGGCACGCTGGACACCCCCCTGCGCGCTCGCCCGCAGCGACTGGGCGGCGACGTCGCCTGGCACCACATGGTGCAGCCCGTGCTGGGCGAGATGTTTGCCCAGTTCACCGCCAACCTGAACGCTTTGCGCCATTGCGATGATCCGGAACTGGTGCACCAGGCCCGGGTGGGCTGGCGGCGCTTTCGCGGCGCCGTGCGCCTGTTCAAGCCTGCCGTGCCCGCGCAGGCGTTGCCCTCGTGGCAGGGGCTGCAACCCCTGCTGACCGCGCTGGGCGAGTTGCGCGACCTGGATGTGGCGTGTACCCAGACCCTGCCCGCGCTGCAAAACGCCTTTGTGGCCGAGTGCGCCGAGCGAATGCAGGCTTGGCAGGCCATGGAGCTGGCGTTTCGCCACGCCGCGGTGCAGCAGCGCCGGGCGGTGCGCCATGCGTTGCAGGCGCCGGCGGTGGGCTCCGACTTGCTGGCCATCACCCTGTGGCTGGACGACATGTCCCGGCCGCAGGCCTGGGGCGACAGCCCGGGTTTGCCCGGAAAAACCGTGCGCCGCTGGGTGCGCCAGCGCATCCAGCGGCTGCATGCGCAATGGAAAAAGGCGCTGCGCGACAGCACCCACGCCGAAAGCCAGCACCGCGCGCGCATTCTGGCCAAGCGCCTGCGCTACAACATCGAGGCCTTGTGCCCGCTCTTGCCCGCCCGCACGCAGCGCTGGCTGCAGCAGGCCAGCGGTGTGCAGGCGGGGATTGGCGCATCACGCGATCTGTTGCAGGCCGGTGTGCTGGCCCAGCGGCTGGCAGTGGACCGGGGCATTGTGGCGTTTCTGCGCGGCTATGCCGCCGGCCGGGCTGATGTGCCCTGGGCATCGCAGCTGCCGGGTAGCGTATAAAGCGCCTTTTCCTGGCAAGCCCGCCAGCGCGTTCGGGTGGCTGCGCTCGCCGCTTTCCTCTGCCGCCCTTTCGTCGCCCGCTCTCGTTTGTTTTCCGTTGGTTTCAGCATGACTCCTTCCCCGCGCAGCCGCTTTCCCCTGTACCTTGACCTGATCCGCTGGAATCGGCCTGCCGGCTGGTTGGTGTTGATCTGGCCCACGCTCAGCGCGCTGTGGGTGGCAGCGGGCGGGTTTCCCGGCTGGCATCTGCTGGCGGTGTTTGTGCTGGGCACCATCCTGATGCGCAGCGCCGGTTGCTGCATCAACGACGTGGCCGACCGCGACTTTGACCGCCACGTCAAGCGCACGGCGCAGCGGCCCATCACCTCGGGCCAGGTCTCGGTCAAGGAAGCGCTGGCGCTGGGCGCGGTGCTGGCCCTTGTTTCGCTCGGGCTGGTGCTCACCACCAACTGGGCAGCGGTGGCCTGGTCGGTTCCCGCGCTGCTGGTGACCATTCTTTATCCGTTCACCAAGCGCTTTTTTGCCATGCCGCAGGCGGTGCTGGGCATTGCCTTCAACTTCGGCATCGTGATTGCGTTTGCCGCCGTGCGGGGCGAAGTGCCGGCCATGGCGTGGCTGCTGTGGCTGGGCAACCTGTTTTGGGTGCTGGCCTACGACACCGAATACGCCATGGTGGACCGCGATGATGACCTGAAGATCGGCATGAAAACCTCGGCCATCACGCTCGGGCGTTTTGATGTGGCGGCCATTGTGGTGTTCTACCTGTTATTCTTGGGTTTTTGGGTGCTAGCGCTTATCCCGCTTGCGCTAGGTGCTATTTTTTATATAGCAATTGCCCTGGCGCTGGCCCAGGTAGGGTGGCACTGGTGGCTGATCCGCACACGCACGCGCGAGGGGTGTTTTCGCGCGTTTCGCATGAACCACTGGGTGGGGTTCACGCTGTTTGCCGGCATTGCGGGCAGCAGCTTGGTGGGTTGATTTGCTATTGAATAAATAGCTAATAGCGCTTACCCATAAAGCGCTAAAGGCTGTTTTGATGCTTATTTTCCAAACTCGTCGCCCAGCTCGTGCGCGCGCTGGCGGGCGGCCTGCATGGCCTGCATGAACTTCTCGGCCACCGCGTCGTGCTCCATCGACTGCAGTGCCGCATAGGTGGTGCCGCCCTTGGAGGTGACGCGCTGGCGCAGCACGGCGGGCGTTTCGTCGGAGCGGCGGGCCAGCTCTGAGGCGCCCACAAAGGTGCCAACCGCCAGCTGGTGGGCCTGCGCGGCCGTCAGGCCCATGTCGGTGCCGGCGCGGGTCATGGCTTCCAGAAAGTAGAAAACATAGGCGGGGCCCGAGCCCGACAGGGCGGTGACGGCGTCCAGCTGCGGCTCGCTATCCACCCACAGAAACTCGCCCGTCGTGGCCATGATGGCCTCGATGCTCTGGCGCTCGGGCGCACTGACGGCGGGGCGGGCATACAGCGCGCTCATGCCCTTGCCCACCAGCGCGGGCGTGTTGGGCATGGTGCGCACGATGCGCTCGGTGCCCAGCCACTGGGCGATGCTGTCCGAGCGGATGCCTGCGGCCACGCTCAGGTGCAGTGCGCCCTGCGTGTGGGCTTTGGCCTGGGCGGCCGCGTCCTTGAAGGTCTGGGGCTTGACGGCCCACACCACGATCTGTGCCCGCTGCAGCGCTGGGCCGGCTTCGGCCTGGGCTTCGATGCCATAGTTCTTGCGCAGTGCCTCACGCGCCTCGGCCCAGGGCTCGACCACCTCGATCTGGCTGGCCGGGTGGCCCTGGTGGATCAGTCCGCCAATGATGGCGCTGGCCATGTTGCCGCCGCCGATGAAGGCGATGGTGGGGAGGGATGGAGATGCGGCGGTTTGGCTCATGGGATGTGCAAGTTGGCAACAACAGGGGCCACGATGGTAGCGCCGCCGCGACTTGAGTTCACTCTGCGGTGGTTTGCCGCACGGCGTGTTCCCAGTTCGCCATCAACTCCTGCGCCCGGCCGTTGCTGAGCGTGGGTACAAAGCGCCGGTCAGCGCGCCACAGGTGCGAGAGTTCGTCGGTGCTTGCGTACACGCCGCTCGACAAGCCCGCCAGGTAAGCCGCGCCGAGGGCGGTGGTCTCGATCACGGCGGGGCGGACCACCGGGATGCCCAGCAGGTCGGCCTGGAACTGCATCAGCAAGTCGTTCACGCAGGCGCCGCCGTCCACACGCAGCTCGCTCACAGGGGCGCCACCGGCGGCCACGGCGTCGCGGCTCATGGCCAGTAGCAGCGCGGCGCTCTGGTAGGCAATGCTTTCGAGCGCGGCGCGGGCAATGTGTGCAATCGTGGTGCCGCGTGTCAGGCCGGTGATGGTGCCGCGTGCGTCGGGCTTCCAGTAGGGTGCGCCCAGGCCGGTGAAGGCGGGCACCATCATCACGCCGCCTGAATCGGGCACGCTTTGGGCGAGGGACTCCACCTCGCTGCTGTTGGTGATGGCGCGCAGGCCGTCGCGCAGCCACTGAACCACGGCGCCGCCCACAAACACGCTGCCTTCCATGGCGAACTCAGGCTGCTGGGAAGCCTGCGCTGCGCTGGTGGTGAGCAAGCCGTTTTGTGATGTCTGGAAGACATTGCCCGTATGCATCAGCATGAAGCAGCCGGTGCCATAGGTGTTCTTGGCCATGCCCGCCGTAAAGCAGGCCTGGCCGAAGAGTGCGCTTTGCTGGTCGCCCGCCACGCCGCCGATGCGGATGGGGTGACCCAGCAGGTCGGCTGCCGTGTCACCAAAGTGCGCGGCGGAGGGCAGAACCTCGGGCAGCAGGGCCTTGGGGATGCGCAGCAGCGCCAGCAGCTCGTCGTCCCACTGGTTGGTGTGCACATTGAACAGCATGGTGCGCGCGGCATTGCTCACGTCCGTCACATGCACCTGGCCGTGGGTCAGCTTCCACATCAGCCAGCTGTCCACCGTGCCAAAGGCCAGCTCGCCGCGCTCGGCCGCTTCGCGGGCGCCGGGCACATGGTCCAGCATCCATTGCAGTTTGGTACCGGAGAAGTAAGCGTCCACCAGTAAGCCGGTTTTAGCCTGGATGGTGGCTGCGTGGCCCTGTTCGCGCAGTTGGGCGCAGGCGGGTTCGGCGCGGCGGTCTTGCCACACGATGGCGTGGTGCACGGGCTGGCCCGTCTTGCGGTTCCACAGCACCGTGGTTTCGCGCTGGTTGGTGATGCCCACGGCGCGCACGGCATTGGCGGCAATGCCAGCCTTGGCCAGCGCATCGCGCGCGGTGGCCAGCTGGGTGCGCCAGATTTCCAGCGGGTCGTGCTCCACCCAGCCGGGCTGGGGGTAGATCTGCGGCAATTCGAGCTGCGCCTGCGCCACGATGTGGCCGCGTTCATCGAACACGATGCTGCGGGAGCTGGAGGTGCCTTGGTCGAGTGCGAGCAGGTAGGTCATAGAAGAATAGGTTTGTCAGGCATGTAGTTCGGCCCCAACTTGGAGAGCTGGCCCTTGAAAGCGCGCAGCCGATGCCAGTGACCGCCGCGCAAGGGCCGCCCCGCAGCGCTGGCGGTGTCCCCCTTCCCGAATTGCATCGCAATTCGAGAGAAGGGGGAAGGCGCGAAGCGGCTCAGGGGGATGCACTCCATCTTTCAGGCGGCCACGGTGCAGATGACGCCAGCATCTTGCAACAAGGCAGGGAAGGGCTCAGGCGGCGGCGCATCCGTAAATAGCCGCCCAATCTGATTGAGCGTGGCCAATTGCACCATGGCCGGGCGGTTGAACTTGCTGTGGTCGGCGGCCAGCCACACTTCGCGCGACTGCTCGATGATGGTTTGCGCCACCTTCACCTCGCGGTAGTCAAAGTCGCGCAGCGAGCCATCGGGCTCGATGCCCGAGATGCCGATGAGCGCGATGTCCACCTTGAACTGGCGGATGAAGTCCACCGCCGCCTCGCCCACGATGCCCCGGTCGCGCGCGCGCACCACCCCGCCAGCAACGATGACCTCGCACTCGGGGTTGCTGCTGAGGATGGCGGCCACATTCAGGTTGTTGGTGATGACGCGCAGGCCCCGGTGGTGCAGCAGCGCCTTGGCAATGGCCTCGGTGGTGGTGCCGATGTTCAGGATCAGTGAGCAGTCGTTGGGCACCTGTTCGGCCACGGCGCGCGCAATGCGGGCTTTGCCATCGGCGTGCAGGGTTTCGCGCTGGGTGTGGGCCAGGTTCTCCACCGTGGAGCTGGGCACGCGCACGCCGCCGTGAAAGCGGGTAAGCAGGCCAGATTCCGCCAGGCGCTGCACATCGCGGCGCACCGTCTGCAGTGTGACCCCCAGGGTGTCGGCAAGCTGTTCCACCGTGGCGGATTTGCGCGCACGCACTTCTTCAAGCAGTTGGAGTTGGCGGGGATTGGTGTTCACGGTGGGGGGGGCTGGGTGCATGGGTTGTCACCGACTTGTAACAAAGTTGAAATATCTGATCGGCGCGTCGATGGAGCGTTTAAGACTGTAAAGCGAAAAAAAACGAATGCATTAAGGGTAAACCTTGATTCGATTCGAACAAAAAAGAACAAAAATGAACAAGTTCGAAAGTTGTGGGCTGCAGCTTAGGTGCGCAGTCCTTTCACACAGGCCCAAGGGGCGGAAGAGGATGCTTCATGCAGCTGGCGTTGGACAGCATCAGCAAGAAAGTCGGGGCGCAGACCTGGCTGTATGACATGAGCCTGGCGCTGCAAAGCAATGCCGTGACGGTGTTGCTGGGCGCGACCCAGGCGGGCAAGACGAGCCTGATGCGCATCATGGCGGGGCTGGACGTGCCCACGCAGGGGCGCGTGCTGGTGGATGGCAAGGATGTGACGGGCACCCCTGTGCGCGACCGCAACGTGGCCATGGTGTACCAGCAGTTCATCAACTACCCCTCGATGAAGGTGTTTGACAACATCGCCTCGCCCCTGAAGCTGCGCGGCGAGAAAAACATCGATGCCCGCGTTCGCGAACTGGCCAGCCGCCTGCACATCGAGATGTTTCTGGACCGCCTGCCCGCCGAGCTGTCGGGTGGCCAGCAGCAGCGCGTGGCGCTGGCCCGTGCGCTGGCCAAGGGCGCGCCGCTGATGCTGCTGGACGAACCCCTGGTGAACCTGGACTACAAGCTGCGCGAGGAACTGCGCGAGGAGCTGACCCAGCTGTTTGCCGCCGGGCAATCCACCGTGGTGTATGCCACCACCGAGCCGGGCGAGGCCCTGCTGCTGGGCGGCTACACCGCTGTGATGCACGAAGGCCGCTTGCTGCAATACGGCCCCACGGCCGAGGTGTTCCATGCACCCAATTCGCTGAGCGTGGCGCGCGCTTTCAGCGACCCGCCGATGAACCTGATGACCGCCACCCGCCAGGACGGCGGCGTGCGCCTGAGCGACGGCACCGTCCTGCCACTGCCTTTGCCCCCCACGGCCAGCGCCTCGCTCACCGTGGGCGTGCGCGCCAGTGCGCTGCGCGTGCAGTCACGGCCGGGCGATGTGGAAGTGCAGGGCGTGGTGGAGCTGGCCGAGATTTCGGGCTCTGACACCTTTGTGCACGTGGACACGCCCTGGGGCGAGCTGGTGGCCCAGCTCACCGGTGTGCATTACTTTGAACTGGGCGCACAGATTCGCCTGCACCTGAACCCGGCCCAGGCCTATGTGTTCGGTGCGGACGAGGCTCTGGTGCTGGCCCCCCAGCGCGCGGGAGGACGCTGAACCATGGCACATATCCAGCTGGATCTGGCCCATTCCTACCGGCCCAACCCGCAGCAGGACAGCGACTACGCGCTGCTGCCGCTCAAGATGGACTTTGAAGACGGTGGTGCCTATGCGCTGCTGGGCCCCTCGGGCTGCGGCAAGACCACCATGCTCAATATCATGTCGGGCCTGCTGGTGCCTTCGCACGGCAAGGTGCTGTTCGATGGCCGCGATGTGACGCGCGCCACGCCGCAGGACCGCAACATTGCCCAGGTGTTTCAGTTCCCGGTCATCTACGACACCATGACGGTGGCCGAGAACCTGGCCTTCCCGCTGAAGAACCGCAAGGTGCCCGAGGCGCAGATCAAGCAGCGCGTGGGCCAGATTGCCGAAATGCTGGAGATGAGCCACCAGCTCGACATGCGTGCGGCGGGCCTGTCGGCCGACCAGAAGCAGAAGATATCTCTGGGCCGTGGCCTGGTGCGCTCTGATGTGGCGGCGGTGCTGTTCGACGAGCCGCTCACCGTGATCGACCCGCACCTCAAGTGGCAATTGCGCCGCAAGCTCAAGCAGATTCACCATGAACTCAAGCTCACGCTGATCTACGTGACGCACGACCAGGTGGAAGCGCTGACCTTCGCCGACAAAGTGGTGGTGATGAGCCGTGGCCGCGTGATGCAGCTGGGCACGCCCGATGCGCTCTTTGAAAAGCCCGCGCACACCTTTGTGGGCCACTTCATCGGCTCGCCCGGCATGAACTTTTTGCCCGCCGTGGTGGATGGCGCCACGCTGCAGGTCGCTGGCCAGCGCATGGCATTGCCTGCGCGCAGCTTGCCCGCAGGCGCTTTACAGGTGGGCGTGCGGCCTGAATATCTGGCGCTGTCTGCCCCGCAAGCCGCAGGCGCACTGCAGTGTCGCGTGGCACAGGTGCAGGACATTGGCACCTACCAGATGCTTACCGCCCAAGTGGGCGATCACACCATCAAGGCCCGCGTAGCCCCCGAGGTGGCCTTGCCCGCGGTGGGCGACAGCATCTGGCTGCAGGCGCTGGGTGAGCACACCTGCTTCTATCAAAACGAGGAGTTGTTGGCATGAGTACAACGACCAAACCCGTCAACCAGAAAGCCTGGTTCCTGATCCTGCCCGTCATCATCTGCGTGGCCTTCTCGGCCATCCTGCCGCTGATGACGGTGGTGAACTACTCGGTGCAGGACATCATCAGCCCCGAGCGCCGCGTGTTTGTGGGCACCGAGTGGTTCGTGCAGATCATGCGCGACGAGGAGCTGCACGCTGCGCTCTTGCGGCAGATCACCTTCTCGCTGGCGGTGCTGGCGGTGGAGATTCCGCTGGGTATCCTGCTGGCGCTGTCCATGCCCGCGCAGGGCTGGAAGTCGTCGGCAGTGCTGGTGGTGGTGGCGCTGTCGCTGCTGATTCCGTGGAACGTGGTGGGCACCATCTGGCAGATTTATGGCCGTGCCGACATCGGCCTGATGGGCCGCCTGCTGCAGGAGATGGGCATTGACTACAGCTACACCGGCAACGCCACGCAGGCGTGGCTCACGGTGCTGCTGATGGATGTGTGGCACTGGACACCGCTGGTGGCGCTGCTGGCGTTTGCCGGGCTGCGCTCCATTCCTGACGCGTACTACCAGGCTGCGCGCATTGACGGTGCCAGCAAGTTCGCGGTGTTCCGCTACATCCAGCTGCCCAAGATGCGTGGCGTGCTGATGATTGCCGTGCTGCTGCGCTTCATGGACAGCTTCATGATCTACACCGAGCCCTTTGTGCTGACGGGTGGCGGGCCGGGCAATGCCACCACGTTCCTCAGCCAGTACCTCACGACCAAGGCCGTGGGCCAGTTTGACCTGGGGCCTGCTGCAGCGTTCTCGCTGATCTATTTCTTCATCATCCTGCTGCTGTGCTTCATCCTCTACAACTGGATGCAGCGCGTGGGCACCGTCAGCGACGAAGGGGCTGGCCATGAATGAAAAGCGCTTCCAGAAGCGGACGCTGTTCCTGTTCGCGTACCTGCTGTTTGCCGTGTTGCCCATCTACTGGATGATCAACATGAGCTTCAAGACGAACGAGGAGATCCTTTCGACCTTCACGTTCTTCCCGCAGCACTTCACCTGGGACAACTACAAGACCATCTTCACCGATGAGAGCTGGTATTCGGGCTACATCAACAGCCTGATCTACGTGAGCATCAACATGGTGATCACGCTCACCGTGGCCTTGCCAGCGGCCTATGCGTTCTCGCGCTACAGCTTCCTGGGCGACAAGCATGTGTTCTTCTGGCTGCTGACCAACCGCATGACGCCGCCCGCCGTGTTTCTGCTGCCGTTCTTCCAGCTCTACACCACCGTGGGGCTGATGGACACGCACATCGCCGTGGCGCTGGCTCACTTGCTGTTCAGCGTGCCGCTGGCGGTGTGGATTCTGGAAGGCTTCATGAGCGGCATCCCGCGCGAGATTGACGAGACGGCGTACATCGATGGCTACAGCTTTCCGCGCTTTTTCCTCACCATCTTCCTGCCGCTCATCAAGGCGGGTGTGGGTGTGGCGGCGTTCTTCTGCTTCATGTTCAGCTGGGTGGAGCTGCTGCTGGCCCGCACGCTGACCAGCGTGAACGCCAAGCCCATCGTCGCCACGATGACGCGCACGGTGAGTGCGAGCGGCATGGACTGGGCGACGCTGGCTGCTGCTGGTGTGCTGACCATCGTGCCGGGTGCGATCGTGATCTGGTTTGTGCGCCACTACATCGCCAAGGGCTTCGCCATGGGCAGAGTGTGATGCACCCCCTGAGTCGCCTGCGGCGCCTTCCCCCTCCAGGGGGACGACGCCCTCGCTGCGGGGCGGCCCTTGGCTTGCGTCCCTGGCTTTGGGGCGCGCCGGTGGGAACGTGCTTTGGCGGTATCTGACGCCACGCTAACGGAAAGGAATGCTTCAAATGTTTGACTGGATGGCCTGGACCACGCCCGTGGCCGTGTTCTTCACCTGCATCGTGCTCATGCTCATCGGCATGACGGTGTGGGAAATCAAGTCGCCCACCACCATGCGCAAGGGCTTTCTGCCCATTGCCACCACGCGGGGGGATCGCCTTTTCATCGGCTTGTTGTCGGCCGCTTATGTGAACCTGATTTTTGTAGGCTTGAGCGGGCGCATGGCGCAATGGCTCAGCCTGGAGAGCGAGCCTTCGGTGTGGATTAGCTTCGTCTTGTCGATGGCGTTGCTGGGGCTGATTCTGCGCAAGGGTTGACGGATATTTGCTATTGAAATGAGAGCTGGTAGCGCTTTTCAATAAAAGGTTTGAGCATTAAAAGTGTTTTAAACCCTTTGAAATCAAGCGCAGGCAGCTATCGTTTTTGACGGTGTGCCAAGCGCCGGCCTGATTCCCCCCGGGGCCGGTGTTGTTCTACCCAAGGGGGTTCCATCTGAGGAGACAGCAATGAAGGTGCAGTTCAAGGCGATTGCGTTCGCCGCCGCGACCCTGGTTTTGGGTCACGCCGCCTGGGCCGGCGAGGCAGAGGCCAAGAAGTGGATCGACAGTGAGTTTCAGCCATCCACGCTGAGCAAAGACCAGCAGATGGCCGAGATGAAGTGGTTCATCGAAGCCGCCAAAAAGCTGCAGACCAAGGGCGTGAAGGAAATCTCGGTCGTCTCCGAGACCATCACCACCCACGAGTACGAAGCCAAGACCCTGGCCAAGGCCTTCACTGAAATCACCGGCATCACCGTCAAGCACGACCTGATCCAGGAAGGCGACGTGGTCGAGAAGCTGCAGACCTCCATGCAGTCGGGCAAGTCGATTTACGACGGCTGGATCTCTGACTCCGACCTGATCGGCACCCACTACCGCTACGGCAAGATCCTGAACCTGACCGACTACATGGGCGGCGCAGGCAAGGAGTGGACCAACCCCGGCATCGACATCAAGGACTACATCGGCACCAAGTTCACCACCGGGCCTGACGGAAAGATGTACCAGTTGCCCGACCAGCAGTTTGCCAACCTGTACTGGTTCCGCGCCGACCTGTTTGAGCGCAAGGACATCAAGGACAAGTTCAAGGCCAAGTACGGCTACGACCTGGGCGTGCCACTGAACTGGTCCGCCTACGAAGACATCGCCGAGTTCTTCACCAACGACGTCAAGCAGATCGACGGCAAGGCCATCTACGGCCACATGGACTACGGCAAGAAGGACCCATCGCTGGGCTGGCGGTTCACCGATGCGTGGCTGTCGATGGCCGGTACTGCCGACATTGGCGCGCCCAACGGCCTGCCCATCGACGAATGGGGCATTCGCGTGGCTGACGACAAGTGCACCCCTGTGGGCGCCAGCGTGGCCCGTGGCGGTGCGACCAACTCGCCAGCCGCCGTCTACGCGCTCACCAAGTACGTGGACTGGATGAAGAAGTACGCGCCCAAGGAAGCCATGGGCATGACCTTCGGCGAAGCCGGCCCTGTGCCCGCGCAAGGCCAGATCGCCCAGCAGATCTTTTGGTACACCGCCTTCACGGCCGACATGACCAAGCCCGGCCTGCCCGTGGTGAACGCCGACGGCACACCCAAGTGGCGCATGGCCCCCGGCCCCAACGGCCCTTACTGGAAGCAAGGCATGCAAAACGGCTACCAGGACGTGGGCAGCTGGACCTTCTTCAAGGACCACGACGCCAACAAGACGGCTGCCGCCTGGCTCTATGCCCAGTTCGTGACCGCCAAGACCACTTCGCTCAAGAAGACATTGACTGGCCTGACCCCTATCCGCGAATCGGATATCCAGAGTAAGGCCATGACCGATGCAGCGCCCAAGCTGGGTGGTCTGGTGGAGTTCTACCGCAGCCCCGCCCGCGTGGCATGGTCGCCCA
The DNA here is from genome assembly GCF_900107605.1 of Acidovorax soli. Lineage (GTDB taxonomy): Bacteria > Pseudomonadota > Gammaproteobacteria > Burkholderiales > Burkholderiaceae_C > Acidovorax > Acidovorax soli. Next base: position 38,054 of record NZ_FNQJ01000010.1, on the reverse strand, counting down.
CCGGTACCAACGTGCCTGATTACCCCAAGCTGGCCCAGCTGTGGTGGAAGAACGTGGCCCAGGCCGTGACGGGTGAAAAGACCCCCCAAGGCGCCATGGACACGCTGGCTGACGAGATGGACCAGGTGATGGCCCGTCTGGAACGCGCTGGCATGGCCAAGTGCGCGCCCAAGCTGAACAAGAAGGAAGACCCCACCAAGTGGCTGAGCGACAAGCAAGCCCCTTGGAAGAAGCTGGCCAACGAAAAGCCAAAGGGTGAAACCATCGCGTACCAAACCCTGCTGGACGCCTGGAAGGCTGGCAAGGTGCGCTAATCAGCGCTGGTCTGACGGGTTCCACGGCCCGTCAGACCCATTCCCGGGGTGGGCAGTTTTTTCCTGGCGCCCCGCAGGAGGCTCTGGCTTCAGGCCCCCTGCCGATCCAGAAGATCGGCAGCTGGTGGCCATGCACCAAGGTCGAAAAATTAAGGGTAAACCCTTACTTCATGCCCTATCCCATGGACAATCGGATCCCATGACCAACGTTTCTGCACCCCTCTCCACCCAGCGCTCCGATTTGTTGGACCGCCTGGCCCAGCCGCATGTCTACGATCTGGCCGTGATCGGCGGCGGAGCAACCGGCCTGGGTGTGGCGCTGGACGCTGCCGCGCGAGGGTTCAGCGTGGTGCTGGTGGATTCACATGACTTCGCCAAGGGAACGTCGTCGCGCGCCACCAAGCTGGTGCACGGAGGCGTTCGCTACCTGGCACAAGGCAACATCTCCCTGGTGCGCGAGGCACTGCATGAGCGCACCACGCTGCTGAGCAACGCGCCCCATCTGGCGCAACCCCTGGCCTTCGTGATGCCCTCCTATCGCTTTTGGGAGACACCGTTTTATGGCATCGGCCTCACGATGTATGACGCCCTTGCAGGCAAGGCCGGCCTGGGTTCCACCCAATTCCTGGGGCGTGAACGCACCCTCCAGTGCCTGCCCACCGCCCGGCAGGATGGGCTCAAGGGTGGGGTGAAGTACTGGGACGGCCAGTTTGATGACGCCCGCCTGGCCTTGGCTCTGGCCCGCACTGCGGCAGCCCGGGGCGCTCTGCTGGTCAATTACTGCCCCGCCAAAAAGCTGGTGCATGAAGGTGGGCGCGTGACTGGCTTTGAGTGTGAAGACGCTGAAACCGGCCGCTCCTTCACTGTGCGGGCCCGCTGCGTGGTGAATGCCACTGGCGTGTGGGTGGATGGGCTGCGCCAAATGGATGGCGAAGCCATCGGCAAGCCCGTCAAACCCATGGTTGCCCCCAGCCAGGGTGTGCACATCGTGGTGGATCGGGAATTTTTGCCATCCGACCACGCGCTGATGGTGCCCAAGACAGCCGACGGGCGGGTGCTGTTTGCCGTGCCTTGGCTGGGCAAAGTCATTCTTGGAACCACCGACAGCCCGCGCCAGGACGTGGTGCGCGAGCCGCTCCCATTCAAGGAAGAAGTAGCCTTCATCCTGAATGAATCTGCACGTTATCTATCGCGCGCGCCCAAGCAGGAAGACATTCGCAGCATCTGGGTGGGCCTGCGTCCCTTGGTCAAACCGCAAGATGAAGATGGCGGTAACACCAAGAGCATCAGCCGCGAACACACCGTGCTGGCCAGCCGCAGTGGCTTGGTCACCGTGACGGGCGGGAAATGGACCACCTACCGCGCCATGGCGGAAGATGTGCTGCAAAAGTGCTTCGACACGGGGGTGCTGCCTCCCAGGGCGGCTGGCATTACCAATCAGCTTCCGCTGGTCGGATCACCTGTAGGTGCAGTTCAGCACAGCATCAGCGACGCCCCTGGCATCCATCTCTATGGCGCAGAAGCCGCCGCAGTGGCGTCCTTGCCAGGGAGTGCCAAGGAGTTGGGCGGAGGCTTGACGGAAGCCATGGTGCGCTTTGCCGCGCGGTTTGAATACGCACGAACGGTGGAGGATGTGCTCGCACGCCGTTCTCGCCTGCTGTTCCTTGATGCGCGCAAAGCCATCGACATGGCCCCTCGCATTGCGGCTTTGCTGCAGGATGAGCTGGGCGCTGACCCCCAGCTCGGAGCATTTCTGACGTTGGCGCAACAGTATTTGCACATTCCTGGCGAACAGGCGCTTGACTTCCCGGAATAGCTTTGCAATAATCAAAGGCTTCGCGTTTCCTACGTGAAGTTTCTGCCCAGCGGGAAGTGCTGCAAATGGTTTGCGGTGCGGACGACGGGCCCAAGACTGACTGGCTGATTTGCAGCCCTTGAGAAGTTCTCTGGGGCTGTTGTCTTCTGGTGCAAGTTGGGAATATTGAAATGATCCAGACAGAATCTCGGTTAGAGGTTGCCGACAATACCGGCGCTAAATCCGTCCTTTGCATCAAGGTGCTGGGTGGCTCGAAGCGTCGTTATGCAAGCGTTGGCGACATCATCAAAGTGAGCGTTAAAGAAGCTGCTCCGCGTGGTCGCGTCAAAAAAGGCGAGGTCTATAGCGCGGTGGTGGTTCGTACGGCGAAGGGTATTCGTCGTGGCGATGGCTCGCTCGTTAAATTCGATGGCAACGCTGCAGTGTTGCTGAATGCAAAGTTGGAGCCCATCGGCACCCGCATCTTTGGACCCGTGACGCGTGAACTGCGTACCGAGAAGTTCATGAAGATCGTGTCCCTGGCTCCTGAAGTTCTCTAAGGACGCGCCATGAACAAGATTCGCAAGGGCGACGAAGTCATCGTGCTGACCGGCCGTGACAAGGGCAAGCGCGGCACAGTGTCGTTGCGCAAGGATGACTCCTATCTCGTCATCGACGGCATCAACCTGGTCAAGAAGCACGCCAAGCCAAACCCCATGAAGGGTACGACGGGCGGCATCGTTGAGAAGGCTATGCCCATCCATCAGTCCAACGTGGCCATCTTCAATGCGGCTACCGGCAAGGCTGATCGCGTAGGCATCAAGGTGCAGGCTGACGGCGCACGCGTTCGCGTGTTCAAGTCGAGCGGCGCTGAAATCAAGGCGGCCTAAGGGGTAAACATGGCACGACTGCAAGAAATTTACCGCGACAAAGTCGCTCCCGAGCTGATCAAGCAGTTCGGTTACACCTCGCCGATGCAAGTCCCGCGTCTGACCAAGATCACGCTCAACATGGGTGTGAGCGAAGCAGTTTCGGACAAGAAGGTGATGGACAACGCCGTGGCCGACCTGACCAAGATCGCTGGTCAGAAGCCTGTGGTGACCAAGGCCAAGAAAGCTATCGCCGGTTTCAAGATCCGCGAAGGCCAGGCCATTGGTTGCATGGTCACGCTGCGCGGCGTGCAGATGTATGAGTTCCTGGACCGTTTCGTGACCGTGGCCCTGCCGCGCGTCCGTGACTTCCGTGGTATCTCCGGTCGTGCTTTTGACGGCCGTGGCAACTACAACATCGGCGTCAAGGAACAGATCATTTTCCCTGAAATTGAATACGACAAGGTCGATGCCTTGCGCGGTCTCAATATCAGCATCACCACGACGGCCAAGTCCGACGAAGAAGCCAAGGCTCTCCTCGCTGGTTTCCGTTTCCCGTTCAAGAACTGAGGCGAAGCATGGCTAAAGTAGCTTTGATCCAGCGCGAACTGAAGCGCGAAAAATTGGCAGCCAAGTACGCAACCAAGTATGCGGAACTGAAGGCGATTGCTGGCGATGCCAAGCGCAGCGATGAAGAGCGTGATGCAGCCCGCCTGGGCCTGCAAAAGCTCCCCCGCAATGCAAATCCTACGCGTCAGCGTAACCGTTGTGAAATCACCGGTCGCCCACGTGGAACATTCCGTCAATTCGGTCTGGCCCGCGCCAAGATCCGCGAACTGGCTTTTGCAGGCGACATCCCTGGTGTCACCAAGGCCAGCTGGTAAGCAGGCAGGAGAGATACAACATGAGCATGAGTGATCCTATCGCTGACTTGCTGACCCGCATTCGCAACGCACAAATGGTCGCCAAGGCCACGGTGCTGGTGCCTTCTTCCAAAGTGAAGATTGCCATCGCCCAAGTGCTGAAGGACGAGGGTTATATCGACGGCTTCCAGGTGAAAACCGAAGCTGGCAAGTCTGAACTTGAAATCGCCCTGAAGTACTACGCAGGCCGTCCCGTGATTGAGCGCATTGAGCGTGTCAGCCGCCCTGGACTGCGTGTCTACAAAGGCCGTGATTCCATTCCACAAGTCATGAACGGTCTGGGTGTGGCAATCGTCACAACCCCCAAGGGCGTGATGACTGATCGCAAGGCGCGCGCTACCGGTGTCGGTGGTGAAGTGCTCTGCTACGTGGCCTAACCCGCGGCATTGAGGAGAAACTGAAATGTCCCGAGTAGGAAAAATGCCTGTGACCATCCCCGCTGGCGTGGATGTGTCCGTGAAAGACGACCAGATCTCTGTCAAGGGTTCTGGTGGTGTGCTGACGCTTGCGCAGAATGTGCTGGTGAAGGTGTCAAGCAATGATGGCAAGCTCAGTTTTGAGCCTGCGAACGAGTCCCGCGAAGCGAATGCCATGAGCGGCACGATTCGCCAGTTGGTCAACAACATGGTGATCGGCGTCAGCAAGGGCTTTGAAAAGAAGCTGAGTCTGGTTGGTGTGGGCTACAAGGCTGCGGCCACTGGCGCTCGTTTGAACCTGGCGGTCGGTTATTCGCACCCCGTGAATTTCGATATGCCTGCTGGCATCACGGTTGCAACCCCAACGCCTACGGAAGTGGTCGTGAAGGGTGCTGACCGTCAGCGCGTGGGTCAGATCGCCGCTGAGATTCGTGCCGTTCGTCCGCCCGAGCCCTACAAGGGCAAGGGTATCCGCTATGCGGACGAAAAGATCACGATCAAAGAGACCAAGAAGAAATAAGGAGCTGCAACATGTTGACAAAGAAAGAGCAGCGTCTTCGTCGTTCGCGTCAGACGCGTATCCGCATTGCACAGCAAGGCGTGGCACGTTTGACCGTGAATCGTACGAACCTCCATATCTACGCCAGTGTGATTTCCGGCGACGGCAGCAAGGTGCTGGCCAGCGCGTCCACGGCCGAGGCCGATGTGCGCAAGTCGCTGGGCGGTTCGGGCAAGGGTGGCAATGCCGCTGCAGCCCAGGCAATCGGCAAGCGCATTGCTGAAAAAGCAAAGGCTGCTGGTGTCGAGAAGGTTGCATTTGATCGTGCAGGTTTTGCGTACCACGGTCGCGTCAAGGCTTTGGCCGATGCAGCCCGTGAAGCAGGTCTGCAGTTCTAAGCGGAACGGAATTAAAAATGGCTAAATTTCAACCCAAGGTGCAGAGCGAAGGCCAGGACGACGGTCTGCGCGAAAAAATGATCGCGGTGAACCGCGTGACCAAAGTCGTGAAGGGTGGCCGTATTCTCGGTTTCGCTGCACTGACTGTGGTTGGCGACGGTGATGGCCGCGTGGGCATGGGCAAGGGCAAATCGAAGGAAGTGCCGGCAGCTGTGCAAAAAGCCATGGAAGAAGCGCGTCGCAACATGGTGAAGGTTTCGTTGAAAAACGGCACGATCTTTCACAACGTGACGGGTCACCACGGCGCTGCCGTTGTGATGATGGCTCCGGCCCCCAAGGGTACCGGCATCATCGCGGGCGGTCCTATGCGCGCTGTCTTCGAAGTGCTGGGTGTTACCGATATCGTGGCCAAGAGCCATGGTTCGTCGAACCCCTACAACATGGTCCGTGCAACATTTGACGCGCTCGTCAATTCGACCACTCCGTCGAATGTGGCAGCCAAGCGCGGCAAGACAGTCGAAGACATCTTCGCCTGAACCGGAGCTTGAATATGACAACGCAACAAACCGTCAAGATTCAACTGGTGCGCAGCCCGATTGGCACCAAGGAATCGCACCGCGCCACCGTTCGTGGCCTGGGCCTGCGCAAGCTGAACAGTGTCAGCGAACTGCAGGACTCGCCTGAAGTGCGCGGCATGATTAACAAGATCAGCTATCTGGTCAAAGTCCTCTGAGAGATAGATCATGGAACTCAATAGCATCAAGCCCGCAGACGGCGCCAAGCATGCCAAGCGCCGCGTAGGCCGTGGTATCGGCTCCGGTCTGGGCAAGACCGCTGGCCGTGGTCACAAGGGTCAGAAGTCGCGTTCGGGTGGCTACCACAAGGTAGGTTTCGAAGGCGGTCAAATGCCTTTGCAGCGCCGTCTGCCAAAGCGCGGTTTCAAGTCGCATCTGCTCAAGTTCAATGCAGAAGTGACGTTGACCGCTCTGGATCAACTCGGTCTGGCCGAAGTGGATGTCCTGGCGCTCAAGCAAGCTGGCCTGGTGGGCGAGCTGGCGAAGGTGGTCAAGGTCATCAAGAGTGGTTCCATCACCAAGGCTGTCAAGCTGAACGGTGTGGGTGCTACGGCCGGTGCCAAGGCTGCCATCGAAGCTGCTGGCGGCAGCGCCGCCTGACTGTGGCTCTGAAGGAAGACATCTGTGGCTACTAGCGCGGCTCAAATTGCAAAGACCGGTAAATTCGGCGACCTGCGTCGTCGTCTGGTTTTTCTGTTGCTTGCGCTGGTCGTGTATCGCATCGGGGCTCATATCCCTGTGCCAGGCATCGATCCAGCCCAACTTCAGCAGCTGTTCAGTGGCCAGCAGGGCGGTATCCTGAACCTGTTCAACATGTTCTCGGGTGGTGCGCTCTCGCGCTTCACGGTTTTCGCTCTGGGGATCATGCCGTACATCTCGGCGTCGATCATCATGCAGCTGATGACCTACGTGGTTCCCACGTTCGAGCAGTTGAAGAAGGAAGGCGAAGCTGGCCGCCGCAAGATCACGCAGTACACCCGCTATGGCACATTGGGCTTGGCCCTTTTCCAGTCGCTCGGTATTGCTGTTGCGCTGGAAAGCTCGGCCGGTCTGGTGCTCAGCCCTGGTTTTGGTTTCCGCATGACAGCAGTGGTCAGCCTCACGGCTGGCACGATGTTCCTGATGTGGCTGGGTGAGCAAATCACTGAGCGTGGTCTGGGCAACGGGATTTCGATCCTGATCTTCGCTGGTATCGCTGCCGGATTGCCGAGTTCCATCGGCGGTCTTCTGGAACTGGTTCGCACGGGTGCCATGAGCATTCTGGCTGCCATCTTCATCGTCATTGTGGTAGGTCTCGTGACTTACTTCGTGGTGTTTGTGGAGCGTGGTCAGCGCAAGATTCTGGTGAATTACGCTCGTCGGCAGGTGGGTAACAAGGTGTATGGCGGTCAGTCGTCGCACCTGCCCCTGAAGCTGAACATGGCGGGTGTGATTCCTCCGATCTTTGCCTCGTCGATCATTCTGCTGCCGGCGACGGTGGTGAACTGGTTCAGTGCGGGTGAGTCGATGCGCTGGCTGAAAGACATCTCGGGTGCGCTGACTCCTGGTCAGCCCATCTATGTGATGTTCTACGCTACGGCGATCATCTTTTTCTGCTTCTTTTACACGGCACTGGTGTTCAACAGCCGTGAAACTGCAGACAACCTGAAAAAGAGCGGTGCGTTCATTCCAGGCATTCGCCCAGGTGAGCAAACGGCCCGTTATATCGACAAGATCCTGGTTCGGTTGACTTTGGCAGGCGCTGTGTACATCACTTTCGTGTGTTTGCTGCCAGAGTTCCTGATCTTGAAGTACAACGTTCCGTTTTACTTCGGTGGTACGTCGCTGCTGATCATTGTGGTGGTGACCATGGACTTCATGGCCCAGGTTCAGAACTACATGATGTCGCAACAGTATGAATCGCTGCTCAAGAAGGCCAATTTCAAAGGCAACGCGGGCGGTTGATGGATTGGAAGGTGGATGTCGCATCGCGGCGCTGCCTGTAAAGAGCTGAATATCGGTTGAGTTGGCGCCCCACGGTTTTCGCGGGCACAAATTGTGTTCCAGGCAAAGCAGCCGGGACGGATGGAAAAGTTTTAGGAGAATGCAATGAGAGTTTCGGCTTCGGTCAAAAAAATCTGCCGCAACTGCAAGATCATCCGCCGCAAGGGTGTGGTGCGCGTGATCTGCACGGATCTGCGTCACAAGCAGCGCCAAGGTTGATTGGAAAGTATTAGAGGACGCATATGGCACGTATCGCTGGCATTAACATTCCGCCGCACAAGCACGCGGAAATCGGTCTGACCGCCATTTTTGGCATTGGTCGTACCCGCGCTCGCAAGATTTGCGAAGCAACTGGCATCGCTTACAGCAAGAAGATCAAAGATCTTTCTGATAGCGACCTGGAAAAAATTCGCGAACAAATCGAGCAGTTCACCATCGAAGGTGACCTGCGCCGCGAAACCACGATGAACATCAAGCGTTTGATGGACATCGGCTGCTATCGTGGCTTCCGCCATCGCCGCGGTCTGCCAATGCGTGGTCAGCGCACCCGTACCAATGCACGCACCCGCAAGGGTCCGCGCAAGGGCGCAGCTGCACTGAAGAAATAAAGAGATTGAAAGATCATCATGGCTAAGTCTCCTGCCAATAACGCAGCCCAGCGCGTTCGCAAGAAGGTCCGGAAGAACGTTTCGGACGGTATTGCACACGTGCACGCCTCGTTCAACAACACCATCATCACGATCACCGATCGCCAGGGCAACGCCTTGTCGTGGGCTTCGTCCGGTGGCCAAGGTTTCAAGGGCTCGCGCAAGTCCACCCCGTTCGCAGCCCAGGTCGCTTCGGAAGTGGCCGGTCGCGCCGCCATCGATCAGGGCATCAAGAACCTTGACGTTGAAATCAAGGGTCCCGGTCCTGGCCGTGAATCCTCGGTGCGCGCACTGGGCGCACTGGGTATCCGTATCACGTCGATCTCCGACGTGACGCCGGTGCCGCACAACGGCTGCCGCCCTCAAAAGCGTCGCCGTATCTAATCTCTCTAAGCCCACCGCCGCCTGTGAACGCGCAAGCGCCTCAGGCGGCTCCCGCAATGGTTTGCGGTAGATGACACAAAGGAAGCTCAAGTGGCACGTTACCTCGGCCCCAAGGCCAAACTCTCCCGCCGTGAAGGCACGGACCTGTTCCTGAAGAGCGCCCGTCGCTCGATCGCTGACAAGTCCAAGTTCGACTCCAAGCCTGGTCAGCACGGCCGCACCTCCGGTGCCCGCACCTCCGACTACGGTCTGCAACTGCGTGAAAAGCAGAAGGTCAAGCGCATGTACGGCGTGCTGGAAAAGCAGTTCCGCCGATACTTCGAAGCCGCTGAAGGCAAGAAGGGCAACACCGGCGCCAACCTGCTGTTCCTGCTGGAATCCCGTCTCGACAACGTCGTGTACCGCATGGGTTTCGGCTCGACCCGCGCTGAAGCGCGCCAGCTGGTGTCCCACAAGGCAATCACCGTGAACGGCAAGTCCGTGAACATCGCGTCGTACCTCGTGAAGACGGGCGACGTGGTGGCCGTGCGCGAAAAGTCCAAGAAGCAGAACCGTATCGTTGAAGCCCTGCAGCTGGCCGCCCAAGTTGGCATGCCTGCCTGGGTAGACGTCAATGCGGAAAAGGCCGAAGGTATCTTCAAGAAGGTGCCAGACCGTGATGAGTTTGGCGCCGACATCAACGAATCCCTGATCGTTGAGTTGTACTCGCGCTAATCGCTTGTACGTATTTTGAGAAACCGTCCCTGAACCGCGAGGCATCGCGGTTTAGGCGCTTCACCAGCCTTACCGGTGTAACGAGCTGGGGGTATTGAGAGGAAGTTGCATGCAAACCAATTTGCTGAAACCCAAGGCGATTAATGTCGAACAGCTTGGCCACAATCGTGCCAAGGTAGCGCTTGAGCCGTTCGAGCGTGGCTACGGCCACACGTTGGGCAATGCCATCCGGCGTGTCCTGCTCTCGTCCATGGTGGGTTACGCAGCGACGGAAGTCACCATTGCAGGCGTGCTGCATGAGTATTCGTCTATCGATGGTGTTCAAGAAGATGTGGTCAACATTCTTCTGAATCTCAAGGGTGTGGTGTTCAAGCTGCACAATCGGGATGAGGTGACGCTGAGCTTGCGCAAGGATGGCGAAGGCGTTGTCACTGCACGTGACATCCAGACTCCACATGACGTGGAAATCGTCAATCCTGATCACGTGATCGCCAACTTGTCTGCTGGTGCCAAGCTGGACATGCAGATCAAGGTCGAGAAGGGGCGTGGCTACGTCCCTGGCAACCTGCGCCGCTATGCTGACGAATCGACCAAGTCGATTGGCCGGATCGTCCTGGATGCGTCGTTCTCGCCGGTGAAGCGTGTGAGCTACACCGTCGAAAGTGCTCGCGTCGAACAGCGCACTGACCTGGACAAGCTGATTGTCGAGATCGAAACCAATGGCGCCATCACTGCCGAAGACGCAGTGCGTGCATCGGCCAAGATCCTGGTGGAGCAGCTGGCTGTATTTGCACAGCTGGAAGGGGGAGAAATTCCTACGTTCGAGTCCGCCTCGGGTGGCCGTGCGACCAACGCCACATTCGATCCGATTCTGCTGCGTCCGGTGGACGAGCTGGAGTTGACCGTGCGTTCCGCCAACTGCTTGAAGGCGGAGAACATCTACTACATCGGTGACCTGATCCAGCGAACCGAAAACGAGTTGCTCAAGACCCCCAACCTGGGTCGCAAGTCGCTCAACGAAATCAAGGAAGTGCTCGCATCGCGTGGTCTTACGCTGGGCATGAAATTGGAAAACTGGCCGCCAGCCGGTTTGGACAAGCGTTAAGTTATAATTTTGGGCTCCCCTCAAGGGGGCCAGTGCGTTGGGCAGTACCTGATACGGCTGCCTGATTTAATTAATAGAAGGAAAGCACCATGCGCCACGGACACGGACTCCGCAAACTCAACCGCACCAGCTCGCACCGTCTTGCGATGCTGCAAAACATGATGAATTCGCTCATCGAGCATGAAGCCATCAAGACTACCGTTCCCAAGGCCAAGGAATTGCGCCGAGTGATCGAACCCATGATCACCCTGGCCAAGGAAGACTCCGTGGCAAACCGCCGCCTGGCATTCAACCGTCTGCGTGATCGCGACAGCGTGACCAAGCTGTTCAACGACCTGGGCCCCCGATTCAAGGTGCGTCCTGGTGGCTACACCCGTATCTTGAAGATGGGCTTCCGCGTGGGCGATAACGCTCCCATGGCGCTGGTCGAATTGGTCGACCGTGCTGCTGAAACCGAAAATAATTCGGCAGCAGCTGAATAATAGGGTATAATCTATTTCTTACCGCGCGATGGAGCAGTCTGGTAGCTCGTTGGGCTCATAACCCAAAGGTCGGAGGTTCAAATCCTTCTCGCGCAACCAATAAAATCAAGCACTTAGCTTGTCTTCAAGGCCCACTTCGGTGGGCCTTTTTGTTTTGGCCCAAATTTGGCCCATACGTGGCCCGCTCTTGGCCCATGTATTTTTACGGATTTCGTTTCAGACCATTGGGTATTGGCCTCCATGGATTACCCATCGTCGCCGACCCCGGTCAGCAGTTGACGTCATTGGAGGCGATGAGACAAAGACATCCCCACCTCCAACATGTCCTCTCAGCGAGTTGTGTACGCTGGCGACCTGCGCTCCTGCCGCATCGCTCAACTGGCACGCTCTCCCTGCTCCTGCACTTCGGCGCTAGCCAGCTTCACCGTGCCACGTCCGTACCGCTAGTTGACTTCATCGAGCACCCGATCAACCGCTCACGGTGCGTTTCCTGTTGCTCCTGGGGTACCAGATCAAGATTCCCTTGTTTGAGGCGTGCACTGTTGAGTGCTTGCCAGGCTTGGGGCTTGAAGGATATTGACTGCGAGCGGTTTCTGCGAGAAACGGTTGTTAACCTGAATGGCGCTGCTTCCGCTTCAGGCTGGGAGCAGTCGTTCGTCAAGGACTGCTTTGCGGCAATTCAGTGCCGGGCAGCCCTGGGACACGCGGTGTGGAAGCGTCCCGCCAAAACAGAGCACCAGATTCAGCCAAGTCTTATTGATGCCCTGGCTTGCTTCCCGCAAGGAGCGGGTCAGTCCTTGAAGACGTCGGCTACGCCAGACCGGATTGCGGCGACCACGAACTTGGCCGACAGCAAACAGCCGATACGATGGAACGAGTCACCCTTGTTCTTGCCGCCGTCGTCGACCACAGCCTTTGCCGCAAAGAAGGCTGTGCGTGTCTTGGCGTGCCTAGCCGCCTCAAAGACGGAGTAGACCTCCATGTCGAAGCCAGCGAGCTTGCGTTGGCCAACCGCCAACGTGGCTGTCTTGCCATGCTCGGCAATGACCGCACTTCCGCTGCTCGTCGGCACACCTGTCTTGATGCTGCACCCGACCCGCTCCTTGCCCTTGGGCACCTCGGTCTTGCCGGCGTCCAGCCCGTGCAGCAGGTAGGCGAGCAGAGCGTTGTCTGAGGCAACTTCCACCAGCTTGTTCTGCACGGAGACGTCAAGCTGTACGTCATAGTGCTCGGCCTTGAAGCCCGCCGCGCTCCACTTCCCAGCATCATGCTGGTGGCAAATTTGGGTCACCAGCAGGTCGTACATCTCCGATTCGCCTGCAACGCCGCCGCAGATACCGCTCATGCAAATCAGCCGGGGCTCGAACCGGTCGAGCGCAAGGGCCGAGGTTACGGCCGCGGACACAAGACCCATGCGCTGCGCCCGTACGATGACGGTCTGGTAGGAGCCGACTTGCATCTCGCGGCAGCAAAGGCCAGAGATGGTTTTCACCGGCCCCCAACTGTCACCTAGTCCCTCGAAGGCTTCAGCCTCCTTCTCCAACGCACACACGATAACCACGTCGAACTTCTTCTTGGGCTGGGCCGCCAGCAACTTGATCTTTAGGGCGTCGCGCCACTCGCCGTGGTCGGTAAATGGGATGACATTAATGTCGACCAGGTTCAGGTTGTAGACGAAGTCCCCTTCATCCAGGCTGTGGCGCGTGAGCACGATGGCCGGTGTGCTGAACGACTTGCTTAGGTAGTGACGCGTCGCCTCCACCAACTGCTCATGGTGATCTTCGACGGTGCCGTCTTTGGCCGACCTGGGTACCAGCAGGTCTAGCAAGATCAAGTCGAACTTGGTGCTCGCCACCGCACGCGTGTAGTCCAGCCAGTTTTTCTCGCGCTGTAGGGCTGCGTCCGGAATGACTGAGTGGACATGGGACGCGATCTGCTCGTACTTTGGGTCATCGTCCTCCAAGATTAGAATTTTCATAGGAGCTCCAGAACTGAATACAGGTCGGCCTTCCACTGGTTGTCGTTTTCCAGATAGCGCACGCAGCCGGCCACGTTGATATCAAATTTGTCGAATATTTCCTGCTTGGCCTGCTCTACCGGAATAGGAAGGGCGGATTCAAAAGTGAAGTGCAACACCTGCCAACCTGTAAGGTCCGCAGATGACAACCACCTCCTCGCACTATCACCAGCTCAAGCCTGAAGACCGCGTCACCATCGCCAGCCTAAGGCAGCAGAACCACAGCGTACGTGCAATTTCCCGGCAACTGCACCGCTCCCCGGCGACTATCAGCCGGGAACTGCAGCGCAATGCATCTTCATCTGGCTATGGCAGCGCACATGCCCAGTGCCAGTCCCTGCAGCGCAGACGCTGTGGCAGGCCAGCTATCAAGCTGCATCCCGAGTCGATCCTGGCCTCCCTGGTGATCCATCTGCTGCGGCTGCGCTGGTCGCCCGAGCAGATTGCCCTGACACTGGCGCGCTTGTATCCCCCCGGCCATGAACACCGCGTGTCACACGAAACCATCTACAACTGCATCTATGCCATGCCCATGGGTGAGCTGCGCAAAGAATTGATCGCCACCCTGCGCCACGCCCACAACAAGCGGCTGCCGCGCAGCAAGGGCAAGGACCGCAGAGGCCAGATTCCCGACATGCTGAGCATCCATGTGCGCCCGCCCGAGATCGAAGACCGCCAGTTTCCCGGGCACTGGGAAGGTGATCTCATCAAGGGAGAAGGCAATGCCAGCGCAGTCGGGACCTTGGTGGAACGCACCAGCCGGCTGGTGATGCTGGTCAAGCTGCCTGAGTTCAAACCCGCTAGTGCCACCAACGTCTTGCAGGCCTTCACGGACAAACTGCTGGGCATTGCGCAGCCGATGCGGTTGAGCATGACGTACGACCAGGGCCGGGAGATGTCCATGCACAAGAAACTCAGTGAGCAAACCGGCATTGCCGTGTACTTCTGTGATCCGCATAGCCCTTGGCAAAGAGGCTCCAACGAGAACATGAATGGCCTGGTGCGCCAGTACCTGCCCAAGGGGACGGATCTGAGCATCTACAGCCAGGAGCAGCTCGATGCGATTGCCGATGAAATCAACAACCGACCAAGGAAGGGACTGGGAGTACGATCACCGCTGGCGGTATACCGCGAACTGCTCGTGAACAGCCCGCAGCACTCCACCCTCATTCACTGAAATCCAGGGTGTTGCACTTCACTTTTGAATCCGCCAAGGCTCTCGATCTCAATATCAGGATATTGGGTCAGGATGATGCACGGCGTGTTGGCGCCATTCTCCGAATAGACGATGGTAAACAGGACGTCTAGTCCTCCAGACGACAACGGAAAAGGCGAGCCGCTGCCCGCTTGCGGCTCATGGCTGTGAATCGACATATCGATGATGGCCAAATCGAATGTCTGCGAACCCAGCAGTGCGGTTGCCGACGCCAGCGCTTGACATACCGATATTTCCAGCGTGCCCGTGAATACGCTATTCAAGTAAGCCCGGACACCTTCTAGCTTGAAAGCGTCATCCTCGACGATCAAGCACCTGACGTGATCAGTGTTCAAGAGCATAAATAAACGTGATTCGCACCTCGTTGCCGACGACCTGATACTGGTCCAGCACAAACTCATGTCGATTATGTGCTAACAGCATCAGCTTGGAGATTCCGCTCTTGTCCTCATACATATTCGCGTCCATGAAGTCCGCCAGCTTGCGCTCCTCGATTTCTGCCGACACGGCGGCCGGGTCGTCGGTCGGCCTGATGGACGACCTGAACTCGACCACTAGCCGCTTGCCCTTATCGCGCACGATTTCGAAGTTGCGCCTCAACGGCTGGCTGAGGTCACCGTACTTGGCCGCATTGCGCACAGCAATGGCGAACGAGTCATAGATCAAGTGATAGAAATCGCCGACCAGTTCAATCTCTTCTTTGCTGCTGTCGGCTCCAGCCTGTGGATCGAAGTCGGGGATGGTGTCCTTGACTTCGGCCACTGTGGCTGCGAACAGCAGCGACACCGTCGCTATGGGCGCCACGATCGACGGCCTCTTGAACCAGCCGAACATTACGGCCAGCTTACGGTCGATCGACAGCTGCAGTTCGCGCCGGAACGAGTCTGCTAGGCGCGCGTCGGCCGGTGCCGCCGCCGGCACTAGCTCCTGCAGCAGAAACTGCTCGTTCTTCAGCGGCGCCTGCTGCGCGCGCAAGTAACGGGTCACGGCGCCCAGGTCCAACTCCGCGAGGCGCCAGCAGTAGTCGATCATGGTTTGATCGATGCCGGCGATGGACGTTGTCTCGCTGTAGTTACTACTGATGACCTTGACGGCTGATGACAGTACCTCCTGCTTGGCGGACCAGTAAACCTCGGGGGTCAGCAGGCCATGGGGCTTGGACTTCGAGTGCACGTGCAGGCGCTCGGCGATGATGGCCTGGACCGCCTTGTTGTAGGAGCCCTTCCAAGTGTCCCATTTCGCAGCGAATGGCCCATGGTCGAACAGAGGCTTGAATCTGGGGTTAGCCTGGAGCGGGTTGATGACGCTTGAATACAGGTGGCCATGGAAGGTACCGTGGCGGATGCGTCGTCCAAGGTATGACGCGATGCCGAACACTGCATTGGAGCAAAACGCGATGTAGCTCTGGGTCATCACCAGATGCAGTATCGTTTCGTCGCAGGTGACCGCGACGCCCTTTTTGCCGGAACCTGTTGAGGTCAGCGCGCTATTTAACTCGATCATCATCTCGTCCTCGATCCAGGACGCGAAGCGCGAGGGGTCGACGTAAATACGGTGGTCGTCGATTTCGTTACGGACGCGATTGATCTGGTGATCGATACGAACCGCGCGGGCGCGCTGCAGGAAATGCTCATCACCTGTGAAAGTGGCCATCCATTCATGCAGTGATGCACGAATCTCCGGAATGTCGGCGCGATGCGGCGCTAGCGTGGTGAGTTTTGCCAAGAAATCTTCGGTCGCGATGTCGTAGATGTATTCGGCGACGTAGGGATGAGATTTCTCATAGGATTTGACCAGCTCAACGAGCGAGCCGTTGTGGTACTTGAGCGCCGTATCCTCCAACAGTTTGCGCAGGAGAAAGCTGTCGAGTTCGTTCTTACTGCGCTTGGCCAGCAACAGCAGGAGGATGAGCCGAACCAGGCCGTCCTTGGCCAGTTTGGCGGCCGTGCGCACCGCCCGGATAGGGACGGTGCGCGCCAAGTCGCGCGTCACGCCCATCAGTTTGAGAAGATCCTCCTTCTCAAAGCCGATTTGGCCTTCTGACTCGGTGAGCCAGTAGTTGAAGAGGGCCGACCGCGTAGCGGTACCCGACAGCTCAAGCTGGGCCAGGGCAATGTAGCCGTGCTTGGTGAACGGTGTACCGCTAATCAGGTCGCGCGGTGCAGCTTCTCCCACCCAAGCGCGCAACTGCTCGGCAAGTGCCGGCGGCAGCTCGGCCGCCTCGTCCCGCGAGGCGTCGTAGTAGTTGTCGATGAGGATGCGATAGCGCCTGATCGGGTCGTACTCCATCCAAGCGCTGGAGTGCTTGAACAGCGTGTACTCGCTTTCTACGTTGTCTGGCTCATAGGTAGCGACCAATTGTCCGAACAGCTCGGCCCGACCCAGCGCCCGGGCAATCTCGGAAAGAGCGGGGTAGTCGCCCAGCTCGAACAGGTGGGCGTTGAACTTCGCCAGAATGACCGCGTTGTTGATTTCCACGCAGAAGTGACCCACTAACCCCCAGGATTTCCATCTAAACCTGACCCACGTACTAACCCTAACCTGCTGCTTTGTTGATCAGCAGGAGACCAGGAGTGATAGACGTGGCAACACTGAGTGTCATCAGGCGCTGGGCCCTGCGAGAGCAGTTGTCCATCCGAGAGATCGCCCGCCGCACGGGCCTCTCGCGCAACACCATCCGCAAGTACCTGCGCGCAGGCGAGGCCGAGCCGCACTATGCCAAGCGGGTCAGTCCATCCAAGCTCGATCCCTTCGCATCGAAGCTCTCGGGCTGGCTCAAGACGGAAGCTGGCCGATCCCGCAAGCAGCGGCGTACCGTCAAGCAGATGTACGCTGATCTGCAGGCCCTGGGCTATACCGGCTCCTACAACCGGGTTGCCGCCTTTGCCCGGCTGTGGCAAGAGCAGCGCATGGTGGCCCAGCAGACCACCGGCCGCGGCACCTTCGTTCCCCTGGCCTTCGGCCCAGGTGAGGCCTTCCAGTTCGACTGGAGCGAGGACTGGGCAGTGCTGGCCGGAGTGCGCACCAAGCTGCAAGTGGCCCACTTCAAGCTCAGCCACAGCCGAGCGTTCTACCTGCGCGCCTATCCGCTGCAGACGCACGAGATGCTGTTTGACGCTCACAACCATGCGTTCGTAGTTCTGGGCGGTGTGCCCCGCCGTGGCATCTACGACAACATGCGCACCGCTGTAGACCGGGTGCGCCGTGGCAAGGAGCGCGACGTCAATGCGCGCTTTGCGGCCATGGTCAGCCACTTCCTGTTCGAGGCCGAGTTCTGCAATCCCGCGTCGGGCTGGGAGAAGGGCCAGGTGGAGAAGAACGTGCGCGACGCCCGCCATCGTCTGTGGCAGGTGGTGCCGCCATTCCCAGGCCTGACTGAGCTCAACGCCTGGCTTGAGGAGCGCTGCGTGGCCTTATGGAATGAGATCGAGCATGGCAAGTTGCCGGGCACCGTCGCGGATGTCTGGGCTCAAGAGAAGGCAACCTTGATGCCGATGCCTCGGCCCTTCGATGGCTTTGTGGAGCACACCAAGCGCGTCTCGCCCACCTGCTTGGTCCACTTCGAGCGCAACCGCTACAGCGTGCCGGCCCCGTATGCCAACCGGCCTGTGAGCCTGCGGGTCTACGCAGACCGCTTGGTGATTGCCGCCGAAGGCCAGATCGTGTGCGAGCACCAGCGCCTGATCGAGCGTAACCACCATGGTGCTGGGCTGACCGTCTACGACTGGCGCCACTACCTGGCGGTGCTGCAGCGCAAGCCCGGAGCCTTGCGCAATGGTGCTCCGTTCCTGGAGCTACCAGCGGCCTTCAAGCGACTGCAGGCCACCTTGCTCAAGCAACCCGGCGGCGACCGGGAGATGGTGGAGGTTCTGGCACTGGTGCTGCACCACGACGAGCAGGCGGTACTCACCGCAGTGGAGCTGGCACTGGAGTCAGGTGCTGCCAGCAAGACCCACATCCTGAACGTGCTCCATCGCCTGCTGGACGGCAAGCCCGCTCCAGCACCGGTCACTTCGCCCCAGGCCCTCAAGCTGGCGGTGGAACCCCAGGCCAATGTGCTTCGCTACGACCAATTGAGGGAGGTGCGCTATGCGTCATGACCCTGCCATCGCTTCCATCGTGATCATGTTGCGCGAGCTCAAGATGCACGGTATGGCCCAGGCGGTTGCGGAACTGGCTGAGCAAGGTGCACCGGCCTTCGATGCGGCACAGCCCATCCTGTCTCAACTGCTCAAGGCCGAGACCGCCGAGCGGGAGGTGCGCTCGGTAGCCTACCAATTGAAGGTGGCCAGATTCCCGGCGTACCGGGACCTGGCTGGGTTTGACTTCGGCCACAGCGAGGTGAACGAGGCACTGGTACGCCAGCTGCACCGGTGCGACTTCTTGGAGAACGCCAACAACGTGGTGCTGGTGGGTGGACCGGGTACGGGCAAGACCCACATCGCCACAGCCCTCGGGGTGCAAGCCATCGAGCACCATCACCGCAGGGTGCGGTTCTTCTCCACGGTGGAGCTGGTCAATGCGTTGGAGGAGGAGAAGGCCAACGGCAAGCCCGGACAGTTGGCCCACCGCCTGGCCTATGCCGATATGGTGATCCTGGATGAGCTGGGCTACCTGCCGTTCAGTACGTCAGGAGGCGCCTTGCTGTTCCACCTGCTGTCCAAGCTGTACGAGGGGTCCCCTCGTTTTCAGTGCAATAACTGGCGGTACGCAAACCCAGCACTGGCGCGGGGGTGGTGTTGGTAGATCGTTGATTCTGTTGGCTTTCCTGTTCACTTCTCAAACGGGTATCGTGGCCTCCCACTAATGGGGTTCACGATGCAGGACTGGCAAACGACGTTTTTGGGGATGCGTGAGCTGCCCCGCGATATCAGTGACTTCGAGATGAAGGCGTTTTTCACCTTCGATGGTGCAGAGCGCGAGGCAATCAATGCGCGCCGGGGTGACGCCCACAAGCTCGGTCTGGCGCTGCATATCGGGTTTTTGCGCATGAGTGGCCGCCTGCTGTATGCCTTTCGGGTGGTTCCCGTCGCCCTGTGGCGCCACTTGAGCGAGGAACTTGGCATTGCCACCCCTGATGTGGCTTCGCTGCGCACGCTGTACGGGCGGGAGAAGACACTGTTCGATCACCAGCAAGTAGCGTGCACGGCCCTTGGTTTTCGGTGGATGAGCGAGCACCAACGCCGCTCCCTGGTGCGTGAACTGCGGGACGAAGTGGCCCGTTGCGCCGACCGCGATCAACTGCTCGGGAGGGCCCGCCAATGGCTGTACAAGAATAAGCTGGTGATCGTGCACGAGCGGGCCATCCGGACTTTGATTGCGAGCGCACTCACCCAGCTCGAAGCGGAGACAGGTGCTGCAATCGCCGCCAGCGTCGATCCGGCAACCCTTGATCGGTGGCGAACCTCGGTTGCAGAGCTGCGCCCAGATGGACAAACCCAACAAAGCTGGCTGTGGTCGGCGCCGGCCAAGCACTCAACCCGCCAAATCAGCGAGGTACTTGAACGCATCGATCTGCTGTACGAGCTGGACGTTCATAAACACCTGACCGACATCCCCGATCTCATCTTGCGCCGTTACGCGCGCCGACTAGTCTCTCGGCCGCCGTCTGCCGGCGCCAAGATCAAGGAACCCGCGCGCACCGTGGAGGTCGCCTGCTTTCTGCGGTATTGCCTGTTCACCACCACGGACCAGTTGATTTTGATGGTGCAGCGCCGGATTGCCGATCTGTGGCGCCAGACCGCTGCCGAGGTCCCCGCCACCGTCAACTGGGCGGCGATGTACAAAACGCTACTGGCCGAACTCGTGGCCTTGAGCGCCCAGGGCGCTGTGCCGGACGCCGAGCTGCGCGCACGGCTTGAAGCCTTGGTCATCGAAACCCAGAAACGCAAGCCACCCAGTCGGGCCTCCCTTGTGCGCGAAGGATTGATTGATGTCATTCGCCCCGTACGCTCACTGCTTGTGGCAATTGCAAAGCTTCCATGGCAAGCCACCGGAGAGCATCCCACCATCGACGCCCTGACGAAATTGAGCGCCTATTACGCCAGTAACATCAGAAAGTTGCCGGATGGCGTTGTCGCGCCAGGCCTGGGGAAGGTCTGGCAAGCCGCCATATCCAGCCCAGACCGGGAACGGGCGTTTCGGGCATTGGAGGTTGCCACCTTGTTTGCCCTGCGCCGCGCGGTGCGCAATGGATCGGTCTGGATCGAGCACAGCTTGAGTTTTAGGGGCCGTGCACGCCTGTTCTTCACGGACGAACGTTGGAAGGACGAGTCCAAGAAGCACTATGCCCGTCTGTCGCTGCCCGGCAAGGCGGCCACCTTTCTGAAGCCATTGTTGGCCAAGGTAACTGCAGGTGTCGATGCTGTGGCTGCGGCGGCACGCAGTGGCGTACTGCGCGTCGACGATGAACTCCACCTCTCAGTTTTACCCGCCGAAGACGAAGACCCCGAAGTCACCAAGCTACGGGCGGCTTTGGATCACCGCATCGGCGAAGTGCAATTGCCTGAAGTGATTCTGGCCGTTGACGCCCAGGTGCGCTTCAGCTGGATCATGCTCGGCCGTGAACCACGGTCAACAGCGGAACTGCTGATGGTCTATGCCGGCATCATGGCCCACGGCACCAGTCTGACAGCCATCGAATGCGCGCGCATGATTCCGCAGTTGTCTGCCACCAGCATCCGCCAGGCCATGCGCTGGGCACGGGACGAACGCCGTCTGAGTCAGGCTTGCCAGGCGGTGCTGGAGTTTATGCAACGCCACCCGATCGCCACCACTTGGGGCCGTTCAGACCTGGCGTCTTCTGACATGATGAGCATGGAGACAACCAAGCGGGTATGGCAGGCCCGGCTTGATCCCCGGCGCAACACGCCCTCCATTGGCATCTACTCCCATGTACGCGACCGCTGGGGAATCTTTCACGCACAGCCCTTCGTGCTCAATGAGCGCCAAGCTGGCGTGGCCATTGAAGGCGTCATACGTCAGGAACGCCTTGAAACCAGCCAACTGGCGGTGGACACCCACGGCTACACCGATTTTGCGATGGCACTGGCCCGGTTGTTGGGCTTTGATCTTTGCCCGCGGTTGAAGGAATTGAAACAACGCCACCTGTTCGTGCCTCGCGGCGCCAAGGTGCCAGCCGAAATAGCTGCGGTGTGCGAGGCCAATGTTGACGTTGCCCTGATCGAAAAGCATTGGGACAGCCTGGTGCATCTGGCGGCTTCGGTCATGAGTGGTCACGCCAGTGCGGTGGCAGCACTGGCGCGGTTTGGCTCTGCTGCCCAGGGTGACCCCATCTATGACGCTGGCGTGCAATTGGGACGTTTGCTGCGAACCGCGTTCCTTGCCGACTACTTTGTTAAGGACGCTTTCAGGAATGAATTGCGCCGGGTGCTCAACCGGGGGGAGGCGGTCAACGCCCTCAAGCGCGCCATTTACACCGGCCGGATCAGCCCGGCACAGGCCAAACGTGTGGACGAAATGCAGGCTGTGGCCGACGCGTTGAGTCTGCTGGCCAACATCGTCATGGCGTGGAACACGTCACAAATGCAGGCTGTTCTGGATCGCTGGTCGAACCGCCGCCAGGCCATTCCGCCGGAACTGATCGGAAAAATTGCTCCCACCAGGCTGGAAAGCATCAACCTGCGAGGCGTGTTCCGCTTTCCTGTTGACCGTTATGCCGACCAAATCCTGCCCTCGCGGCAGGGAGCACCGATAACTGGCACCAACGGATGAAACCGATCACGGTTTGACGCCACGAATCCCGGATTTGAAGGTGAACAGGAAAGCCAACAGAATCAACGATCTACCAACACCACCCCCGCGCCAGTGCTGGGTTTGCGTACCGCCAGTTATTGCACTGAAAACGAGGGGACCCCGACAAGGCGCCAACAGCCAAATGACAAATTCGTAATCTACGAGTTCCCCTCATTCTTCGAAAATGGATCCATGAAAATTCTTCTCATTGAAGACGAGGTCAAACTCGCCGAGTACCTTCGCAAGGGCCTCGGCGAGGTTGGCTACGTGGTGGACGTAGCCCACAACGGCGTGGATGGTTTGCACATGGCGCTCGAAGGCGCGCACGACCTGCTGGTGCTGGACGCGATGCTCCCGGGGATCGATGGCTTCAGCCTCCTCTCCGCTTTTCGGAAATCCAGACAGACACCCGTCTTGATGCTGACGGCCCGGATCAGCGTTGAGGACCGGGTGCTGGGACTACAAACAGGTGCGGACGATTACCTGGTAAAACCCTTCGCGTTTTCGGAACTGAACGCACGTATTCAGGTGCTGCTCAGGCGTACCCATGGAGCGCACGATGCGGTAGAGCCTACACAACTGCGCCTTTCCGATCTCGAACTCGACCTAGTGCGGCGCAAGGCATCCCGCGGCGGTCAGCGGCTGGATCTGACTGCCAAGGAGTTTCTGCTACTCACGCTCTTTCTGCGAAGGAAAAGCGAAGTGTTGTCTCGCACCGAGATTGCTGAGCAGGTGTGGGACATGCACTTCGACAGCGAAACCAACGTAGTGGAGGTCGCAATTCGTCGCTTGCGAGGCAAAATAGATAAGCCCTTTAACACTGCGCTGCTTCACACTATCCGGGGTATGGGCTACATCATGGAAGAACGCAACGGATGAAGGTATTGGACCAACATCGCTCGTTGCGTCAGCGGCTATCCTGGTGGCTGGCGCTGCAGAGTTTTGCCGGATTGGGGTTGGTCTGTCTGGCCGTCTACCTAGTGACGGAGTTCAACTTTCGCGACCGCCAAGAGGAAACGCTGGCGCAAAAGGAGAACGTCATCCGGCATCTTCTGGCGGGTGGCAAGGAGCACCGAGATGCGGAGGACCTTACTCACAAGCTCGACGACTTTCTGGTAGGGCACGGAGATCTTTCACTTGAAGTATTGCAGTCCGACGGAGTCGTGCTTTTCATACACACTCGGAATCAGAACGCGCATACGGTGCTGCGCCATCGGCAATTCGAGGTAGAGCGAGTCGATGGCTTGGCGTCAAGGGTATTGCGCGTGCAACTGTCGCTGGACATACAAACTGACAACCAATTGCTGCATCGGCTCGCAGTCACTTTGCTCGTAGCTGCGATCGGAGGCGCGATCGTGGTTTCGCTTGGGGGGGTTTCTCTGGTCAACCTCGGGCTGGCGCCGGTGCGAAGGCTGGCCAGTCAAACACGCGCACTGTCTGCGGGCAGCCTGCATCAGCGGCTCGATGGCGGGGAGCAACCCCTTGAACTCGTGCCACTGATCGACCAGTTCAATGCGCTTCTGGCACGCATAGAGAAGGCATATTCGCAGATGGGGGGCTTCAACGCAGATGTGGCGCACGAGTTGTGCACGCCGTTGGCCACGCTGATTGCCAACAATGAACTGGCACTCAGGCACCTCCACCAAGCTGACATGCAGGAGGTCATTGCATCTAATCTAGAGGAACTGCATCGCCTGACCGGCATCGTCAAGGACATGTTGTTTCTGTCCCAGGCGGATCGAGGCGTGGGTGCACGCCGCGCACCAGTACCAAGCCTTGCGTCTGTAGCTGCAGACGTGTTGGACTACCACGAGGCGTCTCTGGCCGAGGCAAGACTCACGGCCGAAGTGGTTGGTGACGCGCAAGGTGCCTTCGACTCACCACTGCTGCGTCGTGCGTTGTCAAACTTGCTGGGAAACGCCACGCAGTACGCGAGAGAGGGTTCGATCGTTCAGGTTGGTTTCAAGACCATTGGCGAGGACCGCGTGCTCATCACCGTCACCAATTGCGGCGATACCATTGATCCGGAAATACTTCCCCATTTTTTCGATCGATTCTTTCGCGCCGATCCCGCTCGCAGCCATGGGCAAAGCAACCATGGCCTAGGCTTGGCCATCGTCGGTGCGATCGCCCGCATGCACCATGGCAAGCCAGTCGCATGGTCAGAGTGCGGGGTGACAAGTGTGGGAGTGGAGATCCGCGCCCAGTAATGTCGGTTATAGAGTGGCATCTCGTGATGCAATGGATCAGGACGTCAAGAAGTCTGTCATATGGCGAGAGCGTTAGATGGCGGGGTTGAGCCTCGGATGCTGCTCCTCCCACCAGAGGAACAAAACGGCACCAGATATCAGCATCGCAACGATGACAAACCAGAAGGCACTTTCGGCAGGTTCGCGCCGATCCGCTGGTGACTTCTGTCTACTCGTGTGGTCGGTCCTACATCCTCCGCATTGGCCCCCCCGCGCAGGTCCACCAAATCGCGCTCCAGTTCGCGCCGCTCCCTGACAAAAATATCATCGGGCTGTCTAGATTCTGTTGGGGTGCGCTCCCTACGATGAACACATCTCCTCAACGCCCAAGCAAGGCATGAGAGATGCAAGTTTTATTCACTATCGCTAGGAGCTTCAACCATGATCCAAAAACGCCTCTCCCTTTCTTCCATGATTGCCGCCGCGGCCGCAGTGGTTACCCTGGGCCTTCCAGGGATGGCTTCGGCAGCGTACGAGCATCCCGCCAACAACGAAAAGGGCTTCATCGTTCACCCGGAACATTTCAAGAGCGAGAAGACGCGAGAGCAAGTCATCGCAGAAACCAAGGCAGCTATGCAGCAAGGCCTCCTTTCTTACGGCGAAAGCAACTACCCTATCCGCACACCTGATGCGGCAGGTCCAGGCAAGACGCGTGAGCAAGTAGTCAACGAGTTGCGGAACGAGTCACCTGCCGAACGCGACGCGCGTCTGCGTCTCTACTACCCGGGTTGATTGCCCACGTTTGGGGTGCGGAAAATTGCTTGGAATCCATTCTGTGGGATTGTTGACGTCGGCCTGACTAACCTCGGGACAGCCCAGGCCGCCGTCCAATTTCCCATGACACCCCGCCGCCGCGCACCGTCGCGGCGAGCTGCTGTCCCAGCCGCTGCTCGATCACTGGCTTCCACGGCACCAGGCTGAATCCCATGCATGTTGCCGCCGACCGAAAATTGACAGTCTGGGGGTGCGGATAAAAACTTGGACTGGTTTTATGCCGCAAGTCCAAGGCTCTCCCGGTATTCGATGGGGCTAAGAGCGCCAAGGGAGATCTTGATCCGCTTCTCGTTGTACCAGCGGATGTACGAGTCGACCACCTCAATGAACTGCTCAATGGTGACGCTCTTCCAGTCCCGAGGATAGAACAGCTCGTTCTTCAGCCGACCGAAGAATCCTTCGCAGGCTGCGTTGTCAGGAGAGCAGGCCTTGCGAGACATCGAGCGGGTGAGGTTCGCCTCGCTCATTCTCGATAGCCAGCCTGGCCAACGGTAGTGGCCCCCGCGGTCGGAGTGGACTACTGGTCGGTCGCTGGTTTCCGTCACTGTCTCGATGGCTGCATCCAGCATTGTGTTGACCAGCTCAGCGTCCGGGCTCGTGCCAATGGTCCAGCTGACAACCATGCCGTCGAAGCAATCGATGATCGGCGACAGGTAGACCTTGCCCGCCGGGATCTGGAACTCCGTGATATCCGTGAGCCATTTCTCATTGGGGGCCGCGGCCTGGAAGTCGCGGTTGATGATGTTCTCCGGTGCCGGGCTGATCTCGCCAAGGTAAGACGCGTACCTGCGCCGCTTGGGCTTGGCAACCACCAGGCTCTCCTGCTTCATCAGGCGCTGCACCACTTTCTCGGAGATTGTGACGTCTTGCCTGGTCAGCGAGGCCTGCAGCCTGCGGTAGCCGTAGCAGCGGTGGTTCGACTCAAAGATGTCGGTGATCGCTCGCCGCGCTGAGAGGTACTTATCGCCCACCGCAGCGCGAGCCCGATGGTAGAAGTACGAGCTACGCGCGAGACCCAACTGTGCAAGGAGTTCTGGCAAGCCATAGTGCTCCCTGAGAGCGTCAATCAGCAGTGTCTTCTCCCGGTTTGTTGATTCCAAATGAAATCTGGGCCAAAAAAATAGGAATTCCAGTCGGAAACTGAGCCACGTTATCCACAATCCTTGCTTCATTTTTAAGCAGGGGTACATAGGAGTGATAGACGTGGGAACCCTCAGCAAACTCAGGCGCATGGTGTTACGTGAGAACGTATCCGTGCGTGAAGCGGCCAGGCGGCTGCGCATTTCCAGAAACACGGCAGCCAAGTGGTTGAATGAGCCACAGATGGTGGAACCACGCTACCCGCGGCGTGCCCCGGCGCCAAGCCTGCTGGATCCGTACCGGGAGCAATTGGCAAGCTGGCTCAAGACCGACAGTTACCGTGGCAAGCGTGAGCGCCGCAGTGTGCGGGCGTACTTCGAGGCCATCCGGGCCATGGGCTTTACGGGAAGCAAGAATCTGGTCTACGGCTTTTGCAGCAACTGGAAACAGGAGCAGGCGAACGCCCCGCGCAATGCCGGGTTTGTGCCGCTGAGCTTTGAGCTCGGTGAGGCATTCCAGTTTGACTGGAGCTGTGAATACGTGGTGATTGCTGGCTTGCGCCGGCGCCTGGAAGTGGCCCACACCAAGCTGGCGGCCAGTCGGGCATTCGTACTGGTGGCGTACTTCACCCAATCCCACGAAATGCTGTTTGACGCGCACACCAAGGCCTTTGAAGTGTTTGGTGGTGTTCCCAAGCGTGGCATCTACGACAACATGCGCACGGCCGTGGACAAGGTGGGCAAAGGCAAGGAGCGTAGCGTCAATGCCCGGTTTGAATCAATGACGGGGCACTACCTGTTCGAGGCCGAGTTCTGCAACCGCGCAGCGGGTTGGGAGAAGGGGCGTGTGGAGAAGAATGTCCAGGACCGGCGCCGCCACATCTGGCGGGAAGCTGCCGAGAAACGCTGGAATAGTCTTGCAGAACTCAATGCCTGGTTGCTGCGGGCCTGCCAGGACAGTTGGGCAGAACTTAGCCACCCGGACTGGCCGGAACTCACGGTGGCCGACGTCATGCAGGATGAGCGTAGCCGCCTGATGGCTTTGCCCAAAGCATTTGATGGCTACGTGGAGCAGCCCTTACGCGTAACCTCCACGGCACTGATTCACTTCCAGCGCAACCGCTACAGCGTGCCATGCGAATGGGTGAACACTGTCGTGAGTGTGCGGGCCTATCCAGAATTTCTGCGTGTGGTGGACAACCACGGTGAGGTGGTCGATCTAGTGCGCAGCTTCGAGCGTGACCAGACCTTTTATGACTGGCAGCACTACATCAGCCTGATTGAGCGCAAGCCCGGAGCGCTGCGCAACGGCGCCCCCTTCAAGACCATGCCCGAGCCTCTTCAGGAGTTGCAACGGCAGTTGCTCAAGAATGCGGGAGGGGACCGCGTGATGGCGCAGGTGCTCAGTGCCATCCCACTGCATGGCCTGGACACTGTTATGGTGGCCATCGAGATTGCTCTGGAAGGAGGACGTGCGAGCGCCGAACATGTCATCAACACGCTGGCCCGGCTCAAGGATGGCGCACGCCCGTTGGCAGTGCTTCAAATTGATACGCCGCTGACATTGCAGACACCGCCCCTGGCCAACGTCTCGCGTTACGACAGTCTGCGCACCCAGGAGGTCAGCCATGTCCAATGACATCGTTGCCGCTCTGAAGTCCTTAAGCTTGCATGGCATGGCCAGCGCATGGCCGGAGGTGCTGGGTACCGCACGCATCAAGACGCTGGACCATGAAACGGTGCTACACCAGTTGCTCAAGGCGGAATCTGCACAGCGTGAGGTGCGATCTATGGCCTACCAGATGCGGGTGGCGCGCTTCCAGTCGCATCGTGATCTGGCTGGGTTCGACTTCACCCAGGCCCATGTGGATGAGGCCTTGGTACACGAACTGCACCAGATGAAGTTCCTGGAGTCGGCGCACAACGTAGTGTTTATTGGCGGACCCGGTACTGGCAAGACACACCTGGCTACCAGTCTTGGGGTTGCAGCGATACGCAGCCATGGCAAGCGGGTGCGGTTCTTCTCCACGGTCGAGTTGGTCAACGCCCTAGAACTGGAGAAGGCGCAGGGGAAGTCAGGACAACTGGCCTACCGACTGATGTACGTGGACATGGTGATCCTGGATGAAATGGGCTATCTGCCATTCACGCAGTCCGGTGGTGCCCTGCTGTTCCATCTGCTGTCCAAACTCTACGAGCGAACTAGCGTGGTGATCACCACCAACCTGAGCTTCTCGGAATGGGCCAGCGTGTTTGGCGATGCAAAGATGACAACAGCACTACTGGATCGACTGACCCATCACTGCCACATCGTGGAGACTGGCAATGACAGTTGGAGGTTCAAGAATTCCATTGCGCAAGTCAAACCGGCACGCAAGGTTGGCAAGACAAAAACACAGAAAGGAGACGCGCCAGATGTAGACTTATCGTATCCGTCCGGCCAACCCATCTACCCCGAATGAGCAATTGCAAGCACCATCGTGTCCACGTAAACCATCGTGCACACCATGTCTCAAGAGATTCCCCATTCGCGCTCCTGTGTCCCCCGCACGCGCCGGGTCTACAGCGCGCAATTCAAGGCTGAACTGATCGCTGCGTGCCAGCAGCCCGGCGCATCAATTGCCGCCACAGCGCGTGAACATGGCATGAATGCCAACGTGCTGCATCGCTGGCTCAAGGAGCATCGTCTGGGCCAGCACCAGAGCGCCTGCGATACCGCGCATGCTGATGCGTCCGGCATCGCCCCACACTGCGCCGATGCAGCGGCTGAGCCAATGGCCAATGCACAGGCTGTTTGTGCCCCAGCGCATCAGGCTCATCCGGTGCCGTCCAACCCCGTGCCCGCCTTCATCGCGGTGGCGCTGGGCTCGCCGGTGATGGGGCCTCAGGCAGCGGGTGTACAAGCTGCCCCAAGTGCTGCATCGGCAGCTTGCTCATCAGACATCCGCATCGAGTGCTGTCATCACGGCACCCTCGTGACGGTCAATTGGCCGCTGGCCGCTGCTGGCGAGTGTTCCCGCGCATTGCAGGGTTTGTTGCAGGTGCTGCGGCAATGATCCGTATCGACGCTGCCTGGCTTGCCACGGCCCCGCTGGACATGCGCGCCGGCACCGACACGGCGCTGGCCCGCGTAGTCGCCGTCTTCGGCGCCGCCCACCCTCACCATGCCTACCTGTTCGCCAACAGACGCGCCAACCGCATCAAGGTGCTGGTGCACGACGGCATAGGCATCTGGCTGGCCGCTCGCCGCCTGCACCAGGGCAAGTTCGTCTGGCCGGCGCCAGGCGATGAGCAGTGGCAGTTGGAGCCTGTCCAGCTTGACGCCCTGGTGCTGGGCCTACCCTGGCAACGCATGGGAAACGCCGGCATTATCACCATGGTCTGAAGCCGGCGCGCAATCGGTGGATCTGCGCATGGCAGCGCAGTGCCATGCTTGGCACACTGCCTGTCATGTTGATGCAGCCGCAATTCCTGGATGATCTGAGCGCCGAGCAGCTGCGCGAGATGACCACGCGGCTGCTCACAGAACTACGCCACAGCCAGGCGCTCAACGCCAAGCTCACCCACGAGAATGCGCTCTTGAAACGCATGAAGTTCGCCGCACAGTCCGAGCGCTTCAACGCCGAGCAGCGCAGCTTGCTCGAAGACGAGATCGAGGCCGACTTGGCGGCTGTCTGCTTGGAGATCGAGCAGCTGCAGCCTGCGGCCGCTGCCCCGCAAGCCAAACAACAGCCCAAACGCCAGCCGCTGCCGGCCAATCTGCCGCGCCGCGAGATCCGCCACGAGCCCGATTCGACCACCTGCCAGTGCGGCTGTCAGATGAAACGCATCGGCGAAGACGTGGCCGAAAAGCTCGACTATGTGCCCGGCGTGTTCACGGTGGAGCGTCACATCCGTGGCAAGTGGGCCTGCGCCCAATGCGAGACCATCACCCAGGCGCCGGTTGAAGCGCATGTGATCGACAAAGGCATCCCCACCACCGGCCTGCTGGCCCAGGTGCTGGTGGCCAAATACGCGGACCACTTGCCGCTGTACCGTCAGGAAAGCATCTTTGCGCGCGCCGGTCTGGCCATTCCTCGCTCGACTCTGGCGCAGTGGGTAGGCACCTGCGGCGTGCGGCTGCAGCCGCTAGTCGATGCGCTCAAGGCGGAAATACTCGGCCACCGTGTGCTGCACGCCGACGAGACGCCAGTGCAAATGCTCAAACCTGGCAAGGGAGCGACGCATCGCGCCTACCTGTGGGCCTACGCGCCAGGGGCGTTCGAAGACATGAAAGCCGTGGTGTATGACTTCTGCGAGTCCAGGGCTGGCGAGCATGCCCGCAACTTCCTGGGCGACTGGAAGGGGGCACTGGTTTGCGACGACTTCGCCGGCTACAAGGCCCTGATTGCCAGTGGCGTGACCGAGGTGGGCTGCCTGGCGCATGCCCGGCGCAAACTCTTTGACCTCCATGCGGCGAACAAAAGCCAGCTTGCCGGGTTCGCGCTGGAGCAATTCGCCAAGGTCTATGACATCGAGCGCGAGGTCAAGGAACTGAACGCCGATCAACGCAAAGCCATTCGTCAGCAGCACACCAAGCCGATCCTGGATGCGTTGCACCAGTGGATGACATTGCAGCGGCAGAAACTGCCCGATAGCTCAGCAACGGCCAAGGCCCTGGATTACAGCCTCAGGCGCTGGACGGCGTTGACACGCTTCGTCGATGACGGGCAACTGCCCGTGGACAACAACTGGATCGAGAACCAGATCCGGCCCATTGCCATTGGCAGAGCCAATTGGCTGTTCGCCGGCAGCCTGCGCGCGGGCCAGCGGGCGGCGGCGGTGATGAGCCTGGTGCAGTCGGCGCGCATGAACGGGCATGACCCCTATGCCTACCTCCAGGACGTGCTCACAAGGCTGCCCACGCACAAGGCCAGCCGTATCGACGAGCTCTTGCCGCACCGCTGGCAGCCCACTGACATCTGATCGTCAGCAATGGTCGCCATCGGCGGTCAACATGGGTTTGCCGTGCGCTTACGAGCGGAAGACCAAAGACTCCATTGGTGTTGAGCGCAACGGAGCGAGAGCAACTGATTGCGTTGGCCAAGCGCCGTAAGACCGCGCAGGCCTTGGCCCTGCGCGCGCGCATCGTGCTCGCGTGCGCTGAGGGCCTGGACAACAAGGTGGTGGCAGCGCGCCAGCGGGTCACGCAGCAGACGGTTTCCAAGTGGCGGGGCCGTTTTGTTGAACTGCGCTTGGAGGGTTTGCTGGATGCGCCGCGCCCTGGCGCTCCGCGCACGATTGAAGATGAGCGCGTCGATGCAGTGATCGCCAAGACGCTGGAGTCTGTGCCAGTTGGCGCGACTCACTGGAGTAGCCGCACCATGGCCCGCGCAATGGGCATGTCACAGACGGCTGTGAGTCGAATCTGGCGGGCTTTCGGTTTGCAGCCGCACCGCCAGGAGACGTTCAAACTCTCCAGTGATCCGTTTTTTGTCGAAAAGGTCCGCGACATTGTCGGCCTGTACATGGACCCGCCACTCAAGGCGATGGTGTTGTGCGTGGATGAGAAGAGTCAAATACAGGCATTGGACCGCACACAGCCGATCTTGCCGCTGATGCCGGGCATCCCTGAGCGCAGAACCCACGACTACATGCGCCATGGAACGACGACGCTGTTTGCGGCACTGGACATTGCCACGGGCCAAGTGATTGGAGAGTTACACCGGCGCCATCGCAGCACGGAGTTTTTGCACTTCCTGCGCTCCATTGAAGCGAATGTGCCAGCCCAGTTGGATGTGCATTTGGTGATGGACAACTACGGCACGCACAAGACCCCTGCGGTCAAGGCATGGTTTGCAAGACATCCCAGGTTCCACGTGCACTTCACGCCAACCTCCGCCTCCTGGCTCAATCAGGTGGAGCGTTGGTTTGCAACCCTGACCGAGAAGTGCATCCGTCGCGGCACACACCGATCGACAAGACAGCTTGAGCAGGCAATCCACCAATACCTGGAGTTGAACAATTCACACCCCAAACCGTTCGCGTGGGTCAAGTCTGCCGATGACATCCTGGCGAGTATCGAGAGATTTTGTCTGCGAATTTCTAACTCAGGACACTAGCAGGCTGCTGAAATACTCCCCGCCGTCACTTCCCAGTTGACGGCTTACCAGGACAATTGAGGCAACAGATAGGACCGTCGGCAAGCATTCAATCTGTCTACTCCACACTGTCAAGATTCAATCGGCGCCAACATTTCAGGAGAAATTGAACACCAATGAGACTAGTTGGTCGTGGTCTTTTTAGTCCCATTGGGCGGAAATCGGGGAGATGTCTTCCCGAAAGCGTGTTCCACCCCAAGCCGACTTTGGTCGAGCGCTGCGACAATTGCGCGAGGCACGCGGTATGGTGCAGGAAGACATGCTGCTGGCCACCAGCCGCCGTCACATTAGCCGCATTGAGCAGGGTCACCAGGTTCCAAGTGTCCGCACCCTTGAGGTCTTGGCCGAGCAGATGCAGATCCATCCTTTGACTCTGATCGCCGTAGCCTACTGCCCGGAGTTGGATGCAACCTCAGTGAGTCAGCTGCTCAAAACCCTCAAAACAGACTTCAAAGACCTCGTTGCCGATTAGGCGTTGCAATCTGATTCCGCTTCCTCTTTGGCATGCTGAACCAGCATTTGAAGTCCCCGTATCAGTCCAGTGCCAATGGGTATGGCATCTTTGCGCTGCAGCATGCGGTTGACGATCTCGCGGTCAACGGCCGTGTTAAGTAAGCACAGTGCTTCGTGCAAAGTCTCTAGGCCGACCTCAAAGCCATCCCCTGATCGGTTGACTCCGGCCTTTGTGAGCAGCAACAAAGTCAGCGGCAGAGCTGCGCTCGGAGGTTCCCGGTCACCACCGTTCCAGCCATCACCAGAAAGAAGATCTCTGATTTGGTCTGACATAAGTACCAGGTGGTGGTCCTGGAGTGCATCGGGCAAGATGGCTTCCCAGCCCTGTGACGTGATCAGGCTCACCATGTCCTGTGCACCGAATTTTCCGAGAGTCGCTTTTTCTAATCGCAGCATTGGTCTTTATTCAAGTAACATGAGACTAATTGGTCCCATTTGGGACCTGGGCTGCGACGATATCTGAACGGGGCTGGCACTCCTCGTTTCTCATTGCCCCAGTATGCAAATGGAAACGAACTGGTTGCTCTATGGTGCCCGCTGAAGCAACTGGTTTGTTACCTCATTGGGTTCCCCCTTGAAGAACAGACTGGATCTCAATCGCTTGGCTGAGCTTGATAGGCAGCTTTGCGAGTTTGCGAAATTGCAGGGCCAAGGCATGCCGAGATGTGGCTGGACGAAGACACTAAGACTGGCTTTGGGCATGAGCTCTACCGCCCTTGGAGCACGCTCTGGAATGACAGGTCAAGGTGTTCGAAAGTTGGAGAAAGCTGAGGCGGATGGTGCGATAACGCTCAACACCCTCAGGCGTCTTGCTGAAGGGCTGGACTGCGAGGTTCGCTATGTATTTGTTCCTAGAACGAGCCTCGTAGAACAGGTCCTCCGTCGTACCCATGAGGTCACGGGCGCACCGATACCGTCACTACCCAAGATTGCTGCAGCGCTGACAGAGCCGCAGACGCTTGCCGCTCTGTCAACTGTATTCGCTCAAGTTAACAAGCGCGGTCTTTGGTAGTCATCGACTTCACAACTTACGTAAGTAACCATCCGATCCAGAAGAACAAACAGGTGTGCCCCTCGCAGGCCCTATCGAGAACCAGCGCATCAGAACAACCACTGCCCGCTGGACCAACGCCCCACATGAAAAATCCGCACTATGAGTATTTGGGAAGGCGCATGCGCGAATACCACCGCACGCACCAGTGGCACATGTCGGAGGGCGGTCTGTTCATTCCTCACGCCTACTGGAACATGGGGTCTGACAGCCTGTCGACCTGGGATGACGTTGGATTCATTCTCAATGGACGGCGCGTGATCGTCTGGTGGCAACACCCCAGACGGATTTATGGGGAAGCAATTTCCTCCATGGCATGGAAGGAAGCAGGAGATGGCCCTCGCGATGACTGGCTCTTCGAGGGAGGGACCAAGAACTACAAGATGGTTGGAAAGTCGAAAAGGCGTAAAAAGCTGTTCACCACCACCAGTCGCGCTCCCTCTGAAGCCCAGACGGAGCATTACGCAAAGCTTCAGGCAATTGAAGAACGGCTGACGCGGGATGGGATTGACTTGGAGGTCCGCCCGTCATGGAAATGGGAGCGTCTCAATTGGGCGATGGGCGTCAGCCTTGTGGCGCCGCTTGAAGTCCGAAATGAAAAGGAACTAGCGGAAGTGGCGCGCCTAGCCCGAGCGCTCATCTTGCAGAAAACCAGTTTGGCCGACGAGTTCCCCGGCTTTGTTTACGACAAAGCAAGCTGGCTTCGTGAGCAGGCGTTATTGACTCAGGCCCGTGACGCCAAAGCCTGGCGAGGCGCTTGAGTTGTCATGGGAGATACCCACTATACGAGGCAATTTGAAAGGAGTTGATATGACAACTGACCGCGCCAGGTATCCAGGCGTACCGGAAGATTTTCCAGTGAGTGCAATTACATCTGCCATTGGTGGAGCTCATCCAAAAATGAGCCTTGTTGAGGAAGATGGAAAGTTCTATGCACCGGGCACTGCGCCCTCAGAGGTCACTGCTGCTTTCCACATGTGTGACGATCTGGTCTCGCAGATGGTCCCGTACTGTCTGCGAAAGCTGGCGACCTTCGAAGGGGACCAGCAAGCAACCGTGAAGGCTGCATTAAAAGGTCTTGTGGCCAAGCGATGGTGCTCTGATGCGCAGTGCGTCTGGATCATGCGCAGAGTTGTTCGAGAACTGCAGTGGCCTGTGGGCGACAGTGCTTTGGAAATTTGAGCCCATGAGCTTGTCATCGTATGCCGTTAACAGGAAACAGCTAAATACCTTTTTGACTTTCTCGCTCTTGAACTGGCAAAGCCTCAATCTCGCTCATGAAGTCCGCACTGGCGCGGCTCCCCGATGACAACAGGATTGACATGACTTTGTCAAATCCAGCGGGGCTTCGCGCCACCTCCTCAGGGCAAGCTCCATCAAGCTGCGAGTTCGGCGCGGTCAGCCAATCCTGCACCTTTTTCCACGAGTGGAAGGCCACGAAAGCAGCGTGATCAAGCGCCATCAATCTCTCATAGTCCGGACTTCCAAATTCGCGGCCTACAGGTGGCGCATCCAGCCAAGCATTGTCCTCACTCGAATCAGGGAGTGAAAAATTCCTCCAGTGTTTCCGGGCTTGGTTTTTCGACATGGCCAATGTTACTTGTGGCGACGTTTTTTGTGCAATGCCAGCAGCTCGCTCATGGTGAATCGCCATTTGGGGGACAAGCGAGCCTGGAGGCTGGGCAAGGCCCGAGGCACAGCAGGGCGATCTCAAAACCATGCCCAGATGCGGCGCAACAATGCGGGAGCTGGTCTGGCAGGACGGAATACGTAACGGGCTGGTTTGTACATGGCCATATCTGTGCGAGATTTCACGATACTGTACAAAACATCAGTATTTTGCACAAGCCCGCCACTGTACCCCCAGGCACGTCGCCAAAGGCATCAGAATCTCCGCGCTAGCGTTCCCTGCACCGCCGGATTTAAGCCTGTACGGCCACGAGGTGATGATGCTCAGGAGGACATTCGCCGTGCACCGCTCATAACAGGAAAACTTCGGCTTGGCATCGTGGGCAGTAACTTGCGTCACTTCGGTTTCGTCACGAGCGGATTTCGCGGGGAGACTGTCTCAGGGGCCGCCCCACCATCACCGTGTGCGTCGTTACAGCCACTCTGCATCCAGAGGGATGGGTCCTACGTGGTTCAGCCACGCCGTGACCTCGTTCTGCACGTGCTGGCAGGAGATGCCAGTCGTGGGATCACAGGCAACAACCAGAAGCGGGAATTCAGCCAGAAATTCGTTGGGCTCATCGTCAATCACAAGGCCGCTATCAATCTCAGGGTGGGCACTCAGGTACGCGGTGATGGCCTGAAGCTTTTCTCCCGGCCCGACGATATCGATTTCAAGGGCACTCAGCCCGCTCAAAAATTCCCGAATCTCTTCATGTGGGTACGTGAGGCGCCAGCTGGAGTGAACCACGATGCGAACTGGGAGATGCGCGCTGAGAAGGGCCTTCAGATCAGAGAGCCATTCAAAGGGAAGACAGGCGCCAACAGGCCCACCTGCAGGGTGCAATACGCCATCAAAGTCGATGAAGATAGTCCTCATTGTTTCTTGCCTGTGTGGGTCCGTCTCGCGGGCGTCCACGCGAGTGAGACGTTCATCGCACTAACGGTTCGATGGATGCGAGCAGGCTCATGCGCCGTAGAACACGTCCTATTGGCATGCACGCATCGGCATCAGCTTGAATGGCGTAGATCTCTGCCGTCGTGAGCGGCCCGTCGTCCGGCGAATATGCCGGCAACTTCTCGTTCGCCAGCTTGGCAAGAGGCACGCGCGACTTGGATCGCGTGACACCTGCAGGGGTGCCCTGCAAATCAAACTGCAGCGACTGCTGAGGAGTTGACGGTCCCGTCATGTTGAACCTTCAATCGACATTGTGTTGGCGGAGCGGGGTGCCCCATTGTGAGCGTGACTCACAAGAGGAGTAAATCACTCCTCAGTTCAGTTGCGAAACCACAAGCCTTGGCAAGAACTCAACCCCCGTGCGCTTCACCAGCTCTTCGTAGGTGATGGGCCTGCCGACCCGCTCCCCCTCCCGGTTCTCCTGCCAATGCGCCCAGGCTCTGTTGTCGTGCTGGTCGTACACGAGCTTGAACAGGTAGGCTGGAACCCCGACCCCGTTGTTACCGATGCGGGGACTCTCCGGGGTGAACACCGGCCCGGTGATCACGAACACATCGCCCTTGGCCCGCCGGATATACCGGCGAGTGTCCTGCTCGATCTTGGCCCAGGCACCACCGTTGTGCTGGATGTCCTGCGGCACCATGTTGGCCAGGCTGAAGCTCTGGGCCATGGCTGTCGGCGTCGGCATGTCTCCTGCCGGGGCCATGTGGCCACGGGAGTAGCCCGAGCGCTTGTAGTCCTCCAGTTCTGCCCGCTCGCCACGGGGGAGGCGCGCGTCGGCAAAGAACTTGGTCGCTCTCTTCTCGTCGGCATCCTCAATGGTTTGGCGGTTCAGGCGCTGCGCCACATAGACCGGCGTCCTGGTCTCCCCGCTGTGCAAGATTGCAAACGCTTCGTAGCACAGCTCGCGCAGCTTGGGACTTGCCGGTATGGCGGGTGGTTTGCCATCCACGAAGAACTGGGGACATTGGGCAAATCGGGTCGGATGTCCTGATGCACTGTCCAGGGCTTCAAAGACGGGGAGCCGGGCATTGGCTGCGCTGGTTACGGTCAGTGCCAGGATTGCAGTCAGGCGCAACATGCGCGCCCACAGCGTGGTCTGTTTCATTTCAAACGGTTGGTTCATTGCTGAGTTGAGAGGGGGACAAGGTACTCCAAAGTCTCTTCAGGATCGCGTGGACCTATCCCGCCCGCAGGCCCCCAGCAGGAAAGGGCTGCAGGAACTCCATGCTGCGGGTCGCGGGTGCTTGCAGCCAGTCTTCGAACTGTTCCGGTTCCAGAATCACCACCATGCGCTTCTCATCCGTGGGTTTGTGGAACAAGTTCATCAAGGGATACTGGTCAGCGTTGATGGTCAGCATGGTGAAGCTGTGCACGGTCTCTCCACCCGGGGACTTCCACTTGTCCCACAGTCCGGCGATTCCCATAGGTTGGTTGGGTATTTCGGACCAACGTGACCGCTGGTTTCGGTATCGTGACCGAGGATTTCGGCCCATCGTGACCGACTCCGTTGTCGGTTCATCGTGACCG
>NZ_FNQJ01000078.1 GCF_900107605.1 Acidovorax soli | reverse complement strand
CCTGCGCCGGGCTGATCCGGCCGGTATAAATGGCGCGCTTGAGGGCGTTAACAGCCTCGCCCCGATTGAGCACCCGGCGCAACTCGTTCCTGAAAGCGTCCTTGACAAAGTAGTCAGCCAAAAACGCCGTACGCAGCAACCGCCCCAATTGCACGCCAGCCTCATAGATTGGATCGCCCTGGGCGGCAGAACCGAACCGCGCAAGAGCTGCCACCGCACTGGCATGTCCGCTCATGACCGAGGCTGCCAGGTGCACCAGACTATCCCAATGCTTTTCGATCAAAGCGACGTCGACATTGGCTTCGCACACCGCAGCGATTTCTGCGGGCACTTTGGTGCCGCGTGGCACAAAGAGGTGGCGCTGTTTGAGTTCCTTCAACCGCGGGCAAAGATCAAAACCAAGCAAACGGGCATGTGACATGGCAAAGTCGGTGTAGCCATGGGTATCCACAGCAAGCTGGCTGGTCTCCAGCTTTTCTTGGCGGATGACACCTTCAATGGCCACGCCCGCCTGGCGCTCATTGAGCACAAAGGGCTGCGCATGGAAGATGCCCCACCGGTCTTTTACATGGGAGTAGATTCCAATGGAAGGTGTGTTGCGCCGAGGATCAAGCCGGGCTTGCCACACCCGTTTGGTGGTCTCCATGCTCATCATGTCAGAAGATGCCAAATCGGACCGCCCCCAGGTGGCGGCAATCGGGTGTCGCTGCATGAATTCCAGCACAGCCTGGCAGGCCTGGCTCAGACGCCGTTCGTCCCGCGCCCAGCGCATGGCCTGGCGAATGCTGGTGGCAGACAATTGCGGAATCATGCGCGCGCATTCGACCGCAGTCAGACTGGTGCCGTGGGCCATGATGCCGGCATAGACCATCAGCAGCTCGTCGGTAGAGCGCGGCTCACGTCCGAGCATGATCCAGCTAAAGCGCACCTGGGCGTCAACGGCCAGAATCACTTCCGGCAATTGAACCTCACCGATGCGGTGATCCAAAGCCGCGCGCAGCTTGGTCACTTCTGGGTCTTCGTCCTCTGCGGGCAATGGCGACAAATGGAGTTCATCATCCACGCGCAGTACGCCACTGCGGGCTGCAGCGGCCACCGCATCGACACCGGCAGTTACTCTGGCCAGCAAAGGCTTCAAGAAAGTGGCAGCCTTGCTGGGTAACGATAGACGGGCATAGTGTTTCTTGGACTCTGCCTGCCAACGCTCGTCCGTGAAGAACAAGCGCGCACGACCCCGAAAGCTCAGGCTGTGCTCAATCCAGACCGAGCCATTGCGCACCGCGCGGCGCAGGGCAAACAGGGTGGCCACCTCCAACGCCTGAAACGCCCGTTCCCGGTCTGGGCTGGAGATCGAAACCTGCCAGATCATTCCCAGACTTGGTGCCACCACTTCAACTGGCAGCTTTCTGGATCCTTTGAGATATAAAGCTTGCAGCTTGGCAAGGTACTCGATGGCAGGATGCTCGCCGGTGGCCTGCCAGGGCAGCTTTGCAATGGCGACGAGCAACGACCGCACGGGGCGAATTCCATCAATCAATCCCTCGCGGACCAGGGAGGCCCTGCTCGGTGGTTTGCGTTTCTGGGTTTCGGTGATCAAGGCTTCAAGACGGGCACGCAACTCAGCATCTGGCACCGCACCTTGCGCGCTCAAGGCAACAAGTTCGCCGAGCAGCGTTTTGTACATTGCGGCCCAATTGACGGTAGCGGGGACATCGGCGGCAGCCTGACGCCACAGATCGGCGATCCGGCGCTGCACCATAAGGATCAACTGGTCTGTGGTGGTGAACAGGCAATACCGAAGAAAGCATGCGACCTCCACGGTGCGCGCTGGCTCTTTGATCTTGGCTCCGGCTGAGGGCGGCCTGGAGACAAGTCGGCGCGCGTAGCGGCGCAAGATGAGATCGGGGATGTCTGCCAGGTGCTTATGAACGTCCAGCGTGTAAAGCAGGTCGATGCGCTCCAGTACCTCGCTGATTTGGCGGGTTGAGTGTTTCGCCGGTGCAGCCCATAGCCAACTCTGCTGGGTTTGTCCATCTGGG
>NZ_FNQJ01000027.1 GCF_900107605.1 Acidovorax soli | reverse complement strand
GGCCGTATACCGCGAGTTGCTGATCAACAGCCCGCAGCACTCCACCCTCGTTCATTGAAACCCAGGGTGTTGCACTTCACTTTTGAATCCGCCCAGTAACGAGCATCGCGGTTGGTGGTGCTTATCAGGCAAGAGCAACGGTGAAGGATGCATCGGGCGCAGCCGTAGCGAACCGCGTGGTGACTTTCAGCATCAACAACAGTGCTATCGCATCATTGCCTCAAACCACGGCGTTGACCGACTCTTCCGGTGTGGCGCTAGTTCCTGTGAGCGTCGCGTCGTTCACGGCCTCTGGTGCGGCTACGCTGACTGCGGTAGCTGAAGTCACGACGTCGGGAGTGACAGTCTCCGGAACAGGGAGTGTGGATTTCGCGGTCGCTGCAGCGGGTCTGACCTTGTCACCTATTGCAGTCACCACGCCAAATCTTCCTTCCGGCGGGAACACTGCTCTTTCGGTTACTGCACTAGTGAATGATGCTCCTTTAACAGGCACTCCTGTCAACGTGGCATTTTCTGTGTCCTGCGGGCGAATCAATGGATCCGACGCTTCTGCAGGTGGTGTCAGTGTCACAACCAACGGTAGCGGCGTAGCTTCCGCGACATACACGTCTGTGAACCCTGATGGTTCGCTTTGCAGTGGCAATATCAGTTTGTCTGCGGCAAGTGCTGGAGCTGCTACGCGATCTACCACGATTATTGTCGCTGCCCCCGTAGCCAACGCAGTCACGTTTGTCTCGGCTACTCCCAGTCAAATCTTCGTGGCCGGTTCTGGCGCTGCTGAGCAGGCAGTTGTGACCTTCAAGGTGTTCGCTGCATCCGGCACGCCGCTCTCTGGGGTAAACGTTGCTTTCAGTATTCAAGAGAATCCAGGTGGTGTGGGGCTCAATGCGTCTGGTTCTACGTCGAACGTCACCGCTACCACTGACCAGTCGGGTCAAGCATCTGTTTCTGTGTTCTCGGGAACGATTCCCGGCCCCGTCAAGGTCAGGGCCGCATTGGTATCCGCTCCTTCTGTCTTTGCTGAGTCACAAAACCTGACGATTGCTTCTGGCCCACCATCGCAGCGATTCATGAGTTTGTCGGTAAGCAGCTTCAACATTGAAGGGTGGAAGGTGGACGGTACGCCCACACGCCTAACTGTGCGTATTGCGGATCGTCAGGGCAATGCAGTTGCTGACGGAACCGTGGTCAACTTCACCGCTGAAGGTGGCCAAGTTGCAAACAGTTGTGCAACCGCCACTGTTAACAAGATATCTTCTTGCTCGGTAGATTTTGTAACCCAGAATCCCCGACCACCAGGCGGGCGTGCTTCGGTGATGGCGTATCTGGCAGGTACCAAGGATTACGACGACATCAACGCCAATAACATTTTCGATGCGGGTGACGTGTTGAAACAGTTAGGCGATGCATACCGGGACGATAACGAAAATAATGCTTTTGATGCAGGTGAATTCGTCGTGTCGCGCGGTGGCAGCATTGCGTGTCCGGGTGTGGGTGGCGAATTTGCTTCGCTGCTTAACACTTGCAATGAAGGTCTCAGCACTACGGTGCGTCAAACGGCTGTAATCCTGTTCGCGTCATCATCTCCGGATATCTCGACCGATTTAGTCCGGAGTCCGACGGTGATCAGTTTCAAGCTGGGCAGTATTGACAACAAGTTGCTGCCCATGCCCGTGGGTACTACGATTACTGCTATACCTGTGGCAGACGGCTGCACTGTGGGAGACATCAGCGGATCGCCGGTAGTCAATGTTGGCTCCAAGCCAGGGAACCCCGACGAAGATCTGAAAACCAATGTGGCCATTACGCTGAAGGGTTGCGCGGCTGGCCAGCAGATCAACGTGAAAGTTACTTCGCCGGGCGGATTGGTAACTTCCATTCCCGTGACCCTTAACTAAGTGGGTGCTAGTCTCCGACATGATCTGTCACTGCACAGTTCATGTTGAGACGGCGGTCTTGGTTTGTTTGGGCTCACGACTAGCGGAACAGTGGGATTACGTCTCTCTGAAGGGGACAACTCGGTAGACTTGTGTCCATGATGACACTCCTTCCTCTTTCATTGACTGGTGATGCGGAGCAGCGGCCGCTCTCCGATTTTTTGCGCGTGCCGGATAGAAATGCAGCAGACTCAGCGCCGTCTGCTGATGTTCGGTTTTCACCCGATGTTTCGATCAACCTTGGAAAGCGCAGCTACCCCATCGCGATAGGCGCCGGCCTGCTGGCCACGCCTGCCACCTACGCCGCGCTACCCAGCGCTGCTGCCGCCCTCATCGTCACCAACACCACCGTAGCTCCGTTGTACAGCGATGCCTTGCGCGCCGCGCTGGCGCCGAAGTACGCGCAAGTGCACCTGGTGGTGCTGCCCGATGGCGAGGAGCACAAAAACTGGCAGACCCTGAACCTGATTTTTGATGCCCTGCTGCAGCATGGTTGCGACCGCAAGACCGTGCTGTTCGCCCTGGGCGGCGGTGTTGTCGGCGACATGACGGGCTTTGCCGCCGCCAGCTACATGCGCGGTGTGCCCTTCGTACAGGTGCCCACCACGTTGCTGGCACAGGTCGATTCTTCGGTGGGGGGCAAGACGGCCATCAACCATCCGCTGGGCAAGAACATGATCGGCGCGTTCTACCAGCCGCAGTTGGTGGTGTGCGACCTGGCCACGCTCGATACCCTGCCGCCGCGCGAGCTCAGCGCTGGCCTGGCCGAAGTCATCAAGTACGGGCCGATTGCCGACATGGACTTCATGGCCTGGCTGGAAGAAAACATGGAGGCACTGCTGGCCCGCGACCGTACGGCGCTGGCGCATGCGGTGCGGCGCAGTTGCGAGATCAAGGCCTGGGTGGTGGGGCAGGACGAGCGCGAGGCCGGGCTGCGTGCCATTTTGAACTTTGGCCACACCTTTGGCCACGCCATCGAGGCGGGCATGGGCTACGGCGCATGGTTGCATGGCGAGGGTGTGGGTGCCGGCATGGTGATGGCGGCCGAGCTGTCGCGCCGGTTGGGCCTGGTGGACGACGCGTTTGCGGCACGCTTGAAAGCGCTGGTGCAGCGTGCTGGGTTACCCCTGCGCGGGCCGGTGCTGGATGCGGGGGACAATGCCGGCCGCTACCTGGAGCTGATGCGCGTGGACAAGAAATCCGAGGCGGGCGAAATCCGTTTCGTGCTAATCGACGGGCCGGGCCAGGCTTGCGTGCGCGCCGCGCCCGATGCGCTGGTGCGCGAGGTGATTGACGCGTGCTGTGCTTGATTGCGATGGCAATGGCGCCTGCATGCCAGTGAATATCCTCCACTTGCGGCCTGTTTGATGCTCGGTCAAGGCTTGGCACACTATGCCTGCGATCCCGCGCACACCCGTGGACGCAGGCACGCAGAAGCGCCGGCGCCCACGCGCACCGACTACCAGCGCGACCGCGACCGTATCGTGCACTCGTCGGCGTTCCGTCGGCTGGTGTACAAAACCCAGGTTTTTCTGAACCACGAGGGCGATCTGTTTCGCACGCGGCTCACGCATTCGCTGGAGGTGGCCCAGCTGGGGCGCTCGATTGCGCGGTCCTTGTGCATCAACGAAGATCTGGTGGAGGCCATTTCGCTGGCCCACGATCTGGGCCATACCCCTTTCGGGCACGCCGGGCAGGACGCACTCAACGGCTGCATGCAGGCCCATGGCGGGTTCGAGCACAACCTGCAGAGTCTGCGGGTGGTGGACCAGCTGGAAGAGCGCTATCCCGACTACGACGGCATCAATCTCAGCTTCGAGACGCGGGAGGGTGTGCTCAAGCATTGCTCGCAGGCCAATGCGCTGCGGCTGGAGGCCGCTGAACCGGGTGGGGTGGGCGGACGATTTCTGCGCAAGGAACAGCCCAGCCTGGAGGCGCAACTGTGCAATCTGGCCGATGAAAT
Organism: Acidovorax soli; assembly: GCF_900107605.1. Lineage (GTDB taxonomy): Bacteria > Pseudomonadota > Gammaproteobacteria > Burkholderiales > Burkholderiaceae_C > Acidovorax > Acidovorax soli. The sequence continues at coordinate 41,812 of NZ_FNQJ01000027.1, read as the reverse complement.
TGCCTACAACGCGCACGACATCGACGACGGTGTGCGTTCGGGTCTGATCACGCTGGCGCAATTGGCCGAGGTGGAGCTGTTTGACCGTTACCGCCGGGTGGCTGAAGCCGAGCACCCGCACCTGGTGGGTGCTGCGATGGAGCGGCGCCTGCTGTATGAAACCATCCGGCGCATGCTCAGTGCGCAGGTGTACGACGTGATTGATGCCACCCGTGCAGCGCTGGCCGATGCCGCGCCACGCAGTGTGGCCGATGTGCGCCGGGCCCCAGCGCTGGTGGGCTTCAGCGCCCCCATGCGGGCACAGTCCTCGGAGCTGAAGCGCTTTCTGTTCAAGAACCTCTACCGCCATCCGCAGGTGGTGGAGACCACCGGGCGCGCGCAGCGTGTGGTGACCGGGTTGTTTGCGGCTTACGTGTCCGAGCCCGGCGAGATGAAACCCCGCTTTACCCGGCAGGCCATGGAGGGCGAACCTTCGGTGCGTGCCCGGGCGGTGGCCGATTTCATCGCCGGCATGACCGACCGCTTTGCAGCGCGTGAGCACGAGCGCCTTACCGGCCTGCGCTTGCTGGGCTGAGGTGCCGGGAGCGCGTCCGCTGCAGATGCCGTGGCAGCGGGCCGGTAAAATGGCACTCCCTTGTTGTCGCCTTTCGAATCCACCTGCCATGAACCTTGCCGCCCCTGCGTCGCCCTCCGCGCCCTCAGAACGGGCCGACCTCGTGACGGCAGACATGGTGCGCTGGCTGGAGCGGGCGGTGATCGGGCTCAATCTGTGCCCCTTTGCCAAGGGCGTGCATGCCAAGGGGCAGGTTCACTATGTGGTGAGCGCCGCCACCGATACCGCAGCGCTGGCGCAGGACTTGCGGCGCGAGCTGGCCGATCTGGCCACAACCCCCGCGGAGGTGCGCGACACCACCTTGCTGATGGCGCCAGGCTGCCTGCAGGATTTTCTGGAATTCAACGATTTCCTCGACGTGGCCGAAGCTGTTCTCCAAGAGTTGGATCTCGATGGAACCCTGCAGATTGCCAGCTTTCATCCCCAGTTCCAGTTTGCCGGAACGGACGCGGACGATGTCACCAACTGCACCAACCGCGCGCCGTATCCCACCTTGCACCTGCTGCGCGAAGACAGCATTGACCGGGCGGTGCAGGCCTACCCCGAAGCGGAGGCCATCTATGAGCGCAACATGGAAGTGCTGGAGCAGCTGGGCATGACGGGCTGGCAGGCACTGGAGGTGGGGGCAAGTATGAGTACGACGGCTGCCGCATCGCCAACGCCCAAGGACCTGGCATGAAGGCCGCGCACCACAAGGCCGCCGTCAACGCGACCGGCAAGAATGCCCCTGCGGCCAGCGCTGAGCTGTCCGAGCTGCGCCCGGGCCAGTCCGTTGAGCTGCTGAAGGAACTGCACATCCTCACGCGCGAAGGGCGCTTGAACCAGGATTCACGGCGCAAGCTCAAGCAGGTGTACCACCTGTTCAACTTCATCGAGCCCTTGCTGCAGGAGCTGTCGGAGGGCGGGCGCAGCCCCACGTTGGCCGACCATGGCGCGGGCAAGTCGTATCTGGGCTTCATCCTGTACGACCTGTATTTCAAGGCACTGGGGCGCGGCCACATCTATGGCATCGAGTGGCGTGCCGAGCTGGTCGAGAAATCGCGTGCGCTGGCCGAGCGGCTGGGGTTCGGGCGCATGTCCTTCCTGAATCTCTCGGTGGCCGCATCCACCGGCGCGGCGGAGCTGCCCGAACGCATCGACGTGGTGACCGCGCTGCACGCCTGTGATACTGCCACCGACGATGCCATTGCCTTCGGCCTGCAAAAGCAGGCGCGTGCCATGGTCATCGTGCCCTGCTGCCAGGCTGAAATGGCGGCCTGTCTGCGCCAGGGCAAGGCGCTGCAACTGGCGCGCACGCCGCTGGCCGAGCTGTGGCGCCACCCGCTGCACACGCGCGAGCTGGGCAGCCAGGTGACGAATGTGCTGCGCTGCCTGCACCTGGAAGCCTGCGGCTACCAGGTCACGGTGACCGAACTGGTGGGCTGGGAGCACAGCATGAAAAACGAGCTGATCATCGCGCGTTATACCGGCCAGAAAAAGCGCAGCGCGCAGGAGCGGCTGCGCGCCATCCTGCGGGAGTTCGGCCTGGAGCAGGCGATGGGCGCGCGGTTCGGGTTGCCAGCGGATGGCATCGCCGTGCCGCAGGGCTGATCCGAGCACCCCTCTTTAATGGGGGTCAGACTCCCATTAAGATTCCGGCTCCGTCATTGTCAGGAGCCCGCCATGGCCCGTTTGCCCCGTCTCACGCTTGCGGGCTATCCGCACCACATCATCCAGCGCGGCAACAACCGCCAGGTGATTTTTGTGGACCGGCAGGACTTCGAGACCATGCTGGCGCTGCTGGCCGAGAACGCGCAGAAGTTTGCCGTGGCCATTCACGCCTATGTGCTGATGGACAACCACTTTCACCTGCTGGCCACGCCGGCCACGGCCGAGGCGCTGCCGCTGATGATGCAGGCCGTGGGGCGCAGTTATGTGCGCTATTTCAATCAGCGCCATGGCCGCAGCGGCACGCTGTGGGAGGGACGCTACCGCTCCACCCTGATCGAGAGCGAGCGCTATCTGCTGGCCTGCATGGTCTATATCGACCTGAACCCGGTGCGCGCCGGCATGGTGGCGCAGCCGGGCGCCTGGCCCTGGTCCAGCCATGCCCATTGCCTGGGGCAACGCATCGACAAACTGGTCACGCCGCATGCCTTGTACTGGGCGCTGGGCAACACGCCGTTTGCACGCGAGGCAGCTTACGCCGCGCTGGTGCAGGCGGGGGTTGGCAGCGGCGAGCAGGCGGCGCTGACCGATGCGGCGCTGCGTGGATGGGCGCTGGGCGATGCAGATTTCGTGGTGGAGCTGCAAAAAAAATCTCTCCGCAGAGTTACGAAAACCAGGCCAGGGCGGCCCAAACTGGCCGGAAAGTTACCAGCCAATTAAGTCTCCAGTGCTTGATGCATCAGTGTAAAACGCTATCAAATTGAATGTGTCCCTTATTTAATTTGTTTCCATTTCCGTTGGGTTTAATTGGAGTCTGACCCCAAATATTGTGCTTGCCTGAATATGTTGCAATGCACTAATCTTGCGGTCCCTGCGAAAAACTTGAGGAGTGCGCCATGACCACGGCTGCCGAGATCCAGCATCTGCAACAACACGGTTTGTATTCATCGGGCAACGAACACGACGCCTGCGGCCTCGGTTTTGTGGCCCACATCAAGGGCATCAAGCGCCACGACATCGTGACGCAGGCCCTGAAGATCCTGGAAAATATCGACCACCGTGGCGCGGTGGGTGCCGACCCGCTGATGGGTGATGGCGCAGGCATCCTGATCCAGATCCCCGACGCGCTCTACCGCGAAGAAATGGCCAAGCAGGGCGTGACCCTGCCAGCGGCGGGTGAGTACGGTGTCGGCATGATCTTCCTGCCCAAGGAACACGCTTCCCGCCTGGCTTGCGAGCAGGAGATGGAGCGCGCCATCAAGGCCGAAGGCCAGGTGCTGCTGGGCTGGCGCGATGTGCCGGTGAATGTGGACATGCCCATGTCGCCCACCGTGCGCAAGAAGGAGCCCATCCTGCGCCAGGTCTTCATCGGCCGAGGCAACGATGTGATCGTGCAGGACGCGCTGGAGCGCAAGCTGTACGTGATCCGCAAGACGGCCAGCGCCAACATCCAGGCGCTCAAGCTCAAGCACAGCAAGGAATACTACGTTCCATCCATGTCCAGCCGCACCGTGGTCTACAAGGGCCTGCTGCTGGCCGACCAGGTGGGTGTGTATTACAAGGACCTGTCGGACGAGCGTTGCATCTCGGCCATCGGCCTGGTGCACCAGCGTTTCTCCACCAACACCTTCCCCGAGTGGCCTTTGGCCCATCCCTACCGCTACGTGGCGCACAACGGTGAAATCAACACCGTCAAGGGCAACTACAACTGGATGAAGGCGCGCGAAGGCGTGATGGCCTCGCCCGTGCTGGCGGCCGACCTGCAAAAGCTCTACCCCATCAGCTTTGCCGACCAGTCCGACACCGCCACGTTCGACAACTGCCTCGAACTGCTCACCATGGCCGGCTACCCCATCAGCCAGGCCGTGATGATGATGATCCCCGAACCCTGGGAGCAGCACACCACCATGGACGAGCGCCGCCGCGCCTTCTATGAGTACCACGCCGCCATGCTGGAGCCCTGGGACGGCCCGGCCTCCATCGTGTTCACCGACGGCCGCCAGATCGGCGCCACGCTGGACCGCAACGGCCTGCGTCCCTCGCGCTACTGCATCACCGATGACGACCTGGTCATCATGGGTTCGGAATCTGGCGTGCTGCCCATCCCCGAGAACAAGATCGTGCGCAAGTGGCGCCTGCAGCCCGGCAAGATGTTCCTGATCGACCTGGAGCAGGGCCGCATGATCGATGACGATGAGCTGAAAGCCAACGTCGTCAACACCAAGCCCTACAAGCAGTGGATCGAGAACCTGCGCATCAAGCTCGACAGCATCGAAGCCGGTGCCGGGGCCTCCGCGCCACAAGTGGCTGACCTGCCGCTGCTGGACCGCCAGCAGGCCTTCGGCTACACGCAGGAAGACATCAAGTTCCTGATGGCGCCCATGGCCAAGAACGGCGAGGAGGGCATTGGCTCCATGGGCAACGACAGCCCGCTGGCCGTGCTCTCGGGCAAGAACAAGCCGCTGTACAACTACTTCAAGCAGCTGTTCGCCCAGGTGACCAACCCGCCGATCGACCCGATCCGCGAGGCCATCGTGATGTCGCTCAACAGCTTCATCGGTCCCAAGCCCAACCTGCTGGACATCAACCAGGTCAACCCGCCGATGCGGCTCGAAGTGAGCCAGCCCGTGCTCGACTTTGCCGGCATGGCCAAGCTGCGCGACATCGAGCGCCACACGAACGGCAAGTTCAAGAGCGCCACCATCGATATCACCTACCCGCTGAGCTGGGGTCGTGAAGGCGTCGAGGCCAAGCTGGCCTCGCTGTGCGCGCAGGCGGTGGACGCCATCAAGGGCGGCGCCAACATCCTCATCATCAGCGACCGCGCCGTGAGCGCCACGCAGGTGGCCATCCCCGCGCTGCTGGCGCTGTCGGCCATCCACCAGCACCTGGTGGGCGCGGGCCTGCGCACCACGGCCGGCCTGGTGGTCGAAACGGGTACCGCCCGCGAAGTGCACCACTTCGCCGTGCTGGCCGGCTACGGCGCCGAGGCCGTGCATCCCTATCTCGCCATGGAAACCCTGGCCGAGATGCACAAGGGCCTGGGCGGCGACCTGTCGGCCGACAAGGCCATCTACAACTACGTCAAGGCCATCGGCAAGGGCCTGTCCAAGATCATGTCCAAGATGGGCGTGAGCACCTACATGAGCTACTGCGGCGCCCAGTTGTTCGAGGCCATCGGCCTGAACACGGACACCGTGGGCAAGTATTTCACCGGCACCGCCAGCCGCGTGGAAGGCATCGGCGTGTTCGAGATCGCCGAAGAAGCCATCCGCATGCATAAGGCGGCCTTTGGTGACGACCCCGTGCTCGAAACCATGCTGGACGCGGGCGGCGAATACGCCTGGCGCGCCCGGGGTGAAGAGCACATGTGGAGCCCCGACGCGATTGCCAAGCTGCAGCACAGCACCCGCGCCAACAACTGGAACACGTACAAGGAATACGCCCAGATCATCAACGACCAGAGCAAGCGCCACATGACGCTGCGCGGCCTGTTCGAGTTCAAGATCGACCCCTCCAAGGCGATCCCGATCGACGAAGTCGAGCCCGCCAAGGAAATCGTCAAGCGCTTTGCCACCGGCGCCATGTCGCTGGGCTCCATCTCCACCGAGGCGCATGCCACCCTGGCCGTGGCCATGAACCGCATCGGCGGCAAGAGCAACACGGGCGAAGGCGGTGAGGACGCTGCGCGCTACCGCAATGAACTCAAGGGCATCCCGATCAAGAAGGGCGATACCTTGAAGAGCGTGATCGGCGCCGAGAACGTCGAGGTCGATCTGCCTTTGCAGGACGGCGACTCGCTGCGCAGCCGCATCAAGCAGGTGGCCTCGGGTCGCTTCGGTGTGACGGCGGAATACCTGTCGTCGGCCGACCAGATCCAGATCAAGATGGCCCAGGGCGCCAAGCCCGGCGAAGGCGGCCAGCTGCCCGGCGGCAAGGTGTCCAACTACATCGGCAAGCTGCGCCATAGCGTGCCGGGCGTGGGCCTGATCTCGCCCCCGCCGCACCACGACATCTACTCCATCGAAGACCTGGCCCAGCTGATCCACGATCTGAAGAACGTGGCGCCGCATGCCGGCATCAGCGTCAAGCTGGTGTCCGAAGTGGGCGTGGGCACTATCGCCGCAGGCGTGGCCAAGTGCAAGAGCGACCACGTGGTGATCGCCGGCCATGACGGCGGCACGGGTGCATCGCCCTGGTCGTCCATCAAGCACGCGGGCGGTCCGTGGGAAATCGGCCTGGCCGAGACCCAGCAGACCCTGGTGCTGAACCGCCTGCGTGGCCGCATCCGCGTGCAGGCCGACGGCCAGATGAAGACCGGCCGCGACGTCGCCATCGGCGCGCTGCTGGGCGCCGACGAGTTCGGCTTTGCCACGGCCCCGCTGGTGGTCGAGGGCTGCATCATGATGCGCAAATGCCACCTCAACACCTGCCCCGTGGGCGTGGCCACGCAGGACCCAGCGCTGCGCAAGAAGTTCTCGGGCAAGCCCGAGCATGTGGTGAACTACTTCTTCTTCATTGCCGAAGAAGTGCGCCAGATCATGGCCCAGCTGGGCATCCGCAAGTTCGACGACCTGATCGGCCGTACCGACCTGCTCGACATGCGCCAGGGCCTGGAACACTGGAAGGCCCGTGGCCTGGACTTTGGCCGCCTGTTCGCGCAGCCCAACGTGCCCGCCGACGTGCCGCGCTTCCATGTGGATGTGCAAGACCACAACATCGGGCACACGCTGGACCGCAAGCTCATCGAGCGCAGCCAGCCTGCCATCGAAAAGGGCGAGCGCGTGCAGTTCATCGAAGTGGCGCGCAACGTGAACCGCTCCGTGGGCGCCATGCTCTCGGGCGCGGTGACCCGCGTGCACCCCGAAGGCCTGCCCGACGACACCATCCGCATCCAGCTCGAAGGCACGGGCGGCCAGTCGTTCGGCGCCTTCCTCACGCGTGGCATCACGCTGTACCTGATCGGCGACGCCAACGACTACACGGGCAAGGGCCTGTCGGGCGGCCGCGTCATCGTGCGTCCCAGCATCGACTTCCGCGGCGACACGGTGCGCAACACCATCGTGGGCAACACGGTGATGTACGGTGCCACCGCGGGGGAGTCCTTCTTCAGCGGCGTGGCAGGCGAGCGCTTTGCCGTGCGCCTGTCCGGCGCCACCACCGTGGTGGAAGGCACGGGCGACCATGGTTGCGAGTACATGACGGGCGGCACCGTGGTGGTGCTCGGCAAGACCGGCCGCAACTTCGCCGCCGGCATGAGCGGCGGCGTCGCCTATGTGTACGACGAAGACGGCCAGTTCGACACCCGTTGCAACATGTCCATGGTCACGCTGGAGCGCATCCTGCCCTCGGCCGAACAGGAAGCCACGGTACCGCGCTCCATCTGGCACAACGACCAGACGGACGAAGCCCAGCTCAAGAAGCTGCTGGAAGACCACAACCGCTGGACGGGCAGCAAGCGCGCACGCGAGCTGCTCGACAACTGGGCCGCATCGCGCAGCAAGTTCGTCAAGGTTTTCCCGACCGAGTACAAGCGCGCGTTGTCTGAAATTTATGAACGAAAAGTGATGGAAGAGCAAGCTACGCCTGCGGTAGTAGCTACCAAAAAGGACGCGATCCCGGCCAAGTAAGGCGGCATTGCAACCCTTTGCACACCATTCATAGACAAGGACACCGACATCATGGGAAAGACCACCGGCTTCATGGAATACGAGCGCATCGAAGAGGGCTACAAGCCCGTGCCCGAGCGCCTGAAGCACTACAAGGAATTCGTCATCGGCCTCGACGAGAGCCAGGCCAAGCTGCAGGGTGCGCGCTGCATGGACTGCGGCACGCCGTTCTGCAACAACGGCTGCCCGGTGAACAACATCATTCCGGACTTCAATGACCTCGTGTACCACGCGGACTGGAAGAGCGCGATCGAGGTGCTGCACAGCACCAACAACTTCCCCGAGTTCACCGGCCGCATCTGCCCCGCGCCCTGCGAGGCCGCCTGCGTGCTCAACGTGAACGACGACGCCGTGGGCATCAAGTCCATCGAGCACGCGATCATCGACCGCGCCTGGGCCGAAGGCTGGGTGCAACCGCGCCCTGCCAAGCACCAGACGGGCAAGAAGGTGGCGGTGGTGGGTTCCGGCCCCGCAGGCTTGGCCGCTGCCCAGCAACTGGCCCGCGCAGGCCACAGCGTCACGCTGTTCGAGAAGAACGACCGTGTGGGCGGCCTGCTGCGCTATGGCATCCCCGACTTCAAGATGGAGAAGTCGCACATCGACCGCCGCGTCAAGCAGCTCGAAGCCGAAGGTGTGGTCATCCGCACCAGCGTGTTCGTGGGCGCCGCCAAGGACGGCCTGGGCAAGGACTCCAAGGTCACCAACTGGGCCAAGGAAACCGTCACGCCCGAGCAGCTGAACAAGGAGTTCGATGCTGTGCTGCTGACGGGGGGCGCCGAGCAGTCGCGCGACTTGCCCGTGCCGGGTCGCGAGCTCGATGGCATCCACTTTGCCATGGAGTTCCTGCCCCAGCAGAACAAAATCAACGCGGGCGACAAGCTCAAGGGCCAGATCCTGGCCACGGGCAAGCATGTCATCGTGATCGGTGGCGGCGATACAGGCAGCGACTGCGTGGGTACCAGCAACCGCCACGGAGCGGCCAGCGTGACCCAGTTTGAGGTGATGCCCCAGCCCCCCGAGGTGGAAAACCGCCCTCTGACCTGGCCCTACTGGCCGCTCAAGCTGCGCACCAGCTCTAGCCACGAAGAGGGCTGCGTGCGCGAGTTCGCCATCTCCACCAAGGAGTTCACGGGTGAAAAGGGCAAGGTCAAGGGCCTGACCACCGTGCAGGTCGAGTTCAAGGACGGCAAGCTGGTCGAGATCGCAGGTACCGAAAAGCACTACCAGGCCGACCTGGTGCTGCTGGCCATGGGTTTTGTGAGCCCGGTGGCGCCCGTGCTCGATGCCTTTGGCGTGGACAAGGATGCGCGCGGCAACGCCCGCGCCACCACGGAGTTCGACGGCGGCTACGCCACCAATGTGCCCAAGGTGTTCGCCGCCGGCGATATCCGCCGCGGGCAGAGCCTGGTGGTCTGGGCGATCCGCGAAGGCCGCCAGGCGGCGCGTGCGGTGGACGAGTTCCTGATGGGCTACTCCGACCTGCCGCGCTGAGCGGGCAACCGCACCGGCCTTTCCAACGGCGCCCGCGGGCGCCGTTGGTGTTTGTATTGCTACAATTTTAATAGCTTGAGGCGCTTGTCCAGTGCGCGCTGGTGCCATGCTTCGCTCGTTATCCCCAGGGTGGCGCATGGTGGCCAGGGTGCCGGCAGGCCGCATCGATGGGAGAATGCAGGGTTTTCCCGGGGCGTGAAACACTGCACCAGTGGTGGTGCATGCCCCCTCCGGCGTTGCCGTCCTGTCTGTTCTTTTTGAAAATCGTCACACCATGAAGAAAATTGCTGCTGTTGCTTTGCTGACCCTGGGCGCCGTACTGGCGGGATGCTCCAAGCAGGAGTCTGCCGCGCCCGCCGCCGCACCGGCGCCAGCCGCTGTCACCAAGATCGTCGTCGGCCTGGACGACAACTTCCCGCCCATGGGTTTTCGCAACGAGAAGAACGAACTGGTCGGTTTTGACATCGACATGGCCAGGGAGGCCGCCAAGCGCCTGGGCCTGGAAGTCGAATTCAAGCCCATCGACTGGAGCGCCAAGGAAGCCGAGCTGTCGGGCAAGCGCGTGGACGCGCTGTGGAACGGCCTGACCATCACCGAAGAGCGCAAGCAGAACATTGCGTTCACCGCGCCCTACATGGAAAACCACCAGATCATCGTGGTGCCTGCCAACTCCGCCATCAAGTCCAAGGCCGATCTGGCGGGCAAGGTGGTGGGCGCGCAGGAAGGCTCCAGCGCCGTCGATGCGATCAAGAAGGAAGACGCCGTCTTCCGGTCCTTCAAGGAGTTCAAGACCTTCGGCGACAACGTGACCGCCCTGATGGACCTGAGCACCGGCCGCCTGCAAGCCGTGGTGGTCGATGAGGTGGTGGGCCGCTACTACGTGGCCAAGAAGCCGGGCGACTACGCCGTGCTGGATGACAACTTCGGCACCGAGGAATATGGCGTGGGCCTGCGCAAGGACGACACCGAGCTGCACGGCAAGCTCGACAAGGCCCTGACCGACATGAAGCAGGATGGTGCTGCAGCGAAAATTGCCGAACAGTGGTTCGGCAAGAACATCATCAAGTAAGCTCCCCGCCATCAGGCCCGTGGCCCGCACCGGCAGCGCCCTTCATCGGCCTGCCGGTGTTTTTCGTTCACGCGACTGGAAGTCATTGCATGGACTACGTTCTCTCCCTCCTGGGGCCGCTGGCGCAGGGCGCCACAGTCACCCTGAAACTGTTTGCGATCACGCTGGCGCTGGCCGTGCCGCTGGGGCTGTTGCTGGCGCTGGCGCGGGTGTCGCATGTCAAGCCGTTGTCGGCGGCGGTGAATGGCTACATCTGGCTCATGCGGGGCACGCCGCTCATGCTGCAGATGCTGTTCATCTACTTTGCGCTGCCCTTCGTGCCGGTGATCGGGGTGCGCCTGCCCGACTTTCCGGCTGCCGTGGCGGCTTTTGCGCTGAACTACGCAGCCTACTTCGCCGAAATCTTCCGTGCGGGTATCCAGTCGGTGGACCGGGGCCAGTACGAGGCCGGCAAGGTGCTGGGCATGAACTACGGCCAGACCATGCGCCGCATCGTGCTGCCGCAGATGGTGCGCAGCATTCTGCCGCCCATGAGCAACGAGACTATCACCCTGGTCAAGGACACGTCCCTCATCTACGTGCTGGCCCTGAACGACCTGCTGCGTGCCGCGCGCGGCATCGTGCAGCGCGACTTCACCACCACGCCCTTCATCGTGGCCGCGGCCTTTTACCTGCTCATGACCCTGTTGCTTACCTGGGGTTTCCAGCGCCTGGAGAAACGCTATGCCAAGTACGACCAGTGACGCCGCGCCCATGATCGAGGCGCGCGACGTGCGCAAGCGCTTTGGCCACAACGAGGTGCTGCGCGGCGTGTCGCTGCGGGTAGCGCCCGGCGAGGTGGTGGCCATCATCGGCCCCTCGGGCTCGGGCAAGAGCACCTTTTTGCGCTGCCTGAATCACCTTGAAACCATCGACAGCGGCCATGTCGCCATCGAAGGCGAGGCGCTCGCCACCACCGATGCCCAGGGCCGCTGTACCTATGTGCCCGACGCCGAACTGCGCCGCATCTGCGCCAAGACCGGCATGGTGTTCCAGCACTTCAACCTGTTCCCGCACCTCACGGTGCTGGAGAACCTCATCGAGGCGCCGATGGTGGTGCAGGGCCTGGCGCGCGACGCTGCAGTAGCCCGCGCCGAGGCGCTGCTGGCCAAGGTGGGCCTGTCCCCGAAGCGCGACAACTACCCCGCGCGCCTGTCGGGCGGGCAAAAGCAGCGCGTGGCCATTGCGCGCGCGCTGTGCATGCAGCCCGACATCATGCTGTTCGACGAACCCACCTCCGCGCTCGACCCCGAGCTCACCGGCGAGGTGCTGCGCACCATGCGCGAACTGGCCGAGGAGCACATGACCATGCTGGTGGTCACCCACGAGATGGGTTTTGCACGCGAGGTGGCCCACACGGTGGCTTTCATGGACCAGGGCGAGCTGGTGGCAGCGCGTGCGGCGGGGGAGTTCTTTGCCGATCCAGGGCATGAGCGGGCGCGGGCGTTTTTGCAGCACATGCTGTGACTATGGGATGGAATGGGAATTTTTCCTTGCCTGGCAAGCGGTAGTAGCTATGGTTTTTATGGTTTTTGCTCGTTTTTCTGCTCCGGCCTGTCCCGCTACAGCACGCGCCAGGCACCGCAAGGTGGGCCACGGTGGGCGCGCGTGCAACGAATTTTTTATAACCGTCAAGCATAGGCAAGCGTCACTTGCATGCCACAGGTTTTAACGATCGGCTGGGCAGTACCGAGGGGTTTCCCCTATGATGCGGGTCCTGCTGTCAGGGTCCCGGCCCTCGACGGCGTTTTTTGTTCTGCACCATGCCATCCAACGATTCATCGGCTGCCAGCGCGCTGGCGGAACTGCGCAACGTCACCTTCGGGTACGGCGAGCGCGTGATCCTGCGCGACCTGTCGTTGAAGATTCCGCGTGGCAAGGTCACGGCGCTCATGGGTGCGTCGGGGGGCGGCAAGACGACGGTGCTGCGCCTCATCGGCGGCCAGTACCGGGCGCAGCGGGGCGAAGTGCTGTTCGATCAGCAGGATGTGGGGCGCATGGATGCGGCGGGCCTGTATGCGGCGCGCCGGCGCATGGGCATGCTGTTTCAGTTTGGCGCCCTGTTCACCGATCTGAATGTGTTCGACAACGTGGCGTTTCCGCTGCGTGAGCACACCGATCTGTCGGATGCGCTGGTGCGCGACATCGTGCTCATGAAGCTCCATGCCGTGGGCCTGCGCGGTGCGCGCGACCTGATGCCCAGCCAGATCTCGGGCGGCATGGCGCGGCGCGTGGCCCTGGCCCGGGCGATTGCGCTGGACCCCGAGCTGGTCATGTACGACGAGCCCTTTGCCGGGCTCGACCCCATTTCGCTGGGCACGGCCGCGCAACTCATCCGGCAGCTCAATGATGCCATGGGGCTCACCACCATCCTCGTGTCGCACGACCTCGAAGCCACCTTTGCCCTGGCCGACCATGTGGTCATCCTGGGCGCCGGCGTGGTGGCGGCCCAGGGCACCCCCGATGAAGTGCGCGCCAGCACCGATCCGCTGGTGCACCAGTTTGTCAACGCGCTGCCCACGGGCCCGGTGCCCTTCCATTACCCGGGGCCCACGGTGGCGAGCGACTTTGGTCCGGTGCAAGGGAGGTCGGCATGAGTTGGTGGCGTCCTTCCGATGTGGGCCTGGCCGTGCGCAGCCAGCTGGCGGATGCGGGGCAGGCGGCGCGCCTGTTCTGGCAGCTGATACGCCAGGTTCCGGCGGCCGTGCAGCGCCCTGGACTGGTGCGCGACCAGGTGCATTTCCTGGGCAATTATTCGCTGGCCATCATTGCGGTGTCCGGCCTGTTCGTGGGCTTTGTGATGGCGCTGCAGGGCTATTACACGCTGCAGGATTTTGGTTCGACCGAGGCGCTGGGCCAGCTGGTGGCGCTGAGCCTGCTGCGCGAGCTGGGGCCGGTCATCACCGCCTTGCTGTTTGCCGGGCGCGCTGGCACCTCGCTCACGGCCGAGATCGGCCTGATGCGCGCGGGTGAGCAATTGAGCGCCATGGAAATGATGGCCGTGGACCCCGTGCGCCGCATCCTGGTGCCCCGTTTCTGGGCGGGTGTCATCGCCATGCCCCTGCTGTCGCTGGTGTTCAATGCCGTAGGCGTGGTGGGCGGCTGGGTCGTGGCCGTGCCCATGATCGGCCTGGACGGCGGGGCATTCTGGAGCCAGATGCAGGGCGGCGTGGATGTTTTCAGTGACCTGGGCAACAGCGTCATCAAGAGCCTGGTGTTTGGTTTTACCGTGACCTTCGTGGCGCTGCTGCAGGGCTACACGGCCAAGCCGACGCCGGAAGGGGTTTCGCGCGCCACTACGCGCACCGTGGTGATGGCCTCGCTGGCGGTGCTGGCGCTGGACTTCCTCCTCACGGCCATGATGTTCAGTATCTGACGCGGGCGCAGCCGGCGTGACAAGGAAAGCACGATGCAACAATCCAAAAACGATCTCTGGGTAGGCCTGTTTGTGATGCTGGGGGCGGCCGCGCTGGTGTTTCTGGCGCTGCAGTCGGCCAATCTGCTGCACCTGAACTTTCAGACCGGCTACCGCGTGACCGCGCGTTTCGACAACATTGGCGGCCTCAAGCCCAAGGCGGCGGTGCGCAGTGCCGGCGTGGTGGTCGGGCGTGTGGAGTCGATCACGTTTGACGACAAGACCTTCCAGGCGCGTGTGACACTGGAACTGGACAAGCAGTATGCTTTCCCCAAGGACAGTTCCCTGAAGATCCTGACCAGCGGCCTGCTGGGTGAGCAATACATCGGTATCGAGGCAGGTGCCGACGAAAACAACCTGGTGGCGGGTGACAGCCTCACCGCCACCCAGTCGGCCGTGGTTCTGGAAAACCTGATTGGACAGTTTCTTTACAGCAAGGCGGAAGAGGGCGGCAAGCCGTCGGGCGCAGGTAGCAAAAAATGATGATGTGGACGACTGCGGGCTTCGCTCGCCATGATGGACAGCCCCGGTTTGCCCGCGCTACATTGCGCGGGTGCGCCCTGGTGCTGGGGGCTGTGCTGCTGGCCGGATGTGCCAGCGGGCCGGGCACCCATCCCCGGGATCCGCTGGAGCCCTACAACCGCAGCATGACCCGGTTCAACGACAGCGTGGACGAAGCGGTCCTGAAACCCGTGGCCACGGCCTACAAGGATGTCGTTCCCTCCCCCGTGCGCACGGGGGTGAACAACTTTTTCGGCAACCTGGGGGATGTCTGGTCGTTTGTGAACAGCGTCCTGCAGTTGCACCCCGAAGATGCGATGTCCAGCCTGGTGCGCTTCAACGTCAACACGGTGTTTGGTCTGGGCGGGCTGCTCGATATCGCCACGGAGATGGGAGTGGACCGCAACCGGCAGGACTTCGGTCTCACGCTGGGGCGCTGGGGTGTACCCACGGGGCCTTATCTGGTGCTGCCGCTGCTGGGACCCTCCACGGTGCGCGACACTGCGGCATTGCCCGTGGACATGCAGGGCAACCTGCTCGGCCAGTGGGATTCGGTGGCTGCGCGCAATTCTCTGTATGCCTTGCGTGCGGTGGATACCCGGGCCAGCCTGCTGGGGGCCGGGGCCGTGCTGGAAGGTGCTGCGCTCGACAAATACAGTTTCACGCGGGACGTGTTTCTGCAGAGGCGCGCTCTGCGCTCGGGTGCCCAGGAAGCCGACGGGAACGACGACAGCGGCGGTGTGCTGCCGCCAGAACCCGACCAGTGAGCGCGGGCGTTGTTGCGGGCGGTTGCAACTGCTTGCAACCCCGCAACACAACGACGCATGGCGTACACCGCGTGCCGTCACAATGAATTGACCGGCGACACCGTCGCCCGATGGAGAGAAGACCCACATGATGAATCGACGCAACCTGGGCCGCATGGCCGCAACACTGGCGGTGGCCAGTTCCATGGGGATGCACTGGGCGGCTTTCGCTGCCGATGAGGCACCTGATGCGTTGATCAAGCGCCTGTCCCTCGAAGTGATGGGTAGCGTTCGCGGCGACAAGGCCATCCAGGCCGGCGACATCAACAAGGTGATCGCCCTGGTGGACAAGGTGATCATGCCCAACGTGAATTTCCGGCGCATGACGGCGGCTGCCGTGGGTCCGGGCTGGCGCCAGGCCAGCCCCGAGCAGCAAAAGCGCCTGGAGGAAGAGTTCAAGGTGCTGCTGGTGCGCACCTATGCGGGCGCTCTGGCCCAGGTGAACGACCAGACCATTGCCATCAAGCCCCTGCGCGCTGCGGCCGATGACAAGGATGTGCTGGTGCGCACCGAGATCACGGGCCGTGGTGATCCGATCCAGCTCGACTATCGGCTGGAAAAAACCCCGGGTGTCGGTGCGGGCTGGAAAATCTACAACCTCAACGTGCTGGGCGTGTGGCTGGTGGAAACCTACCGCGGCCAGTTCGCCACCGAGATCAATGCGCGCGGGGTGGATGGCCTCATCGAGGCGCTGGTCGCACGCAACAAGAACAATGCCGCCAAGGGCTGACAGCGAGACCCCGCGCATGCTGGTGCTTCCCTCCGAGCTCACCCACCGCCAGGCCAGCGGCTGCCTGCGCATGCTGGTGCAAGGGCTCCAGGTTCTCAAGGGGCCCGAGGTGGTGGTGGATGCCAGCGCGCTGGCCGTGTTCGACACCTCCGCGCTGGCGGTGCTGCTGGAGTGCAGGCGCGAAGCGCTGGCAGACCGCAAGGCTTTTGTGGTCAGAGGCCTGCCTGCAGCCCTGGTCGGCATGGCCGGGCTGTACGGCGTGGACGACTTGCTGCAGGTGGCCGGCTGAGCTGGGTGCCGGCCTGCAAGGCCGGCAATGTCCTCGGGCGGCGGGTGCTGTTGGTCTGAACGCGGCAGCTCGCGGGCCAAGGCCTTAAAATCAAAGGTTCCATGCCTGCAGTCTCCTTCCAAGCCATCTCCAAGACCTTTGTCACCCCCAAAGGGCCCTTCCAGGCACTGAACCAGGTCAGCCTGGACATCGAGGAAGGCGAATTCTTCGGACTCCTCGGCCCCAACGGTGCCGGAAAAACCACCCTCATCAGCATATTGGCGGGCCTGGCGCGCGCTACCCAGGGCAGGGTGCTGGTGCAGGGCAGCGATGTGCAGTCCGACTTTGCCGAGGCCCGGCGCAAGCTGGGCGTGGTGCCCCAGGAACTGGTGTTTGATCCGTTCTTCAATGTGCGCGAGGCGCTGCGATTCCAGTCGGGCTACTTCGGCGTGAAGAACAACGACGCCTGGATCGACGAACTGCTGGCCAACCTGGGCCTGGCCGACAAGGCCAATGCCAACATGCGCCAGCTCTCGGGTGGCATGAAGCGGCGCGTGCTGGTGGCGCAGGCGCTGGTGCACAAGCCGCCCATCATCGTGCTCGACGAGCCCACGGCCGGCGTGGACGTGGAGCTGCGCCAGACCCTGTGGCATTTCGTCGCCCGCCTGAACAAGGAAGGCCACACCGTGCTGCTGACCACCCATTACCTCGAAGAGGCCGAGGCCCTGTGCGGCCGCATCGCCATGCTCAAGGCGGGGCGGGTGGTGGCGCTCAACCGCACCAGCGAGTTGCTCAAGACGGCCTCGGGCAGTGTGCTGCAGTTCAAGACCGACGCCTTGTTGCCGCCGTCCCTGGCCCTCCTGGCGCGGGTCACGGGCCGCATCGTGCAACTGCCCGCACACGATGCGGCGGAAATCGAAAACCACCTGGCCGCCCTGCGCGTGGCCGGTGTGGAGGTGCAGGACATGGAAATCCGCAGGCCGGACCTGGAAGACGTGTTCCTGCAGGTCATGTCGGGAACGTCGGCCTCGAACATTCCGCTGTCGGAGGTGGCACTGTGACCGGCTGGCAAACCCTGTTCTACAAAGAAGTGCTGCGCTTCTGGAAGGTCAGCTTCCAGACCGTGGCCGCGCCCGTGCTCACGGCCGTGCTGTACCTGCTGATCTTTGGCCATGTGCTCGAAGGCCATGTGAAGGTGTACGACCGCATCAGCTACACCGCCTTCCTGGTGCCCGGCCTGGTGATGATGAGCGTGCTGCAGAACGCCTTTGCCAACAGCTCGTCGAGTCTGATCCAGAGCAAGATCATGGGCAGCCTGGTGTTTGTGCTGCTCACGCCGCTGTCGCACTGGGCCTGGTTTCTGGCCTATGTGGGCTCGTCGGTGGTGCGCGGGCTGGTGGTGGGGTTGGGGGTGTTCATCGTCACCCTGGCGTTTGCGCGGCCGGAGTTTGCGGCGCCGCTGTGGATCTTCGTCTTTGCGTTTCTGGGCGCAGCGCTGCTGGCCACGCTGGGGCTGATTGCAGGCCTGTGGGCCGACAAGTTCGACCAGCTGGCCGCGTTCCAGAACTTCGTGGTCGTGCCCATGACCTTCCTGTCGGGCGTGTTCTATTCCATCCAGTCGCTGCCACCGTTCTGGCAGACCGCGAGCCATCTCAATCCGTTCTTCTACATGATCGACGGCTTCCGCTATGGCTTCTTCGGCCAGAGCGATACCTCGCCCTGGCTCAGCCTTGGCATCGTGGGCATGGCCTGGCTGGCCGTGAGTGCCTTGGCCGTGCACCTGCTGCGCACCGGCTACAAGATTAGAAATTGACAGAGAACCGACCATGACTGCAGACCAGCTCAAAGACATCATCGCCGCGGGCCTGGCCTGCGACCACATCACGCTCGAAGGCGATGGCCGCCACTGGTATGCCACCATCGTTTCGGTCGAATTCGAGGGCAAGCGCGCCATCCAGCGCCACCAGCGCGTGTACGCCACGCTGGGCGCCAAATTGGCCACCGACGAGGTGCATGCGCTGTCGATGAAAACCTTCACCCCCGCAGAATGGGCGGCGCAGGGGCAGTGACGCTGTTGCCCTGTCAGCTCATTTATTGATAGCTTCTGGCGCCTGATGGATAGGCGCTAGAAGCCATTTTCTTCATATTTCTGGTTTTTCGAGATGGACAAACTCCTGATCCGCGGTGGTCGCCCCCTCAATGGCGAGGTGCTGGTGTCTGGCGCCAAGAACGCCGCCCTGCCGGAGTTGTGCGCCGCGCTGCTCACGGCAGAGCCCGTGACCCTGCTCAACGTGCCCCAGCTGCAGGATGTGAGCACCATGCTCAAGCTCATCCGCAACATGGGAGTGTCAGCCGAGCGTTCACAGGATGGCACCGTGCGCATTGATGCCGGTGGCCTCAACACGCCCGAAGCCCCCTACGAGCTGGTCAAGACCATGCGCGCCTCGGTGCTGGCCCTGGGCCCGCTGCTGGCCCGCTTTGGCGAGGCCACGGTGTCTCTGCCTGGCGGCTGCGCCATCGGTTCGCGCCCGGTCGACCAGCACATCAAGGGCCTGGCCGCCATGGGCGCCGAGATCGTGGTCGAGCACGGCTACATGATCGCCAAGCTGCCCGCGGGCTGGACGCGCCTGAGGGGCGCGCGCATCACCACCGACATGGTCACGGTGACGGGCACCGAAAACTTCCTCATGGCCGCTGCGCTGGCCGAAGGCGAGACCGTGCTCGAAAACGCCGCGCAGGAGCCCGAAATTTCCGACCTGGCCGAGATGCTGATCGCCATGGGCGCCAGGATCGAAGGGCACGGCACCAGCCGCATCCGCATCCAGGGTGTGGACCAGCTGCACGGCTGCACGCACCGCGTGGTGGCCGACCGCATCGAGGCCGGCACCTTCTTGTGCGCCGTGGCGGCCACGGGCGGTGATGTGGTGCTGCGCCATGGCCGCGCAGACCACCTGGATGCGGTCATCGAAAAGCTGCGCGAAGCCGGTGCCACCGTGCAGGCGGTGGACGGCGGCATCCGCGTGCACAGCGCGGGCGGCGCCACGCTCAAGGCCCAGGGTTTTCGCACCACCGAATACCCGGGTTTCCCCACCGACATGCAGGCCCAGTTCATGGCGCTCAACTGCATTGCGCAGGGCACGGCCACGGTGACCGAAACGATTTTTGAAAACCGCTTCATGCACGTCAACGAGCTGGTGCGTCTGGGGGCCAGGATCCAGGTCGATGGCAAGGTGGCGGTGATCGAAGGCCTGGCTTCCACGTCCGCGCGCCTGTCGGGCGCCACCGTGATGGCCACCGACCTGCGGGCCTCGGCCAGCCTGGTCATTGCCGGCCTGGTGGCCGACGGCGAAACCGTGGTGGACCGCATTTACCACCTCGACCGGGGCTACGACTGCATGGAAGCCAAGCTGCGCGGCCTTGGCGCTGACATTGAGAGAATGAAAGCATGAGCATGATCACCCTGGCGCTCTCCAAGGGCCGCATCTTCGACGAAACCCTGCCCCTGCTGGCCGCCGCCGGCATCGAGGTGCTGGAAGATCCCGAAAAATCGCGCAAACTCATCCTGCCCACCAACCAGCCCGATGTGCGCGTGGTGCTGGTGCGCGCCACCGATGTGCCCACCTATGTCGAATATGGCGGCGCCGATCTGGGCGTGACGGGCAAGGACACCCTGATCGAGCATGGTGGCCAGGGCCTGTACCAGCCGCTCGACCTGCGCATTGCCAAGTGCCGCGTGAGCGTGGCCGTGCGCGATGATTTCGACTACGCCCAGGCCGTCAAAAAGGGCTCACGCCTGAAGGTGGCCACCAAGTACACCAGCATTGCCCGCGACTTCTTTGCGAGCAAGGGCGTGCATGTGGACATGGTCAAGCTCTATGGCAGCATGGAACTGGCGCCCCTCATCGGCCTGTCCGATGCCATCGTCGATCTGGTCTCCACCGGCAACACGCTCAAGGCCAACCACCTTGTTGAGGTCGAGCGCATCATGGACATCAGCTCGCACCTGGTGGTCAACCAGGCGGCGCTCAAGCTCAAGCAGGCGCCGCTGCGCCGCATCATCGATGCGTTTGCCTCGGCCATCCCTGCGCCAAAGAACTGAAACCTCCACCGCATCAAACTATGACTTTGGTAGCTGCTCCCATCCGTCTGTCAACCGCTGCAGCCACTTTTGAGGCTGATTTTGCAGCCCGCCTGCACTGGTCTGCCGATACCGACGCGGCCATCGAGCAGCGCGTGGCCGACATCCTGGCCGATGTGCAGCAGCGCGGCGATGCGGCGGTGCTGGAGTACACCGCCCGCTTCGACGGCCTCTCGGCGCCGGGCATGGCGGCACTGGAGCTGACGCAGGTCGAACTCAAGGCCGCGTTCGACGCCATTCCCACCGTGCAGCGCGCCGCCTTGCAGGCGGCCGCCGCTCGCGTGCGCAAGTACCACGAAGCGCAGAAGAAAGCCTCTGGCGAGAGCTGGAGCTACCGCGACGAAGACGGCACGCTGCTGGGCCAGAAGGTCACGCCGCTCGACCGTGTGGGCATCTACGTGCCCGGTGGCAAGGCGGCTTATCCGAGCAGCGTGCTGATGAACGCCATCCCCGCCCATGTGGCCGGTGTGGGCGAGATCATCATGGTGGTGCCCACCCCCAGGGGCGAGAAAAACGCCCTGGTGCTGGCCGCAGCCTATGTGGCCGGCGTCACACGTGCCTTCACCATCGGCGGCGCGCAGGCCGTGGCGGCGCTGGCCTACGGCACGGCCACGGTGCCGAAGGTGGACAAGATCACCGGCCCCGGCAATGCCTACGTGGCCAGCGCCAAGAAGCGCGTGTTCGGCACCGTGGGCATCGACATGATCGCCGGCCCCAGCGAAATCCTGGTGCTGGCCGACGGCAGCACGCCCGCCGACTGGGTGGCCATGGACCTCTTCAGCCAGGCCGAACACGACGAGCTGGCTCAAAGCATCCTGCTGTGCCCCGACTCCGCCTACCTCGACGCTGTGCAGCGCGAGATCGACCGCCTGCTGCCCACCATGCCGCGCGCCGAGATCATCGCCAAAAGCCTCACCGGCCGCGGCGCGCTGATCCACACGCGCAGCATGGAAGAGGCCTGCGCCATCAGCAACCGCATCGCGCCCGAGCACCTGGAAGTGAGCAGCCGCGACCCGCACCGCTGGGAGCCCCTGCTGCGCCACGCGGGCGCCATCTTCCTGGGCGCCTACACATCCGAGAGCCTGGGCGACTACTGCGCCGGCCCCAACCATGTGCTGCCCACCAGCGGCACGGCGCGCTTCAGCTCGCCCCTGGGCGTGTACGACTTTCAAAAACGCAGCAGCCTCATCGAGGTGAGCGAAGCCGGTGCGCAGACGCTGGGCCAGATCGCCAGCGTGCTGGCCCATGGCGAGGGCCTGCAGGCCCACGCGCGGGCGGCGGAGCTGCGCCTCAGGCCGTCGTAACCCTGGCCGCCGTGCTGACCGAGGCCTGTGTACACGCTGCGCCGCTGAACGCCTGGCGCGTGCTCCACCCCTTTCTTGTGGCCCCCAACGAACTGGAAACCGCCGAATGACCCACGCCGATCCATCTTCCCCGCTGCAGGCCCTGGCCCGCATTCGCCCCGATGTGCGCGCCATGCACGCCTATGCCGTGCAGCCCGCCACCGGCATGCTCAAGATGGACGCGATGGAGAACCCGTTTCGCTTGCCCGCCCATCTGCAGGCCGCGCTGGGCCAGCGCCTGGGCGCGCTGGCGCTCAACCGGTACCCGGGAGAACGCATGGCCGACCTGCAGGCCGCGCTGGCGCGCCATGCCGGCATGCCCGAAGGCCACCGCATCGTGCTGGGCAATGGCTCGGACGAGCTCATCGGCCTGGTGTCGCTCGCCTGCGCCCGACCGGGCACCGGTGAGCGCCCTGTGGTGCTGGCACCCGTGCCGGGCTTCGTGATGTACGCCATGAGCGCCCAGCTGCAGGGGCTGGACTTCGTGGGCGTGCCGCTCACGCCCGACTTTGCGCTGGATGAGCCCGCCATGCTGGCCGCCATCGCGCGGCACCGGCCCGCCATCACTTTCATTGCCTACCCCAACAACCCCACGGCCACGCTGTGGGACGAGGGCGCGGTGCAGCGCATCATCGACGCCGCGGGTGCCCAGGGCGGCATCGTGGTGATGGACGAGGCCTACCAGCCCTTTGCCAGCCGCACCTGGATCGACCGCATGCGGGCCGAGCCCGCGCGCAATGCGCACGTGCTGCTCATGCGCACGCTCAGCAAGTTTGGCCTGGCAGGTGTGCGCCTGGGCTATCTCATCGGCGCGGCCGCGCTGGTGGCCGAGATCGACAAGGTGCGCCCGCCCTACAACGTGAGCGTGCTCAACTGCGAGGCGGCGCTGTTCGCGCTGGAACATGCCGAGGTGTTTGCGGCGCAGGCGGCCGAACTGCGCGCCCAGCGCACCGAGCTGCTGGCCGCGCTGCGCGCCATGCCGGGCGTCGAGAAAGTGTGGGACAGCCAGGCCAACATGGTGCTGGTGCGGGTGGCGGATTCGGCCAAAGCCTACGAGGGCATGAAAACCCGCAAGGTCCTCGTCAAGAACGTTTCTACAATGCACCCATTGCTGGCCAATTGCCTGCGTCTCACGGTGGGCGCCGCCGAAGACAACAACCAGATGCTGGCCGCCCTGCAGGCTTCCTTATGACTTCCTCCGCTCTCGTCACCTCCACGTCTCCCGATCCCCTGGCCGACCGCATCGCCGAGGTCAGCCGCAACACCGCCGAAACCCGCATCTCGGTGCGCGTGAACCTCGACGGCACCGGCCAGGCCAAGCTGCACACGGGTATCGGCTTTTTTGACCACATGCTCGACCAGATCGCCCGCCACGGCCTGATCGACCTCGATATCGATTGCGAGGGCGACCTGCACATTGACGGCCACCACACGGTGGAGGACGTGGGCATCACCCTGGGCCAGGCGTTTGCGCGCGCGGTGGGCGACAAGAAGGGCATCCGCCGCTACGGCCATGCCTACGTGCCGCTCGACGAAGCGCTCTCGCGCGTGGTGGTCGATTTTTCGGGCCGCCCGGGCCTGCACATCGATGTGAAGTTCACCTCCGGCAGCATCGGCCAGCTCGATACGCAGCTGGTGTACGAGTTCTTCCAGGGCTTCGTGAACCACGCAGGCGTCACGCTGCACATCGACAACCTCAAGGGCGTCAACGCGCACCACCAGTGCGAGACCATTTTCAAGGCGTTCGGGCGCACGCTGCGCGCGGCGCTGGAGCGCGATCCGCGCTCGGCGGGTGTCATCCCGTCCACCAAGGGTTCGTTGTGAGATATTTGGTCAAATCAGGCGCTGGCGTTTGATGGATAAGTGCTGGTAGCTATGAATATGGAAGTAAAAACCGTTGCGGTGGTCGATTACGGCATGGGCAACCTGCGCTCGGTGTCTCAGGCCGTGCAGGCTGCGGCCCACGATACGGGCTGGACGGTCGTGGTCACCTCCCGCCCCGAGGACGTGCGCGCCGCCCAGCGCATCGTGCTGCCAGGGCAGGGCGCCATGCCCGACTGCATGCGCGAGTTGCGCGAATCTGGTCTGCAGGAATCGGTGCTCGAAGCTGCGGCCACCAAGCCGATGTTTGGCGTCTGCGTGGGCATGCAGATGCTGCTGGACCACAGCGCCGAGGGCGACACGCCGGGCCTGGGCCTGATCCCCGGCGACGTGCTCAAGTTCGATCTGGCGGGCAGGACGCAGCCCGACGGCAGCCGCTACAAGGTGCCCCAGATGGGCTGGAACCAGGTGCGGCAGATGCCCCACGCCCACCACGGGGGCGGCGTGCACCCGGTGTGGGCTGGCGTGCCGGACAACAGCTACTTTTACTTCGTGCACAGTTTCTACGCTGTGCCGCAGAATCCTGCCCATTGCGCAGGGCAAACGGACTATGGCGGCTGGTTTGCGGCCGCCATTGCGCGCGACAATATTTTCGCCACGCAGTTCCATCCGGAAAAGAGTGCGGAGCACGGCCTGGCGCTGTACCGCAATTTTCTGCACTGGAATCCCTGATTTCTTAACTTCCACTCGTTCGGGCCGAGCCGTGCTCGCCCTTTCCCTCCCGAACTTCACCACCATGCTGCTCATTCCCGCCATCGACCTGAAAGACGGCCACTGCGTTCGCCTCAAGCAAGGCGATATGGACCAATCCACCACCTTTGGTGAAGACCCTGCCGCCATGGCCCGCAAATGGGTGGATGCCGGCGCGCGCCGCCTGCATCTGGTGGACCTGAATGGTGCCTTCGCCGGCGTGCCCAAGAACCACGGCGCGATCAAGTCCATCCTCAAGGAGGTGGGCGAAGAAATTCCGGTGCAGCTGGGTGGCGGTATTCGCGACCTGGACACCATCGAGAAATACATCGACGGCGGCCTGCGCTACGTGATCATCGGCACGGCAGCGGTCAAGAATCCCGGTTTCCTCAAAGACGCCTGCAGCGCCTTTGGCGGCCACATCATCGTGGGGCTGGATGCCAAGGACGGCAAGGTGGCCACCGATGGCTGGAGCAAGCTCACCGGCCATGAGGTGGTGGACCTGGCCCGGAAGTTCGAGGACTGGGGTGTCGAATCCATCATCTACACCGACATCGGCCGTGACGGCATGCTCTCGGGCATCAACATCGACGCCACCGTGAAGCTCGCGCAGGCGCTGTCCATTCCCGTGATCGCCTCGGGCGGCCTGTCGAACATGGCCGATATCGAGCAGCTGTGCGCCGTGGAGAGCGAAGGCGTCGAAGGCGTGATCTGCGGCCGCGCCATCTACAGTGGCGACCTCGACTTTGCTGCGGCCCAGGCGCGCGCCGACTCGCTGGGCCATGCCGCCTGACAGTGCGGCGGTGGCTGCGTGGGGTGGCACAGAGATTTTTCAGGGGCAGCCCTGCATCCGCCTGCAGGCGCCCCAGGGCGATAGCGCGCTGGTGGCCTTGCATGGTGCCCAGGTGCTCTCGTGGGTGGCCGGCGGGCGCGAGCGCCTGTACCTGAGTCCCCAGGCGGTTTTCGATGGCCAGTCGGCCATCCGTGGCGGCATCCCGCTGTGCTTTCCCCAGTTCAACCAGCGCGGCCCCTTGCCCAAGCATGGTTTTGCGCGCAATCTGGCCTGGCGCCGCGTGTTGTCGGGCGGTGATGGCGATGCGCAGTCGGTTGTGTGCCTGGAACTTGCCGACAGCGAGGCCACGCGCGCCTGGTGGCCCGAGCGCTTTGCGGCGCAGCTGACGGTGGCGCTGGGGGCAGGCAGCCTGCGGGTGCAACTGGCGGTGCGCAATACGGGCGACACGGACGCCGATGCCTGGAGTTTCACCACCGCGCTGCACACCTATCTGCGCGTGGAGAATGTCGAGCATGTCCACCTGCGCGGACTCGATGGCTGCGCGCGCTGGGACGCAGTGGCGGACGCACGCGGCGTGCAGCGGGGCGCGGTGCGCCTGGCGGGTGAATACGACTGCGTCTTTCAGGCGCCCGCCGGGCCCATGCAACTGCTCGACGGTGCCCAATGGCTTCAGATCACCCAGAGCGCCAGCCTGTCCGACACCGTGGTCTGGAACCCGGGGGCTGAACTCTGCACCCGGCTGGCAGACATGCCACCCGATGGCTACCGCTCCATGCTGTGCGTGGAAGCGGCCCGGATCGACCAGCCCGTGACCCTGGCGCCGCAGGCGCAGTGGCAAGGTTGGCAAGAACTCAGGGTGCTGCAGGCGTCCTAGTGCGACAGCCTTGTCGCGTTCGCTAGGGGATGCAGAGGGACGTGATCAAGGTGCGCTCGGCAGACCGTGCGCACGGCCAGGGATCGTTCGCGGAAGGTGGGCGCAGATCCGATGGTTCCGGCCGGATGATGCGGTGGGCGGTTACGGATATCCTATAAGAGCTTGTTGACGATCTCGCAGGGGATCGCGTTGGAGCGCAATCGGGATGAGTGGATGCTTCAGGTGCGCCGCATGGGCTCGTGCCCATGCAAGCGGCCGGGGCAGCCTTGTCGCCCGATTTCGCTCCAACCCTTCGGGCAGCGGTCTTTGCGGGCGGTCTGCGGCGTTGCGGCGCTTGTGGATAGCCGGGCTATCCACTGCGCACCGCGCTTTGCATCCCATCGCGCAAAGACCGCTGCGCGACCCCAGGGAGATCGTCAACAGGCTCTGAGAACCTGTGCAAAGAGCGGGTCGATCGATTCCCGTCGTTTCATGGAAGTGGTGCTTTAGATGATTCTTGTAACCGGCGGCGCCGGCTTTATTGGCTCGCACACCTGCGTGGCTCTGGCCCAGGCGGGCATTCCCTGTCTGATTCTGGACAACTTTTGCAACAGCCGCCGCTCGGTGCTGGAGCGCCTGGGGCGCATCACGGGCACGCAGCCCCTGTGCATCGAGGGCGATGTGCGCGATGCACAGGGGCTGGCGCGCGTGTTCGCGCAGCATCCCATCGAGGGCGTGATCCACTTTGCCGCACTCAAGGCCGTGGGGGAGTCGGTGCGCGAGCCGCTGCGTTATTACGACAACAACGTCGCTGGCACGGTGACCTTGCTGCGCGCCATGCAGGCGGCGGGCGTGCACACGCTGGTGTTCTCCTCATCGGCTACTGTCTATGGCGAGCCTGCGTCGGTACCGATCCGCGAGGATTTTCCCCTGTCCGCCACCAACCCCTACGGCTGGAGCAAGCTCATGATGGAGCAGGTGCTGGCGGATGTGGACCACGCCGAGCCTGGCCAGTGGCGCATTGCGCGGCTGCGCTATTTCAACCCCGTGGGCGCGCACGAGAGCGGGCTCATCGGCGAAGACCCCCAGGGCGAGCCGGGCAACCTGATGCCCTATGTGGCGCAGGTGGCGGCCGGGCAGCGCGCATCCCTGAGCGTGTATGGCAACGACTACCCCACGCCCGATGGCACGGGCGTGCGCGACTACATCCATGTGTGCGATCTGGCCGAGGGCCATGTGGCCGCCCTGCGTTATCTGCGCGAGCACGCCGGGCTGCTCACCGTGAACCTGGGCACCGGGCAGCCGGTGTCGGTGCTGGAGATGGTGCGCGGCTTCGAGCAGGCCAGCGGCCGTGCCGTGCCCTACCAGATGGTGGCGCGGCGGCCGGGTGATGTGGCGCAGTGCTGGGCCGACCCGGCGCTGGCCGAGCGGCTGCTGGGCTGGCGCGCCCGCCACGGGGTGGACCGCATGTGCGCCGATGTGTGGCGCTGGCAAAACGGGGTGGCGCGCACGCTGGGGTGAGATCGTCCACTCGTTCCGTGAACATGCACAGGTTCTGAGGGCTGCACTGCACTGGTGGTGCGCCTGCGTGGTATCTTGTTGCCCCCAACCAGCCTTGCCGATAGCGCTTTCATTCCATGCTTGCCAAACGCATCATCCCCTGCCTTGACGTGACCGGTGGTCGTGTCGTCAAGGGCGTCAACTTTGTCGAATTGCGCGATGCGGGCGACCCGGTCGAGATCGCCGCGCGCTACAACGCGCAGGGTGCCGACGAACTCACGTTTCTGGACATCACCGCCACTAGCGACGGGCGCGACCTGATCCTGCACATCATCGAGGCGGTGGCCAGCCAGGTGTTCATTCCGCTCACCGTGGGCGGGGGCGTGCGCACGGTCGATGACGTGCGCCGCCTGCTCAACGCGGGGGCCGACAAGACCAGCTTCAACTCGGCCGCCATTGCCAATCCCGACGTGATCAGCGCGGCATCGGCCCGCTACGGCGCGCAGTGCATCGTGGTGGCCATCGATGCCAAGCGCCGCTCCGAAGAGGAGGCGCTGCGCCAGGGACCCGATGGCCGGACCGTGGGCCCCGGCTGGGATGTCTACAGCCATGGCGGGCGCAAGAACACCGGCCTGGATGCCGTGGCCTGGGCGAGCGAGATGGCGCAGCGCGGCGCCGGCGAGATCCTGCTGACCAGCATGGACCGCGACGGCACCAAGGCGGGCTTTGATCTGGCCCTCACGCGCGCCGTGAGCGATGCCGTCAGCGTGCCCGTGATTGCCTCGGGCGGTGTGGGCAACCTCGACCATCTGGCTGACGGCATCCAGATCGGCGGTGCCGACGCCGTGCTGGCCGCCAGCATCTTCCACTACGGCGAGTTCACGGTGTTGCAGGCCAAGCAGCACATGGCCGAGCGCGGGATTCCGGTGCGTCTGTGATCGTCATTTGCTCACTATTTGATGGCTTTAGCGCTTGATACATAAGCGCTATAGCCTCAAAAGGCTTCAAGGCCGGGGTGGGCGCACCGCGCCGTCACCCAAATCATCGACAATCGCACCCATGAACTGGCTCAACGAAGTGAAGTGGGATGCGCAGGGCCTGGTGCCCGTGATTGCGCAAGAGCAGGGCACGGGCGACGTGCTGATGTTTGCCTGGATGAACCGCGAGGCGCTGCAAAAAACGGCAGAACTGGGCCGGGCCGTGTACTTCAGCCGCTCGCGCAAAAAGCTGTGGTTCAAGGGTGAAGAGTCGGGCCATGTGCAGACGGTGCATGAAATCCGCCTCGATTGCGACAACGACGTGGTGCTGCTCAAGATCACCCAGCTCGGGCACGAGCCCGGCATTGCCTGCCATACCGGCCGCCACAGCTGCTTTTTCAGCGTGCTCCGGGACGGCGCCTGGCAGGCGGTCGAGCCGGTCTTGAAAGACCCTGAATCCATCTACAGATAACACCCATGAGTTCCAACGATTCCCTGGCCCCGACTTCGCAGGACGCGCTGGCGCGTCTGGCTGCCGTCATCGAAAGCCGCAAGCCGTCGAACGGCGGCGATCCGGATAAGAGCTACGTTTCGCGCCTGCTGCACAAGGGGCCGGATGCGTTCCTGAAGAAGATCGGCGAAGAGGCCACCGAGGTGGTCATGGCGGCCAAGGACGTGGACCATGGCGCCGACAAGGCCAAAATCGTCTACGAAGTGGCCGACCTGTGGTTCCACTCCATGATTGCGCTGGCCCACTATGGCCTCACGCCCGCCGACGTGCTGGCCGAACTCGAGCGCCGCGAGGGCACCAGCGGTATCGAGGAAAAAGCCTTGCGCAAGGCGGTTGCGCGTGCGGCCCAGGAAAAATCGCCATGAACGACATCATCGATGTGCAGACCAACGACGAGAAGGCCGAGGGCCTCAAGGCCTGGGGCTGGGTCAGCTATGTGCTGCACCTGATCGTGGCCGTGGGTGCCGTCATCCCGGGCGCGCAGCCGGGCGCGGCGCTGCTCATCATCGCGCTGGTCATCGACCTGGTGAAACAGGGCGAGGGCGCGGGCACCTGGCAGGCCAGCCACTTTGCCTGGCGCATCCGCACGGTGTTGTGGGCGGGGGTGCTGTACATCGTCACGGCGCCGCTGTGGCTGCTGTTTTTCTTTCCCGGCTGGGTGGCCTGGGGCCTGATCTCCATCTGGTTCCTGTACCGCATCGTGCGCGGCATGGTGACCATGAACAACAGCCAGGCCATCGATGCCTGAGCGCGGCACGCTGACACCCATCAATCTGGCGCTGCAGGGCGGCGGCTCGCATGGCGCGCTGACCTGGGGCGTGCTGGACGCGCTGCTCGAAGATGGGCGCCTGATGATCGGTGGTATCAGCGGCACCAGCGCCGGAGCCATGAACGCCGTGGCGGTGGCGCATGGTTTTGCGCAGGCGGCCCAGCAGCACAAAGATCCGAAAGAAGCCCACGCGGCCGGATGCGAACTGGCCCGCGCTGCGCTGACGCGGCTGTGGGAAGGCGTCGGGACGCTGGGCAGCCTGATGTGGGGCACGCCGCTGGCAGCCGCCAACCCGCTGCTGGGCATGATGAACCGCTGGTTGTCGCCCTACCAGACCAATCCCCTGGACATCAACCCCCTGCGCCGGCTGCTGGAGCGCGAGGTGGATTTCGAACTGCTGTGCGCCGCCAAGGGCGCCTCCGGCCCCAAGGTGTTTGTGTGTGCCACCAATGTGCGCACCGGGCGCGGCGAAATCTTCTCGGGCGCACGGCTCAGCGCCGACGCGGTGATGGCGTCGGCCTGCCTGCCGCTGTTGTTCAAGGCCGTGGAGATCGAGGGCGAACGGTACTGGGATGGGGGTTATTCCGGCAATCCCGCGCTGCACCCGCTGATCTACCAGACCGACACCTCCGACATTCTGCTGGTGCAGATCAATCCGACCGAGCACCACGGGCTGCCCGACACGGCCCCCGAAATCCTCGAACGCATGAACGAGGTGACCTTCAATGCCAGCCTGCTGGCCGAACTCCGTGCCATCGAGTTCGTGCGGCGCCTGCTGGCCGAGGGCAAGCTGGACGCGCGCCGCTACAAGAACGTGCGCATGCACCGCATTGACGGTGGCGCGGTGCTGGCCCCATTTGGCGCTGACAGCAAGGCGCGCGCGGACATGGCCTTTGTGCGCAAGCTGTTCGCGCTGGGGCGCACGGCAGGCCAGGACTGGCTGAAAGCGCACCACCGCGATGTGGGTGTGCGCCCCTCCCTCAACATCGCCGACAATGTGTAACTGCCCGTGTGCCTTTGGGCGCTGAGCCAGCCTTCTTTTTCGCCATGCACGATCCAAACTGCCTTTTCTGCAAAATCATCGCAGGCCAGATTCCTTCGAAGAAGGTCTATGAAGACGAGGAAATCTTTGCCTTCCATGACATCCACCCCTGGGCGCCGGTGCACTTTTTGATGGTGCCCAGGCTGCACATCCCCTCGATGGCGCAGGTCACGCCCGAGCATGCCGGCCTGCTGGGCCGCATGCTGGCACTGGCGCCGCGCCTGGCCCTGGAGCAGGGCTGCAATCCGTATCCAGAGGGGGGGTTTCGCATCGTGGCGAACACGGGGCTTGAAGGCGGGCAGGAGATCCACCATCTGCACATGCATGTGATCGGTGGTCCGCGCCCCTGGCTCAAGGGCTGAATGCTTTTCCCCCTGGGGGTTGTGCAGGCGCTTTGAACTCCTGTCGCGGCCGCCGTCTAAAATGATTCCAATTCGTTAGGAGATATTCCATGGGTTCTTTTTCCATCTGGCACTGGCTGATCGTGCTGCTGATCGTTGTGATGGTGTTTGGCACCAAGAAACTCAAGAACATGGGTTCTGACCTGGGAGGCGCTGTCAAGGGCTTCAAGGACGGCATGAAGGATGGCTCCTCGCCGGACACCAACGCTGCAACGCCCCCCGCCGGTCAGGTGGCCAACCAGGCCACCGCCGACAAGACCACCATCGATGTCGAAGCCAAGCAAAAGAGCTGAGTTCGGGCGCTGGCGCTTCCATGATTGATATTGGCCTGTCCAAGATGGCGCTGATCGGCGTGGTGGCACTCATTGTCATCGGGCCCGAGAAGCTGCCGCGCGTTGCCCGCACGGTGGGCGCCTTGCTGGGCAAGGCGCAGCGTTACGTGGCGGACGTGAAGTCCGAGGTGAACCGGTCCATGGAGCTCGACGAGCTCAAGAAGATGAAGGACACGGTCGAAAACGCGGCCCGGGATGTGGAGCAATCCATCCAGACCAGCGCCAGCGAATTCGAAAAGGACCTGGCCCAAGCCAGCGGTACGGCCAGTGCCGACCTGCATGACCCGTTCGCCGTGGTGCCCGCCTACAGGCACCCGGGCAAGAACTGGCGCCTGAAAAAGGGCGCCATGCCCCAGTGGTACAAGGCGCGCAGTGGCGTGCGTACCAAGGCCCTGTCGGGCGCGGCGCGCGTTGCGCGCTACCGGCCACAGAAATTCCATTGATGCTGCATCCTGCCGCGCAGCGGGGGCGTTGCTGACGCCCGCGAAATTCCAACATGTCCGAAACCCCCTCCCAAGACGAACTGGCCGGCACCGAGCAGCCGTTTGTGCAGCACCTCATGGAACTGCGCGACCGCCTGGTCAAGGCCATCATCGCCATCGGTGTGGCGGCAGCGCTGCTGTTCTTCTTTCCCGGCCCTGGCGCGCTCTACGACTTTCTGGCGGCGCCGCTGGTGGCCCATCTGCCCAAGGGGGCCACGCTGATCGCCACCTCGGTGATCTCGCCTTTCATGGTGCCGCTCAAGATATTGCTCATGTCGGCATTTCTGCTGGCATTGCCTGTCGTGCTGTGGCAACTGTGGGCGTTTGTGGCGCCCGGCCTCTATTCGCACGAAAAGAAGCTGGTGCTGCCCCTGGTGGTGTCGAGCACCGTACTGTTTTTCATCGGGGTGGCTTTTTGCTACTTCTTCGTCTTCGGGCAGGTGTTCAGCTTTATCCAGGGCTTCGCGCCCAAGAGCATCACGGCGGCGCCAGACATCGAGGCCTACCTCGGCTTCGTGCTGACCATGTTCCTGGCGTTCGGCATGGCATTCGAGGTGCCCATCGCGGTGGTGGTGCTGGCCCGCATGAACATTGTGAGTGTGGAAAAGCTCAAGAGCTTTCGGGGTTATTTCATCGTGATCGCGTTCATCATCGCGGCCGTGGTCACGCCTCCGGATGTGGTGTCCCAGCTGGCATTGGCCATTCCGATGTGCCTGCTCTACGAAGTGGGTATCTGGGCGGCCCAGATCTTCATCAAGCACACCAAGGCACCCGAAGACGCCGAAGAGGCGGCATCCTCCTCGTCCTGATTGCCACGCAATCGGATGCCGGTGCTGGCCTGAAGCAAACATAGCTTCCAACGCTTACCCATCAAGCGCTGGAAGCTATTTTTTTGGAGCATCAGAGCGCGTGCGGCAACGCCAATGCACCGATGGCCAGCACGGCGCCAGCGCTTCAGCAGCGCCTTGTCAGCGCTTCACGGCACGTTGCGGCCGGGGACGAACGCCGGGGGTGACCTTCAGGTCCACCATGGCATCGCCGCGCTGCACGGCGAAGGGTGTGGCGGTGCCGGGCTTGAGGGCCGCCACGGCCGTGAGCAATTCGGAAACGTTGGTAACGGCCTTGCCATCGACGCGCACGATCACGTCACCGGGCCGCAGGCCGGCCTGGGCGGCGGGGCCGTCCTGCAGCACGCCGGTGATGATCACGCCCTCGGTGGCTTTCACGCCAAAGGTCTCGGCCAGTTCGGGCGAGAGTTCATTGGGCTCCACGCCAATCCAGCCCCGGGTCACCTGACCGTCTTTCACAATGCCGTCGAGCACCAGCCGGGCGGTGGACACGGGAATGGCAAAGCCGATGCCCATGCTGCCACCGGAGCGCGAATAGATGGCCGTGTTGATGCCCAGCAGGTTGCCGTTGACGTCCACCAGCGCGCCCCCCGAGTTGCCGGGGTTGATGGCTGCATCGGTCTGGATGAAGTTTTCGAAGGTGTTGATGCCCAGCTGGCTGCGGCCCAGCGCGCTGATGATGCCGCTGGTCACCGTCTGGCCCACGCCGAAGGGATTGCCGATGGCCAGCACCCGGTCGCCCACGGCGACCTGGTCGGAGTTGCCCAGCACGATGACGGGCAGCTTGTCGAGTTCCACCTTGAGAATGGCCAGATCGGTGTCGGGGTCAGTGCCGATCACGGTGGCCCGGGCACGGCGGCTGTCGGTGAGCGTGACCTCGATCTCGTCAGCGCCCTCGACCACATGGTTGTTGGTGAGGATGTAGCCGTCGGGGCTGATGATCACACCGCTGCCCAGTCCGGTTTGGGACTGGCTGCCCTGGTCGCCAAAGAAGAACTGGAACCACGGATCGTTGCTGCGCGGGTGCCGCACTTCCTTGCTGGTGTTGATGCTGACCACGGCAGGCGCGGCTTTGCGGGCGGCGCTGCTGAGGCTTCCAGGTTCCGGTTGCGCGGAACTTGTGGCGGGCGCCTCGACCAGCGCAATGCCTGCACCCGAGCGCGTGGTGCCCCGGCCCAGCCAGTCCGGCTGCAGGGTGGCGACAACAAAGTAGGCGGCAACGAGCACCGTCACGGACTGGGAAAAGAGGAGCCAAATGCGCTTCATGGTGTTTTGAGTGACTCTGGGAGTGGGTGCCGGGAAAGCCGTGTCCACATTGTTGGCGGACCGCCGATGATTGTCGCTGAACGGTCAGTTTCCTGCGCACGGTTGCCTTCAGTTGTGAGGGCGGTTCTCTGCTTTGCGAGAGGGGTGATCGTGAAATTTTATTCAGCGTTGTTGCCGTGTTGCGCATGGTGTAAACCCACTTGGGCCTGGCCGAATCCCCCAATCCCGGGGCGGCGGCCGCAGGCGCGTCTGCGGCATTGTGCTGGCGGCAGCGCTGTCGGCAGCGCACCTTTGGCGTGGCCAAAGAGTTGATGTTTCTTGCCGCCAAGACCAGCGCCATGGCGTGCGGGCGGCGGTGACAATACCGTGATGAGCATTTCCCGCACCACACTCGTGCAGGCATTTGACAGCCTGCTGCAACCCGAGCGTTTCAAGGACTACGGCCCCAATGGCCTGCAGGTCGAGGGCAAGGCCGACATTGCCTGCATCGTGAGCGGCGTGACGGCCAGCCGGGCGTTGATCGAAGCCGCCATTGCGCGCCGGGCCGACGCCATTTTTGTGCACCATGGCCTGTTCTGGCGCGGACAGGATGGCCGCATTACTGGCTGGATGCGCGAACGCCTGCGCCTGCTGCTGGCGCATGACATCAACCTGTTTGCCTACCATCTGCCGCTCGATGCGCACCCCGAAGTAGGCAACAACGCGCAGCTGGGGCGGGTGCTGGGCTGGACGGCCGACCAGCGCTTTGGCGAGCAGGACCTGGGCTTTGCCGGGCCGGCCGCGCTGGATGGCGCGCAGGCGCTGGCAGACCATGTGGCACGGGCGCTGGGCCGCCCCGTGACGCTGGTGCAGCCAGCGGCGCGGCGCATCCGGCGCGTGGCCTGGTGCACGGGCGGGGCGCAGGGTTATTTCGAATCGGCCATTGCCGCAGGGGCCGATGCCTTCATCACCGGCGAAATCTCGGAGCCCCAGGCCCACCTGGCGCGGGAAACGGGTGTGGCCTTCATTGCCGCCGGCCACCATGCCACCGAGCGTTATGGTGCCCCCGCCGCTGCCGCGCGGGTGGCGCAGCAGTTGGGGGTGGAGCACCATTTCATCGAGATTGACAACCCGGCGTGAGCGGAGTGTGGTGCTCCATGTATTCATGCTATTTAATTGATAGCTTCTGGCGCTTTATTTAAGGGCGCTTGCGGCTGATTTGATCCAAAATTTCATCATGCAAACCATTGCCATCACCCAGGGTGACCCAGCCGGTATCGGTCCCGAAATCGTTGCCAAGGCCTTTCGCGACGCTCCCGACATGCTGCGCGGCTGCTTTGCGGTGGGCGATCTGGCCACCCTGCGCCGCGCTGCGCAGTGCATCGTGCGCCCTGGCGTGCCGGAGTTGCCGGTAGCGCTGATCGCATCGCCCGATGACGCCTGGCAGGTGCCATCGCGCTGCATGCCGGTGCTGCAATTGCCTGGCTTGCCCGGCCCCGTGCCGTGGGGCCAGGTGAGTGCCGCGGCCGGCCGTGCTGCAGCCGACTGCGTGGTGTGGGCCGCGCGAGCCGCCCTGCAGGGCCACATTGCGGCCCTGGTGACGGCGCCGTTGCACAAGGAGGCGCTGTCTGCCGCGGGGGTGAGCTTTCCCGGCCATACCGAGTTGCTGCAGGCCGAGGCGGCGGCCCATCAGGGCGTGCCGCTGGCTGCCATGCCGGTGCGCATGATGCTGGCCAGTGATGAACTGCGCACGGTGCTGGTCAGCATCCACCTGTCGCTGCGCGACGCCATCGCGGCCGTGACGCGGGAAAACATCTTGCAGACCCTGCAGATCACCCATGCCGCGTTGCTGCGAAGTCTGGGGCGGGCGCCGCGCATGGCGGTGGCGGGCCTCAATCCGCACGCCGGCGAAGGGGGCTTGTTCGGACGCGAGGAAATCGACAGCATCGTACCCGCCGTCGCCGATGCGCGTGCGCTGGGCATGGATGTGCATGGCCCGTTGGCGCCCGACACGGTGTTCATGCGCGCGCGCCACACGCCGCAGCATGCCGGGGAGTTCGATGTGGTGCTGGCCATGTACCACGACCAGGGCTTGATCCCCGTGAAATACCTGGGGGTGGACAAGGGGGTGAACGTGACGCTGGGCCTGCCGCTGGTGCGCACCAGTCCAGACCACGGCACCGCTTTCGATATTGCCGGCCAGGGCGTTGCCGATGCTGCAAGCCTGGTGGAGGCGGTCCGGGTTGCACGCCAGATGGTTCGATAAAAACAAACGCCCTCAGCAGGTGCTGAGGGCGCTGGCAATGGTGGAGCGGCAAGGGTGCCGCGTGCCCATGAACGCGTTTCAGCGCTTGAGGCTGTCGCGGATTTCGCGCAGCAGAACGATGTCTTCAGCGGGTGCTGCGGGGGCTTCTGGCGCTGCGGGCGCTTCGCGCTTGAGGCGGTTGATCTGCTTGACCATGATGAAGATGATGAACGCAAGGATCAGGAAATTCACCGCCACGGTGATGAAGTTGCCGTAAGCGAACACCGGGACACCGGCCTTCTTGATGGCATCCAGCGTCTGCGCCGT
Organism: Acidovorax soli; assembly: GCF_900107605.1. Classification (GTDB taxonomy): domain Bacteria; phylum Pseudomonadota; class Gammaproteobacteria; order Burkholderiales; family Burkholderiaceae_C; genus Acidovorax; species Acidovorax soli. Next base: position 5,187 of record NZ_FNQJ01000027.1, on the reverse strand, counting down.
ACCCGCCGGTACCTCGCCCAGCGCGATGAACATGTTGGAAAAATCGAGCTTGCCAAACACCAGGCCCACCAGGGGCAGGATCAGGTCGGAAACCACCGAATCGACAATCTTGCCGAAAGCGCCACCGATGATCACGCCGACGGCCAGGTCGATCACGTTGCCCTTGATCGCAAATTCGCGGAACTCTTGCATCATGCTCATGGTTATTTCTCGATTAATTGCGGATGCGCAAGTATTGCTCAGTTTGCAGGCCTGTCAAGGCGGGCCTGTACATTGAATTACCCATTTTCACTCCGCTACAATTCGCAGTTGACCCCAATCTAGCGATGTTCATCGAGGATCCCCATGAGTGACACTCCAATCGACTCCAGCAAGCGGACGTGGATCATCACGTCTGCCTGCGCTGGTGCGGTGGGCGGCGTGGCAGCTGCCGTACCTTTCGTGAGTTCTTTCCAGCCCTCCGAGCGAGCCAAGGCCGCAGGTGCCGCCGTTGAGGTGGATATCTCCGCCCTCAAGCCCGGAGAAAAAATGACCGTGGAGTGGCGCGGCAAACCGGTGTGGATCCTGAAGCGCACACCCGAGCAACTGGAATCCCTGGCGCAAACCGAGCCCCAGGTGGCCGATCCAAAATCCGATCGCAAGGCCTACCCTATTCCTGAGTACGCCAAGAATCAGCACCGCTCGATCAAGCCCGAAGTGTTTGTCGGCGTGGGCATATGCACCCACCTGGGCTGCTCGCCAGGTGACAGGTTCCAGACTGGTCCTCAGCCGTCGCTGCCCGATGACTGGCATGGTGGCTTTCTGTGCGCTTGCCATGGCTCCACGTTTGACGTGGCCGGTCGGGTGTTCAAGAACAAGCCCGCACCTGACAACCTCGAGGTGCCGCCGCACATGTATCTCTCCGATACACGTCTGATCATCGGCGAAGACAAGAAGGCCTGAAGGAGCACTACATGGCCCACGAATTCAAAGAAATCTCCCCCAACGCCTCGGCCGGTGCCAAGGTCACGAACTGGTTCGAAAACCGTTTTCCAACGGCGTTCGATGCCTACCGCGTGCACATGTCGGAGTACTACGCTCCGAAGAACTTCAACTTCTGGTACGTCTTTGGCTCGCTGGCACTGGTGGTGCTGGTGATCCAGATCGTCACCGGGATCTTCCTGGTGATGCACTACAAGCCAGATGCAGCGCTGGCGTTTGCATCGGTCGAGTACATCATGCGTGATGTGCCCTGGGGCTGGCTGATCCGCTACATGCACTCTACGGGGGCCTCGGCGTTCTTCATCGTCGTCTACCTGCACATGTTCCGTGGCCTGATCTATGGCAGCTACCGCAAACCGCGTGAACTGGTCTGGATCTTTGGCTGCGCGATTTTCCTGGCGCTCATGGCTGAAGCCTTCATGGGCTACCTGCTGCCCTGGGGCCAGATGTCGTACTGGGGTGCGCAGGTGATCGTCAACCTGTTTGCCGCCATTCCTTTCGTTGGTCCTGACCTGGCACTGCTGATTCGTGGCGACTACGTGGTCGGCGATGCGACGCTCAACCGCTTCTTCAGCTTCCATGTGATTGCTGTGCCGCTGGTGCTGCTGGGTCTGGTGGTCGCCCACTTGCTGGCCTTGCACGATGTGGGGTCCAACAATCCCGATGGCGTGGAAATCAAGGCGCCCAACGCACCCAAGGATGCCAAGGGCAAACCGCTCGACGGCGTGCCGTTCCATCCCTACTACACGGTGCATGACATCTTCGCGCTGAGCATGTTCCTCATGGCTTTCACGGCAGTGGTGTTTTTTGCACCCGAGTTCGGTGGCTATTTCCTGGAGTACAACAATTTCATCCCGGCAGATCCGTTGGTGACGCCGCTGCACATTGCACCTGTCTGGTACTTCACGCCGTTCTACTCCATGCTGCGTGCCATCACCAGCGAGATGATGTACGCGCTGATCGCCTGCGTGCTGGCGGGCGCTTTCCTCGGCGTGGTCAAGGCCCGGCTGCCTGGGTTCCTCAAGGGGGGCATTGTGATTGCAGCCGTGGTTGCGGTTCTGCTCATGCTGGCGATCGATGCCAAGTTCTGGGGCGTGGTGGTGATGGGTGGTGCCGTGATCATCCTGTTCTTCCTGCCATGGCTGGACGCCTGTGAAGTGAAGTCCATCCGCTATCGCCCCAACTGGCACAAGTATCTGTATGCCGTCTTCGTGATCAACTTCCTGATTCTGGGGTACCTGGGCGTGCAGCCGCCATCGCCCGTGGGTGAGCGCGTTTCGCAGGTGGGCACGTTGTTCTATTTCGGTTTCTTCCTGCTGATGCCCTGGTGGAGCCGTATCGGTGCAACCAAGCCAGTGCCTGACCGTGTCAACTTCACTGCGCATTGAGCCCTGGAGATAACAACAATGAAGAAACTCATCCTCACGCTGGTTGCTGCACTGGGCTTGGCAGCCGGTGCTGCGCATGCCGCCGGTGGCAGCGCCATTGCCTGGGACAAGGCTCCCAACAAGACCAACGACCTGGCTTCGCTGCAAAACGGCGCCAAGGTGTTTGTGAACTATTGCCTGAGCTGCCATTCGGCTGCGTTCATGCGGTTCAACCGACTGCGCGACATTGGTCTGACCGATCAGCAGATCAAGGACAACCTTCTGTTCACCACGGAGAAGGTGGGTGAAACCATGAAGGCCTCCATCGATCCCAAGCAGGCCAAGGAATGGTTCGGTGCCAACCCGCCTGACTTGACGGTCATCGCACGCTCGCGTGCGGGCCACGGTGGCACGGGGGCGGACTACCTTTACACGTTCCTGCGCACGTTCTATCGTGATGGAGCCAAGGCTACTGGCTGGAACAACTTGCTGTTCCAGAATGTGGGCATGCCCCATGTGCTCTGGGAGTTGCAAGGCGACCGCCGTCCGGTGTTCGAGGCGCATGAAAGCCACGGACAAACGACCCAGGTTTTCAAGGGCTGGGAGCAAGTCACCCCTGGTACCATGACGCCCCTGCAGTATGACCAAACCATTGGCGACCTTGTGAACTACCTGCAGTGGATGGGCGAGCCCGCACAGAACACCCGCGTGCGGGTGGGTGTGTGGGTACTGATTTTCCTGGGCTTCTTCACGGTCATTGCCTGGAGGCTGAACGCAGCCTTCTGGAAAGACGTCAAGTAAACCTTGGATCCGCTGACCGCGCGCCCGCTGGCGCGGCGGGACTTTACAGAGTGGGCGCTTTTTGCGTCCCACTCTTTTGATTTTTAGGAGCCTCCCACCATGATGGTGCTTTATTCGGGTACGACCTGTCCCTTCTCCCACCGCTGCCGCTTTGTCCTGTTTGAAAAAGGCATGGATTTCGAGATCCGCGATGTGGACCTGTACAACAAGCCCGAAGACATCAGCGTGATGAATCCCTATGGTCAGGTGCCGATTCTGGTGGAGCGTGACCTGATCCTGTACGAGTCGAACATCATCAACGAGTACATCGACGAGCGGTTTCCCCATCCTCAGCTGATGCCAGGTGACCCTGTGGACCGTGCCCGCGTGCGCCTGTTCCTGCTCAACTTCGAGAAGGAATTGTTCGTGCATGTGAACATCCTGGAGTCGCGCGCCACCAAGGGCAACGAAAAGGCGCTGGAAAAGGCCCGCGCCCATATCCGTGACCGCCTGACGCAGCTGGCCCCCGTGTTCCTCAAGAACAAATACATGCTGGGTGACAACTTCTCGATGCTCGATGTCGCCATTGCTCCACTGCTGTGGCGCCTGGATTACTACGGCATTGATCTCAGCAAGAACGCGGCGCCATTGCTCAAATATGCAGAGCGCATTTTCTCGCGCCCTGCCTACATTGAGGCGCTCACACCATCTGAGAAGGTGATGCGCAAGTAAGCCCATCTGCTTGTCCCGACACTTGCACCGTAGCGACACCATGAATGCCCAGGACTCCACTTCCACGCGCCCTTACCTGATCAGGGCCCTTTATGAGTGGTGCACCGACAACGGGTTCACACCCTACGTGGCGGTGCGTGTGGATGGGTCCGTTCAGGTGCCGCGCGAATATGTGAAGGATGGCGAAATTGTCCTGAACATCAGTTATGACGCGACGAGCTCCTTGCAGCTGGGCAATGACTTCATCGAGTTCAAGGCACGCTTTGGCGGCAAGCCGCGTGAGATCCTGGTGCCCGTGGGGCGGGTGATTGCCATTTATGCGCGTGAGAATGGGCAAGGCATGGCATTTCCTGCGCCGGTGGATGTGGATGCTGCCGTACTCGACGGAGGCCTTGTTTCAGCTGCTGTGCCCCCGCCGGTGCCGGCCGAGGATGCCGAAGACCGTGTGGTGCAACTGGTGCCCAGCGATGGCATGCCCGCCGAGGAAGGTGGCGGCGATCCCCATCCCCCGCGCACCTCGGGCAGAAGTGCGCGCCCCTCTCTCAAGCGCATCAAATAGCCACCACACGCCGCAAAAGACGCTGTTTTTGCAGGATAAAATGCAGCCTTCGCCGATTTAGCTCAGTTGGTAGAGCAACCGCCTTGTAAGCGGTAGGTCGTCAGTTCGATTCCGACAATCGGCACCATTTTTCGCAAAAACGCCCGGGCTTACACCTCTCTCAGGGGTATATCAGGCCTGAATCTTGAGGCGAATGGAGTCCACCTCCCACCCCCGGCTGCGCAAGTGCGCCAGCAGCGCCGGCAGCAACTGGCGTATTTTTGCCGCCGCAGCGTTGCTTTTCACCAGCAGACACCAGTTGCCTCCATCGATAGGTCCTGCTTGCACCGTCGAGCGCAGGGCTGAAGGGATCAGCCGTTCAATCGCCTGAAGCCGTTCACTGGAATCCCGTGTGAGCGCCGCCAGTTTGGCCAGCGTCGGAGAGTCCTCGCTGGCTTGCTGCAGTGTGATGGCGTAGTGGCGGCGATTCATGGGGATGGTGTGATGGAGCCGGGCAGGCGGGACGGCATTGGATTATCGCGGACGCCTGGTTCGCGCCTTGTCGTTCAACCCGTTGGCCTGCTGGTGCTTGGAATCGGGGTGCCTTTTCGGGTGCGTCGGGAATTTCCGATGTGGGGGCAATGAATCCTGCGCCCCGGTTGCAGGTGCCCACGCAGTGCCTTGGGCTGCGGTGCCCCGATGGCCACCCAAATTCCCCCGCCTATGGCCACCTCAAACTCCCCCACCTGAACTGATCGGGGATAGGGGTTAAACGCCGGCGCCGTCGGC
>NZ_FNQJ01000077.1 GCF_900107605.1 Acidovorax soli | reverse complement strand
CTCGATGAAGTCAACGCCCGCCCGGCAGCTCAACGCGCCGAAGCTCTCAAGGCCAAGCACGCTTTCAAGGCCGAGATGGACGACGAAGCACGGGCAGTCATGTTCCCGCAAAACGCCCGTTTGACCGCCTGAGCGCAGGCGGCGTCGTCGGTGCACCAACGGGCGGCGTTCGCTTGGCCGCAGCCGCTTGGTCCGGCAAGGGGCGCCGGGCTGACGCGATCCCGCTCAAATGACGGCCCATAACGTCCGAAGAGGGCTTCGACGTTCACCGACTCAACTTTCCTCCATGCAAGTTTCCGAACAACCGATCCTGCGCGACCTTGTTCTCGTCGGAGGGGGCCACAGCCACGTTGTCGTGCTGCGCATGCTCGCCATGCAACCCGAGTCTGGCCTGCGCATCACCCTCATCTGCACCGACATCGACACGCCTTACTCCGGCATGCTGCCTGGCTACATCTCGGGCCACTACAGCTTTGACGAGGTGCACATCGACCTGGGCCGTCTGGCCTCGTTTGCCGGAGCGCGCTTCATCCATGGTGAAGTGACGGGCCTCGATCGGTCCAACCAGCGTGTGCTCATGAAGGACCGGCCCTCGGTGCCGTACGACCTGCTCTCCATCAACATCGGCTCCACACCCAATGTGCGCCAGGTGAAAGGCGCGCAAGCACACGCAGTGCCCGTGAAGCCCATCGCCCACTTCAACCTCCGCTGGCTGAATCTGCTCGAGCGCGTGCGCCTGCTGCGCGATCGATTCACGATCGCGGTGGTCGGCGGCGGTGCGGGCGGGGTTGAACTGGTGCTGTCGATGCAGTACCGGCTGCGCAGCGAGCTGCAAAAGCTGGGGCGCAATCCCGATTGGCTGCACTTTGTGTTGCTCACGGCGGGCGACTCCATCCTGCCGACGCACAACGCCGGGGTACGCGCGCGCTTTGCCCGCGTGCTCAAAGAGCGCCACGTCGCGGTGCATACGCGTGCGGAGGTGCATCAGGTCGCGCCCGGTTGCCTGCACACGCGCGACGGTCGAACCTTCGATGCCGACGAAACGATGTGGGTCACGCAAGCCGGTGGGCCGGCCTGGCTGCAAGGCACCGGTCTGGCACTGGACGAACACGGCTTCGTCAAAGTCAACGACCGGTTGCAGACGCTGGACGACCCCAAAATCTTCGCCGCAGGGGATGTGGCCTCGTTCACCAACCGCCCGCTGGAGAAGGCCGGTGTGTTTGCCGTGCGCATGGGCCCACCGCTGGTGAAGAACCTGCGCTTGTGCCTGCGCGATCAGCCGACGGTGGCTTTCAACCCGCAACGCAAATGGCTGGCACTGATCTCCACCGGCAATCGATACGCCGTGGCCTCGCGCGGCTCCATCGGCTTCGCCGGTACCTGGGTCTGGTCCTGGAAGGACTGGATCGATCGCCGCTTCATGCGCCAGTTCACCGAGCTGCCAGACATGGCGCCCGGTGCCGCCCCCTCGGCTGCACCGGCCAGCAGCCTGGCGCTGAGCGCCGAAGAATCCCGCCAGGCCATCTCGGCCATTGCCATGCGCTGTGGTGGTTGCGGCGCCAAGGTGGGCGCCAGCATCCTGACCCGCGCACTCGGCAGCCTGCAACCGGTCGAGCGCAACGACGTGCTGATCGGGCTTCACTCGCCCGACGACGCCGCCGTGGTGCGCGTGCCGCCGGGCAAGGCCATGGTTCACACCGTGGACTTCTTTCGCAGCTTCATCGACGACCCTTACCTGTTCGGCAAGGTGGCGGCCAATCACGCGTTGGGCGACATCTTTGCCATGGGTGCCGAGCCTCAGTCCGCCACAGCGATCGCCACCGTGCCGCCAGGCCTCGAATCCAAGGTGGAAGACCTGCTGCTGCAAATGATGACCGGCGCGGTCGAGGTGCTCAACGCCGCCGGCTGCGCCTTGGTCGGTGGGCACACCGGTGAGGGCCGCGAACTCGGGGTCTCCTCGTTTTCAGTGCAATAAGTGACGGTACGAAAAGCTAGCACTGGCGCGGAGGTGGTGTTGGTAGATCGTTGATTTCATTGACTT
>NZ_FNQJ01000003.1 GCF_900107605.1 Acidovorax soli | reverse complement strand
TGCAGCAGGATCGACAAAATAAAAAGGGAACGTGAAACACGTTCCCTTTTTACTGCCAATCAGATCAAGCCAAGCTTAACTGACTGGCATTGGCCCGAAGGCGGTTTTTCGGGCGGCGGGAACCTGGCCTCAGGCAAACACACCCGCGGTGTCCTGCATGCGCGCCGACACTTCACCCAGGTGGTGCAGCGTGTCGCCAAAAGCCACTTCGAGTTGGGTGAGCTTCTTGAAGTAGTGGCTCACGATGTATTCGTCCGTCACGCCGATGCCACCATGCAGTTGCACGGCCTGCTGGCCCACGAAGCGCATGGACTGGCCCAGCTGCACCTTGGCGCGGGCCATGGCGCGGCGGCGTTCGTCCGCGGGCGCGCCGAGCTTGAGGCTGGCGTAGTAGCTCATCGAGCGGGCCAGCTCCAGCTGCATCTTCATGTCGGCCACGCGGTGGCGCAGCGCCTGGAAGCTGGCAATGAACACGCCGAACTGCTTGCGCTGGTTCATGTATTCGACGGTGATGGCGACGGTCTTGCCCATCACGCCCACGGCTTCGGCGCAGGTGGCGGCGATGCCGGTGTCCACGGCCAGCTCCAGCGCGGCCAGGCCATCGGTGGTGATGAGCGTGGCAGGGGCGTTGGCGAGCTGCACTTCAGCAGCGCGGCTGCCGTCTTGCGTGACGTAGCCGTGGGTGGTCACGCCGCTGGCAGTGCGCTCGACCAGGAAAAGGACGATTTTGCCGTCCAACTGTGCAGGCACGATGAACGCATCGGCCTTGTCCCCGGCGGGTACTATGCTTTTGGTAGCTGTCAGCAAATGTCCCGATTGCGCTTGAATCGCTTTTGCCTCGCAAACGTTCAAGCGGTAGCGCGCCTTGCGCTCCTGCTGCGCCAGTACCACCAGCGCCTCGCCGCTGGCCACGCGGGGCAGCCAGGCCGATTGCATGTCGGCCGGTGCGTAGTGCGACAGCACGCTGCAGGCGATGAAGGCCTGGGCAATGGGCTCCAGCACAATGCCGCGGCCCAGTTCTTCGGCCACCACCATGGCGTCGATCGCGCCCTGGCCCATGCCGTCGTGCGCTTCGGGCACGGTGAGTGCGGTCAGGCCCAGCTCGGCCAGTTCGTTCCAGGCGGCGCGGTCAAAACCACCCGCGGCTACGGCAGCGCGGCGGCGCTCGAACGTGTAGCCCTTGTCCACCCACTTGCGCACGGCGTCGCGCAGCTGTTCCTGGTCGTCAGAAAAATCGAAATCCATGTGTCTCTCCTTGTGCTGGTTGTGGCGCCGTGGCGCCCTCAACAACCAGCGAAGCTCTATCGGGAACCCCCTCCCGGAGGGGGCACGGGGGAGCAGTTCTGTCGCGCAAGGCGCGGACCGTACTGGGCGTCAGCCCAGAACGGTCTGCGCCACGATGTTGCGTTGGACCTCGTTCGAGCCACCGTAGATGGTGGTCTTGCGCAGGTTGAAGTAAGTGGATGCCAGCGGCGCGTTGGCGGTGACGCCGCCGGGGAAGTTGCCCTGCCAGCCGGCTTCCATGGCTTCTTCGATGAAGGGCATGGCAAAGGGGCCTGCGGCCAGCATCATCAGCTCGGCGTAGCGCTGCTGGATCTCGCTGCCCTTGATCTTGAGCAGGCCGGCGATGTCGAGCGAGTTCTTGCCCGACTTCTCGTTGGATAGCACGCGCAGCACCAGCATTTCCAGCGCCACGATGTCCACTTCCAGCAGCGCGATCTGGTCGCGGAAACGTTGGTCCTCCCACACGCCTTCGGCCCGGGCGATGCGCTTCAGGCGCTCCAGCTCGCGCTTGCTGCGGTTCACGTCGGCGATGTTGGTGCGCTCGTGGCTCAGCAGGTGCTTGGCGTAGGTCCAGCCCTTGTTCTCTTCACCGATCAGGTTCTCGGCAGGCACCTCGACGTTGTCGAAGAACACTTCATTGACTTCACACTCGCCGTCCAGCAGCTTGATGGGGCGCACGGTCACGCCCTTGGACTTCATGTCCAGCAGCAGGAAGGAGATGCCGGTCTGCGGCTTGCCCTCGGTACTGGTGCGCACCAGGTTGAACATCCAGTCGCCGTGCTGGCCCAGCGTGGTCCAGGTCTTCTGGCCGTTGACGATGTATTTGTCGCCCACGCGCTCGGCGCGGGTCTTGACGCTGGCCAGGTCCGAGCCCGAGCCCGGTTCGCTGTAGCCCTGGCTCCACCACACTTCGCCGCTGGCGATGCCGGGCAAGAAGCGCTTTTGCTGCTCGGCATTGCCAAACGCCATGATCACCGGGGCTACCATCACCGGGCCGAAGGGGATGATGCGGGGTGCGCCGGCGAGGGCGCATTCTTCTTCAAACAGGTGCTTTTGCACGGCCGTCCAGCCGGGGCCGCCAAACTCCTTCGGCCAGCCAAAACCGAGCCAGCCCTTTTGGCCCAAAATCTTGGCCCAACCCTGCATGTCGGTGCGGGTCAGGCGCAGGGCGTTGTGCACCTTGTGGGAAATTTCCTTGGGCAGGTGGGCGTGAACCCATGCGCGAACTTCTTCGCGGAAGGCCTGTTCTTCGGGTGTGAATGCGAGATCCATCGGTTTGTCTCCAAATGATTCCGCTGTTGTAGCACGGGCGTTCGTTTCACTCCTGTCCGGGTGGCGACATTGGACTGAAGTCAGGGGAAATGCCCAGTTCGGAACACAGCCGCTGCACGGTATTTCGGAGGATGGCCACTTCGGCCTCCAGGGCATCCACACGGGCCTGCAGGGCGGGCGACGGGGCTGAGCCCACACTGCCTGCGGGCACATGGCTGGGGGTGGTGTCCACGGGCCCGCACATCAAATGCGCCCAGCGCTGCTCACGGGCGCCGGGCGCGCGGGGCAGCTGCACGACCAGCGGGCCGCCTTTTTCGGCGCTGCGCTCCTGCAGTTCGTCCAGAAAGGCTTCTACCGAGGAGATGTCGGCAAAGCGGTACCAGCGCTCGGCGTTGATGCGCAGCTCGCCCGCCGTCTGCGGGCCGCGCAGCATCAAGAGGCCCAGCAGCACCGCCGACTGCTCGGGCACGCCCACGCCGCGCTGGAAGTTGTGCTCCCAGCGGGTGGTGCGGTTGCCGCTGCTCTCGAACGCCAGGCTCAGCAGCTTGAGCGAATCCAACGCTTCCTGCGCCTGGGCATCGCTCAGCTGCATCACCGGGTCGCGGCTGGTCTTCTGGTTGCAGCCGGTCAGCAGGCCGTTGAGCGACATGGGGTAGCTGTCGGGCACGGTGCGGGCCTTCTCCATCAGGGTGGCGAGCACGCGGGCTTCTTGGGGTGTGAGGGGGCGGGTACGAGGGTCGAACGGCATGGCGGGGATAATTGCAGGCAATGAAAAACATTGTGATTTTGATCTCTGGCGGCGGCTCCAACATGGCCACCATCGTCCGAACCGCGCAGCAGGAAAACTGGGAGCAGCGCTATGGCGCGCGCGTGGCCGCCGTGGTCAGCAACAAAGCCGATGCCGGCGGGCTGGTTTTTGCCCGCGCGCAGGGCATTGCCACCGAGGTGCTGGACCACAAGGCCTTTGCCAGCCGCGAGGCCTTTGACGCCGAACTGGCCGCCACCATCGACCGCCATCAGCCCGCCCTGGTGGTGCTGGCCGGGTTCATGCGCATCCTCACACCGGGTTTTGTGGCGCATTACGCGGGGCGGCTCATCAACATCCACCCCTCGCTGCTGCCGGCTTTCACCGGGCTGCACACGCACCAGCGCGCCATTGATGCGGGCTGCAGGTTTGCCGGTGTGACGGTGCACCAGGTGACGGCCGAACTGGACGTGGGCCCGATCCTGGACCAGGCCGTGGTGCCTGTGCTGCCGGGGGACACGGCCGATACGCTGGCGGCGCGTGTGCTCACCCAGGAACATGTGATCTACCCGCGCGCTGTGCGGGCGCTGGTGCAAGCCTTGTAACTGCGTTGGCGCAACGGAGGGTCAGCTCTCCATGTCAGGGGTCGCATCGCTGCAGCGCTCAAAGCGGGGCCGCAACTGCCCATCCACCGAAACGTTTTCCAGAAACATGGCTGCAGGGCGCACCCACAGGCCCCGCTGGCCGTAAAGCGCGCGGTACAGCGTCATGGGCTCCAGCGTCTCGCTGTGGCGCACGGTGTCGATCACCTGATAGAGCATTCCCTTGTAGTGGCGGTACAGGCCAGGTGGCGTGCGGATGAGTGCGGGCAGGTCTTCGTCGGTCATGGGGGAAGGGCGGTGAATCAGAGCAGTACAGAGGGGAGGCGCAGATTGTGCGCGCCTGGTGCGCTCGCAACGAGCCGTCCCGCAGGCGGCTGCGGCAGTGCCGGCTGACGCAGAAGGGCCGCTGTGCCGCTGCGTCTCGGGGTGAGGTGCATGCACCGATCAGGGTGTCGGTGGGACAATCGGGGCATGCATCCCAAAGTCCTTCTCGACGCCTGCGCCGAACTTGTCAGGCTCACCCTTACGTTTGAACACCCCGCCGACGCGGTGGTGTCACGATTCTTCCGCGATAACCGGGGCCTGGGCCCCCGCGAACGTGCCACGCTGGCCGAGACGGTTTACACCGTGCTGCGCAAGAAGCTGCTGTTCGACCACATGGCGCCCTCGGGCTCGGGCCCCAAGGAGCGCCGCCTGGCCATCCTCGGCTTTCATGGCCCGCGCGATTTTCTCAAGAGCGCGCTGACCGATCAGGAGAAGAACTGGCTGGACCAGTGTGATGCGGTCACAGTGGATGACCTGATGGAGCGCCATCGCCACAACCTGCCCGAATGGCTGGTCAAGCCCCTCAAGGACCAGCTGGGGGAGGGTTTCTGGCCGCTGGTGGAGAGCCTGGCACAGAGCGCGCCACTGGACCTGCGTGTCAATGCGCTCAAGGACAAGCGCGCCGATGTGCAAAAGGAGCTGGCCAAGGCCGGTATCAAGGCGCATCCCGCGCCGTATTCGCCCTGGGGCCTGCGCGTGGACGACAAGCCTGCGCTGACCAAGCTCGATGCGTTCACGCGCGGCGCCATCGAGGTGCAGGACGAGGGCTCGCAGTTGCTGGCCCTGCTGCTGGACGCCAAGCGCGGCGAGATGGTGGTGGATTTTTGCGCGGGCGCGGGCGGCAAGACGCTGGCCATTGGCGCCAGCATGCGCAGCACCGGCCGCCTGTATGCGTTTGACGTGTCGGCCCACCGGCTCGATGCGCTCAAGCCGCGGCTGGCGCGCAGCGGCCTGTCGAATGTGCACCCGGCAGCCATCGCCCACGAGCGGGACGAGCGCATCAAGCGCCTGGCCGGCAAGATCGACCGCGTGCTGGTGGACGCACCCTGCTCGGGCCTGGGCACGCTGCGCCGCAACCCCGATCTCAAGTGGCGCCAGTCGCCCAAGGCGGTGGACGAACTGGTGGTCAAGCAAACGGCCATTCTGGACAGCGCCGCCCGCCTGCTCAAGCCGGGCGGACGGCTGGTGTATGCCACCTGCAGCATCCTGCCGCAGGAAAATGAGGCCATTGCCGAGGCTTTCAGCGCCGCGCACACGGACTTCCGCCTGCTGGACGCCGGTGAATTGCTGGAGCAACTCAAGGTGGAGGGCGCCAGGGGGCTGTGCAGCGGTGGTGATACCGGCAGTGGTTATTTGCGTTTGTGGCCCCATGTCCACCAGACCGACGGATTTTTCGCGGCGGTCTGGGTCAAAAAGGGCTGAACCGCAGCGGGACGCGGTATTTCCGCACCAGCGGCCGTGGGGCGTGGTGGATGGGGTATGGGAAACAAGGAGTCTTGAACATGCTGTTGCCGGATGGGGTGGCCCTGAACGCCGCCATGGATTGGCTGGCCCATGGCTTGTGGGGCCTGGCCTGGTGGCAGATCGTGCTGTACACCCTGGCCACCACCCACATCACCATTGCCGCGGTCACGATTTTCCTGCACCGCGCCCAGGCGCACCGTGCGCTGGACCTGCATCCCATTCCAGCGCATTTTTTCCGTTTCTGGCTGTGGATAGCCACGGGCATGGTCACCCGGGAATGGGTGGCCATCCACCGCAAGCACCACGCCAGATGCGAAACCGTGGACGATCCCCACAGCCCCCAGACACGCGGCCTTGGCACCGTGATGTGGCGTGGCGCCGAGCTGTACCGCGCCGAGTCGACGAATATGGAAACGATCCAGAAGTTCGGCCACGGCACGCCCAATGACTGGATCGAGCGCAATCTATACAGCCGCTTGCGCTGGCAGGGGGTGGCGCTCATGCTGGTCCTGGATCTGGCCCTGTTTGGCGCGCTCGGCGCAGCCGTGTGGGCGGTGCAGATGGCCTGGATTCCCTTCTGGGCGGCTGGCGTGGTCAACGGCGTGGGCCACTACTGGGGCTACCGCAACTTCGAGGCGCAGGACGCCAGCACCAATCTCTCGCCCTGGGGCATCCTCATTGGTGGCGAGGAGCTGCACAACAACCACCACACCTATCCGACGTCGGCCAGGTTCTCGATCAAGCCCTATGAGTTGGACATTGGCTGGGCCTACATCCGCCTGATGCAGGCGATCGGCTGGGCCACGGTCAAGAAGGTGCCACCCCGATTGCAACTGGGCGATGTGAAACCCGTGGCCGATGCAAAGACACTGGAGGCCCTGATTGCCAACCGCTACGAGGTCATGGCCGCCTATGCGCGCGGTGTGCGCCAGGCCTGCAAGGCCGAAATGGCCGCATTGCAGGCGCGCCAGGCCGATGCATCGGTGCTGAACGTCGCCATGCGCTGGCTGCACCGGGATGTCGAGAAGGTGCCTGCCGTGGTTCTGCCGCAATTGGCCCAGGTGCGCGCCGCATCACCGGTGCTCGACAAGATGATCTCCATGCGCGAAGAACTGCGCCAGCTGTGGCTCAACACTTCGCACTCGCGCGAGCAGCTCACGGCGGACCTGCAGGCCTGGTGCCGCCGGGCCGAGGACAGCGGCATTGCCGTGCTGCGTGATTTTTCGATGCGCCTGCGTGCGGCGCAGGCCTGAGTGCCAGCCCAGCGCCTGAGCTGCATGCAGGCTCCTTGCCACGCCCGTGGCCTGCACCCGCCTGCGGGCATGAAAAAACCGCCCAACCTTGCGGCGGGGCGGTTTTTCCGAAAGACCTGAGGCTGGATTACTTCAGCTTCATTTCCTTGTATTCCACATGCTTGCGAGCCTTGGGATCAAATTTCATGATCAGCATCTTCTCGGGCATGGTCTTCTTGTTCTTGGTCGTGGTGTAGAAGTGGCCGGTACCCGCAGTGGATTCCAGCTTGATCTTGTCGCGTCCGCCTTTGCTTGCCATGGTGCTACTCCTTAAGCCTGGCCACGGGCACGCAGGTCTGCGAGCACCGAGTCGATACCGTTCTTGTCGATCAAACGCAGGGCAGCGCTCGAAACACGCAGGCGCACCCAGCGGTTTTCGGTCTCGACCCAGAAACGGCGGTATTGCAGGTTCGGCAGGAACCGGCGCTTGGTTTTGTTGTTGGCGTGGGAAACATTGTTCCCCGTCATGGGCTTCTTGCCCGTTACGTCGCAGACGCGTGCCATGAGGACACTCCGATACTGATAAACGGCCGTTCGCTGAGCCCTGGGCTGTTTGTTTGCCCAGGATGGCTTGCGGCCTCACCTCGCCAGAAAGGGTGGCGGTAACCCGATTTGCTGTTTCGGGGTGCCGCAAAGCGGGCCGAATTCAGCAAAGCCGCAGATTATAGCCTGATGCCCAGTTTTTGTCGCCGGGCCGCCCCAAGACAAAAAAGCCCCCGGGGGCAGCGGCCCGCGCGGCGGCGGAGCGTGGGGGCCTTCGCCTCGTCAAGCTTCCTGTTCCAGGAAGCGCTGGGCATCGAGTGCCGCCATGCAACCCGTGCCGGCGCTGGTGATGGCCTGGCGGTAGACATGGTCCTGCACGTCGCCCGCGGCAAAGATGCCGGGCACGCTGGTCTGGGTGGCAAAGCCCTTGAGCCCGCCCTGCGTGACGATATAGCCGTTTTCCATGGTCAGCTGGCCCTGGAAGATCTCGGTGTTGGGCGCGTGGCCGATGGCAATGAAGCAGCCCTGCAGTGCGATGTCCTGGGTGCTGCCGTCGAGCGTGCTCTTGATGCGGATGCCTGTCACGCCGGTGTTGTCACCCAGCACCTGGTCCAGGGTGTGGAACACCTTGAGTTCGATCTTGCCGGCCGCCACTTTCTCGTTGAGCTTGTCCACGAGGATGGGCTCGGCCTTGAACTTGTCGCGCCGGTGCACCAGCGTCACCTTGCGGGCGATGTTGGACAGGTACAGGGCTTCTTCCACGGCCGTGTTGCCGCCGCCCACCACGCACACGTCCTGGTCACGGTAAAAGAAACCGTCGCAGGTGGCGCAGCCTGACACGCCCTTGCCCATGAAGGCCTCTTCCGAGGGCAGGCCCAGGTATTTGGCCGATGCGCCGGTGGCGATGATCAGCGAGTCGCAGGTGTAGGTGCCGCTGTCGCCCGTGAGCGTGAAGGGGCGCTGGCTGAAATCGACCTTGTTGATGTGGTCAAAGATGATCTGCGTCTTGAAGCGCTCGGCGTGCTCCAGAAAGCGCTGCATCAGGTCGGGGCCCTGCACGCCGTGCACATCGGCGGGCCAGTTGTCCACCTCGGTGGTGGTCATGAGCTGGCCGCCCTGCGCGATGCCGGTGATGAGCACCGGGTTCAGGTTGGCGCGTGCCGCATAGACGGCCGCCGTGTAGCCTGCAGGGCCGGAGCCGAGGATCAGAACTTTCGCGTGTTGGGTGGAGGACATGGACAAAACCTGTGTGGTGCAGTTGCCTCAAGGCAGCTGCTGTTGAAAAAATGCGGAATCAGCCATGAAGTATCCACCGCGCGCGGCTTTTTCTGGTGACGCCTTATCAATCAGCGCGATTGTAAGAACCCATGGAAAAGCCCTGATGATACTGCTTGCCGGATCAAGGGGGACGGGGTCCTGGCTGCCATGTGGTCGCGGCAAAACAGCAAGATAGCGTCACTTGCGTTACAGAGTGTGAGCGTGCGTGGCGGTGTGGCAGCGTGGCGGCGGGGGGTGGGGCAAGCCCCGCCGTGCATGGGGTAAGCTTGTCCGGCACGCTTATGACCTACTCCCTCAATACCCTGAATGCATCTTCTTCGGCCAAGTCTGCGCCTCGCACCGGTGCGGCCCGCTTTGGCCACGAAATAGGCCTGGTCGTGGGCCTTTTGGCGCTGGTTTTCTGGCTGCTGGCCCTGGTCAGCTATTCCGCACAGGACGCTGCCTGGTCCACTTCGGGCACGCGCGGCGACCCACTGGTGGCCAACTGGGCAGGGCGTTTTGGTGCCTGGCTGGCCGATGGCAGCTATTTCGCACTGGGATTTTCGGTGTGGTGGTGTGTGGCGGCAGGGGGGCGTGCCTGGATTGCCTCGCTGGCGCGGTGGATGCGTGGTGGCGAAGCAGCCGCGGGCGCCGTCAGTCCCGTCGTGCGGCGTTCCTTGTTCTGGGGCGGGCTGGTGGTGCTGATGGGCGCCAGCACCGCGCTCGAATGGTCGCGCCTGTACCGGCTCGAAGCCTTGCTGCCGGGGCATGCCGGTGGCGTGCTGGGCTACCTTGTGGGGCCTGCCAGCGTGAAATGGCTGGGCTTTACCGGCTCGGGCCTGCTGGGCATCGTGCTGCTGGTGCTGGGGGTGGCGCTGGTGTTCCGCTTTTCCTGGGGGCATGTGGCCGAGGTGCTGGGTGCGCGGATTGATGCCCTGGTTCAGTCGCGCCGCGCCCAGCGCGAAGTGGCCAAGGATGTGGCCGTGGGCCGCAAGGCTGCGCGTGAGCGCGCGGTGGTGGTGCTGGAGGAACGCACCGAAAGCGAAGAACATCACCCGCAGCCGGTGCAGATCATCGAGCCGGTGCTGGTGGATGTGCCGCAGAGCGCCCGCGTGGTGAAAGAGCGGCAAAAACCCCTGTTCACCGAAATGCCCGACAGCAAGCTGCCGCTGGTGGATCTGCTCGACAGCGCATTGCAGCGCCAGGAAACCGTGGCGCCCGAGACGCTGGAGATGACCAGCCGCCTCATCGAGAAGAAGCTCAAGGACTTCGGCGTGGAAGTGCGCGTGGTCGCGGCCATGCCCGGCCCCGTGATCACGCGTTACGAGATCGAGCCCGCCACCGGCGTGAAAGGTTCGCAGATCGTCGGCCTGGCCAAGGACCTGGCGCGCTCCCTCAGCCTGGTCTCGATCCGCGTGGTGGAGACCATCCCGGGCAAGAACTACATGGCGCTGGAGCTGCCCAACGCCAAGCGCCAATCCATCCGCCTGTCCGAAATCCTGGGCTCGCAGGTCTACCACGAGGCCAAGAGCATGCTCACCATGGGCCTGGGCAAGGACATCGTGGGCAACCCGGTGGTGGCCGACCTGGCCAAGATGCCACACGTGCTGGTGGCCGGTACCACGGGCTCGGGCAAGTCGGTGGGGATCAACGCGATGATCCTTTCGCTTTTGTACAAGGCCGAGGCGCGCGATGTGCGCCTCTTGATGATCGACCCCAAGATGCTGGAAATGTCGGTCTACGAAGGTATCCCGCACCTGCTGGCTCCCGTGGTCACCGACATGAAGCAGGCCGCGCACGGCCTGAACTGGTGCGTGGGCGAGATGGAGCGCCGCTACAAGCTCATGAGCAAGCTGGGTGTGCGCAACCTGGCCGGTTACAACACCAAGATCGACGAGGCCATGGCGCGCGAGGAGTTCATCTACAACCCTTTCAGCCTCACGCCCGAGGAGCCCGAGCCGCTGCAGCGCCTGCCGCACATCGTGGTCATCATTGACGAGCTGGCCGACCTGATGATGGTGGTGGGCAAGAAGATCGAAGAGCTGATCGCCCGCCTGGCGCAAAAGGCGCGCGCCGCCGGCATCCACCTGATCCTGGCCACGCAGCGCCCCAGCGTGGATGTGATCACCGGCCTGATCAAGGCCAATATTCCCACCCGCATCGCGTTCTCGGTAGGCTCCAAGATCGACAGCCGCACCATCCTCGACCAGATGGGCGCCGAAGCCCTGCTGGGCATGGGTGACATGCTTTACATGGCCAGCGGCACGGGCCTGCCGATCCGTGTGCATGGGGCCTTCGTATCGGACGAGGAAGTGCACCGTGTCGTCAGTTACCTCAAGCAACAAGGGGAGCCGGACTACATCGATGGCGTGCTCGAAGGCGGAACTGTGGACGGCGACGGTGATCTGTCAGGGGACGGCGGCGGCGATGGGGGCGAGAAAGACCCCATGTACGACCAGGCCGTCGAAGTGGTGCTCAAGGACCGCAAGGCCAGCATCTCCTACGTGCAGCGCAAGCTGCGCATTGGCTACAACCGTTCGGCGCGGCTGCTCGAAGACATGGAAAAGGCCGGCCTGGTGAGCGGACTGACCACCAGCGGCCAGCGCGAAGTGCTGGTCCCGACCCGCAGCGAGTGACCGCGAACGGGCTTTCTGCACCCTGACAGGAGTTTCCGTTGAAGAAATTGATTGCTACTTTCTTGATAGCTACTGGTGCACAACTGGCAAGCGCTGACGGCCTGAAAAGCCTGGAGTCCTTCATGAAGGGCAGCCAGACGGGTCGCGCCGATTTCACCCAGGTCGTCACCTCGCCCCCGAAGGACGGCCAGGCCGCGCGCACCAAAACCAGCAGCGGCAGCTTCGAGTTCCAGCGGCCGGGGCGCTTCAAGTTCATCTACAAGAAGCCTTTTGAGCAGACCATCGTGGCTGATGGGCAGACGCTGTGGTTGTACGACGCCGACCTGAACCAGGTGACACAGCGCACCCAGGCCCAGGCCCTGGGCAGCACGCCCGCGGCCCTGGTGGCCTCGGCGCCCGACCTGTCGGCGCTGAAGGCCGAGTTCACGCTCGAAGCGGCCCCTGACCAGGATGGCCTGCAATGGGTGCTGGCCCGCCCCAAGGCCAAGGACGGCCAGTTGCAGAGCGTGCGCGTGGGTTTTTCGGGCGAGCAACTGGCCGCGCTCGACATCCTGGACAGCTTTGGCCAGCGTTCAGCCATCCGCTTCACGGGCATGCAGACCAATGCCGCGCTGCCGCCGGGCACCTTCCAGTTCAAGCCGCCAGCAGGGGCGGATGTGCTCAAGCAGTAAACGCTTTTGTTTTGAGAGCTTCTGGCGCTTATTTATCAACCGCTAGAGTCGTTTTTCGTCCTGAGT
Organism: Acidovorax soli; assembly: GCF_900107605.1. GTDB lineage: Bacteria > Pseudomonadota > Gammaproteobacteria > Burkholderiales > Burkholderiaceae_C > Acidovorax > Acidovorax soli. Next base: position 277,180 of record NZ_FNQJ01000003.1, on the reverse strand, counting down.
GGCCAGCACGGCCGCCACGCGTGCCCGTACCAGGGGCTGCAGCGCGATCTCGAACCACGGGTGGCGCTTGAGCCAGCCATTGTTGCGCGGGCTCGGATGGGGCAGGGCCAGGACGGGCGCATCCGGCCGTGCGCAGGTGCCCTGTACTGCCTCCGCCAGCGGCTGGCCCTTGCGGGCGGGCAGGTGCCAGGCCAGGGCGTACAGGCCGATCGCGAGAGTGAGCCGCACCTGCGGCAGACGGTCCAGCAGCGGTTGGCGCCAGGCCGGTGCGCATTCGGGGCGCGGCGGCAGGTCGCCCGATGTGCCCCGGCCAGGGTAGCAAAAACCCATGGGCAGTATCGCTACCTGGCGCGGGTCGTAGAAGGTCTCGCGCGAGATGCCCATCCATAGGCGCAGGCGTTCACCGCTGGCGTCGTCGAAAGGCACGCCCGAGGCATGCACCTTGCGGCCCGGCGCCTGGCCCGCGATGAGGATGCGTGCATCTGCATGCGCCTGCAGCACCGGGCGCGGCCCGAGCGGCAGGTGCCCCGCGCAGAGGTGGCAGGCGCGCACGCGGGCGAGCAGGGCGTCGAGCGGTTCTTGGTCTTTTGGGTGCATCTCAGTGACTCATGGCGCGGCGCTGCATACGAAACCGGCGTGGCCCAGGCCAGCAGACGCCGCGCAAGGGCCGCCCCGCCGCGCTGGCGGCGTCCCCCTGGGGGGAAGGCGCGAAGCGGCTCAGGGGGGATTGGATATCCGTGCTCCGGCCTCGGCCAGCAGTTGGCGCAATACCGAGCGATGGCAGTGGGCCTCGTCCTCGCAGTAGCAACCGACCGAGAAGTTCGCGTCCTGCGACATCCGGGCCAGGAGCGCCAGGGTGTGGCGGTTCTCGGGCGTGGCCATCTCGGCGCGGTACTTGCGCGCGAAGGCCGCCCATTCCTGGGGCGTGGTGGCGGCCTGGGCCTGCTTGACGGTTTCGGGGCTCGGTGCCAGGTTGGGGTACCAGACGTCGTACCAGTCCTGCGCCGCGAACTGCTCCTTGGGCACACCGCGCGGCGGGCGGCGCACGGTGCCGATGCGGGTGCCCTCGCCGGGGGCACGAGGGCTGCCGAGTTGAACGATGCGCACGGGCATGGAAATCCTCCAGGGGCTGCGGACGCGATGCGGGTCATTCTAGAAGCCGGCGGTCATTGGCCGGAATGCCGGCTACCATTGAAGTCAGCCCCCTCGCCGAACGTGAAACCGCCCGCCGTCTCCCACCAGCCCCTGGCCGAGCGCCTGCGCCCGCACCAGCTCTCCGAAGTCATCGGCCAGCAGCATGTGCTGGGGCCGGGCATGCCGCTGCGCCTGGCGTTCGAGTCGGGCCGGCCGCACAGCTGCATCCTCTGGGGCCCGCCCGGTGTGGGCAAGACGACCATTGCGCGCCTGATGGCCGACGCGTTCGATGCGCAGTTCATCAGCATCAGTGCCGTGCTGGGCGGGGTCAAGGACATCCGCGAGGCGGTGGAGCGTGCCGAGGCGGCCAAGGGCGGCCTCATGCAGCAGCGCACCATCGTCTTTGTGGATGAGGTGCACCGCTTCAACAAGAGCCAGCAGGACGCGTTTTTGCCGCATGTCGAGAGCGGGCTGTTCACCTTCATCGGCGCCACCACCGAGAACCCTTCGTTCGAGGTCAACTCGGCCCTGCTGTCGCGTGCGGCGGTGTATGTGCTGCAACCGCTGTCCATCGCGGATTTGAAAAAAATTGTGGCTCTGGCGCAGAAGGAGCAAGCGCTTCCAGCTATTGAAAACGAAGCAATCGAACGGCTGGTGGCCTACGCCGATGGCGATGCCCGCCGCCTGCTCAACACGCTGGAGACGCTGTCCATGGCGGCCGCCCAGGAGCAGCTGGCCGAGATCACCGACGCCTGGGTGGTCCGCGTGCTGGGCGAGCGCATGCGCCGCTACGACAAGGGCGGAGAGCAGTTCTACGACACCATCAGCGCGCTGCACAAGTCGGTGCGCGGCTCCGACCCCGACGCCGCGCTGTACTGGCTGGTGCGCATGCTCGACGGCGGCGCCGATCCGCGCTACATGGCGCGCCGCCTGGTGCGCATGGCGGCCGAGGATGTGGGCCTGGCCGACCCGCGCGCGCTGCGCCTGGCGCTCGACGCCAGCGAGGTGTACGAGCGCCTGGGCAGCCCGGAGGGCGAGCTGGCGCTGGCCGAGTGCGTGATCTACCTCGCCGTGGCGCCCAAATCGAACGCCGTGTACAAGGCCTACAACGCCGCGCGCGCCCATGTGAAGCAAGACGGTACGCGCCCCGTGCCCATGCACCTGCGCAATGCGCCCACCCAGCTCATGAAGGCGCTCGACTACGGCAAGGGTTACCGCTACGCCCATGACGAGGAGGGCGGTTTTGCCGCTGGCGAACGTTACCTGCCCGAAGGCATGGCGGAACCGGGCTTCTATCAGCCGGTGGAGCGGGGCCTGGAAATCAAGATCGCGCAAAAGCTGCGGGACCTGCGGGTGCGCAATGCGGCTGCCAGCGCGGACCCGGAAAACCCCTGAGTCACAGTACCGACCGGGCCGCCGAGCGGTGCGTCCGGCCCGGCCTGCCGCCGGCAATCCATTTACTCCGTTTTTGAGATAGATCCATCAATCTTTCTTATGCGTTGCGTCCCCGGCTGATGGATCCCAAACCCAAGGGAAAACCCCGCCAGACAAGGCCCGGACGGCCGAAAACTACTCGCTACAATCGCGTCCTCAAACCCGCACAGCTGCATTCCTGGCGGGTTTTTTGCTACATGGCAGTCGGGCCCACAAGGCTGTACCGATTTCGGTGCCAAAGCGGTGGGTACGTCACAAACGAAGGACTTCTCTTATGGACATTTTGCTGCAGCAGATCATCAACGGTCTGGTTCTCGGCAGCATGTACGCCTTGATAGCCTTGGGCTACACCATGGTGTACGGCATTATTCAGCTGATCAATTTTGCCCATGGCGAAGTGCTCATGGTCGGCGCTCTCACCAGTTGGAGCTGTATCGGACTCATGCAGGAGGCCATGCCGGGAGCACCGGGCTGGCTCATTCTGCTGCTGGCCACCATCATTGCCTGCGTGGTGGCCGCCGCGCTCAATTTCACGATCGAGAAGGTGGCCTACAAACCGCTGCGCAGCAGCCCGCGTCTGGCGCCGCTGATCACGGCCATCGGCATGTCGATCCTGCTGCAGACGCTGGCCATGATCATCTGGAAGCCCAATTACAAGTCCTATCCCACTTTGCTGCCGGCCACGCCGTTCCAGGTGGGCGGGGCCGTCATCACCTCCACCCAGATCCTGATTCTGGGCGTGACCGTGGTGGCCCTGGCTGCGCTGATGTACCTGGTGAACTACACCAAATTAGGCCGTGCCATGCGCGCCACGGCAGAAAACCCCCGTGTGGCTTCGCTCATGGGCGTGAAGCCTGACATGGTGATCTCGGCCACCTTCATCATCGGTGCCGTTCTGGCGGCCATCGCCGGCATCATGTATGCATCCAACTACGGCACGGCGCAGCACACCATGGGTTTCCTGCCGGGACTCAAGGCCTTCACGGCGGCGGTGTTCGGCGGCATCGGCAACCTGGCCGGTGCCGTGGTGGGCGGCATCCTGCTGGGCCTGATCGAGGCCATCGGCTCGGGCTACATCGGCGCGCTCACGGGCGGCCTGCTGGGCAGCCACTACACCGACATCTTTGCGTTCATCGTGCTCATCATCATCCTGACGCTGCGCCCCTCGGGCCTGCTGGGTGAACGCGTGGCCGACCGCGCCTGAGGACCTATTGCCATGAAGAACACCAAAACCAACTGGATCATCGGCGCCGTGGCGCTGCTGGTGCTGCCACTGATCCTGCAATCCTTCGGCAACGCCTGGGTGCGCATTGCCGACCTGGCCCTGCTGTATGTGCTGCTGGCGCTGGGCCTGAACATCGTGGTGGGCTACGCCGGCCTGCTCGACCTGGGCTATGTGGCGTTCTACGCCGTGGGTGCCTACCTGTTTGCCCTGATGGCGTCGCCGCACCTGGCAGACAATTTCGCGGCGTTTGCCGCCATGTTCCCGAACGGGTTGCACACCTCGCTGTGGCTGGTGATACCGCTGGCGGCGCTGGTGGCGGCGTTCTTCGGCGCCTTGCTCGGGGCGCCCACGCTCAAGCTGCGCGGCGATTACCTGGCCATCGTGACCCTGGGCTTCGGTGAAATCATCCGCATCTTCCTGAACAACCTGGACCATCCCGTCAACCTGACCAACGGCCCCAAGGGCATGGGCCAGATCGACTCGGTCAAGATCTTCGGACTGGATCTGGGCAAGCGGCTCGAATTGTTCGGCTTTGACATCAACTCCGTCACGCTCTACTACTACCTGTTCCTGGTACTGGTGGTCGTCAGCGTGGTGATTTGCTACCGCCTGCAGGACTCGCGCATCGGTCGTGCCTGGATGGCGATCCGCGAAGACGAAATTGCCGCCAAGGCCATGGGCATCAACACCCGCAACATGAAGCTGCTCGCCTTTGGCATGGGCGCCTCGTTTGGTGGTGTGGCGGGTTCCATGTTCGGAGCCTTCCAGGGCTTCGTGTCGCCCGAGTCGTTCAGCCTGATGGAGTCGGTCATGATCGTCGCCATGGTGGTGCTGGGCGGTATTGGCCACATCCCCGGCGTGATCCTGGGCGCCGTGCTGCTGTCGGCCCTGCCCGAGGTCCTGCGCTACGTGGCCGGCCCGCTGCAGGCCATGACCGACGGCCGCATCGACTCCGCCATCCTGCGCCAGCTGCTGATTGCCCTGGCCATGATCATCATCATGCTGCTGCGCCCCCGCGGCCTGTGGCCAACGCCCGAGCACGGCAAGAGCCTGACGCAAAAGACCTGAAGCACTCCACCGAAAGTTCGCAATGACAGAGAAATCCAATGATGTGGTGCTGAAGGTCGCCGGCATTTCCAAGCGTTTCGGCGGCCTGCAGGCCCTGTCCGACGTGGGCATCACCATCCAGCGCGGCCAGGTCTATGGCCTGATCGGCCCCAACGGCGCGGGCAAGACCACGTTCTTCAACGTGATCACCGGCCTGTACACGCCCGACAGCGGCAGCTTCGAGCTGGCCGGCAAGCCCTACGAGCCCACGGCCGTGCACGAAGTGGCCAAGGCTGGCATCGCCCGCACCTTCCAGAACATTCGCCTGTTCGCCGAAATGACGGCCCTGGAGAACGTGATGGTGGGCCGCCACATTCGCACCAAGTCCGGCCTGCTGGGCGCGGTGCTGCGCACCAAGGGCTTCAAGGAAGAAGAAGCCGCGATTGCCAAGCGTGCCCAGGAACTGCTGGACTACGTGGGCATCGGCAAGTTCGCCGACTACAAGGCGCGCACGCTGTCGTATGGCGACCAGCGCCGCCTGGAGATTGCCCGTGCGCTTGCCACCGACCCGCAGCTGATTGCGCTCGATGAGCCCGCCGCCGGCATGAACGCCACCGAGAAGGTGCAGCTGCGCGAGCTGATCGACCGCATCCGCAACGACAACCGCACCATCTTGCTGATCGAGCACGATGTGAAGCTGGTGATGGGCCTGTGCGACCGCGTGACGGTGCTCGATTACGGCAAGCAGATCGCCGAGGGCAACCCGGCCGAAGTGCAGAAGAACGAAAAAGTGATTGAGGCCTATCTGGGCACCGGAGGACATTGAGAATGGCCGAAAAATCCAACAAGGTACTGCTGCAGGTCAAGGGCCTGAAGGTGGCCTACGGCGGTATCCAGGCCGTCAAGGGCGTGGACTTCGAAGTGCGTGAGGGCGAACTGGTGTCGCTGATCGGGTCGAATGGCGCCGGCAAGACCACCACCATGAAGGCCATTACCGGCACGTTGCCCATCAACGATGGCGACATCGAATACCTGGGCGAGAGCATCAGGGGCAAGGGCGCCTGGGACCTGGTGAAGAAGGGCCTGGTCATGGTGCCGGAAGGCCGCGGCGTGTTTGCGCGCATGACCATCACCGAAAACCTGCAGATGGGCGCCTACATCCGCAACGACAAGGCGGGCATCGCGGCCGATATCGAGAAGATGTTCTCCATCTTCCCGCGCCTGCGTGAGCGCAAGGACCAGCTGGCCGGCACCATGAGCGGTGGTGAGCAGCAGATGCTGGCCATGGGCCGGGCGCTGATGAGCCAGCCCAAGGTGCTGCTGCTCGACGAGCCCTCCATGGGCCTGTCGCCCATCATGGTGGACAAGATCTTCGAGGTGGTGCGCGACGTGTACGCCCTGGGAGTGACCATCTTGCTGGTGGAGCAGAACGCCAGCCGGGCCCTCGCCATTGCCGACCGTGGCTACGTCATGGAGTCGGGCCTCATCACCATGACCGGCCCCGGCCAGGAACTGCTGAGCGACCCGCGCGTGCGCGCCGCCTATCTGGGCGAGTGAGCGTGGTGCCTGCGGGTGCAGGCGTTATTCCAAAGGCACTGCACTGGCTGCAGTGCCTTTTTTGTTGATCCTGTGCCGGGTGTGGAATATTCCACGATGGATAGCTCGTGGCGTTTATCCGGCAAGGGATAAAACCATATCTGGCTTGTGTTTTCGTGTTGGCTGCTCTGTGGCATGGTGTCCATGAACTCTCTGCAATCGCTTCCCGTCAGCCTGCAAACCATCGTGTTGCTGGTGGCCAGCAACGTCTTCATGACCTTTGCCTGGTATGGCCACCTGAAGAACCTGGCGACATCGCCCTGGTACGTGGCTGCGCTGGTCAGCTGGGGCATTGCGCTGTTCGAGTACCTGCTGCAGGTGCCTGCCAACCGCATTGGCTACACCCAGTTCAATGTGGGGCAGCTCAAGATCCTGCAAGAGGTCATCACGCTGTCGGTGTTTGTGCCGTTTGCGGTGTTCTATCTCGACCAGCCCCTCAAGTGGGACTACCTTTGGGCAGGTCTGTGCATGGTCGGCGCGGTGTATTTCATCTTCCGCAGCGGGTGATTGGGGGCGCTTCGCGCCGCTTGGGTGCGAGGTGGGCGCCCGGCGAGAAGCGGCGGGCGGTTAAACTTCGCGGGTTTTCAAAGTCACAAATAGGTCACTCGCCTGTCATGAACAGGCGGTATATGACCGTTTTTTATTCCGATTCCGCACCAGGAGCTCCCCCTCATGCTGTTTGGCAAGCTGTTGCCGCGCGAAGGCAATTTTTTCGAGATGTTCAACCAGCATGCGGATCGCATCGTCGAGGCCGCCAGGGCCTTTTCGCAACTGGTGGCCAACTACAGCGATCTGCACCTGCGCGACAAGTACAACGAGGATGTGGACAACGCCGAGCGTGCCGCCGACCGCGTTACCCAGGACGTCAATCGCCTGATCCACAAGACCTTCATCACGCCCATTGACCGTGAGCAGATTCACACGCTCATCAACACCATGGACGACGTGGCCGATCTGATCCAGGACTCGGCCGAGACCATGGCGCTGTATGACGTGCACCACATGACCGAGGAAATCACGCGCCTCACCGACCTCAGCGTGAAATGCTGCGAACGCCTGCGCGATGCGGTCAAGCTGCTTGGCACGATTGCCGACCCGGCCGTGGCCGAAGCCGCCCTCAAGACCTGCGAAGAGATCGACCGGCTCGAAAGCGATGCCGATCGCGTGATGCGCAGCGCCATGAGCAAGCTGTTCCGTGAAGAGCCGGATGTGCGCGAGGTGATCAAGCTCAAGGCCATCTACGAGCTGCTGGAGACCATCACCGACAAGTGCGAGGACGTGGCCAATTGCATCGAGGGCATCGTCCTCGAAAACTCCTGATCCGCAGGGCCCATCACCATGCAAACCGTACAGACGGCCCTGTGGGTTGTGGTCTTGCTCGTGGCGCTGGCCATCCTGTTCGACTTCATGAACGGGTTCCATGACGCCGCCAATTCGATTGCCACGGTGGTCTCCACCGGTGTGCTCAAGCCGGCCCAGGCCGTGCTGTTTGCCGCGTTTTTCAACGTGGTGGCCATTTTTGTCTTCCACCTGAGCGTGGCGGCCACGGTGGGCAAGGGCATCGTCCAGCCGGGTGTGGTCGATACCCATGTAGTGTTCGGCGCGCTGGTGGGCGCCATCACCTGGAACGTGGTCACTTGGTATTACGGCATTCCCAGCAGTTCGTCGCATGCGCTGATCGGCGGTATCGTGGGCGCGGTCATTGCCAAGGCGGGGGCGGGCTCGCTGGTGTCCGCAGGCATCCTCAAGACGGTGGCCTTCATTTTTGTGTCGCCGCTGCTGGGGTTTCTGCTCGGCTCGGCGATGATGGTGCTGGTGGCGTGGTTGTTCCGGCGCACCCGTCCCAATAAAGTGGACAAGTGGTTCCGTCGCCTGCAGCTGGTGTCCGCCGGCGCCTACAGCCTGGGGCATGGCGGCAATGACGCGCAAAAGACCATCGGTATCATCTGGCTGCTGCTGATCGCCACCGGCTATGCGTCGGCTGCGGATGCCTCTCCGCCCACCTGGACCATCGTGAGCTGTTACCTGGCCATCGGCCTCGGGACCATGTTCGGCGGCTGGCGCATCGTGAAAACGATGGGGCAGAAAATCACCAAGCTCAAGCCCGTGGGCGGTTTCTGTGCCGAAACCGGCGGGGCCTTGACCCTGTTCCTGGCGACCGCGCTGGGGATTCCGGTGTCCACCACTCACACCATCACCGGGGCGATTGTCGGCGTGGGCTCCACGCAGCGCGCCAGCGCGGTGCGCTGGGGTGTGGCGGGCAACATCATCTGGGCCTGGGTGTTGACCATTCCGGCCAGTGCGTTCGTTGCTGCCATGGCTTACTGGGTCAGCCTGCAGTTGTACTGAGGTCGCAAACGCTATTAAAAAAGAGCTGCCAGCGCTTCCCAATCAGGCGCTGGCAGCTCTTTTTGCTTGAAATCGGTGCTTACTGCGAGATCTTGCGTGCTTCCTCGATCTGGTACTCGAAATAGCGCTGAAAGCTGAAGGCCAGGCTGGCCATCAGCACGGTGGTGCCTATCATCAGCGCCAGTCCGATGGCAAAAATGGTGGCCCAGCGGGTGCGGCCGGCAGGCGCATCCGGCGCGGCCGCCGCATTGAAGCGGGCATTCCATTTCTCGGGGGGCGTCAGGCCATACAGAATGGCCTGGAGTGCGCAGCCTGCAATGGTGAATCCGAGCAGCGGTATCAGTATCCAGCTGGTGTGATCGTCCTGCCCCAGCGCCTGCACGCGCTGGATGCCGTACAGGCCCAGGGCGGTGGGAATGGGCAGCAGCCAGCCGAGCATGTCGGAGAGGCCATGCAGATAGAAGCGGTGCAGGCCCAGAGGACCCCCCAAGAAGGCGAGCCAGGCCGCCACGGTTTTGTTTTTCATTGCCAGGCCGCCCCAAGATGAAAAGCGGCCCCCTCGGGGGGAAGTGAGCAGACGAAGTGGGGAGCGTGGGGGTTATGGTTCATGCGCGGCATTATTCCGGGGATGTGGTGTCACCCGCGCCCAGGGGTTTTTCCATCAGCACGATGTCGCGCCAGGCGCCGAACTTCCAGCCCACCGAACGCATGACGCCCACGTCGGTGAAGCCCAGCGCGCGGTGCAATCCGATCGAACCCGCGTTGGCCGAATCGCCGATCACGGCCAGCAGCTTGCGCACGCCGGCGGCCTCGGCCTGCATCGCCAGTGCGGCCAGCAGCTTGCGCCCCACGCCCATGCCGCGCGCGCTGTCGGCCACGTAAATGGAGTCTTCGGCCGAGAAACGGTAGGCCGGGCGTGGTTTGAACCAGTTGGCGTAGGCGAAGCCCAGCACCTGGCCCTCTTTCTCGGCCACCAGCCAGGGCAGGCCCTTGGCCAGCACGTCGGCGCGGCGGCCTGCCATGTCGGCTTCGGAGGGGGGATCGATCTCGAACGTGCCTGTGCCGTGCAGCACATGGTGCTGGTAAATGGCGGTGATGGCGGGAATATCGCGGTCTGTGCTGGGGCGGATGGTGGACATGGGAACAAATAGATATAATCGCGGGCTTTGCAGCGTGTCGCTGGCCGGGTGGCCATGTCGCGTGTCTCAAGCGTTGCGAATATGGTTGCGAACACTGTGGCTCCGGGCAAATGTTGCCGGAGTTCACCACCCGAAGGATAAATCATGGTCGTCATTCGACTCTCCCGCGGCGGCTCCAAGGGCCGTCCTTTCTTCAACATCGTCGTTGCCGACAAGCGCGTGCGCCGTGATGGCCGCTTCATCGAGCGCATCGGCTTCTACAACCCCACCGCCAAGGAAACCGAAGAAGGTCTGCGCATCGTGCAAGACCGCCTGACCTACTGGCAGAGCGTGGGCGCCCAGTCCTCGCCCACGGTGGACCGCCTGATCAAGCAAGCCGCCAAGAAGGCTGCTTAAAGCTCCCCGAAAAGGGCGGGTTCCGTGGGCTTGCCCGGCGGAACCCGCCCTTTTCTTTTTGCACGAGACACACCATGGCTGCACCCCTGTCGCTCGAATCCGCCGTACTCCCTGCCGATGCCGTCGAGGTCGGGCGCATTGCCGATGCCTGGGGCGTCAAGGGCTGGTTCAAGGTGGTGTCGCACAGCACCACGCCCGAGGCGCTGTTTGCCGCCAAGCACTGGTATCTGCAGCCGTCCGAGCGCGGTGCCAAGACGTTTTCTGGCACGGTGCTGTTGCCGATCCGCCAGGCCAAGGACCATTCCGACACGGTGGTGGCCTGGGCGCAGGGCATCGATGACCGCGATGCCGCAGAGGCCTTGCGGGGTGCGCGCATCTTCGTGCCGCGGTCGAGCTTTCCCGCCACCACGCAGGACGAGTATTACTGGGTTGACTTGATCGGCCTTCAGGTCCTCAACCGTGAAGGCGTGGCGCTGGGGCAGGTGCAGGAGCTGATGTCCACCGGCCCGCAGACCGTGCTGGTGCTGGCCTACGAGCAGGACGGCAAGGCCCGGGAGCGCATGATTCCCTTCGTGTCGGCGTTTGTCGACAAGGTGGATCTGCCCGAAAAGCGCATCACGGTCGACTGGCAGCCTGACTACTGACCGGCCTGCGCTCTGGCACGCCGCGCACCATGCGCTTTGACATCATCACCTTGTTCCCCGAGCTGTTTGCGCCTTTCCTGGTGAGCGGCGTGACCCGCCGCGCCTATGCCAGCGGACAGGTCGATGTGCATCTGTGGAACCCGCGCGACCATGCCGAGGGCAACTACCGGCGCGTGGACGACCGCCCGTTTGGCGGCGGCCCGGGCATGGTGATGCTGGCCGAGCCGCTGGCGCGGTGCCTTGCAGCCATCCGGGCGGAGCGTGGCGAGCCGCAAGACGGCCAGGCGCCGCTGGTGCTTTTTTCGCCCATCGGCGAATCGCTCAACCATGCCGCGGTGGAGCGCTGGTCTGCCAGCGCTGGCGCTGTGTTGCTGTGCGGGCGTTATGAAGGGATCGACCAGCGCTTCGTCGACGCCCATGTCGATCTGCAGATGAGTTTGGGTGACTTCGTGCTCTCGGGCGGTGAAATTGCGGCCATGGCCTTGCTCGATGCCGTGGCGCGGCTGCAGCCAGGGGTGCTCCATGACGAGGGCAGCCACCAGCTCGACAGTTTCAACCCGGCGCTCGACGGCCTGCTCGATTGCCCCCACTACACCCGCCCCGACGAATGGCAGGGTCGCCCGGTGCCCGCGCCGCTGATGTCCGGGCACCACGCGCAGATTGAGCGCTGGCGCCGTGATCAGCGCCTGGCCACCACGGCAAAGCACCGTCCCGACCTGATCGATGTCGCACGCAAGGCAGGGCGCCTGGCGCCCGCCGATGAGGCGGTCTTGGCCAAGCTGGGTTGAATTGCTATAATCAAAGGCTTTTCGATCCTCTGGCCGGCCGTTTTGCCCAGTGGCTTTGCTTGCAAAGCCTGCCGCGAAACCCTGAATCGTCAATCCCGACGCTGCCATTTTTGGCGCGGACAAGATCGTTGGATACCCAAATGAACCTGATCCAGACCCTGGAAGCGGAAGAAATCGCCCGCTTGAACAAGACCATTCCCGTGTTCGCCCCTGGCGACACGGTCATCGTGAGCGTGAACGTGGTCGAAGGCACGCGCAAGCGCGTGCAGGCCTACGAAGGCGTGGTGATTGCCAAGCGCAATCGCGGCCTGAACAGCGGCTTCACCGTGCGCAAGATCTCCAGCGGCGAAGGCGTGGAGCGTACGTTCCAGACCTACAGCCCGCTGATCGCCGGCATTGAAGTCAAGCGCCGTGGCGACGTGCGCCGCGCCAAGCTGTACTACCTGCGTGAACGCAGCGGCAAGTCGGCACGTATCAAGGAAAAGCTGCCTTCGCGCGCCAAGGTGGCTGCACCCGTCGCCGCATAAGGCACAGGCCATCCCTGACCGGAGCCGCTACAGCATCGCCTGTAGCGGCTTTTTGTTTTTTGCGGCCCCCTTGGGTCTGCGTTCCAGGCTTGTCGTGAATCCCTCATCCGCCCCTGTTCCATCGGCCAACCCGGCGTCGCTTTCGGCGCTGCCTGATTTCGACCCGCGTGCCGTCCCGGTGGTGGGCGTGGATGGGCACCTGCCCGCAGTGCCGGTGCAGGCGCAGACGCCGCAGGCCCTGCGGGCGCGTTTTGCCCACCCGCCTGTATGGACGCCCGAGGTGGTGCTGGAAAAGAAGTTCATGCATCGCGAGCCGGCCCACGCGTCCGTGCTGGTGCCCATCGTGCTGCGCGAACAGCCCATGGTGCTGCTGACGGAGCGCACGGCCCATCTTTCCACCCATTCGGGCCAGGTGGCCTTTCCGGGTGGGCGGGCAGATCCAGAAGATGTCTCCACGTCCGACACGGCTTTGCGCGAGGCCGAGGAAGAGGTCGGGCTGGCGCGGCGCTTTGTCGAGGTGCTGGGCGTGCTGCCCACCTATGTCACCGGCTCCTCATTCATCATCACGCCGGTGGTGGCGCTGGTGCAACCGGACTGCGTGCTGCATCCCAACCCCTACGAGGTGGCGGATGTGTTCGAGGTGCCGCTGGCGTTCCTGCTCAATCCTGCCCATCACCAGCGCCATGTTTTCGAGTGGCAAGGCGTGCACCGGGAATGGTTCTCCATGCCTTACCAGGATGGCACCAAAAACCGGTTTATCTGGGGCGCTACTGCCGGCATGCTGCGCAATTTCTATCGATTCATGCAGGCGTGATGGAGGGGCCGGCGCCCGCATGATCCAAAGGCGCGCAGCCCCAGTATCATTGCCCTCCATGAGTTTCTTTGCCATCCTGTTCGCTCTGCTGATCGAGCAGGCCCGCCCTCTGGCCCGCACCAACCCCATCCACGCGGGACTGCGCGCGTGGGCTCTGTCGGTCTGCCGCAATTTCGACGCGGGCAAGCCTCACCACGGCTGGGTGGCCTGGAGCCTGGCCGTGCTGGTGCCGGCGCTGGTCACACTGGCTGTCCACTGGTTGCTGCTGCTGGGGTTGGGCTGGCCGTTTGCGGTGGTGTGGAGTGTGGCGGTGCTGTATGTCACGCTGGGCTTTCGCCAGTTCAGCCACCATTTCACCGGCATCCGCGATGCGCTGGAGGAGGGCGATGAAGACCGGGCGCGCGAGCGCCTGGCCGACTGGCAGCAGGTGGATGTCGGCGCGCTCCCGCGCAGCGAGATCGTGCGCCATGTGATCGAATATTCGGTACTGTCGGCGCACCGCCATGTGTTCGGCGTGCTGGCGTGGTTTTCCGTGCTGGCAGCGCTGGGTCTGGGGCCCACGGGTGCGGTGCTGTACCGGCTGGCAGAATTTGTCTCGCGCTATTGGCAGTACAAGGAACGTACTGGCGTCCAGCCCGCCAGCGCGGCATTGCAGCAAGCCTCGGCCCAGGCCTGGACCCTGGTGGACTGGTTGCCCGTGCGCATGACGGCCTTGAGCTTTGCGGTGGTGGGCAGTTTTGAGGAGGCCATCGAGGGTTGGCGTTTTCATGCGCAGCGCTTTCCCAGTGACAACGACGGCGTGGTGCTGGCCGCCACCGCAGGCGCCATCAATGTGCAGCTGGGCGGCGAGGCCCTGCCTGCCCGCGCCGATCCGAAGACACCCCAGGGGCTGGAAATCGAGGCCGACATGGGCGACAGCGACAGCACCCCCGGTCGCGAGCCAGAGGTGGTGCATCTGCGCAGCGTGGTGGGCCTGGTCTGGCGCTCGGTGGTGGTGTGGATGCTGTTGCTGGCGCTGCTGACCCTGGCGCGCTTGCTGGGCTGATGGCCGTCCCCTGGCCAGGTGGCCGAGGTGTGGGGTGTGATTCAGTAGCGCGTGTGGCTCAATTCGGCGAATAAATCGCTATAAATTTTATAGCGATTTGCGCTGATTCCCTCTGCACTGGCATCCTTTTCGAGTGCTGTAATCACGCCGCAACCCGGTTCGTGCAGATGGCTGCAGTTGTAGAACTTGCAGTCGGTGGCGTGGACGGCGATGTCGGGCATGCAGGATGCGAGCTGCATGGGAGCGATGTGCTGCAGGCCGAACTCCTGAAAACCCGGCGAATCAATCAGGGCGGTGGTGCGGGCGCTGTCCACCCAGTACCAGTTGGTGCTGGTGGTGGTGTGCTTGCCCGAGTTCAGTGCCTGTGAAATCTCGCCTGTCAGCACGCTGGCGCCCGGCACCAGCTGGTTGATCAGCGTGCTCTTGCCTGACCCCGAGGGACCCAGCACCAGCGTGGTCTTGCCCTGCAGGTGTTGCATGAGCAAGGCGCGGTCCACGTCGCCCGACATCGACAACGACAGCGGCAGCACGCCATAGTGGTGCCCGCCCCCCATGTGGCGGTAAGGCAGCAGGCGCTCCCAGGCGCGGGCAAAGGGCTCCACCAGATCGCTCTTGTTGAGCGCGATCAGGGGCTTGATGCCAGCTGCTTCTGCGGCGATCAATGCGCGGGCCAGCTGGCTTTCCGAGAACACCGGTTCGGCTGCGATCAGGATCAGGATCTGGTCGAGATTGGCGGCGAAGGACTTGGTGCGGATCTCGTCCTGGCGGTAGAACAGGTTGCGCCGCTCCAGCACCTTTTCGATGGTGCCTTCCTCGCCCTGACCCTTGGGAGGGGCCTGCCACAGCACCCGGTCGCCCACCACGGCCTGGTTCTTCTTGCCCCGCGGATGGCAGATGCGGCGCTGCCCGTCGGCGGTTTCCACCATGCAGTGGCGCCCGTGGCCGGCCACCACAAAACCTTCCATCAGGGCGCTGCGTTCAGTCATGCGGACGATTGGCAGGGTTCATGCCAGCAGGGCGTCGAATCGGGCTGCGCAATCGAAGTCGGTGGCGGAGATGCCCTGCACGTCGTGGGTGTTGAGGCGCACCACACAACGGTTGTAGTGCACCGACAGATCGGGGTGGTGGTCTTGCGCGTTGGCCACGAAGGCCACGGCATTCACGAACGAGATGGTCTCGTAGTAGTTGGCGAAATGAAAGGTCTTTTCGATGGCCACCTGGGTGCCGTCGCCGCTCAGGGACCAGCCCTCGATCTTGGCCAGATTGGCCACAATTTCTGTGGCTGTCAGCGCACGGCGGGTAAGCGCTGACCAGTCTTTTTTCTTTAACATCGATGTCATGCTCGGGCAGGTGAGGGCATGCGGGCCAGCCGCTCGGAAGCGGGCGGATGCGAGTAGTAGAACTTCACATACACCGGGTCGGGGGTGAGTGTGGAGGCGTTGTCTTCGTAAAGTTTGAGCAGCGCCGAAGAAAGATCGGCACCGCTGGCCTGGGATGCCGCATACGCGTCGGCTTCAAATTCGTGGCGGCGCGACAACTGGGCAAACAGCGGGGCGATGAACAGCGTGAAGACGGGTACGGCCAGCAGGAACAGCAGCAGGGCCAGCGCATCGTTGGGCGCGGCAGCCACGGACAGGTCCAGCGAGATATTGGGGCGCACGCCCAGCCCGGTATAAAACCACACCTGGGTGGACAGCCAGCCGAGCAGGGCAAAACCGACCAGGCTCAGGGCAAACAGGCTCGCCACGCGCTGGAGGATATGGCGGTGCTTGAAGTGCCCGAGCTCATGGGCCAGCACGGCTTCGACTTCGCCCGGGGAGAGCTGGCGCAGCAGGGTGTCATAGAAAACGACGCGCTTGGCGGCTCCAAAGCCGGTGAAATAGGCATTGGCATGGGCGCTGCGGCGGCTGCCATCCATGACGAACAGCCCTTTGGCCGCAAAGCCGCAACGTTGCATCAGCGCCGTGACGCGGGCCTTGAGTGATTCATCTTCGAGCGGCTGAAACTTGTTGAACAGCGGCGCGATGAAGGTGGGGTACACCACCATCAGCAGCAGGTTCAAGCCCATCCACAGGCACCAGGCCCACAGCCACCACAAGGGCCCGGCAGCGCCCATCAGCCACAGGATCAGCGCTGCAATGGGCAGACCGATGAGGGTGCCCACGAGGGCCGATTTGGCCAGATCGGCCAGCCACAGGGCCAGCGTCATCTTGTTGAAGCCGAAACGCTGCTCGATCACGAAGGTCTGGTACAGCGTTACCGGCAGGTCGATGGCGGCACTGATGACCACGAAGGCCCCCAGCAGGGCCAGTTGCTGCACCATGCCGCCACCCAGGGCGCCCAGCAGCGCCTGGTTCAGGGCGTCCAGGCCGCCCAGCAGCGTCCAGCCCAGCAAGACAGCGGCGCCGAGCGCCATCTCCAGCAGACCAAAACGTGCCTTGGTGATGGTGTAGTCGGCGGCCTTCTGGTGGGCGGCCAGCGCAATGCGCGTGGCAAAGGCCTCGGGCACGCTGGACCGGTGCTCGGCCACATGGCGAATCTGGCGGGAGGCTAGCCAGAATTTGAGCAGCAGGCCAGCGCAGACGATCGCAGCAAAGGCGAATGTGAGTGCGGTGGAGGGCGAAAAAGCGTCGGGCGTGGGCATGAGGGGGCGAGTTTAGGCCATCAGCGACAATGCGCGCCATGTCTGAAGCCAACAACCCCGTACCCCCCGTGCTTTCCAAATCGGACCAGAACCTGGTCTGGCTGGACTGCGAAATGACCGGCCTGGAGCCCGATACCGACCGCCTGCTGGAGATTGCCGTGATCGTGACCGGCCCCCAGCTGGAGCCCCGCATCGAAGGCCCGGTGCTGGCCATTCACCAGGCGGATGAACTGCTGAACAGGATGGATGCCTGGAACAAGGGCACGCATGGCCGTAGCGGCCTGATCGACAAGGTGAAGGCCTCTACGGTGACCGAGGCCGAGGCCGAGCAGCAGATCCTGGATTTCCTGGCCCGTTACGTGCCCAAGGGCACGGTGCCCATGTGCGGCAACAGCATCGGCCAGGACCGGCGCTTTCTGGTGCGCTACATGCCAAAGCTGGAGCGCTTCTTTCACTACCGCAATGTGGACGTGAGCACCCTCAAGGAACTGGCCAGGCGCTGGAAGCCCGAGGCCTACAGCAGCTTCAAGAAGGCGCAAAAGCACACCGCGCTGGCCGATGTGCACGAGAGCATCGACGAACTGGCGCACTATCGCAAGAACCTGCTGTCCGTCTGACGACGGCCGGGCGCCGCATTGCCGGGCGAGTGACAGTTTGATGGCCCGGCATGTGGGTGCAATTCAAAGAGGGCTTGCGGGGAAACCCTTAACTGTGCGATAATCGCTGGCTGCGCAGGAAACTGTACGCAGATTGTGCATCTCCCCTCACACACCGGGCTTGCCAGCCGGCTGTCTCAGACAGCGCAGGACTGGCGAACAACGCCCACCCGCATGCCGCCCAGAGCGCATGCAGGTTTCGTTTGATGGTTGATGTTTTTTAACCATTGACGAAGCCATCGCGGGTTACGCCTGCGAACGTCTTCGTGAGAGAAAAATTCATGACCGACACCTCCTTGGTGCAGGGCGATTTCGCGCCTGCCGATACTTCTATTGCTGCCGATATTGCCGTGCAGCCTACCCTTGAATCTTCTGTGGAATCCACCAGCGAGGCTGTCACTGCCGAGCCCAATGGTTTCATCGAGTTGGGACTGGCGCCTGAACTGGTGCAAGCTGTGGCCGATCTGGGCTACACCCAGCCTACCAGCGTGCAGCGCAAGGCCATTCCTCTGGCCATGGGTGGTGGCAACGACGCCACCAAGTTCATCGACCTGATGGTCTCCAGCCAGACCGGTTCCGGCAAGACCGCTGCTTTCCTGCTGCCCGTGCTGAACACGCTGATCCAGCAACAGGCCGAGGCCGAAGCCGAAGAACGCGCCGCCTTCGAGCGTGCTGTGGCCGAAGCCGCTGCCCGGGGCGAGCCCGCTCCCAAGCGCGCCAAGCGCAAGGACCCCACCAACTCGCGCAATTTCAAGGCCGCCACCCCTGGCGCCCTGATCCTGTGCCCCACGCGTGAACTGGCGCAGCAGGTCGCGCACGACGCCATCGACCTCGTCAAGCACTGCCGCGGCCTGCGCGTGGCCAACGTGGTGGGTGGCATGCCTTACCAGCTGCAGATCGCCAAGCTGCAGAACGCCAACCTCGTGGTCGCCACCCCCGGCCGCCTGCTGGACCTGCAGCGCTCGATGCAGATCAAGCTCGACAAGGTGCAGTTCCTGGTGGTTGACGAAGCTGACCGCATGCTCGACCTGGGCTTCTCGGACGACCTGGCCGAACTGAACCAGCTGACCAGCCAGCGCAAGCAGACCATGATGTTCAGTGCCACCTTTGCACCCCGCATCCAGCAACTGGCCATGCGCGTGATGCACGACGGCGGCTCGTCCGTGCAGAAGGTGACCATCGATTCTCCGCAAGAGAAGCACGCCAACATCAAGCAGGTGCTGTACTGGGCCGACAACGCCCAGCACAAGCGCAAGCTGCTGGACCACTGGTTGCGCGACACCACCATCAACCAGGCCATCGTGTTTGCCAGCACCCAGGTGGAGTGCGACGGCCTGGCCAATGACTTGCAGCAAGAAGGCTTCTCGGCCGTGGCACTGCACGGCGCCCTGAGCCAGGGCTTGCGCAACCGCCGCTTGATGGCGCTGCGCGCTGGCCAGGTGCAGATCCTGGTGGCCACCGATGTGGCGGCCCGCGGCATCGACGTGCCCACCATCACCCACGTGTTCAACTTCGGCCTGCCCATGAAGGCCGAGGATTACACCCACCGCATTGGCCGCACGGGCCGTGCCGGTCGCGATGGCCTGGCGATCACCTTTGCCGAGTTCCGCGATCGCCGCAAGATCTTCGACATCGAAAGCTACAGCCGCCAGCAGTTCAAGTCGGACGTCATTGCCGGCATGGAGCCTTCGCAGCGCTCGCCCCAGGCGCCACGCGGTGGCGATTTCGGTGGTGGCCGTGGCGCCCCGGGCCGTTCTTACGACAACCGTGACAACCCGTCGCGTGGCCGCTTTGGCGGTCCCGCACGCGGTGGCAATGACCGTGGCGGTTTCGGGGGTGGCTTTGGCGGCGGTTTCGCTGGCCGTGGCAGCGACAACCGTGGTGCTTCCGCTCCCCGGGATGGCTACCAGGGTGGCAACGGCGGCTATGCCGGCCGTGATGACCGTGGCGGCTTCGGCGCCCCCCGTCGCGACAGCGAGGGCTACGGCCGCAAGCCCGGCTTTGGCGATGCGGGCCGTGGTGGCTTTGCCCCCCGTGGCGACGCCGGCGCACCCCGCGGTGATTTCGCTCCCCGCAAGCCTGCTTTCTCCAAGCCAGCCGGCGCTGGTGGTGGCAAGCCTTTTGCTCCCCATGATGCCCGCAAGCGCCCTGCGCGCCCTGCACGCTGATTTGGCTGCTCAGACGCACTGACAAGCGTTCAAAAGGGCTGGCTCCGCAAGGAGTCAGCCCTTTTTTGTTCGCCATCGGTGGCGGTGGTCCGGCCGATGCGCGCCATGAACGCATCGGTCGTGCGCAGCAACTGGGCTATTTCATCGATCCCATTTCATCGATCTGTGTCGAGCCCGGTTGGGTGCGTCATCTGTGTCGTGGGTCGTTCAAGGGGGCGGGATATTCCGGTCGATTGTGGAAGGGCAGCTGGCAGTGGAGCATGCCAGTGCCGTCAACCATGCCCGGGGGTGCTGCGTCCAATCTCGGGCCAGCGATGGTGCACGCAGATCCAGGCCAGCATGCCGACGCCCATCATCATCAGCGACGCCACAGCCAGCCATACCGTGGAGTGCATCACCAATGGGGCCACCACGCCGGCCACCACGCCATTGGCGGCAGAGCCCACAAATGCTTGCAAGGACGATGCCATGCCACGTCGGTGCGGGTGCAGATCCAGTACCAGCAGGGTGACCACCGGCACCATCAATGCCCAGCCAAAAGCGAACAGGGCGACGGGTAGGAGTGCCCAGCTCGCATGCGCTGCAAAAACGGTATTCGCGACCACATTGGCAACCGCAACCACGCACATGATCGCGAAGCCATGCCGTATCTGCCGCTTGGGCGCAATGCGTCCTGCCAGCCGACCGCTCAGCCATGCGCCGCCCATGATGCCGCAGATGGTCAGGCCAAAGAACCAGAAAAACTGGGTAGGTGCCAGCCCCAGGTGGCCGCTCAGAAAGGCGGGGGCCGACAGCACATACAAAAACATGCCATTGAATGGCACACCGCTGGCGAGGGCCAGCAGGAGAAAACGCATGCTCGAACCCAGTTCCCAGTATCCCCGCAGGAGGTGCGGTATGTTGAAGGGCTGGCGCTGGTCCGCTTGCAGGGTTTCGGGCAGGAAGCGCAGGTTGGCGATCCAGAGCGCCACACCCACCAATGTCAGGAACCAGAAGATGCTGTGCCAGCCCAGATGCACAAACAGCCAGCCGCCAACGATCGGGGCAATGGCTGGCGCGACACCGAAGTAGATGGTGACCTGGCTCATGACCTTCTGCGCCTGGGCGGGCGGAAACATGTCGCGAATGACAGCGCGCGACACCACGATGCCGGCGCCGGTAGACAGGCCCTGCAGCGCGCGGAAGACCACCAGTTGTCCAATGGTCTGAGAAAGCGCGCAGCCGGCCGATGCCAGCGTGAACATCGCAATACCGGTCAATACGACAGGTCTGCGGCCAAAGCTATCCGCCAGCGCGCCATGAAACAGATTCATGAAGGCAAAGCCGAACAGATAGGCAGACAGCGTCTGCTGCATCTCCACCGGCGTGGCTCCCAGGGCAGAAGCAATGCCCGAGAACGCGGGAAGGTAGGTATCGATCGAAAAGGGTCCGAGCATGCCCAGCACAGCCAGCAGCACGGCCAGCGCCCATTGGGGTGCAGGCCAAAGCAGGCGGGCTTGTGGGTTCATGGAGTGGTGGAGTCAATGGATCGAGAGGGGGCCGGAAACGACGGGGGCGTCATGATCGGTGCCGGGCCGGTCCATTATCAACGAGCGATTTCACCTGGGGGTGGCGCAGCAGCTGGGTCCATCCATGGGGCGAGTGCAGGCGCATCGCGTGCCGATGCAGTCGACCTGGCAGACCCGGTAAATAAAAAAGCCCCGCCATCTTGAAGAAGGCGGGGCTTTCCAGTTTGGTGGGTCCTGAGTGACTCGAACACTCGACCTACGGATTAAGAGTCCGCTGCTCTACCAACTGAGCTAAGAACCCAAACTATTTAATCTTTCAGCATTGCTGCTGAGCCTCGAATTATGCACCATTTTTTCTGGTGCTGACAAGGCGGAACGAAAAAATTATTGCATGGCGTTGCGACTCGCCAGCTCCACAAACAGGCCGCTGTGGTCCAGCTGGCCCAGTCCGTGCTCGATGCCGTCCTTGTACAGCGCCTCGAACAGCGTGGTGATGGGGGCGTCGAAACCGATTTCACGGGCGGTGATCAGGGCGTTGTCCAGATCCTTGAGCTGCACCGTCATGCGCCCGCGTGGTGCAAAGTCGCGGTCCACCATGCGCTGGCCGTGCAACTGAAGAATCCGGCTGTCGGCAAAGCCGCCGCCGATGGCTTCCCGCACCTTGGCCATGTCGGCACCACCCTTGGCGGCAAACAGCAGTGCTTCTGCCACCGCACCGATGGTGATGCCCACGATCATCTGGTTGGCCAGCTTGGCCAGCTGGCCGGCACCATGGGGCCCCACATGGGTGGCGCGGCCAAAAATGGCGAAGAGGGGCTGTGCGCGCGCAAAATCCTGCGCCCGGCCGCCGGCCATGATGGCCAGCGTACCGTTCTCGGCGCCCACCGTGCCGCCGGACACTGGTGCATCGAGATGGGCCAGCCCCATTTCATCGAGGCGGGCCGCGTGGTCGCGGGCTTCCCGGGGCTGTATCGATGCCATGTCGATGAACAGGGTGCCCACACGCATGGCCTTTGCCGTGCCCATTGCGAACAGCACCTGGTCCACTGCGGGGCCGTTTTCCAGCAGGCTGATGACGAAGTCGGCGCTGCGGACTGCATCCGCAGGGGCGTCGTGCACCGTGGCGCCCACGGATGCCAGCGGATCGGCCTTGGCGCGGGTGCGGTTCCAGGCGTGCACCTGGTGGCCCGCCGCGCACAGGCGCCGGGCCATGGGCAGACCCATCATGCCAATGCCGAGAACAGCAATGCGAAGCGGTGTGGTGGTGGTCATGGGCGCATCCTTGGGCAGCTACTTTTATGCCGCCATCATGGTCTTTTTCGCTGACGCTCCCTGTCAGCGAGCTTGCAGTGCCGCCTTGCACGCACCCGCCGCGTGGCCTACATCAGCAGATGTTCGCCCGCATTGTCGCCACCCAGGATCACATAGTTCACCTTGCGCACGTCCATCAGCCGGGTGCCGCCCGCGTAGCTGATGGAGCTTTGCACGTCCTGCTCCATCTCGATCAGCGTCTCGGCCAGCTTGCCCTTGATGGGTTCCAGGATGCGCTTGCCTTCCACGTGCTTGTATTCACCCTTGTTGAAATCGCTGGCCGAGCCGTAGTACTCCTTGAAAAGCTCGCCGTCCACCTCCACGGTCTTGCCGGGTGATTCTTCGTGGCCCGCGAACAGCGAGCCGATCATCACCATGGTGGCGCCAAAGCGGATGCTCTTGGCGATGTCGCCATGGCTGCGGATGCCGCCGTCGGCGATGATGGGCTTGGTGGCCACGCGCGCGCACCACTTGAGCGCGCTCAGCTGCCAGCCGCCGGTGCCAAAGCCCGTCTTGAGCTTGGTGATGCACACCTTGCCTGGGCCCACGCCCACCTTGGTGGCATCGGCGCCCCAGTTCTCCAGGTCGATGATGGCTTCGGGCGTGGCCACGTTGCCGGCGATCACAAAGGCCCGGGGCAGTTTTTCCTTGAGGTAGCTGATCATGGCCTTCACCGTGTCGGCATGGCCGTGGGCGATGTCGATGGTGATGTATTCCGGGCACAGCCCCTCGGCCGCCAGCTGGTCCACGGTGTCGTAATCGGGTTTTTTGACACCCAGCGAGATCGACGCGTAGCAGCCCTTGGCGTGCATGTCGCGCACGAACTGCAGGTTGTCCAGATCAAACCGGTGCATGACATAGAAGTAGCCGTTCTGTGCCATCCAGGTGCAGATCTTTTCGTCCACCACCGTCTTCATGTTGGCCGGCACCACCGGGATGCGGAATGAGCGGCCGCCCAGCTCCACGCTGGCGTCGCATTCCGAGCGGCTTTCCACGCGGCATTTGCGCGGCAGCAAAAGAACGTTGTCGTAGTCGAAGATTTCCATGAGATTCCAAGCTCCTGTGAAAGGGTCGCAGCGGAAGGATTTCCGGCGCGATGGGCGCTTGGCTTGAAAACCGGCTTCGTGGGTGCTGGCGTGGTGGCTGCACCGGACCCTGCGGTGCGCAGGCACAAAAAACCGGGCTGCAAGAAACTTGGGCCCGGTGATTGATTCTACCCGCGCGCGGGATTTTCGTCATGGCCCTGCTGGCCGCCAGGCTGCGCCCCGCAGTGCGACTGCGCCGCAGCCACAACCCGTCCCTGCGCATCCTGCACCCAGCCCACCACGCGCAGGCGCTCGGGCCGGGCGCCTTCGGGGATGCGCATGGGGCGTGCCTCCATCCAGCGCTTTGGCTCTGCTTGTGATGGATGCTCGCGCTGATTCCATAGGCCCTGGAGCAGGTTGCGGGCAATATTCCGGGCCACGGGCGAGCCCTCGGTACCTGCAGGCGCGGTTTCCACCAGCAGCAGGAAAAAGCGCCACGGGGCCGATGGCGCGTTGCGCCCAGCGGCCGCCCGCACCGGCGTGAATGCGATGGAGGTGCCCAGGTAGTCGTTGAAGGCCATGCCATGCGCCACGCGCAGCCGCCCAGAGGATGCGCCCGCTACCGGTGCGGTGTGCACATCGGTGGTGGCAGGCACCTGGCGCCCGAGCGCCTGCAAACGGCCCAGGGCATCCGCGCTGGCGGCGGCCGACAGGGGTGCATCGTCGCCGAGGGTGCCGGGCACGATCCAGTCCAGCACCAGCGCGTCCGAACCGGGCGCTGGCGTGCTGGGATCACTCCAGCAGGCCTCGCAGTCGGCGCTGATGAAGCGTTCAAACAAGGCCACGGGGCGCGGTGCGCCGTCGCTGCTGCAACTGGCTTGCGCCGCCAGCGGGGGGCTGTGCAGTGCCAGCAGGGCGGTCAGGGTGAAAGCCAGGCTTCTCATGGACGGGTGGGGTGCTTTCTACAATGGCCCCATGTTCCCACAAGACCCGTTTTCCGGCGCGCCAGAACCTCTGGTGCCCCCACACGCCGGTGCGGCCTCGGCCGCATCGCCCCTCCTAGCCAGCCTGAACGACGAGCAACTGGCTGCCGTCACGCTGCCCGCCGGCCATGCGCTCATCCTGGCGGGGGCGGGCTCGGGCAAGACGCGGGTGCTCACCACCCGTATCGCCTGGCTGCTGCAAAACGGCTACGCCACGCCCGGCGGCATCCTGGCCGTCACCTTCACCAACAAGGCGGCCAAGGAAATGGTGGCGCGCCTGTCGGCCATGCTGCCGGTGAACGTGCGCGGGATGTGGATCGGCACCTTCCACGGCCTGTGCAACCGGCTCTTGCGCGCGCACCACAAGGCGGCGGGCCTGGCGCAGTCGTTCCAGATTCTCGACACGCAGGACCAGCTCTCGGCCATCAAGCGCCTGTGCAAGCAGCACAACGTGGACGACGAGCGCTTTCCGCCCAAGCAGCTGGCCTACTTCATTGCCAACTGCAAGGAAGAAGGCCTGCGCCCCGGCGACGTGCAGACCCATGACAGCGATGCACGCCGCAAGGTCGAGATCTACCAGCTGTACGAAGAACAATGCCAGCGCGAAGGCGTGGTGGATTTTGGCGAGCTGATGCTGCGCTCTTACGAGCTGCTGCGCGACAACGACCCCATCCGCGAGCACTACCAGCGCCGCTTCCAGCACATCCTGGTCGATGAGTTCCAGGACACCAACAAGCTGCAGTACGCCTGGCTCAAGCAGCTGGCGGGCAACGAGGTCGATGGGCACTTTGAAGCGCGTGGCAGCGTGATCGCCGTGGGCGACGACGACCAGAGCATCTACGCCTTCCGTGGCGCGCGCGTGGGCAATATGACCGACTTCGTGCGCGAGTTCGATGTGCAGCGCCAGATCAAGCTGGAGCAGAACTACCGCAGCTACAGCAACATTCTCGATTCGGCCAACGCCCTCATCAGCCACAACAGCCGCCGCCTGGGCAAGAACCTGCGCACCACGCAGGGCGCCGGCGAGCCCGTGCGCGTGTACGAGGCCAGCTCCGACCTGGCCGAGGCGCAGTGGATGGTCGATGAGATCAAGCAGCTGGTGCGCAGCGACGGTTTTGAGCGCAAGGAAATCGCCGTGCTCTACCGCAGCAATGCGCAAAGCCGGGTGATCGAGTCGGCGCTGTTCAATGCCAGCGTGCCCTACCGCGTGTACGGCGGCCTGCGATTCTTCGAACGCGCTGAAATCAAGCACGCGCTGGCCTACCTGCGCCTCTTGGAGAACCCGCACGACGACACCAGCTTCACGCGCGTGGTCAATTTTCCGCCACGCGGCATCGGTGCGCGCAGCATCGAGGTGCTGCAGGACGCCGCCCGCGCCGCTGGCTGCTCGCTGCACGACGCGGTGAGCGCCGTGCCCGGCAAGGCGGGCGCCAACCTGGGCGCGTTTGTCGCCATGGTGGACGTGCTGCGCGAGCAGACGCAGGGGCTGAACCTGCGCGGCATCATCGAGCAGATGCTGCAATCCACGGGGCTGGTGGAGCATTTCCGCACCGAGAAGGAAGGCGCAGACCGTATCGAGAACCTGGAAGAACTGGTCAACGCCGCCGAGAGTTTCGTCACGCAAGAGGGCTTTGGCCGCGACGCGGTGGCCCTGCCGCTGGACGAGCACGGCACGGCTCTGACGCAAAGCCCAGCCAGCCAGGGGCTAATTCAAGAGTCGTTGTCATTGGATGACGAGACGGAAGAGACTGATGAGGCTTTGGATCGCGAACTAACGGAGGAGCTTGGAGCGTCACCACTTTTGGCGATTGTGACTGTAGAAAAAAGCGATAAGGTGAAGTGCGAATGTCCTGAATGCACACGATATGTGCATAGCAAAGTGCATATCGTGGAGAGTGGTGATCGAGTGCTGCGATTTGGCTCCGGGTGTTTTGCAAAGGCGTACCCCGGCGCTTACAGTGCGAGATATGAATCGGAAGAGAAGCTGTCCGAAAATAAGGTGGAACTTCTCAAGAACGATGTTGCAGGTTTGGCTAGGTTGATTAGGCGTGAATTTCTGGAAGTGCGGAGGGCTAGACTACGCAGCAAGAAAGCGGCAGAAAGGCGTTCTCGCGCTGCGGTCGCGGCAATCCGGCCTCCGATCAAGGTTCAATGGATTGAGCACCCAAAAATCGACGCCGACACTGGCGAAACCCTCTCGCCCCTGGCCGCATTCCTCACCCATGCCGCGCTGGAGGCGGGCGACAACCAGGCACAGGCCGGGCAGGACGCCGTGCAGCTCATGACCGTGCACGCCAGCAAGGGCCTGGAGTTTGACGGCGTGTTCATCGGCGGCATGGAAGAGGGCCTGTTCCCCCACGAGAACTCCGCCAGCGACCGTGACGGCCTGGAGGAAGAGCGCCGCCTGATGTACGTGGCGATCACCCGCGCGCGCAAGCGCCTGTACCTGAGCCACTCGCAGACGCGCATGCTGCATGGCCAGACGCGCTACAACATCAAAAGCCGGTTCTTTGACGAGCTGCCCGAACAGGCCCTCAAGTGGATCACACCCAGACAGCAGGGGTTTGGCTCGTATGCTCCTAATTCAGGATCTGGTGGCGCCTATCCATCCGGTGCCAGAAACTCATTGGGCTTCAAGCCAGAAACCTTCGCCAGTCCGCCCGTGCCGGCGCAGAAAGCCACACCCTCCCACGGTTTGCGCGCGGGCATCAACGTGTTCCACACCAAGTTCGGCGAAGGCAAGGTGCTGGCCATCGAAGGCCAGGGCGATGACGCGCGCGCGCAGGTCAATTTTCCGCGCCACGGCACCAAGTGGCTGGCGCTGTCGGTGGCCAAGCTGACGGTGGTGGAGTGACCGTGCCAGTTGCCAGGAACGAGGCTATCCATGACCGATAAAAATACACCTGCAAGAAAATCCCGGCGCCACCGCGGTGCCTCGCACGGCACTTCTGCGCGCCATCTCGTCAGCCCGGCGCAGTGGCGGGAGAGCATGGCCATCGGCGCGCCGCCTTCGCCGCGCATCTTTGCGATTGCCGGCTTTCAGGCCGCGCTGGCGGTGTTGCTGGCCATCGTGGCCACCCATTTCTCGCCCTGGCCCCAGCTGGTGGGTTTTGCCTCGCTGGGCGCGCTGGCGGCCCTGTTCGGGCGTTTCGCCACGGTGGAGCGGCGCATGCGCATCGTTGTGATCTGCGCGCTGCTGCTGGCGCTGGGGGTGCTGGTGCCTTCGCTCGCATCGTGGGCGGGCGCGCCACCGTGGATGATGGCGTTCGCGCTGGCCCTGGTGGCCGGCGCGGCCACTGTGGCGGTGTCGTGGTGGGGGCTGGGCGGTCCCGGGGCGGTGATCATCGTGTTTGCCGCCGGGGCGGCCTACCACCCCGTGGGCAGTGGCGCAGAGGTTCTGGCCCGGGTGCTGGCTACCCTGGCCGGCGGCGTGGTGGCCGTGTTGACCTGTCTGGTGACCGACCGGTGGCGTGCCCCTGAACTCAAGGCGCTGCGCTTGCCGCCCGCACATGTGGCCCCCTGGTCGCACCAGTGGATTGCCGCCGGGCGTATCACGGCCTGCGCCGCACTGGCCGCCTGGATCGCCTTCATGGCCGGCTGGCAGCATCCTGCATGGGCGGCGATCGGTGCGGTGTCGGTGTTGCAGGGCGGGCACCTGCACATCACCATGAACCGCGCGCTGCAGCGCATGGCGGGCACCATCGTGGGCTCGTTCATCGTCTGGGCCATGCTGGCGCAGCAGCCATCGTTCTGGATGGTGGTGGCGGCCATCGTGGTGTTCCAGTTTCTGACCGAGGTGGTCATTGGCTACAACTACGCCCTGGGCCAGATCACCGTGACGCCCATGGCGCTGCTCATGACCTACCTGGCATCGCCGGCGGTGGCCGCGAGCATGCCGGTCGAGCGCGTGCTGGACACCATTCTGGGCGCGGCGCTGGGCATCGTGTTTGCCGTGATTTTCTCCAGCGTGGACGACCGGGTGTACCTGCATGAGCACCACAGCAAGGACCGCTGAATTCTGAGCGCTGCGCCGTGGGTGCGGCAGCGGTCCATTGACGGTTGTTCCCGCCGTTTTTTGCGAACGATCCGAGGACTTGCGACGCCCGCGCCCAGGTCGGCTTTGCGCGCCACGGCACCAAGCGGCTGGAGCTGGCGGTGGTCGATTTGCGCAGGCTATGCCTGGATGCAAACCCACGCAGAGCAGTGTTTGGCAGCCGCGAAATCGCTCACGGCAGACGAAGAAAAGCCCGGCACCTTGTGGGCACCGGGCTGATCAGATGGCTGTTTGCCTATCGGTGCTGTATCAAGACAGCTTCACGCCGTTAAAAGTGATGTAGCCCACGGATGCGGACAGCTTGTTCTTGTAGTTGGCGTTGATAGCCTTGTCCACATCACTGCCTACGGTCTTGATAGCGGCCACGGTGTCTCTGGTGTACTCACCTGCGTGCTGGAAGCTGGCGGAGATGTAGGTCCAGCCGTTCAGGCTGTCCAGGCCTTGCAGGCCCGTGCATTCGGCACCAGCCGGTGCGGACAGCACGCGTACCAGCGACTTGGTATCCACGTTGTAGGCCCAGATGTAGTTGTTGACGTGCTGGCCGCTGTCTTCGCCGATGAACAGCGTGCGCAGCTTCTCGGAGAACTTGAGGTTGTCAGCCTGCGAGATCTTCTCCGCGTCATCCGTGTTGCCCATAGCGTCTGGGGCGGAGAGTTGCACGCCAGCCAGCAGCAGGCTGGTTTCCACTGGTACCCATTCGCTATCGATGGGGTTGCCGTCGCTGTCCTTCTGGCCACCAGCCAGCTTGTGCGCGAGCACGTACCCGGCTGTGTTGGACTTGAAGCCCACCAGGCTGGCCCCTGGCACGGAGCCGGCAGGCGCATTGAGCGGCAGTTCCTTGTTGTGGGTGCTGCCGGCCACGAGCGTGGACGTGCTGCCGGAAATCGCGGTGTAGGCGATCTTGTCCTTGGCGTTGACTGCCGTGCCTTCCATCTTGTTGAAGACTTGGGTAGCGCCCTTCAGGCTTGCGTAGCGGTGTGTTTCCAGGAAGGCGGCGGCCTTTTCCTGGCCAGCCTTCAGCTTGATCCACATGCTCTTGCCGCTGACCTTGACTTCGGTGTAGGTCGCATCGTTGGGGTTCGTTGTGGTCGAAGCCAGGATGCCGTTCTCCTTGATGCCGGCGGCGTTGGTGCTCACCGTGGTCAGGGCCGTGTTGTTCACCAGAGTCTTGACTTCGTCGCTGGTGGCCTTGCCCAGCTTGATCCACAGGATCTTGCCGGTGCTGGTTTCATTGAGCGCCGAGGTGTACTTGGCCACGTAGAGCGTGCCGGAAGACAGGTCGGCAGCCTTGTCGGCCACGAACATGAACAGGCCGCTGTTGTTGGCATCATCGCCGCCCAGCGTGGTGCGCTGGTCGGGGAACACTTGCACCAGTTCGCGCGAGTAGCGGCCCTGGTTGTAGTACTTCTTGAAGGTGCCCGTGCCGTCGGCCTTGACGGTGACTTCGGGCAGGTGGCCGTACCAGTAGGGGCTGGCGTTGGCGTCACCGAAGGCGTTCTGGCTGAAGGCCTTCAGGTTCTTCAGCGACTGGTTGTCGCCCTGGTCGAAGGCGTCAGGGTGGTATTCCTCGCTCGACAGATGGGTGCCCCAGGGCGACAGGCTGCCGCCGCAGGGAATCCACAGGCCCTTGGCGTCGTTGGCGAAGGTGTCCACGTTGTGGTAGCTCTTGAGCGTCAGCTTGCCGGTGTTGGCGTCCTGGTTCAGCGTCAGGACGGCGATGGGCGAGGGCAGCTTGCCGTACGCGTTGGAGTTGTATTCGAACTGCACCACGGCATAGACCGTGTTTGCGGGGGCGTTGGGCACCGTCAGGAACGAGGTGCCGTCCACGCATTCGGAATAGACCTGGCCAGCGGTGGCCCAGCCAGCGACGGCAACGTCCTTGTTGTAGCCGTCCAGCACGGCTACTGAACCGTCATCAGCCTTGATAGCGGTAATGGGCTTGCCCGTGGAGTCGAAATAGCCCGCTGCGACGATCTTGCCGCCGCCGGTCTTTTCCACGCTGTCGCCCGTCTTGAAGAAGCTTTCGTAGCCCAGAGCGAAGGTTGTGGTGCTGTTGTCGCTGTAGGTGATCTTCAGCGACGACTTGACGGTGGTGGTGGCAATGGCAGCGGCTTCGGTCAGGCCTGGCGTGGCGAAGCCGACAAACTCGGCGGACTTGAAGGTGGCGGCAGGCGCACCGTCGCCGCCGCCGCATGCGGCTAGGAGGCTGGCGGCCGAGGAGCCTGCACCCAGAGGCAACAGCGGGAAGCCGGCGAGCATTTGCAGTGTCTTGCGGCGGGTAGGCGTCGTGTGGGGCATTGGGGGTGTTTCCAGGTTGGTATTCGGTCAAAGCAGGAAGCGCCGTTGCCCCGCACCGGGGCCATGAGGCTGCGGTGGCAGAGCCGGAACTGTTCCAGCCGCGAATGCTAGAAACCCCCTGTGACAGAGGTCTGACATTTGTGTGACGGTTTGCGGGCTGGCTGGCCCCGCTTCAGGCAGCCTGGTTGAGGCATCCAGGCACGCTGCGCCTGGGGCCTTCTCGCTCCAGCGGCAGGCTGGCTGCCGCGGCGGGATGGCTTTACGCCTGGCTGTTCGGCCCTGGCGCGGAGTCGGATGCTTGGCTGTGCAGTGCCTGGGGCCCGGATTTTTCGGGCGGCTCAAAACAGTCGCGGAACGTGAACACCACCGACGTGAAGAACATGGCCGCCATCATCATGGCCGCGCCGACCATGATGCCGCCCACCACGGCGGTGAGGCCGCCCACGGCCAGCAGGCCCGCCACCAGGCTGACGACCAGACCGCCCAGCAGGAACACGCCCATCCAGGCCACGCCATAGACCATGAAGGCGCCGAAATTGCGCAGGCAGGCCACGATGCTGAAGAACAGGCTTTTCACCGGCGGCACGCCATGCCAGTGCACCAGGCCGGGCGCATGCCAGAACAGCAGCGACAAGGGCAGGTACAGCAGCATCGCAAGCCACATGGCGCCCTGGAAAGCGGGCGTCTCGGCCATCTCGCGGGTGAGGGGAGCACCGCCCAGGTACACCTGCGCGAACTGGCCGCCGTCAATCAGCGCTGAAAGGCCCATCACCGCGAGAAACCCCACCGCATACAGGGCGCCCAGCACCAGCATGTCGCGCAGGCGCTGGCGCCCGGTGCGAAAGGCCACCAGCAGCACGGCAGGCGTGGGAAAGCGGCCCTGCACGGCCTCGGCGGCGGCCACCATCATGGCCAGCGTGGCCGAGGGCAGCAGGGCCAGCGCCACGGCGGGGCCGACCAGCGGAATCATGGTGGCCAGGGACATGGCAGCCATGGTCATGAAGAACAGGGCCGCGAGCGCCATGGGTTGCCGCCAGAACGCCCGGATGCCAAGCTTGACCCATTCCAGGCCGGTGCGTGCGGGGACGATGTGGAGTTTCATGGAGAGGGTTTGACAATCAGGAGAGGGCCCAGGGCCCTGGGTGGCGGGGCAGCACCGGCGAATTTAACCCAGCGCCCCCAAAGACACCGGGTTGAAGGGATTCAGGCGTGCACCGGGTGCGCGATGCGGCCTTGCAGAACGCGTTCGAAATGCGTGGGGTCGTGCGGGGTGAGCATCGCGGCCTCGCGGGGCAGGTAGAAATCCCACAGACGCGAAATCCAGAAGCGCAGGGCGCCCGCCCGCAGCATGGCGGGCAGCAACTCGCGTTCGGCCGCCGTCAGGGGGCGCACGGCCTGGTAGGCGTCGAGCATGCGGGTGGCGCGGGCGGCGTCATGGGTGCCCTGCGCCAAGTCGATGCACCAGTCGTTCAGGCAGACGGCCAGGTCGAACAGCCAGGTGTCCACGCCCGCGAAATAAAAGTCGAAGCAGCCCGTGAGCTCTTCGCCATCGAACATCACGTTGTCGCGGAACAGGTCGGCATGCACCGGGCCGCGCGGCAGCGCCGCGTAGGCCGATGATGCGGCCACATGGTTCTGGTAGGCCAGCTCGGAGCGCAGCAAGGCGGCCTGCTGCGGGCCGATGTGGGGCAGCACCACGGGCACGGTTTCATTCCACCAGGGCAGGCCGCGCAGGTTGGGCTGGTGCCGGTCAAAATCGCGCCCCGCCAGGTGCATGCGCGCCAGCAGGGTGCCCACGGCCGCGCAGTGCACGGGCTGCGGCGTCAGCTGGCTCTTGCCGCGCAGCTTGTTCACCACGGCCGCAGGCTTGCCGCACACGGTGTGCAGGATGTCGCCGTTCTGGTCGGCTTGCGGATCGGGCACCGGCATGCCGTGGTGGGCCAGGTGCTTCATCAGGTGCAGGTAGAACGGCAGCTGCTCGGCGGTGAGCCGCTCGAACAGCGTGAGCACGAATTCGCCCTGGTCGCTGGTGAGAAAGTAGTTGGTGTTCTCGATGCCACCCTCGATGCCGCGCAGCGCCACCAGGTCACCCAGTTGCAAACGGCGCAGCAGTTCGCGCGCCTCATTCGTCGAGACTTCGGTAAAAACGGCCATCGCTCAGCGCAGATACGGGATAGAAAATAGAAAAGGGAGGCAGCCAGCGCGCGGTGTCAGAACTTGATGACGTTCCAGACGCGCGGGGCGGTGTTGGTTTCGGCGCCGTTGCGGCTGCCGGCCCGGCTGCGCGCTCCGTCGGGAGACTGCACTTCGTATTCGGGCATGTTGCCCGTCTTGGGTTGAACGGTGATGCTCTGGGTCTGGCCGCCCACGCGCAGTTCGTCCACGCGGCTGCCCTCGTCTTCCACGCGAATGCGTTCGGTGCGCTGGTTCTTGCGGCCGTCCAGTTTCTCTGGATTTGGGAGTTGCTCGCGCTTGTCTGCATTGCCTTGAGGGGCAATTGAAGGGGGAGTCTGGGCCAGCAGGGGGCTGGCGGTCAGGCCCAGCAGCAAAAAGAGGTGAACAGCGCGCATGGCGCCATTGTAGGCGGGGCGTGCCGGCAAGGCGGCGCATGGCCTGGTGCCGCCCAGCGGGGGGAGGCGCACGGCTGCCCGCCCGTGGCAAGCGCGCCAGAGTGCTGTCTGAAAACCGCTCAGGGATGTTTGGGGCAGGTGCCGGCCTCGCACGGCACGGTACGCTGGCCGATGAAGGTGCGGAAGTTCTTGCCCAGCTGCCCCATCTGCTCGCAGACATCGCCCCGGGCGTCAAAGGCGAAGCCCTGGGCGCCTGTGGCGTTGAGCAGTTCCACCCGCTTCAGGGCCAGTTGGGCGAACTGCTCCGGGTTGTGCCATTGCTCGGCGCAGATGTTGTGGAAGACGAAGGTCGCATACACCAGTTCGGTGACGGCCGGCTTGTCCATTTGCAGCCGCAGCACGCCGTTGTCCAGTTGCACCGTCTTGAGCGCGTTCCCGCGCAGGGCCTTTTGCAGCGGTACCGGCACGTTCTTGAATTCCGTGTCCGCCATTGCCAGCGTGCACGCCGCGCCGACCAGCAACGCCAGCAGTTTTTTCATGGGTTGACCTTTTTCAATGGAGACGCCGCAGCCTTGCGGCATGGCGCCGTGCCTGGGAAAGGGGCTATTTTGCCGGTTTCCATGCTCTGGGCCGAGGGCCGAGGCATGCCGGTGCGCGTGGGCGCCCGTTGGCAGCGGCTTGCTGTGACAATCGCCGCATGAGCGACAAAAAGACCCTGCTGCTGGTGGATGGCTCCAGCTACCTCTACCGCGCCTTCCATGCCATGCCCGACCTGCGCGCCGTGCCGGGCGACCCGGCCAGCCCCGCCACGGGCGCCATCCGCGGCATGATCAACATGATGCAGGCGCTGCGCAAGGAGGTGCATGCCGACTACGCCGCCTGCGTTTTCGACGCCAAGGGCCCCACCTTCCGCGATGCCATCTACCCCGCCTACAAGCAGCAGCGCAGCCCCATGCCGGACGACCTGCGAGCGCAGATTTCGCCCATTCACGAGGTGGTGCGCCTGCTGGGCTGGAAGGTGCTGGATGTGCCCGGCGTGGAGGCCGACGACGTGATCGGCACGCTGGCCGTGACGGCCGCGCGCCAGGGCATCGAGGTGATCGTGAGCAGCGGTGACAAGGACCTGGCGCAGCTGGTGAATGAGCACATCACCATCATCGACACCATGAACGGCAAGCGCCGCGACCTGGCCGGCGTGGAGGCCGAGTTCGGCGTGCCCGCGCGGCTGATGGTGGATTTTCAGACGCTGGTGGGCGACCAGGTGGACAACGTGCCCGGCGTGGAAAAGGTCGGCCCCAAGACGGCGGCCAAGTGGCTGCAGGAATATGGCTCGCTCGATGCCGTGGTGGAGAGCGCCGACAAGATCAAGGGCGTGGCCGGCGAGAACCTGCGCAAGGCGCTCGGCTGGCTACCCATGGGCCGCCAGCTGCTGACCATCAAGACCGACTGCGACCTCGACGGCTGGGTCGAGGGCCTGCCCCGGCTGGATGCCATCACCATCGGCACGCCCGACACGTCCCGGCTCAAGGACTTCTACGAACAATACGGCTTCAAGGGCCTGGCGCGCGCGCTGGGTGGCGACGCACCGGCCGCCGCCCCCGCTACCGTGGTCGCCATGCCGGGCGAAAGTGGCGACCTGTTCGCCGACCATTCCGCCAGCCCCGTGGCCGAGGCCGCGCAGCAGCGCGCTGTGGTGTACGACACCATCCTCAACTGGACCGACTTCGACCACTGGCTGCAGCGCCTGATGAAAGCCGAGCTGGTGGCGCTGGACACCGAAACCACTTCGCTCGACGAAATGCGCGCTGAAATCGTCGGCATCTCGTTCAGTGTGCAGCCTGGCGAGGCGGCCTACATTCCGCTGGCCCATGCCGGGCCCGATGCGCCCGCGCAATTGCCGCTGGCCGAGGTGCTGGTGCGCCTCCGGCCCTGGCTGCAAGATTCCAAGCGCCACAAGCTGGGCCAGCACATCAAGTACGACCGCCATGTGTTCGCCAACCACGGCATCGAGGTGCACGGCTATGTGCACGACACCATGCTGCAAAGCTACGTCCTCGAAGTGCACAAGCCGCACAACCTCACCAGCCTGGCCGAGCGCCACACCGGCCGTACCGGCATCAGCTACGAAGACCTGTGCGGCAAGGGCGCGCACCAGATCCCGTTCGCCCAGGTGCCGGTGGACAAGGCCGCGGCCTACTCGTGCGAAGACTCCGACCAGACGCTGGACGTGCACCTGGCGCTGTGGCCGCTGCTGCAGGCTGACGACAAACTGCGTGCCATCTACGAACTGGAAATCGCCAGCAGCGAGGCGCTCTACCGTATCGAGCGCAACGGCGTATTGATTGATGCCCCCACGCTGGCCGCGCAAAGCCACGAGCTGGGCCAGCGCATCGTGCAGCTCGAAACCGAGGCCTACGCCATTGCCGGCCAGCCCTTCAACCTCAGCAGCCCCAAGCAGCTGGGCGAAATCTTCTTCGACAAGCTGGGCATGCCCGTGGTGAAGAAGACAGCCACCGGCGCGCGCAGCACCGACGAGGAGGTGCTGGAAAAGCTCGCAGAGGATTACCCCCTGCCCGCCAAGCTGTTGGAGCATCGCAGCCTGGTCAAGCTCAAGGGCACCTACACCGACAAACTGGCGCAACTGGCCCTGCCGCGCACCGGCCGCGTGCACACGCACTACGCGCAGGCCGTGGCGGTGACCGGGCGGCTGTCGAGCAACGACCCCAACCTGCAGAACATTCCCATCCGCACGGCCGAGGGCCGGCGCATCCGCGAAGCCTTCGTGGCGCCCGCCGGCTGCGTGATCGCCAGCGCCGACTACAGCCAGATCGAACTGCGCATCATGGCCCACCTCAGCGGCGACCACGCGCTCTTGCATGCCTTCCATGCCGGGCTGGACGTGCACCGCGCCACCGCGGCCGAGGTGTTCGGCGTGGAGGTGGGCCAGGTCACCAGCGAGCAGCGCCGCTACGCCAAGGTCATCAACTTCGGCCTGATCTACGGCATGAGCAGCTTCGGCCTGGCCAAGAACCTGGGGATAGAGACCAAGGCCGCCGCCGCCTACATCGACCGCTACTTCCAGCGCTACCCCGGCGTGAAGCAGTACATGGACGACACCAAGGCCGCCGCCAAGTCCATGGGCTATGTCGAGACGGTATTCGGCCGCCGCCTGTACCTGCCCGAAATCAACTCCCCCAACGGCCCGCGCCGCGCCGGCGCCGAGCGCGCCGCCATCAATGCCCCCATGCAGGGCACGGCGGCCGACCTCATCAAGATGGCCATGGTCAAGGTGCAGCAGGTGCTGGACGCCGAAAAGCCCGCCATCAAAATGATCCTGCAGGTGCACGACGAACTCGTGTTCGAGCTGCCCGAGGGCGAGGTGGACTGGCTCAAAAGCCATATCCCGCGCCTGATGGCTGGCGTGGCGGACCTCAAGGTACCCCTGTTGGCCGAGGTGGGTGTGGGGCCCAACTGGGACAAGGCGCATTGAAGGACACAAAGCCCCCCTGAGTCGCTTCGCGCCTTCCCCCCGGGGGGACGCCCCCAGCGCGGCGGGGCGGCCCTTGCGCGGGGGCGCTGGCACGGAAGGCGCCCATGTCGGACCACAAGGCGCGGCATTACCAAAAGCCCCCGAGCCCCCAGACATCCAACCACTCACCAGTCGTCCTACAGATTTTTTAAGTATTTTTAGCCTCCAACGCTTATCCAGAAAGCGCCACCAGCGCTCAAACCAGAAGCAGATGCAATCTCCCCCATCCACCCTGCGCCCCTCTACCTGGACCCCCGCCATGCGCATGGGCCTGTCCATCTCCGCCGCCACCGGCCTCTACGGCATCTCGTTCGGCGCGCTGGCCGTGGCGACCGGCCTCACCGTGTGGCAAGCCATGGCGCTCAGCCTGCTCATGTTCACCGGCGGCTCGCAGTTCGCCTTCATCGGCGTCATCGCGGGCGGTGGTGCGGGTTCTGCCGCGCTGGGCGCTGCCGCGCTGCTGGGCGTGCGCAACGCCGTCTATGGCATGCAGATGAACGGCATGGTCGCCCCCACCGGCTGGCGCAAGGCCGTGGCCGCGCAGCTCACCATCGACGAATCCGCCGCCACGGCCTCGGGCCAAACCGAACCTGCGGAGCAGCGGCGCGGCTTCTGGACAGCCGGCATCGGCGTGTTCGTGCTCTGGAACCTGTTCACCCTGCTTGGCGCCGTGCTCGGTGATGCCCTGAGCGACCCGCGCCGCTGGGGCCTGGATGGCGCTGCCGTGGCGGCCTTCCTGGCCCTGCTGTGGCCGCGCCTGCGTCAGCGCGAGCCCGTGGCCCTGGCCGTGCTGTGCGGCGTGGCCACCGCCCTGGCCGTGCCGCTGCTGCCACCCGGCCTGCCCATTCTGCTGGCCGCTGTGGTGGGTGCCGCCTGGGGCTGGTGGGTGCGCAGCCCGGATGTACCGCCTGTCCGCAGGGAGGGGGCGCCATGACGCTCTGGACCGCCATCCTGCTGGCCTGCGCCGTCACCTACCTCACCAAGCTCGCGGGCTACGCCGTGCCCGCCCGCTGGCTGCAAAACCCCCGCATGGCCCGCGTGGCGGGCGCCATCACCGTGGCCCTGCTGTCGGCGCTGACGGTGATGAACACCTTCGCTGCAGGTACCGCTTTGGTGCTGGATGCGCGGCTGGCAGCCCTGGCTGCGGCCGCGCTGGCCTTGTGGCTGCGCCTGCCGTTTTTGCTGGTGGTGGTGTTGGGAGCAGCAGCAGCGGGGGTGGTGCGGTGGTGGGGGTGAGGGCGTGCCTCACCCCAATAGATCACCTCACCTGCCCGCTTTCATGGATCACAGGACTGAAGTAGCCG
Organism: Acidovorax soli; assembly: GCF_900107605.1. GTDB lineage: Bacteria > Pseudomonadota > Gammaproteobacteria > Burkholderiales > Burkholderiaceae_C > Acidovorax > Acidovorax soli. The sequence goes on along the minus strand of NZ_FNQJ01000003.1, from coordinate 238,992 downwards.
CCATTCCACCGGACACCATAGGCGTGGGCGCACGCCAGGCAGCTTTTCGGATGATGAAGTAGGGGTGCAGGGAAAGCAGATCGCAGACCGCATCGGTAAACTCATCCAGTAACTGGCCATCCAGCCACCGTCCCCACCTGCCTTCTCCTCGGAGTCCCTGCATGTCTGACACCACCCCCTACACCCCACCCGCCATCTGGCAGTGGAACAAGGAAAGCGGCGGCAAGTTCGCCAGCATCAACCGGCCCATCGCTGGCGCCACGCACGACAAGGAGCTGCCGGTCGGCCGCCACCCGTTGCAGCTGTATTCCCTGGCCACGCCCAACGGCGTTAAGGTGACTGTCATGTTGGAGGAGCTGCTGGCGCTGGGCCACGGCGGTGCCGAGTACGACGCCTGGCTGGTTCCCATCCAGGAGGGCGCGCAGTTCAGCAGCGGTTTCGTCGCCGTGAACCCCAATTCGAAGATTCCGGCCCTGATGGACCGCAGCGGGCCAGTGCCGGTGCGGGTGTTTGAATCCGGCGCCATCCTGCTGTACCTGGCGGAAAAGTTTGGCGCCTTTGTGCCCAAGGAGCCCGCCCAGCGGGCCGAGTGCCTGTCGTGGCTGTTCTGGCAGATGGGCAGTGCGCCGTTTCTGGGGGGCGGCTTCGGGCACTTTTATGCCTACGCGCCCGAGAAGTACGAGTACCCCATCAACCGCTACGCCATGGAGGTCAAGCGCCAGATGGATGTGCTCAACCAGCGCCTGGCCGCGCACGAATACCTGGCGGGCGATGCCTACACGGTGGCCGATATTGCGGCCTGGCCCTGGTATGGCGCGCTGGCCAAGGGGCAGCTCTACGAGGCGGGCGAGTTCTTGCAGGTGCAGGAATACACCCATGTGGTGCGCTGGGCCAACCAGATTGCCCAGCGTCCGGCCGTGCAGCGTGGCCGCAAGGTCAACCGCACCTGGGGCGAGCCGGCCAGCCAGCTGCATGAGCGCCATGACGCCAGCGATTTCGACACCAAGACCCAGGACAAGCTGGCGCCTGCCGCCTGATACGGATTTGCCTTCCACCGTATAACGTCGTTGGTTCGCCTTGCCGTGCTACAGCACTGTCTGCGGCTTCCCGCCTAGTTATCCGCTTGAATGCACAACCGTTGCAACGCACTGAAGGAGAAGTTGCCATGATCACCCTGTACGACTGCGCCACCGCGCCCAGCCCGCGCCGCGCCCGCATCCTGCTGGCCGAAAAAGGCATTGCCCACGACACCGTGCAGGTGGACCTGCGCAGCGGCGAACAGCTGGGCGAGGCCTATCGGCGCATCAACCCGCAGTGCACGGTGCCGGCCTTGCGCACCGACGATGGCTTGCTGCTGACCGACAACGCGGCCATTGCGGCGTACCTGGAAGCGCGCTATCCCAACCCGCCGCTGCTGGGCGAGACACCCACGGAAAAGGCCGAGATCGCCAGCTGGAACTGGCGCGTGGAGTTCGAGGGCCTGCTGGCCATTGCCGAGGCGCTGCGCAACAGCGCGCCCGCCATGGCCAACCGGGCGCTGCCGGGCGCGGTGAACTACCCGCAAATTCCCGCGCTGGCCGAGCGCGGGCTGCTGCGCGTGGCGCAGTTTTTCACGCTGCTGAACGACCGCCTGGAGGGCCGCGACTTTGTGGCCGCCAACCGCTTCAGCGTGGCCGACATCACGGCCGTGGTGGCGGTGGACTTTGCACGCGTGGTAAAGCAAAAGCCTGGCGAGCAGCATCCGCACCTGCTGCGCTGGCGCGCGGCCATGGCGGCCAGGCCCTCGATGTCGCTTTGATCCCATGAGCGTGCCCAAGACCCTGCTGATCGTTTACCACTCGCTGACGGGCGGTACGCACCAGATGGCCGAGGCGGTGCGGGCCGGGGCGGCGCTGGAGGGCGGCTGCCAGGTGCGCCTGCTGCACGCCGCGCAGGCCGGGCCGGCCGATGTGCTGGCGGCGCAGGGTTATGTGTTTGCCACGCCCGAGAATCTGGCGGCGATGAGCGGGCAGCTCAAGGATTTTTTTGACCGCAGCTATTACGCCGTGCTCGACCAGGTCAACGGCCGTCCCTACGCCAGCCTGGTTTGCGCGGGCAGTGACGGCAGCAACGCGGCGCGCCAGATCGCGCGCATCGCCACCGGCTGGCGCCTCAAGGCCGTGGCCGAGCCGCTGATCGTGTGCACCCATGCGCAGACGCCCGAGGCCATCCTGGCGCCCAAGCAGATCGGAGGGGAAGACCTGGCGCGCTGCCGGGCGCTGGGCGAGGCCCTGGCGACGGGGCTGGTGCTGGGGGTGTTTTGATGGGCTATCGGGTTGATAGCGGGTGGCGCTTGTCCAGAAGGCGCCAGAGGTCGTTTTGATCTGAATCCATGGGGCACCACCTCAGCGCCACGCCGTGGCCACCAGCTGGCTGTAATGCACGCCTTTTCTTCCCAGCAGCTGCTCGAACGCCGCCGGGTGGCCCACGTTGTCGCTGCCCAGCATGGCCAGGGTTTCGCTGCACCAGGGCGACTGCGGCACGGCATCGCCCAGCTTCGCGCTCAAGGTGGTGAGCGGCTGGGGCAGGCGCAGCACGGTGGCGGGGCGGTGGCCCAGTTGCTGGCGCAGGCTGGCGATGAAGGCGCCCATGGTCAGCGCCTCGGGGCCGGTGCAGTCGATGGTGCCGGTTTGCTGCAGCGCCGGGCCCAGCAGGGCGACCACGGCGGCGGCCAGGTCGTGCACCGACACCGGCTGCACGCGCGCCTCCAGCACCGGGCCAGGGAACAGCGCCACCGGCAGGCGCGCCAGATTCATGAACAGGGCGCTGCTGTCGCCACCTTTGCCAAACACCACGCTGGGGCGCAGGATGGCAGAGCGCAATTTTCCTTGCGCTGCCAGTGCCTGCAGGTGCGCTTCGGCCGCCCGCTTGGTCTGGGCGTAGCGGGTGCTGCTGCCTTCAATGCCCAGCGCCGAGATATGCACCACGCGCTGCACGCCGGCCTGGGCGCAGGCGTCGAACAGGGCGATGGGCGTATCGCGGTGCACGGCGTCGATGGGGCGCGCTCGCGTGTCGTGCAGCACACCCACCGCGTTGACCACGGCGTCGATGCCCGCCAGGCGCGGCAGCCAGGCGGTGGCCGTGGTGTCGCGGGCAAAGTCCATGGGCACCTGGCCGGGCTGCAGCGTGCGCTGGCGCGGCGACACGCCGCCGTGCACGGTGTGGCCCGCGCGCTGCAGCGCCGCTTGCAGGGTGTGGCCGATGAAGCCGGTGGAGCCGGTGAGAAGGATGTGCATGGTGCGGCGCCCGAAAATTGCGGAGAGCTTGACAATAAACCGGTTTGCGATTTTTTGCCCGGCCATGCAGCGCGGGGGCGCAGGCCCCATTTGCCCTGGGCCGCTGCTTGGGTTTGCGCCAATCCTCGCCTTGGCGGTGAAAAAACACCGGCATCCCTCTTGACACGGTTGCTAAGATGAAAATTGCCTTGGCCGGCGGCATGGCCGTCGCCAGGGTTTCGCAGTTCGTGGTGTACCCCGGCGCGCCGCACGCGTTGCATGCCGACTACCGCGCACCAGCCGCCCCGGCCGCAGCGGGGGGAGGCTTCTTTCGGGGTGCATCAGGCACCGGATCTTGATCAAAAAATGCCCCTGGGGCATATACAAAAAGCACAAATAGCTATGACTTTGGCAGCAATCATTCTGGCCACCCTGGCGGCAGGTATCGGTAGCGTATGGGTGGCAGCGCTGCTCATGGGCGCAGGGCTGCGAGGCGGTGGCGGCAGCGTGGGGCCGCAGCGCCTGCTCAGCCTGGCGGCGGGCGCCTTGCTGGCCACGGCCTTCATGCACCTGCTGCCCGAGGCGTTTGAAAGCCCTGCGGACGCCCACGACCTGTTCGCCACGCTGCTGGTGGGCCTGGTGTTTTTCTTTCTGCTCGACAAGGCCGAGTTGTGGCACCACGGCCACGAGCACAGCCATGGGGCGCTGCCCGCCAGCGGGCATGGCACGACAGGGCACGACCATGCGGTGGCTGCGCAGCAGGGGCGTGCCCATGCCCATGCACAGGGGCATGACCATGACCACGCCCATTCCCACCACCACGGCCCCAAGGCCGGGGGCTGGGCCGTGCTCACCGGTGACAGCGTGCATTGCTTTGGCGACGGCATCCTGATTGCCTCGGCCTTCATGGCCGATATGCGGCTGGGGGTGATTGCTGCGTTTTCCGTGCTGGCCCACGAGGTGCCCCACCACATGGGTGATCTCGTGGTGCTGCGCCAGACCAGTCCGAACCGGCGCATGGCGCTGGTCAAGGTGTCGCTGGCCGGCGCCGTCACGGCGCTGGGTGGGCTGGTGGGGTATTTTCTGGTGGGGCAGCTGCACGACTGGCTGCCGTATTTTCTGGTCGTGGCGTCGAGCAGCTTTGTCTATGTGGCCCTGGCCGACCTGATTCCGCAGCTGCAAAAGCGCCTCTCGGCGCCCGAAACGCTGACCCAGATCGTCTGGCTGCTGGTAGGCATGGGGCTGGTGATGCTGGTCAGCAGTGCGTCACATTTGCACTGAGTGCAGGTGTTTTGCTATTGAAAAAATAGCATTTGACGCATTCTGTATAAGCGCTCAAGGCTAAAAACGCTGAATGGACGGCAGGCCTCAGCCCGCCAGCTCCTCGCGCACGGCCGCCACCTGGCGGCGCGACACCATCAGCAGCTCGGTCAGCCCCTGCAGGCGCACGGCCCAGCCTTCGCCTTCCTCGGGGTCGTAGTGCTTTTCCAGCGCACGCACGGCGCGGCGTGCCACCAGCGCATTGCGGTGGATGCGCAGGTAGCGCGGGGCGAACTTGGCCTCCAGTTCACTCAGCGAGCCATCCATGATGTAGCTGCGCGTGGCGGTGCGCACGGTCACATATTTTTGCTCGGCCTTGAAATACAGCACCTCGGCCAGCGACAGGCGCTCGGTGCGGCCCCGGTCCTGTATCAGCAGGGTTTCGCCTTCTGGCACGCCGGGTGCTGCCACCGGTGCGGGGCTGCGGATGTTGCGCTGGGCCTTGGCCAGGGCCTGCAGCAGGCGTTCGCGCCGCACGGGCTTGGTGAGGTAGTCCACGGCGTCGAGTTCGAACGCGCTCACGGCGTGGTCGGCGTGGGCGGTCACGAACACCACGGCCGGGGGGTACGCCAGCGCCCGCAGGGCGTGGGCCAGGCACAGGCCGTCTTGGCCGGGCATGTGGATGTCCAGCAGCACCAGATCGAACGCCCGCCCGCCGGTGGGGGTGAGCTGCGCCAGGGCCTCACCCGTGTTGGCTGCTTCGTCCACGGTGCATGGCACGGTGTCCCGGCAATCGCCCAGCAGGGTGCGCAGTCGGCCGCGGGCCAGGGCTTCGTCGTCAACGATGAGGATGTTCATGGATGGGAGCGGCGCGGGGTGAGGGTTCGGGCTGCCTGGGCAGGCGCGGTGCGCTGGTGCGCGCCGGGGGCCGGCAGGGTGATGCGCACCTGGTACAGGCCATCCTGCACGCCTGCACTGAACGCGCCCTGCACATCGTGCAGCAGCGCCAGGCGGGCGCGCACATTGTCGAGTGCAATGCCGTGGCCCCTGGTGGCGGGGTCGTCGCCCTCGCCGTTTTTGCCTACCCGGGAGGGCAGGGTGTTGGTGATGCGCACCACCACGCGGCTGCCGCGCAGCTCGGTCAGCACGCGCAGCTTGCCGCCGCGGGCGCTGGGTTCCACGCCGTGCTTGACGGCGTTTTCCACCAGCGGCTGCAGCAGCAGGGGGGGCAGGCGGGCGTTGTCGGTGCGCGGGTCCAGGTTCCATTGCACCTGCAGGCGTTGGCCAAAGCGCACCTCTTCGATGGCCAGGTAGCGGCGTGCCAGCGTGATTTCTTCCGCCAATGTGGTCGATTCGCCTTGTTCGATCAGCGCCACGCGGAACAGGTCCGACAGGTCTTCCAGCAGCGACTCGGCCTTGGCCGGCTCTTCGCGCACCAGGGCGATGGCGCTGTTGAGGGTGTTGAACAGAAAGTGCGGCCGGATGCGTGACTGCAGCTCGGTCAGGCGCGCCGTGGTGGCCGCCGGGGTGCGCCCGCGCGCGCGCATCACCAGCGCCGCCACCAGCGCCGCCGACAGCAGTGCGCCGCTGGCCGCGCTGGCCAGCCAGGGCGGCTGCTCCGCCATGCCCACCAGGGCCAGCATGGCGCAGGCATACAGCCCCGCCAGGGTGCCCAGCGCCACGCCCGCCGCAAATTGCCCGTTCGTGTCCAGGCGCTGCAGCAGGGTCTTGAGGCTGCAGGCGGCTATCAGCCAGACCAGCGTGGCGGGCAGGGCGCCGCCGGTGAGCAGCGACACGCGGGCCAGCCACTCCAGCGGTGTGCTGGCGCCATACATGGCGCCCACGCCGAGCACGATTTCCACAAACAGCACGGCGCGCAGCACCACGCCCACATGGCAGGCATCGAACACCAGCGCCCGCTGCACTTTGCCCAGCAGGCGTGGCTTTGCGGGCGTCAATTCCAGGTCCAGGGGCTGGGTCGATAAAATTTGCTTGTTTTGCATTGCGGCATCCGGGTGTTCCGGGTGTCAGTTCCACCGGATTATTGCCCTGCCATGCCCACCAGCCAAGCCACGACCCCCTCCCACAACCAGCTCGACACCAAGGCCCAGGCCTGGTCGGCGCTGTTTTCCGAGCCCATGAGCGATCTGGTCAAGCGCTACACCTCCAGCGTGTTCTTCGACAAGCGCCTGTGGCAGGCCGACATCGCGGGCAGCCTGGCGCATGCCGAGATGCTGGCCGCGCAGGGCATCATCAGTGCCGACGACCATGCCAGCATCCAGCGCGGCATGGCGCAGATCAGCGCCGAAATCGAATCCGGCGCGTTCGAATGGAAGCTCGACCTCGAAGACGTGCACCTGAACATCGAGGCGCGCCTGACGCAGCTGGTGGGCGACGCCGGCAAGCGCCTGCACACCGGCCGCAGCCGCAACGACCAGGTGGCCACCGACGTGCGCCTGTGGCTGCGCGGCGAGATCGACCTGATTGGCGATCTGCTGAAAGAACTGCAGGTGGCGCTGGTCGATGTGGCCGCGCAGAACGTCGAGGTGATCCTGCCCGGTTTCACCCACCTGCAGGTGGCGCAGCCTGTGAGCTTTGGCCACCACATGCTGGCCTATGTGGAAATGTTCCAGCGCGACGCCGAGCGCATGGCCGATGTGCGCCGCCGCACCAACGTGCTGCCCCTGGGCAGCGCGGCCCTGGCCGGCACCACCTATCCGCTGGACCGCGAGCGCGTGGCCAAGACCCTGGGCATGGAGGGCGTGTGCCAGAACAGCCTGGACGCCGTGAGCGACCGCGACTTCGCCATCGAATTCACCGCCGCCGCCAGCCTGTGCATGGTGCATGTGAGCCGCCTGTCCGAGGAACTCATCATCTGGATGAGCCAGAACTTCGGCTTCATCAAGATCTCCGACCGCTTCACCACGGGCAGTTCGATCATGCCGCAGAAGAAGAACCCCGACGTGCCCGAACTCGCGCGCGGCAAGACCGGCCGCGTGGTGGGCCACCTCATGGGCCTGATCACGCTGATGAAGGGCCAGCCCCTGGCCTACAACAAGGACAACCAGGAAGACAAGGAACCGCTGTTCGACACCGTCGATACGCTGAAGGACACGCTGCGCATCTTCGCCGAGATGGTGGGCGGCCAGCCCAACCCCGCCACGGGCAACAAGGAGGGCGGCATCACCGTCAACGCGACCGCCATGGAGCAGGCCGCGCTCAAGGGCTACGCCACCGCCACGGACCTGGCCGACTACCTGGTGAAGAAGGGCCTGCCGTTCCGCGATGCCCACGAAACCGTGGCCCACGCCGTGAAGGCCGCCACCACCCACGCCTGCGACCTGTCGGAGCTGCCCCTGGCCGTGCTGCAGGGCTTTCACCCGCAGATCGAAAAGGATGTGTACGAGTGCTTGAGCCTGCGTGGTTCGCTCAATGCGCGCAACACGCTGGGCGGCACTGCGCCTGCCCAGGTGCGTGCGCAGATCGCCCGCCACCAGGCACGCCTGGCTGCATGACCGGTTTTTGAATGAGATGTGGCAATGGCGCTCTGGGGTATTGCGCAATACGCTTTTTATTCAATAGCGTTTGAGTGCGCGTGAAGCCAGGTGCATCCTGCGCTTCATCCCGTCTTGCCGCGTTCTCCGCCCGGTATTTTCCTGAGGAGTTGGATATGACTTTGCGTTGCCCCCTGATGTCGCTTGCCCTGCGCGGCCTGGCTGCCCTGGCGGCGGCGCTGGCCCTGTCCACCGGCCTGGCCCAACCGGCCAAGCCGGTGCGCATCCTGGTGGGCTTTCCACCGGGCGGCGGCACCGATGCCATTGCGCGCACGCTGTCCGAACGGCTCAAGGACGCGCTGGGCGTGCCGGTGGTGGTGGAAAACCGGCCCGGCGCCGGCGGGCAGATTGCCGCGCAGGTGCTCAAGGCTTCGCCGCCGGACGGCACCACGGTGTTTCTGACGCACGACCACACCATCTCCATCCTGCCGCTGGTGGTGAAAAACCCCGGCTACCAGCCCGACCATGACTTCGTGCCTGTGGCCGGCTTTGCCACCTTTGTGAATGCCTTTGCCGTGTCGGGCGGCACCCCGGCCAAAAACTTTGACGAATACGTGCAATGGGTGCGTACGCAGGGCGGCAAGGGCGCCGTGGGCATTCCGGCGCCGGCCTCCACGCCAGAATTTCTGGTGAAGCTGGTGGGCGAGAAATTCCAGCTCGATCTGGTGTCGGCACCCTACCGGGGCGCGGCACCCATGATGGCCGACATGCTGGGCAACCAGATTGGCGCGGGCGTGGGCTCGGTGCAGGACTTCATGGAAAACCACAAGGCCGGCAAGCTGCGCGTGGTGGCGGTGCTGGGCACCAGGCGCCAGGCGGCCATGCCCCAGGTGCCCACGTTGGACGAACTGGGCCTCAAGGGTTTTGCCGACCTGCCGTATTACGGCTTCTATGCCCCGGTCGGGACGTCGCAGAAATTCCTCAACCAGTTCGCCGTGGCGCTGGCCACGGTGGTGGGCGAACCCGAGGTACGCGAGCGCCTCACCGCCATGGGCCTCACGGTGGGCTTCATGACGCCGCAGCAACTGGCCGCGCGCGAACACGCCTACACCGACACCTGGCGCCAGATCATCAAGGCCAGCGGGTTTGTGCCGCAATAGGCGGCGCGAACGCGGCCCTTCACGCCATCTTCGGCCCGCGCAAGGTGCCCGAAGCCCTGGGCGTGCGATGCAGGCAGGTGCCGTGGTTCTCGTAAGCGCTTGCAATGCAGCGATTGGCGCGCCGCCTTGGTCGCTGCCCAGGTGCTGGAATGGCGCAAGAACCGGATCCTGCAGGCCTACCTCAACCGCGTGCCGTTTCGCAGCGAACTGGCGTGGCGCATGAATGGCAAGCCGCTGGAGGATGGGCGCAGCACGCTGCGGCCTGTCCGCCCGTCCGCGCCAGGCCAGTGCATACAATTGTAAAAGTTCATTTGCAGACCCCTTGTGCGCCTGTCTGTCTCTTCCCGTCTGATCCTGCTGGCCCTGCTGTTGTCTCTGGGCATTGGCGGACTGTTTGCCCGCAGCATCTGGGCGCTGCACGAAGAAGCCTGGCGCAACGCCCAGCGCACCAACGTCAACCTGGCTCGCACACTGAGCGAGAACATCGCCCGCACGATGGAGTCTTTTGACCAGTCGATGCAAGGGGTGGTGGAGGGCGTGACCGATCCCCAGGTGATGGCTTTGCCCCCGGCAATGCGCCAACGCGCGCTGTTCGACAACTCGCTGCGCGTGCAGGGTATCGGCTCCATCCTGGTGCTGGACCGGGCGGGCAATGTGGTGATCGACTCGGAATTCGAGAAGCCACGCCAGGCCAATTTTGGCGATCGTGACTATGTGCAGGTGTTCGACGGCGGGGCCCACACGGGTCTGTTTGTGGGGGCGCCGGTGCGTGCGCGCCTGTCCGGCCAGTACAGCCTGCCCGTCAGTCGCGCCTTCTATGACTCTTCGGGCCAGTTGGCGGGGGTGGTGACGGGCACCATCCAGCTGGAGCACTTTCAGAAACTGTTCAACGCGCTGAACCTGGGGCCGGATGGCAGCCTGAACCTCTTTCGGTCCGATGGCGTTCTGATTGTGCGTTTCCCCTTCCGTGAGGACGCGGTGGGCCGCAGTCTGGCGGGTATGCCCAACATTCGTGTCTTTCAGTCTGCCCGCAGCGGCGTTTTCACCGGGCGGGCAGCGCATGGCAACGTCGAGCGTCTCTACGCCTTCCAGCATGTGGGCGACTACCCGCTGATGGTGAGTGTGGCCCAGTCGGTGGCGTCCATCTATGCCGGCTGGTACCGCAGCGCCTGGCTGCTGGGCGGCTTTGCCCTGGTGTTGATGGTGGCTTGTGCGGGGCTGGCGTGGCTGTTTGCACGCGAGTTGCGCCGCCGCCAGCAGGTCAGCGGCCAGCTGGCGCAGGCCGAGCACGACCTGCGCACCATCCTGAACAACCTGCCGTCCATGATCGGCTACTGGGACAGCAACCTGCACAACCGCTTTGCCAACCATGCCTATGTGGAGTGGTTTGGGCAGGCGCCCGACCAGATGCGTGGCCGGCACATCCGTGAGCTGCTGGGCGAGGCGCTTTACGAGAAGAACCGGCCGTATCTGGAGCAGGCGCTGCAGGGGCATGCGCAGTTGTTCGAGCGCACCATCGTGGACCCCAAGGGGGGCGCACGCTACGCCATCGCCTCCTATGTGCCCGACATGGAGGGCGACCAGGTGCGCGGCATCTTTGTGCAGGTGACCGACATCACCGAGCGCAAGCGCATGGAAGACGCGCTGTTCGAAGAGAAAGAGCGCATGCACCTGACGCTCAAGTCCATTGGCGATGCTGTGGTCTGCACCGATGCGCAGGGCCTGGTCACCTACCTGAACCCCGTGGCCCAGCGCCTCACGGGCTGGCAGAGGTTTGACGCCGTCGGCCGCTCGGTGGACGATGTGATTCACCTGCACACCCCCGACGGGCAAGTGCCCCAGCCCAGTCCGCTGCGCCAGGCACTGCACGGGCAAAAGCCTGTGGAACCCACGCGCGGCGTGGTGCTGCACCGCACCAGCGGCCAGCGCTTTGATGTGGAGGAAACGGCCAGTCCCATCACCGACCGCCATGGCCAGATCACCGGTGCCGTCACCGTGCTGCGCGATGTGACCGACGCCGTGGCCATGGCCGAGCGCATGGTCCACCTGGCGCAATACGACGCGCTCACCGACCTGCCCAACCGTGTGCTGCTGCAGGACCGGGCCCGCCAGGCGCTGATCCATGCGCAGCGCGACCAGACATCGTTGGCCGTGATGTACATCGATCTCGATGGCTTCAAGCAGGTCAACGATACGCTGGGCCACGATGTGGGCGACGAATTGCTGGTGCAGATCGCGCAGCGCCTCACGGGCGCCGTGCGGGCCTCCGACACCGTGTGCCGCCAGGGCGGCGACGAATTCGTGGTGTTGCTGCCGGGCATCGACGCTGCCGAGCAGGTCTGCCATGTGGCGCGCAAGATCGAGGCGGCATGCAGTGTGCCCTATGTGCTCAACGGCCGGGTGCTGTCGGTGGGGCTGAGCGGCGGCATTGCCCTGTTTCCCCAGCACGGCGACAACTTCAAAGCGCTGTCGCGCCATGCCGACGCGGCCATGTATGCTGCCAAACAGGCCGGCCGGCGACAGTTTCGCCTGTATGCGGGCGCGGATGCCGAGCCCGTGCGGGTGGTGCAAGAAAGCGGCGCTGCGCCGTTTGCCCCTTGAATGAGAGCTTTTAGCGCTTGCTGTACAAGTGCCGTAGATCGTTTTTGGTGAAATTTTGTGCTGGAGTGCCGCGCCACTGGCTGGCTGGCGCGAAATTTGTTGCAAGGCTGCGCAAATAAATTTGATGGCCCTGGCCTGTGCCGCGGCCTACCATTCGACGCCAACCCATCTGTTACCTGGAGTGTCCGCGTGCCCAATCTGTCCAAAGTTACCTGCATCGAAGACCTGCGTGTCGTGGCCCAGTGCCGTGTGCCGCGCATGTTCTATGACTATGCCGATTCGGGCTCGTACACCGAGGGGACCTACCGTTCCAATACTGCCGATTTCCAGGGCATCAAGCTGCGCCAGCGCGTGGCAGTGAACATGGAAGGGCGCAGCACCCGCACCACCATGATCGGCCAGGACGTGGCCATGCCGGTGGCGATTGCGCCCACGGGCCTCACGGGCATGCAGCATGCCGATGGCGAGATCCTGGGCGCGCGCGCGGCCAAGGCTTTCGGCATACCGTTCACGCTCTCGACCATGAGCATCTGCTCCATCGAAGACGTGGCCCAGCATGCCGGCCCCGGCTTCTGGTTCCAGCTGTATGTCATGCGCGACCGCGATTTCATCGAACGCCTTATCGACCGCGCCAAGGCCGCCGGCTGCTCGGCGCTGCAGCTCACGCTCGATCTGCAGATCCTCGGCCAGCGCCACAAGGACATCAAGAACGGCCTCTCGTCGCCGCCGAAGCCCACGCTCACGAACCTCATCAACCTGGCGACCAAGCCGCACTGGTGCCTGGGCATGCTTGGCACGAAGCGGCGCAGCTTTGGCAACATCGTGGGCCATGCCAAGGGCGTGGGCGACCTGTCTTCCCTGTCGTCCTGGACGGCCGAGCAGTTCGATCCGCAGCTCAACTGGGGCGACGTGGAGTGGATCAAGAAGCGCTGGGGCGGCAAGCTGATCCTCAAGGGCATCATGGACGCCGAAGACGCGCGCCTGGCCGCCAACAGCGGGGCCGATGCGCTTATCGTCAGCAACCACGGCGGCCGTCAGCTCGACGGTGCGCCCTCGTCGATTGCCGCGCTGCCGGCCATCGCCGAGGCGGTGGGCAAGGACATCGAGGTGTGGATGGACGGCGGTATCCGCAGCGGCCAGGACGTGCTCAAGGCCCGCGCCCTGGGCGCGCGCGGCACACTGATCGGCCGCAGCTTCCTGTATGGCCTGGGTGCCTATGGCGAGGCGGGCGTGATCCGGGCGCTGGAGATCATCCAGAAGGAGCTCGATATCACCATGGCGTTCTGCGGCCATACGGACATCGATACGGTGGACCGTGGCATCCTGCTGCCGGGCACCTATCCCATCGCCTGAGTCCAGGCCGACTCATCACCGGGTGGCCGCCACCGATGCAGGCAGGCGTTTGAGCGTGGCACGCGTCCACAGGATCTTGCTCGCGCGCAGCATGGGCATGGCGGGTAACGGCGGGTGGTAAGCGCGGTGGGTTAGCGCGACCCCTGCCGCTGCCCCGCGCACTCCCCCACGACCCAATCCCTGAACGCTTTCACCAACGGCGTCTGCGCCCGCGCCTCGGGGTAGACGAGGTAATACGCATCGGTGCTCGTCAGCACCCGGTCTGACAGCTCCACCAGACGCCCTGCCGCCAGTTCCTGCTCGATCAGAAAGCGCGGCAAGAGCGCCGCGCCCAGGTGGGAGACTGCGGCCTGGGCGATCATGGCGAAGTGTTCGGACTGGGGGCCGCGCAGCGCCAGCGCCGTGGGGGTGCCCACCAGCGCGAACCATTCGGCCCATTGCGTGGGGCGGGTGCTTTGCTGCAGCAGCACCACGCGCGTCAGGTCTTGCGGGGTTTTGATGCCGTGGCGGTCGCGGTAGGTGGGGCTGCACACGGGCACGGTTTCTTCGTGCATCAGGTATTCGCACACGGCGCCGGCCCAGTGCGGCGCGCCGAAGTGGATGGCGGCGTCGAACGGCGTGCCCGCAAAGTCAAAGGGCTCGGTGCGGGCCGAGAAGTTGACCATGGCCTCGGGGTGCAGCGCCATGAAACGCCCCAGGCGCGGGATGAGCCAGCGCGTGCCCAGCGTGGGCAGCACGGCCAGGTTGAGCAGGCCGTCGGTGCTGGAAAAAGCCATGGCTTTTTGCGTGCTGGCCGACAGTTGTTGCAGCACGTTTTGCACGTCGGCGGCATAGACGCGGCCCGCGTCGGTCAGCACCACACGCTGGCGCACGCGGTGGAAGAGGGCGGTGCCGATCTGCTCTTCGAGCTGACGGATCTGGCGCGACACGGCGCTTTGCGTGAGGTGCAGCTCCTCTGCCGCGCGGGACACGCTCTGGTGGCGTGCTGCGGCCTCAAAGGCCAGCAGGTCGGCAGTGGAGGGCAGGAAGGTGCGGCGCAGCAGGGTCATGCGTGGATCATGCGTCGGGGGAATGATGGGTGTTGGCCGTCTGTGACTGTTTTGAGTCGCAGTGCTTATAGGGCAAGGGCATGCGCTGGCAGCTCTGCAGTTTTCAGACACTTCATTCTCGATTGTGATCAAGTAGTTCCATTTTTTTGCTATCCATTGTGGTGGTATTGGCGGATATTGGCGCATTCATTGCGTGGGTTCTCTTGCGCTGTTCTGTTTTTCCGCACCCTTTTCACTATTGCGAGCCGCCATGCCTGCAACCCTTGCCGCCGCTTCCCTTGTGCCCGAAGTCGATCCACTGCTGCAACGCCTGGGCGTGCCCCGTGCGGCCTACATGGGCGGCACGCTGGCTGCGCGCTCACCCATCACGGGCGAGGTGCTGGCCCAGGTGCAGCAGCAGAGCCCTGCCGACGCCACCGCCGCCATCGGCCGCGCGCATGCGGCCTTCCAGGCGTGGCGCAATGTGCCCGCACCGCGCCGGGGCGAGCTGGTGCGCTTGCTGGGTGAAGAGCTGCGCACAGCCAAGGCCGACCTGGGCCTGCTCGTGACCATCGAGGTGGGCAAAATCTCGTCCGAAGGCTTGGGCGAGGTGCAGGAGATGATCGACATCTGCGACTTTGCCGTGGGCCTGTCGCGCCAGTTGTATGGCCTGACCATTGCCACCGAGCGCCCCGGCCACCGCATGATGGAAACCTGGCACCCGCTGGGCGTGTGCGGTGTGATCTCGGCCTTCAACTTCCCGGTGGCCGTGTGGTCGTGGAACGCGGCGCTGGCGCTGGTGTGCGGTGATTCGGTGGTGTGGAAACCTTCGGAAAAGACCCCGCTCACCGCACTTGCCACGCATGCGATTGCACAGCGTGCCATCGCCCGCTTCAACCGTGAGACTGGCAGCGACGCGCCCGAGGGCCTGCTGGAGCTGATCGTGGGCCAGCGCGACATTGGCGAGGTGCTGGTAGACGACGCCCGCGTGCCCGTGCTGTCGGCCACCGGCTCCACCACCATGGGCCGCGCCGTGGGCCCGCGCCTGGCAGCGCGGTTTGCGCGCGGCATCCTGGAGCTGGGGGGCAACAACGCCGCCATCGTGGCGCCTTCGGCCGACCTGAATCTGGCCCTGCGCGGCATCGCGTTTGCCGCCATGGGCACGGCAGGCCAGCGCTGCACCACGCTGCGCCGCCTGTTTGTGCACGAAAGCATTTACGACCAACTGGTGCCCCAGCTGGTCAAGGTATACACCAACGTGCAGGTGGACGACCCGCGCATTGCGGGCACGCTGGTGGGCCCGCTGATCGACCGCATGGCCTTTGACGGCATGCAAAAGGCGCTGGAGCAAGGCCGCGCGCTGGGTGCCACGGTGCACGGCGGCGGCCGTGTGGAAGGCCTTGGCGGTGCCGGTGCGTACTACGTGCGCCCCGCGCTGGTGGAGCTGCAAAAGCACGAAGGCCCGGCGCTGCACGAAACCTTCGCGCCCATCCTGTACGTGGTGCGCTACAGCAGCATCGACGAGGCCATCGCCATGAACAACGCCGTGGGCGCGGGCCTGTCATCGTCCATCTTCACGCTCAATATGCGCGAGGCGGAGCTGTTCATGTCTGCAGCAGGTTCGGACTGCGGCATTGCCAACGTGAACATCGGCCCCAGCGGCGCCGAGATTGGCGGCGCGTTTGGCGGCGAGAAGGAAACAGGCGGTGGCCGCGAAGCGGGCTCGGACAGCTGGAAGGCCTACATGCGCCGGGCAACCAACACCATCAACTACTCGACCGCATTGCCGCTGGCGCAGGGCGTGACCTTTGATGTGTGATTTGGCTGTGGAAAGCATGCGGTACGCCCCGGCTTCGACAGCAGGCTCAGCCCGAACGGGCGGGGTGAGGCGGGGTGCGTCGTGTCCCCCCGCGCGCCCTGAGCTTGTCGAAGGGCTGGTGCACCGCGAGATCTTTGAGAATGACCACTGACTCCTCTCCCATCGTCATCATTGGCGGCGGCGTCATCGGCAGTGCCATTGCGTACTTCCTCACGCTGCAGCAGCCGGGCTGCGAGGTCGTGGTGGTCGAGCGGGACCCGACCTACGCGCGGGCGTCGTCGGCGCTGTCGGCCAGCTCGATTCGCCAGCAGTTTTCCACCGACATCAACATCCAGGTCTCGGCGTTTGGCATCGGCTTCCTGCGCAACGTGGACCAGCTGTTGGCCTGCCATGGCGACGCGCCCGACATCGGCCTGCACGAAGGCGGCTACCTGTACCTGGCCACCCAGGCGGGCGCGGCCACGCTGCGCGAGAACCATGCGCTGCAGAAGCGGCATGGCGCCGATGTGGCGCTGCTGAGCCCGCAGCAGCTGGCCGAGCATTTTCCGTGGCTGGCGCTGCAGGATGTAGCGCTGGGCTCGCTGGGCCTGTCGGGCGAGGGCTGGTTTGACGGCTACCTGCTGCTCACGGCATTGCGCAAGAAGGCGCAGCGCCAGGGTGTGCGCTACGTGGCCGACGAGGCGGTGGGCCTCGACCTGGCCGCCAGCGATGGCGTGCAGCATGTGAACGCCGTGCGCCTGCACAGCGGCACCGTGCTGCCCTGCCGCTATGTCGTGAACGCGGGCGGCCCGTGGGCGGCTGCCATTGCGGGCTGGGCGGGCATTGACCTGCCCGTGGTGGGCAAGCGCCGCACGGTGTTCAACCTCGCCAGCCCGGCAGCGCTGCCGGGTTGCCCGCTGCTGATCGACACCAGCGGCATCTGGCTGCGGCCCGAGGGCAAGGGCTTCATCTGCGGCTTTGCGCCCGACGCAGACAACGATGCCGACTTTGCCCCGCTGGAGCCCGAGTACGCCGCGTTCGAGGAACACATCTGGCCTACGCTGGCAGGGCGCATCCCCGGCTTTGAGGCGCTGCGCATGCAGGGCGCCTGGGCAGGCTACTACGAGATGAACACCTTCGACCACAACGCGCTGTTGGGCCTGCACACCGCCTGCGACAACCTGGTGTTCGCCAACGGCTTCTCGGGTCATGGCCTGCAGCAGAGCCCGGCCGTGGGGCGCGGCCTGGCCGAGTGGATGCTGACCGGCCGCTACCACAGCCTGGATTTGTCGCCGCTGTCCATCGAGCGCCTTGCGCGCCAACAGCCGCTGCTCGAAAAGAACGTGATCTGAGTTTCGCTCTTTCTCAACCTGCCATCCACCACACACAAGGAGACAACGACATGGCATCTTTCCGCAAGGCAACGCTCACTGCGCTGACCGCAGGGCTGGCACTCGCATGCATGGCATGGGCCCCGGCACATGCCCAGGCCCCGGCGACCAGCACGCTCGACAAGATCAAGGCGTCGGGCAAGGTGGTGCTGGGCGTGCGCGAGACCTCGCCGCCCATGGCCTATGCGTTGGGCGCGAACGAAAAATACGTGGGCTACCACGTCGAGCTGTGCGAGCGGGTGCTCAAGGAAATCGTGCCCCAGGCCAAGCTCGAATACATGGCCGTGACGGCACAGAACACGCTGCCGCTGGTGCAGAACGGCACGCTGGACATCGGCTGCGGCCCCACCACCAACAACACCGCGCGCCAGCAGCAGGTGGCCTTTGCCGTGACCACTTACGTGAGTGAAGTGCGCATGGCCGTGCGCAAGGATTCGGACCTCCAATCCGTCAGCCAATTGGGCAATCGCACCATTGCGGCCTCCACGGGTACGACCGCCGTGCAGCTGCTGCGCAGGCAAGAGCGCACGCTGGGCGCCCCCATCAAGACCGTGCTGGGCAAGGATCACCACGAGAGCTTCTTGCTGCTGGAGACCGGCCGTGCCGATGCGTTTGTGCTCGACGACAACCTGCTGGCCGGGATGATCGCCAACTCCAAGGACCCTTCGGCCTACCGCATCGTGGGAGAGCCGCTGGGCGCCGAGCCGATTGCGCTGCTGTTCCGCAAGGACGACCCCACCTTCAAGGCGGCGGTGGACGGTGTGCTCACCAAGCTCATGCAAACCGGCGAGATGGAAAAGATCTACGCCAAGTGGTTCGTGACCCCCATTCCGCCCAAGAACATGAGCCTCAACCTGCCGCTGGGCACCACGCTGCGCCAGCTGTTTGCCGCGCCCAACGACAAGCCCCTCGAGACCTACCAGCAATGAACGCTCCCCTCCCCGCCACAGCCTTTCGCACGGCCGACCGCGTGGGTGCCATCGGCGTCTCCGCAATCGTGCGCCTGACGCAAGAGGCCCACCAGCTCAAGCGCCAGGGCCAGCCCGTCATCGTGCTGGGCTTGGGCGAGCCTGACTTCGATACACCTGTCCACATCCTGGAAGCCGCCCAGCAGGCCATGGTGCGGGGGGAGACGCACTACACGGTGCTGGATGGCACGGTTGAACTGAAAGCCGCCATTCAGCACAAGTTCAAGCACGACAACGGCCTGGACTTTGCGCTGAACGAAATCACCGCCGGCGCGGGCGCCAAGCAGATCCTCTACAACGCGCTGATGGCCTCGGTGAACCCCGGCGACGAGGTGATCCTGCCCGCGCCATATTGGACTTCGTACGCCGACATGGTGTTGATTGCAGGCGGTGTGCCGGTGGTGGTGCCCTGCACCGAGGCCAACGGCTTTCGCATCACGCCCGAGCAGCTGGAGGCTGCCATCACGCCGCGCACGCGCTGGGTGTTCATCAACTCGCCGTCCAACCCCAGCGGCGCGGCCTACAGCGCCGAGCAGCTGCGCCCGGTGCTGGAGGTGGTGGAGAGCCACCCGCAGGTGTGGCTGCTGGCGGACGACATCTACGAACACATCCTGTACGACGGCCGTGCGTTTGCCACGCCCGCCGCCGTGCTGCCCTCGCTGCGCGACCGCACGCTGACGGTGAATGGCGTCTCCAAGGCTTACGCCATGACGGGTTGGCGTATCGGCTATGGCGCAGGCCCCAAGGCGCTGATCGCGGCCATGGCCGTGGTGCAGAGCCAGGCCACATCCTGCCCCTCGTCCATCAGCCAGGCGGCGGCCGTGGCGGCGCTGACCGGGCCGCAAGACGTGGTGCGCGAGCGCTGCCAAGCGTTCCAGGACCGGCGCGACCTGGTCTTGGCCGCGCTCAACGCCTCACCCGGCCTGCGCTGCCGTGTGCCCGAGGGCGCGTTCTACACCTTTGCCAGCTGCGAAGGCGTGCTGGGCCGCACCACACCGGGCGGCATGCTGCTGCGCACCGATGCCGACTTTTGTGCTTACCTGCTGCGCGAACACCATGTCGCCGTGGTGCCCGGCGGGGTGCTGGGGCTCGCGCCATACTTCCGCATCTCGTACGCCGCCCCTACCGCCGATTTGCAAGAGGCCTGCGCGCGCATCCAGCGCGCCTGCCAGGCACTGTTCTGAATTACTTTTTGATCCGTTACCGTAGCCATGAACTCAACGTTCCTCACTTCCCGCACCGGCGGCCAGATCCTGGTCGATCAGCTCCTCCTCCACGGCGTGCAGCAGCTGTTCTGCGTGCCCGGCGAAAGCTACCTGGCCGTGCTCGATGCGCTCCACGATGCCCACATCGCCGTCACCGTCTGCCGCCAGGAGGGCGGTGCGGCCATGATGGCCGAGGCCCAGGGCAAGCTGACCGGCCAGCCCGGTATCTGCTTTGTGACGCGCGGTCCGGGTGCCACCAATGCTTCGGCGGGCATTCACATCGCGCACCAGGACTCGACCCCCATGATCCTGTTCGTGGGCCAGGTGGCGCGCGGCGCGATGGGGCGCGAGGCGTTTCAGGAGCTCGATTACAGCGCGGTCTTCGGCACCATGGCCAAGTGGGTGGTGCAGATCGACGATCCGGCGCGTGTGCCCGAGCTGGTCTCGCGCGCCTTCCATGTGGCCACCTCGGGCCGCCCCGGCCCGGTGGTGGTGGCGCTGCCCGAAGACATGCTGACCGAGGCCGCCACCGTGGCCGATGCGCTGCCCTACCAGGTGACGGAGACCCACCCTGGCGCTGCGCAGATGGCCGAGTTGGCGCAGCGCCTGCAAGCCGCCCAAAGCCCCGTGGCGATCCTGGGCGGCAGCCGCTGGTCTGAGCAGGCGGTGCGCGAGTTCACCGCGTTTGCCGAAGCGTGGTCCATTCCTGTGTACTGCTCGTTCCGTCGCCAGATGCTGTTCCCGGCCACACATGCCTGCTATGGCGGCGATCTGGGCCTGGGCGTCAACCCCAAGCTGCTGGCGCGCATCAAGGCGTCCGACCTGGTGCTGGTGGTGGGCGGCCGCTTGTCGGAGGTGCCATCGCAGGGCTACGAGCTGTTCAACATCCCCAGGCCCGCGCAGCCCCTGGTGCATGTGCATGCCGATGCCCATGAACTGGGCAAGCTCTACCGCCCCACGCAGGCCATCCACGCCACGCCCCAGGCGTTTGCTGCGGCGCTCAATACGGTGCGCCCCACGGCCGCCGTGCCTTGGAAGGCCCACACAGAGGCCGCCCATGCCGAATACCTGGCCTGGAGCGATACGGCGCCCATCCGCATCCCCGGCAACCTCCAGATGGGCCAGGTGATGCAGCACCTCAAGGAAGTGCTGCCCGCCGACACCATCTTCTGCAACGGCGCTGGCAACTTTGCCACCTGGGTGCACCGCTTCTGGCCGTTTACCACCTACGCGAGCCAGCTCGCGCCCACCAGCGGGTCGATGGGCTATGGCCTGCCCGCGGGCGTGGGCGCCAAGCGCCTGTGGCCCCAGCGCGAGGTGGTGGTGTTCGCGGGCGATGGCGACTTTCTGATGCACGGGCAAGAGTTTGCGACCGCCGTGCAATATGGTCTGCCCCTCATCGTGGTGCTGCTCGACAACGCCATGTACGGCACCATCCGCATGCACCAGGAGCGCGAGTACCCCGGCCGCATCAGCGCCACGCAGCTCCAGAACCCCGACTTCAAGGCCTACGCCCAGGCCTTTGGCGGCCACGGCGAGCGCGTGGAGCGGACGGCAGAATTCGCCCCTGCCCTGGCCCGCGCCCGCGCCAGCGGCCTGCCCAGCGTGCTGCACTGCCTGATCGACCCCGAGGCGATCACGCCCACGGGCACGCTGCAGGGCCTGCGCAGCGCAGCGCTAGCGAAGAACTAAGGGTCTCGGGCTTTTACGGCGCGGTGCGGGCGCTACCCGATTGCCTCAGGGTCTGCACCAGCAGGCTCTGCAGGCTGTCCACCGCCTTCGCACCGCGCGATGCGCGGCTGCGGTACACGGCCACCTCCATGGGCGCCAGAGGGCCCAGACCATGCTCGGTGCCCAGCACCTGCAGCTGCGGCGGCACGCTGCAGTGGGTGAGGGCGGCCACGGCCAGGCCGCTTTCGACGGCCGCAATCTGCCCGGCCAGGCTGGAGCTGTGATAGACCACCTTGTAGCGGCGCCCCTGCTGTGCCAGCGCGTGGATGGCGCCGCGCCGCGCCAGGCTGGCCGACTCGTACACCGCAATGGGCAGCGGGTCGCGCCGCCATAACTCGAACTGCGCCGAGCCCACCCACACCATGGGCTCGTGGAACAGCAGCGTGCCACGGCGCGCGTGGTCGCGCGAGATGAGGGCCAGGTCCAGGTCGCCGCTGGCCACGCGCGGGATGAGTGCGGTGGACTGCTCGCAATCGAGCTCGATCTCCACCCCGCTGTGCCGGGGCGCAAAGCGCTTGAGTACGGGCGTGAGGTAGCGGGCGGCGTAGTCATCGGGCACACCCAGCCGCACGCGGCCTGTGAGCGCATCACCGCTCAGCGCGTCATGGGCTTCGGCATGCAGCGCCAGGATGCGGCGCGCGTAGCCCAGCAGGGTTTCACCCTCGGGCGTCAGGTGCTGCTTGCGTGCGTCGCGCTCCAGCAAGCGGTGGCCTACGGCGTCTTCGAGTTTTTTCAGCTGCATGCTCACGGCGGACTGGGAGCGGTGCACCTCCAGCGTGGCGCCCGAGAGTGAGCCCGCATCCACCACGGCCACCAGGCATTGGAGCCAATCGAGTTGCAGGTCGCGGTAGCCCATGGTGTAAATGAATTCGATTATCGAATGATGTTTGCATAAATTATGCGCTTTTCGTGGTGACTGCTGGCAGCCACACTGCGGGCATGCAAAAGCCATCCTCTTCCGTTACTGGCGCACCCGCAGCCGTTGTCCCCGCCACTCCCGCGTACCAGGGGGTTTTGCCCTTTGTCCTGGGCAATGCCCTGCTGGGCAGCATTGGCGTGTTCGTGCATGAGGCCCAGGCAGATCCGGCGACCCTGACCTGGTTCCGGTGCGCCTTGGGCCTGCTGGGGCTCACGCTGTGGCTGGTCTGGCGCAGGCCCTTGCGTGGACTGTGGCGCGGGCTCTGGGTGGGCTGGGCTGCGTTGCCCTGGGTGCTGCTGCTCGGCGGGCTCATGCTGACGAGCTGGTGGCTGTTTTTCACGGCCATCCAGCAGGTGCCTACCGGGGTGGCGGTGGTGCTGTTCCATGTGCAGCCGTTGTGGGTGCTGCTGCTGGGGGTGTGGTGGCTGAAGGAGACCATGCCACGCCAGCGTGTGCTGTCGGTGCTGGGTGCCATGGCGGGCCTGGTGCTGGCAACAGGTGTGGCCGAGGGGCTGGCCGCGCCGGGTGGTGGGCAGGCGCCTGGCTACTGGCAGGGAGTAGCCCTGTGCCTGGTGGGTGCGCTGTGTACCGCTGTGGTGACGGTGGTGGCCAAACGCCTTCAGGCCTTGCCCGTGGGCACCCTGGCCTGGTGGCAATGCGCGCTGGGCTCGGTGGTGCTGTGGGTCGCACCCGCAGAGCAAGGCTGGCCCGCCTGGGGCGCCTCATGGGCATGGCTGGCCGGACTGGGGCTGATCCACACCGGGCTCGCCTACACCCTGATGTATGCAGGCATGGCCCGGATGCCAACGACCCGGGTGGCGGTGCTGCAGTTTGCCTACCCCGTGGTCGCCATCGTGGTCGATTGGGCCTACTTTCAGCAAGCCCTGGGTGCCTTGCAACTGGTGGGGGTGTTGCTGATGCTGGGCTTCATCGGGGTGGGGGAGCGTGTGGCGCGTGGCCGGCGGTAGGATGGCCGCAAGGCCCTGGATGGCAGGCCGCCGCGCACAATACCGGGTGTGACCGCCGTCGAGACCGATTTACCTGCCGACCTTCCGCCCGCACAGCCTGCCTCAGGCGGCAAGCTGCGCCGCATCGCCCACCTGGACATGGATGCGTTCTTTGCATCCGTCGAGTTGCTGCGCTACCCGCAGCTCAAGTGCCTGCCGGTGGTGATTGGCGGCGGGCGGCGCAAGGTGGATGATTGGCTGCTGCAAAGCCCGGATGGCACGGGGCCGCGTGAGCCGCGCTTTATTCCCGTGGCCGATTTCCCCTTGCTCAAGGATTACGTGGGCCGGGGTGTGATCACCACTGCCACCTATGCCGCGCGCCAGTTTGGCGTGGGCTCGGCCATGGGCATGATGAAGGCCGCACGGCTGTGCCCGCAGGCCATCGTGCTGCCGGTGGACTTTGACGAGGTGCGCAAATACTCGCGCCTGTTCAAGCGGACCATCACCGAGATCGCGCCGGTGATGCAGGACCGGGGCGTGGACGAGGTCTATATCGACTTCACCGATGTGCCCGGTGGCCAGCGCGAGGGCGGGCGTGTGCTGGCCCGCCTCATCCAGAAAAGCATTTTTGACGCCACGGGCCTGACCTGTTCGATCGGCGTGGCTCCCAACCGCCTGCTGGCCAAGATGGCCAGCGAGTTCAACAAGCCCAACGGGATCTCCATCGTTTACGCAGAGGACCTGCAAGCCCGCATCTGGCCACTGCATGTGCGCAAGATCAACGGCATCGGCCCCAAGGCGGGCGAAAAACTGGCGCGGCTGGGTATCGAGACCATCGGCCAGCTGGCGGCACAGGATGCGCAATGGCTGATGGGCCATTTCGGCAAATCGACCGGCGCCTGGATGCACCGCGTGGCCTGGGGCCAGGACGACAGCCCCGTGGTGACCGAGAGCGAGCCTGTGAGCATGAGCCGCGAGACCACGTTTGAGCGCGACCTGCACGCCGTGCGCGACAAGGCCGAGCTCTCGCGCATCTTCTCCGACCTGTGCCAGCGCGTGGCCGAGGACCTGCAGCGCAAGGGCTACGTGGGCAAAACCATTGGCATCAAGCTGCGCTATGACGACTTCAGGATGGCCACGCGCGATCAGACCATTGCGGAACCCACGCACGACGCAGCCACCATCCGCCGCGTGGCCGGGCTGTGCCTCAAGCGCGTGCCGCTGGACCAGCGTCTGCGGCTGCTGGGCGTGCGGGTGGGGGCGCTGGTGCGCCTGTCCGAGCACCCGCAGGCAGGCAGCGAGCCCGTTTCCGCCAGCAGCCGCCCCGCGCGCAAGGCAGATCCGCACACCGCGCCGCTGTTTTGATCCAGCTGGGCTCCACCGCTGGGAACGGCCACGCCTGCGCCGGGAGGTGATCGGTATTTCTTGACGAATTCTTACTGAAAACTTACAGTGATTTTCCCGTTTCTCGGGAGATCACCGTGACCCTGAACGAGCTGCAACGCATCAAGCAGTGGCATGTTGCGCACAAGGCAGACCACCCGCTGGAGTACCACCTCTGGGACCTGGTGCTGACACTATGGGTGCTGGGCTGGGTGGGCTGGTTCCCCATCTGCGCCTTGGGCGAGCCGTACACCGTGCCGGTGTGCGTGATCGGCATTTTTGCACCCAGCCTGTATGTGACCTGGCGCACGCGTGCGCACTTGCACCACACCTTGCGGTGCGACTGGATCGATGTGCCGGGATGATGCTTTAGAGCCTTACTGGCGGGCGGTGCGCACGTTGCGCGGCAGGCCCTGCGGGTGGCTGGTGCGCAGCGGGTTGATGTCCAGGCCGCCGCGGCGCGTGTAGCGGGCATATACCGTGAGCTTGATGGGTTGGCAGCGCGTCCAGATGTCCATGAAGATGCGCTCCACGCATTGTTCGTGGAATTCGTTGTGGTTGCGAAAGCTCACGATGTATTGCAGCAGCCCCTCCTGGTCGATCTGCGGACCGCTGTAGGCAATCTGCACGCTGCCCCAGTCGGGCTGGCCCGTGACCAGGCAATTGCTCTTGAGCAGGTTGCTGGTCAGCGTCTCGGTCACGGGCGCCTCGTTGAACTCGGCCGTCAGCAATTCGGGTGCCGGCTGGTAGCGCGTGCATTCCACATCCAGGCGGTCCAGGCTCAGGCCATCGAGCTCGTGCACGGGCTCGCGGTCGAACAGCTCGGGCAGCAACAGCTTGACCCCCACGGTGGCGGGGTGCTCGGCGCCGCGCCACACGGCCTCGCTGATGTCGGCGCGGATGCGCGCCTGCACCTCGGCTGCGTCGGCAAAGCGCGTGTTGTTGAAGCTGTTGAGGTAGAGCTTGAACGACTTGCTCTCGACGATGTTGGGCGTTTCGCAGGGGACGGTGATGTGCGCCAGTGCCACCTGCGGTTTGCCGCGTGCATTCAGCCACGACAGCTCGAAGGCCGTCCACAGGTCGGCCCCGAAGAAGGGCGCTGCGCCCGCAATGCCGATCTCGGCGCGTTTGCCCGCGCGCGGTATGGGAAACAGCAGCGAGGCGTCGTACTGGTCGGCGTACGCCGATGCCTTGCCCAGCTGGGATTGTTCCGGTGTGGTCATGGTGAATCCTTTTGCTATTTAATGAATAGCTGTTAGCGCTTTATCTATAAGCGCTGCAACCTGTTCTTACTTGAATTCCCGTTCGCGCAGCCACTTGGTGGCGATCCACTTGTCGCCCGCGATCACCGGCGCGCCGCCATGCAGCGTGCGGGTGGACGGGTCAGGGCGCGCGTAGCTGAAGAACACGGCATTGCCGCGCTGCGGCGCCACCTCGATCTGCGCTTCCGGAAAGATGGTGGCGCCGCCTTTCTCGGGCGTGTTCAGGTACATCACCAGCGTGCCCAAGCGCTGCCCGCCGCGCCGCACGATGGTGGGGGTGCCGGGCTCGCCGGGATCGAAATAGTCGTAATGCGGCTTGTATTCGGCCCCGGGGCGGTAGTGCAGCACCTGCAGGCCCTCGCCGTTCTCGACGGGCCAGTGCAGCAGGCGGGCAATGCGTGCCTCGATGCGCGCTATCAGCGGGCTCTCGCCACGCTGGAAGAACATGCCGTCGCTGGTGCGGTCGTCGTTGACTTCCTCGCCGCCCGTCTGCGTGGCCACCGTGAGCGAGCGGGCCATGCGCGGCGTGGCGCCAGCGATCAGGGCGTCGCACTCCTCGGGCGAGAGCAGGTTGCCAAACACCACGATGCGCGGCTGGGCCATGGTCAGCAGCACCTGCGCGGTGCGGTCGCCGCAATCCACCACGGC
This sequence comes from Acidovorax soli, assembly GCF_900107605.1. GTDB lineage: Bacteria > Pseudomonadota > Gammaproteobacteria > Burkholderiales > Burkholderiaceae_C > Acidovorax > Acidovorax soli. The sequence goes on along the minus strand of NZ_FNQJ01000003.1, from coordinate 212,590 downwards.
AGGGGAGTCATGCAGCCGGGGTTCAGGCACCCGTGGCGCTGCCGGAGGGCCCTTGGGGGTGGCCATGGCGTCCAGGTGTTCCTGCAGCGTGATCTGCAGAACATCGGTGGCCAAGGCCTCGTTCCAGCCCGCATCGCGCAGGGACTGCAGCATCACGGGTGCCGTGTGGCCGGCCTGGGCCTGAGCGCTGATCCAGCGGCGCAGCTCGGGTGTGATGGCCTGCCGTGCGGCGCGGCTGCGCTGGGGGCTTGCAGCGGTGGTGTGCGGGCGCTGGTCAGAACGCGATGCCATGGCGGTCCTTCGACAGGGGCGTGGTCTCGTGCGGATTTACGCGGTGGGCGCGGTCTTGCGCCGGAACACCAGGCGCTCGGGTTCTGACGAGGCCGGAGCGAAGGCGTAGCCTTCCAGATCGAATGCCTGCAGCTGGTGCGGGGTGGCGACGCGCTGCGTGATGGCATGGCGCGCCATCAGACCGCGTGCGCGCTTGGCATAAAAGCTGATGATCTTGTAGGCACCGCCCTTCCAGTCCTCGAACACGCATTCGATGACGCGCGCCTTGAGCGCCTTGCGGTCCACGGCCTTGAAATACTCTTGCGAGGCCAGGTTGACCAGCACGGGCGTGGTGTCGGATTGCAGGCGGTGGTTGAGGTGTTCGGCAATCTGGCGGCCCCAGAACTGGTAGAGGTTGCTGCCCGCATCGGTGGCCAGGCGCGTGCCCATCTCCAGCCGGTAGGGCTGCATCCAGTCCAGCGGGCGCAACACGCCGTACAGGCCGCTGAGGATGGCCAGGTGGTGCTGCGCCCAGTCCAGGTCGGGCGCAGTGAGTGTGCGGGCCTGCAGGCCTTCGTATACGTCGCCGTTGAAGGCCAGCAGCGCCTGGCGCGCGTTGGTGGCGGTGAATTTCGGTTGCCAGACCTGGTAGCGCGCCACGTTCAGGGCGGCGAGCGCGTCACTCAGGCCCATCAGCGAGGCGATGTCCTGCGGCGATTTCTGGCGCAGCACCTCGATCAGCTGCGTGGACTGCGGCACGAACTGTGGCAGGGTGTGTGGCAGTCCCGCTGGCAGAGGCGTTTCGTAGTCGAGCGATTTGGCGGGAGACAGCAGGAACAGCATGGTGGGGCGTGGTGGTCCGGGGATCTTGGAAAGGAAGGCGGTCAACGAAACGGAGCAGACGGAGGCACCAGGGGCCCCAATGAAAGAAGGCGGCCTGGGCCGCCTTCTTGGTGACTGCATCAGGCAGCCGGGGGCTGCTCAAAAGGCAGCGTCATGGCCGACAGGTCGCGGCGGGTTTCCACCAGCACCAGCGGGCCTTCGTCCAGCACCACGGCGGGCGGACGCTCGCGTGGCACACGGATGGGCTGTGGCTCGGCTGCAATCGCTGCCTGCACGGCGGCGATCTTTTCAGCGTCCGAGTTCACCCATTGCAATCCGGATGCGGCAGCCACCTGCTGCAGGGCATCGAGCGGCAGCGTGAAGCCCTGGACGCGTGGCATGCCCTGGGTGGCAGGCGCTGCAGCAGGGACCGGTGCGGCCACCGGTGCGGGTGCGGCCACCGGCGCGGGTGCGGCCACCGGCGCGGGCGCGGCGGCCATGGGTGCCGGCGCTGCGGTTGCTGGCGCAGGGGCAGGGGCAGGGGCAGGCGTCAGCGTGGGTGCGGGCTCCTGTGCCGGTGCCTGGGCTGCCGGGGCAGTATCAAAGTAGCTGCGGCGTGCGGGCTCTGGCGGGGCTTCGGCGGCCGGGGCAGCCACTGCGGCCGGCGAATCCAACTCCATCCGTGCGGGTGCCGTCGGCTCCACCGTGTCGCGGGGAGCGCGCTCGCCACGCTCACGCCGGTCGCGGCCATAACGGTCGCGCGAGCGGCGCTCGCGGCGGTCGTCGCTGGCCGGTGCGGTGTCGTTGCCGGTCAGGTCCAGATCGGGCAGCGATGCCAGCGGGGCGGTATCCGCAAAGTCGGCGGCGGGGACCCCGGTGTCTCGCGGGGCTTCGGCCGCGCGGGGGGCGCGCTCGCCACGTTCCCGGCGACCCTGGCCTTCGCCGCGCTCACGGCGGGGGCCGCGCTCGCCACGGGGCGGGTTGCCGGCCGCTTCGGCGCCATTGCCGTTCGGACCGGTCACCTGCGCCTGGATGGCGGTCTGGGCGGCGGTGTTGTCGGTGTCGGCAGCGATGGCGTTGTTGCGGGGCTCGGCATCGCGGCGGCCTCGGCCGCCCTCACGGCCCTCACGGCCTTCGCGTCCATTGCGGCCTTCTCCTTCACCACGGGGCGGACGGCCTTCGCCATCGCGCGGTGCCCGGCCTTCGGCCGAGCGCTCACCACGGCGGCCACGGCCTTCACCGGTGCCTTCGCGGTTGCCGTCACGGGGTGCTCCGTCGCGCTGGCCGTCCCGGTTGCCATCGCGGCCACCGCGGCGGCCGCGGCCTTCGCCGTTGCGACCTTCACGGCGGGGTTCGCCGCGCGTGCCGGCTTCAGCAGCGGGAGCGGGAGCCACCACCGGTGCGGGTGCGGGGCTGTCACCCATGCCAAACAGGCTCTTGAGCCAACCGAAGAAGCCCTGTTCCTGCGGCTTCGCAGCAACCGGGGCGGTTTGTGCCGGGGCGGCCGTGGCAGGGCGCTGGCCGGCGCGCGGTGGGCGTGCGGCGATTTCGGGGCGGGGCTCGGCCACGGGGGCGGGTGCGTCGGGCAGCACGCCCTTGATCACCGGGGTCTGCTTGTTGGTGGGCTCTTGCGAGCGGCGCGTCACGGCGGTGGGGTCTTCCACTTCCTCTGCGAGCTTGTAGCTGGCTTCGATGTGGTCCAGGCGCGGGTCGTCGTGCTTCAGGCGCTCCAGGCGGTAGTTGGGGGTTTCCAGCGTCTTGTTGGGCACCATCAGCACGGCTACGCGCTGCTTGAGTTCGATTTTGGCGATCTCGGTGCGCTTTTCATTCAGCAGGAACGAAGCCACTTCCACCGGCACCTGGCAATGCACGGCGGCCGTGTTGTCCTTCATGGACTCTTCCTGGATGATGCGCAGGATCTGCAGCGCCGACGATTCGGTGTCGCGGATGTGGCCCGAGCCGCCGCAACGGGGGCAGGGGATGGACGAGCCTTCGGAGAGGGCTGGCTTGAGGCGCTGGCGGCTCATTTCCATCAGGCCGAACTTGCTGATGGTGCCGAACTGCACGCGGGCACGGTCCTGGCGCAGCGCGTCGCGCAGGCGGTTTTCCACTTCGCGGCGGTTCTTCGACTCTTCCATGTCGATGAAGTCGATCACGATCAAACCGCCCAGGTCGCGCAGGCGCATCTGGCGGGCCACTTCGTCGGCGGCTTCCAGGTTGGTGCGGGTGGCGGTTTCCTCAATGTCGCCGCCCTTGATGGCGCGGGCCGAGTTCACATCCACGCTGACCAGCGCTTCGGTGTGGTCGATCACGATGGCGCCGCCCGAGGGCAACTGCACGGTGCGGGCGTAGGCCGACTCGATCTGGTGCTCGATCTGGAAGCGGCTGAACAGGGCGGCGTCGTCGCGGTAGCGCTTCACGCGGGCGGCATGCTCGGGCATGACGTGCGCCATGAACTGCTGTGCCTGTTCGTAGATGTCGTCGGTATCGATGAGGATGTCACCGATGTCGTTGTTGAAGTAGTCGCGGATGGCGCGGATCACCAGGCTCGATTCCTGGTAGATCAGGAAGGCGCCCTTGCCGCCCTTGGCGGCGCCGTCGATGGCGTTCCAGAGCTTGAGCAGGTAGTTCAGGTCCCACTGCAGTTCAGGCGCGCTGCGGCCGATGCCGGCGGTGCGGGCGATGATGCTCATCCCGTTCGGGTATTCGAGCTGGTCCATCGCCTCCTTGAGCTCGGCGCGGTCCTCACCCTCGATGCGGCGCGAAACGCCACCGCCACGAGGGTTGTTGGGCATCAGCACCACGTAGCGGCCGGCCAGCGAGACAAAGGTGGTCAAGGCGGCGCCCTTGTTGCCGCGCTCTTCCTTCTCGACCTGGACCAGCAGTTCCTGGCCTTCCTTGATCACTTCATTGATGCGCGCCTGGCTGGGCGAGACACCGGGGGCGAAGTAGCTGCGCGAGATTTCCTTGAATGGCAAAAAGCCGTGGCGGTCTTCGCCGTAGTCGACGAAGCAGGCTTCCAGAGAAGGCTCGACACGCGTGACAACGGCCTTGTAGATGTTGCCCTTGCGCTGTTCGCGCCCTTCGATCTCGATCTCGTAGTCGAGGAGCTTTTGTCCGTCGACGATGGCCAGGCGCCGTTCTTCGGGCTGCGTGGCGTTGATGAGCATCCGCTTCATGATGCGATTCCTTTGCGTGTTTTGCGGTGGGCAGCGGCGCAGCCAGCAGGGCTGCGCGGGCTGCCACCCGCAGTTCCAAACCAATAACAAGCTCTACCGGAGCTGTGAATGCCTGGACTGACGCATTGAAACGAAGGGAATTGCCGGGGATGCCGCAGGGCCGTCGAGCGCTAGCTCAGCGGGGGCGGCAAGGGCGGGTGGATGGGGGCGAGTGGGAGTGGGCGCAGTTTTGCTATTGAAGTAATAGCTTTTTGCGCAGGCAGAATGAGCGCTAGAGGCGATATGACGCCCAAAAGCGGGGGCAAGCACCACCGCCAGAGAGTCAATATCCATGCCATCAGCAACCACATGCTCGCTTCGATCCGCTGGCAGACGGTGCCCTGGTGGGGCGAATCTGCCAGCTTGGGGGATTCCGTATCAGTGTTTCAATCTGTCAGCCCGCCGTGCGGTGTACGGGCCACTGCAGGCATCTGGCCTGCAATCTACCTGTACGACGCCCGCTGGCATCGACCTGCCTGCGCAGATGCAAGGGCTGTGTGGACTAAACTCCAGACAAATCAACCACTTACACATTGACGCGCAGGTGAAACACATTATAGGGGGCAAACCACCATCCGACCGTACTCCCGGCGCTCCCGCTCCTGCGGCGCGCCTGGTGGAGGTCGACGAAGACTCCGCTGGCCAGCGCCTCGACAATTTCCTGCTGCGCCAGCTCAAAGGCGTGCCCAAAACCCATGTCTATCGCATCATCCGCAGTGGCGAAGTGCGCATCAACAAGGGCCGGGTCAATGCCGACACCCGTGTGGAGGCGGGCGATGTGGTACGCCTGCCGCCCGTGCGCATTTCCGACAAGGTGGCCGAGAAGGCCGAGCGGCCCGCGCCGGCGCGCGAATTTCCCATTCTGCTCGAAGACGAGCACCTGATCGCCCTGGACAAGCCCGCCGGCGTGGCCGTGCATGGCGGCAGCGGCGTGAGTTTTGGCGTGATCGAGCAACTGCGCCAGGCGCGGCCGCAGGCCCGGTTTCTGGAGCTGGTGCACCGGCTCGACCGTGAGACCTCGGGCATTTTGTTGGTGGCCAAGAAGCGGTCAGCGCTCACTCACCTGCAAGACCAGTTCCGCGAACGTGAAACCGGCAAGACCTATCTGGCGCTGGTAACGGGGGGCTGGCCGGCCAACAAGAAGGTGATCGACCAGCCGCTGCACAAATACCTGCAGGCCGACGGCGAGCGCCGGGTGCGTGTGACCACGACCGACGACCCCGACGGCATGCGCTCCATCACGCTGGTCAAGGTGCGGCAGACGCTGCCCGCCCGCGCGGCGCAGGGCCTGCCCGCCATGAGCCTGCTGGAGGTCACCATCAAGACCGGTCGTACCCACCAGATCCGAGTGCACCTGGCAGCCCAAGGCCATCCCATCGTGGGGGATGATAAATATGGCGACTTTGACCTGAACAAACGCCTGCAGAAGCTGGGGATGCGGCGCATGTTCCTTCATGCCTGGCGGTTACAGTTCACCCACCCGGCCACTGGCGAACGCGTGCTGCTGAATGCCGAGTTGCCACCGGAACTTGCCGATTTCGTCCCCACCGCCTGATTGCCCCATGCGCCCTACCATCCGCCCGCGCCGCTTTGACCTGATCGCCTTTGACTGGGATGGCACCCTGTTTGATTCCACCGCCATCATCGTGCGCAGCATCCAGGAGGCGGTGCGCGACGTGGGCGGCGCTGTGCCCACCGACCAGGCGGCCGCCTATGTGATCGGGATGGCCCTCACGCAGGCGCTGGCCCATGCGGCACCCGATGTTCCGCCCGAAAAATACCCCGAGCTGGGCAACCGCTACCGTTTCCACTACCTGCAGCACCAGGACGACCTGAACCTTTTTGCCGGCGTGCTGCCGCTGCTGGCCGACCTGCGGGCGCAGGGCCACCTGCTGGCCGTGGCCACCGGCAAAAGCCGCCGGGGCCTGGACGAGGCGTTGCACTCGGTGCAGCTCAAGGGCGTGTTCGACAGTTCCCGTACCGCCGACGAAACCGCTGGCAAGCCCCATCCCCTGATGCTGCAAGAGCTGATGGCCGAGCTGGATGTCGCGCCCGAGCGCCTGCTGATGATCGGCGACACCACCCACGACCTGCAGATGGCGCTGTCGGCTGGATGCGCCAGCGTGGGCGTGAGTTACGGCGCCCACGAGCCCGAAGCCTTTGAGGTGCTGAACCCCTTGCATGTGGCCCACTCGGTGCGCGAGCTGCACGACTGGCTGCTGTCCAACGCCTGATGGGCCTGCCGTTGCGAGATCCTTGCTTGTCTGCCGCCCATGACCACCGCTGATTCCGTCGCCATTGCGCTGTGCAGCAGCGCCGATTTGCAGGAGCGCCACCTGGCCGTGCCCTTTGATGTGGTGTACACCGGGCAGACCTGCCGGGCCTTTGCCATCCGCTTCGAGGGGCGGCCCCATGCCTTCCTGAACCGCTGCACCCATGTGGCCATGGAGATGGACTACCAGCCCGACCGTTTTTTTGATGACACTGGCCAGTGGCTGCTGTGCGCCACCCATGGCGCGGCCTACCGGCCGGACACCGGCGCCTGCGCGGGCGGCCCCTGCCGCGGCGGGCTGGTGAAGATCGCCTTGTCCGAAGTGGACGGGGTGGTGCACTGGCATACTGCCTACAACCTGCAACCTGTTGAGTTCTGACCCATGACCGACACCACCCGCACCGAACCCACGGGTTCTGGGCAAAATCCAGCGCAAGCGACCGATCTGTGGGCGCAACCAGCTACAAATTCGGCAGCAAAAGTGAGCGCTGCATCGCGTGAACCCGGTTGGGAGCGTGCCACGCTGGAAAAACTGGCCTTCGCTGCCCTCAACGAACAGCGCAGCGCCCGCCGATGGAAGATCTTCTTTCGCCTGACCTGGCTGCTGGTGGCGCTGCTGGTGGCCTGGGCGGCCCTGTACCAGAGCACCAGCGGCCCCAGCAAGTCGGCGCCCCACACGGCGGTGGTGGACATCAAGGGTGAAATCGCCTCGGGCGCCGAAGCCAGCGCCGAACTGGTGGTGGCCGCCATGCGCAGCGCACTGGAGGACGAGGGCTCGCAGGCGCTGGTGCTGCTGATCAACTCCCCCGGCGGCAGCCCGGTGCAGGCGGGCATGATCAACGATGAAATCGTGCGCCTGAAGGCCAAGCACAACAAGCCCGTGTATGCCGTGGTGGAAGAGACCTGCGCCTCGGCCGCTTACTACATCGCGGCGGCTGCCGACGAGATCTTTGTCGACAAGGCCAGCATCGTCGGCAGCATCGGCGTGCTGATGGACGGCTTCGGCTTTACCGGCACCATGGAGAAACTGGGCGTGGAGCGGCGCCTGCTCACCGCAGGCGAGAACAAGGGTTTCCTGGATCCGTTCAGTCCGCAGACCGAAAAGCAGCGTGCCTACGCCCTCACCATGCTCGACCAGATCCATCAGCAATTCATCAGCGTCGTGAAGGCCGGCCGGGGTGACCGCCTCAAGCCCACGCCCGAAACCTTCAGCGGCCTGTTCTGGACGGGCCAGCAGGCCATCGAGATGGGCCTGGCCGACAAACTGGGCAGCCTCGACTTCGTGGCGCGCGAAGTGGTCAAGGCTGAAGACATCATCGACTACACCCGCCGTGAAAATGTGGCCGAGCGCCTGGCCAAGCGTTTTGGCGCGGCGATGGGCGTGGGCGCGGCCAAGGCCCTGGCAAACACTGCCGCTCCGCAATTGCATTGAACGCCGCGGCCCCGGGTTTTGCCTGGAGGCGGCGCAGGGCCGAAAATTGGATAGAAAAATGCCTCCAGTGCTTATTTTGTAAGCGCTGATGGCTATCGAATAGATGGTATTCCCGGGCCGCTACGGCTAACGGCCGAAGGCAAATACCACCGGCGTGCGGTTGTCGATGGGGATGGCCTGCTGGCGCCACTGGCGCACCAGCTGGCTGCGGATCTGCACCTGGGGCAGTGTCAGCCCCCCTGCCAGTGCCAGCCGGGTGTGCGGCTGCAGCGTCTGCACCAGGGCCTGCCAGAGCGCCGCGTTGCGGTAAGGTGTTTCGATGAAGAGCTGCGTCTGCCCCGTCTTGAGTGCCAGCGATTCCAGCTCGCGGATGCGCTGGATGCGCTCCTGCGCGTCTTGCGGCAGGTAGCCGGTAAAGGCGAAATTCTGGCCGTTCAGGCCGCTGGCGGCCAGCGCCAGCAGCAGCGAGACGGGGCCCACCAGCGGCACCACCGGAATGCCCAGGTCGTGCGCCGCGCGCACCACGGACGAGCCCGGGTCCGCCACGGCGGGCATGCCCGCTTCGCTGATCAGGCCCATGTCATGCCCCACCAGGGCTGCGGCCAGCAACGGCCGGGCGTCGAACGGGGCCGAGCCCTTGGCGCCGTGGTCGCCTTTCTTGTGGACTTCGCGCGGCAGCTCGGTGATGGTTTGCTGTTGCAGCGAGGCGGCCAGCGGGTGCAGGGGCTCGATGCGCTTGAGGTAGGCGCGCGTGCTCTTGGCGTTTTCGCAGATCCAGTGCGTCAGGCGGGCGGCCGTTTTCAGGGTGCCGTCGGGCAGGGCGTCCTGCAGGGGCGCCTGGGTGTCGCAGCCGAAGTCGAGCGGCGCGGGCACCAGGTACAGCGTGCCGTTGGTGGCGGTGTAGGCAGGCGTGTCTGCCGGGGGCGTGGGGCGCGTGCTCATGGCAACACCAGGCCCGCGGCGCGCAGCATGCGGCAGGTGCGGATCAGCGGCAGGCCGATCAGGGCGGTGGGATCGTCGTTCACGATGGCGTCAAGCAGCGCAATGCCCAGGCCTTCGCTCTTGGCGCTGCCCGCGCAGTCGTAGGGCTCTTCGGCGCGCAGGTAGCGCTCGATTTCATCGTCCGACAACTGGCGAAAGCGCACCTCGACCGGCGCCAGGTCCACCTGCTCGAACCCGGTGGCGGCGCAGACCACGGCCACGGCTGTCTGAAAGATCACGGTCTGGCCGCGCATCTGGCGCAGCTGGGCCACCGCTCGTTCGTGCGTGCCTGGCTTGCCCAGCGGGTGGCCGCCCAGGTCGGCCACCTGGTCGGAGCCGATCACCACCGCCTGCGGGTGCTGGCGGGCCACTGCGTGGGCCTTGGCCAGTGCCAGGCGCAAGGCCAGGGCGCGGGGTGTTTCGGCGGTCAGCGGGGTTTCGTCCACTGCGGGGGCTGTCACCGTGAAAGGCAGGTTCAGCCGCGACAGCAGCCCATGGCGGTAGCGCGATGTCGAGCCCAATACCAGTGGGCGTTGCGGGGTGTGGGATGGATGCATCGGCCGATTCTCTTACACTGCCGCCATGACCAAGGAATTCTCCCCCGACCGGCTCGATGTCAAGGCTTTCGCGCAGGCGGGCGGGCAGCTGTCCGGGCACGATTCGCTGCTGAAATACGAGCGGCTGTCCCAGGAGGCCAAGAGCCTGCACCCTGATCTGCGCGTGGACTGGACGGCCACTGGCGAGTTGCGCACCGCACTGGGTGGAATCGTGCAGGTGTGGCTGCATGTGCAGGTGCAGGCGACCTTTCCCATGGAGTGCCAGCGGTGCCTGACGCCGGTGGATGTGCCCCTGGCTGTGGAGCGCTCCTTTCGCTTCGTGGCCGATGAGGCCACGGCCGAGGCGCTGGACGACGAGAGCGAGGAGGATCTGCTGGCACTGAGCCGCGAGTTCGACCTGCGCGAGCTCATCGAGGATGAACTGCTGATGGCCCTGCCCGTGGTGCCGCGGCACGATGAATGCCCAACGGCCGTGCCGCTGGCCTCCAGCGACGACGATTTCGAGGCCGCCAGCGCCGAAAAACCCAATCCCTTTGCTGCGCTGGCGAGCCTGCGCAAAGAAGAAAAGGGACAATAATTGGCGTTTGGGATATAATCGAGGGCTTCACGCGAATCCCCTCGTGTCTTTAATGGGCTGATCGCGTTTTTACCAACCCTATTCAAGACCAGGAGCCATCATGGCCGTTCAGCAAAACAAAAAGTCCCCTTCCAAGCGCGGCATGCACCGCTCGCACAATGCCCTGAACGTGCCGGGCATTGCCGTGGAACCGACCACCGGTGAAACCCATCTGCGCCACCACATCAGCCCCAACGGCTTCTACCGTGGTCGCCAGGTGCTGAAGAACAAATCTGAAGCCTGACATCAGCCTTCCCCGCAAGGCCCGTTGCTACTCTTGCTGTAGCACGGGCCTTTGTTTTGACCACTGCATTTATCTTTCGACCAGCCTTGCTGGCCGGACAAGTCGCCCATGATCACACTGGCTGTTGACTGCATGGGGGGCGACCATGGCCCCCGCGTCACGCTCGCGGCGTGCCGTCAGTTCCTCCAACATCATCCTGATGCCCATCTGCTGCTGGTCGGTCTGAAGGACAGTCTGCAGTCGTTCTCGCATGAGCGAGCCACCGTGGTGCCGGCTTCCGAAGTGGTCGCCATGGACGACCCGGTGGAGATTGCACTGCGCCGCAAGAAGGACTCGTCCATGCGCGTTGCCATCCAGCAGGTGAAGGACGGCACGGCGGCCGCTGCGGTTTCCGCCGGCAATACGGGGGCCTTGATGGCCATTGCCCGCTACATCCTCAAGACGCTCGATGGCATAGACCGTCCGGCCATCGCCACCCAGATGCCCAATGCCCAGGGCGGCGCTACCACGGTGCTCGACCTGGGGGCCAATGTGGACTGCTCGGCCGAACACCTGCTGCAGTTTGCTGTCATGGGCTCTGCGCTGGTCTCCGTGCTGAAAGATGCCGATGAGCCGACCGTGGGCCTGCTCAATATTGGTGAAGAGATCATCAAGGGCAGTGAAGTCATCAAGAAAGCGGGTGAATTGCTTCGATCTGCTGCCAATTCGGGTGATCTGAATTTTTATGGCAATGTCGAGGGCAACGACATCTTCAAGGGAACCGTGGACATCGTGGTGTGCGACGGTTTTGTGGGCAACGTGGCACTGAAGTCCGCCGAAGGTGTGGCAACCATGGTGGTGGGCGGGCTCAAACAGGAGTTTTCGCGCAGCATTTTGACGAAAGCTGCTGCCATCGTCGCCTATCCCGTGCTGAAAGCGCTGATGAAGCGCATCGATTACCGCCGCTACAACGGCGCGGCGCTGTTGGGCCTGCGGGGGCTGGTGTTCAAGAGCCACGGCTCGGCTGATGTCATGGCCTTCGAGCAGGCGTTGAACCGGGCGTATGATGCAGCCCGCAACAACCTGCTCGATCGTGTCCGGACCCGGATTGCGCATGCGGCGCCCCTGCTGGCGCCCGCCAATGCCCAGCCAATGCCCGGTGCCGCGGCGACAACACATTGATGAGACGCTATTCCCGCATTACCGGCACCGGCAGCTACCTGCCGCCGCGCCGCGTGACCAACGCCGATCTGGTGGCCGAACTGGCACAGAGCGGTATCCAGACCTCTGACGAATGGATCGTGGAGCGCACCGGAATCCGGGCGCGCCACTTCGCCGCCCCCGACGTGACCAGCAGCGATCTGGCCCTGGAGGCTGCGCGCAAGGCCCTGGAGGCTGCCGGCTGCCAGCCGCAGGACATCGACCTGATCATCGTTGCCACCTCCACGCCGGACATGGTGTTCCCCTCGACGGCCTGCATATTGCAAAACAAGCTGGGTGCCAACGGTTGCCCTGCGTTTGACGTCCAGGCCGTGTGCAGCGGCTTTGTCTATGCCCTCACGGTGGCCGATGCCATGATCCAGAGCGGAGCCGCCAGGCGTGCGCTGGTGGTGGGCGCCGAGGTCTTCAGCCGCATTCTGGATTTCAAGGACCGCACGACCTGTGTGCTGTTTGGCGATGGCGCGGGCGCGGTGGTGCTGGAGGCGTCGGAGACGCCCGGCATCCTGGCCAGCGAACTCCATGCCGATGGCCGGTATGTCGATATTCTGTGTGTGCCGGGCGGCGTCTCGGGCGGCGAGGTGCTGGGCCATCCGCTCTTGAAGATGGACGGCCAGGCCGTGTTCAAGCTGGCGGTGGGCGTGCTGGACAAAGCTGCCCGCGCCACCCTGGCCAAGGCGAACCTGACCGATGCCGACATCGACTGGCTGATTCCGCACCAGGCCAATATCCGCATCATGCAAAGCACGGCCCGGAAACTGAAGCTGTCCATGGACAAGGTGGTGGTGACGGTGGACCAGCATGGCAACACGTCTGCGGCCTCCATTCCTCTGGCGCTGGACCATGCGGTGCGCACGGGCCAGGTCCAGAAGGGCGAGACCCTGCTGCTCGAAGGCGTGGGGGGCGGTTTCACCTGGGGTGCGGTGCTCCTGAAGTTGTAGCTGCTTGCGCATGATGGGTAATCGCTTGAGGCATATGTCTTATAAACATCTGGTGGTATGAAATCTTTTGCATTTGTCTTTCCGGGGCAGGGCTCGCAGTCCGTGGGCATGCTGGACGCCTGGGGCGATCACCCGGTGGTGGCCCAGACGCTTCAAGAAGCCTCCGATGCCCTGGGTGAAGACCTGGGACGGTTGATTCATGAGGGCCCCAAGGAGGCGCTGGCCCTGACGACCAACACGCAGCCGGTCATGCTGGTGGCCGGGGTGGCCGCGTGGCGCGTCTGGCGCGCCGAGGGCGGAGCCACGCCGCTGGCCGTGGCCGGGCATTCGCTGGGTGAGTATTCGGCGCTGGTGGCTGCGGGCGTACTGACGCTGGCGCAGGCGGCACCGCTGGTGCGTCTGCGCGCTGCAGCCATGCAGGAAGCCGTGCCGGTAGGCACGGGGGCCATGGCGGCCATTCTGGGCATGGAGGCCGCCCGTGTCATCGCTGGTTGCTCCGAGGCGGCGGCATCCTTTGGTGCGGGATCGGCAGAAGTGGTCGAAGCCGTGAATTTCAACGATCCGGTCCAGACCGTGATCGCGGGCACCAAGGCGGGTGTCGACAAGGCCTGCGAACTGCTCAAGGCGGCGGGTGCCAAGCGTGCGTTGCCACTGCCCGTGTCGGCGCCGTTCCATTCCAGCCTGATGAAGCCTGCTGCAGAGAAGCTGCGCATGGCGCTGGCCGATGTGGTGTTGGGCGCTCCGCAGATTCCGGTGCTCAACAATGTGGACGTGGCCGTGCAACAAGACGCGGATGCCATCCGGGATGCGCTGTACCGCCAGGCCTTCGGCCCGGTGCGCTGGGTCGAGTGCGTGCAGGCGCTCAAGGCACGCGGCATCACCCATCTCATCGAATGCGGCCCCGGCAAGGTGCTGGCGGGCCTGACCAAGCGCATCGACCCCGAACTGGTCGGCGCGGCACTGTTTGATCCGGCTACATTGGCCGAAACCCGGGAGTTGTTGGCATGACGCAATCTGCATCTGAAGCGCAAGTGGCGCTGGTGACCGGCGCATCGCGCGGCATTGGCGCGGCGATTGCGTTGGAGCTTGCCGCGCGCGGCTACCAGGTGGTGGGCACAGCCACCACCGATGAAGGCGCCGGGCGCATCAGCCAGGCCCTGTCGGCCTACCCGGGCTGCCGGGGCGCCAATCTGAACGTCAACGATGGCGCGGCCATCGAGGCGCTGATGGACTCCATCGTCAAGCAGCAGGGCGGCCTGCATGTGCTGGTGAACAATGCCGGCATCACGCGCGATACCCTGGCCATGCGCATGAAGGATGACGACTGGGACGCCGTGCTGGACACCAATCTCAAGGCGGTCTTCCGCGTGAGCCGTGCCGCCATTCGTCCCATGATGAAGCAGCGCTTCGGGCGCATCATCAGCATCACGAGCGTGGTGGGTGCATCGGGCAACCCGGGCCAGGCCAACTATGCGGCGGCCAAGGCCGGTGTGGCCGGCATGACGCGTGCACTGGCCCGCGAACTGGGCAGCCGCAGCATCACGGTCAACTGCGTGGCACCGGGTTTCATAGCAACCGACATGACGGCCAGCCTGCCCGAAGAGCAGCAAAAAGCCCTCAACGCACAGATCCCGTTGGGCTGCATGGGCAAGCCTGCCGACATCGCCCATGCGGTCGCCTACCTGGCATCGCGCGAGGCGGGCTATGTGACGGGGCAGGAATTGCACGTCAATGGCGGCATGTACATGTAATTATTGAGAGTTAACGTCGGTTCATCCGTGCGACGGGTTGACTTGGGGGCTTTCCTCAAGCGGCTAGAATCGCGGATCTATTCACAACCCCCAGAGGGAAACCATGAGCGATATCGAAGCACGCGTCAAAAAAATCATTGCTGAACAACTCGGCGTTGAAGAGTCCCAGGTCACCAACGAGAAAGCCTTTGTGGCCGACCTCGGCGCTGACTCCCTGGATACCGTCGAACTCGTGATGGCACTCGAAGACGAATTCGGCATCGAGATCCCTGACGAAGATGCAGAGAAGATCACGACGGTGCAGAACGCCATCGACTACGCCAACACCCACCAGAAGGCCTGAGCGGGCTTTCAGCGCCTGACTTGAGCGATCAGCAGAAGGTTTTACGCATGAGCCGTCGTCGCGTTGTCGTGACCGGCCTGGGGTGTGTCAGTCCCGTGGGTAACACGGTGGCGGATTCCTGGGCCAACGTCCTGGCCGGCAAGTCCGGCATTGATCTCATCACCAAGTTCGATACGTCGAACTTTGCCTGCAAGATTGCAGGCGAGGTCAAGGGATTTGATCTGGAGTCGTACATCAGCGCCAAGGATGCGCGCGCGATGGACGCTTTCATCCATTTCGGCATCGCTGCGGCGGCCCAGGCGGTGCAGGATGCAGGCTTGCCCACAGGGGAGGCGCTGCACGACGACCTGGCCACACGCATCGCCTGCGTGATCGGCTCGGGTATCGGCGGCCTGCCGCTGATCGAGAACACCCATGCCGAGCTGGCCAGCCGGGGACCTCGGCGCATCACCCCATTTTTTGTGCCCGCTTCCATCATCAACATGGTGGCAGGGCATGTTTCCATGCGGTTTGGCTTCAAGGGACCCAATCTGTCGGTGGTGACCGCCTGCACCACGGGCCTGCACTGCATTGGCCAGGCGGGTCGCATGATCGAATACGGCGATGCCGACGTGGCCGTGGCAGGTGGCACCGAGGCTACCGTGTCGCCCCTGGGCGTGGGTGGCTTTGCGGCCATGCGTGCACTTTCCACGCGCAACGACGACCCCCAGACGGCTTCGCGCCCCTGGGACAAAGACCGTGACGGTTTTGTGCTGGGCGAGGGCGCCGGTGTCATGGTGCTCGAAGAGTACGAGCATGCCAAGGCGCGCGGAGCCAAAATCTATGCCGAACTGAGCGGCTTCGGCATGAGTGCCGATGCCGGTCACATGACCGCTCCCAACATGGACGGTCCACGCCGCGCCATGCTGAGCGCCATGCACAATGCGGGTATCAACCCTGATCAGGTGGACTATCTCAACGCGCATGGCACGTCCACACCGCTGGGCGATCTCAACGAGACCAACGCCATCAAGGCGGCCTTGGGTGCACATGCCTACAAGACCGTGGTCAGCTCCACCAAGTCCATGACGGGCCACCTGCTCGGTGGCGCGGGCGGGATTGAAAGTGTGTTCACCGTGCTGGCGTTGCACCACCAGAAGGTGCCGCCGACGATCAACCTCTTCAACCAGGATCCCGAATGCGACCTGGACTTTTGCGCGAACACGGCGCGTGACATGCGGATGGACGTGGCCGTCAAGAACAACTTTGGCTTTGGCGGAACCAACGGCACGCTGGTCTTCAAGCGCTTTTGATGCCGCTTGCGGTCGCCAGGCCTTGCTGGTGACAGCCTTGAACGTGGCGGTCTGCCATGCCGCGGCCCGTCCGCAGGGCCGGTTTGCTTGCCCGTATCCCGTCGAGTGGCGCTGACCATGCGCCGCGCTTCGTCCCATTTTTCTGCACCACCGGTTCAATACCCCGTTGGACGGGGGCTGGTGTTGCTTTGGGGGTTGCTGGCCCTGCTGGGTGTGGGCGGTGCTGCTTTGTTGAACTGGCTCCTGCAGGGGGCTGGTCACTCGGTAGTGCGGCTGTCCGTGGCCATTTTTTTCTGGTTGTACGCTGCTGGTTCGATATGGCATTTCTGGCGGCACCGCGTTCGCGGGCTGCTGCAGTGGGACGGTTTGCAATGGCGCCTGGAGATCGACCAGCGGGGCAAGCCGGCGCATCCACTGGAGGGAGTCCTCTGGGTGCGGCTGGATCTCCAGAGTCAACTCTGGGTTTGCCTGGATGGCCCCGATGGACGCAGCACCTGGTTGTGGCTTGAACGCCAGAGCGTTCCCGACCGATGGGGCGATCTGCGGCGTGCGGTATATTCGCGCCCCAGGCCGGATGCCCCAGGGGCTGGTGAACCTGCCGCAGCGCGCCGCACGGACGCGTAAATTCAAAGTGACAATGACCGTAACACTCCCCACCGCCCCCGCAGACAGCGACCTCCAACTGGTGGAACGTACGGTTGCGGGTGACCAGCGTGCCTACGAATTGCTGGTCATCAAATACCAGAGGCGCATTGAGCGCCTGATTGGCCGCATGGTGCGGGATTCTGACCTCGTCCCCGATATCGCCCAGGAAACCTTCATCCGCGCCTACCGGGCACTGCACCAGTTTCGGGGCGATGCGCAGTTCTATACCTGGCTGTACCGGATTGCCGTGAACACCGCCAAAAAGGCGCTGATGGACATGAAGCGCAATCCTGTCATCTCGGAAAACGCCCTGCGGGGCAGTGACGAAGAAGATGAAACTTCCCGCCTGGGACACGAACTAACTTCCGAAGAAACGCCCGAAACCATTCTTGCGGCCCAGGAAATTGCGGCGGCTGTGAATGCGGCCATGGAGGCTTTGCCGGAGGATCTGCGGCAGGCCGTGACCTTGCGTGAGATAGAAGGCTTGACGTACGAAGAGATCGCCGCAGCGATGGAATGCCCCATCGGAACAGTGCGGTCACGGATTTTTCGGGCGCGCGAGGCGATTTCTGCGCGCGTGCGCCCGTTGCTGGAGAACCAGTCGGGCAAGCGCTGGTGATGCAGTTTCTTTGGGATTCGCGTGCAAGCGCGGGTGCTTGGGTTAAGGACGAGATGGGCAGGTGATGCTATGACCACAGATTGGATGAATCGCGAACAGTTGTCGGCGTTGGCCGACGGGCAATTACAGGGCGACGAGTTGGCGCAGGCCTTGGAGTTCGCTGCGCAGGCCGAGGGCCAGGCCACCTGGCAGCTCTACCAACTGGTGGGGGATGTCCTGCGTTCTCCAGAGCTGGCGCTGCACCAGCAGGGCAATCATTCGATGGTGATGCGCGTTCGAGAGCAGTTGGCGCAAGAGCCCATGCACGGGCGTCTGCCCGAAGCCGCACCTGCGGTGGAGCAGGTCGTGCGCGCAGAAACGGCGGTTGCCGCCAATGCATCGGTGTTCCGCTGGAAGATGGCGGCTGGATTCGCCTCGTTGGCTGCTGTGGTGGCTATTGGCTGGAGTTCTTTGGCAGGGCTGCAAGGGACGCCATCTTCTGGCGCACAGCTGGCCGCAGCCCCAGCGCCAGCCCAGCCGGTGGCACCCGTGGTTTCCGTCGCGGGAAACGATGGGCAACAGGTCATGATTCGCGATCCGCGGCTGGATGAGCTGCTGGCCGCACACCGGCAATTTGGAAACACCTCTGCATTGCAGATGCCTGCAGGGTTCCTTCGCAATGCCACTTTTGAGGCGCCTGCCCGCTGATACCCTGGCGGCGTGATCCTGTTCGCCAGGGGAGGTGTCGCAATGCGGTGGAGCGCACCTTCTGCCCCTGTCAAAAATTGTCCACCAGGACATTCGTGGTGCGTCCGGCCCGTTCCCGCCATTGCCCGAAACCAGGGGCATCGCACTGACAGCGCCGGAACAGGACCTGTTGGAAAGGACGGAGCGTGCGGTGCGGGGAACCAAGTCACTCTGGTTTCCTCCACTGTTATACAAGCGCTGTTCGTAACGATTGCCATAATTGAAGAAAGGTCGATGATGCTCAGGATCGATTGGAAAAGGCTGCACTCCTATGCACTGGCAGGCGTGCTGATGGGGGCGGCAAGTCTGGTGGCTGTGCCCCATGGTGCAGCCCATGCGCAAGCTGCTGTGTCGCGCGGCTTGCCGGACTTCACCGAACTGGTGGAGCAGGTGGGGCCTTCGGTGGTGAATATCCGGACTTCCGAGAAGGTGTCGGCCCGCGCCAACACGAACGGCATGGATGAGGACATGCTGGAGTTCTTCAAGCGGTTTGGCGTGCCCATTCCCAACATGCCACGGCAGCAGCGTCCCCAGCGCCCTCAGCCTGAAGAGGAGCAGCCTCGGGGCGTTGGGTCGGGATTCATTCTCACTGCCGACGGTTATGTGATGACCAATGCGCATGTGGTGGACGGTGCTGATGAGGTCATCGTCACCCTGACCGACAAGCGGGAGTTCAAGGCCAAGATCGTGGGGGCTGACAAGCGCACCGATGTGGCCGTGGTCAAGATCGAAGCCACCGGGCTTCCCGCCGTGAAGGTGGGGGATGTCAGCCGCCTGAAGGTGGGCGAATGGGTGATGGCGATCGGTTCGCCGTTTGGCCTGGAGAGCACGGTCACTGCCGGTATCGTGAGCGCCAAGCAGCGGGACACGGGGGATTACCTCCCATTCATCCAGACCGACGTGGCCATCAACCCCGGCAACTCGGGCGGGCCGCTGATCAACATGCGCGGCGAGGTGGTGGGGATCAACAGCCAGATCTATTCGCGGTCGGGGGGGTTCATGGGCATCTCGTTTGCCATTCCCATGGACGAGGCCATCCGCGTGAGCGATCAGTTGCGTGCAACGGGCCGGGTCACGCGCGGGCGCATTGGCGTCCAGGTGGGGCAGGTCACCAAGGATGTTGCTGAATCCATCGGCCTTGGCAAGGCATCGGGAGCCCTGGTGACGGGCGTGGAGGCGGGTTCTCCGGCCGACAAGGCGGGCATCGAGGCCGGCGACATCATTACCCGGTTTGACGGCAAGCCGATCGACAAGCTCGCGGATCTTCCACGCATGGTGGGCAATACCAAGCCTGGAACGAAAAGCACGGTCACGGTGTTTCGCCGTGGCAGCGCCAAGGACCTGGGCATCACCATCGCGGAGATCGACAGCGACAAGCCGGCCAGCAAAACCGCCGAGCGGGAAGAAAAGCCCAAGGCCTCGGCGGCCGCACAGCTGGTGGGATTGTCAGTGAGCCCTCTGACCGACGCGCAAAAGAAAGAACTGAAGATCCGAGGTGGCGTGGTGGTGAATGCTGCCACCGATGCCGCTGCCCGTGCCGGTCTGCGCGAAGGCGACATCATCCTTTCCATCGCCAACACCGAAATCGGCGGCGTCAAGGATTTCGAGGCGGCCCTCGCCAAGGTGGACAAGAGCAAGCCCATCAATGTGCTGTACCGGCGCGGAGAATGGGCCCAATACGCCCTGATCCGCTCTGCCAAATGAACCTGCGTTGAGGTTGCGCTGACTGCACTGGCAGAGAAATCCCGGGCATTTTTTCGGAATTTCCCGTGCCCGGTATGGCCGGCGAGGGTGCTCTGGCGTCTATTTTTTGGCTATGTGAGGTTGGCTCACGCGAACTGGGTCGATCTGTCCATCGATCATATTGGATAGAATGCAGACCTCCGTTCTACACATATCGACATATCGGCCGACGCTGCGGCCATATGGTGGAATGAGGATGACCCATGCACAGCTGATCCACAGCTAACCCACAAGTTGTCCCATGTTGTTCGGATGCTGGCTGTGAATAAGCTGTGTGTAAAATGCTTGTTGCACTGCGGCAACGCGCCTCGCCTGTGGGGGGGGTGAGGTCATTGGTGCAGGCTTTTTGCCTACAATGAAGCTCCAACCTTCGCAGTTGCCAATGATTGTTGGTTCAGGGCGCGTCGCCATTCGACGCGCCCTTTTTTCTTGTCCGCGCCGTTTCAATTCAATTATTTGACGTTTCCCGTTGATGAAACACATCAGAAATTTTTCCATCATTGCCCACATCGACCATGGCAAATCGACGTTGGCCGATCGCCTGATCCAGCGGTGCGGCGGGCTTGCCGATCGCGACATGGAGGCGCAGGTACTTGACTCGATGGACATCGAGAAAGAGCGCGGGATCACCATCAAGGCGCAGACGGCTGCGTTGCACTACAAGGCGCAAGACGGGCAGGTCTACAACCTCAATCTGATCGACACGCCGGGGCATGTGGACTTCTCCTATGAAGTGAGCCGTTCACTGTCCGCGTGCGAAGGTGCCTTGCTGGTGGTCGATGCCTCGCAAGGCGTGGAGGCACAGACCGTGGCCAATTGCTACACGGCGCTCGACCTCGGTGTGGAGGTGGTGCCGGTGCTCAACAAGATGGATCTGCCCAATGCTGATCCCGACAATGCCAAGGCCGAGATCGAGGATGTGATCGGTATCGACGCCACCGATGCCATCCCGTGTTCTGCCAAGACCGGCATGGGCATTGACGAGATTCTCGAGGCCATCGTTGCCAAGGTGCCCGCACCCAAGGGCAACGCCACGGGCCCCCTGCGCGCGATGATCATCGACAGCTGGTTCGACAGCTATGTGGGCGTGGTGATGCTGGTGCGTGTGGTCGATGGCCGCCTGCTCAAGGGCGAGCGCATCAAGATGATGGCCAGTGGCGCGGTGTACAACGCCGACAACCTCGGTGTGTTCACGCCCGCCAACGAGCCGCGCAACTCGCTCGATGCCGGCCAGGTGGGCTACATCATCGCCGGCATCAAGGAGCTGCAGGCGGCCAAGGTGGGCGACACGATCACGCTCGAAAAAAAGCTGCCCAACAATGCAGGTCCTGCGGCCGAGGCGCTGCCCGGCTTCAAGGAAATCCAGCCCCAGGTGTTCGCCGGGCTGTACCCCACCGAGGCCAGCGAGTACGACTCGCTGCGCGATGCACTCGAAAAGCTCAAGCTCAATGATGCCTCGCTGCATTACGAGCCCGAAGTCAGTCAGGCCCTGGGTTTTGGTTTCCGCTGCGGCTTCCTGGGCCTCCTGCACATGGAGATCGTGCAGGAGCGCCTGGAGCGCGAGTTCGACCAGGATCTCATCACCACCGCGCCCAGCGTGGTCTACCAGGTGGTGCGGGCCGACGGTGAAGTCATCATGGTCGAAAACCCTTCCAAGATGCCCGACCAGGGGCGCCTGGAAGAAATCCGCGAGCCCATCGTCACCGTGCACCTGTACATGCCCCAGGACTACGTGGGCCCGGTGATGACGCTGGCCAACCAGAAGCGCGGCGTGCAGATGAACATGGCCTACCACGGGCGCCAGGTCATGCTGACCTACGAGATGCCGCTCGGCGAGATCGTGCTCGACTTCTTCGACAAGCTCAAATCGGTGTCGCGCGGCTATGCCTCGATGGACTACGAGTTCAAGGAGTACCGCGCGTCGGATGTGGTGAAGGTCGATATCCTGCTCAATGGCGACAAGGTGGACGCGCTGTCCATCATCGTGCACCGTTCGCAGTCGCAGTACCGCGGCCGCGCCGTGGTGGCCAAGATGCGCGAAATCATCAGCCGCCAGATGTACGACGTGGCCATCCAGGCGGCCATTGGCGCCAACATCATTGCGCGCGAAACCATCAAGGCCTTGCGCAAGAACGTGCTGGCAAAATGCTACGGTGGCGACGTCAGCCGCAAACGCAAGCTGCTTGAAAAGCAGAAGGCGGGCAAGAAGCGCATGAAACAGATTGGCTCGGTCGAGGTGCCCCAGGAGGCATTCCTCGCCATTTTGCAGGTGGAAGATTGATGCAGTTCATGCAAATTCTGACTTCGATGGTGCTCGCCGCGTTCGTGGGCTATATCGGTGCCTGGTACACGGGGGCAATCGAGGGCAACTTTGCCTTGCTGCTGTTCCTGGCCACCGTGGTCACCGGGGCCTACTGGCTGGCGGAGCGTCTGGTTTTTCTGCCGCGCCGGCGCCGCGCGGCCCAGGCCGTCGAGGATGCGGCCGTGCAGCGCCGCGCGGAACTCGACCGCATGGGCATCCAGAAGGTGGACATGGACGTGCAGGAGGCCAAGGGCCGCATCCTGATGCAACCCTGGTGGCTGGACTGGACCGCTGGTTTGTTTCCGGTGATCGCCGCGGTGTTCCTGCTGCGCTCGTTTCTGTTCGAGCCCTTCAAGATTCCGTCCGGCTCCATGATTCCGACGCTGCTGGTGGGCGACCTCATCCTGGTCAACAAGTTCACCTACGGCGTCCGGCTACCCGTGATCCACACCAAAGTGACCGAAGGCACGCCACCAGCGCGTGGTGATGTGATGGTGTTTCGCTACCCGCCACAGCCCAGCCTGGATTACATCAAGCGCGTGGTGGGCGTGCCCGGCGATGAGGTGGCCTACCTCAACAAGCGCCTGACCGTGAATGGCAAGCCGGTGGCAACCACGGCCATGCCCGATTTCTTGGATGAAGACGCCATGCGTTACTTCAAGCAGTACGAAGAGCAGCTGGGTGGCCAGCCGCACCGGCTGCTGAACAACCCCGATGTGCCCGCCTTTGTGCAGGGGGCCAGCAATTTCACCTACCGCGAGAACTGCCGCTACAGCGTGGAAGGGGTCGTGTGCAAGGTGCCGCAGGGGCACTATTTCATGATGGGCGACAACCGCGATAATTCGCTGGATTCACGCTATTGGGGTTTTGTGCCAGAGGCCAACATCGTCGGCAAGGCATTCTTTGTCTGGATGAATTTTGGCAACCTCAAGCGGATTGGTTCGTTCCATTGAAGACGCCAGACACAGAACAACGAGGGAGTAAAAGCATGAGCATGCATCGCACAGCCAGCCGGTCGCGTCAGCGCGGTCTGTCGTTTTTCGGGCTGATCTTTGTCGGTCTGTTTGCCGTGGCTGCCTTTGCCATTGGCGGGCAGTCCATTCCGATCTTCCTGGAATACGTCGCCGCCAAAAAAGCCATCGAGAAGGCCAAGACCGAAAGCACAGTGCCTGCGATTCGTGCAGCCTTCGACCGCGCCGCAGCCATTGACGACATCAATTCGCTCAAGGGTTCGGACCTCGAAATCACCAAGCGGGGTGAGAAAGTGGTGGTGTCCTTCAAATATGCGCGCGAGATACCCCTGGCAGGTCCAGCCTACCTGGTGTATCGCTTTGATGGGCAGACCAACTAGGTGCAGCCGGCACTTCTCGCGCTGCAGAGTCGTCTGCAGCACCAGTTCTCCAACGCCTCGCTGCTGCAGCGCGCCGTCACGCACCGCAGTTTTTCGGCGGACCACAACGAGCGCCTGGAGTTTCTCGGGGACTCGGTGCTCAATCTGGCCGTGGCCAGCCTGCTGTACCAGCGTCTGAGCGATCTGCCCGAGGGCGACCTGTCGCGCGTGCGCGCCAACCTTGTCAAGCAGGACACCCTGCACCAGCTGGCACTGCGCCTGCAGGTGTCCGACGTGCTGCGCCTGGGGGAGGGCGAGTCCAAGTCCGGTGGCCAGCAACGGCCCTCCATCCTGGCGGACGCCCTCGAAGCACTGATTGGCGCCGTGTACCTGGATGCCGGTTACGCCAGCGCCGAAGCGCTGGTGCACCGCCTGTTCCAGGGGGTGGAGATCAACCCCCAGATGCAGGCCGCCGCCAAGGACCCCAAAACCGCGTTGCAGGAGTGGCTCCAGGGTCGCAAAATGAAGCTGCCGCACTACAGCGTGGTGGCCACGGTAGGGGCGGCGCACCGCCAGACCTTTGACGTGGAGTGCGAAATCACCGAGTTGGGTCTGACCGAACGTGGCATCGGCGGTTCGCGCCGTGCCGGCGAACAGGCCGCCGCCGCCGCCATGCTGGCCACACTGAAAGCGAAGAATGTATGAATGATGCTACCAAGGATGTAGCTGACAGCGCTGGTGCTGAAAGCGCCCCCGTGCAAAATGACCTCGAAGCCATGCTGGCCGCTGCCGGTGCGCCGGCCGCCGTGCCGGGCCAGCGCTGTGGCGTGATTGCCATCGTGGGCAAGCCCAACGTGGGCAAGTCCACGCTGCTCAATGCCCTGGTGGGCCAGAAGATCAGCATCACCTCGCGCAAGGCACAGACCACGCGCCACCGCATCACCGGCATCCGCACCCGCGAGCAGACGCAGTTCATCTTTGTCGACACGCCCGGGTTCCAGACCCGCCATGCCACGGCGCTCAACAAGTCGCTGAACAAGACCGTGATGGGCGCGATCGGCGATGTGGACCTGATCCTGTTCGTGGTCGAAGCCGGTCACTTCACGCTGGCCGACGCCAAGGTCTTGAGCCTGTTCAAGCCCGGCATCCCCACGCTGCTGGTGGCCAACAAGCTCGACATGGTGCACCGCCGTGCCGAACTGGCGCCCTGGCTCAAGAGCATGCAGGAGCGCCACCCGTTTGCCGAGTTCGTGCCCATGTCGGCCAAGAACAAGGGCGACATCGAACGGATGTTTGGCATCTGCGCCAAATACCTGCCCGAGCAGGCCTGGTGGTATGCCGAAGACGAGCTGACCGACCGCAGCGAAAAGTTCCTGGCCTCCGAGACCGTGCGCGAGAAGCTGTTCCGCTTCACGGGCGACGAGCTGCCCTACACCTCCACCGTGGTCATCGACAAGTTTGAAGAAGAAGCCAGCAAGGCGCACAAGCGCCTGGTGAAGATCGCCGCCACCATCGTGGTCGAGCGCGACAACCACAAGATGATGGTCATCGGCGACAAGGGCGAGCGCCTCAAGCGCATCGGCACCGAAGCCCGCCAGGAGCTGGAAAAGCTCATGGACGCCAAGGTGTTCCTGGAGCTGTGGGTCAAGGTGCGTTCGGGCTGGGCCGACGATGAAGCGCGGGTGCGCTCTTTTGGCTACGAATAATCCCGGGCTTCCGTGGCTGCCGCCAAGCGCATTTCCGATGAACCCGCCTTCGTGCTGCACAGCTACGACTGGAGCGAGTCCAGCCTGATCCTGGAAGTGTTCTGCCGCCGCCAGGGGCGCGTGGCCCTGGTGGCCAAGGGGGCCAAGAAACCCAGCTCCAACTTCCGCCCCGTGCTGCTGCCGCTGCAGCCGCTGCTGGTGACCTACACCCTGGCGGGAGATGGCACGGCCGACATCCACAGCTTGAAGGGCGCCGAGTGGGTGGGTGGCCATGTGATGCCCACGGGCGATGCGCTGCTGTCGGGCCTGTACCTCAACGAATTGCTGCTGCGCCTGCTGGCCCGGGCCGACCCGCACGCCGCCCTGTTCGACGCCTACGCGGGCGTGGTGCGTGTGCTGGCCAGCGAGCATGGCGATGCGCTGGAGCCGGTTTTGCGCAGCTTCGAGCTGCTGCTGCTGCGCGAGATCGGCCTGCTGCCCAGCCTGGATGCCCAGACCATGACGTTTGCGCCGCTGCAGGCCACCGCGCGCTACACGCTGGTGCCCGAAGGCGGCCTGCGCATTTCGTCCGATGCCGACCGCGCAGGGCTGCCTGGCCGCCAGTGGCAGGCCTTGCAACGTGCGCTCGATGATGCCGCCAGTTACACCGCCACCTTGCGCGCCTGTGTGCCGGTGGCCGCAGAACTCAAACCCCAGCTGCGTGCCCTGCTGCAATACCATTGTGGCAGCCCCACGCTGCGCACCCGCCAGCTCATGATCGACCTGCAGTCCTTATGACCATGCCTTTACACGCTCCGCAACGCACCGCCCTGTCGGTCAACGTCAACAAGGTGGCCCTGGTGCGCAACACGCGCCACCTGGGCATCCCCAGTGTCACGCGCGCGGCCGAGCTGTGCCTGCAGGCCGGTGCCCAGGGCATCACGGTGCACCCCCGGCCCGATGAGCGGCACATCCGCAGCCAGGACGTGTTCGAGCTGGCCGCATTGATGAAAGCCTGGCCGGGCCGCGAATACAACATCGAGGGCAATCCGTCGCAGAACCTGATGGACTTCATCCGCCAGGTGCGACCCCACCAGGCCACCTTTGTGCCCGACAGCGAAGACCAGTTCACCAGCGACCATGGCTGGAGCTTTCCACAGGATGCCGGGCGCCTGGCGCCGCTGGTGGCCGAATGCAAGGCACTGGGTGTGCGCGTGAGCCTGTTCATGGACCCGATTCCTGAGCAGATGGCCGCTGCCAGGGCGGTGGGTGCCGACCGCGTGGAGCTGTACACCGAGCCCTATGCCGCTGCCTGGGGCACGCCGCGGCAATCCATCGAACTGAAACGTTACGCGGCGGCGGCACAGGCCGCGCTGGATGCAGGCCTGGGTGTGAACGCCGGCCACGATCTGAACCGCGACAACCTCGCCGCCTTTGTGCGCGAGGTGC
This sequence comes from Acidovorax soli, assembly GCF_900107605.1. Taxonomy (GTDB): domain Bacteria; phylum Pseudomonadota; class Gammaproteobacteria; order Burkholderiales; family Burkholderiaceae_C; genus Acidovorax; species Acidovorax soli. The sequence continues at coordinate 186,155 of NZ_FNQJ01000003.1, read as the reverse complement.
CCGGCGTGCTGGAGGTATCGATTGGCCATGCCCTCATCGCCGACGCGCTGGAGCTGGGCTATGGCGCCACGGTACAGGCGTACCTGGGCTGCATCGAGGCGGGTTTTGCGTCCACCAGTAACTCCTGATTTGATAGCTTTCAGCGCTTGCTGAATAAGCGCTATCGGCATATTCCGTTCAAAAAACATGATCTACGGCATTGGCACCGACATCTGCGACGTGCGCCGCATCGCGGCCAGCCTGGAGCGCCACGGCGAGCGCTTTGCCGAGAAGGTGCTGGCCGATGGCGAGCTGGCCACCTGGCGCGCGCGCAGCGCGCGCTGGCCCGAGCGCGGCGTGCGCTACCTGGCCACGCGCTTTTCCGCCAAGGAGGCCTTCAGCAAGGCCGTCGGGCTGGGCATGCACATGCCCATGACCTGGCGTGCGTGTGAGGTGGGGTCTCTGCCCAGCGGTCAGCCGGTGATCGTGCTGCACGGCGCCCTCAAGGAGTGGTTCGACGCCAAGGGTCTGCAGGCGCACCTGAGCGTGACCGACGAGACCGACTACGCCGCCAGCTTTTGCGTGGTCGAAAAAATCCAAACCAAATAGCTCTGTAGTGCTTGTTTAATAAGCGCAAGCAACTATTTTTTAGATAGCAAATTGATGATTGGAAGCCCGATGACCGAACACGCCCCCCTGATCCTCGACGTGGCAGGCACAGCGTTGACCCCCGCCGACCGCCGCCGCCTGGCCCACCCGCTGACGGGCGGTGTCATCCTGTTTGCCCGCAATTGGGAAAACCGCGCACAGCTGCTGCAGCTCACCGCCGCCATCAAGGCCGTGCGCGATGACCTGCTGATCTGCGTGGACCACGAAGGCGGCCGCGTGCAGCGCTTTCGCACCGATGGCTTCACGCACCTGCCGCCCATGCGCGCCCTGGGTGCGCTGTGGATGAATGACGGCAAGGGCGCCAAGACTGTGCCCGGCAGCGGTGCGCTGCGCGCCACCAATGCGGCCACCGCTGCGGGCTACGTCCTGGGCAGCGAGCTTCGTGCCTGCGGTGTGGACTTCAGCTTTACGCCTGTGCTGGACCTCGACTGGGGAGAGAGTGGCGTGATCGGCGACCGGTCCTTTCACCGGGACCCTCGTGTAGTGGCCCTGCTCGCCAAGAGCCTCATGCATGGCCTGCTGCAGGCGGGCATGGCCAACTGCGGCAAACACTTTCCGGGGCACGGTTTCGTCAAGGCGGATTCGCACACCGAGGTGCCAGTCGATAAACGCAGCCTCCAGGCCATTCTGGCCGACGACGCCGCGCCGTACCCCTGGCTCAGCAGCACGCTCACCAGCGTGATGCCGGCCCATGTGATCTACCCCAAGGTGGACAGCCGCCCGGCGGGCTTCTCGCAGCGCTGGCTGCAGGACATCCTGCGGCGCCAGATGCGCTTTGACGGCGCGATCTTCAGCGACGACCTCAGCATGGAAGGCGCCCGCCGTTTGGACGGCCAGGTGGTCAGCTACACCGATGCCGCCATTGCAGCGCTGGCCGCCGGCTGCGACCTGGTGCTGCTGTGCAACCAGAGCGTGGGCGATGGCCGGGCGGTGGACGAACTCCTCGCCGGCCTGGACGAGGCCCGCGCCCAGGGCCGCTGGCAGCCCAGCGTGGACAGCGAATCGCGCCGCCTGGCCTTGCTGCCGGAAACCTTGCCCCAGGCCTGGGACGATCTGATGTACCAGCCGGCCTATCTGCAGGCGCTGGATTTGCTGCCTTGACGCCTTGAGGGTGTGGGCCCGCGCTACGGCGCTGGAGTGGCGCGGGCGGGCAAGGCGTCAGATGGGCTGGTGGTTGCCACGGTGGGCTCCGGTGCAGCCGGGTCCGGTGGCGGTGCATCCTGGAAGCGGCGCACCACGCGCTGGAAGATCAGGGCGTTCGGAATCTGCAGCCAGGCCGCCTGGCCTGGGGTTGCACTGTGGTCTTTCAGCGTGGTGTAGAGCAGATTGATGTCCACCACCCGGCCCTTGGCACCGGGCTTCTCGGCGGTGTCCAGCACCTCGATGTAGTCGCCCACGCGAAAAGGCCGCGCGGTGAAGATGAGCAGCGCACAGAATAGGTTGGACAGCACGCTCCAGGCCGCAAAGAACGCCACGGCGCCCACCGTGGCAAAGCCGGTGAAAGCCGTCCACAGCACGGTGGCCGACACACCCAGCCGCTCCAGCACCAGCAGCAAGGCGCTGGCCACAATGGTCCAGCGGACCAGCCCCTTGATGGGAGCCAGGAGTTCCTCGGGAAACTGGAAGCGCACGCTCGCGCGTGCCAGAACGCGGCGCAGCAGGCGTTGCAGCGCCCATGCAGCCACAAGGATCAGCAGGATCTGCGCGCCCGGAACAATGACGTCGAGCCAGTCCTGCACCCACTCGGGAAGGTGGGCCTTCAGCAACTGCAATCGGGATGCGGCCATCGAGCGGTGCGGTGGGCCGCCTCAGGACTCGCGCCGCAGGGCCGGGAACAGGATCACGTCACGGATGCTGGGGCTGTCGGTCAGCAGCATCATCAGTCGGTCGATGCCGATTCCGCAGCCGCCGGCGGGCGGCATGCCGTATTCGAGCGCGCGCACGAAGTCGTGGTCGTAGTACATGGCCTCGTCGTCGCCGCTGTCCTTGGCCGCCACCTGGGCGTGGAAGCGCGCGGCCTGGTCTTCGGCGTCATTGAGCTCGCTGAAACCGTTGCCGAATTCGCGGCCGGTGATGTACAGCTCAAAGCGCTCGGTGACCTCGGGGCGCGTGTCGTTGGCACGGGCCAGCGGTGAGATCTCGGTGGGGTGCTCCATGATGAAGGTGGGCTGCCACAGCTTGTCTTCCACCGTTTCCTCGAAGTAGAGCACCTGCAGGCTAGCCAGAGTGCGCCCGGAAAGCTGGTTCTTTTCTTCCGACATGCCCAGCTTCTTGAGGGCGCTGATGAGCCATGCCGCATCGTCCACATGGGCTCCAGCCTCGGTGTGCTGGAAGATGGCCTCGCGGATGGTCAGGCGCGCAAAGGGCTGGGCCAGGTCGACCTCGCGGCCCTGGTAGCTGAGCTGCAGCGTACCCGTGGCCTTGAGGGCCGCGTCGCGCACGAGCTGTTCGGTAAAGCCCATGAGGTCCTGGTAGTTCCAGTAGGCCGCATAGAACTCCATCATGGTGAACTCGGGGTTGTGGCGCACCGAGATGCCTTCGTTGCGGAAGTTGCGGTTGATCTCGAACACGCGCTCGAAGCCGCCCACCAGCAGGCGTTTGAGGAACAGCTCGGGCGCGATGCGCAGGTACATCTCCTGTTCCAGCGCATTGTGGTGCGTGACGAAAGGCTTGGCATTGGCGCCGCCCGGAATCGGGTGCAGCATGGGCGTCTCGACCTCCAGGAAGCCGTGCTGCACCATGAAGTCGCGGATGCCGCTCACGGCCTTGCTGCGTGCCACGAAGCGCTTGCGCGCCTGCTCGTCGGTCATCAGATCGACATAGCGCTGGCGGTATTTGACCTCCTGGTCGGCCACGCCGTGGAACTTGTCCGGCATGGGGCGCAGGCTCTTGGTCAGCAGGCGCAGGGTGGTCACCTTGACCGACAGCTCGCCGGTCTTGGTCTTCATCAGCGTGCCTTCGGCGCCGATGATGTCGCCCAGGTCCCAGTGCTTGAAGGCTGCATACAGTTCTTCGCCCAGCGCATCGCGCGTGATGTAGAGCTGGATGCGCCCGCCGGTTTCGCCCAGCGAGCCATCTTGCACGGTAGCAAAGCTGGCCTTGCCCATCACGCGCTTGAGCATCATGCGCCCGGCAACGCTCACATGAACGGCGTGGGTTTCAAGCGATGCAGCGTCCTTGCTGGCGTGCTGGTCCTGCAGCGTGGCCGCGTGGTGCGCCGGCTTGAAGTCATTGGGGAACGTGACGCCCCCGCCCTGTGCATGGGCCTCGCGCAGTGCGCGCAGCTTGTCGCGGCGCTCGGCGATGAGCTGGTTTTCGTCTTGGGGGGCTGGGGCGTGATTCTGGTCAGACATAGGAGCCGTGGATGCGGGGCGTGAATAAAGGACTGGACGGGCCGATGCCAGCCAAACCGTTGATTTTATGGGCTATCGACGGGATCCGGGCAGCGCTGGCAACACGTCCGTTACGTCATGTCGGTATAGGGTGTGGTGCCGAGCGTGGCCATTCCAGAACTTGGCGCAATAAATACCGGTTTTAGGGCATTCGTCTATGGCGGCGCAATCCCCGTCCGCTCCAGCACATCCCCCACCAGCTCCAGCCGCACCAGCGGATTGTCCAGTTCCATCAGCTGCTGCTTGAGCTTGAGGGGGATGGGCAGCAGCTCGCACCAGCGGTTGGCAACCCAGCCGCAGTCGGCCAGCTGTTCGGGGGTGGGGTGGATGGCCGTGGCGGCCTCGGTGTCACGCTCGCGCAGGGATGCCAGCACCTGGGCCAGGGTGGTTGCGGTGGGCAGAAGATCGTCGGGAATGGGCACAGGCAGGTCGGCGGCCAGTTGCTCCACATTGCCAATCCACAGGCCATGGGGCAAATGGCTACGCTCTGTGATGCGAAAACGCTGGCTGCCGCGGCACAGCAGGGTGATCAGCCCGGGCTGCGGATAGTCGATTCTTTCGATCACGGCCAGGGTGCCGATGTCGTGGAACCCTTCCTCTGGCGCACCCGCCTGCCGGACCTCGTGGCCCTGCGTGAGCGCCACGACACCAAAGGGGGCGCCAGCGTGGTGGCATTTGCGCACCATGTCGAGGTAGCGCACCTCGAACACGCGCAACGCCAGCACTCCGCCAGGAAACAGCACGGAATGGAGCGGGAACAGCGGAAGGGATGACAGGGTGAGGGGTTGTGTCATGGGCGGGGATCTGCGGTCGCTATCATCCCATGCAGCAGTCCGCTTTCGCACGCGATTCCATCCAATTTGTCTCATCCATGCTCTACCAGATCGCCTCTTTCCTGCTCGATGTCATCGGTGGCCTGCTGACCGGGGCCTGCCTGTTGCGTCTGTACATGCAGTGGCAGCGTGTGCCGTTCTCGAATCCGATCGGCGGGCTGGTGTTTGCTCTCACCGACTGGCTGGTCATGCCGCTGCGGCGTGTGATTGCCCCGGTGGGCCGCTGGGATCTCTCCAGCCTGGTCGCGGCCGCCTTGTTGCAATTGGTCCAGTATTTTCTGCTGTGGCTGATTTTGGGGGCGGGGTCCGCCTGGGCCTGGCTGCCGTGGCTGGCGCTTTTTGGTCTGGTGCGGGTGGCCATCTCGGGCCTGATCGGTTTGCTGATTGTCCATGCGGTCATGTCATGGATGCAGACCCGTTCGCCCATTGCCGATGTGGTGGCGCGTTTGTGCGCACCGGTGCTGCGGCCGTTTCAGCGCATCATTCCGCTGGTCGGTGGGGTGGATCTTTCGCCGCTGGCCGTGCTGGTGCTCTTGCAGGTTGCCATGATCGTCCTGGGGCACCTGCAGGCGGGCGTCATGCAGGGGTGATGGCGGGTTTTGTGGCAGATTGGCTGCTGGCGTTTATGGGACAAGCGCTAGTAGCTATTCAATGAATAGCTACTGCGCAAAGCCGACGCTGAGCCGGCTTACACAACGGCGTCGGCTGGCAGGCGTTGCAGCATGGCCAGGCTGCTGGCCACGGTGTTGCGCAGCTCGCGGCGGTCGCAGATGAGATCGACGGCCCCCTTGGTCTGCAGGAACTCGGCGCGCTGGAAGCCTTCGGGCAGGGTCACACGCACGGTGGACTCGATCACGCGCGGCCCGGCGAAGCCGATCAGGGCCTTGGGCTCGGCGATCACGATGTCGCCCACAAATGCAAAGCCGGCGCTCACACCGCCCATGGTCGGGTCGGTCAGCACGCTGATGTAGGGCAGGCCCTTCTTGGCGAGGTGGGTCAGCGCCGCATTGGTCTTGGCCATCTGCATGAGCGAGAGCAGGCCTTCCTGCATGCGCGCGCCGCCGGTGGCGGTAAAGCAGATGAAGGGGACCTTCTGTTCGATGGCGGCTTCGACGCCGCGCACGAAGCGCTCCCCCACTACCGAGCCCATGGAGCCGCCCATGAAGTCGAACTCGAAGCAGGCGACCACCACATTGACGCTCTTGACCGCACCGCCCATGACGATGAGGGCGTCGGTTTCGCCCGTGTGTTCCAGCGCTTCTTTCAGGCGCTCGGGGTATTTGCGGCTGTCCTTGAACTTGAGTGCATCGACCGGCAGAACTTCCTGGCCGATTTCGTAACGGCCTTCGGGGTCCAGGAAGGCATTCAGCCGTGCGCGTGCACCGATGCGGTGGTGGTGGCTGCAGTGGGGGCAGACGTTCTGGTTTTGTTCCAGATCGGCCTTGTAGAGCACTGTTTCGCAGCTCGGGCACTTGATCCACAGCCCCTCGGGCACCTGGCGGCGCTCGGTGGGGTCGGTTTGCTGGATCTTGGAGGGCAGAAGTTTTTCAAGCCAGGACATGCGTATTCCTCTGTATAGATGGGCCAGTTGCGGAGCGGCCTTGAAACGGGCGCTGCCCAGACCAGGGCTCCCGCGCAAGGGCCGCCCCGCAGCGCTGGGAGCGTCCCCCTTCCCGCGCGCAGCGCGAGAGAAGGGGGAAGCGGCGAAGCCGCTCAGGGGGTTGCCCTCTATTATGCGTCGAGCGCTTTCCGGATACCGCGCAGGAAGTCGATCGTGATGGGGACCACCTTGGCGTGCTCCTGGTCTTCAATCAGCTGGATGATGCGACTGCCGATCACTACCGCATCGGCCACTTGGCCGATCGCCTGGGCCGTAGCGGCATCCCGGATGCCAAAGCCCACACCCACAGGGATGTGCACATGCTGGCGGATGCGGGGCAGCATCTGCTCCACGGCCGCCGTGTCCAAAGCGCCAGAGCCTGTGACGCCCTTGAGCGACACGTAGTACACATAACCGCTGGCCACGCGGGCCACCTGGGCCATGCGCTCGTCGGTACTGGTGGGTGCCAGCAGAAAGATCAGGTCCATGCCGTGGGCGCGCAGATCGGCTGCAAAGGCCTCGCATTCCTCGGGCGGGTAGTCCACGATGAGCACGCCGTCCACCCCGGCCTCGGCGGCATCGCGCACAAAGGCGCTGCCTGCCTTTGTCGTGGCGTGCTTTTGGTCGTAGCGCTCGACCGGGTTGGCGTAGCCCATCAGCACCACGGGGGTGGTGGTGTTGCGTTGGCGGAATTCGCGCACATGCTCCAGCACCTGCACCATGCCAACACCCATGCCCAGGGCTTTTTCACCCGCCTTCTGGATGACCGGGCCGTCGGCCATGGGGTCGGAAAACGGCACGCCCAGCTCGATCACGTCGGCACCGGCTTCCACCATGCCGTGCATGAGCGAAGGGGTGATGTCCGCAAACGGGAACCCGGCCGTGACGTAGGGGATCAGCGCCTTGCGGCCCTGGGCTTGCAGTTGGTTGAAAGTGGTCTGGATGCGGCTCATGGCTTGGCGTCTCCCACAGCGCCCTTGACGGACAGGCCGCGCATGGAGGGGCGGTCGTAAAAATCTTCGCCGGACAGGTCGGCCACAGTGCCTATGTCCTTGTCGCCCCGGCCTGACAGGTTCACGAGGATGGACTGGTCAGGGCGCATGGTTTTGGCCAGCTTCAGGGCATAGGCCACGGCATGGCTGGACTCCAGCGCAGGGATGATGCCCTCGGTGCGGCACAGGTAGTGAAAGGCTTCCAGGGCTTCCTTGTCGGTGATGCCGACATATTCGGCGCGGCCGATTTCCTGCAGCCAGGCGTGCTCAGGTCCCACGCCGGGGTAGTCCAGGCCTGCGCTGATGCTGTGGGTTTCGGTGATCTGGCCGTTGTCGTCCTGCAGGATGAAGGTGCGGTTGCCATGCAGCACCCCGGCGCTGCCTTTTTGCAGCGAGGCCGAGTGCTTGCCCGACTCCAGTCCTTCTCCGGCCGCCTCCACGCCAATCAAGCGGGTGTTCTCGAACGGAATGTAGGGGTGGAAGATGCCCATGGCATTGCTGCCGCCACCCACGCAGGCAATCACCGCATCGGGTTGCCGGGCTGGCAGCTTCTGGTCGGCCAGCATGGCGGGCATCTGTTCGATGGATTCCTTGCCGATCACGCTCTGGAAGTCGCGCACCATCATTGGGTAGGGATGGGGCCCGGCCACGGTGCCGATGATGTAGAAGGTGTTGTCCACATTGGCCACCCAGTCGCGCATGGCTTCGTTCAGTGCATCCTTCAGTGTCTTGCTGCCCGATTCCACGGGCACCACGGTGGCGCCCAGCAGCTTCATGCGAAAGACGTTGGGGCTTTGGCGCTTGACGTCCTCGCTGCCCATGTACACCACGCATTCCAGGCCATAGCGTGCGCAGATGGTGGCGGTGGCCACGCCATGCTGGCCGGCGCCGGTTTCGGCAATGACGCGCGGCTTGCCCATGCGCTTGGCCAGCATGGCCTGGCCGATGACGTTGTTGATCTTGTGCGCGCCAGTGTGGTTCAGGTCTTCGCGCTTGAGGTAGATCTGCGCGCCGCCCATTTCGCGGCTGGTGCGGGCTGCGTGGTAGATGGGCGAGGGGCGGCCCACGAAGTGCTTGAGTTCGTACTCGAACTCGGCCAGAAACTCGGGGTCGTTCTGGTAGCGGGCGTAGGCGTCGCGCAGCTCCTGGATGGCATGGGTCAGGGTTTCGCTGACAAAACTGCCGCCGTAGGGGCCGAAATGGCCGGAAGCATCAGGTTGCTGATAGGAATTCATGGGGGGTCTTTGCAAGTTGGGCATCGGCCGCACGCACGGCGGCAACGAAGCGTTGGATTTTTTTGGCGTCCTTGATGCCCTTGATGGGTTTGCCATCGGGGCCATCGGCCTCGACGCCGGAACTGACGTCAACCGCCAGCGAGAGGCCTCGCGGGCGGACTTGCAAAATGCCATCGATCACGTTTGCAGGCGTGAGTCCACCAGACAAAACGAGATGAGAGTTGACGCTTGGTGGAAGGAGTGACCAATTGAATGCCTTGCCGCCGCCGCCATAGCCGTCGACATGGGCGTCGAGCAGGATGGCTTGGGCGCGTGAAAAATCCTGTGCGTATTTTACGAGGTCGAAGCGTTCGGCACCATCGCCAAGGGGAATGCGGGCAGCGCGCAGAAACGGACGGGCGCCCCCGAGGGTGGCAGCCAGGCAATCCGCAGGGGACTCGTCACCATGAAACTGAATGGTAGCGCCCGCCAGTAAAGTGCTGGCAGCTAGGATATTGGAAGCGGTCTCGTTGACAAACAGCAGCACAGGCGTAACGAACGGGGGCAGGCGGGAGGCCAGCGCGGCAGCCCTTTGCGGGGTGACGGCCCGGGGGCTTGCTGGGTACATCACGAAGCCGATGGCATCCACACCCGCGGCGACCGCTGCGTCAACGTCCTGTTCGCGTGTCAGCCCGCAGATCTTGATGCGGGTGCGAATGCAGGGGGAAGTGGATGTTTTTTCAGGTGGCAGGCTGCTCATGGCAGCCAATCATACGCAGCCGTGCGGCTGGGCAGGCCCCAATGGGGTTCGTAAACCGGGCCTTGAAAATACAGGCCGTCGGGTGAAAAGGTGGGCGCTGCCGCGTTGCGTGAGCGCGCGGCCAGCACTTCACCGATCCATTGCGGCGGTTTCTTGCCCTGGCCCACAGCGATCAGGCAGCCCATGATGTTGCGGATCATGTGGTGCAGGAAGGCATTGGCTTCGAACTCGAAACGCCAGTAGCAGGGCGCAAAGCCGTCAGACGGCCCTGCCCCGTTGGCTGGCGTGCGGGTGATGGCGATCCGTTGCAGGGTCTTGACGGGCGACTTGGCCTGGCAAGCCGAAGCCCGGAACGAGGTGAAGTCGTGTTCGCCTAGTAGCTGTTGCGCCGCCTGCTGCATGGCAGCATGGTCGAGCGGGTGAAAGACCCAGCCCACGCGGCCCGCATCGACGCTGGGGCGTACGGGAGACTGGAGCAGCACATAGGCGTAGCGCCGTGCAATGGCGCTCCCGCGCGAATGAAAGCCAGCGGGCACTGGCTGGGCCCATTGCACGGCGATATCCGCTGGCAGAAAGGTGTTGGTGCCGCGTACCCACGATGCCGCCGGGCGGTGCAGCGGGGTATCAAAGTGGACGACCTGCATGAGGCCGTGCACCCCCGCATCGGTGCGGCCCGCACACAGGGTGCTGATCCGCTGCGTAGCGAAGCGGCTCAGGGCCGCTTCGAGGTGATCCTGGATGGTGTTGCCAGAGAGCTGGCTTTGCCAGCCGCTGTAGCGCTGGCCGTTGTAGCCGACCCCCATGGCCACCCTGGATAGGTGGCCCGGGGTCGGGTTATGCGGTGCGGTGGAATCGACCGGGCGCATCAGCCCAGGTCGGTCAGCAGCCGCTGGGCGCGGGCCTTGAGCGCTCCCGAGGACTCGGCGACCACTTCTTCGATCAGGGTTCGGGCGCCGTCTGTATCGCCGATGGCATTGAACTCCTGCGCCAGTGCCAGTTTGGTTGCCAATGGATCGTCTGCCGCCGCATCGACGCCGCTGTCAGCCAAGGCCGGTGCCGCGGCCGATACGGGCGCGGTGACAGGTTTGGATGGTGTGCCCAAGTCCAGCGTCAGATCGCCCAGGTCAAACTCCATCGGGGCCGTGTGCGGGGTGGCTGCCGGGAGGCTGGCCGTTGTCGGCATGGCCCCGGACGTGAGCATGGCGAGGTCGTCGGTGGCTGGAAAATCCAGGTCTGCCATGGGAGGTGGCGTGATGGCAGGGGTTGCTGCCACGGCTGGCTCAGCGGCATGCGGCAACGTGGGCAGATCCAGTGGTGGAAGTCCGGCCGATGCGGTGTCACCTTCGTGGGTTGCGGCAGCTGGTGCCTTGGTCCGAGCGTCCTGGAGGAAATCCAGATCCAGGTCGAGATCGGGTGGCAGCGTTGCTGCCGCGGACGCCACGGCCATCGCGGCGCTCGCCGCACTGGCGGCGGGTGTGGCCAAGGCATCGCCATTTGGCGCACCAGGGCGACCGCCAGGCTGGTACAGCGGGTTTTCCTGGTCCAGATCGCGCCCCAGATCGGTCACACGCGTCCAGTCCGGGCCTTCCCCCTGTGTGAGCTGGAATACGTCGCCTGCCACGGCCTCCAGGGCCTTGCGATCCTGTCGTTTGGCGTAAATCTCGGCCAGCTTGACCCGTATCGATACGCGGGCCGGGTTGTGGCGAATCGCTTCCTTGAGGATTTCTTCGGCCTGGAGGTCGCGGCCGTATGCCAGGTACACATCGGCTTCGGCCACTGGATCCACGTCACCACCGGCATCCAGCTGGCTGGGGGAGTAGGCCATGGACGAGCCAGTGCTCATCTGGCTGTTGGCCGTGTCCACTTGCTGGCCGCCGCTGGCGCCAAAAAAGGAGTCGGGTTGTGCACGGCTATCCATGAATGAACTGTCAACACCGGCGTTGGCACGGCGCCGTTGGACCACGCGGTAGGCACCGTAACCCCCCAGGGCGATCAATGCGAGCAGTCCCCCAGCAGGCACCAGGGGGTCTTCCATCAGGCCCGAAAGAAAGCTCGTTTCGATGGCTGGCATAGGCACGGGTGCGGGCTTGGGCACAGGTGCTGGCGCAGGAGCGGATGCCGGTGCAGCGGCTTTTGCTGGCACGGCGGGATCCGAGGCGGCTGCTTCGGCTGCAGCGGGCATGCTGGCCGCAGGGGAGGCCGCAACGGCCGCTGGCTCGGAGGCGGCTGGCTGGCTGGGCAGCGATGCCGGCGTGGCCACGGCAACCAGGCCGGGTGTGCTGGAGGCAGCAGCTGCAGGTTCGGCAACTGGCGCAGACGCCGCGCTGAGCTGGTTCAACTCGTTGATGTTCTTGGACAGTTCGGCCATCCGGGCCGAGGATTCGCTGGCCTGCTTGTCCTTGGCCAGCTGGTCTTCTGCCGCCTTCTGGCCCGTGATGGACCCCTTGGACAGGGTCAGCTTGTCAGGCGCTGCCGTTGCGGGCTTCTTGTCTTCGATGCGGGTTTGTACGGTGCCGCTGGCAGAGCGCTCTGCGGCCGCCACCTTGGTCGCGGGGGCTGCCGCAGCGAGTTTGCGGCGGAAATCGTTGAAATCCCGGCTTTGTGCCGCCAGGATCTGGCGGGCTTCGGCCGGTGGCGTTGCCAGTGCGGAAGCCTCGTCAGGCATTTGCAGCACAGCTCCGGCCTTGACCCGGTTGACATTGCCCTGGATGAAGGCGTCCGGGTTGGCGCGCAGCAGTGCCACGAGCATCTGATCCAGCGATACGCTGGCGGGGCGGTAAGCATTGGCGAGGCGGCCAGCCGTGTCTCCCGCCTGAACGGTGACACCATTGGCAGGCGCTGGGCGTGGGCCGGCTGCAGCGGTGCTGCGGGGTGCAGCGGGAGCCGATGCGCGTGCGCTTGCCGCTGCAGAGCCGCCCCGTGCCTGAGCGGTGGGCGCTGAGGCTTGCGCTGCCGCAGTGACGGCAGGTGCTGCGCGGCGCGATGCCGGGGGATCAAACAGCATGGTGTAGTTGCGCACGATGTGGCCACTGCTCCACGAGGCGTCTAGAACCAGGTCAACAAAGGGGTCGTTGACGGGGCGGTCACTGGACAGGCGCAACACGGCAGTGCCATTGGCACGTCGCTGCAGTTGCACGCGCAGGTTGGTCACCGCCGGATTGAACTCCATGCCCTGGGCGCGAAACACTTCGGGCGAAGCGGTGGTGGCGCGCAGGGTGTCAGCCTCTTCCGGGGTGATTTGGGGGAGTTCGATTTCGGCGCGCAGCGGCTCACCAAGAGCAGACTGCACCGTGATGCGACCCAGAGCTAAGGCAGAAGCATCGTCGGCATGGAAGCCGGTCAATGCGACGGCCGCAGCGGCCAGGACAGAAAATTTCCAACGATGCATGTGTGCCATCAAAAGTGGTGGTTGTGCGGCCCGGTCGAGCGGCGTGGTTCTTCTCATGGTCTGATCCCGCCCCGGCGCGTGAAAATATGTAAAAAGCACCATAGCATCAATGTTTTGCACTGACAAGCTGAGGTAGCGTGGAAGCTTTGTGCGGGGTGTTGGTGCCCGGTTTTGGCGTATTTCCTTGTTGTCAATTGCCAACGTAGCGTAACCGGGTGTTTCTGGCCGGGCGGACAAGAAAAAGCGCGCAGCGGCGAGGCCGTGCGCGCTTGCGGGATCTGTCTGGTTCAGGCGCTCAGGAGGATGCACAACATGCGGCGCAGAGGCTCTGCCGCGCCCCACAGCAATTGATCACCGACAGTGAAGGCGCCCACGTACTCGGGGCCCATGGCCAGCTTGCGGATGCGGCCCACGGGGATCGTCATGGTGCCGGTCACGGCCACGGGGGTCAGGTCCTGGATGGTCGCCTCGCGGGTGTTGGGTACCACCTTCACCCACTGGTTGTCGGCCGCAATCATGGCTTCGATGTCGGCCACAGGCACATTCTTCCTGAGCTTGAAGGTCAGGGCCTGGCTGTGGCAGCGCATGGCGCCCACGCGCACGCAGAAGCCATCGACCGGGATGGCGGCCGAGTTGAAGCCTTCGCCCATGCCGAGGATCTTGTTCGTCTCGGCCATGCCCTTCCATTCTTCCTTGGATGTGCCCCAGCCAGGCTCGTCCTGGCTCTTGCCGATGCCCAGGTCCTTGTCGATCCAGGGGATCAGGCTGCCGCCCAGCGGCACGCCGAAATTGGCGGTCTCAGCGGCGGTGAGGCTGCGCTGCTTGGCGATGACCTTGCGGTCGATCTCCAGGATGGCACTCTTGGGATCATGGAGCAGGTCCGCCACCTCGGCGTTCAGCGTGCCGTACTGCGTGAGCAGCTCGCGCATGTGCTGGGCGCCGCCGCCGCTGGCGGCCTGGTAGGTCTGGGTGCTCATCCATTCGACAAGGCCGGCCTTGTACAGCGCGCCCACGCCCATCAGCATGCAGCTGACGGTGCAGTTGCCGCCGATCCAGTCCTTGCCGCCGTTCGCCAGCGCGTTCTGGATGACGGGCATGTTCACCGGGTCGAGCACGATGACCGCGTTCTTCTCCATGCGCAGGGAGGATGCGGCGTCGATCCAGTGGCCATTCCAGCCGGCTGCGCGCAACTTGGGATACACCTCGTTGGTGTAGTCGCCGCCCTGGGCGGTGAGGATGATGTCGCAGCGCTTGAGGGCGTCGATGTTGAACGCATCCTGCAGCGTGGTTTCGTTCTTGGCTTGTGCAGGGGCTTTGCCGCCGGCGTTGGAGGTGGAGAAGAACAGGGGCTCGATCAGATCGAAATCCTTCTCCTGCACCATGCGGTCCATCAACACCGAGCCGACCATGCCGCGCCAGCCGACCAAACCTACCAACTTGCTCATTTCAACGCCCTTTCAAAGTAAGAAACAGTGCCAGACCTGGCTGTTTTGCCCCGGCTCGTCTGGCCAGGGAGGGCGCACGACGAACCGGAGCTGGATCAGTCCTTAATGGTCGTGGTTTTGGTGGTGATTGCGCGCGCAGCCACACCGGCCAGGGCGGCGGATGCTGTGTTCAGGGCGAACGGGCGGGCGACAAACATGGTTCGGATTGTAGCGGATGGTGGCTTGACGCCCGTTTGCGGGGCGCCGCCGCGAGGTCCGCAAAAAGCGAAAGGGCGGCACGGGGCCGCCCTGGTGTCGTGTCCGCGGGGCTTATTTATTTATCCCAGCGCCTTCACCACCGCATCCCCCATTTGCGCCGTGCCTACCTTGGTGGTGCCTTCGCTGTAGATGTCGGGCGTGCGCAGGCCCTGGGCCAGCACCTTTTGCACGGCGGCCTCGATGCGCTGGGCGGCTTCCTCCTGGTTCAGGCTGAAGCGCAGCATCATCGCGGCCGAGAGGATGGTGGCCAGCGGATTGGCCACGCCCTTGCCGGCGATGTCGGGGGCGCTGCCGTGGCTGGGCTCGTACAGCCCCTGGTTTTTGCTGTTGAGCGATGCGGAGGGCAGCATGCCGATGGAACCGGTGAGCATGGAGGCTTCGTCCGACAGGATGTCGCCAAACATGTTGCCGGTGACTACCACGTCAAACGCCTTGGGGGCCTTCACGAGCTGCATGGCGGCGTTGTCCACGTACATGTGCTGCAGTTCCACGTCGGGGTATTGCTGGCCCACCTCGGTCATCACGTCCTTCCAGAACTGGAAGGTCTCCAGCACGTTGGCCTTGTCCACGCTGGTCACCTTCTTGCTCCGCTTGCGCGCGGCCTGGAAGGCGACGTGGGCGATGCGCTCGATCTCGGGGCGGCTGTAGCGCATGGTGTCGAAGGCTTCCTCGGCACCGGGGAAGTGGCCGTCGGTGGCCACGCGGCGTCCACGCGGCTGGCCGAAGTAGATGTCACCGGTCAACTCGCGGATGATGAGGATGTCCAGCCCGGCGATCAGCTCGGGCTTGAGGCTGGAAGCGTCCACCAGTTGCTCGTAGCAGATGGCGGGGCGGAAGTTGGCGAACAGGCCCAGGTGCTTGCGCAGGCCCAGGATGGCCTGCTCGGGGCGCAGGGGTCGGTCGAGCTTGTCGTACTTCCAGTCGCCCACGGCGCCAAACAGGATGGCGTCGGCTTCCTTGGCGAGCTGGAGGGTGGACTCGGGCAGGGGGTGTCCGTGGGCGTCATAGGCCACGCCGCCGACCAGGGCGGACTCCATCTCGAACTTCAGGTCGAGCGCCTTGAGAACCTTGACGGCCTCGGCCACGATTTCGGTGCCAATGCCGTCACCTGGTAGAACTGCGATTTTCATTGTCGGATGCTTTACTTTTGATAGCGTTCAGCGCTTATGATTAAAACGCTAGATGCCAGTTTGACTGATGCTTTCGATGCCTGCACGGTCTCACGACACCATGGTGTGCGCGAGCCAGGGCTTGGTGGCCAGGCGCTGGGCTTCAAAGGCCTTGATCTTGTCGGACTGGCGCAGGGTCAGGCCGATGTCGTCAAAACCGTTGAGCAGGCAGTACTTGCGGAAGGCCTGCACCTCGAACGCGATCTCTTCGCCTTGGGGGCGCACGATGACCTGGCGCTCCAGGTCGATGGTGAGCTGGTAGCCGGGGAAGGCGGCCACTTCGTCGAATAGCTGGGCCACCGTGGCTTCGGGCAGCACGATGGGCAGAAGGCCGTTCTTGAAGCAGTTGTTGAAGAAGATGTCGGCAAAGCTCGGCGCGATCACGGCGCGAAAGCCGTACTGGTCCAGCGCCCAGGGCGCGTGCTCGCGGCTGGAGCCGCAGCCGAAGTTCTTGCGCGCCAGCAGGATGGAGGCGCCCTGGTAGCGCGGCTGGTTGAGCACGAAGTCGGGGTTGGGTTGGCGGCTGGCGGGGTCCTGGCCGGGCTCGCCGTGGTCCAGGTAGCGCCATTCGTCAAACAGGTTCACACCAAAGCCGGTCTTCTTGATCGACTTGAGGAACTGCTTGGGAATGATGGCGTCGGTATCGACGTTCTCGCGGTCCATGGGGGCGACGATCCCCTTGAGCAAAGTGAATTTCTGCATGGCGTTCTTTGTTACTTGGCGGCGCGTTCGATGGCGCTGCCTGCGCGTTCGATGTCCTGGCCCACGCCTTTGACGGTGTTGCATCCAGCCAGCAGGAAAGCGGCGGACAGGGCGATAAGGGTGGCGATCTTCTTCATGGCGGTCTCCTTCAGGCGAATTGGCGAATGTCCACAAAATGACCGTGCACGGCAGCCGCTGCGGCCATGGCGGGGCTCACCAAGTGGGTGCGACCACCAGCACCCTGGCGGCCTTCGAAGTTGCGGTTGCTGGTGCTGGCGCAGCGCTCACCGGGCTCCAGCCGGTCGGCGTTCATGGCCAGGCACATGCTGCAGCCGGGCTCGCGCCATTCAAAGCCCGCGGCGACAAAGATCTTGTCCAGGCCTTCGCGCTCGGCCTGTTCCTTGACCAGGCCCGAGCCGGGCACCACCATCGCCAGCTTGACGTTGCTGGCGACCTTGCGGCCCAGGTTCTTCACCACGGCGGCGGCTTCGCGCATGTCTTCGATACGGCTGTTGGTGCACGAGCCGATGAACACCTTGTCGATGGTGATGTCGTTGATCGCCTTGCCCGGTTGCAGGCCCATGTAGGTGAGAGCGCGCTCGATGGCGCCGCGCTTGTTGGCGTCCTTTTCCTTGTCCGGGTCGGGCACGCGGGCGTCCACGCCCAGCACCATCTCGGGTGAGGTGCCCCAGGTGACTTGGGGCACTATGGTGGCGGCGTCGAGCTTGACGACGGTGTCGAACACCGCGTCGGCATCCGAGTGCAGCGTCTTCCAGTAGGCCACGGCCTGGTCCCACTCCACGCCCGTGGGCGACAGGGGGCGGCCCTTGACGTATTCGATGGTCTTGTCGTCCACCGCCACCAGGCCCGCGCGCGCGCCGCCTTCGATGGCCATGTTGCACACGGTCATGCGGCCTTCCATGCTCATGGCGCGGAACACCGAGCCGGCAAATTCGATGGTGTAGCCCGTGCCGCCGGCCGTGCCGATCTTGCCGATGATGGCCAGCACCACGTCCTTGGGGGTCACGCCTTTGGCCAGCTGGCCGTCCACCTGCACCAGCATGTTCTTGGCCTTCTTGGCCAGCAGGGTCTGGGTCGCCATCACGTGCTCGACCTCGGAGGTGCCGATGCCGTGGGCCAGCGCACCAAACGCGCCATGGGTGCTGGTGTGGCTGTCGCCGCAGACCACGGTCATGCCGGGCAGGGTGGCGCCGTTTTCGGGGCCGATCACGTGGACGATGCCCTGGCGCTTGTGCATGAAGGGGAAGAACGCCGCTGGCGTGATCTGCGCCATGTTGTCGTTCAGCGTGGTGATCTGCTCCTTGCTGATGGGATCGGCAATGCCGTCGTAGCCGCGCTCCCAGCCGGTGGTGGGCGTGTTGTGGTCGGCCGTGCCCACGATGGAACTCATGCGCCAGACCTTGCGGCCGGCCTCGCGCAGGCCTTCAAAGGCCTGGGGGCTGGTGACCTCGTGCACCAGATGGCGGTCGATGTAGAGGATGGAGGTGCCGTCCTCTTCGGTGTGGACGACATGCTCGTCCCAGATCTTGTCGTACAGGGTGCGTCCCATGGCGTGGCTTTCTACTTTCAGGTGGGGTGGTTGGATTTTAGGGGTGCGTCAAAGTGCCGCGCGTGGGGGTGCCAGGTGTTCCACGAGCAGCCGGGCCGTCACGGGCAGGGCGTCGAAATCGCGGGCCACCAGGCGCAGTTCGCGCCGTGCCCAGGGGTCGGCCAGGGGCACGGCCTGCAGGCGGCCCACACCCTGCATGAGGGCAAAGGCCCGGTCGGGGAGCAGGCCCACGCCCAGGCCGTTGTCGATCATGCGGCACATGGCGTCGAGCCCGGTGACCTGGATGCGCTGGCGCAGGGGCCGGCCGGCCGCCGCCGCAGCAGCGCGCATGGCCAGGCTGATGCTGCTGTTGGCATGCAGGCCGACAATGTCCCAGTCCAGCACTTCTTCAAAATGGATCGCTTCTTGCGCAGACAGGGCGTGCGCTGCAGGCACAACCAGCACCAGACGGTCGGTGCGGTAAGGGCGGCTTTGCAGATCGGCGGCGGCGGGGCCGCCGGTGTTGCACAGCCCCAAGTCGGCCGCGCCTTCCTGCACGGCGTGCAGCACATCGCTGCTCAAGTGTTCCTGAAGATCAATCTTGACCTGGCTGTGGGCGCGCGCAAAAGCGCCCAGGTCCTCGGGCAGAAACTGCACGATGGCCGAGATGTTGGCATGCATGCGCACATGGCCGCGCACGCCTTCGGCGTATTCGCTGAGTTCGCCCTGCATGCGCTCCAGGCCAAACAGCACGGTGCGCGCATGGTGCAGCAGGCTCTCGCCGGCAGGCGTGAGCGTCACGCCCCGGCTGTGGCGATAGAGCAGGGCGGTGTCGACGGCGGTCTCCAGGTCGGACAGCCGCTTGCTGACGGCCGAGGCGGCAATGAACTCGCGCTCCGCCGCGCGGCCGATGCTGCCGAGCTCGCACACCGCCACAAACAGTTGCAGCGAGGTGAGGTCGATACGGCGCGCAAAACTGCGCTCGGAGCTTTTCATGGGATGGGGTGTAGTCTTCTTGTTTCGAGAAGACTGTGTATTCTCAGCTCAATTATTGTTTGTTGCCATCGCTGAATGCGATGGCATTCATCGTGCAAGAGGCGGATTCATCCAGTTGATGAGATGCTGATCCCGCACCTTCAGGCAGGGAGCGTGCTGCCATGCTCGGGCACCGTGGCGCGCCAGCGCAGCTCATGTTCGATGCGCTGGCGCAGCATGTCGGCCGCGCCCATCTCGCCGTGCACCACAAACACCCGGTCGGGCGCGTGCCCCATGCTGCGCAGCCAGGCCAGCGTCTGGTTGGCGTCGGCATGGGCCGAGGCGGACGTGAGCTGCACCACCTCGGCGCGCACATCAATGTCCTGCCCGTGGATGCGCGTGGTCTTTTCGCCGCTGGCGATGCGCGCGCCGCGCGTGCCCGGCGCCTGGTAGCCGGTGATGATGACCATGTTGCGGTGGTCGCCCGCGTACAGGGCCAGGTGGTGCAGCACGCGCCCCCCCGTGGCCATGCCGCTGGCCGACAGGATCACCATGGGCCCGTGGCGGCGCGCCAGGGCCTTCGATTCGTCGGTGGTCTGCACCATGGTGGCGCAGTGCGCGAGGGCATCGGCCTCGTGCCTGGTCAGCCGGTGCTCGCCCGTGTGGTGCGCGAACAGCCCGGTGGTGCTCACGGCCATGGGGCTGTCCAGAAACACCGGCAGCGACCGCGCAATGCTGCCCTGCTTCTTGAGCAGGTTGATGGCGTGCAGCACGGCCTGCGCCCGGCCCACGGCAAACACCGGCACCACGGCCACGCCGCCGCGCTGGGCCAGGCGTTGCAGGGCGGGGGCCAGCTCTTGCAGGATGTCTTCCTGCGGGTGCTGGCGGTCGCCATAAGTGGCTTCGACCAGCACGGTGTCGGCCTGCGGCGGAGCCTCGGGCGGGTTCATGAGCAGGTCATCGGGCCGGCCCAGATCGCCCGAGAACAGGATGCGTCGCCCGCCCACTTCCAGCAGCACGCTGGCCGCGCCCAGGATATGTCCGGCCGGCGTGAAGGTCACGCGCCAGCCGGGAATGGGCTCGAAGGCCTTGTGGAACGCGTGGGGGCGGAACTGCTTCATGCAGTGCTGCGCATCCAGCCGGGTGTACAGCGGCAGCGCCGGTGCGTGCTGCGAGAGCTGGTGGCGGTTCAGGAAGGCGGCGTCTTCTTCCTGCAGGTGCCCGCTGTCGGGCAGCAGGATGGCGCACAGGTCGCGCGTGCCGGGCGTGCAGTGGATGGCCTTGGTATAGCCATCGCGTGCCAGCAGGGGCAGGTAGCCGCTGTGGTCCAGGTGCGCGTGGGTCAGCACCACGGCATCGATCTGGTGGGGCGTGAGGGGCAGGGGCTGCCAGTTGCGCAGGCGCAGCTGCTTGTAGCCCTGGAACAGGCCGCAATCGACCAGCATGCTGTGGCCGTTGTGGCGCACCAGGTATTTGGAGCCGGTGACGGTGCCCGCGCCGCCCAGAAAGGTGATGTTGACTTCCATTGCGATCCTCCATGCATGCCGATGGCTGCCATCGTAGCGGCCTGTGCTGGCTGACTTCTCGGGGTGGAGCGGGTCGAAAGGTGATTCAGATCAAGCTGCGCTGGCAAAGATTGCGGGAGGACGCGCGGCAGGAACGCGGGCGCAAGAAAAAAGGCTGCCCCGCGCGGTGCGGGGCAGCCTGGTGTGCCATGGCCGGCGCCCGATGCGGCGCCACGCGTTCAGCTGAAGAAGTTCTTCAGCCGGTCGGTCCAGCTCTCGCCGCTGGGCGAGTGGCGGCCGCCACCCTTCTTCAGCGATTCATCCAGCTCGCGCAGCAGCTTGCGCTGGTGCTCGGTCAGCTTGACGGGTGTTTCCACCGTGATGTGGCAATACAGGTCGCCGGGGTAGCTGGCGCGCACGCCCTTGATGCCCTTGCCGCGCAGTCGGAACTGCTTGCCGGCCTGCGTGCCTTCGGGGATGTCGATGGCGGCCTTGCCGGCGAGCGTGGGCACCTCGATCTCGCCACCGAGTGCCGCGGTGATGAAGCTCACCGGCACCTGGCAGTGCAGGTCGTCGCCATCGCGCTCGAAGATGTCGTGCTTCTTCAGGCGGATCTCGATGTACAGATCACCCGGCGGGCCGCCGTTGGTGCCCGGCTCGCCGTTGCCGGTGCTGCGGATGCGCATGCCGTCGTCGATGCCGGCCGGAATCTTCACTTCCAGCGTCTTTTGCTTCTTGAGCTGGCCCTGGCCGTGGCAGGACGTGCAGGGCTCGGGAATGATCTTGCCCGTGCCGCGGCAGTGCGGGCAGGTCTGCTGCACGCTGAAGAAACCCTGGCGCATCTGCACTGTGCCGCTTCCGCTGCAGGTGGTGCAGGTCTTGGCGCTGGTGCCGGGCTTGGCGCCGCTGCCGTGGCAGGTGTCGCAGCTTTCCCACGATGGAATGCGGATCTGTGCATCCTTGCCGCGCGCGGCTTCTTCGAGGGTGATTTCCATGGCGTAGCTGAGGTCGCTGCCGCGGTACACCTGACGGCCGCCCGCACCACGCCCGCGTCCGCCCTGCTGGCCGAACATGTCACCGAAGATGTCGCCGAAGGCCTCGGCGAAGCCGCCAAACCCTTCCGCACCGGGGCCACCGGGGCCGCGCATGTTCGGGTCCACGCCAGCGTGGCCGTACTGGTCGTAGGCCGCGCGCTTCTGGGCATCGGAAAGCATCTCGTAGGCCTCTTTGGCCTCCTTGAATTTCTCCTCGGCGCCCTTGGCGCTATCCCCCTGGTTGCGGTCAGGGTGGTGCTTCATCGCCAGCTTGCGATAGGCCTTCTTGATTTCGTCCTCGGAGGCGTTCTTGGGAACGCCGAGGACCTCGTAATAGTCTCTTTTGGACATGGATGAATCAGCCTGGTTGGAAGAGGAACGCCGCGCAGGCACCCTGGAAAGGGGCCGGCGCGGCGGCTCGGGTCAGCAAGGGCTGCTTTAGCCCTTCTTGACTTCCTTCACTTCGGCGTCGACCACGTTGTCGTCGTCCGCGGCCTTGCCCGACGACGCCGATGCGCCTGCCGCGTCCGCGCCACCGGCTGCCTGGGCGGCCTGCGCAGCCTGGGTCTCGGCGTACATCTTCTCGCCCAGCTTCTGGCTGGCAGCCATCAGCGCCGTGGTCTTGGCGTCGATGGCGTCCTTGTCCTCGCCCTTGAGCGCTTCTTCCAGTGCCTTGACCGCAGCGGTGATCGCATCCTTTTCGCCGGCGTCGAGCTTGTCGCCATGCTCGGCCAGGCTCTTGTTCACGCTGTGCACGGCAGCCTCGCCCTGGTTGCGGGCCTGGATCAGTTCGAGCTTCTTCTTGTCGTCGGCGGCGTTCAGCTCGGCGTCCTTGACCATCTTTTGGATCTCGTCCTCGGACAGGCCGGAGTTCGCCTTGATGGTGATCTTGTTTTCCTTGCCTGTGCCCTTGTCCTTGGCGCCCACGTGCAGGATGCCGTTGGCGTCGATGTCGAACGACACCTCGATCTGCGGCGTGCCGCGCGATGCAGGTGGAATGCCTTCCAGGTTGAACTCGCCCAGCAGCTTGTTGCCGCTGGCCATCTCGCGCTCGCCCTGGTAGACCTTGATGGTCACGGCCGGCTGGTTGTCGTCGGCGGTGGAGAAGGTCTGAGCGAACTTGGTGGGGATGGTCGTGTTCTTCGTGATCATCTTGGTCATCACGCCGCCCAGAGTCTCGATGCCCAGGCTCAATGGCGTCACGTCCAGCAGCAGCACGTCCTTGCGGTCGCCCGACAGCACCTGGCCCTGGATGGCCGCGCCCACGGCCACGGCTTCGTCAGGGTTCACGTCCTTGCGGGGTTCCTTGCCGAAGTATTCCTTGACCTTCTCCTGCACCTTGGGCATGCGCGTCATGCCGCCGACCAGGATCACGTCGTTGATGTCGGACACGCTGATGCCGGCGTCCTTCATGGCGGTGCGGCAGGGGGCGATGGTGCGCTCGATCAGCTCTTCCACCAGGGCTTCGAGCTTGGCACGCGTGAGCTTGATGTTCAGGTGCTTGGGGCCCGAGGCATCGGCCGTGATGTAGGGCAGGTTGATGTCGGTCTGCGCGCTGTTGGACAGCTCGATCTTGGCCTTTTCGGCGGCTTCCTTCAGGCGCTGCAGGGCCAGCACGTCCTTGGACAGGTCCACGCCTTGCTCTTTCTTGAACTCGGCAATGATGTAGTCGATGATGCGCTGGTCGAAGTCTTCGCCACCCAGGAAGGTGTCGCCGTTGGTTGACAGCACTTCGAACTGCTTTTCGCCATCGACGTCAGCGATTTCGATGATGGACACGTCGAACGTGCCGCCACCGAGGTCGTACACGGCGATCTTGCGGTCGCCCTTTTCCTGCTTGTCCAGACCGAAGGCCAGGGCTGCAGCGGTGGGCTCGTTGATGATGCGCTTGACTTCCAGGCCGGCGATGCGGCCGGCGTCCTTGGTGGCCTGGCGCTGGGCATCGTTGAAGTAGGCGGGCACGGTGATCACGGCTTCGGTGACGGGCTCGCCCAGGTAGTCTTCGGCGGTCTTCTTCATCTTGCGCAGAATGTCGGCGCTGACCTGCTGGGCCGAGATCTTGTTGCCGCGCACTTCCACCCAGGCGTCGCCATTGTCGGCGGCCGTGATCTTGTAGGGCATCAGGTCGATGTCCTTTTGCACTTCCTTCTCGGTGAACTTGCGGCCGATCAGGCGCTTGATGGCGTACAGCGTGTTCTTGGGGTTGGTCACGGCCTGGCGCTTGGCCGAGGCGCCGACCAGCACTTCACCATCTTCCTGGTAGGCCACGATCGACGGCGTGGTGCGGGCACCTTCCGAGTTCTCGATCACGCGCGTGGTGTTGCCTTCCATGACGGACACGCAGCTGTTGGTGGTGCCCAGGTCGATACCGATGATTTTTCCCATGTTCTTCTCCGCAATGTTGGAATGGTTGGATAGCTAGTAACTTGTGGATAACTTGAAGGGCTTCAAGCTGGTTCCGTGAAATTATTTGGCGGCGGCCACGGTCACCAGGGCGGGGCGCAGCACGCGCTCGGCGATCACATAGCCTTTTTGCAGCACGGCCACAACGGTGTTCGCCTCCTGCTCGGCCGGCACCACGCTGATGGCCTGGTGCTGGTGCGGATCGAACTTGTCGCCGGCGGCCGGGTTGATGGCCTGCACCTTGTTGCGTTCCAGGGCGGCCTGCAGCTGGCGCAGCGTGGCGTCGGAGCCTTCGCGCAGTTGCTGGGCCGTGGCGTTCTGGATGGCCAGGGCGGCGTCCAGGCTGTCGCAGACGGGCAGCAGGCTTTCGGCAAAGCTCTCGATGCCGAACTTGCGGGCCTTGGAGACCTCGTCTTCCGCGCGGCGGCGGGCGTTCTCTGCCTCGGCCTTGGCGCGCAGGAACTGGTCGGCCAGATCGGCGCTCTTGGCCTTGAGTTCGGCCAGCTCGCCCTGCAGGCGGGCCATTTCATCAGAAGCGTTGGCGGCCATGGCGGCCTCGGCTTCTTCGGGGGCGGGATTGCTTGGGAGGGTGGAGGACTGGCTGTTATCTGGCATGTCGGAATTTTTATGAAACGTACGGATACGCGACAAGGATGGGGCGGGTGGCCCGTATTTCAAGGCCTGCGGCAGCGCCAGGGCGCTTTATCCATGTCCGCTGACACCGAAGGAACGCATGGATCAGGCCGGGAGTGTACAAGCGCAAACATGCTGGTTATAATTGCCGGCTTTGCCTTGCCACACCACTTCGAGACGCAGTGGGTGGTCTTACCCAAAAGGAGTATGCATGCGTCATTACGAAATCATTTTGTTGATCCATCCGGATCAAAGCGAACAAGTTCCAGCCATGCTGGAGCGCTACAAGGGCATGATCACCGCTGGCGGTGGCAAGGTGCACCGCGTGGAAGACTGGGGCCGCCGTCAACTGGCGTACCTGATCAACAAGCTGGCCAAGGCCCACTACCTGTGCGTGAACATCGAAGCCGACCAGGCCGTGATGGCTGAACTGGAGCACGCCTTCAAGTTCAACGACGCCGTGCTGCGCCACCTGACGGTTCAGAAGAAGAAGGCCGAGACCGGCCCGTCTTCGATGATGAAGACCGTCGAGCGCGAAGAAGCCCGCAAGGTCAGCCAGGCCGAGTACGCAGCGGCCAACGACCGCTGATCTTCCAGCCCTCACGGGAGTGGAAAACCGCGTTGTCTTGACTGCATGTATCGCTGAGGCCGAGGCCCTGCGCTACACCCCCGCTGGATTGCCTGCCATCGCCCTGCGACTCGAACACGAGTCCCAGCAAACCGAAGCAGGCCAGCCCCGGGACGTCAAGGCTGCCATGAAAGCCGTTGCCTTTGGTGCAATGGCCGAACGGTTGGCCCGGCAGAACATCGGAAGTCTCTGGACTTTCAGTGGATTTCTGGCCACACCGCGCAACGGCAAGAACGCAGTGCTCCACATCCAGGATATTCAACAAAATTAATTTTCAAGGGGTCCGCAATGGCCACGTTCAAGAAGTTCAACAAAGACAAGCGCCCAAAGCGCAACACCCAGTCCCTGCTGTTCAAGCGCAAGCGCTTTTGCCGCTTCACGGTGACCGGTGTTGAAGAAATCGACTACAAGGATGTCGACACGCTGCGCGATTTCATCGCCGAAAACGGCAAGATCATTCCCGCACGCCTGACCGGCACGCGCGCCATTTTCCAGCGCCAGCTGAACACCGCCATCAAGCGCGCCCGCTTCCTGGCCCTGGTGCCTTACAGCGACCAGCACAAGATCTAAGGAGCACAACCCATGCAAATCATTCTGCTCGACAAGGTTGTGAACCTCGGCAACCTCGGCGAAATCGTCAAGGTGAAAGACGGCTACGCCCGCAACTTCCTGATTCCTTCGGGCCGTGCACGCCGCGCCACCGAAGCCAACAAGGCCGAGTTCGAAGCCAAGCGCGCCGAACTCGAAAAGGCAGCCGCTGCCAAGCTGGCACAAGCCCAGGCTGAAGGCGAAAAGCTGGCCGGTACCACCGTCAAGCTGACGCAAAAGGCGGGCGTGGACGGCCGTCTGTTCGGTTCCGTGACCAACCATGACATCGCCGAAGAGCTGAACAAGCAAGGCTACAAGGTGGTGAAGGCCCAGGTTCGCCTGCCCAACGGCCCTATCAAGGTTGTCAGCGAAACGGCTGTCAGCGTGGCTCTGCACACCGATGTGGTGGTGGAAGTCAACGTGTCGGTCTACGGCGAAACCGCCTGATCGTCGCTCCATCGTCATTTCGTGACGTTGTGCAAAAGCCGCCCTCGGGCGGCTTTTGTTTTTGGTGCGGTACGCCCATACAGGGCCATCCACAGTCTGCCACCTGGTTATCCACAGGCTTGTCCCCATCCCGCCAGGCTGCTCTGCGCTAGCATTGAACGCCTGTCCCAAGGAACCCCATGTCCGCTGTTTTTCCCCCGCTCGAAGACCACGGTTTTGCTCCGCCCCTGCCGGATCGCGAAATTGCCCAGTTGCGCGTGCCACCGCACTCGATCGAGGCGGAATCGAGTGTGCTCGGCGGGCTGCTGCTGGACAACAACGCCTGGGACCGCGTGGGCGACCTGCTCAAGGATGGCGACTTTTATCGCTACGAGCACAAGCTGATCTATGCCGCCATCGGTGGCCTGATCAATGGCAGCAAGCCCGCCGACGTGATCACGGTGTACGAGCAGCTCCAGGGGCTGGGCAAGGCCGAGGAAATCGGTGGCCTGGGGTACCTGAACAATCTGGCGCAGTATGTGCCGAGCGCGAGCAACATCCGGCGTTACGCCGAGATCGTGCGCGAGCGCGCCATCCTGCGCAAGCTGGTCACGGCCAGCGACGAGATCGCCACCAATGCGTTCAATCCGCAGGGGCGTCCGGTCGACAAGATCCTGGACGAGGCCGAGCAGAAGATCTTCAACATCGGCGAGGAAGGCTCGCGGATGAAGCAGGGCTTTCAGGCCATGGACACGCTGGTGGTGGACCTGCTCGACCGCGTGCAGGAGATGGCCGACAACCCGAACGACATCACCGGCGTGCCCACCGGGTTCATCGACCTCGACCGCATGACCTCGGGTCTGCAGGCCGGCGACATGGTGGTGCTGGCGGCGCGTCCGTCCATGGGCAAGACGGCGTTTGCCGTGAACATTGCCGAGCATGTGGCGCTGAACGAAGGCCTGCCCGTGGCCATTTTCTCGATGGAAATGGGCGCCGCGCAGCTGGCCGTGCGTATCGTGGGCTCGATTGGCCGCATCAACCAGGGCAACCTGCGCACCGGCAAGCTCTCCGACGAGGAATGGCCGCGCCTGACCGAGGCCATCGAAAAACTGCGCACCGTGTCGCTGCACATCGATGAAACACCGGGCCTGACGCCGTCGGAGCTGCGCGCCAATGCGCGGCGCCTGGCGCGCCAGTGCGGCAAGCTGGGCCTGATCGTGGTGGACTATCTGCAGCTGATGAGCGGCTCCAGCGGCTCGCAGGGCGAGAACCGGGCCACCGAGCTGGGCGAGATCTCGCGCGGCCTGAAGATGCTGGCCAAGGAGCTGCAGTGCCCGGTGATCGCGTTGTCGCAGCTCAACCGTTCGGTGGAGCAGCGCACCGACAAGCGCCCCATGATGAGCGATTTGCGCGAGTCGGGCGCCATCGAGCAGGATGCGGACATCATCATGTTCATCTACCGCGACGACTACTACAACAAGGACAGCAAGGAGCCGAATGTGGCCGAGGTCATCATCGGCAAGCAGCGCAATGGCCCCACCGGCACCGTGAAGCTGTTCTTCCAGAAGTCGCAGACGCGCTTCGAAAGCCTGGCGATGGGGTCGGGCGACGACTTCTAATGAAAATAGCTGCTAGCGCTTATACATAAGCGCTAGCAGCTATCAAAATAAAAGCGGTTTGGTGCTGCGAGCGATGCTACGGCCGCAGTGCCCACGCCAGCAGGCCCACGCACAACGTCCCCAGTATGGCGACGGCTGCCGTGAGGCGCCGGTTGCGCAGGCGCAGTGCCTCGACCGCCTGCACCACCTGGGCATGCTGTTCGGCCAGGGACTGGATCAACAGGGCTGATTCCTGCTGCTCCAGTTCTAGCCGCGCCACGCGTTCGCGCAATTGCTGCAGTTGCAGGGTGACCGGGGGAGCGGCTGCGCCGTCCGTATCCGCCAGTTTGCCTGCAGCGGCATCCGCAGTACCTTGGCGCGTGGTGCCCAGCAGCTTCTTGGCTGCCTGCAGGATCTGGGGCGTTGCCTCCAGGACATCGCCCCAGGGAACCAGCTTGAGGGCGGTAACCCAGCCCACCGCCATGCTTACAGCACCTCGCTGGCAAAGTCCGCCAGGCGTGAACGCTCGCCGCGCGCCAGCGTGATGTGGCCGCTGTGCGGCCAGCCCTTGAAGCGGTCCACGGCGTAGGTCAGGCCCGACGAGCCTTCGGTGAGGTAGGGCGTGTCGATCTGCGCCAGGTTGCCCATGCAGATGATCTTGGTGCCGGGGCCGGCGCGGGTGATCAGCGTCTTCATCTGCTTGGGCGTCAGGTTCTGCGCCTCGTCGATGATCACGTACTTGTTCAGGAAGGTGCGCCCGCGCATGAAGTTCATGCTCTTGATCTTGATGCGGCTGCGGATGAGCTCGTTGGTGGCGGCGCGGCCCCATTCGCCGGCGTTGCCGCCGTCGCCCTTGGCCAGGAATTCGAGGTTGTCGTCGAGCGCGCCCATCCAGGGGCCCATTTTTTCCTCTTCGGTGCCGGGCAGAAAGCCGATGTCCTCGCCCACGCTCACGGTGGCGCGGGTCATGATGATTTCGGTGTAGCGGCGGTCGTCCAGCACCTGGGTCAGGCCCGCGGCCAGGGCCAGCAGGGTCTTGCCGGTGCCGGCCGTGCCGGTCAGTGTGACGAAATCGACCTCGGGGTCCATGAGCAGATTCATGGCGTAGTTCTGCTCGCGGTTGCGCGTGGTCACGCCCCACACCGCATGCTTGGCCGAGCCATAGTCCTTGAGCGTCTGCAGCACCGCGGTTTTCTCGCGGATCTCGCTGACCCGGGCAAACATGCTGGGCTCGCCCGGAGCCTCGAAGTACACAAACTGGTTGATCATCAGCTGCGGCACGATGGGGCCGCCAATGCGGTAATAGGTGCTCGCGCCGCTTTGCCAGCTTTCCACGTTCTTGCCGCTCTTGGCCCAGAAGTCGGGGGGCAGGGCCAGCACGCCAGAGTAGAGCAGGTCGCCGTCTTCCAGCGTCTTGTCATTCTGGTAGTCCTCGGCGTTCAGGCCCAGGGCGCGCGCCTTGACGCGCATGTTGATGTCCTTGGACACCAGCACCACTTCGCGCGGGGCGTGCAGCTTGCGCAGCGCTTCCACCACGCCCAGGATCTGGTTGTCGGCCTTGCCTTGCGGCAGGCTGGTGGGCAGGCTGTAATCGAGCGGGGCCGTCTGGAAGAACAGGTGGCCGCCCGCAGCGCGCTGGCCTGTGGAGTCGAGCTTGAGGCCATGCGCAATGTCGGCGCCTTGCACGCCCGCCAGGGCATCCAGGGTGCGGCTGGTCTGGCGGCCGTTGCGGGCCACTTCGGTCATGCCCTTCTTGTGGCCATCCAGCTCTTCCAGCACGATCATGGGCAGGAAGATGTCGTGTTCCTCAAAGCGGAACAGGCTGGTCGGATCGTGCAGCAGCACGTTGGTGTCCAGCACGAACAGCTTCGCAGGGCCCTGCGGTGCCGCCTTTTTGCTGCGGGACGCACCGGCTGCTGCGGGCGCGCTGGCAGTGGTCTTGCTGCCGGGGCTGCGCGAGCCGCGTGTGCTGGCAGAGCTGCGCGCAGCGGGTGCAGGGGCCGTGGCGGGCGTGCGTGCGGGTTCCGGCGTGCGCGACCGGGTCTCGACCTGGATCAGGGCAGGGGCCGCGCCCATTTCGATGGGCGCCCCATCGTTGCGTGCGCTCTTGCGTCCACCCCGGCTGGCGGGGATGGCCACTGTCTCTGGGTCGGGAAGCAGATTTTCGACGGGGCGGGCGCGGGCGCTTGCTTTGTAGGCTTCAGGCGCGAGGAGGGCGGCGCGCCGGCTGGGGGCGGGGGGCAGGGGCATGGTGGCGGGGTCTCGGGCAGTGGGGTGTTCAGAAAGCAAAAAGCCGCCTGGAGACCAAGGCGGCTTTGGAGGGAGAAAAAAGCGTTGCTGATTTCAGAAGCATCGAACCATTATGCCCATTCACCGTGTCGGATTGCGGAAGGCGTCCGCAGTCCGTGTCGGCAGGCTTGCAACGGTGAATTTCAGGCGGCCTTTTTCAGGGCCTTGATGGTCTTGACGGCCTTGAGCACTTCGTCCACGTGGCCCGGCACCTTGAGACCGCGCCATTCGTTGTGCAGAATGCCATCGGGTCCGATCAGGAAGGTGCTGCGCTCGATGCCCTTGACCTTCTTGCCGTACATGATCTTGTTCTTGACCACGCCGAACATGTGGCACATCTTTTCTTCGGTGTCGGCGATCAGCTCAAACGGCAGCTCCAGCTTTTCCTTGAACTCGTCGTGCGACTTCATGTTGTCGCGCGATACGCCGAAAACGGCTGCACCCGCCTTGACGAAGTCCTTGTACCGGTCACGGAACTGCATGGCTTCCGTGGTGCATCCAGGGGTGTTGTCCTTGGGGTAGAAGTACAGAATCACAATCTGGCCGAGGTGGGAGGTGTTGGACACCTTGATTCCACCAGTCGCGTTGGCTTCAAATTCAGGGAGGGGTTTGTTGACAACGATCGCCATGGCACTTCAATCTCTCAGGATGTAGTCGTTGAAAAGCCGGGGGAGCTGGGGTGTTATTGCTTTTGGTGGTGCCCCCGACCGCAACCCGAGATTTTACCCTGAAAACGCCCGAGAACCAAGCTGCCACCCCGCCCCCTAAGACCCTGGCGCTTCCAGAATGAGCGCCGCCACCACGTTGCGGCCTTCGCTGGCAAGAATGTTGTAGGTGCGGCAGGCAGCGGGGGTGTCCATGGTTTCAAGGCCCAGTCGCCGGGCCATCAGCGGCTGCAGCCAGGCGGGTGGCGGAAAGCGGTTGCGTGTGCCGCTGCCAAAGACGATCAGTTCCGCCTCCAGGGTGGCCAGCTGGGCGAAATGCTCGGGTGTCAGGTCTTCAAAGCGGGTGCATGGCCAGGCCAGGCGCAGGCCGCCCGAACCCAGGATGATGCTGGTGGTGATCTTTTCCGTATCCACACCGATCCAGCCGGGGCCGTAGGCACGGATGGTCTGCGCGGTGGAAGGTTCGGGCTGGAATTTCATGCAAGGACGGGGTGGGTGGGCGCGGGCCGTGGGTTGGGGCTTTACGGGGGCGTTGTGGCCTCGGGGTCGCCGGCGATCTGTGGTCAAATTATAGGTTTCGCCAAAGCGCCCGGGCGCTGTCAGGTCTCTGGCTCCATCGCATTCCAACGTCAGCCCATGAAAACCGTCCACAAATCCGCCAAGCTCGCCAACGTCTGCTACGACATCCGGGGCCCCATCATGGACGCGGCCCGGCAGATGGAGGAGGACGGTCACAAGATCATCAAGCTCAACATCGGCAACCTGGCCGTGTTCGGCTTCGATGCCCCCGAGGAAATCCAGCAGGACATGATCCGCAACCTGCCCAATTCGGCAGGCTATTCGGACAGCAAGGGCATCTTTGCGGCGCGCAAGGCCGTGATGCACGAGACACAGAAGCAGGGCATCAAGGGCGTCACGCTGGACGACATCTACCTGGGCAACGGTGCCAGCGAACTCATCGTCATGGCCACCAATGCGCTGCTCGACACCGGCGACGAACTGCTGCTGCCCTCGCCCGACTACCCGCTGTGGACGGCGGCGGCCAGCCTGTCGGGCGGCACGCCCGTGCATTACCTGTGCGATGAAGCCAATGGCTGGATGCCCGACCTCGATGACATCCGCGCGAAGGTCACGCCCCGCACCAAGGGCATTGTTGTCATCAACCCCAACAACCCCACGGGCGCGCTGTACTCCGACGCGCTGCTCAAGGGCATTGTGGCCATCGCCCGCGAGCATGGCCTGGTGATCTTTGCCGACGAGGTGTACGACAAGGTGCTGTACGACGGCGCCAAGCACACGGCCATTGGCTCGCTGAGCGAAGACGTGCTCACGCTCACCTTCAACTCGCTGTCCAAGAGCTACCGCTCGTGCGGTTACCGCGCCGGCTGGCTCGTGGTGTCGGGCGACAAGAAGCCCGCCCGCGATTACATCGAGGGCCTGAACATGCTCTCGAACATGCGCCTGTGCGCCAATGTGCCTGGCCAGTGGGCCGTGCAGACCGCGCTGGGCGGCTACCAGAGCATCAACGAGCTGGTGGGCGAGGGCGGGCGCCTGCGCAAGCAGCGCGACCTGGCCTACCAGCTCATCACCGCCATTCCGGGGGTCACCTGCGTGAAGCCACAGGCTGCCCTGTACATGTTTCCGCGCCTCGATCCGGAGATTTATCCAATCAAGGACGACCAGCAGTTCTTTCTGGAATTGCTGCAGGAAACCAAGGTCATGCTGGTGCAGGGCACGGGCTTCAACTGGGCCTGGCCCGACCATTTCCGCATCGTGTTTTTGCCGCACGAGGATGACCTGCGCGAGGCCATTGGCCGCGTGGCCCGCTTCCTGGAGCAGTACCGCAAGCGGTCTGGCACCAACTGAGACTCTTTTTTGATAGCTGCTTGCGCTGATAGGTAAAGCGCTGCAATCATTTTGACTGGTAAATTTTCCATGAAACCGATCCAAGTAGGCCTGCTGGGCATTGGCACCGTTGGCAGTGGCGTCTTCAACGTGCTGCACCGCAACCAGGAAGAAATCCGCCGCCGCGCCGGCCGGGGCATCGAGATCGCCATGGTGGCCGACCTCGACGTGGAGCGCGCCAGAAAAGTGGTGGGCGAGGGCGTGCAGGTGGTGAACGACGCGCGCGCCGTCATTGCCAATCCCGACATCGACATCGTCATCGAGCTGATCGGCGGCTACGGTGTGGCCAAGGCGCTGGTGCTCGAAGCCATCGCCGCCGGCAAGCATGTGGTCACCGCCAACAAGGCGCTGCTGGCCGTGCATGGCACCGAGATCTTCGCCGCCGCATCGGCCAAGGGCGTGATGGTGGCGTTTGAAGCCGCCGTGGCCGGGGGGATCCCCATCATCAAGGCGCTGCGCGAGGGCCTCACCGCCAACCGCATCCAGTGGCTGGCCGGCATCATCAACGGCACCACCAACTTCATCCTGTCGGAGATGCGCGACAAGGGCCTGGACTTTGCCGTGGTGCTGAAGGAAGCGCAGCGCCTGGGCTACGCCGAGGCCGACCCCACCTTCGACATCGAGGGCGTGGACGCCGCGCACAAGGCCACCATCATGAGTGCCATTGCCTTTGGCATACCGGTGCAGTTCGACAAGGCCTATGTCGAAGGCATCACCCAGCTCAGCGCCACCGACATCAAGTACGCCGAGCAGCTGGGCTACCGCATCAAGCTGCTGGGCATCACCAAGCGCGTGGAAAGAACCGATGCCACCGGCAAAGCCGTCGGGGGCATCGAGCTGCGCGTACACCCCAGCCTGGTGCCTGCCAAGCGCCTGATTGCCAACGTGGAAGGCGCTATGAACGCCGTGGTGGTGCAGGGCGACGCCGTGGGTGCCACGCTGTACTACGGCAAGGGCGCGGGCTCCGAGCCCACGGCCAGTGCCGTGATTGCAGACCTGGTGGACATCACCCGCCTGCACACCGTGGACCCGCTCAATCGCGTGCCGCACCTGGCTTTCCAGCCCCACACCCTCGACCAGGCCATGAGCGAGCTGCCGGTGCTGCCCATGAGTGAAGTGGTCACCAGCTACTACCTGCGCCTGCGCGTAGCCGACCAGGCCGGCGTGCTGGCCAAGGTCACCGGCATCCTGGCTGGCGCCGGCATCAGCATCGACGCCGTGCTGCAGCGCGAGGCCGACGAGGTGGGCGGCGAGGGCTCCACGCAAACCGACCTCATCATCCTCACGCACGACACGCGCGAAGGCACCATGAACGATGCCATCGCCCAGATGCAGCAGCTCCCCACGGTGCTGGCCCCCATCACGCGCATCCGCAAGGAAGAGCTGAATTAAGAGCGAGATTGCCATGCTGTACCTGTCCACGCGCGGCCATCCCGACCGCAAGCATTTCTGCGACATCCTGCTTGAAGGCCTGGCGCCCGATGGCGGGCTGTACCTGCCCGAGCATTACCCGCAGATCGACGATGCCGCCCTCACGCGCCTGCGCAAGGCGTACCAAAGCCAAGGCTACGCCGAGCTGGCGTTCCAGATCCTGTCGCTGTACATCGACGACATTCCCGCCGCCGACCTGAAAGCCCTGTGCGCCAAGACGTACACCGCCGAAGTCTTCGGCACGGGCGAGATCGTGCCCCTGCGCCACCTCGAAGACGGCCTGTGGCTCGAAGCCCTGTCCAATGGCCCCACGCTGGCATTCAAGGACATAGCCATGCAGCTGCTGGGCAATCTGTTCGAATATGAACTCAAGCGCCGGGGCGAAGAGCTCAACATCCTGGGCGCCACCAGCGGCGACACCGGCAGCGCGGCCGAATACGCCATGCGCGGCAAAGAGGGCGTGCGCGTCTTCATGACCAGTCCGCACGGCCGCATGAGCGCGTTCCAGCAGGCGCAGATGTTCAGCCTGCAGGACGAGAACATCCACAACATCGCCATCGAAGGCGTGTTCGACGACTGCCAGGACATCGTCAAGGCGGTCAGCAATGACCTTAACTTCAAGCGCCAGTACAAGATCGGCACGGTCAACTCCATCAACTGGGCGCGCCTCTTGGCGCAGGTGGTGTACTACTTCGCGGGCTACATCCAGGCCACGGAAACGAACGACCAGAAGGTCAGCTTCACCGTGCCCAGCGGCAACTTTGGCAACATCTGCGCCGGCCATGTGGCGCGCTGCATGGGCCTGCCGATTGCCAGGCTGGTGGTGGCCACCAACGAAAACGATGTGCTCGACGAGTTCTTTCGCACCGGCGTGTACCGTGTGCGCGGCAGTGCCGACACGCACGAAACGTCGAGCCCCTCGATGGACATCAGCAAGGCCAGCAACTTCGAGCGTTTCATTTTTGACCTGCTGGGGCGCAATGGCCAGCGCACCAAGGCCTTGTTCAGCGCTGCCTTGCAGACCTATGGCCGCTTCGATCTGAGCGCCGACCCGCTGTTTGCCGATGCCGCCGCCAAATACGGCTTTGAAAGCGGCAGGAGCACGCACGCCGACCGCCTGGCCACGATCAAGGACACCTACCACCGCTTTGGCGTGACCATCGATACCCACACCGCCGATGGCGTGAAGGTGGCGCGCGAGCACCGGGGCGACCCGGCGGTGCCGATGATCGTGCTGGAGACGGCGCTGCCCATCAAGTTTGCCGAAACCATCCAGGAGGCCCTGGGCCATGCGCCCGAGCGGCCCGCCAGGTTTGCCGGCATCGAGGCATTGCCCAAGCGTGTTCAGGTCATGCCGGCCGATGTGGAACGGGTCAAGGCCTACATCGAGCGGCATTGCCAGTGATCCCTGTCGGAAGTGCGGGATATCAGGGTTTTGAGTAAAAAATGCCCCTGGCGATTTTCTGATAAGCGCTGGCAGCTATAAATAGCATAGCTATTCACAGGAGCATTGGATGAAGGTTGTAGGCTTTGCCGGTTTCTCTGGCAGTGGCAAGACCACGCTGGTCGAGCAGCTCATCCCCGAGCTGCGCCTGCGGGGACTGCGGGTGTCGGTGGTCAAGCATGCCCACCACAGTTTCGACATCGACCACCCTGGCAAGGACACTTACCGCCACCGCGAAGCCGGGGCCTTCGAAGTGGTGGCCGCCTCCGACAAGCGCCTGATGCTGGTGCGCGAGTTCGAACAGCCCGCCACGCTCAGCGTGCACCACCTGCTGGCAGAGCTGTACCAGGGCGTGGACTGGGTGCTGGTGGAGGGCTTCAAGGACAGCGATCTGCTCAAGATCGAAGTCTGGCGCGCACCCGAGCCCGGCCGCGCGGCCAAGCCCGTGCGGTACCCCGACGACGACTTTGTGGTCGCCATCGCCACCGACGCCCCGCACAACCTGCCCGTACCCACGCAACGGCCCGTGCTCGACCTCAATGCCCCCGATCAGGTGGTGGACTGGCTGCTGCAGCATGCCGACCGCTTCGACTACCAGTGGGACCTGCACGGAGACCTGTTGCCATGCGTCCCCCAATGAAACCCCTGAAACCGCTGGATGAGGCGCTGGCCGAGCTGCTGGGCCACGCCACACCGCTGGCGGGCACCGACACTGTCACCACTTTTGATGCCGACGGCCGCGTGCTGGCGCAGGGTTGCTCCTCGGTGCTGCAGGTGCCTCCTATCGATAACAGCGCCATGGACGGCTATGCCGTGCGCTGCGCCGATGTAGCGGCGGTGGGGCTTGCGCTGCCCGTGTCTCAGCGCATTGCCGCCGGCAGCGCGGGCGAGCCGCTGCAGGCCGGCACCGCCGCGCGCATCTTCACCGGTGCGCCCGTGCCCGCAGGCGCCGACGCCATCCTGATGCAGGAAGACTGCGAGGCGCTTGCCGACGGCCGAGTGCGCGTCAACGCCGTGCCCCGGCCGGGCCAGTGGATTCGCCGCGCCGGCGAAGACATCACGCGCGGCGCCGTGGTGCTGCAGGCCGGCACCCGCCTCACGCCGGCCGAGCTGGGCCTGGCTGCCAGCATCGGCCTGGCACAACTGCAGGTGGCCCGCCGCCCACGCGTGGCACTGTTCTCCACCGGCGATGAACTGGTCATGCCCGGCGACGTGCCGCCCGAGCAGATGCGCCCCGGCGCCATCTACAACAGCAACCGTTTCTTTCTGCGCGCCATGCTGCTGCGCCTGGGCTGCGAGGTGAGCGATTTCGGCATCGTGCCCGACCGACGCGACGCCACCATAGCCGCCTTGCGCCAAGCCAGTAACGCACACGACCTGATCCTGACCAGCGGCGGCGTGAGCGTGGGCGAGGAAGACCACATCAAGCCCGCCGTCGAATCGCTGGGCACGCTCGATCTGTGGCAGATCGCCATGAAACCCGGCAAGCCGTTCGCCTATGGCCGCGTGGGTGCAGCGCACTTCATGGGCCTGCCCGGCAACCCGGTGTCCAGTTTTCTGACCTTCGCGCTGCTGGTGCGGCCATTTGTGCTGCGGCTGCAGGGCGTGCAGGATGTTGCACCCCAATCCATGGCTGTCCGCGCTGATTTCACCTGGCCCAAGGCCGACAAACGCCGCGAATTCCTGCGCGTGCGGCACAACACCACGGGCGGGCTGGACCTGTTCGACAACCAGAGCTCGGGCGTGCTCACCTCGGCCGCCTGGGGCGATGGCGTGGTGGACAACCCGGCCGGCCAGACGATCGCACCCGGTGATACGGTGCGGTTCATCGCGTTTTCGGAGTTGCTGTCATGAACATGTGCCCCCACACTTCCCACTTCGTGTGCTCGCTGCCCCCCGAGGGGACCGCTTTTCATCTTGGGGCGGCCCAGCGATGAAAAAGATCACAGTGCGCTATTTCGCCTCCATCCGCGAGGCCATCGGCGCGGGGCAAGAGCCGATGCAAACCACGGCCACCACCTTGGGCGCGTTGCGCGACGAGCTCATTGCCCGCGGTGGTGCCCATGCCACCAGCCTTGCACGTGGCCGTGCGGTGCGCATGGCGCTCAACCAGGCCTTGAGCGAAGAGTCGGCGGTTCTGGTCGATGGCGCCGAGGTGGCGTTTTTCCCGCCCGTGACGGGGGGGTAGCCGGGGGAGCCGGATCGGCCAGACCGGCTGTGTTTCGGCACTGTGCCGCCGTTGAATGGTGTGGGCGGTAACCGGGTGCACCATGGCTTGCAGTCTGCTAGCGGCCGCCGCCCCCGAAAGTCGGCCTGCGTATCCCCCTGGGTTGTTTTGACGTATGTCAATACTGCGATGGCATTTGGTTGCGGGCCAATTGACGTGCGGTTGCGTCAGGAATATCTTGCATGTGGCATGTCGCCAAACCGCAAGGGGATATTTATGAAGACGTTCCACCTCCTCGTCGTCGCAGGTTTGCTGGGTATGGGCTTTTCTGCGTGGGCCAACCCCCAGCTCGCTGACGAAAAACAATGCATGCAGTGTCACTCGATCACCAAGGATGGCGCGGGCCCTGCATTCCAGAAGATTGCGGTTCGGTGGAAAGGTGATCGGAGTGCCGAGAAAACCTTGGTGGCCACCATTCGGAAGGGCAGTGACGGCGGGAGCGGTCGGCATTGGGGCATCGCCAAGATGCCCGACGATTCCGAGCGGCCCTTGGTCAGTGAGGCTGAGGCCAAACAGCTCGCCAAATGGATTCTGTCGCTCTGATCGCTGCACGCAGCAACCTGGGGCGCAGGGACGGAGTGGCGGCGCCACCCGTCAGTCGCTCACCGTTGCATCCTTCGCCAGGGCCAGTTCAGGGCACTGCCACGCCAGCAACTCGGCCAGCCGGGTGACGATCCAGGTGGCTTCGGGCACTGACACACCCGATTCCGCCGTGCACAGCCCCGCATGGATGCGCCGCAGGATCTCGGCCTCGGAGGGCGCCTGCACGTGGTACAGCGTCTGGGCGTGTTCCACCAGGTGGCCCGCCAGGTCTTCGCACAGCTCGTAGCGGCTGCGCACTTCATCGGCCTTTTCGGTGAGGCGCCCGCGGGCGTCGGTGTACACCGCCAGGAAGGAGGGCGGCACGTGGATCTGGTTGTCGTCGTCCATGGGCACGGTTCAGTCGGGGGTGAACAGGCGCTCGAATTTGGCCTGGTCGGCCGCCAGCGCGAACGTGACCAGTTGCCCCATCTTCATGTCCGACAGGCGGCAGGCGGCAAACAGCGTGGTCTTGCCGGCCAGTTCCATGGCCGCCAGGTCGATGATGGCGTAGGGGTGGGGCACGAAGACCTGGTACTCGAACACATCGCGGACCGTGTTGCGCGGGGACGGGTAGAGCTTGTACAGATCGGTCTGAATCGTTTGGGTGGCCATGGTAATCAGGTGCAGGGGGTTGCAGTGCGGGTACAGTGCGGGCGAATCGTACAGACAAACCTGTTTCACAATCTATGGCACGCAATAAAAGTGAATGGCCCGCCAAGGTGCTGGCGCTGGTGCGGGGCGGCAACCTGCCCGCCGCCATCGCGCAGATCAAGGTGGCCCCCACCGTGGCGGATGTCACGCGCCTGCAAACCCTGCTGGCCCAATTGCCGCCCTCGCCCGCGCTCGCGCAACTGAACAAGGTGGTGGAGGAAGAGCGCGCATTGCTGGCCGCACCCCGGCTGCACCGCTCGCCGTGAATCTGTCGCATGAAAGTCGTTTTGCCATGAACCTGCCCCGCGTTTCCATCCAGACCGAGGACTTCGACCTGTCCTGTGAAATCGCCGCTCTGCGCCGGGAGAACAAGGGCGTGGGTGCGGTATGCAGTTTCATTGGCACGGTGCGCGACAGGAACGAGGGGGACGCGGTGTCGTCCATGGAGCTGGAGCATTACCCCGGCATGACCGAGAAATCCATCGAAGCCATGGTGGACGAGGCCTTGCGGCGTTTCGACATCCTGGGTGCCCGCGTGATCCACCGCGTCGGGCTGCTCCAGCCGCTCGACCAGATCGTGCTGGTGGCCGTCACCAGCGCGCACCGGGGCCAGAGTTTTCAGGCCTGCGAGTTCCTGATGGACTACCTCAAGACCCAGGCACCGTTCTGGAAGAAGGAAGAAACGCCCCAGGGCGCACGCTGGGTGGATGCGCGCGTGAGCGACGACGCCGCCCTGGCACGCTGGGGCATCACGGCGAGCAATGCCTGAAGCCCTGGGCGTTGTTCGACATGGAGAATTTGGATGAAATTGGCCTTTGATGGCGATTGGTAAAGCGCTGGCAGCTATCAAAAAAGTAGTTTTCAGGGGCGATGGCTTCTGAATGGTGCATTGACACAGCGCAACCGGCAGGCAGGGCACTGCCTTGAAATCAGGCAGCCCCTGCCCCAAGTGCTCTGCAATTCGGAGGACATTGACCCATGCGTCTCGACAAATTCACCACCAAGTTCCATGAAGCCCTGAGCGATGCCCAGAGCATTGCGCTGGGCAACGACCACGCCTACATCGAGCCCGTGCACATGCTCGTGGCCAT
Organism: Acidovorax soli; assembly: GCF_900107605.1. Classification (GTDB taxonomy): domain Bacteria; phylum Pseudomonadota; class Gammaproteobacteria; order Burkholderiales; family Burkholderiaceae_C; genus Acidovorax; species Acidovorax soli. The sequence continues at coordinate 146,130 of NZ_FNQJ01000003.1, read as the reverse complement.
GCTCCAGCAGGACGACGGCCCCAAGGCGCTGCTGCAGCGGGCGGGCGTCAATGTGCCCGGCCTGCTGGCAGCGGCCGAAGCGGCCGTTAAGCGCCTGCCCCAGGTGCAGGGCCAGGACCAGGTGCAGGTCGGGCCCGAGCTGGGCCGCGTGCTGCAGGCCACCGAAAAAGAGGCCATCAAGCGCGGCGACCAGTTCATCGCCAGCGAGCTGTTTTTGCTGGCCGTGATCGACAGCAAGGGCGAGGCCGCGCGCATCGCCAAGGAAAACGGCCTCACGCGCAAGAGCCTGGAGGCCGCCATTGACGCCGTGCGCGGCGGCCAGAAGATGGACAGCGCCGAGGCCGAGGGCCAGCGCGAGGCCTTGAAGAAATACTGTATCGACCTGACCGAGCGCGCCCGCATCGGCAAGCTCGACCCGGTGATCGGCCGCGACGATGAGATCCGCCGTGCCATCCAGGTGCTGCAGCGCCGCACCAAGAACAACCCCGTGCTCATCGGCGAGCCCGGCGTGGGCAAGACGGCCATCGTCGAGGGGCTGGCCCAGCGCATCGTGGCCGGCGAGGTGCCCGAATCGCTCAAGGGCAAGCGCGTGCTGTCGCTCGACATGGCGGCGCTGCTGGCCGGTGCCAAGTTCCGCGGTGAGTTCGAGGAACGCCTGAAAACCGTGCTCAACGAGCTGGCCAAGGACGAGGGCCAGACCATCGTCTTCATCGACGAACTGCACACCATGGTGGGGGCGGGCAAGGCCGAGGGCGCGATGGACGCCGGCAACATGCTCAAGCCGGCGCTCGCGCGCGGCGAGCTGCACTGCGTGGGCGCGACCACGCTCGACGAGTACCGCAAGTACATCGAGAAAGACGCGGCGCTGGAACGGCGCTTCCAGAAAATCCTGGTGGGCGAGCCCACGGTGGAGGCCACCATTGCCATCCTGCGCGGCCTGCAGGAAAAGTACGAGGTGCACCACGGCGTGGAGATCACCGACCCGGCCATCGTGGCTGCGGCGGAACTCTCGCACCGCTACATCACCGACCGCTTCCTGCCCGACAAGGCGATCGACCTGATTGACGAGGCGGCCAGCAAGATCAAGATCGAGCTCGATTCCAAGCCCGAGGTCATGGACAAATTGGACCGGCGCCTGATCCAGTTGCAGATCGAGCGCGAAGCCGTCAAGCGTGAAAAAGACGAGGCCTCGCAAAAGCGCTTTGAGCTGATCGAGGAAGAAATCGCCTCCCTGCAAAAAGAGATCGCCGACCTCGACGAAATCTGGCAATCCGAAAAGGCCCAGGCCCAGGGCAGCCAGCAGGTGCGCGAGCAGGTCGAGCAGGTCAAGCTGCAGATCGAGGAATTGAAGCGCAAGGGTGACTTCAACAAGGTGGCCGAGCTGCAATACGGCAAGCTGCCCGATCTGGAAAAGCAGCTCAAGGAAGCCCAGGCCAAGGAAGAAGGCAAGGACGGTGCGGCCCAGGCCAACCGTTTGCTGCGCACCCAGGTGGGCGCTGAGGAAATCGCCGAGGTGGTGAGCCGCGCCACCGGCATCCCCGTGGCCAAGATGATGCAGGGCGAAAAAGACAAGTTGCTGCAGATGGAAGCCAAGCTGCACGAGCGCGTGGTGGGCCAGCAGGAGGCCATTGCCGCCGTGGCCAACGCCATCCGCCGTTCGCGCTCGGGCCTGAGCGATCCGAATCGTCCCACGGGCTCGTTCCTGTTTCTCGGCCCCACGGGCGTGGGCAAGACCGAGCTGTGCAAGGCGCTGGCGGGCTTCCTGTTCGACAGCGAGGAACACCTGATCCGCATCGACATGAGCGAGTTCATGGAAAAGCATTCCGTGGCCCGCCTGATCGGCGCGCCGCCCGGCTACGTAGGCTACGAGGAGGGCGGCTACCTCACCGAGGCCGTGCGCCGCAAGCCCTACAGCGTGCTGCTGCTCGACGAGGTGGAAAAGGCCCACCCCGACGTGTTCAACGTGCTGCTGCAGGTGCTGGACGATGGCCGCCTGACCGATGGCCAGGGCCGCACCGTGGACTTCAAGAACACGGTGATCGTGATGACGAGCAACATCGGCTCGCATCTGATCCAGGCCATGGTGGGGCAGGACTCGCAGGACATCAAGGATGCGGTCTGGGGCGAGCTCAAGAACCATTTCCGCCCCGAGTTCTTGAACCGCATCGACGAGACCGTGGTGTTCCATGCGCTCGATGCGCAGCACATTGCATCGATCGCCAAGATCCAGCTGCAGCTGCTGCAAACCCGGCTGGCGAAGATGGACCTGGAGTTGCAGGTGTCCGACGCCGCCTTGGCAGAACTGGCCAAGGTGGGGTTCGATCCGGTGTTTGGTGCGCGGCCGCTCAAGCGGGCGATCCAGCAGCGCATCGAGAACCCGCTGTCCAAACTGCTGCTGGAAGGGCGCTTCCCGCCCAAGAGCGTGATCCCGGTCGATGTCGATCCGGTGCGGGAGCCCGGCATCTTTCACTTCGGCGCATTCGCGTCGGCGTGACAGATGGGATTATGGTGCTATAAATAATATAGCTTCTGGCGATTTATGAATAAGCGCTGGCGGCCTGTTGAATGCAAAGAACTGGCGGATGCCTGAGGAGGTTGTTTGAATGATTTTGTGGCGGGCTTGACCCGCTGGCTCATCCGGGCCGTGGTGGTGGTGGCCGGGCTGGTGATGTTTCTGAGCCTGCTGGCCGCTGTGCTGGTGCTCGCACTGGCGTGGGGGCTGCGGGCGGTCTGGGCGCGGCTTACCGGCCGGCCCGTCATGCCCTGGACCATGCGGGTGGACCCGCGCACGGGTTGGCGCACGGTGTACCGCTCCACCGAGCGCTGGTCCACCGCGCCCGCTGCCGATACGCCCTCGCGCCGCGCGGGCGTGCTGCCGGGGGCCGGCGAGGTGGTGGACGTGGAGCCGCGCGAACCGCGCGAACCAGCCGATTTGCGGTAAAGCCGGCAAGCTGGCAAGGCACAGGTTCTTACGTTTCAGGCAGGGGGGCCGTCTTCTATGATGGCTGCCATGACACCTGACGACATCCGCGCCCAATTCAATCTGCAACACCAGGCCAGCCGCGAGCACATTGACGTGCCCCTGCTGGTCCGCCGCGAGCGCCTGCTGCGCATGCAGAAGATGCTCGACGAGCACGGCCCCGTGCTGGTCGCCGCCGTGCAGGCCGACTTCGGCATGCGCTCGCCGCGGTTGACCGAGATGGCCGATTTTTTCGTGCTGCGCACCTTGCTGTCGCACACCTTGCGCTACCTGGCGCGCTGGATGAAACCCCAGAGGGTGCGCACGCCCTTCTTTTTGCAGCCCGCGCGGGGCTGGGTCGCGCGCCAGCCCCTGGGCGTGGTGGGTGTGATTTCTCCCTGGAACTACCCCGTGCAACTGGCGCTGGCGCCCGCCATCACGGCGCTGGCGGCGGGCAACCGCGTCATGCTCAAGCCCAGCGAGCTCACGCCCCACACATCGGCGCAGCTGGCCCTGCTGGTGGCGCAGTTCTTTGCGGCGGATGAATTTTGCGTGGTGCAGGGCGATGCGGCCACGGCGCAGTTGGTGGCCTCACTGCCGTTTGATCACCTGGTGTTCACCGGCTCCACCGCGGTGGGGCGCAAGGTGGCGCAGGCGGCGGCGCAGAACCTGACGCCCACCTCGCTGGAGCTGGGGGGCAAGTCGCCGTGCATCGTGGACGCCGATTGCGACATGCAGGACGCCGCGCTCAAGATTGCCCACGGCAAGCTGCTCAATGCGGGCCAGACCTGCATTGCCCCCGATTACGTGCTGCTGCCCCGCGGGCGCGAGGCCGAGTTTTTGCAGGCCTACCAGGCCGCGGTGGCGCGCCTGTTTCCCGGCATCGAGGGCAACCCCGATTACGCCTCCATCATCACGCCGCGCTACTATGCGCGGCTGCGCACCCTGCTGCAGCAGGCCCAGACGCAGGGCGCAGAGGTGCACACCATCGATCCCACCGCAGGCAAGCCTGTGGTCGCCACCGTGGGCACACTGGGCGACGGGGCCAGCCGCCAGATGGCGCCCTCGCTGGTGTTTGGCGCCACGTCGGGCATGGGCCTGATGCAGGAGGAGATTTTTGGCCCCATCCTGCCCGTGATCTCGTACGACCGGCTGGACGATGCCATCACCCACATCAATGCGGGGCCCCGCCCACTGGCGCTGTACTGGTTTGGCCGCAGTGAAGCGGTGCAGCGCGATGTGCTGCGCCGTACCGTGAGTGGCGGTGTCACGGTGAACGACACGCTCATGCACTTCGCCCACGACAACCTGCCCTTTGGCGGCGTGGGCGACAGCGGCTGGGGCGCCTACCACGGCGAGCAGGGTTTCCTGCGCTTTTGCCACCAGAAGTCGGTGCTGGTGCAGTCGCGCTGGGCCATGGGTTCGCTGCTCTATCCGCCGTACGGCCCGCGGTTCGACCGCATCATGGGGCTGTTGCGCCGCTGGCTGTAAGCGCCGCTGTCAATGTGCCTCGGGTGGCGGGGCGCTCCTGGCCCTGGGCCAGCAGCTGCACCATGGCCTCGCGCAGCTGGCCGGTGGACACGGGCTTGTGCAACAGCAGCGCCGAGGTGCTTTGCGCATCGCGCAGGCGCTGGGGCGAAGTGTCGCCCGTCATGATGATGGCCGGCACCGCAATGCCCAGACGGGTGCGCAGGGCCTGCAGCACCTGCTTGCCGGTTTCCTCGTGGCGCAGCCGGAAGTCCGTGATGATGAGATCCGGCCGGCGTTCGCCCAGGCGCGCGAGCGCTTCCGCGCCCGATCCGGCCACGGTGCAGCGGCAGCCCCAGCTTTGCAGCAGCGACTGCATGCCCAGGAGCACCGCTTCGTCGTCGTCGATGGCCAGCACATGCAGGCCCTCCAGGCTGTGGTCGTCGGATGGTGGCGCGGCTTCATCTTCCAGTGCACCGTCCCACGCATCCAGCCAGAGGCGAAACACCGAGCCCCGGCCCGGCTGCGAGTGCAGCTCGACCGTGGTACCCATCTCGCGCACCAGCCGGTGCACGATGGCCAGGCCCAGACCCAGTCCCTTGCGCCGGTCGCGTTCCGGATTGTCGAGCTGGAGGAACTCCTGAAAAATGTCATCCCACTGGTGCTGGGGAATGCCGACCCCGGTGTCCCACACCTCCAGGGCCACGCGCTGGCCGCGCCGGCGGCATGCAATCAGCACGCCGCCCCGGGCGGTGTAGCGCAGCGCATTGGAGATGAAGTTGCGCATCACCAGGCCGACCAGCGCGCGGTCGGCGTGGACGGCCGCCGAAGTCTCGCGCGTGCGGTACACGAGGCGCGCGTTGTCGGCCTGCACGCCAAACTCCTGCTCCAGGGCCGTGAGCAGGGGCTGCACGGCAAATGCCGCCGGGCGTACCTTGACCACACCTGCCTCCAGCCGTGAGTAGTCGAGCAAGGTGGTGAGCATTTCTGCCGCGGCGCTGGATGCGGCATGGGCATGGTCCAGCACCGTCTGCTGGTGCTCGTTCAGGGGGCTGCGCTGCAGGCTCTCCAGAAACAGGCCCATGGCATGCAGGGGCTGGCGCAGGTCGTGGCTGGCTGCCGCCAGGAAGCGGGATTTGTCGCGATCGGCCTTTTCGGCAGTCTTCTGGGCCGCCAGGGCGCGCTGGGATTCGGCGCGCAACTCGCCCACCAGGCGCACGTTTTCCAGCTTCAGGGCAATGCTGCGGCGCGTGGCCGTGTCGGTGGTGCTGGCCTGCATGCAGGTCAGGCCGTAGTACACCAGCGTGAGAACCAGCGCCGGCCACAGCACCGGCCCGCCCGCCATGGCAATGGCCAGCAGCACGCCGCCGATGGCGCAGCTCAGGTAGGTGAGGTAGGCGCGGTACAGCGGCGCCCCCAGCCCCAGGGCGCCGGATGACACCGTGCTGATGATGCCGATCGCATAGATCACGCTGTCGGCGTTGCCCCATTGCATCACCACCAGGCCCAGGCTGCCCCAGCTCAGCCCCATGCCGGCCATGCAGGCCATGCAGGCCATGAGCTTGTAGGCCGACGGGCGGGCGGGTGCGTGGGTCGGGTCCATGCTGCGCAGCGCGAGATAGACCCCCGCCACCACCAGCAGGTGCGAGACCAGCCAGGCGGCCAGCGCCTGCCCGTCGACCCCGCTGCCCATCACCCACAGGGTGCCCAGTGCCGTGGCCAGCGAGGCCAGCAGGGTCATGGGAAAGTTCTGCCGCAGCAACGCGACCTGCTCGCGCAGGACATCATCGCGCTCCCAGCGCAGCGACGGCCAGGGCCAGCGCAACGCGATGCCCAGCGCTTCAGCCGGCGTCATGGTCAGGCAGCGTCTGCAGTGGCGGCAGCGACAGGCCCAGCCGCTGCGCAGCCAGCAAGGCTGCGCTGCGGCTGTTGACGCCCAGCTGCGCAAAGATGGCGGCCACATGCACGCGCACCGTGTTCTCGCTCAGCCCCAGGTCGCGCGCAATCACCTTGTTGGGCTTGCCGGTGCACAGCAGCGCGAGCACATCGAGCTGGCGTGCCGTCAGCGAGGGCGCGGCCGGGGCACGGGTGGCGGCGGCGTTGCCGCTGTTGGGGGGGAAGCAGGGCGCGCCCGACAGGGCGCAGGTGATCGCCTCCAGAATGTCCTCGCCGCTGGCCGACTTGGGCAGGAAGCCGTCGGCGCCGCGCATGCGGGCCTCGTACACGGCGTCGGGTGCCATGCTGGCGGATACCAGCACGATGCGCGCCCGGGGGCAGGCCTGGCGCAACAGGCGCAGGCCGTCCAGGCCGCTCATGCCGGGCATCTGAATATCCAGCAGCACCAGGTCCGCGTCGTCCAGCTGCAGCGCGCAGGCCTCGGCCACCGTGCCGGCCTCGGAAATGCAGGCCACCGCGGGATGGTCCTGCACGATCAGGCGCAGCCCGGTGCGAAACAGGGTGTGGTCGTCAACAAGCAGCAGGCTGGCGGGCATGTGGCGAGTATTGCGCACAACGCCCGGGCGTGGGCCTAGTCCATTTGTGCGATGGACGCACCGGCGTGCGCTTTCTAGACTTTGTCCCAGGCGTTGTGAGGGCTCGCAGCTGGGCCGCAACGTACCGCCGATCCTGTCCTGGTTGTCCAAAAAAGAGGTTCATCATGAGTGCCAGTGCTTTGCATTTTGCCGCCGGAGCTTCCGCAACCCACCCACACATGGCCCATCCGCGCACCGTGGCAACGGTTGCGGGTGCTGGCGTGGGGGGCAACACCGTAGCCCGGCTGGTCCAGGAAAACTGCCCCCATCTGCTGCCATCGGTCGGCGTGGTCCTTGAATACCTGGATGCGCAGGCGGGCACCTGGCAGTTTTCGCTGGACGACGGGCAGACCTGGCGCGCCATCCGCACCGACCTGATCAACCGGCCCGGCCACATGGGCCTGGCCCTCGATCACGGCGCGCGTTTGCGCGTGGTGCCCCTGGGTACCAGCCGCGAGGGAGCACGCATGGTGTTCCATGCCGTGCAGCGCAGCCATGGCCCCGGCAACGGCAGCTATCGCCCCTACGCACCGGATGAACGCGAGGACGCCTCGCTCAGTGTGACGCTGGTGCTGGGCCTGGGCGCCATCAACGGGGTGCCGCCGGCCGTGAAAGTGCCGCGTCCGCGCAACAAGCGGGCCCTGGCGCAGGGTGCGCGCGCGGCTGCGCTGGCGCTTGCCTGAGGGCGGGTGCAGGGGCCTGTGCAGGCCCCCGGATTAACCGGCGGTGCAGGGTGAAAAAGCGTTTCGGCGACAATGCCGGTCCTTTTTGTTTTTCCACTCCCTGTTTTCGTTCGGTTTTTCCATGTCCAGTATCCAGGTTCGTCCCGCCACGCTTCGCGATGCCAAAGCCATTGCACAGATCCACACCGTATCCGCCCAAGAGGCTTACAAAGGTCTGGTGCCAGACGAGCAGTTGAAATCCATGTCGGTCGAAAAGCGCCAAGCCTACTGGCGCGAGGCCATCGAGTATTGCGAACCCCAGGTGCAGGTCGCCATCGATGGTGAAAAGATCGTCGGTTTTGTCGGCTATGACCGCTCGCGCGATGAAAAATCCCGCCCCACCACCGGTGAAATCTGGGCCATCTACGCGGCGCCCACCCATTGGAACCAGGGCGTAGGCCTGGCCTTGTGGGATGCTGCCCGCGACGGCCTGCACGAAGAAGGCTGCACCAACGTGACCGCGTGGGTGCCCCTGCGCAACGAACGCGCCATCCGCTTCCATGAAATGGCCGGCTTCAAGCGCGAACTCTCCACCGCCAAGACGGCCGTGGTGGGCGGCGTGAAGATCGAGGAAGTGCGCCTCAAGCGCCCCATCAACTAAGGCCATCCCATGATCTCCTGGAGCGACTCGGGCCAGACCCACGAAGCCCGCTGGCGCTCCGAAAGCGGGGCGGCCGCGCCGCGCCGCGTGGTGGTGGCCGATGACACGCTGCCTGCCGACACGGCCTATCGGTTCGCCTGTGAAGGCACCGGCCTGCTGTGGCAGGGCGACTTCCAGAACGCCCGCATGCTGCTGCAGGCCCTCATGCGGCGGGTGGACCGCAAGCCACCCAAGGCGACGGCCAAGGCCGCCCAGAAGATAGCGGCAGCCACGGCGGCCGAGGTGTTTCACCTGCACCGCCAGGCGCAGGCCCAGCGCGCACGCGTGCTGTCGGCCTTGCTGATCCCGCTGGAGGGTGATTACGGCATTGCGCTGCGCCGTGCGCCCGACCTGCGCCAGCCTTGCACCGAAGCCTGGGGTCCGGCCACGGGCGAGCGCTCGGTGGCCTCGCTGCGCGAGCTGCTGGGCCTGGTGGGAGCGCACGAGTGGCGCAAGAAGGGCGTGGAGGTGCCCGCGCTGGGCGCCGCACCGAACAACCGTATCCATCCGCATTACGGGGTGTTTTCGCCCGTGCGCGGCGAATATGTGGACCTGGTGGCAGCCGCAACCCTGCCGTCCAAGGCGCTGGCCTTTGACATCGGCGTGGGCACGGGCGTGCTGTCGGCCCTGCTGGTGCGCCGCGGCGTGCAGCGCGTGGTGGCCACCGAGAACGCGCCGCGCGCGCTGGCCTGTGCCCGTGACAACCTGCAGCGCCTGGGCGTGCTGCCGCAGGTCGAGCTGCAGCCGGTGGACCTGTTCCCTGCCGGGCGCGCACCGCTGGTGGTGTGCAATCCGCCGTGGGTGCCTGCACGCCCCAGCTCGCCCATTGAACATGCCGTGTACGACGAGGGCAGCCGCATGCTGCGGGGCTTTCTGGCGGGGCTGGCCGATCACCTGGAGCCTGGCGGCGAGGGCTGGCTGATTCTGTCGGACCTGGCCGAGCACCTGGGCTTGCGCTCGCGCGAACAGCTGCTGGGCTGGATCGCCGCGGCCGGCCTGCAGGTGCTGGGCCGCGCGGACATGCGCCCGCGCCACGCCAAGGCGGTCGACGCGAGCGATGCCCTGCACGCGGCCCGCGCGGCGGAAGTCACCTCTTTGTGGCGCCTGGCGGCGGCCTGATCGATCCCAACCGATGGGGTGACGGGGCTGCGCTGCCCGCTCAGTCGCTCATGGCGGCCGACAGCGCGCGTTCTGGCGGCTGCAGCTGCTCCAGGCGTTCGCGGATGCCGTGGGCGCGCTCCTGACCGGCCACCTTGGCCACCTCGGCGATCAGGGATTCGCCCACTTCCAGCATGCTCTGGCGGTCGCGCGCTGCGCGCAGGGCCGCGTGGTAGGCGCGGGCCAGATCGGGGTCGCGGCGGGCAAACAGGCGCTCGGACAGATCGAACAGGTACATGCGCGTGCCCGCCAGGGAGCGCAGGGCTTCGGTCGGCTCGGGGGGCGCTGGTGGCGCGGGGGCGGCAGTGCCTGTGGCGTCGGTGGTGGCCAGATCGGTGAGGTAGCCCTCGTGCAGCAGGTGCTCCACCATCTGCGCGCCGATTCCGTTGTACATGGCCTGCAGTTCGGCCAGGGGCCTGCCGTCCGCCAGCAACAGCAGCGAGCGTTCACGCAGGCTCAGGGTGCGAACGCCGGGCGAGAGTTCACGGCGGGCTTTTTCGGTTCGTTGGAGCAACATGGGCGCGCGGATCACGGAAGGGGAGTGCACGCATTCCAGCAGCGCGCGATGACGCTGTCATGACCTGCCCAGAGCCCGGCATGGCCGGCCGGGCCCCGCGCCGGGCTGCCGCACAATGGCGGGCTCTGCCGCGGCCTTCGGCGGGGTGTTGTTTTGCTATATTTATAGTAGCTATCGACGCTTTCTGCATAGGCGCAATGGCCTGTTTTACTGTCAATTTCCTCTGAAAATCCTCCGACCCGCCCTGGCGGGTGGATCGTCCCATGACCCTGCTGCTCGCCCCCATGGAGGGGCTTCTGGATTTTGTGCTGCGCGATGTGCTGACCCGCGTGGGCGGCGTGGACCGCTGCGTGTCCGAGTTCATCCGCGTCACCGGCACCGTGCTGCCCGACAAGGTGTTTCTGCGCTACCTGCCCGAGCTGCGCCATGGCGGGCGCACGCTGGCGGGCGTGCCGGTGCGCGCGCAGCTGCTCGGCTCCGACCCGGCGTGCATGGCCGACAACGCGGCCCACCTGGCCGCGCTGGGGCCCGAGGGGATCGACCTGAACTTTGGCTGCCCGGCCAAGGTGGTCAACCGCCACGGCGGCGGCGCGGCGCTGCTGCAGGAGCCCGAGCGCATTGCCACGCTGGTGGCCGCCGTGCGCCGCGCCGTGCCGGCCCACCTGCCGGTGTCGGCCAAGATGCGCCTGGGCTTCAACGATGCGAGCCTGGCGCGCGAGTGTGCGCAGGCCATGCAAGCCGGTGGCGCCAGCGAGCTGGTGGTGCACGCGCGCACCAAGGCCGATGGCTACCGCCCGCCCGCTTACTGGGAGCAGATTCCGGCCATCCGCGCGGCCGTGCACATCCCCGTGGTGGCCAATGGCGAGATCTGGACCGTGGCCGATGCACAGCGCTGCCGCGCGCTGTCGGGCTGCGACGCCCTCATGCTGGGCCGTGGCATGGTGGCCGACCCCGGCCTGGCCCGCGCCATCCGCGCTGCAGACCGGGGCCAGCCCGGCACCGACCCGGTGGAGTGGCCGGCATTGCTGCCGCAGCTGGCAGCGTTCTGGCAACTGGTGTGCAACGACCTGGAGCCACGCCAGCGGGCCGGCCGGCTCAAGCAATGGCTCAACCTGCTGCGCCGCCGCTACCCGCAGGCCGAGCAGGCCTTTCAGCAGCTGCGCACCATGACCGATCAGCGCGCCATCACCGCCTGGGTGGCTGGCTTGCAGCCTTGAGGCCGGGCTACAGCAGATGGTCGGGGGCCAGCGGCCCCAGCAGCCACAGGATCAGCCGCAGCGGCAGGCTGGTGTCGGGATCGGCGGTGGCGTCCGGCAGCTTGCTGCCTTGCGGCGCCCGCCAGACCAGGCCACCGCCGGCCTGCAGCTCCACCTGCCATGCGGCCGTGCGCAGCGCCTGCTCGATGCTGGTGCCGGCCTGGCGTGCCAGCATGGTGCTGCGGATCAGCAGCGCGATCTCGGTGTTGTGCTTTTGCGAGCGCATGTCCAGGTTCATGGAGCCAACGGCCAGCAACCGGTTGTCCATGATCAGCAGCTTGGAGTGGAGCATGGCGCGCGAAGACCCGGTGCTGCCGCCACTGCCGCCCGTGGCGCTGAAGGCCTGGCGCAGGTCGGTGGCCTCGCTGTGCATCTCGTAGAGTTCGACGCCCATGGCCAGCAGCGCCTTGCGGTGGCGCGCATAGCCGACATGGGCGATGGGCGCATCATTCGACGCCAGCGAATTGGTCAGCACACGCACCCGCACGCCCCGGTCCCGCGCTGCGGCAAAGGCGGCGGTGATCTCGGGCCCGGGCACGAAATAGGGTGAAACGATGAGCAGGTCGCTGCGGGCCTGGCCCATGAGCTGCAGCAGGCCATCCACCACGGTGTCTTCCCTGCCGGCCAGATCGTCAGCCGAAGCACTCTGCGCTGCGCCCGGGGTATCGTCGGCAGGTGCATCGGTGGCAGCGTCGGGGTGGGGGGCTTTGGCGTTGCGCCGCTGGGCCTTCAACTTCGCCACCGTGACGCCCGGCGAGGGCGTGGCGGGCTGGGGTACCAGCGGCTGAGTGGCGGCGGAGGACTCGGCCGGAATCTTGGCCGGCTTGTCCACCAGCACCACGGCGGGGGCCCACACAAAGCGTGCGGCCTTCAAGTCGAGCGGCTGCTGGTCCCAGACCCGGCTGCGCCGGGCCTGGCTGGCGGCCGCGTCGGCGTCGGGTGCCACCGGGGTGGACGCCGCGGCCAACGGGCTGGAGGCGGCCGCGCGCACCGTGGCAGGCCCGGCGTGTGCGCCTGGCTCCTTGTCGGTGGTGGCAGGCGACGAGCGCAGGGCGTCCAGCTCTTTGGGCGTGATCAGCGACTGCACAGGGTAAGCCCGCTCGTTGTTCCAGTAGCTGTCGAAGCTGCGCGACAGGTCCTTCACGATGGGGCCGGCTGCCAGCACATCGAGGTCGAGAAAGTTGCCCGATGTGTCATGGCCGAAATAGGCATCGCCCAGGTTGCGCCCGCCGGCCACGCCCATGGCGTTGTCGGCGATGAAGAGCTTGTTGTGCATGCGCTGCTGCACCCGCGAAAAATCGCCCAGGGCGCTGACCATGCGCCACACGGTGGAGTTGCGGGCGCCGGCCACCGGGTTGAACATGCGCATTTCGATGTTGGGCTCGAAGGCCAGGCGCATCACCTGTGCGTCTTTTCCGGTGCTGTGAAAGTCGTCCAGCAGCACGCGCACGCGCACGCCGCGCCGGGCGGCGGCGATCACACCGAGCAGCAGCCGCTCGGTGCTGGTGTCGGCGTGGATAGCGTAGTACTGCAGGTCCAGCGTTTTCTGTGCCGCTTCCACCATGGCCAGGCGGCTGCCATAGGCCGCCTGGGGGCCGGCCAGCAGCACAAAGCCCGATTCAAAGCGTGCGTTCGCCGTCGCGCGGCGCTCGTCCACCAGCGTGGCCAGTGCGGTGCCGGCGGTGGCTTCGAGCGCCGTGGAAACAGGGCGCCGCACATTCTTGGGCAGTTCGGCGCAGCCACTCAGCGCAAGAATGAGCAGGGCAGCCCACCATGGCGGCAGGTGCCGGCGCAGCAGCGTGGGAAGAAAGCCGGAAACAAGGGCGAGGGTCATGGGCGGGCGTAGCGGCGTGAATTGGTGGCGGGCACTCCCAACGGGGTGCGCCCCAGCGTAGCGGGCCGCGCGCCCGGTGGATGTCAGACGTGGCGCCGTCGTTTCAACACACCAAACCAAGCTCTCGGGGCACGGCGCATCCGGGCCCTGGCGGCTGCAGGCTTACCAGCTCACTTCGCGGTCCGGCGTTGCGCTGATCTTGTGGATCGACAGGTCGGCACCGTCGAACTCCTCTTCCTGCGACAAACGCAGGCCCAGCGTGGCCTTCAGCACGCCATACACCAGTGCACCGCCCAGCAGCGCCCACAGCACGCCCATGGCCGTTCCCATGAGTTGCGCCCACAGGCTGACACCGCCCAGCCCACCCAAGGCCTTGCTGCCGAAAATGCCTGCGGCAATGCCGCCCCAGGTGCCGCACAGCCCGTGCAAGGGCCACACGCCCAGCACATCGTCGATCTTCCAGCGGTTCTGGGTGAGGGTGAACATCACCACAAAGATGCTGCCGGCCACGCCGCCCACCACCAGCGCACCCAGCGGGTGCATCAGGTCGGAACCCGCGCAAACAGCCACCAGGCCGGCCAGCGGGCCGTTGTGCACGAAGCCGGGGTCGTTCTTGCCCAGCACCAGCGCGGCCAGCGTGCCGCCCACCATGGCCATCAGCGAGTTGACCGCTACCAGCCCCGACAGCTTGTCCAGCGTTTGCGCGCTCATCACATTGAAACCAAACCAGCCCACCACCAGCACCCACGCACCCAGCGCCAGAAAAGGGATGTTGGAGGGTGGATGGGCCGAGATGGCGCCATCCTTGCGGTAGCGGTTGGCGCGTGACCCCAGCAGCAGAACGGCGGGCAGGGCAATCCAGCCGCCCACGGCGTGCACCACCACCGAGCCGGCAAAGTCATGGAAGGCGGCGCCGGTAAGGGCGGCAATGCCAGCCTGGATGCCGAAATGCTCGTTCCAGGCGATACCTTCAAAAAACAGGTACACAAAGCCAACGATGGCGGCTGTTGCCAGCAGTTGGGGCCAGAACTTGGCACGCTCTGCAATGCCGCCCGACACAATGGCCGGAATCGCCGCCGCGAAGGTGAGCAGGAAAAAGAACTTCACCAGTGCAAAGCCGTTTTGCTGGGCCAGCGTCTCCGCGCCCACCAAGAAATGCGTGCCATAGGCCACGCCGTAGCCCACCAAGAAATACACCACCGTGGACACCGAAAAATCCACCAGGATCTTGACCAGGGCATTGACCTGGTTCTTTTTGCGCACGGTGCCCAGCTCCAGAAACGCAAAACCGGCGTGCATGGCCAGCACCATGATGGCGCCCAGCAATATGAACAAGGCATCGCCGCCCTGTTGGTGTGCATTCATAACTTCCTCGTGCTCTGAATTGATCTGTTCTGGTGCAATCCGGACGCAGGCGCCAGACTTGCACCAAAATTAAGCAATAAACGCGCCAAAAAAAACATGGAGGTGCACCGCCGGTTCGCCCCATCATGGGGCATTGTCTTGAGGCAAGTGCAAAAACAATGTTGAAACATGGCTATGGCGCTTTGCTGGCAAGCGCGAAAAGCGATCTTTTTTGATGGCCAGTGGAGGGGGTAGCACAGCCTGGTGCCGGGGAAGTCAACCCAGCGCCAGCAGCTGCTCGGCCAGGGCATCAATGCCGGCCGCAGAAAGATCGTCGCTGGCCAGGCTGAGCCGCGTGGCCCACTGGTGCAGGTGCGTGCTTTGCGAGCGGGCATAGAGCGGGTCGTAGTGCAAGGCCACCAGCTCGGCAAACAGCGGCGCCAGCGCACCTGCTGCGGCCCAGTCCTGCCAGCGTGCAATCACCTGCTTGCCGTGCAACTCCTTGAGCAAACCCAGTTGGTGGGCCAGCAGGGCGGGGTCGTCGCCCAGGTTGGCGTAGTCGCGCAGCAGAAAATCCAGCCGCGCCGGCACACTGGCGGCGATCTCGATGCAGGGGCTGGCGCGCAACCGCTGCACCAGGGGCTGGGGCACCGCCAGGCGGCCGATCTTGCTGCTTTCGGCCTCGACATAGATGGTGCGCTGCAGATCCAGGGGCTCCAGTGCATGCAGCAGGGCGGTCTCGAAGGCGGTTTGCGAGGGCTGCTCCACCCCCGGCCAGGCGCCCAGCACCGATCCCCGGTGGCGGGCGCAGGCCTCCAGATCGAGCACCTGCGCGCCGCGCGCGGCCAGGGCCTGCAGCACGCGCGTCTTGGCGCTGCCGGTGGGGCCGCAGATCACGCGCAGGGGCAGCTGCGGCGCCAGCTCGGCCAGCCGGTCTATCACATGGCGGCGCCACGCCTTGTAGCCACCGGCCAGCTGCTGGGCGTCCCAGCCCACCAGGCGTAGCCAGGTCACCATCGAGCCGCTGCGCATGCCGCCGCGCCAGCAGTACACCAGGGGTTTCCAGCTGGCGGGCTGGTCGGCAAACTGCGTTTGCAAATGCCGCGCCAGGTTGGCTGCCACCATGGCACCGCCCACGCGCCGCGCCTCAAAGGCGCCTTGCTGCTTGTAGATGGTGCCGACGATACGGCGCTCGTCATCGTCGAGCACCGGGCAGTTGATGGCGCCGGGAATGTGGTCGAGTGCGTATTCGGCGGGCGAGCGCGCATCGATCAGGGTGTGAAATGCATGGCGATCCGCCACGCGCACGGGACCGCGGTGGCTCATGGCGCCAGGCCCTTGCCCCGCGCGGGCCGGCGGCCGGCTGGCACAATCGCGCGCACCATGACTGTTGATTCAAAACCCATTCGTCTTACCCAGTTCTCGCACGGCGGCGGTTGCGGTTGCAAGATAGCGCCGGGCCTGCTGCAGGAGATTTTGGCACGCGCACCGCAGGGCATCGTCCCGCCCGAACTGCTGGTGGGTACCGAAACCAGCGACGATGCGGCCGTTTACCGCCTGAACGATAGCCAGGCGCTGGTGGCCACCACCGATTTCTTCACCCCCATCGTTGACGACCCCTATGACTTTGGCCGCATTGCCGCCACCAATGCGCTGTCCGACATCTACGCCATGGGCGGCACACCCATCATGGCGCTGGCCCTGGTGGGCATGCCCATTGCCCAGCTGCCGGCCGAAGTGATTGGCCGTGTGCTGGAAGGCGGAGCCGCCGTGTGCCGCGACGCCGGCATCCCCATCGCGGGCGGGCATTCGATCGACGTGCTCGAACCCATCTATGGCCTGGTGGGTTTGGGCCTGGTGCACCCGCAGCGCGTGCGCCGCAATGCCGACGCGCATGCGGGCGATGTGCTGGTGCTGGGCAAGCCGCTGGGGGTGGGCATTCTCTCGGCGGCACTGAAAAAAGGCCTGCTGGATGCTGCCGGCTACGCCGACATGCTGCGCTACACCACACAGCTCAACCGGGTGGGCATTGCCCTGGGTGCGCTGGATGGCGTGCACGCCATGACCGACGTCACCGGCTTCGGCCTGGCAGGCCACCTGCTGGAGGTGTGCCGGGGCTCGGGGCTTTCAGCCCAGGTGGAGCTGGCCCAGGTGCCCGTCATTGAGGCCGCGGCGCGGTTTGCGGCCGAGGGCGTGGTCACGGGAGCCTCGGCACGCAACGAGGCCGCCTATGGTGCCGATGTGGCCTGGGCCCCTGGCGTGCCCGAATGGCAGCGCCACCTGCTGACCGACCCCCAGACCAGCGGTGGCCTGCTGGTGAGCTGCAGCCCCGGCGCGCTGGCGCGCGTGCTCGACACTTTTCACCAGGCCGGCTTTGCAGCGGCTGCCGCCATCGGTGGCATGCAGGTGCGGGCGCCGGGGCAGGGCAGCCAGCTGGTTTGCCGGTGAAAAAGGCCGGCCCCACAGGCCCTGCGCCATTGCGCTCAAAAAGCGTCGCGCCCGCGCACTCTTGCCACGAGGCGGATGTCCGGCCCCACCCGTTCTACCGAAGTGAAATCCATGGCCAGGCCTTGCGCCAAGGTATCGAACGGACCGACATGGGCCATGCCCAGGCCTGGTCCCAGCAAGGTGGGCGCCAGGTACACCAGCATCTCGTCCACCAGCCCTTCACGCACGAACGAGCCATTGAGCTTGTTGCCGGCTTCCACATGCAGCTCGTTCACGCCGCGCCGGGCCAGGTCGCGCAGCATGGCGGGCAAGCTCACTTTGCCTTGTGGGTTGGGTAAATAAACCACCGTGGCGCCACGCGCTTCCAGTGCGGCCTTTTTGTCATCATTTTGGGTGGCTGCGTAGATATAGCAAGCGCGGCCGGCCATGAAAAGGCGCGCATCCGGCGGGGTTTGCAATTGGCTGTCCACCACCACCACATGCGGCTGGCGTGGGGTTGGCACCTCGCGCACATCCAGGCGCGGATTGTCGTCCAGCACCGTGCCAATGCCGGTGAGCACGGCGCAGGCCCGCGCACGCCAGGCATGGCCATCGGCGCGCGCAGCGGGTGAGGTGATCCACTGGCTGGTGCCGTTGTGCAATGCCGTGGTGCCGTCGAGTGACGCCGCCGCCTTGAGTCGCACCCAGGGCGTGCCCCGCACCATGCGGCTGAAAAACCCGATGTTGAGTTCGCGTGACTCGGCTGCACCCGGCCCCACCTCCACCGCCACGCCCGCAGCGCGCAGCCGCGCAAAACCTTGGCCGGCCACCAGGGGGTTGGGGTCGGCAATGGAGGCCACCACCTTGCCAATGCCCGCCGCCACCAGCGCGTCGCAGCAAGGCCCCGTGCGGCCCTGGTGGGCGCAAGGTTCCAGCGTGACGTAGGCCGTGGCGCCCCGCACATCCTGCCCGGCAGCCGCCGCATCGCGCAGCGCCACCACTTCAGCGTGCGGGCCACCGGCCTGCTGGGTGAAACCCTGGCCAATCACCCGGCCATCGGGCGCCACCAGCACGCAGCCCACGCGGGGGTTGGGGTTGGAAAGAAAAAGCGCCTGGGCGGCGAGCCCAAGCGCTTGGGAGGTGAAGTGCGCTGGTGTGGTCATTGCGCGGTGATGGTAATGCAGGCGCTGTGGACTTTGCCGCTTGGCAACGATGGTGCCTGCTTTTCCCGCGTCACGCAGGGTTACGACTGCTGCTCCCAGGCAAGTAAATGGCGCCTTCTCAACGGTTAAGGTTGGTGCAATACGGTTGTGGTGTCTGTATAAACCTCACTGCCAGTGCCATTCACCTCGACAGCGGAACCCGATGGACAACTGTTGCTTCCATTAATCACAAGAAAGTTCTGATTGCTAAGGGATCTTTGCACATTGAGGTAGGCATAGGGATGCTCTTCGTTATTTATTCTGTCGATATTTTGATTGGTCGCAGCATCAGGGGTCGGAGAGACAGGGTACCAAATAGGATAATTGCTAGAACTATATGGAAAAGATGGATTGTAGCTAAGGTTGTAGTCCGCGCTGAATCGGCAGATCTTGTATGTCGTGCCTATAGAAGCGCTGGATGCTGTGCCTGTTCCTGAGACGGACAACTGGGTTATACCTGTCCAGGCATTTGCTGTTAAAGGGTCATTATCCAAATCAATCGGTTCAATGACGCAGGAGTAGCCAACATAGTACTCACTTAAATCAACAATGCTTGTATTTATAATTTTTTCTGCTGGATATATGGTATATGGTGCAATGGCAGTGGGTGTGAGTGCGGTTGATTCTGGTATCGTTAAATATACCGTGGTGCTGGTCGTAGGGGTGGTGCTGCCATTGTTGGTAAAGCTGTAGTCGACGGCGGCCGTGAATTTGATGGTTTTTAACGACTCTGCCGCACATTTAGGGGCGGATGGATAGCGACTGTTGGAAATGGTGGTGGTCCAGGCCGCAGAGTTTTTTGATAAAAGAGATAGTAAGCCGTGTTTTTGAGTAGGGAGAGCACTTCCCGGTAATGGAGTAGCATCATTCATGATCATGTTAACCGACCAAGTGGTGTTGGTAGGTACTGGATCATTTGCATCGGTTGAAACGAAATTGGATTTCAGGTCGACGGACTTGAAGCGTATGAAACCACTCAATAAATAGGCGATTTTATTGGTGCAATCGGTTAGGTCGGCAAGCGTAATTTGGGCGCTTTGTATTGTTTTTGTTATTCGGCATGTTTTTTTGATCAATCCAGTGGTGTTGTCAAAAACAATAGCAGTATCATCGCCCGATTTTGGTTTGAAAACACTCGTGCCATCACCCAGATTTTTCGATGGAATAGGTATGCTCACGTTACGGCCCAAGGTGTCGCGCACATTGGAACCGTTGGGGACAAGCGATAGCGATACTGCTGTCGCGGGATCGACGCCATTCATTATGCTTCTGAAGACAAGGGCTTGGTTTTCGCCACTTCGATCCGGCCATGTCACCTTCACCTGCACATCTCTGTAATTACCAGCGGTGGGGGCTGAAGCAGGGACGCTGCGTTGCAATGTATAAGCCGTATTGGAGGTGTATGGGCTGCTGGCAGTCCCGGTTTTTATTTCGGCACCGGTTGCATCAGTTTTAATAACATTTGTCCAAAACAAGGCATCAGAACTTGGTGTTGCAGTTCTATAAACGCGCATATTTTCCATCTCACCCTGCGCCAGCTTGGCTGCCTCGCTGCGTTGCTTGGCGACGTCGGCATTGCGGTTCAGGAATAAATGCATTCCTATCAAGCCGAGTGCGCCAAGAGAAACTATCAGCAGCGCAACCATGGCTTCAATCAGCGCGATACCGCGCTGTTGGGTGGTGACGCCATGCTTGCCATGGCTGCTTTTATTTATTTTGGCCATTAAAAATCCCTCCAACTGCCAGGTACTTGCGCAAATGATTTTGCACTTGATCGAATATTTTTCATGACTTCGGGGTCGTAATAATAGTCGGGTGTGCCATTCCCTGTGTAATCACCTTCAGAAATGATAGCGCCGCGAAACAATGCGCTACCGCCGCCAGTTGAATCCCAGGTGGCAGCGGTGGAGTAGATTACGGCGGAAATTTGAGGGCCACCGCTGATATTGACCATACCATCAACAACCATGACAAAAGGATCTGTGGATGTTCCGATTGTGGGGCTCGCATTGATAGTCATTGAGCCTGGCACCCAAATTTGCCTTTCGCCTGCATCGTAGGCCTTAATTAAATCGGTATTAGTACATGCAGTACACGGTAATACGTAGCTTAAGCTCTTGTAAGCGTCTTTGCTCATGCCAAAAAATGAGGAGAATAAGCCGTCCTCCGTTTTATCCCGCAAAGAAGCATCATTACCTACCAGCGTCGCTTTAGGCGGTGTGCCTGGTACGGTAGTTATTCTTGCGCTTGCGGCGTCAATGGTGCCGCCAGAATTGATTGTGACGCCGTTGGTATTGGGGTCTGGATTGCTGACGCCTAGGGCGGCATTTCCAATGCTGACATTGCCCCGTGCAGTAAGTGGTGAGGCTGGCGGAGTAGCTAATCCAGAGATTTGGCCTAAGGTGGCTCTGACGGTTGCACTGGCGTCGCCGCCAGCGCATGCCGTAGCGCCCGCTGGTAATGTGCAGCCTTGAGAAATAATGTTTACGGTTCCTGTTCTTGTGTTGCTTTCGAAAGCAATATCAAACCGTAAGTTATATCCTGAGCCCGCTGTGGGGACGGAGGGGTTGGGTGTGTTCGGTGTATTTGTAGGGGAAAGCGTGGGTGGGTTCGGGTAGGGACTTGCCCGTACAGGGCAACTGCAATTCATGCTGCCGCCTGCTTGGTTGTAAATGCAAGCAGCTATGGGTGCTGGTGGAGTGGCAGAGTTAACGTATGTAAACTCTATAGTGGTGTCTGGTCGAATATTAAGATAACGATTTTTAAATCTTTCATTGCCTGATGCTGTGGCCTCTGTACAGGCTGTAGTAATATATTTTTGTTCATTGAGCATCGCTTGGGCCCATGCAAGACCCGCTTCGGCAGCTTCGAAGGCTAGCGTGGCACGGTACTGATTGGCCGATGTTTTTTGCTCAAAAATTATGGTTCGATTGGCAAAAGCAACCACGATGGCCATGATCAGTAGAAGTAACGCAACCACGACAACAGATGCTGCTCCGCGTTCATATTTGCGCTGATTTATTCCAGGCATGCAAAGAATCTGCCTGTTGGTGTGGTTATTCATTAGCTGCAACTCCCGCTAACTGCGTCATTTCGAACTCTTGCCTTGGTTCTTACCGCACGAACCAATGTGGAATCTGATGGCGGGTGACCCCGCAACTCGATTTCAAATTCGCGTACAACCACTTGAGGTGGGTTGGGAACTGAGGCTGCTGCACAGTTGCCAGGTAGCGATATTTGCAAAGGTGAAGCAATCAGGTTGAATTGGGTAATTTTGACGGTGTTGGGGTCGCTTAGCGCTTGCGGGGGGGTGCCTGCAACAAACGCATATAAAACACCCGCCGTTGCATCTAGTTTGAAACCATAATTATTCGCGTCTATGTAATAGCATATGGCGGTAGATGGGTTACTCGATGCAGGAGTTGGAGCGTCGCAACTGTCCTGAATAATATTTTGATAGGGATTTTTAGGTAAGGACGCAGCAGCCACCGGGCTGCCTGCACTAGGTGGCACATAAACACCATCTGCGGCACTTGCCCAGTATCCCGCGCGGCGGATGTCTCTTGCGACCAGATCAGAACTGGTACGCAAGTCTTGAATCAATCGGGTTTCCATCATCAGATCGCGATTATTTTTTGTCATAGTTGACATGAGCACTAAAGCGCCGGTCACTACAAATAATCCCAGCGTGATGCCCACCATGCTCTCTACCAGACTAAACCCTTTCTGTCTGGAGCGTTTCAGCGGGTTTTTTAGCATGGTTTGAATCCTGTGATGGTTGCACTTGGGCTGCATATTTCTGCTCGACCCATTGTGTTTGCCACTATTTTTAATGAGCGCGTGCTTGCGTTGGTATTGGATATGACAAGATCCGTGCCGGTAATGGTCGCAGTGGTTCTGACAGGTTCAAACTTTATTCCCAAATAGGTGGTGCCTGAAGAAGGGGAGAAAGAATTGTTGCTGGCCGAAATGTTGTTGACGGTCTTAATCGTTGCCCCTGTCGTTGTGGTGCATGTAGTCAACTGAGTTATGGTGTAGCCTTGTGCACTGAAATCAACGGCAATACATTGATTTTTCTGTACGGACTCCATTTTTGCAAAAGATAGGTCTGTCATTATTTCATTTGCCAAACCTTTGATTCTTTGCGTGGCTATCATGGTAGTAAATGATGGTGCTGCAAGAGACGCAATGATTGCAATCAGTGCCACAGATATCAACAACTCAATGAGTGTGAATCCCTTGGCGTTGGGATTTTTAATAGGGCGCTTCATTGGTTCCAGCAGGTTTTTACTGTACCTGTCCCAGTTTTTCCATAGGTAATAGTGCCATTTGCCAAAGTCGCAGTTAGCGTGGTGCACTTGGCATCACTGGTTTGGGCGCCTATAGCCGTTGCTGTAACGGTGTATCCGGTGGCCGACTGGCCGCTGATCCCAATTGAGTAGTAGCCGGAGGGGAGGTTGTAGCTTGACGCTACGGTGGCGTCAGATACCAACTTCAAGCCCGTGGGCGAAGAGCTAACGTCGGCGCTATAACTGGCGTTATTGGCCCGCCATCTTTCTTGAGCCTGCTGGACTTTGGAAATAGCTGCCATGGCATCCGACCTGCGGCTTTTTCTGACATATTCGGCATACGAAGGGTAAGCGACGGCTGCAAGAATGCCCACGACCGCCACGACGATCATCAGTTCGATCAGCGTGAATCCATTCGGCTTGGGGGATTGGCGGCGTACCTGTGGTGCGATAGAGGTTTTCATGCCCCCATTTTGTCGCGTAAGGTTTCGAAAAAGATGTTTCGAATGTGCCGTTGGTCGATTGTGCCGGGCCGCTTATCAGGTTTCCTTGTTGGCTGACGGGTGGCTGCGGGTTTCAGCAAGTGGTGTAGCCGCTGACGCTGCCCTGGGGCGAGCAGGTTCTGGTGCGCCCCATGATGTTGACCACGTGCCGGATGGTTTTGCCGCTGTCGGCGATCAGGTTGATGGATCCCGCAGGGGTTGTGGTGCCGCGAACCGGGTCGAACAGCATGGTGGTGACATTGGCCTGCAGGCGCACGCCCTGCCTGGAAGCCAGGCCCACGCTTTTCACGGGCGAGTTGGCGGGGTCGGTGCATTGCGCGGCCCCGGCGCTGGTACAGGTGCAGTTGCCGGTGTTGCCGCTGTGCAATAAATAACAGGTGCCTGCCGCGTCAGATCCAAAGCGCAGGTGCATTTGCCGGTTTTTGGTCACGGCCTCGCTGCGGATGTGCTGGATGTCTGTGGCCAGCTCTGCGGCGTGGCCTTCAAGGCGGCGCAATTCCTGTAGCCCCTGAAATGCCGGAACGGCCAGCCCCATGAGGATGGCCACGATGCTGAGCACGATCATCACCTCTACCAGGCTGAAGCCTTGGAGCCGGCTGGTTTTGGCACTTGCCGCAAGCGCGGGGCGGCGGGTGGTTTGGCGGTTCAACGGCATGGCGGCGACTTCCTGTATGGGGGTGTTGCGAGGCCTGCAGCGCATGCTATGGATTTACTGTGTCTTTGGCTACCGTGTTGCTGTGGTTGGACGAATGGCAGTTGAGCGCATGTTTTTAAATTCGGCCCTTTGAAATCTCGAATACCGTTCGGGCTGAGCGGGTCAGCGCCCTTCGACGAGTTGGGGGCGAACGGTTCCAGCATCATCGGGCCGGATCGGCAGGGGCGCTGGTCTCGTTGGCGCCCTGGTCTTCCCTGGCCTTGTCAGCGTCTTGTGTATCCCAGGCATGCTCCCGCATTGGGCCGGCCCTGGCATTCACGGTACAGGCGCCGGTCGCGCTCGGCGGTGCTTTCTTCCGACGGGCTGCGCTGGTGCTTCACCTTCACTGAGCCCTTCTTTTTGACGGATTCGCTGGCGACTGTGTCTGTGGCGTTCTTTTTGGACGCTGCCTGCGCGCCCAAGGAGGTGGCCATCAGGCCAAGTGCCAGGCAGGCACACAGGAGGGCGCTTTCCCAAGGGCTTGGCGGGACTTTGTTGCAATGGTTGAGGGACATGCGTGCTCCATGGCTGTCGGGTGGATCGGATGGTTCGCGGCCGGCATCCCGTACGATGCGGCTTTGACATTCTCCACGTCCATCCTGCCATGCGCCACGCCCTGCTGAACCTCGAAGAATCCCGTATCCGTGAAGTGGCCAACGCTGGCATGGGGCGCAGCGATGTGCTGGCCTTCTGGTTTGGCGAGAGTGACGAGGGTACGCCCGATGTGGTGCGCCAGGCAGCCATCGATTCGCTGCAGCGGGGGGAAACGTTTTATGCCCACAACCTGGGTTTGCCAGAGTTGCGCGCCGAAGTGGCGGCCTATACCAGCCGGCTGCACCGGCCGGTGGGTGCCGACCGCATTGCCATCACGTCGGGTGGCGTCAATGCGCTGATGCTGGCGGTGCAGGCGTTGGTGGACGCCGGCGATGAGGTGGTGGCGGTCACACCTGTGTGGCCCAATCTCACGGCGCAGCCCTTGATCATGGGGGCGGATTTGCGCTGTGTTTCACTGCGCCCCCAGCCGGGTGGTGCCTGGGCGCTGGACATGGCTGAATTGCTGGCCGCCATCACGCCGGCCACGAAATTGCTGGTGGTGAACGCGCCCAACAACCCCACGGGCTGGACCCTGACGGCGCAGGAGCAGCAAGGCATTTTGGCGCATTGCCGCACCACGGGCACCTGGATCCTGGCCGACGAGGTGTATGAACGCCTGTATTACGAGCCCACGGCCAACGGCTGCGCCCCCAGTTTCCTGGACCTGGCCGAGCCCGAGGACCGCCTGGTGGTGGTGCACAGTTTTTCCAAGAGTTTTTTGATGACGGGCTGGCGCCTGGGCTGGCTGGTGATGCCGCCCTCCATGACGCACCACATGGGCAAGCTGGTCGAGTTCAATACCTCGTGTGCCAGCGTGTTCACCCAGCGGGCTGGTATTGCGGCGCTGCAGCATGCGGACGCGATCACGCCGCGCGTGGTGGCGCACCTGAAGCAGTGCCGCGACACCCTGGTGCCGCTTTTGCAGGCCCTGCCCGGCGTGGAGGTGGCCAGCGCACGCGGTGGGATGTATGCGTTCTTTCGCCTGCCGGGGCATGGCGATTCGCTGGCCACGGCCAAGCGCCTGGTGGCCGAGGCGGGGCTGGGCCTGGCGCCCGGCAATGCCTTTGGCGAGGAGGCCCAGGGCTGGCTGCGCTGGTGTTTTGCCTCCAAGGACCCACAGCGCCTGGTGCAGGGGGTGGAGCGACTCAAAAACTGGCTCGGGTTATAATCCGCAGGTTTTGCACGGTGCAAGACGCACGCCCATGGCCGTTCCAGCCGCAGGCGCAAGTAAAAACTATTGGCCTGTGGCTTTGCTGCAGGTCTTCATCAAGGAAAAATCAATGATCGCATCTTCTATCAAGGCCGAAGTCGTCAAGGCCAATGCACGCGCTGCCAACGATACGGGCAGCCCAGAAGTGCAGGTGGCCCTGCTCACCGCCCGCATCAACGAACTGATGCCTCACTTCAAGACGCACGCCAAGGACCACCATGGTCGCCGTGGCCTGCTGCGCATGGTGAGCCGTCGCCGCAAGCTGCTGGATTACCTCAAGGCCAAGGATGCCGACCGCTACACCGCGCTGATCGCCAAGCTGGGTCTGCGCAAGTAATCTGATTTGCATGCCAAAACGCCTGGGTTAGTCCGCTAGCTCAGGCGTTTTTTACTTCGGAGCCGCAAAACAGAGCGAAGCTGTGTCATTCCAATGGCCTTGCCCCACGCGGGTGGCAGGCAGGTTCACTGGAATGGCATCGTGTTCTGAATTGCTCTCCAAGCCAATCTGGCAGATCGCTGCCAGCTATTAAAACAGGAGCTTAATATGAGCATTTTCAACAAGGTCACCAAATCTTTCCAATGGGGTGACAAGACCGTCATCATGGAAACGGGCGAAATCGCCCGCCAGGCCGGCGGCGCCGTGCTGGTGAATATCGACGACACCGTGGTGCTGGCCACCGTGGTGGCCTCCAAGGTGGCCAAGGCGGGGCAGGACTTTTTCCCGCTGACGGTGGACTACATCGAGAAGACCTACGCCGCTGGCAAGATCCCCGGCAGCTTCTTCAAGCGCGAAGCCAAGCCCAGCGAGCACGAGACCCTGACCAGCCGCCTGATCGACCGCCCGATCCGCCCGCTGTTCCCCGAAGGTTTCTACAACGACGTGCATGTGGTCATCCACACGGTGTCGCTGAACCCCGAAGTGGACGCCGACATTGCCGCCCTGATTGCCACCAGCGCCGCGCTGGCCATCTCGGGCATCCCCTTCAATGGCCCGATCGGCGCTGCGCGCGTGGGTTACATCAACGGTGAATACGTGCTCAACCCCGGCCAGACGGCGCGCAAGAGCTCGCAGATGGACCTGGTCGTGGCCGGTACCGAAGCGGCCGTGCTGATGGTCGAATCCGAGGCGCAGCAACTGTCCGAAGAAGTCATGCTGGGTGCCGTGGTGTTTGGTCACCAGCAAGGCAATGTGGCCATCAACGCCATTCACGAGCTGGTGCGCGAGGCCGGCAAGCCCGTGTGGGACTGGAAAGCCCCCGCCAAGGACGAATCGCTCATCGCCAAGGTGACCGAGCTGGCCGAAGGCAAGCTGCGCGCTGCCTACCAGATCCGCAACAAGCAGGCCCGTACGCACGCCTGCCGCGAGGCCTATGCCGTGGTCATGGCCGACCTGAAGGAAGCCGGTGTCGTGTTCGACAGCGTCAAGGTCGAAGGCATGCTGTTCGACATCGAAGCGCGCATCGTGCGCAGCCAGATCCTGGCGGGCGAGCCCCGCATCGATGGCCGCGACACGCGCACCGTGCGCCCCATCGAAATCCGCAGCAGCGTGCTGCCCCGCGCCCACGGTTCCAGCC
The DNA here is from genome assembly GCF_900107605.1 of Acidovorax soli. Taxonomy (GTDB): domain Bacteria; phylum Pseudomonadota; class Gammaproteobacteria; order Burkholderiales; family Burkholderiaceae_C; genus Acidovorax; species Acidovorax soli. The sequence goes on along the minus strand of NZ_FNQJ01000003.1, from coordinate 119,209 downwards.
TATTCACGCGTGGCGAGACCCAGGCGCTGGTGGTGACCACGCTGGGCACCGAGCGCGATGCGCAGCGCATCGACGCGCTGGCCGGCGAGTATGAAGACCGCTTCATGATGCACTACAACATGCCTCCCTTCGCCACCGGCGAAGTGGGCCGCATGGGCAGCACCAAGCGCCGCGAAATCGGCCACGGCCGCCTGGCCAAGCGCGCGCTGGTGGCGGTGCTGCCAACGAAGGAAGAGTTCCCCTACACCATGCGCGTGGTGTCGGAAATCACCGAATCCAATGGCTCCTCGTCGATGGCTTCGGTCTGCGGCGGCTGCCTGTCGATGATGGACGCGGGCGTGCCCATGAAGGCGCATGTGGCCGGTATCGCCATGGGCCTGATCAAGGAAGACAACCGCTTTGCCGTGCTGACCGACATCCTGGGCGATGAAGATCACCTGGGCGACATGGACTTCAAGGTGGCAGGCACCACCGCCGGTATCACGGCGCTGCAGATGGACATCAAGATCCAGGGCATCACCAAGGAAATCATGCAGGTCGCGCTGGCGCAGGCCAAGGAAGCGCGTGTGCACATCCTGGGCAAGATGCAGGAAGCCATGGGCGAAGCCAAGACCGAGGTGAGCAACTTCGCGCCCAAGCTCTACACCATGAAGATCAACCCCGAGAAGATCCGTGACGTGATCGGCAAGGGCGGCGCCGTGATCCGTGCGCTGACCGAAGAAACCGGCTGCCAGATCAACATCGAGGAAGACGGCACCATCACCATCGCCGCCACCGACAACGCCAAGGCCGACGAAGCCAAGCGCCGCATCGAGCAGATCACGGCCGAAGTCGAAATCGGCAAGATCTACGAAGGCCCGGTCACCAAGATCCTGGACTTCGGCGCGCTGATCAACCTGCTGCCCGGCAAGGACGGACTGCTGCACATCAGCCAGATTGCGCACGAGCGCGTCGAGCGCGTGGGCGACTACCTGACCGAAGGCCAGATCGTCAAGGTCAAGGTCATGGAGACCGACGAAAAGGGCCGCGTCAAGCTGTCGATGAAGGCACTGGCCGAGCGTCCAGCCGGCGGCAGCGATCGTCCGGCCCCGGCCGAGCGGGGTGACCGCGGTGGCGAGCGCCGCGATGGTGGTCGTGATCGCCAGCCCGCCGAGCAGCAGCAACAGCAGCAGCAAGCGGTGCCTTCCGAAAGCAGCGCGGGCCAGCTGAACGGTTGATTGATCTGCTGTTGATATAGGAGCTTCTGGCACTTGTTGCACAAGTGCTGGAGGTCAAAATCATTCAGATGGACGTGCGAAGGGTTCCGGTATGCGCGCTGTAGAAATCACGGCCTTTGGTGCTCCAGAGGTGTTGCGCCTGGGCGAGCGCCCCATGCCCCAGGCGGGGACGGGCGAGTTGCTGATCCGCGTCAGTGCGAGTGGCATCAACCGGCCCGACGTGTTGCAGCGTCTGGGCCATTACGCGCCGCCACCGGGTACTTCCGACCTTCCGGGGCTGGAAGTGGCGGGTGTTGTGGAAAGCGGCGATGCTGTCGCTCTGTCCAAGGCCGGTTTGAAGGTGGGCGACCGCGTTTGCGCGCTGGTGGCTGGTGGCGGCTATGCCGAGTGGTGCGTGGCGCCGGTCGAGCAGTGCCTGCCGGTGCCCGCCGGGCTCAGCGACATCGAGGCGGCCTCTTTGCCCGAAACCTTCTTCACGGTATGGAGCAATGTGTTCGACCGCGGACGCCTGCAGCCGGGCGAAACCCTGCTGGTGCAGGGCGGCACCAGCGGCATTGGCGTCACGGCCATCCAGCTGGCGCGCGCCTTGGGTGCCACGGTGATCGTGACGGCGGGCAGCGATGAAAAATGTGCGGCCTGCCTGGCGCTGGGCGCGCACCATGCCATCAACTACAGGACGCAGGACTTTGTCGAGGAGGCCAAGCGCATCACCGCCGGCAAGGGCGTGGATGTGGTGCTGGACATGGTCGCCGGCGACTATGTGGCGCGCGAGGTGGAGTGCCTGGCCGAGGACGGTCGCCTGGTCATCATCGCCGTGCAGGGCGGGGTCAAGAGTGCGTTCAACGCGGGGCTGGTGCTGCGGCGCCGGTTGACCATCACGGGTTCGACCTTGCGGCCGCGCCCGGTGGCGTTCAAGGGTGCCATTGCGCGCGCGCTGCGTGAGCATGTCTGGCCCCTGATCGCGGCGGGCACGGTCCGCCCGGTCATTCACAGCACTTTCGCTGCGGCGGATGCCGCGCAGGCCCATGCGCTGATGGAGTCCAACCGGCACATCGGCAAGATTGTTTTGACGTGGTCATCATGAAAAAGAAACTCATCGCAGGCAACTGGAAGATGAATGGCAGCCTGGCTGCCAACGACGCGCTGGTGCGCGCCCTGATCGCTGGCATGGGGCAACCCGCCTGCGACGTGGCGGTGGCGGTGCCGGCACCTTATCTGGCGCAGGTGGCGGGCATCGCGGCGGGGTCGGCGCTGGCGCTGGCTGCGCAGGATGTCTCGGTGCATGAGGCGGGCGCCTACACGGGCGAAACCTCGGCAGCCATGCTCAAGGAATTCGGTGTGCGCTATGTGCTGGTGGGGCACTCCGAGCGCCGCCAGTACCACGGCGAGAGCGATACCGTGGTGGCCGTCAAGGCGCAGCGGGCGCTGGCGCTGGGCATCACGCCCATTGTTTGCGTGGGTGAAACCCTGGCCGAGCGGGAGGCTGGCCAGACCGAGGTGGTCGTGAAGCGCCAGCTGGCGGCGGTGATCCATCTCAACGGCCATTGCATCAGCGAAATCGTGGTGGCCTATGAGCCCGTCTGGGCCATTGGAACCGGGCGCACGGCTTCGCCAGAGCAGGCCCAGCAGGTGCACGCCGTGCTGCGGGCCCAGTTGGCCGCCGCCAGTGAACATGCGGACCGCATTCGCCTGCTGTACGGCGGCAGCATGAACGCCGCCAATGCAGCGCAGTTGCTGGCGCAAGCAGATATCGACGGCGGCCTGGTGGGCGGTGCGGCATTGAAGGCCCAAGACTTTTTGCAAATTATTGCTGCCGCCCAATAAGGGATTGCGCTGGCAGCGATTAAATCAGGAGTGAACAGAGAATGAATGTGCTTGTGAATGTGATTTTGGGTGTGCAGATGCTGACGGCGCTGGGCATGATTGGCCTGATCCTGGTCCAGCATGGCAAGGGTGCCGACATGGGGGCCGCTTTTGGCAGCGGCTCCTCGGGTAGCCTGTTTGGTGCCAGTGGTAGTGCCAACTTCCTTTCGCGCACCACGGGCGTGCTGGCCACGGTGTTCTTCGTGGCGACGCTGGCGCTGGCTTATTTTGGCAATGTGCGTCCCGCCAGTTCGGGCAGCGTGCTGGAAACGCCGGCTGCAGTGGTTCCCGCGGCTTCGGTGGAAGCGCCTGCGACGGCAGGATCGAATACGGTGGTTCCTGCGCCTGCAGCGCCCGCCTCGGGTGCAGCGCAGATCCCGACGAAATAAACTGCACTAAATTGGTTTTCTGGCTCCGGAGCAGGGTTTTTCCGGAGTAGAATTCCGGATTGTCTGGAAAGCCAAAACCGCAAGGTTCCTCATGCCATCCAGATGAAAAATCAGCCGTCGTGGTGAAATTGGTAGACACGCTATCTTGAGGGGGTAGTGGCGAAAGCTGTGCGAGTTCGAGTCTCGCCGACGGCACCAAAACAAAGGCCTGCCTGCATGACCCGGCCAGGGTTCTGACGGGCAAGGCCACAGCGGTGAGCACATCCTCCAGATGAACCTCGAACAGTACCTCCCCGTCCTTTTGTTTATCTTGGTCGGCATCGCCGTAGGTGTCGTTCCCCTGGCCCTGGGGTATGTGCTGGGCCCCAATCGCCCGGACGCGGCGAAGAACTCCCCTTACGAATGTGGCTTCGAAGCCTTCGAGGATGCGCGCATGAAATTCGATGTGCGCTACTACCTCGTGGCCATTCTCTTCATCCTGTTCGATCTGGAAATCGCCTTCCTGTTTCCCTGGGCCGTGTCGCTGCAGGAGGTAGGGATTACCGGCTTTGTCGCCGTGGTGATCTTCCTGGCCATCCTGGTCGTGGGTTTTGCCTACGAGTGGAAAAAAGGCGCCCTGAACTGGGAATGAGCGGGCTTCACAAGGACTGATGCAATGATTGAAGGCGTGATGAAGGAAGGCTTCATCACCACGAGCTACGACTCCGTGGTGAACTGGGCCAAGACCGGATCCCTGTGGCCCATGACCTTTGGTCTGGCATGCTGCGCGGTCGAGATGATGCATGCCGCCGCTGCGCGCTACGACATCGGGCGCTTTGGTGCCGAGGTGTTCCGCGCCAGTCCGCGACAGTCCGATCTGATGATTGTTGCCGGCACGCTGTGCAACAAGATGGCACCGGCTTTGCGCAAGGTGTATGACCAGATGTCGGAGCCGCGCTGGGTTCTGTCGATGGGGTCGTGCGCCAATGGCGGTGGCTACTACCACTACAGCTATTCCGTGGTGCGTGGCTGTGACCGCATCGTGCCGGTGGATGTGTATGTGCCTGGCTGCCCGCCCACGGCCGAAGCGTTGATCTACGGCATCATCCAGTTGCAGCAGAAGATCCGCCGCACCAACACCATTGCTCGTGTCTGAAGGGTTGATGATGACTGCTGTTGCCATTCGGCCGGAAAAACTCCAAGACAACATTGCTGCGGCCCTGGGCGCCCGGGCGCTCCAAATCACGGTGGCCCTGGACGAAGTCACGGTGGTGGTGGCTGCTGCTGATTACCTGGATGCCATGCGCGTGTTGCGCGATGCCGAGGGTTGCCGCTTCGAGCAGCTCATCGACCTGTGTGGCGTGGACTATTCTGCCTATGCCGACGCCGTGAACGAGGGTGCCCGCTATGGCGTGGTGTCGCACCTGCTGTCCGTCAGCCTGAACCAGCGCGTGCGCGTCAAGGTGTTCTGCCCGGACGATGATTTTCCGGTGGTGGCGTCGGTGTCCGATCTGTGGAACTCGGCCAACTGGTACGAGCGCGAGGCCTTTGACCTGTTCGGCATCGTGTTCGATGGCCACAGCGACCTGCGCCGCATCCTGACCGACTATGGCTTCATCGGCCACCCCTTCCGCAAGGATTTTCCGCTGTCCGGGCATGTGGAAATGCGCTACGACACCGAGCAGCGGCGCGTGGTCTATGAGCCCGTGTCCATCGAGCCTCGGGAAATCACGCCCCGCATTATTCGCGAAGACAAGTACGGAGGCCTGCACTGAGCCGCTGGGCGTCTCACGTGATCCATCATGGCGGAAATCAAGAACTATTCCCTGAATTTTGGTCCGCAGCACCCGGCCGCGCACGGTGTGCTGCGTCTGGTGCTGGAGCTCGATGGCGAAGTGGTGCAGCGCGCCGACCCGCATATTGGTCTGCTGCACCGGGCTACCGAAAAGCTGGCCGAGCACAAGACCTATATCCAGTCGCTGCCTTACATGGACCGGCTCGATTACGTCTCGATGATGTGCAACGAGCATGCCTACTGCCTGGCGATTGAAAAACTGCTGGGCATCGAAGTGCCGCTGCGCGCGCAGTACATCCGTGTGATGTTTGCTGAAATCACGCGTCTGCTGAACCACCTGATGTGGCTCGGCTCGCATGGCAACGATTGCGGCAGCTCCACCATCCTGATCTACACCTTCCGCGAGCGCGAAGACCTGTTTGACATGTACGAAGCCGTGTCCGGTGCGCGCATGCATGCGGCGTATTTCCGGCCCGGCGGTGTGTACCGTGATCTGCCGGACAGCATGCCGCAGTACAAGGTCAGCAAGATCAAGAATGCCAAGGCCCTGGAGGCCATGAACAAGAACCGCCAGGGTTCGATGCTTGATTTCATTGACGACTTCACCCAGCGCTTCCCGGGTTGTGTGGACGAGTACGAAACCCTGCTCACCGACAACCGCATCTGGAAGCAGCGCACCGTGGGTATCGGCGTGGTGACGCCCGAGCGGGCGCTGAATCTGGGGATGACCGGTCCCATGCTGCGCGGCTCCGGCATTGCGTGGGATTTGCGCAAGACGCAGCCCTACGACGTTTACGACCGCATGGACTTCGACGTGCCTGTGGGCAAGACGGGCGACTGCTATGACCGCTATCTGGTGCGCATGCAGGAAATGCGCGAGTCCAACCGCATCATCAAGCAATGTGTGGACTGGCTGCGTGCCAACCCGGGGCCAGTGATCACCGACAACCACAAGATTGCACCGCCTGATCGCGAATCCATGAAATCCAACATGGAAGAGCTGATCCACCATTTCAAGCTGTTCACTGAAGGGTTCCATGTTCCCGAGGGCGAAGCCTATGCGGCAGTGGAGCATCCCAAGGGGGAATTTGGCATCTATCTGGTGAGCGATGGTGCCAACAAACCCTATCGCCTGAAGATCCGTGCCCCCGGTTTTGCGCATCTGGCCACGCTGGATGAAATGGCCCGGGGCCACATGATTGCGGACGCCGTGGCCATCATTGGGACCATGGATATCGTGTTCGGAGAGATTGATCGATGATTACCGAAGCGACCAAAGCGCGATTCGCGCGAGAAGTGGCCAAGTACCCGCCGGAGCAGAAGCAGTCGGCCGTGATGGCCTGCCTGTCCATCGTGCAGCAGGAGCAGGGCCATGTCAGCGAAGCCAGTGAAGCGGGTATTGCCGAGTACCTCGGCATGCCGCAGATCGCCGTGCACGAAGTCACCACCTTCTACAACATGTACAACCAGCAGGCGGTGGGCAAGTACAAGCTCAACGTCTGCACCAATCTGCCATGCCTGTTGCGTGACGGCGGCAAGGCGCTGGAGCACCTTGAGCACAAGCTGGGCATTTCCATGGGGGAAACCACGTCGGACGGCCTGTTCACCCTGCAGCAATGCGAGTGCCTCGGTGCCTGCGCCGATGCGCCCGTGATGCTGGTGAACGACCGCAACATGTGCAGCTTCATGGGCAATGACAAGCTCGACCAACTGGTTGACAGCCTGCGTGCAGTGGAGGCCAAGCAATGACGACGGCTGCCCAGGTGCTTGCACAATTCCAGGCGGCAGGTGTCGAAACCTGCTTCCATGACCGCCACATTGCGCCCCAGATCTACGCCGACCTGAATGGCTCCAACTGGGGTATCAAGGACTATGAAGCGCGTGGTGGCTACCAGGCGCTGCGCGCCATCCTGGGCAAGGATGGTGGTGAGGGGCTCACGCAGGACCAGGTGATTGCGACCGTGAAGGAGTCCGGTCTGCGGGGTCGTGGCGGTGCGGGTTTTCCCACCGGCCTGAAGTGGAGCTTCATGCCACGGCAGTTCCCCGGGCAGAAGTACCTGGTGTGCAACTCGGACGAGGGTGAGCCAGGTACTTGCAAGGACCGCGACATCCTGATGTACAACCCGCACATCGTGATCGAGGGCATGATCATTGCTGCCTACGCGATGGGTATCAGCGTGGGCTACAACTACATCCACGGTGAAATCTTCCAGGTCTACGAGCGCTTCGAGGCCGCGCTGGAAGAGGCGCGCGCTGCGGGTTATCTGGGCAACGGCATCCTGGGCAGCGGCTTTAGCTTTCAGCTGCATGCGCACCACGGGTTTGGCGCGTACATCTGCGGCGAAGAAACGGCCTTGCTCGAATCGCTGGAAGGCAAGAAGGGGCAGCCCCGCTTCAAGCCGCCATTCCCGGCCAGCTTCGGCCTCTATGGCAAGCCCACGACCATCAACAACACCGAAACCTTTGCGGCGGTGCCGTGGATCATCCGCAACGGTGGCGCAGCCTACCTGGCCTGCGGCAAGCCTAACAATGGTGGTACCAAGATCTTCTCGGTCAGTGGCGATGTGGAGCGTCCCGGCAATTACGAGGTGCCCATGGGCACGCCGTTTGCCAAGCTCCTCGAATTGGCGGGTGGTGTACGGACGGGGCGCCAGCTCAAGGCCGTGATTCCTGGTGGTTCGTCGTCACCCGTGTTGCCGGCATCCATCATCATGGAATGCACCATGGACTATGACTCCATTGCCAAGGCCGGCTCCATGCTGGGTTCGGGTGCCGTCATCGTCATGGACGATTCGCGCTGCATGGTGGAGTCCCTCAAGCGCCTGTCCTATTTCTACATGCATGAGTCGTGCGGACAGTGCACGCCATGCCGCGAAGGCACGGGCTGGCTCTGGCGTCTGGTGGACCGCATCCATCGTGGTGAGGGTCGTCCTGCCGACATGGAGGTGCTCGATTCCGTGGCCAGCAACATCATGGGACGCACCATCTGCGCCCTGGGCGATGCTGCGGCAATGCCTGTGCGCGCCATGATCAAGCACTTCCGCCCCGAGTTCGAAGCGTTGATCCGGAACAAGACCCCTCAGGCTGCGCCCTCTGCCTGATCGCGAGAAAAGCATATGGTTGAAATTGAACTGGACGGTCAGAAGGTAGAAGTCACCGAGGGCTCCATGGTGATGCATGCTGCCGAAAAGGCTGGCACCTACATTCCCCACTTCTGCTATCACAAGAAATTGTCGATTGCGGCCAATTGCCGCATGTGCCTCGTGGACGTCGAAAAAGCGCCCAAGCCCATGCCTGCATGCGCCACTCCGGTGACGCAAGGCATGATCGTGCGCACCAAGACCGACAAAGCCATTCAGGCGCAGAAGTCGGTGATGGAATTTCTGCTCATCAATCACCCGCTCGATTGCCCCATCTGCGACCAGGGCGGGGAATGCCAGCTGCAGGATCTGGCCGTCGGTTATGGCGCTTCCTCGTCGCGTTACGAAGAGGAAAAACGCGTGGTGCTCCACAAGGATGTGGGCCCGCTGATCTCCATGGAGGAGATGAGCCGTTGCATCCACTGCACCCGCTGTGTGCGCTTCGGCCAGGAAGTGGCTGGCGTCATGGAACTGGGCATGATCCATCGGGGTGAACACTCCGAGATTACCACCGTGACGGGCGAAACGATCGATTCCGAGCTCTCGGGCAACATGATCGACATCTGCCCGGTGGGTGCGTTGACCAGCAAGCCTTTCCGCTACAGCGCCCGCACCTGGGAGCTTTCGCGCCGCAAGTCGGTCAGCCCCCATGACTCCACCGGCGCCAACCTCATTGTCCAGGTGAAGAATCACAAGGTCATGCGCGTCGTTCCGTTTGAGAACGAAGAGGTCAACGAATGCTGGATTGCGGACCGCGACCGCTTTTCGTATGAAGCGCTCAACGGCGACGAACGCCTGACCCGGCCCATGCTCAAGCAGGGCGGCACCTGGCAAGAGGTGGACTGGCAGACGGCACTCGAATATGTCGCCAACGGTTTGCGCTGCGTTCGCAACGACCATGGCGCTGGCGCTATTGGCGCCCTGGTGAGCCCGCACAGCACGCTGGAAGAGCTGTATCTGGCAGGCTCCCTGGTGCGTGGACTGGGCAGCGAGAACATCGACTACCGGCTGCGCAATGCCGAATTCCCGGCACCAGCCGGAATTCGCTGGCTGGGCACCTCCATCGCATCGCTTTCCACTTTGCAGCGTGTGCTGGTGGTCGGCTCCAACCTGCGCAAGGACCATCCGCTGTTTGCACAGCGTATTCGCCAGGCAGCGCGCCATGGTTGTGCGGTCAGTGCCATCAATTCTGAAGTTTATGACTGGGCCATGCCCGTGGCACACACGCTGGTGCAGCAGTCCGGCGCATGGGAACAGGCGCTCGCCAGCGTTGCCGCCGCCATTGCCCAGGAAAAAGGCATACCGGCTCCCGATGGGACCGCTCCGGTGGACGGCTCGGCTTTGGCCATCGCCCGTTCCCTGCTGGGTGGCGAGCGCAAGGCCATCTTGCTCGGGAACGCAGCTGCGCACCATGCACATGCCAGCCGCTTGCTGGCGCTGGCGCAGTGGATCGGTGAACAGGCGGGCGCCACGGTGGGTTACCTCACGGAGGCTGCCAACACGGTGGGAGCACAGTTTGCCGGTGCCATGCCTGTCAACGGTGGTCAGAATGCCGGCCAGATGCTTGGTGGAAGCCTGAAAGCTGCCATCCTGCTGAATACCGAGCCCGCCTTTGATGCGGCCGGTGGTGAAGCCGCTTGTCAGGCGCTTGCCAAGACCGATATGGTGGTCACGCTGAGCCCGTTCAAGGCCAACATGGCTTTCAGCGATGTCTTGCTGCCGATTGCACCATTTACCGAGACATCGGGCAGCTTTGTGAACGCCGAAGGCCGTTTGCAGAGTTTCCATGCAGTCGTCCGGCCGTTGGGTGAAACCCGGCCTGCCTGGAAGGTGCTGCGGGTGCTGGCCAATCTGCTGAACGTTCCGGGTTTTGATTTCGAGACGTCCCAGGATGTGCTTGCCAAGGCGACCGGCACTCCGGCAGGTGGCACGGCAACGGTGTCATCTGCGCTGTTGAATAACGCCCAGGCCATGCTGCCACAGGCTGCCAACTCTGCAGTGGGTGAGCCGGTCGTGGCGTCCATCTACCAGCTGGACGGACTGGTGCGACGGGCCACTTCGTTGCAACTGACGGCGGATGCACGTCGTGCGCAGGAAGGAGTCGCGGCATGATTGATGCAATCCACAACGCAGGTTTGAACCTGTTGAGCTATGGCTGGTGGACTGCCATCGTCTGGCCCGTACTCTGGATCCTGCTGAAAATTGTGGTGATCCTGGCGCCGCTGATGGGTGCGGTTGCCTACCTGACGCTGTGGGAGCGCAAGCTGCTGGGCTTCATGCAGGTTCGCCATGGTCCCAACCGGGTCGGCCCCTTCGGACTGCTGCAGCCGATTGCGGACGCCTTGAAGCTGCTGACCAAGGAAATCATCCAGCCTACCGCGGCGAGCAAAGGCCTCTTTGTGCTGGGGCCGGTCATGGCCATCATGCCCGCACTGGCGGCCTGGGTGGCGATTCCCTTTGGCCCAGACGTCGCTCTGGCCAATGTGAATGCGGGCCTGCTGCTGGTGATGGCCATTACTTCCATCGAAGTCTATGGCGTGATCATTGCCGGGTGGGCGTCCAATTCGAAGTACGCCTTTCTGGGAGCATTGCGGGCTTCGGCGCAGATGGTCAGCTATGAAATCGCCATGGGCTTTTGCTTCCTGGTGGTGATCATGGTGTCTGGCAGCATGAACCTGACCGAAATCGTGATGGGGCAGGGGCGTGGCATGGCCGCCGACAAGGGTTTGGGTTTCCTGTCGTGGAACTGGTTGCCCCTGCTGCCGATTTTCCTGGTGTACCTGATCTCCGGCGTGGCAGAAACCAACCGCCACCCGTTTGACGTGGTGGAGGGAGAGGCCGAGATTGTGGCGGGACACATGGTTGAGTATTCGGGCATGGGTTTTGCCATTTTCTTCCTGGCCGAATACGCCAGCATGTGGCTGGTGTCCATTCTGGCCGCGCTGATGTTCCTCGGTGGCTGGTTGTCTCCCATTGACAGCGCGCTGTTCAACTGGATTCCGGGCTGGATCTGGCTGGGTCTGAAGACCTTTGCCGTGGTGTCGATGTTTATCTGGATCCGGGCGACTTTCCCCCGTTTCCGGTACGACCAGATCATGCGTCTGGGCTGGAAAATCTTCATTCCGGTCACGCTGGTGTGGCTGCTCATTGTTGGCGGGTGGTTGCTCTCGCCGTGGAATATCTGGAAATAAGCGGGGACACAAATGACTGCTGTTGCTGCTGCTGCACCTTTTTCGTTCAAAGACTTTCTCAAGAGCTTCATGTTGGTGGAGCTGGTCAAGGGCATGGCCCTGACCGGACGCTACGCCTTTCGCCGCAAGGTGACGGTGCAGTTCCCCGAGGAAAAAACGCCTTTGTCGCCGCGTTTCCGGGGGCTGCATGCATTGCGCCGCTATGACAACGGTGAAGAGCGTTGCATTGCCTGCAAACTGTGTGAAGCTGTCTGCCCTGCGATGGCCATCACCATCGAGTCGGATGTGCGTGAGGATGGATCGCGCCGCACGACGCGTTACGACATCGACCTGACCAAATGCATCTTCTGTGGATTTTGCGAAGAGAGCTGCCCGGTGGACTCGATCGTTGAAACGCACATCCTCGAATACCACGGGGAGAAGCGGGGCGATCTGTATTTCACCAAAGACATGCTTTTGGCGGTGGGTGACCGCTACGAAGGTGAAATCGCTGCGGCCAAGGCCGCTGACGCCAAGTACCGCTAATGCGGTACTGATGCGAGTTCCTTAGGCCAGACTTTCTACAAAGAACCGATTCATGGACGCCAAGACTGGTTTTTTCTATCTCTTCTCGGTGGTGCTGCTGTTCGCAGCATTCCGGGTGATTACCGCGCGCAATCCCGTGCATGCGGTGCTGAACCTGATCCTGGCCTTCTCTCAGGCTGCTGCGATCTGGTTGCTGCTCAAGGCGGAGTTTCTCGCCATCGTGCTGGTCCTGGTGTATCTGGGGGCGGTCATGGTGCTTTTCCTGTTCGTGGTGATGATGCTGGATATCCACATCGATACGATACGCAAGGGTTTCTGGAAGCATTTTCCGCTGGCCGCCTTCGTGGGCGCCATGATCGCCCTGGAAATGGCGGCAGTTCTCATGGGTGGCTTTCGGGGCATGGATGAACCCAAGGCCGTCGCGGTGGTGCTGGATGCGGCGGGGCAGGTGGTTCCCTACTCCAACGCCAAGGCGCTGGGCAAATTGCTCTACACGGAATATCTGTATCCCGTGGAAATTGCCGCCGTCATTTTGCTGGTGGCCATGATTGCCGCCATTGCCTTGACGCTGCGCCAGCGCAAGGACACCAAGGCGATCGACCCCTCGACGCAGATCAGGGTGCGGGCGCGTGATCGTCTGCAGGTGGTGAAACTGGCAGCAACCCAGAAGCCTGCCCCCGAAGTCGCCAGTGCACCTGCGGGCGAGGAGAAAAAAGCATGACATTGACGCTGGGCCACTTTCTTTCACTGGGCGCCATGTTGTTCGCCCTTGCCGTGATCGGTATTTTCCTCAATCGCAAGAACCTGATCGTTTTGCTGATGGCGATCGAATTGATGCTGCTTGCGGTCAATATGAATTTCGTGGCGTTCTCGCACTATCTGGGCGACATGCACGGCCAGGTTTTCGTGTTTTTCATCCTGACGGTGGCTGCGGCCGAGTCGGCCATCGGTCTGGCCATCCTGGTGCTGCTGTTCCGCAACAAGACCAGCATCAACGCGGAAGACCTCAACACCCTCAAGGGTTGAGTCGCACGCATTCCCAAGGTTCTCAAGAATGAGTCAAACCCTTTCTGCTTCAACGCTTCTGGCGGTTCCGCTGGCGCCGCTGGCGGGCGCCTTGCTGGCCGGCATCCTTGGCACCACCTTTGGTGGCAACTGGATCGGTCGACGCCTCAGCCACACGCTGACCATCCTGGGTGTGCTGGTGGCATTCATCCTGTCGGCCATGACGCTCAAGAGCGTGGCGCTGGATGGCGCACGCTTCAATGAGACGCTCTACACCTGGATGGTCGTGGGCGGGCTCAAGATGGAAGTCGGCTTCCTCATCGACAGTCTTACCGCCATGATGATGGTGGTGGTGACTTTCGTGTCGCTCATGGTGCACATCTACACCATTGGCTACATGGAGGAGGACGACGGCTACAACCGTTTCTTTGCCTATATTTCGCTGTTCACGTTCTCCATGCTCATGCTGGTCATGAGCAACAACCTGCTGCAGCTTTTCTTTGGCTGGGAAGCGGTGGGCCTGGTCTCGTATCTCCTGATTGGTTTCTGGTTCAACAAGCCCTCTGCCATCTTCGCCAACATGAAGGCCTTCCTGGTCAATCGTGTGGGTGACTTCGGATTCATTCTGGGCATTGGATTGATAGCGGCATATGCCGGCACCCTCAATTACGGCGAGGTGTTTGGCAAAACGGCTGAACTGGGCGGTCTGTCCTTCCCGGGAACCGACTGGATGCTCATCACGGTCATCTGTATCTGCCTGTTCATTGGTGCCATGGGCAAAAGCGCCCAGTTTCCACTGCATGTGTGGTTGCCCGATTCGATGGAAGGCCCCACCCCCATTTCCGCTCTGATTCACGCGGCAACCATGGTGACGGCCGGCATTTTCATGGTGGCCCGCATGTCGCCGCTGTTTGAACTGTCGGATACGGCGCTCAATTTCATTCTGGTCATTGGCGCCATCACGGCCCTGTTCATGGGCTTTCTGGGCATCATCCAGAATGACATCAAGCGCGTGGTGGCTTATTCCACCTTGTCGCAACTCGGCTACATGACGGTGGCCCTGGGGGCCTCGGCCTACTCGGTGGCCGTGTTCCACCTGATGACCCACGCATTCTTCAAGGCGCTTTTGTTCCTGGGCGCCGGTTCGGTCATCATGGGCATGCACCACAACCAGGATATCCGCTGGATGGGTGGCGTGCGCAAGTACATGCCCATCACCTGGATTACTTCCCTGCTCGGTTCGCTGGCGCTGATTGGCACCCCCCTGTTCTCGGGTTTTTATTCCAAGGACAGCATCATCGAGGCCGTCCATTTCAGCCACCTGCCAGCTGCTGGGTTTGCCCACTTTGCCGTATTGGCAGGTGTCTTCATCACGGCGTTCTATTCGTTCCGCATGTATTTCCTGGTGTTCCATGGCAAGGAACGCTTTGACCAGAATCCAGATGCGCACCATGCGGACGATCATGGACATGGTCATGGCGAGCACCATGAGCCCCACGAATCGCCATGGGTGGTCACGGTACCGCTGGTTCTCCTGGCTATCCCGTCTGTCGTGGTGGGTTTCATGTTCATCCAGCCCATGCTGTTTGGCGACTTCTTCAAGGACGTGATTTTTGTGGATGCAGTCAAGCATCCCGCCATGGCCAAACTGGCCGAAATCTTCCACGGTCCCATGGCCATGGCCCTGCATGGATTGCAGACGGCCCCGTTCTGGCTGGCGCTGGCGGGTGTGGCGTTGTCCTACTACATGTACATGGTCAATCCCGCTTTGCCCACGGCCATCAAGGCACGCGTGCAGCCGCTCTATGCGCTGCTGGAAAACAAGTACTACCTGGACTGGCTCAACGAGAACATCCTGGCGCGTGGTGCACGCGCCCTCGGCTCGGGTCTGTGGAAAGTGGGAGACCGCGCCATCATTGATGGTGCCCTGGTCAATGGATCGTGGAAGCTGGTGGGCTGGATTTCCGGCGTGGTGCGCTGGATGCAGACCGGGTTCATCTTCCACTATGCCCTGGTGATGATTCTGGGCGTGTTTGCGCTGATGACCTGGTTTGTCTGGCGCGACTATTTCCTGCAGCTCATCAAATAAGGAAAAGAACAAAATGGGTCTGTTGAGTCTTGCAATCTGGACGCCAATCGTCTTTGGTGTTCTGCTGCTGGCGGTCGGGCGGGATGAACACGCCCGTGCCGTCCGCTGGGTCGCGCTGATTGGCGCCATCATCGGCTTGTTGGTAACGCTGCCTCTGTACGATGGCTTCAAGCTGGGTACTGCGGCCATGCAGTTTGTCGAAAAGACCACCTGGATTGAGCGTTTCAATGTCCATTACCACCTGGGTGTGGATGGCATTTCCTTCTGGTTTGTGCCACTTACCGCGTTTATCACGGTCATCGTGGTGATCGCATCCTGGGAGTCGATCACCGAGCGCGTCAACCAGTACATGGGTGCCTTTCTGATCCTTTCGGGGTTGATGATCGGTGTGTTCTGCGCCCTTGACGGCCTGTTGTTCTACGTGTTCTTTGAGGCAACCCTGATTCCGATGTACCTGATCATCGGTATCTGGGGCGGGCCCAACAAGATCTACGCGGCGTTCAAGTTCTTCCTCTACACGCTGCTCGGCTCGCTGTTGATGTTGATTGCGCTCATCTTCCTGTACAACCAGTCGGGTGGCAGTTTCGACATCGCTGCATGGCACCAGTTGCCGCTCAGCGCCACCGCGCAGACGCTGCTTTTCTTTGCTTTCTTCGCCGCGTTTGCGGTCAAGGTACCCATGTGGCCGGTCCACACCTGGCTGCCCGACGTGCACGTGGAAGCCCCCACCGGCGGCTCCGCTGTTCTGGCGGCCATCATGTTGAAGCTGGGAGCCTACGGTTTTCTGCGTTTCTCCATGCCGATTGCGCCGGATGCGTCGCGCGAATGGGCTTGGCTCATGATTGCGCTGTCCCTGGTGGCCGTGATTTATGTGGGCCTGGTGGCACTGGTCCAGAAGGACATGAAAAAGCTGGTGGCTTACTCCTCCGTGGCGCACATGGGTTTTGTCACGCTCGGTTTCTTCATCTTCAATGATCTGGGTGTTTCGGGCGGTCTGGTGCAAATGATTGCGCATGGCTTTGTCTCCGGTGCCATGTTCCTTTCGATTGGCGTGCTGTACGACCGGGTGCATTCCCGCGAAATTTCTGCTTATGGTGGCGTCGTCAATACCATGCCGAACTTCACGGCATTTGCCTTGCTGTTTGCCATGGCCAATTGCGGACTGCCGGGAACCGCCGGATTCGTGGGCGAGTGGATGGTGATCCTGGGTGCGGTGAAAGCCAATTTCTGGATCGGTGGCGCAGCCGCCACGGCGTTGATCTTTGGCGCCGCTTATACGCTCTGGATGTTCAAGCGGGTCTATCTGGGCCCTGTTGCCAACGATCACGTCAAGGAGCTCTCCGATATCAACAGCCGTGAATTCCTCGTGATGTCGCTGCTGGCGATTGCCGTGCTGGCGATGGGCCTTTATCCACGCCCCTTCACCGACGTGATGGACACCTCTGTGGCGGAGTTGCTCAAGCATGTGGCCCTGTCCAAGCTGAACTGACCAGACTGAACTGAGAGATTCGAGATGATTGACAACATCAGCTGGCTTGCCGTTTACCCCGAGATCGTGCTGCTGGTCATGGCCTGCGTGATCATGCTGGTGGACCTGGGGGTCCGCAGCCCACGCCGTACCGGTACTTATGTCCTCACCATGCTCACGCTGGCCGTGGTTGCCGCCCTGCAGGGGCTGTATGCCAGCAGCGGAAACACGTTCTACGGTTTCGGCAACATGGTCGTCAGTGATGCCATGGGCAACTGGCTCAAATGTTTCGCCACCGTGGCCATGATGGTGACGCTGGTCTACGGGCGCCCTTACGCTGCCGATCGTGACATGTTGCGTGGTGGTGAATTTTTCACCCTGTCGATGCTGGCGTTGCTGGGCATGTCCATCATGATCTCCGGCAACAACTTTCTGGTGATCTACCTGGGCCTGGAGCTGCTGACCCTGTCCAGTTACACCCTGGTGGCATTGCGCCGGGACAACGCAACGGCCACTGAGGCCGCCATGAAGTATTTCGTGCTCGGTGCCATGGCCAGCGGTTTCCTGCTTTATGGTCTGTCGATGCTGTATGGCGCCACGGGATCGCTCGATATCGGGCAAGTGTTCAAGGCCGTCAATTCCGGCCAGATCCGGCACCAGGTGCTGGTGTTCGGACTGGTCTTCGTGGTCGCAGGCCTGGCTTTCAAGCTGGGTGTGGTGCCGTTCCACATGTGGATTCCCGATGTTTACCAGGGTGCGCCCACGGCCGTGACACTGATGATCGGTGGCGCGCCCAAGCTCGCCGCATTTGCGATCGCCATCCGGCTGCTGGTGGATGGGTTGCTGCCCCTGGCCATCGATTGGCAGCAGATGCTTGCGGTGCTGGCCATTGGCTCGCTGCTGGTGGGTAACCTGGCCGCCATTGCGCAGACCAATCTGAAGCGCATGCTGGCTTACTCCACCATTGCACAGATGGGCTTTGTCTTGCTGGGCCTGTTGTCGGGTGTGATCAACGGCAATGTGGATGCCGCCGCTGTGGAGAGTGCCTACAGTTCCGCCATGTTTTACGTGGTGAGCTATGTTCTGACCACCCTGGCTGCGTTTGGCGTGATCCTGTTGCTGGCCCGCGAAGGCTTTGAAAGCGAAGAGATTGCGGATCTGGCGGGCCTGAACCAGCGCAGTCCGCTGTATGCCGGCGTGATGGCCGTCTGCCTGTTCTCCATGGCGGGCATTCCGCCACTGGTGGGTTTTTACGCCAAGTTGTCGGTATTGCAGGCATTGGTGGCATCGGGGCAAGGGCTCTATATTGCGCTGGCCGTGTTTGCCGTCGTGATGTCCCTGATCGGTGCTTTCTACTATTTGCGCGTTGTCAAGGTGATGTATTTTGATGCGCCCCTGACGGCGACCAGCGTATCCGCACCCTTGGATGTTCGGGTTGTCTTGACTGTCAATGGCGCGCTGGTACTGGGACTGGGTTTGCTGCCTGGTGGCTTGATGGCCTTGTGTGCCGATGCCATCGTGCGGGCCCTGGCGACCTGAGTTCGAGCAGGGTATTTCCGTGTCGCAAACTGGCGCTATCTGGCTCATCATCGTTGCTGCATTCTTCGCGGCCAATCTTCCGTTTATCAACCACAGGCTGATGGTGATCGGTCCGTTGAAGCAGCCAAAGAAGTCTTTGCCGGTGCGGCTGGTGGAACTGGTGGCGCTGTATTTCCTGGTGGGAGGCATGGCCCTCTTGCTGGAGCGCCGTGCCGGACAGATTGCTCCGCAGGGGTGGGAGTTCTATGCCGTCACGGGCACCCTTTTCCTCACGCTGGCATTTCCCGGTTTTGTTTACCGCTATCTGCTGCGCCGCCACGGCTGATGCGGCGGTTGAGAGCTTGCTGGCATGAAGGTGCTTGACCTGCATTGTGGGCAGGGCCATGTCTTTGAGGGGTGGTTCTCGTCCGAGGATGAGTTTCAGCGGCAGTTGCGTGAGGCACTCGTGCAATGCCCGATGTGCTCGGACTCCCACATCGCCAAAAGGCTGAGTGCCCCCAGGCTGAATCTGGGCGCCCGGCAACCGGCGGTCGAGCCTGTTGCACCGGTTGCGGACGCCTCTGCTGACCGCAACCCTGCTGAAGTATCTGGTGTGGATCTGCAGGCTGCCTGGTTGTCGCTGGCGCGCAAAGTCATGGCCCATACGGAAGACGTGGGCCCACAGTTTGCGCAAGAGGCCCGGCGCATCCACCGCGGCGAGGTCGAGGAGCGGGCCATACGAGGCCAGGCTTCACACCAAGAGGCATTGCAGTTGCTCGATGAGGGCATTGCGGTGCTGCCGCTGCTGTTGCCCGAAGCGGCCAAGGAAACCTTGCAATAAGGCTCTGGTCCGGGTGAATCGACATGGCCGATGTCGATGCTGATCGATCACGCCGTGAATTGCATCGCTGCCAGGCGGGCATAGACGCCGCCCTGGGTGAGCAGCGCGGCATGGGTTCCCTGTTCGACGATGCGGCCGTTTTCCAGCACCGCGATCCGGTCGGCGTTTTGCACCGTGGCCAGGCGGTGTGCAATGACCAGGGTGGTCCGCTGGCCGGTGTGCCGCTGCATCGCAGAGTCGAGGGCGGCCTGCACCATGCGCTCGCTTTCCGCATCCAGTGCGCTGGTGGCTTCGTCCAGCAGCAGCAAGGGGGGATTCTTCAGCAGCGCACGTGCAATCGAGATCCGTTGGCGTTGCCCGCCGGAAAGGCGAACGCCGCGCTCTCCGAGAAAGGTGGAATACCCCTCGGGCAGTGCTTCAATGAAGTCGTGGGCAAAAGCCGCCCGTGCCGCGGCGATCACCTCATCCGTTGAAGCATCGGGGCGACCGTACCGGATATTGTCAAAGGCAGACGCCGAGAAGATCACCGCGTCCTGGGGCACCGTGCCAATGTGGGCACGCAATTGCTGGAGTCCCAGTTGCCGGATGTCCACGCCATTGACCGCAATGCGCCCATGCGAAGCTTCGTCCGGGTGCTGGTCGATGTCGTAGAAGCGCTGGAGCAACTGAAACACCGTGGTTTTCCCGGCTCCGCTGGCGCCTACCAGGGCGACGGTCTCACCCGGTTCGAGGTGGAGTGTGAAGGCCTGCAGGGCCGGCTGATCGGGCCGGGAGGGGTAGTGGAAATTCACCGCTTCAAAATCCACGCTCAGCCCCCGGACTCCCGTTGGCAGCGGCCGGGGCAGCACGGGCTCCGTGACTGGGGATTGGCTGGCGATCAGTTCCATCAGGCGCTCCGTGGCTCCTGCGGCGCGCAGAAGGTCGCCGTAGACCTCTCCCAGTACCGCCACGGCACCCGCCAGCAAGATGACGTACACCACCGTCTGCCCCAGGTGGCCCGCTGTCATGTGCCCGTCCAGCACCGCCTGCGTACCCCGGTAGAGACCCCATAGCAGCAGGCCTGCGTTGGCAATGATGATGAATGCCACGAGGAAGGCGCGTGCACGCGTTCGGCGCACGGCAGCCTGAAAGGCGTTTTCGGTAGCGTCGGCGAAACGCAAGGATTCGCGCGCTTCGGCCGTATAGCTTTGCACCACTGGCACGGCGTTCAGCACCTCGGCCGCGATGGCGCTGGAGTCGGCCACGCGGTCCTGGCTGTCGCGCGAGAGGCGCCGCACGCGCCGTCCTATCCACATGCTGGGCAAGACCACCAGCACCAAGAGCAGAAGCACCACCGACATCACGTAGGGATTGGTCCACACCAGCATCACCAGTGCGCCCGCGCCCATGACGGCATTGCGCAGCCCCATCGAAAGTGACGAACCCACCACGGTCTGGACCAGGGTAGTGTCGGTCGTCAGCCGCGACAGCACCTCGCCAGTCTGCGTGGTTTCAAAGAATTGCGGGCTTTGCTCAAGCACATGGCTGTACACGGCATTGCGCAGATCCGCTGTCACCCGTTCGCCCAGCCAGCTCACCATGTAAAAGCGTGCGGCTGAAAAAATGCCCAGGGCAATGGCGACGGCAAACAGCGCCTGAAAATGCCCGCGCAGCGCCATCGTCTGGTTGCCGTGGTCCGATGCCAGCAGCCCACCATCGATCAGGTTGCGCAATGCCAGGGGAAAGGCCAGCGTGGCAACGGCTGCCAGCACCAGAAAGACCAGCGAAAGGCCAATGCGGGCACGGTAGGGCCGTAGAAAAGGAAGCAGGCCCGACAGGGAGCGCGGAGCGCCTCGCGCATGCAGGGGGGAGGGTGTTGCCATCGGGCCAGTGTAGGCTGCGCCGAGGGGCGTTGCGCCCGGGGTATGCAGCCCTTTTTTCTGGAGTGGGTGGAGCACGCCGTGCGCTGCGGGCCTCGCGAG
Source organism: Acidovorax soli (assembly GCF_900107605.1). GTDB lineage: Bacteria > Pseudomonadota > Gammaproteobacteria > Burkholderiales > Burkholderiaceae_C > Acidovorax > Acidovorax soli. Next base: position 98,228 of record NZ_FNQJ01000003.1, on the reverse strand, counting down.
GCAAGGGGCACGCAGGGCGTAGGCATTTATACATAGGCATTTGTCCCAGTATCTGCATCCCCACGTCGGGACTTACGATGCGATGCAACATAAGAACCCACGGAGACCTTGTGGCAAGGCTCTTTCCTCAGCATCCCCATGGAGCGATCAAGGCGCAATGAGCGACGTCATTCTTGAAACCCAAAGCCTGACCAAAGAGTTCAAGGGCTTCACCGCGGTCAGCAATGTGACCTTGTCGGTGCGCCGCGGCTCCATCCACGCCCTGATCGGGCCCAATGGTGCCGGCAAGACCACCTGCTTCAACTTGCTGACCAAATTTCTGGAGCCGACCTCGGGTCTGATCCGGTTCAACGGTCAGGACATCACCCGTGAAAAGCCCGCAGAGATCGCACGCCGTGGCGTGATCCGTTCGTTCCAGATCTCGGCGGTGTTCCCGCACCTGACGCTGCTGGAAAACGTGCGCATCGGGCTGCAGCGCAAGTTGGGCACGGCCTTTCACTTCTGGCGCAGCGAGCGCAGCCTGCGCCAGCTCGATGCCCGCGCCATGGAACTCCTTACCGAAGTGGGGCTGGAAGACCTGGCCGATGAGCTCACGGTGAATCTGCCCTATGGCCGCAAGCGCGCCCTGGAAATCGCCACCACGCTGGCCATGGAGCCCGAGCTCATGCTGCTCGACGAGCCCACGCAGGGCATGGGCCATGAGGATGTGGACCGTGTGACGCAGCTCATCAAGAAAGTGTCGGCTGGCCGGACCATCCTGATGGTGGAGCACAACATGAAGGTGGTGTCCACCATTGCCGACTGCATCACGGTGCTGCAGCGTGGCGCCGTGCTGGCCGAGGGGCCTTACGCCGAAGTATCGAACAACCCCCAAGTGATGGAAGCCTACATGGGCACGACCGACGGCCAACTGCAGGGAGCCCACTGAAATGGCGACCACTGCCTCCAATACCCCCGCGCTCGAAATCCGCAACCTCGAAGCCTGGTACGGCGAGTCGCATGTGCTGCACGGCGTGGACATCGTGGTGCAGCCCGGCGAAGTGGTGACCTTGCTCGGGCGCAATGGCGCCGGGCGCACCACCACCATGCGGGCCGTCATGGGCCTCACCGGGGCGCGCAAGGGCTCCGTGAAGATCAATGGTGTGGAGACCATCCACATGTCAACGCACCGCATCGCGCATCTGGGTGTGGGCTATTGCCCCGAAGAGCGGGGCATTTTCTCCAGCCTGTCGTGCGAAGAAAACCTGCTGCTGCCGCCCGTCCTCAAGACGGGGACGCCGGGCATGTCGATCGATGAAATTTACGCCATGTTTCCCAACCTGGCCGAACGCCGCAACAGCCAGGGCACCCGCCTGTCGGGCGGTGAGCAGCAGATGCTGGCGGTAGCACGCATTTTGCGCACCGGTGCCAAGCTGCTGCTGCTGGACGAAATCTCCGAAGGCCTGGCCCCCGTCATCGTGCAGGCGCTGGCCCGCATGATCATCACGCTGCGCGAGCGCGGCTACACCGTGGTCATGGTCGAGCAGAATTTCCGCTTTGCCGCGCCACTGGCCGACCGCTTCTATGTCATGGAGCACGGCCGCATCGTCGAGAAATTCGGTGCCAGCGAGCTGGAAGAAAAAATGCCGGTGCTCAACGACCTTCTCGGTGTCTGAGCGGCCAGGCCGCTACGTCCCGTTTTTCGCAATCCCTCTCACCACAACAGGAGACATCCATGAAAAGCAAACTCAAAGCATTGGCACTGATGCTGGGCGCAGCCGGCTTGGCCACTTCGGCCGTCCATGCGCAGGAGAAAGTCAAGATCGGTTTCATCACCGACATGTCCAGCCTGTATTCGGACGTGGAAGGCAAGGGCGGCGCAACCGCCATCCAGATGGCCATCGATGACTTCGGTGGCAAGGTGCTGGGGCAGCCCATCGAGCTGCTCACGGCCGACCACCAGAACAAGGCCGACATTGCCGCTTCGAAAGCCCGTGAATGGATTGACACGCAAGGTGTCACCATGGTCTTCGGCGGCACCAACTCCGGCACCGCCCTGGCGACTGCCAAGGTGGCGCAGGAGAAAAAGCGCGTCTACTTCAACAACGGCGCTGGCAGCTCTGCATTGACCAACGAGCAATGCACTCCCTACACCGTGCACTACGCCTACGACACCGTGGCTCTGGCCAAGGGCACAGGCGGTGCGGTGGTGGACAGCGGCGGCAAGAGCTGGTTCTTTCTGACGGCCGACTATGCGTTCGGCCATTCGCTGGAAAACGACACCACGGCCGTGGTCAAGGCCAAGGGCGGCACGGTCGCAGGTGCAGTGCGCCATCCCCTGAATGCCTCCGACTTCTCTTCGTTCCTGCTCCAGGCGCAAAACTCCAAGGCCCAGATCCTGGGGCTGGCCAACGCGGGTGGTGACACCATCAATTCCATCAAGGCCGCCAAGGAATTCGGTATCAACAAGAGCATGAAGACGGCCGGCCTGCTGGTTTTCCTGAGCGATATCCACAGCCTGGGTCTGAAGAACACCGAAGGCCTGCTGCACACCACGAGCTGGTACTGGGACAAGGACGACGAGTCGCGCAAGTTTGCTGACCGCTACTTTGCCAAGATGAAGCGCATGCCTACCGACGTTCAGGCTGCTGACTACTCTGCCACCACCACCTACCTGAAGGCGGTGGCAGCGGTCAAGAGCACGGACGCCGACAAGGTCATGGAATACATGAAGAAGACGCCCATCAACGACTTCTACGCCAAGGGCGGTGTGATTCGCCCTGACGGCCGCATGGTCCATGAGATGTACCTGGTGCAGGTGAAGGCCCTGGCCGACTCCAAGAAGCCCTGGGACTACCTGAACATCATCAAGAAAATCCCGGGTGACCAGGTGTTCACCACCAAGGCCGACAGCAAGTGCGCGCTCTGGAAATAACCCGCTAACCTGAACCTCTTCCCACCTGCCGCCTGCCATGGAAATTTTTGGTGTCTCATTGCCGGGCCTCTTGAGCCAGCTCCTTTTGGGGCTGGTCAATGGTTCGTTTTACGCAATCCTCAGCCTCGGGTTGGCCGTGATTTTCGGCCTGCTCAACGTCATCAACTTTGCGCACGGTGCGCTGTTCATGCTGGGGGCTGTGATTACCTGGATGGCCATGAACTACTTTGGCATCAACTACTGGTTGATGCTGGTGCTGGCGCCGCTGGTGGTGGGGGTGTTCGGGGTGGTGATCGAGCGGCTGCTGCTGCGCTGGATCTACAAGCTGGACCATCTGTATGGCCTGCTGCTCACACTGGGCCTGACGCTGCTGATCGAGGGTGTCTTTCGCTCGATCTATGGCGTCTCGGGCCTGGGTTACGACACGCCCGAGTTGCTCGAAGGCGCCACCAACCTGGGCTTCATGATCATGCCCAACTACCGTGCCTGGGTGGTGGTGGCATCGATTACGGTGTGCATTGCCACCTGGTACGTGATCGAGAAGACCAAGCTGGGCGCCTACCTGCGTGCGGGCACAGAAAACCCGCGCCTGGTGGAAGCGTTCGGCGTGAACGTGCCCTTGATGATCACGCTGACCTATGCCTTTGGTGCCGCGCTGGCCGCCTTTGCCGGTGTGCTGGCCGCGCCGGTGTACCAGGTGTCGCCACTGATGGGGCAGAACCTCATCATCGTGGTGTTCGCCGTGGTGGTGATCGGTGGCATGGGCTCCATCATGGGCTCCATCCTCACCGGCCTGGGTCTTGGCATCGTCGAGGGATTCACCAAGGTGTTCTATCCCGAAGCATCCTCGACCGTGGTGTTCGTCATCATGGTCATCGTTCTCCTGATTCGCCCCGCCGGCCTGTTCGGCAAAGAAAAATAAGGGGCTGCACACATGAATTCCAAGAATCTTTCCGCTGTCGGCTACGGCCTGTTGTTTGTCGGCCTGCTGGCGGCGCCGTTGCTCGGCGCCTACCCGGTTTTCGTGATGAAGCTGATGTGCTTTGCGCTGTTTGCCTCGGCCTTCAACCTGCTGCTCGGCTACACCGGCATGCTGTCCTTCGGCCATGCTGCCTTTCTGGGGGGCTCGGCCTATGTGGCAGGCCAGTCCATGAAAGTGTGGGGCTTTACCCCCGAAGTCGGCCTGCTGCTGGGCACGGCCAGCGGTGCGCTGCTGGGCCTGATCGTTGGCTTCTTCGCCATCCGCCGCGCAGGCATCTATTCCACGATGATCACGCTGGCGCTCGCGCAGATGCTGTTCTTCATCTGCCTGCAGATGCCCTTCACCGGTGGTGAGGATGGCCTGCAGGGCGTGCCGCGCGGCAAGCTGTTTGGCCTGATCGATCTGCAGAACGACATGACCATGTACTACGTGGTGCTGGTGGTGGTGGTGGCGGCATTCCTGCTGATCGTGCGCACGGTGCATTCACCCTATGGCCAGGTGCTCAAGGCGATCAAGGAGAACGAGCCACGCGCCATTTCGCTGGGCTATGACACCAACCGCTTCAAGCTGCTGGCGTTTGTGCTGTCGGCCGCGCTGTCCGGGCTGGCCGGCTCGCTCAAGACCCTGGTGCTGGGCTTTGCCACACTGAGCGATGTGCACTGGACGGCATCGGGCCACGTCGTGCTGATGACGCTGGTCGGTGGCCTGGGCACCCTGTCGGGGCCGCTGGTGGGCTCGGCGGTGGTGGTGTTGCTGGAGAACAAGCTGGGCGAAATCGGCCATTTCCTGGCCACGCTGACCAGCGTGGAGTGGTTCAACACCCTGGGTGAATCGGTCACCATGGTGACGGGCCTGATTTTTGTGATCTGCGTGCTGTCGTTCCGCCGCGGCATCATGGGTGAAATCATTGCCTGGCTGGGCCGCCGCAAGGCCGGCAGCAAGGGCTGAGTCTCCCGTAGCTCTTTTCGGGTGGGCATTGTGAAAGCCGCTGCGTCACAGGCGCAGCGGCTTTTTGTATCCCGTCATCTCCAGATAGCCCCGGCCGATCACCGCGCCCGCCCCATTGCGCAACTCGGACAGGCCTTCCCAGTAAACCGCGCCGGTGGAGCCGCTGCTGTCGAGTTCCTGGTTGTCCAGCAGCGCCCGCACGCTCAGCGGGCCGGCAGGGGTATCGACCCGCCACTGCACCGGGTAGCGGGCGACGCTGTGCGGGCTGTTCCAGTGGCGTTGCGCGACAAAGGCCACGCTGTTGTCGGCAAACACCTGGGTGGGCTGCCCGGCCGGGCGCAGCGAGCCGCCCGACCACAGTGCCGAACCATCGGCGCGCCGCAGGCGAAACGCGGTGAGCGCACTGCCATCGAAGAGGTTCATGCCGATCCAGTCCCAGCCCACGGCGTCGGGGTGCATCAGGGCGTCGCTCCATTCATGGTCCAGCCAGGCGCGGTGGGTGGCACTGTCGGTGGTGCTGTTTTCAATGGCCATGCGCCGCCCGTTCAGCACGATGGCGCCGCTCACCGCCAGCTGCGGCTGGCTGTAGTAATAGCTGGCCTGGCTGGCCTCGGGGCCTTTGCGCGACAGGCCTTGCTGGCCCTGCAGCAGCGGTGGCTGCGTGCTATCGCATTGCAGGTCCAGACCAAAGCCGTCGCCCTCGACCTGCGCGGCATAACGGCTGCCGGTGGGGGCCGGGCCTGGCCCGGCGCCGCTCTCCTGGGTTGCACGCGGGGCGCTGGCGGGCAGGGCGGTTCGCGCCAGCGACCAGTCGCGCAGCCTGACGGCCGTGTCGGCCTCGCTGGCCTGCGCCACACCAAAACCGGTACGGGCAATGCGCTGGTCGTGGTGCAGGCGCTGGCCTTGCACATCGGTCAGCGCCGCGTGGGCGAACAGCAGCTGCTTGGCCGCAAAGGCTGAATTCAGGCCCTGCGTGGCATCCACGCGGGAGCGAAAGAACGTCACCTGAAAGCCCCACAGCCGGCCTGCGGCCTGCGCATGGCCCGTGAGGTACCACCATTCGGTGTGCAGGTCCGGGTGGCTGCCATGGTCGCGGGGAAACTGCAGGGCACGCGCGGGCAGCGCCCGTGTGCTTGACGCGCCCCCAGCCAGGGTCAGCGCCAGCCATTGGCGGCGCGTGTACAGGGCTGTGTGGAAGGGCAGTGCGGTGAACGTCATGGGCAAGTGCGATGGGTGTTTCTGGGCAGCGGGGCATCCAGGCGCTGGTGGGCGGCGGTGCGGGTTCTCCCGGTGGCTTCGATAGCCCAGTCTTGCGCAGGCATGGCGTGGATTGTGTCCCAACGCCTGCGCTGCATACGCGGCATCCCCGCGCTGCGGCTACCAGTCTTCCTTGACCGCCAGCACCGCATCCTGCCCCGCTGCCGCCCGGCCCGCCAGCCAGGCCGTGAGGGTGCCGGAGGCCACCACGGCGGCGCACAGGGCGAGCAATCGGGCGGCCGGCACGCGCAGCTCCATCGTCCAGTGAAAGCTCTGGGGGTTGACCACATGCACCAGCACCAAGGCCACGGCCAGGCCCAGCAGCAGGCCCACGGCCGCGCCGACGCCAGTCCACGCCGCACCCTCGCCGGCCACCACGGCCAGTATCTGCCGGCGGGTCAGGCCCAGGTGGGCCAGCAGGCCGAACTCCTTGCGCCGCGCCAGCACCTGCGCGCTGAAACTGGCCGCCACGCCGAACAGGCCGATGCCAATGGCCACGGCCTGCAGCCAGTAGGTGACGGCGAAGCTGCGATCGAAAATGCGCAGCGAACGCTCGCGGAGGGCGCCGGCCGAGACAAACTCCAGCCCTGCTGCACCCTCACCTGTTTTTGCGCCGGAATCGGCCACCAGCGCTCGGATCACCTGCTGCAGTTGCGCCAGGTCGGTGCCATCGCGCGGCCACAGTGCCAAGTCGTTGGTACGTGCGTCGCCCGTCAGGCGCAGGTAGTCGGCGCGGTCCATGGCCACGGCGCCCGACTGGCGGGCATAGTCGCGCCAGACGCCTGCGATGAAAAACATGGTTGCTTGCGCTTTTCCATCCGGTGCCAGAGGGCTGAAAGCCTTTGAAAGAGCGGGCCACTCCATGCCGGGCTGCAGGCCATACAGGTCCACCACCGCTTCGCTGATGTAAACCCCTATCCGGCCCTGGGGCACGGGCAGCGCCGCGCCCACCAGGGGCAGCGTGCGCGCCGGGTCGCTGCCCAGCGGACGGCTCAGCAGCATGAGGGCGGGGCGTGCGGCGTCCAGCTGCAGCGGGCTGGCGCGCTGGGGCTGCACGCGGGCCACACCGGGCAGCAGCGCCACGGCCTGGTCGAATCCGGGCGGCAGCAGGGCCGCCTCGCCCCCCGCCGCGCTCAGGGCCGAGCGCACATACAGTGGCGAGGGCAGCACCGCATCGAGCCATTCGGTCACCGATCCGCGAAAGCTGGCCACCATCACCGTCAGCGCCACGGCCAGGCTCAGGCTGGCCACCACGCCCCCCACGGCGATGGCGGCCGCGCCGCGCATGCGGCGTGCGCGCTCCAGGGGCAGCACCAGCAGCAAGTGGCCGGCCACCCATGGGCGCAGGCGTTGCAGCAGCCAGTTCATGCCCCAGGGCAGCAGCGCAATGCCGCCCACCAGCAGCAAGCCAATGGCGATGTAGGCGGCCAATGCAATGCCAAATACGGGTGGAGCGCTTGCCAGCAAAGCACCTCCAGCGATCAAAACAACACCGACCGTGGCGCCCGAACCCGGGCCGGCCGCGGCGCCCAGGCCCTTGAGGGTTTGGGCCGGCGGCAGGTGGCGGGCCGTCTGGGCGGGCCACCAGCCACCCACCAGCGCGGCTGCTACACCCAGTGCGCCATACAGCAGCGCGGCCGGGCCGCTCCATTGCAGTGCCGGCTGCACCCCGGCAAAGTAGCCGCCTCCCAGGTCCCCCCCCAGCAGTTGCAAGGCGGTGGCCGCCAGCGCCGTTCCCAGCGCGATGCCTGCGGCACTGCCCACCAGCCCCAGCAGGGCCGACTCGGCCAGCACCAGGGCCAGGCGCTGGCGCGGCGTGGCACCCAGCACCGCCAGCAACGCGAACTGCGGAGCACGCTGCGCCACGCTGAGGGCCAGCACCGAGAACACCAGAAACGCCCCCGTGAACAGCGCCACCAGCGCCAGCACCGTGAGGTTGACGCGGTAGGCGCGCGACAGGCTGCCGATGCGCTGCACCGCGTCACCCGGCTCGGCCAGCATGGCGTTGGCGGGCCAGCAGGGCAGAGATTGCAGCCGCTGCCGGAAGGCTGTGCGGTCGGTGCCCGCTTGCAGCTGCAGATCGATGCGGGTCAGGTGGCCCGCCTGGCCCCACAGGTCTTGCGCCGCGCCGATGTCCATCACGGCCAGGGGCGCGCCGCCCGCTGCCACCGTACCGGCCACGCGCACAATGTGCGATCCCTGCGCGCCGGCCTGCAGCCGCAGCGGTGCCGCGCCACTGCCGTCACTCGCCAGGCCCAGCGCCTGCAAGGCCGCCGCGTTGAGAAACACCGTGGCCGGCGCCAGCATGGCCAGCCGTTCGCTGCCAGCAAAGGCGCGGGGCATGAGCGCGGGTGCCACGGCCGGCAGCAGCAGCGCATCCGCACCCAGCACCCGCAGCACCACGCGGGCCGATGCAGGCGCGGGTGCGGCGACGGGTTTATCCACCTGGGCCAGCGTGGAAAGCTCCAGCCATGGGCTGGCTTGCACTACCTGCGGCAGGGCGGCCACCTCCCCATAGAGTGCCTCGGGCAGCAGGCCCTGCATGGCGCGCAGCTCCAGATCGGGCTGGCCGTTGACGGCGCGCACGGCCTGCGCGAACTCGTCGAGGGCCGAGCTGTTGATCACATGCACGGCAAAGGCCAGCGCCACGCCCAGCATCACGGCCACCACCGCTGCGGCGCTGCGCCAGGGGTGGTGGCGCAGCTCCTGCCAGGAGAAGGTGCGAAGCAGTGCAAGCATGACCCGATTGTGACGGCGCGGCGCCGACAGGGCAGACCATTGAGGCAGATCAAACCCGACTGCCGCAGCCCTTGAAATGGGGTCGGGCGGTTCGTATCTTGACAGTGGGGCTGGTGCTCCCTTGCCGGCCCGGTTGTCCAACCCTTACGTTCAGGAGCTTCACCATGAATTCTCTGGTTACCCGTGGCAGTTTGTTCGATGACTTTTTCAAGGACGTCGCCCCCGGTTTCTATGTGCGCCCATTGCATGGCGACGGCGTGCCCTCGCCGGCGCAGATCAAGGTGGACGTGAAGGAAACCGATGGTGGCTACACCGTGCAGGCCGAGGTGCCGGGTGTGCCCAAGGAGGACATCCACGTCGCGATCGATGGCAATGTGGTCAGCCTGCGCGCCGAGGTGCGCCAGCACGACCAGAAGACCGAGGGCGAGAAGGTGCTGCGCTCCGAGCGCTATTTTGGCTCGGTGGCGCGCAGCTTTCAGCTGCCTGTGGATGTGGATGCCACGCAGGCCAAGGCCAAATACGACAACGGCGTGCTGACGCTCACGCTGCCCAAGAAGCAGGGCGGCAGCGCACAGCGGCTCAACATCGAATAAGTCTGGCTCAGCCGGCGATGCCGCCCGCCGTGAGTCGCAGCACCCGGTCGGCGCGCGCTGCGGCGGCATCCGAGTGCGTGACCAGCACCAGCGAGGCGCCATGTTCGCGCGTCTGTGCGAGCAGCAGGTCCAGCACGCGCGCGGCGGTGCCGGGGTCGAGGTTGCCGGTGGGCTCGTCGGCCAGCAGCAGGGCCGGGCGGTGCACCAGGGCGCGGGCAATGGCCACGCGCTGCAGTTGGCCGCCGCTCAGTTGCTGCGGCAGGCGCTCACCCAGACCCGCCAGGCCCACGGCCGCCAGCATGTGCTGCACCCGCGCCGGGTCGGCGCGGCCCAGCAGCAGGAGCGGCAAGGCCACGTTCTGCGCCACATCGAGGTGCGGCAGCACATGGAAGGCCTGGAACACAAACCCCACATGGGCGCGCCGCCACAGGGCGCGCTGCGTTTCATCCAGCGGCGCCAGGTCGGTGCCGCCATGCACGATGCGCCCCGCGTCCCACCGGTCCAGCCCGGCCAGGCAGTTGAGCAGGGTGGATTTGCCCACGCCCGAATCGCCCACAATGGCCACGAATTCGCCCGGCTGCACGGTGAACTGTACATTGGCAAACACCGGCGTGCCGCCGTAGTGTTTGGCCAGGGCTTCGACCTGCAGCGGGCCGTTCATGGTGCAGGAATCTCCAGGCGCTGCAGCACGGCCTGGACCAGGCGCGCGGTGGCGTCGGGCTGGTCGCAGGCGATGGATTGGCGCTGCGGCATGCTGCGCAGCCAGGTGATCTGGCGCTTGGCCAACTGGCGGGTGGCGGCGATGCCGCGTTCGCGCAGGCCGGCCAGGTCGAGCGGCGCCCCGGGGCCGGCTGCGGCCTGGGCTTCGAGCGCTTCCCAGGCCTGGCGGTAGCCCACGCAGCGCATCGAGGGCAGGTCGGGGTGCAGGTCACCACGGGCGCGCAACTGGCGCACTTCTTCCACGAAACCTTCCGCCAGCATGGCGTCAAAACGCAGTGCGATGCGCTCGTGCAGCCAGGCGCGGTCGTCGGGTTCCAGGGAAAACAGGGCTGTAGAACTTGTGGGTTGTGCGCTGTCAGCTCTCTTTCTTGTCGTGTGAAAGTGCGAAAGGGGCTGGCCTGAGACATGCCACACCTCCAGTGCGCGCTGGATGCGCTGGCTGTCGGCGGGCGCCAGGCGGGCGGCGGTGGTGGGGTCCACGCGGGCCAGTTCGGCGTGCAGGGCCGGCCAGCCTTGTTCGGCGGCCTGGGCCTCCAGCCGTGCGCGCACCACGGGGTCGGCCGGAGGCATGTCATCGATGCCGTCGAACAGCGCCTTGAAGTACAGCATGGTGCCGCCCACCAGCAGCGGCAGGGCGCCGCGTGCGCGGATCTCGGCGGTCAAACGCTGGGCGTCCTGAACGAACTCGGCGGCGCTGTAGGCCTGCAGCGGGTCGCGGATGTCGATCAGGTGGTGCGGCACGGCGGCCAGCTCGGCGCGCGTGGGCTTGGCCGTGCCGATGTCCATGCCCCGGTACACCAGTGCCGAATCCACGCTGATGATCTCGACCGGCAGGCGCGGCGCCAGCACGGCGGCCAGCGCCAGGGCGCCGGCCGTCTTGCCAGCGGCCGTGGGGCCGGCGATGGCGATGGCGGGCAGTGGGCTGCTCATGGCTTGGCCGGCTCCCCGAATTTCTGTACCAGCGTCCAGGCCGCGAGGGCGGCACACAGACCCCAGAACCACACGCCCAGGGCGAGCGGCAGCACCGTGCCGTCCATGCGCTGGCCCAGCCAGTGGCCCACGCCAAACGCCACCAGCATCATGACAAAGCCGTTCAGTGCAGCGGCCGTGCCGGCGGCTTGCGGAAAGGGGCCCACGGCGCCGCTCTGGCTGCAGGGCATGTGGATGCCATGCGCAATCTGGTACAGCAGGAAGGGCAGGGCATAGGCCCAGCCGCTTTGCACGCCGGCGAGCGCACAGATGCCCATCAGCGTGCCGCCCGTGGCACTCAGCAGGCCGGCCAGCGCCATGCTGCGGCGCAGCCCCCAGCGCACCAGCAGGCGCCGGCACAGCACCGTGCCGCTGATGTACATCGCCGCGTTGCACGACAGCAGCAGGCCGTAGGCGGCGGGGCTCCAGCCCAGCACCTGGATGAAGGTGAACGACGAGGCCGCCAGGTAGGTGAACAGGCCCGCATAGGTGAAGGTGGTGGTGGCCGAAAAAGCCAGGAAGGTCGGGTGGCGCAGGATCTGTCCCCAGGTGCGCAGCAGGTGCGCGGGGCGCAGCGCCAGCGGGTTGGGGCGGGCCAGGGTTTCCTCAAAGCGCAGCAGGACCAGCAGCAGCGCCAGGCCGCCAAAGCAGCCCAGTGCCGCCATCGTGGCGCGCCAGCCCAGGTGGTCCGCCAGCAGGCCGCCCAGGGGCGGGCTCAGGCAGGCAATGATGCCCAGGCCCGTGAGCGCGCGGGACATGGCGTGCGCGCCTTGGACCGGCGCATACAGGTCGCGCACCACGGCGCGCGCACCCATCACGCCGGCACCCATGGCGGCGCCCTGCACGGCGCGCCAGAAGATCAGCGTTTCCATCGATTGCGACAGGGCGCAGCCCAGCGCGGCCAGCACATAGGCCGCCAGCCCCGCCAGCAGAATGGGGCGGCGCCCCCAGCGGTCCGACAGCGGCCCCCACGCCAGCTGCGAGCAGCCAAACGCCAGCAGCAGGGCCGTGAGCGTGAGCTGGGATTGGGCCATGCTGGCCAGGAGCTGCGCCTTGAGTGTGGGCAGCGCAGGCAGATACAGATCGGTGGTGACCGGCTGCAGGCCCAGCAGCAGCGCCAGCAGGCCAATGACCAGCCCGGCCGGCATGGTCGCAGCGCCCGTGCGAGCCGGGGCGGTGGAAGCGTCAGACATGCGCTGGAGGGTAGCAGATGCAGGGCCGCAAAATGCCTTGCCAGCCCTCGGCACAACCGCGTGAGGAGGTGCTCAGGACAGCTTGGACGCTGGCTGCATGGGCGAGGAGGTGTCGATCGCGAGATCGCCGGCATCCACCGTGCGGACGCCGGCGGCCAGCCGCACGCGCAGCGCCAGGTCGGTGCGCGAATCGGCATTGTGCAGCGCTTCCTCCAGCGAAATCCGGCCTTCGGTGTAGAGCGCGTAAAGCGCCTGGTCAAAGGTGCACATGCCGATTTCGGTGCTGCGCCCCATGGTCTCCTTGATGCCCGTGAATTCGCCCTTGGCGATCAGGTCGGCGATGTAGGGCGAGTTGAGCATCACCTCGACCGCCGGGACCAGCTTGTCGTGCAGGCCCGGAATCAGCCGCTGCGACACCACGCCCGCCAGGTTCATGCTCAGGTCGATGAGCAACTGGTGGTGCGCGTCTTCGGGGAAGAAGTTGATGACCCGTTCCATCGCCTGGTTGGCATTGTTGGCGTGCAGCGTGGACAGGCACAGGTGGCCGGTTTCGGCATAGGTAATGGCCTGCTTCATGGTGTTGCGGTCGCGGATCTCGCCGATCATGATCACATCGGGAGCCTCGCGCAGCGCATTCTTGAGCGCCTCTTCGTACGACAGGGTGTCTATGCCCACCTCGCGCTGGTCCACCACCGAGCGCTTGTGGACATGCAGAAACTCCAGCGGGTCCTCGATGGTGAGGATGTGGCCGGTCACGTTCTCGTTGCGGTAGTTGATCATCGACGCCAGCGTGGTCGATTTGCCCGAGCCCGTGGCGCCGGTCACCAGCACCAGGCCGCGCTTGCGCAGTACCAGCTTTTCAAGGATGGGCGGCAGCCCCAGCGCCGCCAGGGGCGGGATCTTGCTCTTGATGTAGCGAATCACCATGCCGGTCTCGCCGCGCTGCACGAACACGTTCACCCGAAAGCGCCCCAGGTTTTCGGCCGAAATGGACAGGTTCATTTCCAGCCTGGCCTCGAACTCGCTGATCTGCTTTTCATTCATCACCGAATAAGCCAGCTGCTTGACCTGCCCCGGCAGCAGGGCGGGCATCGTCAGCGGATGGGTGACGCCTTCGACCTTGAGGTTGACGGGAGCGCCCACGCTGAAGAAGAGGTCAGAGCCGCCGTTCTCGACCAGGGCGTTCAGGAAGCTGAAGATTTCCACGGTGAATTCCGCTCAATGTGACGATTTGTATGCCCCGGCGAGCATATCCGCTGGAGCGTGCGGCGCAAAAAAGGGGGCGAATGGCCCCCCTGATTCCTGTGTGCGAATCCGCGCAGCGGATTACACCACTCCCTGTGCCAGCATGGCGTCGGCCACCTTCACAAAGCCGGCAATGTTGGCACCGTCGATGTAGCTGACCGAGCCATCGGCGCGCTGCCCGTATTTCAGGCAGGCGGCATGGATGCCCTGCATGATCTGCAGCAGGCGGGCGTCCACCTCTTCGGCGGGCCAGCTCAGGCGGGCCGCGTTCTGGCTCATCTCCAGGCCCGACGTGGCCACGCCACCGGCGTTCGAGGCCTTGCCCGGTGCGTACAGCACGCCAGCGGCTTCAAACGCCTTGGCCGCCTCGATGGTGGAAGGCATGTTGGCGCCTTCGGCCACGCACAGCACACCGTTCTTGATCAAGGTGGCGGCATCGTCGGCGTTGAGCTCGTTTTGCGTGGCGCAGGGCAGGGCCACGTCCACGGCGATGTGCCATGGCGTCTTGCCGGCCTGGAACTCGGCGCCCACCAGCTGGGCGTAGTCGTTGACGCGGCCGTATTTGTGGTTCTTCACTTCCATCAGGATGGCCAGTTTTTCTGCCGTGAAACCATCCTTGTCATACACCGTGCCGCTGGAGTCGGACACCGTCAGCACCTTGGCGCCCAGGGCCATGGCCTTTTCCACTGCGTATTGCGCCACATTGCCCGAGCCGGATACCGACACGGTCTTGCCGTCAAACGACTGGCCGCGGGTCTTGAGCATTTCTTGCGCAAAGTACACCGTACCGTAGCCGGTGGCCTCGGGGCGGATCAGCGAGCCGCCGAACGACAGGCCCTTGCCCGTGAACACGCAGTCTGCACGGTTGCTGAGCTTCTTGTACATGCCGGCCATGTAGCCCACTTCGCGGCCGCCCACGCCGATGTCACCGGCCGGCACGTCGGTGTCGGCGCCGACATGGCGGAACAGTTCCGACACAAAGGCCTGGCAAAAGCGCATCACTTCACCAGGGCTCTTGCCCTTGGGGTCGAAATCGGACCCGCCCTTGCCGCCGCCCATGGGCAGCGTGGTCAGCGCGTTCTTGAAGGTCTGCTCGAACCCCAGGAACTTGAGCACCGACAGGTTCACCGACGGGTGGAAGCGCAGGCCGCCCTTGTAGGGGCCAATCGCCATGCTGTGCTGGATGCGGTAGCCGCGGTTGACCTGCACGCTGCCATGGTCGTCCACCCACGACACGCGGAACATCACCACCCGCTCGGGTTCCACCAGCCGTTCCAGCAGGCCGTGCTCGGCGTAGCGGGGGTGCTTTTCGATGAAGGGCCACAGGCTTTCCATGACTTCTGTGACAGCTTGCAGAAATTCAGGTTGGCCAGGGTTGCGCTGTGCGACCTGCGCGAGGAAGCTGTCTACGGACTCGTACTTCATGGAAAGGACTTTCTGTGCAAAAAACGAAATATGCGGCGTTGCAGCACTGAATTATGTCAAAAAGACATGCACTCATGCATGGTTCTGCACCGTGGTGGGGCATTTCTGGCGGGTTCTGCCGGTTTTTGGTGCGTTCTGTTGACCGCTTTTGGTGCGTTTGCATGTCATGTGTTTGTCACCCTTGCGCACCACAGTGGACCGTTTCCAATACACACCAGAGGGGCGGAAGAGATGCGTCAACAACCCATTGCAAAAGTCGGGCTGCTTGTCCTGGCAACAGCCACTGCGCTGGTGGCATGCGGCGGCGGCGACGGGCCGAACTACCCGACGCTCAGCGGCGAGCGGCCCCTGGTGATCGGGCACCGCGGCGCCAGCGGCTACCTGCCGGACCACACGCTCGAAGGCTACAGGAAGGCCATCGAGATGGGTGCCGATTTCATCGAGCCCGATCTGGTGGCTACGCAGGACGGCGTGCTCATCGCCCGCCACGAGCCCAACATCACCGGCACCACCGACGTGTCCACCCGCGCCGAATTTGCCAGCCGCAAGACCAGGAAAGTGGTCGATGGCGTGGAAGAAGAGGGCTGGTTTGCCTCGGACTTCACCCTGGCGGAAATCAAGACCCTGCGCGCCATCCAGCCCATGGCCGACCGCGACCAGTCGTTCAACGGCAAATACCAGATCCCCACGCTCGATGAAGTGCTCGACCTCGCCAGGAGCGAAGGCGCCAAGGCCGGCCGCACGGTGGGCGTGTACCCCGAAACCAAGCACCCCACCTACCACGTCAACCTGGGCCTGAAGCTCGAAGACCGCCTGCTGGCCACACTGGCCAGGTACGGCTACACCACCAAGGCGTCGCCCGTGATCGTGCAGTCGTTCGAGGTGTCCAATCTCCAATACCTGCGTACCAAGACGCAGGTCCGCTTGGTGCAACTGGTGGACGCGGACGATGTGAAGGCGGACGGCAGCATGTCGCTGGTGGCGCCCTACGACAAGCCCTACGACTTTGCCGTGGCGGGCGATGCACGCACCTTCGCCAGCCTGCTCACCCCTGCGGGGCTGAAGGAAGTGAAGACCTATGCCGACGGCGTGGGCCCCTGGAAGCCCTACCTCATCCCTTCCAGGCAGGTGGACGCCAACAATGACGGCAAGCCGGATGACCTCAACGGCGACGGCAAGATCGACGACCGCGACCGCGTGATGATGGCGCCCACCAGCGTGGTGAAGGACGCCCACGCCGCCGGCCTGTTCGTGCATGCCTACACCTTCCGCAGCGAGGCCAAGCGCCTGGCGTCGGACTTCAAGGGCGACCCCAAGGCCGAATACCAGCTGTTCTTCGATCTGGGCGTGGATGGCGTGTTCAGCGATTTCCCGGACCACGCCAAGGCCGCGCGGGAGAATTGAAGCCCCCTGAGGCGCTGCGCGCCATCCCCCAAAGGGGGACGCTCCCAGCGCGGCGGGGCGGCCCTTGCGCGGGAGCGCTGGCGTTCGGCCGTGCCGGCGCGAGGGCAGCGCTTCGCTTGATCGCTCTGTTGGCCCTTCGGGGCCGATTTTCTTTTCTGACCTTTGCCGGCCCGTGGAGCGGTTATCGGCCGCGCAGGAACAGCGCGTCCAACTCTTTCATGCTCAGCTGGCGCCAGGTGGGGCGGCCATGGTTGCACTGGTCCGACCGGTCGGTGGTTTCCATCTGCCGCAGCAGGGCGTTCATCTCGTCGATGGTGAGCTTGCGGTTGGCGCGCACGGCGCCGTGGCAGGCCATGGTGCCCAGGATTTCATTGCGCGCGCGTTGTACCACGGTGCTGGCGTCGTGCGCCGCCAGTTCGGCCAGCACGCTGCGGGCCAGCTCCACCGGGTCGCCAAACCCTGACGCGGTGGCCAGCGTGGTGGGTACGGCGCGCACGGCCAGGGTCTTGGGGGAGAAGGGCACCACCTCCAGCCCCAGCGTGGCCAGCACCTCGGCCGACGCCTCGGCGGTGGCCACCTCTTCGGGGGTGGCGGCAAACGTGGCAGGAATCAGCAGCGGCTGGCTGGCAATGCGGGCGCCGCTGTCCACCTGGGCCTTGAGGCGCTCGTAGACGATGCGCTCGTGGGCGGCATGCATGTCCACCACCACCATGCCCTGGGCGTTCTCGGCCAGGATGTACACGCCGTGGAGCTGGGCCACGGCCTTGCCCAGCGGCCAGGTGGCCTGGTCGCTGTTGCGTGGGTCGAGGGGAATGGGCGCCGGGGACGGGGGCAGGGTGTCCGTCTGCGCACTGCTGCTGGCGGCCATCCAGTCCACCCGTGGCGCGGTGGGCCCGTCAGGAATGGCAGCCGCGCTGTCCTTTGCCGGCCCCCACAGGGCCTGCAGGTCGGCTACATGGTGGCCACGTTCTTCAAACTGGATAGCTGCTTGCGTTTGCCAAATCTGCGCTAGCGGCTGTTTTGGCTTGAAATCCTCGGCGCCGCCGGGGATGGCAGCCGTTTCGGGGGGGGGCGATGCCCCGGTGGCCAGTGCGGCGGCGCGCGGGGCGGCCAGCGCGTTTTCGACCGCGTGGCGCACAGCCTGGTGCACCTCGCGGCTGTCGCGAAAGCGCACCTCGATCTTGGTAGGGTGCACGTTCACATCCACGCGGGCCGGGTCGATCTCCACATACAGCGCATACACCGGCTGCTTGTGGCCGTGCAGCACGTCTTCGTAGGCGCTGCGCGCCGCGTGCGTGAGCACCTTGTCGCGCACGAAGCGGCCGTTGACATAGCAGTACTGCTGGTCGGCGCGCGAGCGGGCGGCGTCGGGCAGGCCTGCGCGGCCTGTCACGGTGATGGGCCCTGCACGGTGCTGCACGGCCACCGACTGCGCCACAAAGTCGTCGCCCAGCACATCGGCCAGGCGGCGCGCCAGGGCGTCCTGCAGGTTGGCGTCGCCCGGCACGAAGGTGGCGCGCCACTGCTCCACCAGCTTGCCTTCGTGCCAGATGGCAAAACCCACATCGGGCCGCGCCAGCGCGTGGCGGCGCACCGATTCGATGCAGTGGGCCAGCTCGGTGGCGTCGGTCTTCAGGAACTTGCGGCGCGCGGGGGTGGAGAAAAACAGCTCTTTCACCTCGACCGTGGTGCCGGTGCCGCGCGCCGCCGGGCGCAGCTCGCCGCTGCGGGCATCGAGCAAAAAGGCGCCCGGCTGGTGTGCCGGGCGCGACAGCAGCGCCATTTCGGACACCGAGCCGATGGCGGCCAGCGCCTCGCCCCGAAAGCCCATGGTGGCCACGGTTTCGAGGTCGCTCAGGCTGGTGATCTTGCTGGTGGCGTGGCGGCGCAGGGCAATGGGCAGCTCTTCCTGCGGAATGCCGCAGCCGTCGTCTTCCACGGCGATCAGCCGCACGCCGCCAGCCAGCAGGCGCACGGTGATCTGCGTGGCACCCGAGTCGAGCGCGTTGTCCACCAGTTCGCGCACCACGGAGGCCGGGCGCTCCACCACCTCGCCGGCGGCGATCTGGCTGATGAGTTCGTCGGGCAGGTCGCGGATGGGGCGGCGGGGCGGTGGGGAGAGGGTGGCGTCGTTCACCGGGCGATTTTAGGGCGGGGCCGCGCAGGGGCATCGGATGGGGCACTATGGGCCGATGGGGATAATGCGCGCTGCCTTTGTGTTGCCGGAACCTCCATGGAATTAGTGACCTTTCTGATCGACTTCATCCTGCATGTCGACAAATACCTCGAAGCCTTTGTCGCCAGCTATGGGGCCTGGGTGTATGCCCTGCTGTTCCTGATCGTGTTTGTGGAAACCGGCGTGGTGGTCATGCCATTTCTGCCGGGCGACTCGCTGCTGTTCATCGTGGGCGCGCTGTGCGGTGCGGGGATGATGAGTTTTCCGCTCGCCAGCGCCGTGCTGATCGCCGCGGCCATCCTGGGCGACCAGTGCAATTATTCGATTGGCCGTTACTTTGGTCCCAGGGTGTTCCAGTGGGAAGATTCGCGCTGGTTCAACCGGCGGGCGTTCAACCAGGCCCATGATTTTTACGAACGCTATGGCGGCATCACCATCGTGATTGCACGCTTCATGCCGTTCATTCGTACGTTTGCTCCGTTCGTGGCCGGCGTGGCACAGATGGGGCGGGCCAAGTTCACCGCCTTCAATGTCGGTGGCGCCCTGCTCTGGGTGCTGGGGATCTGCTCAGCTGGCTATTTCTTTGGCAACTTTGCCTGGGTGAAGGACAACCTGGACAAGATCATCTGGGCCATGATCTTCATTCCCGGCTTGATGGCCATCTTCGGCGCCTGGCGTGCGGGCCGCAAGGCCGACGCGGTCTGAGGGGGCCGAGAAAAACAAGGGCCTGGCGCGGAACATGTCTGCGCCAGGCCCTTGTTTTTTGTGGCGCTGAATCAGCGACGGGGCTTGGACTGGTCGCGGTCCTTGCCGAGTTCGTTGCCAATGAGTGCGCCAGCGGCGGCACCGCCCACGGTGCCCAGTGTGCCGCCCAGCACGGCATTGCCGGCAACGCCCCCGACCACGGCGCCTACGCCGGTACCGATCTGGGCATTGGTGGGTTTGGAAGCGCATCCACCCAGGGCCAGGGTGACAGCGCAGACAGAGGTGGCAAGAGCGAAACGGATTTTCATGGCGGGAATCCTTTGAAAGTGCTGTGGAAAGACCGTGGCGGCAAGGCCATCAGGGCCACCGCGGGGCCACGACCCCACTATCGCGCGCCATTGGATGCTGCGCTGTAGGAAGCCCCGACCGGATGGTGTAGGACAGGGGCGCCACTGGGGGCTGGTGGGCTGGTCCGGCTCCGGCCTGCGCCGGGCGCGTGCCGGTGCTCAGCCCGGCGCCAGGCAGAGGGTGACCAGCAGCGAGGCGTCCTCGACGGCCGTCAGGGCGTGCAGGGCCCGTGGCTGCAGGTGCACCAGATCACCCGCGCGCAGCAAGTGCATGTCGCCGCCGGCCTTGAACTCCACCGTGCCTTCCAGGCACTGCACGGTCGCTTCACCGGGGGTGTGGTGCTCGCGCATGCTCTTGCCGGCAAGCAGCACCACGCGCATGACTTCCAGCTGGCCGGCCTTGAGGATGGCGCTGGAGGTGGCCTGTGCCAGGCGGTCGCCGAGCGGCAGGATACTGACGACCTGGCCAGAAGGGGTGTGGGTAAGTGCCATGGGTTGTCTCCTGTGCAGCAGGATGAATGGATCGACTCTAAACCGACCGGCTGCGCGCCAGCGGCGGGTTCTTGGCGAAATAGCGCGTGATGCCGCGCATCAGCGCGTCCGCCAGCTGCACCTGGTAGGCGCTGCTGCGCAGGCGCGCTTCTTCCTCGGGGTTGCTGATGAAGGCGGTTTCGACCAGCACGCTCGGAATGTCGGGCGCCTTGAGCACGGCAAAGCCGGCCTGCTCCACGCGCGGCTTGTGCAGCTTGCCCACGTTGCCGATTTCGCCCAGCAGCACGGTGCCCAGCTTGAGGCTGTCGTTGATCTGCGCCGTGGTGCTCATATCGAGCAGGGCACGCTGCACATGCTGGTCTTTCGACTGCATGTTCAGGCCACCCACCAGGTCGGCCTGGTTTTCCTTGTTCGCCAGCCAGCGCGCAGCGGTGCTGGAGGCGCCGCCCTGGCTCAGTGCAAACACGCTGGCACCGCGCGCTGCGGGCGTGGTGAAGGCGTCGGCGTGGATGCTGACAAACAGGTCGGCCTGCACGCGCCGCGCTTTCTCGACACGGGTGCCCAGCGGCACGAAGTAGTCGCCATCGCGCGTGAGGTAGGCGCGCATGGGGTTGCCGCCCACGGTTGTGGCGTTGATGCGGTCGCGCAGCAGGTGGGCCACGCGCAGCACCACGTCTTTCTCGCGGGTGCCGGCCGGGCCGATGGCGCCGGGGTCTTCGCCGCCATGGCCGGGGTCCAGCGCCACGATGATGATGCGGTCGGTCTGCTGGGTACTGGCCCGGGAGCTGCCGGTGCTGCGTGCCGGCGGTGTGGTGGGCTGTGCCGGGGCGGGGGCTGTGGCGGTGACCACGGCCGGGGACGCTTCGGGTGGCAGCGCACGCGTGGCGCGCTGGGTCATCAGCTCACCCAGGGGGTCTGTCTCGGCAGAGGGCGAGGCTGCGGCGGTGGCGTGTGGCGCCGCGCCGGCCCGGGTGCCAGCGGGCGCTGTGGCCACAGCCGGGGCAGCAGGTGCATCCCGCAGGCGCTCGGCAATCAGGGCTTCCAGCGGGTCCACGGGCTGTGCAGGGTACAGGTCCAGCACCAGCCGGTGGCCGTAGGCGGCCACGGGCGTCAGCGTGAAGACCTGGGGCATGGCGGCTTGCTTGAGGTCGATCACCAGGCGCACCACCCCTGGTGTGTTCTGGCCCACGCGGATGCCGGCAATGTTGGGGTCGTCGGCCTTGACCTTGGCCACCAGTTCGCGCAACTCGGGGCTGAGGTCGATGCCTTCGATGTCCACTGCCAGGCGGGGTGGGGTGGTGACGAACAACTGCTTGGTGGTCAGTTGCCCATCGGATTCGATGGTGACGCGCGAATACTCGGGCGCGGGCCACACGCGCACCGCCACGATCGTGGCGCCCCGCGCTATCTGCTGCGTGCCCAGCAGCAGCACCAGGCTGCCGGCCTGCAGCACGGTGCGGCGCGATGGGGCGGAAGGCTTTGCAGGCCGTGGCTGGCCGGTGGCAGGGGTCATGCGGTCATTCCTTGCAGCAGGCTGCGGCCCAGGGGGGTGGGGGCATGCAGCGTGACTTTCCTTTCGGTGTCATCAATTGCTTCAATGTGTATAGCAAGGTCCGAAGGCGGGGTAAGTGCTGCAGCCTTCTCTGGCCATTCTGCCAGCTTGAGGCCCGGGCTGGCAAAAATATCCCGGAAACCCGCATCTTCCCATTCGCGCGGGTCGTCAAAGCGGTAGAAGTCAAAGTGCCAGATCGCCAGGCCCGGGGCTTCGTGCGGCTCGACCACGGCGTAGGTGGGGCTCTTGATGCGCCCCTGCACGCCCAGGGCGCGCAGCAGGTGGCGCACCAGGGTGGTCTTGCCGGCGCCCAGGTCGCCATGCAGCGTGAGGAAGGCATTGGCCAGCAGGGGCTGTGCTGCCAGGGCGCGGGCAAAGGCTGCCGTGTCGTCCTCGCTGTGCCAGGTCAGCACACGCGGGGTGTTGGCGGGAGCCTCGGCGGTGGCAGTTTCTACAATCCGGCCGATATGTGGTGCAACAGTCAACTCGTTCCTCAATTGCGGGATTGGGCCCGCGAACTGGGATTTTCCCAAATTGGCGTGGCGGGGGTGGATTTGTCCGCGTCCGAGCCCGGGTTGATGCAATGGCTGGCGCAAGGGTTCCATGGCGACATGCATTACATGGCGGCGCACGGCCTCAAGCGCGCCCGCCCGGCCGAACTGGTGCCGGGCACCGTGAGCGTGATCACCGCGCGCATGGACTACCTGCCGCGCGTTACGCCAGTGCAGGCGCCCGAGGGCTGGCAGGCCATCGAGCTGGCGCGCCTTTCGCGGCCCGAGGAGGGCATTGTGTCGGTGTATGCCCGGGGGCGCGACTACCACAAGGTGCTGCGCGCGCGCCTGCAAAAGCTCAGCGACCGCATTGCCGAGGCCATAGGCCCTTTCGGCCACCGCGTGTTCACCGATTCGGCGCCGGTGCTGGAGGCCGAACTGGCCTCGCGCAGCGGCCAGGGCTGGCGCGGCAAGCACACGCTGGTGCTCAACCGCGAGGCGGGTTCGATGTTTTTTCTGGGCGAGATCTACGTGGACATGGCCCTGCCGCCGAGCGAGCCTGTCAGCGCGCACTGCGGCAGCTGCAGCGCCTGTATCGATGTGTGCCCCACGCAGGCCATCATTGCGCCGCACCGGCTGGATGCGCGGCGCTGCATCTCGTACCTCACCATCGAGCACGCGGGGCCGATCCCTGTGGAGCTGCGCCCGCTGATGGGCAACCGCATCTATGGTTGTGACGACTGCCAGCTGATCTGCCCCTGGAACAAGTTCGCCCAGGTCAGCCGCCTGCCGGATTTTGACGAGCGCAACGGGCTGGCGGGCCAGCAGCTGGTGCACCTGTTTGCCTGGGACGAGGCCACATTTTTGCGCATGACCGAGGGCGGCCCCATCCGCCGCATCGGCCATGAGCGCTGGCTGCGCAACGTGGCCGTGGCGCTGGGCAACGCGCTGCACGCCACGGGCGACGAGGCCTTGCGTGCGGCGCTGCAGTCGCGGGCCGAGGACGCCAGCGCACTGGTGCGCGAGCATGTGGCCTGGGCGCTGGGGCTTGAATGACAAGTGCCGCTGGCGCTGGTCGGGTAAGTGCTGGCAGCTATCAAAACGGGAATTTCATTCCCTGGCCAGTAGCACCGTGGTTGGCAGCGTGCCGGCGTGCGGGAGCTGGGGCGGCGTGGGTCGGGTGTGCACGCCTGGACATTCATCGCAAAAAACCCAGCGCAAAGGGCAGGCTGACCATGCCCAGCAGGGTCGAAAGCGTCACCAGACCTGCCACATAGGGCCCGTTGTAGCCCATGCGCGCCGCCAGCACGTAGCAGGTGGACGCGGTGGGCAGGGCGGAAAAAGCCAGCAGCACGGTGGTCTGCACCGGGTTGAGCTCGAACAGGCGCGCCATGCCGAAGGCAATGAGCGGCTGCGCCAGGAGGCGGATGGACAGCACGGCGGTGCTCAGCATCTTGCTGCGCGTGAGCAGGCCGAACTGCATGCCCGCGCCTGCTGCCATCAGCCCCAACGCCAGCGAGGCAGCGCTGATGCGGCTCACGGTGGGTTCCAGCCACACGGGGATGCGAAAGCCCAGCAGGTTGGCCACCAGTCCCGATGCGGTGGCGACGATGAGCGGGTTGCGCAGCAGCTCGCGTGCAAAGCCGTGCTGGCCGTGGCGTGCCATGGGCCACACGGCCGCCACGTTGAACAGGGGCACGCAGACACCGATCAGCACGGCAATCATCAGCAGGCCTTGCGCCCCGGCCAGCCGCTCGGCCAGCGCCAGGCCGATGAAGGAATTGAAGCGGAACGCCACCTGGGCGCTGGCCGCATGGTCACGGGCGTCCAGCCGCTTGCCGAGCCAGGGCCAGTGCGGCAGGCTGTAGGCCAGTGCAATGCCGGCCAGGCCCGACAGCACCCCCGCGCCGATCAGGCCGGAGGCGGCCCGAACGTCCACCGGGCTTTTCACGATGGACTGGAACAGCAGCACGGGAAACAGCAGGTAGTACACCAGGCTCTCCACCGGCTGCCAGACCGAACGGTTCAGGGCGGTGTAGCGGCAGACCAGGTAGCCAAAGAGGATGAGGGTGAAGTCGGGGAGAAGGAGCTGGGCGTAATTCACGGCGCCGAGAATACCTGATGGGGCTGTTGGCTGCGGGTTAGCCCCTATGGGGAATCCATGGGCGAGGCGTACACGTATTGCGCATACCATTGGCCGGTCTGTCACCCTCACAAAGGAGAACTGAATGCATCGTCGTCAATGGCTCGCTCTCACCCTCGCGGCCGCTGCTGGCACCGCCGCGGCCCAGGGCTATCCCACCAAGATCATCAAGCTGCAGGTGCCCTTTGCACCCGGTGGCACCACCGACATCATCGCCCGCGTCATTGCCGACCCGCTGGGCCGTGCGCTGGGCCAGAGCGTGATCGTGGAAAACAAGTCGGGCGGCGGCGGCATCGTGGGCGCCAACGAGACGGCCAAGTCGGCACCCGATGGCTACACGCTCGGCGTGGCCACGGTGTCCACCACGGCGGCCAACCCGGCCATCAACCCCAAGACGCCGTACAACCCGCTGACCGATTTCACGCCCATCATCAACATCGCGGCCACGCCCAACATCATTGCGGTGCACCCCAGCTTCGCAGCCAAGGACTACAAGTCGTTCGTGGCCGAGGTCAAGAAGTCGCCTGGCAAATACTCGTATGCCTCGTCGGGCACGGGCGGCATCGGCCACCTGCAGATGGAGCTGTACAAGAACCTCTCGGGCACCTTCGTGACCCACATCCCCTACCGCGGTGCAGGCCCCGCACTGAACGACACCGTGGCCGGCCAGGTGCCCATGATCTTTGACAACCTGCCTTCGGCGCTGCCTTTCATCAAGGAGAACCGCCTGGTGCCCATCGTGGTGGCCGCACCCCAGCGCGTGGCGGCCTTGCCCAATGTGCCCACCTTCAAGGAGCTGGGCCTGGAGCCGGTGAACCGCATGGCCTACTACGGCATCGTGGGCCCCAAGGGGCTGCCCAAGGATATCGTCGACAAGGTCAATGCCGCCGTGCGCAAGGCGCTGGAAGATCCGGCCGTGAAAAAACGCATCGAAGACACGGGCTCGCTCATCGTGGGCAACACGCCGGAGCAGTTCAGCGCGCAGATCAAGGCCGAGTACGCGGTCTACAAGGACGTGGTGGCCAAGCAGAAACTCACGCTGGAATAATCCCCCACCTTGCCCCCTGCAGCCGCCCGCACCACCGGGCGGCTTTTTTACGTGCTATGGTTTTTTGAACAGATTCTTACATGCTCGCAGCCAGCCTGACCGCCATCGATACCTTTGTGGATGCCCTGTGGCTGGAGGATGGCCTGGCGCGCAATACGCTGGCGGCCTACCGGCGTGACCTCACGCTGTACGCCACCTGGCTGGCGCAGCAGCAGCCCGCGCTGGCGCTGGATGGCACGGCCGAGCACCACTTGCAGGCCTACTTTGCCGAGCGCCATGCCCAGACGCGGGCCACGTCGGCCAACCGGCGCCTGACGGTGCTGCGGCGTTATTTCCACTGGGCGCTGCGCGAGCGGCGCATCCGCGCCGATCCCACGGTGCGGCTGGAGGCGGCGCGCCAGCCGCTGCGCGTGCCCAAAACCCTGTCGCAGGCGCAGGTCGAGGCCCTGCTGAACGCCCCCGACGTGGGCACCCCGCTGGGCCTGCGCGACCGCACCATGCTGGAGCTGATGTACGCCAGCGGCCTGCGTGTGACCGAGCTGGTCACGCTCAAGACCTTTCAACTCGGCCTGAATGAAGGCGTGCTGCGGGTGATGGGCAAGGGCAGCAAGGAACGTCTGGTGCCGTTTGGCGAGGAGGCCCGGCTATGGATCGAGCGCTACCTGCAGGAATCGCGTGGCGTGATCCTGGGCGGCCAGCAGACCGAGGACCTGTTTGTCACCCAGCGCGGCGCCGGCATGACGCGCGTGAGTTTCTGGATGATCGTCAAGAAATGGGCCGCGGTGGCGGGCATCACGGTGCCGCTGTCGCCGCATACGCTGCGCCATGCCTTTGCCACCCATCTGCTCAACCATGGCGCAGACCTGCGGGTGGTGCAGCTGCTGCTCGGCCATGTCGATATCTCCACCACCACCATCTACACCCATGTGGCGCGCGAGCGCCTGAAGGCGCTGCACGAACGCCACCATCCACGGGGGTGAAAAGTGCGCGGGCGCAGCCCCGTGATCTGCGCGAAAATCGCTCTTTTCCCGATTTTTGAAAGCCCCGCAATGCCATTCCAAAGCCGTCGCCGCCTGCTGGCCTCTCTGTGCCTGAGCGCCCTGGCGCCCCTGGGCCACGCCCAGTCGCAAGCGGCAGCCTGGCCTGCCAAACCCATCCGCATCGTGGTGGCCTACCCCGCGGGAGGGGTGAGCGACACGGTGGCGCGCGCACTGGCAGACAAGCTGGCAGTGCAGCTGGGCACCCCGGTGGTGATTGAAAACAAGGCCGGCGCCAGCGGCAGCATTGGCGTGGATGCGGTGGCCAAGGCCGCCCCTGACGGCTACACCCTGGGCTTTGCCTCCATCAGTCCGCTGGCGCTCAACCCGCACCTGGGCAAGTCGCCCTTTGATCCGAAAAAGGACATCGCCCCCGTGGTCAGCGTGATGTATTCGCCGGTGCTGCTGCTGGGCACGCCCGCCAGCAAGGCGCGCGACTTCCGCGATCTGCTGGCCACCGCGCGCGCCAAACCTGGCGAGATTCGCTGGACCACCTCGGGCCCGGCCTCGCTGGGCCACATCATGCTGGAGCAGATCATGGCCAGCGCCCAGGTGCAGATCACCCACGTGCCTTACAAAGGGGGTGGCCAGCAGATGAACGATGCGCTCGGCGGGCAGTTCGAGGTGCTTTCCACCAATGCCGGCCCGGCCGTGCTGCAGCATGTGAAGTCGGGCAAGCTCAAGGCCCTGGCGGTGGGCGCGCCCGCACGGCTCGACAGCCTGCCCGATGTGCCCACGCTGGCGGAGCTGGGGCTGCCGGCCGCGAACATGTCGTCGCTGTTCGGCATCTATGCGCCGGCGCAAACCCCTGCCGCCGTGCTGGCCCGGCTCAATGCCGAGCTGAACAAGGCGCTGGCGCAGCCCGACATCCGCAACAAGCTCGATGCCACCGACAACGTGCCGACGGGTGGAACGGCGGCCGAGTTTGCCCGCCAGATCGCGCTGGAATCCGAGAACAACGCCCGCATCATCCGCAGTGCAGGTATCCAGGGCAACTGAGCCCGGGGCTCAAGCCGCTGCGGTTCCGTCCGGGCGGCGCTGCCGCCGGATTACTCTTCGCCCAGGCTCTCGGCCCAGGTCAGGGCCTGCAGGTGGGCCCAGTTGACTTGGCGGTTGGACAGGTGCAGGGCCTCTGCTGCCTTGGCGAATGCCACTTCGTCGCCGCTTTCGCAGGCCTGCGTGAGTTCAAGAAACGGCGCAAACACGCCCGTGCCATGCAGCAGCGCATCCGTCACGGGCTCTGGCAATGCCACCGAGGCGAGGGCTTTTTCGAGCGGCACGCCCAGCATCACATCGAGCAGCGAGAAAACGCCCACGACAAAGGCGTTGTCGCATTCTTCGGGGGGCAGCAGTTCGGCCGCCAGCAGTTCCATGAGCCGGCCCCGCACTACCGCCGTGGTGCCTATGGCTGGCGGCGCGCCACCCGCGCGCGAGGTGGTCATGAGCAAGGCGGCCCAGCGGAACAGTTTTTTGAGCCCCAGGATCATGACCGCATGGCGGAACGAGGTGACCTCGCACGACAGGCCAAAACCCGAGGAGTTGATGAAGCGCAGCAGGTTGAAAGATAGCGTGGGGTCTTTCTTGAGCAGGTCTTCAATTTCAGCGGTGCTGGCCTGTTTGTGCACCAGGTTGATCAACTGGATGATGGTCGCCCGGGAGGGGCGGATGGTGGTGGCCTTGACCAGCGAGGGCTTGGCGAACCAGTAGCCCTGGAACAGCTGGACCCCCAGGTCCGCCATCAGCTGATACTGCTCGGAGGTTTCCACTTTCTCCGCCACCAGCGTGGCCTGGCTGTGGATACTGGCAAATTTGACCAGCGTGCCCGCCAGTTCGGGCTTGAAGGCCTGCATGTCCAGCTTGATGAAGCCTGCCAGCGGCAGCCACGAGACGTAGCTGGGCTTGAGCACGTTCTGGTCGAAGGCCAGCCGGAAACCGCGGGTGCGCAGGGCGTCCAGCGTGGCAACCCGGGCTTCGATGTCCTCGGCCGTGGCGCTATCGGCAAGCGGGGGAACCTCCAGCACCACCTTGTCGGGGTGGATGAGCTCCAGATGACCGCCTGCCAGGCTTTCGTGCGTGCAGTTGATGAACACCGTTTTCTTGCCGACCAGGGCTTCGGTGCCAGCATGCGACAGGGCGTTGAACAGCAGTGCGGCATCGCTGGCTGCGGTGTGGGAGTTCGATGCCGTGGTGCGGTCGAACAGCTCGTAGCCATAGACCGCACGGTTGGCATCCACGATGGCCTGGCGCGCGATGATGGCCAGATTTTCGTTCTCTGTGCCATCGGATGCGGTGACTGCGGCTGCCGGGATGTCTTGTTCGTGGGTGCTCGACATGGGTGTCGCTGGTCAGGGGTTGCGGGAGAGGTTCCGGGGCATTCTAGACCGGGGCCGCTGCTCGGGAGATCAATCCGTGCGCTGGTCCGCCCAGGCGAGTGCCTGCAGATGGGCCAGGTTGATGCACGGGTGATGCCGGCCTGCGAGGCCGGGAGCAGTTTGGCCTCGGTGAGCGCGGGGCGGGCGAACCGGTATCCCTGGAACGGATTGCCACCTCGGCGCCAGCGGTGTGGCACAGGGGATATTTCGAGCATGACCTTGTCGGGGTCCACCCATTCGAGGTGGCCCCGTCGGGCTTTCGTGGGTGCCATTGACAAAGATGGGCTTCTTGCCCACCAGCGCTTCGGTGCCCGCGCAGGAGGACACACGCGGCCTCTGGCGATGGTGGAAAAAACCGGTGATCGGGGTGCCTCGATCAGCCCTGCTGCAACCACAGCAATTCGGCTTCGGTAAAGCCCGCGCTGCGGCGCGCGGCCTCGTTGAACGGTGGCTTGAGCCGCGGCGCCTCGTACTGGCGCACCAGCTCGCCGTACAGGGTTTCGGGGTCCAGCCCCTGGCGCGCGCACAGCCAGCGGTACCAGTGGTTGCCAATGGCGACGTGGCCCACCTCATCGTGCAGGATGGTGTCGAGGATGCCTGCGGCTGCCAGGGCATCGGGCGTGCCCACCTGGCGCAGCTTGCGCTGTATTTGCGGCGTGGCATCGAGCCCGCGCGCTTCCATGGTGCGCGGCACCAGGGCCATGCGGGCCACGATGTCGTGCTGGGTCTTCTCGCACATGGTCCACAGGCCCTGGTGGGCCGGGAAATCGCCGTAGTCATGGCCCTGTCGGCGCAGGTGGTCGCGCAGCAGCCGAAAGTGCCTGGCCTCTTCGGCCGCCACGCGCAACCAGTCGAGGTAATAGGCCTGCGGCATGCCGTCAAAACGCCAGACCGCATCGAGGGCCAGGTTGATCGCGTTGAACTCGATGTGTGCGATGGCGTGGATGAGAACGGCGCGGCCTTCGGCCGTGGCCGGGGAGCGGCGAGCGACCTCGGTGTGACGCAGCAATGCCGGGCGCTCGGGATGGCCGGGCAGGGCGCAGGCATCCACCGGGACAGTGGGGGTTTGTTCTGCTATTGAAAACGTAGCTGCTTGCGCATGAAAATCAATTGCTGCGGCCGTTTTTTGTTCTGGGTCTGAGAGGCACAAGACCTGCAGTGCACGTTGGCGAAGCTCCATCCTTACAATTCTAGGCCCTGCACTGCGGGCCAGAGCACATGCTCTGTCACCAACAGGCAGATCCATTTTTACGGAGTATGGTGCATGGCGATTTACGAACTGGATGGCGCGGCTCCCCGTGTGGCGGATTCGGCCTGGGTGGCCGACAGTGCGCAGGTGATCGGCAACGTCACGCTGGGCGAGGACGCCAGCGTGTGGTTTGGCACCGTGGTGCGCGGCGATACGGAGGCCATCACCATCGGTGCGGGTTCCAACATCCAGGACGCGAGCGTGCTGCATGCCGACTTCGGCAAGCCGCTGGTGGTGGGTGAGCGCGTGACCGTGGGCCACCAGGTCATGCTGCACGGCTGCACCATTGGCGACGAAACACTGATCGGCATCGGCGCCATCGTGCTCAACGGCGCCAGGATCGGCAAGAACTGCCTAGTGGGCGCGGGCGCGCTGGTGACCGAGGGCAAGGAGTTTCCGGATGGTTCCATGATCATCGGCAGCCCTGCCCGAGCCGTGCGCGAACTCAGCCCCGAGCAGATCGAGGGCTTGCGCCAGAGTGCCCGGCACTACATGGACAACGCACGCCGCTTTCAAAACGGCCTGCACAGAATCGGCTGAATGCCGCTGCCGATTTATTTCTCCGGGAATCCCCTGCGTGTCTGAACTCCACAAGTTTCTTTTCGATGGCATGCCCGTGCGCGGCATGCTGGTGCGCCTGACCGAGGCCTGGACCGACATCCTGCAGCGCCGCGCCAGCAACACCGCCACCGGCCCCTATCCCGCGCCTGTGCGCGAGCTGCTGGGCGAAATGGCCGCTGCCGGCGTGCTGATGCAGTCGAACATCAAGTTCAACGGTGCACTGGTGCTGCAGGTGTTTGGCGACGGCCCGGTCAAGCTGGCCGTGGCCGAGGTGCAGTCCGACCTGAGCCTGCGTGCCACCGCCACGGTCAACGGCCCCGTGGCCGACGGTGCGCGCCTGAGCCAGATGCTCAATGTGGCGGGCGGCGGGCGCTGCGCCATCACGCTCGACCCCAAGGACCGCCACCCGGGCCAGCAACCCTACCAGGGCGTGGTGCCATTGCATGGCGATCAGCATGAAAAGCTTGAGCGCCTGTCGGATGTGCTGCAGCACTACATGCTGCAATCCGAGCAACTCGATACCGTGCTGGTGCTGGCGGCCAACGACACCGTGGCGGCCGGCCTGCTGATCCAGCGCATGCCCCTCAAGGGTGAGGGCAACCTGGCGGCAGGCCTGACGCACCGCGAGAATGAAGACCAGATCGGCCGCAACGAGGACTACAACCGCATTGCCCACCTGGCATCGAGCCTGACCCGCGAGGAACTGCTGACCCTGGATGTGGACACCATCCTGCGCCGCCTCTTCTGGGAAGAAAAGCTGCTGCGTTTCGAGCCGCAGCAGGGTGAAACCGGGCCCCGCTTTGCCTGCAGTTGCAGCCGCGAACGCGTGGGCAACATGCTGCGCAACCTGGGCCGGGACGAGATCGAGAGCATTCTGGCCGAGCGCGACGATGTCGAGGTGGGCTGCGAATTCTGTGGGCAGCAGTACCGCTTCGACGCGGTGGATGCGGCGCAGATCTTTGTCTCGCCGGCCGTCAGCCAGCCTCCGGTGTCTCCCGGAATCCAGTAAGCCCTGCGACGCGTTGGGCCGTGCCCCGGCCGGCAAGGGTGCTGAACAGGCGGTGCTCGCAGTCGGGGTCGCTGCATTTCTCGCAATCCCAGGCGCGCAGGCGCATGGGCTTGTCGTCAAGCTGGTTTCTTGCGCTTTTTGATCGTGCTTTTGTTGCTACTGCTTCAATAGCGTGCAATGCATTGTCGATGCGTTGGGCCCCCTGGCCGTACACCACCTGGTAGCGCACGGCCGCATCTGTCAGCAGGGCGCGCAGGCGTGCGTCGAAAGCCTCGCGCCGCGCTTGCTCGGGTGCGGGGCAGGGCGCATCCAGGCCCATCAGCAAGGTGATGGCGGCGCTGTGCAGGGTGTGGCGCATCGCGTCGGGCAGATGCGGGGCATCTGCCAGTGCAATGGCCTGGGCCGTGAGCGTGGCATCGGCGAGACGGAGGTTCAGGGCCTCGGCCAGTTCGGCCGTGCCGGTGCCGGGGGCCCCCAGCAGGGCAATGGTCTGCGGCGCAGGCAAGATGACGGCCTGGCGGTTCAGCGGGGTGTGTATTGCACGTAGACCTCGTTGGGCTTGACCATGCCCAGCTCGCTGCGTGCCTTTTCTTCCACCATGTCCAGCCCCTCCTTGAGGTCGTGCACCTCGGAGTTCAGGCGTTCGTTGGCCTGGCGGGCCTGGTCGTTGGCGGCTGTCTGCGTGGCCAGCTGGCGCTGCATCTCCTGCACGCGCGGAATGCTGCCCCGCCCCAGCCAGAGCTGGGCGTGCAGGGCTGCCAGCAGGGCCAGCAGGACAACGGGAACCAGACGGGACACCATGGCTTAAATGGTACGCCTGGAAAGGAGGTGTGTGCCATCCGTTGCACCCAGCCACTGCCCCACCGCCACAGGGCGTACGGGGGCCGTGGGGCGAGCGCAGCGGAGCCAGGCGCTTGGCATGCTTCAGCGCAGGTTGTAGAACGCAGCGCGGCCAGGGTAGTGGGCGATTTCACCCAGGTCTTCTTCGATGCGCAGCAGCTGGTTGTATTTGGCGATACGGTCCGAACGCGACAGCGAGCCGGTCTTGATCTGGCCGGCATTGGTGCCCACGGCGATGTCGGCGATGGTGCTGTCTTCGGTTTCACCCGAGCGGTGCGAGATCACGGCGGTGTAGCCGGCGCGCTTGGCCATCTCGATGGCGGCAAAGGTTTCGGTCAGGGTGCCGATCTGGTTGATCTTGATGAGGATCGAATTGCCGATGCCCTTGTCGATGCCTTCGTTCAGGATCCTGGTGTTGGTGACGAACAGGTCGTCGCCCACCAACTGCACGTTCTTGCCCAGGCGTTCGGTCAGGATCTTCCAGCCGTCCCAGTCGCCTTCGTGCATGCCGTCTTCGACGCTGATGATGGGGTACTTGTCGCACCATGATGCCAGCATGTCGGTCCATTGCTGGGCGGTGAGCTTCAGGCCGCCTTCACCTTCGAGCACATACATGCCGTCCTTGTAGAACTCGCTGGCCGCGCAATCGAGGCCCAGGGCAATCTGCTCGCCTGCGGTGTAGCCGGCGGCTTCGATGGCCTGCAGGATGAGCTGGATGGCAGCTTCGTGGTTTTCCACCGATGGCGCAAAGCCGCCTTCGTCGCCCACGGCGGTGCTCATGCCCTTGTCGTGGATGATCTTTTTCAGCGCGTGGAACACCTCGGCGCCCCAGCGCACGGCCTCGCGAAAGCTCGGTGCACCCACGGGGATGATCATGAATTCCTGCAGGTCCAGGCTGTTGTTGGCGTGCGCACCGCCGTTGATGACGTTCATCATGGGCACGGGCAGTTGCATGCTGCCCATGCCGCCCAGGTAGCGGTACAGCGGCAGGCCCGATTCTTCGGCCGCAGCGCGGGCCACGGCCATCGACACGGCCAGCATGGCGTTGGCGCCCAGGCGGCTCTTGTTCTCGGTGCCGTCGAGGTCGATCAGGGTCTTGTCCAGAAAGCCTTGCTCCGAAGCGTCCAGGCCCAGCACGGCTTCGGAGATTTCGGTGTTGATGTGTTCCACGGCCTTGAGCACGCCCTTGCCCAGGTAGCGGCTCTTGTCGCCGTCGCGCAGCTCGATGGCTTCGCGCGAGCCGGTGGATGCGCCCGAGGGCACGGCGGCACGGCCCATCACGCCCGACTCAAGCAGCACGTCGCATTCGACGGTGGGGTTGCCGCGGCTGTCCAGCACTTCGCGGCCTACGATGTCAACAATGGCACTCATGGTTTTCCTTGGATGGGAAGTTTAAAATTTTTCAGGCCATCTTGGCCTGTAGCGCTTATGGGGTAATCGCTTCTAGCTACCAAAAATATACTGCCAATCAGGCGTCGAAGTGGTTCTCAAGGAACCCGCTCTTCTTGGTCACGTCGTCCAGCGCCACCAGGGTTTCCAGCAGGGCCCTCATGTGCTTGAGCGGCACGGCGTTCGGCCCGTCCGACCAGGCCTCGGCCGGCTTGGGGTGGGTTTCCATGAACAGGCCCGCCACGCCCACAGCCACACCGGCGCGGGCCAGCACCGGCACCATGTCGCGGGCGCCGCCGCTCACGGCGCCCAGGCCGCCGGGTTTTTGCACCGAGTGGGTCACGTCGAACACCACGGGCGCGCCGGACTTGCGCATTTCGGCCAGGCTGGCCATGTCGGCCACGAGGTTGTTGTAGCCAAAGCTCACGCCGCGCTCGCAGGCGAGGAAGCGGTCTTCCGACAGGCCCACCTCCGCCGCAGCCGCGCGGGCCTTGTCGATGACGTTCTTCATGTCCCAGGGCGCGAGGAACTGGCCCTTCTTGATGTTCACCGGCTTGCCGCTTTGCGCCACGGCGCGGATGAAATCCGTCTGGCGGCACAGGAAGGCGGGCGTTTGCAGCACATCGACCACGCTGGCCACCTCGGCCACCTGGGATGCGTCGTGCACATCGGTCAAGATGGGCAGCTGCAACTGGCGGCGCACCTCGTCCAGGATCTTCAGGCCCGCTTCCAGGCCCACGCCGCGCTGGCTTGTGCCAGACGAGCGGTTGGCCTTGTCGAACGAGCCTTTGTAGATCAGGGGAATGCCCAGCGCAGTGCAGGCCTCCTTGAGCTGGCCGGCAACGTCCAGCGACATCTGCAGGCCTTCGATGGAGCAGGTGCCCGCGATCAGGAAGAAGCGCTGGTCGAGGCCGACGTTGAATCCGCACAGTTGCATGGTAGTTTCCCTCAGGCTTGCGCCGCTTGCTTCTGGTGTTCCACGGCCGCCTCGATGAAGGCGTTGAACAGCGGGTGGCCGTTCCAGGGCGTTGACTTGAACTCGGGGTGGAACTGCACGCCGATGAACCAGGGATGCACAGCGCTGGGCAACTCGACGATTTCGGTGAGCTGCTCGCGCTGCGTCAGGGCTGAAATCACCAGGCCCGCCTTGCGCAGCTGGTCCAGGTAGTTCACGTTGGCTTCGTAACGGTGGCGGTGGCGCTCGGTCACCACGTCGCCGTAGATGCTGTGGGCCAGTGAGCCCTTTTGCACATCCGAGCTTTGCGCGCCCAGGCGCATGGTGCCGCCCAGGTCCGAGTTTTCGTCGCGTTTTTTGATGGTACCGTCCGCATCCTTCCACTCGGTGATCAGGGCGATCACGGGGTGGGGCGTTGTGGGATCGAACTCGGTGCTGTTGGCGTTGGCCAGGCCCGCCACATGGCGCGCGTATTCGATGGTGGCCACCTGCATCCCCAGGCAGATGCCCAGGTAGGGCACTTTGTGCTCGCGGGCAAACTGGGCCGTGCTGATCTTGCCTTCCACTCCGCGGCTGCCGAAGCCGCCGGGGACCAGAATCGCGTCGTACCGGGCCAGTTTTTCAGCGGCGTTGGCGTGGTCGATGGTTTCGGAGTCCAGGTGCTCGATCTTCACGCGCACATGGTTTTTCATGCCCGCGTGGCGCAGTGCCTCGTTGACGGACTTGTAGCTGTCCGACAGATCCACGTACTTGCCTACCATGGCGATGGTGACTTCGCCCCGGGGGTGTTCGGTTTCATACACCAGCTCGTCCCAGCGCTTGAGGCTGGTGGGCGGGGTGTTCAGGCGCAGCTTGTCGCAGATCAGGCCATCGAGGCCCTGCTCGTGCAGCATGCGGGGCACCTTGTAGATGGTGTCCACATCCCACATGCTGATCACACCCCATTCGGGCACGTTGGTGAACAGCGAAATCTTCTCGCGCTCTTCTTCGGGCACCGGCTTCTGTGCACGGCACAGCAGGGCGTCGGGCTGGATGCCGATCTTGCGCAGCTCCTGCACGGTGTGCTGCGTGGGCTTGGTCTTGAGCTCGCCGGCCGCGGCAATCCAGGGCAGGTAGGTGAGGTGCACAAAAGCCGAGTTGTTGGGGCCCAGCTTGAGGCTCAACTGGCGCACGGCTTCAAGGAACGGCAGCGATTCGATATCGCCCACGGTGCCACCCACTTCGCAAATGGCCACGTCCACCGCATCCTCGGTGCCAATGCCGGCACCGCGCTTGATGTATTCCTGGATTTCGTTGGTGACATGCGGGATGACCTGCACGGTCTTGCCCAGGTAGTCGCCACGGCGCTCTTTTTCGAGCACCGACTGGTAAATCTTGCCGGTGGTGAAGTTGTTGGACTTCTTCATGCGCGTTTCAATGAAACGCTCGTAGTGGCCCAGATCGAGGTCGGTTTCCGCGCCGTCGTCGGTCACGAAAACCTCGCCGTGCTGGAACGGCGACATGGTGCCCGGATCTACGTTGATGTAGGGGTCAAGCTTGATGAGGGTGACTTTGAGTCCCCGCGATTCGAGGATCGCGGCAAGGGAGGCTGAGGCGATTCCCTTACCGAGGGAAGACACCACACCGCCGGTGACGAAGACAAATTTGGTCATGTCTTTTTTGGTGGTGGGAAATCGGAATTATAGATGGCCCCCCGGCAAGCGGGGTCGGCGGGGCCTTCTGCCGTCTGCTAAATTCGCGTCCATGAATGAGCTTGCTGGCAAACACATTGTTCTGGGTCTGAGCGGGGGCGTGGCTTGCTACAAGGCGGCTGACTTGTGCCGCCAGCTCATCAAGGAGGGTGCCACCGTGCAGGTGGTGATGACCGAGGCGGCGGAGCAATTCATCACGCCGGTGACCATGCAGGCCTTGTCGGGGCGGCCGGTCTATGGCTCGCAGTGGGACACGCGCGAGGCCAACAACATGCCCCACATCAACCTGAGCCGCGAGGCCGATGCCATTGTGATTGCGCCGTGCAGCGCCGATTTCGTGGCGCGCCTGGCACAGGGGCGGGCCGATGAATTGCTGAGCCTGCTGTGCCTGGCGCGGCCCACGGGGCGCGTGCCGCTGCTGCTGGCGCCGGCCATGAACCGCGAGATGTGGGCCCACCCGGCCACCCAGCGCAACCTGGCCCAGGTGGCACAGGATGGCGCCGTGGTGCTGGGCGTGGGCCATGGCGACCAGGCCTGCGGTGAGACGGGCGACGGGCGCATGCTCGAACCCCTGGAGCTGCTGGACGAGCTGGTGGCTTTTTTTGCGCCCAAGCTGCTGTCGGGCCGCAAGGTGCTGATCACGGCGGGCCCGACCTTCGAAGCGATCGATCCGGTGCGCGGCATTACCAATCTGTCGAGCGGCAAGATGGGCTTTGCCATTGCGCGTGCCGCCCGGGAGGCGGGCGCCGAGGTCGCTTTGGTCGCGGGACCCGTGCATCTGCCAACGCCCCGTGGT
The DNA here is from genome assembly GCF_900107605.1 of Acidovorax soli. Lineage (GTDB taxonomy): Bacteria > Pseudomonadota > Gammaproteobacteria > Burkholderiales > Burkholderiaceae_C > Acidovorax > Acidovorax soli. The sequence goes on along the minus strand of NZ_FNQJ01000003.1, from coordinate 60,986 downwards.
GTGCACCGCGTGGATGTGCAATCGGCACAGGAAATGCTTGCGGCGGTTGAACAGCGTGCGCAGGCAGCTTCCGTTTTCATCGCGACAGCGGCAGTGGCCGACTGGCGGCCTGCCATGCCCTCCACCCAGAAGATCAAGAAGGATGGCTCGGGCCAGATGCCGGTGCTGGGTTTTGTTGAAAACGCCGACATCCTGGCGACCGTGGCCCAGTCGCAGCATGCGCTGGTGGGCGACCTGTATTGCGTCGGGTTCGCGGCCGAAAGCCACGATCTGCTGCAGCACGCCACGGCCAAGCGCCAGCGCAAGGGCGTGCCGCTGCTGGTGGGCAATATCGGCCCCGCCACCTTCGGGCAGGACGACAATGCCCTGCTGCTGGTGGATGCGCAGGGGCATCGCGAGCTGCCCCGGGCCTCCAAGCGTGTACTGGCCCAACAGCTGATTGCCGAGATCGCCCGGCGCCTGCCTCCCCGGTGAATCCGCAAGCGCAGGCCGTGGGTGCCTGGCCGGTGCGCGGCAGTGGTTCGCACCGCCGGCACTGTGACTCTCATGCGGGGCAAGTGCTCACGGACGAGCCCCGAATGTTCCCGCACTCCCACCACTACGCATCAGAAAGCAAGAAGTGAAGATTGACGTCAAGATTCTCGATCCGCGCATGGCCGAACAGTTGCCGGCCTATGCCACGCCGGGCAGCGCGGGCCTGGACCTGCGGGCCTGCCTGGATGCGCCCCTGGTGCTGGCCCCCAATGCCTGGCATCTGGTGCCCACGGGCATCGCCGTGTTCATCCGAGACCCCGGTTACGCTGCGCTGATCCTGCCCCGCTCGGGGCTGGGGCACAAACATGGCATCGTTCTGGGTAATCTGGTGGGTCTGATCGACAGCGATTACCAGGGGCAGCTCATGGTCAGTGCCTGGAATCGCAGCACGGTGCCCTTCACGCTAGAGCCCATGGAGCGGTTGGCCCAGCTGGTGATTGTTCCTGTGGTGCAGGCGCGGTTCAATGTGGTGACCGAGTTCGAGGCCACCACGCGCGGCGAGGGCGGCTACGGCTCCACCGGCAAGGGGTGAGTGGCGACGGGTGGCCCTGGGGCCGTTTTTGTACCATCGGTGTGTCGGCGCATTCCTACGCGGTGCAGAGCTCCAGGCCGACCTTTGCGTTCGTACTTCACCGTCCCGGGGAACCTCGGGCCCATGCTTCAATCGATTCACTGGGTGGCTAGGGGCAATGACTTCGCCACGGCCTGCCACCACTGGAATATTTCAAGGAGAACCCCTATGCGCAAGATCACACGTTTCGCCACACTGGCAGGCTCTGCCCTTTTGCTGGGAGCGCTGGCCGCATGTGCGCCGCAGCAGCCTTACCCCTCGCAATACCCAACCCAATACCCTTCGGGCGGATATTCCTCCGGGGGTTACCAGAGCAATGCGCCGATCTATTCGAACCAGCCCATGGGCACCGAGTATGGACGTGTGGCCAACATTGAAGTGCTGCAGGCGCGCAGCCAGGGGCAGACCACCGGTGTCGGTGCCGTGCTGGGCGCCGTGGTGGGCGGGGTGCTGGGCAACCAGGTGGGTGGGGGCTCGGGCCGCACTGCCGCCACAGCGGTGGGCGCGGTCGGTGGCGCATTGGCAGGAAATGCCATCGAAGGGCGCAACCGCGATGCCGGTGGCGCAGAGGTACAAGGCTACCGCATCTCGATTCAGCTCGACCAGGGGGGCTATCGTTCCTATGACGTGAGCCATCCGGGCGACCTGCGCCCTGGTGACCGGGTGCGTCTCTACAACGGCCAGATTTCCCGGCTGTAAATAGCAGGCACACCACGGCGGCCGCAGCCGGCCGCCGTGGCATTCAATGCAGCAGCGAGTTGCCAGGCGCCTGGGGCTGAATCCGAAAGAAGCCCGTGCCTGCAGTGCCTTTGCCAATCTCGTCTTCGGTGGCTTCGCGCACCCCCCGCACCGTGAGTTGCAGCCGCAGTGCAATGCCGGCAAGAGGGTGGTTCCCGTCCAGTACCACATGGTCTGGATAGATTTCCGTCACGGTGTAGAGCCCGCTGCGGGGCGCAGAAGGGTTGACGCCCTCCGGCAGCGCGCTGCCGTCGAACGTCATGCCTTCTTCGATTTCGGGGGGGAAGAGGTTGCGGGGTTCCAGGAACAGCAATTGATCGTCGAAGTCGCCAAAGGCATCCTCGGGTTCGAGGTGGAGCGCAAGTGTGGCGCCAGGGCCGTGGCCTTGCAGGGCTTCCTCTATCCGTTGCAGCAGGTCATCGCCGCCCACCAGGAATTCGACAGGGTCATCGAGCACGTCGAGTTCTTCGCCGAGGGTGTCTTTCAGGGTCCACGTCAGTGCGACCACGCATTGTTGGGTAATTTCCATAGGAGAATTGTCGCAGTTTGATCAATGGCCCTGTCATGGGGCGGACAGGTATTCATGGATAGCCAGCAACCCCTCCCCCTCCTTGGTGGCCTGACCCCCGCGCAATTCATGCAGCGGCACTGGCAGAAAAAGCCCTTGCTGGTACGCCAGGCCATCCCCGGATTCAAGCCTCCCGTGCTGCGTGCCGGTCTCTTTGCCCTGGCTGCACAGGAGGGTGTGGAAGCCCGGCTGGTGCAAAAGGTCAAGGATGTCTGGAAGCTGCGCCACGGACCGTTTTCGCGCCGTGCATTGCCTGTCCTCCAGCAGCCTGACTGGACCTTGCTGGTGCAGGGTGTCGATCTGCACGACGACCAGGTGCATGCCCTCATGCAGCAATTCCGTTTTGTTCCGGAGGCGCGGCTCGATGATCTGATGATCAGCTACGCCAGTGACGGTGGAGGCGTGGGCCCGCATTTTGACAGTTACGACGTATTTTTGCTGCAGGCCCACGGGCGCCGCCGCTGGCGCATCGGGCGCCAGAAAGACCTGAGCCTGCGGGATGATATTCCGCTGAAAGTGCTGGCGCAGTTCGAGCCCGAACAGGAGTTTGTGCTGGAGCCCGGGGACATGCTGTACCTTCCGCCCAGGTATGCCCATGACGGTATCGCCGAAGGGGAGTGCATGACCTACTCGATCGGGTTCCGTGCTCCGGCCCGTGCAGAGCTGGCCCAGGAACTCCTGATGCGGGTGGCGGAAGATGCGGGCGAGGAGGATGCGCCCGTGCTGTACCGCGACGCGGGCCAGGAAGCGGTGGAGCAGCCTGCCGCCATCCCGGATCGGTTGCACGACTTTGCCCGCGAGGCTCTGCAACGCGCGTTGAGTGAGCCGCTGGTGCTGGAGCGCGCGCTGGGGGAGTACCTGACCGAGCCCAAGCCCAGCGTGTGGTTCGAGGCGAATGACGCAGGGGTGATGCTGGAGGGCGTTGCGCTGGATCGGCGCACCCGCATGATGTATGACGCGCACCACGTTTTCATCAATGGGGAAAGCTATCGTGCGGCAGGCCGTGACGCCACGCTGATGCGGCGCCTGGCGGATCAGCGCCGGCTGCAAAGCCGCGATCTGGCGCGTGCGAGTGACGATGCCCTGGAGCTGTTGTCTGCCTGGTGCGACGCCGGCTGGGCCCATGCCTGTCAAGAGGCCAAGGAAACCCCATGACCGATGCGGCGCCCTCAGCTCCTGCGCTGCCTGACTTGCCTTCGGGGCGGTTCAGCGGTCGGGATGCCTTCATGCAGTTGGTGCGCAATGGTCTGGCTACGGCTGCCCGCGACGGCTGGACGGAGATCGTGGTGAGTGATGCCAATTTCCATGACTGGCCGTTGGGTGAACTCGCCGTGATCGAGTCATTGCAGCAGTGGGCGCGCAGTGGCCGGCGATTCACCATGCTGGCCTGCACGTTTGATGAGGTGATTCGGCGGCATGCGCGCTTTGTGCGCTGGCGCGGCACCTGGGATCACATCATTACCTGCCGGCGCAGCCCGTCGGCAGATCCGCTGGACCTTCCCAGTGTTTTGTGGTCTCCCGCCTGGGTGCTGCACCGGATTGATCCCTTGCACTGTGTGGGGGTCAGCGGGTTCGAACCGGATCGGCGCGTTTTGCTGCGTGAATCGCTCAATGAGTGGCTGCGGAGTAAAAGTTCTCCTGGCTTTCCGTCAACCACTTTGGGCTTGTAGCGTTAATACTGATGTGTATCTGAAAGATTGAATGCATTGCTTGCGCTCAGTCAGTGTTAGTCGGTATTGACGAATCCCCAATATAATTTCCGACTGCGCTGAAACGCATGCAAATGCATTCCACCAACGCGTCAACAGATGTCGAAGCTGATCGTGGTGGCAATTCCGGTTCTTTGTCTGTCTATTTAGGAAAATTGAAATGAAGAAATCCCTCGTTCTGGCTACTCTGATCGCTGCTGCTGCCCTTGCCGCTTGTGGCAAGAAAGAAGAGCCCGTTGCTGCTCCTGCCCCAGCTCCTGTGGAAGCTCCGGCTCCCGCCGCTGACGCATCTGCTCCTGTAGACGCTGCCAAGGCTGCTGCTGACGCTGCCGCCACGGCCGCCACTGGCGCCCAGACCGCTGTGGACGCAGCCGCCACTGCCGCATCCGATGCCAAGGCTGCTGTGGATGCTGCTGCTACTGCAGCCACCAACGCCGCTTCTGCTGCCAAGTAAAGCCAGAAACGATTTCAGAGGTTTCCAGCTTTGCTGGAGTGTCTGAAGCCGAAAGCCCCGACCTCTGCAGGTGCGGGGCTTTTTTGTGGGTGGCCTCCGTGTTCAGGGGGGCTATTCCCGCAACAGTGGTGTGTGTATTGCCCGCCAACCGCCTGATGGGTGTGAATCCATCGCTTAGCGGGACAGCGTGACGTCGATCCATTCAGTGCCTGCGACGGCCGAGGCAACGTCCACAGCCTGAGCCGGCCAGTCCAGCGCCTGCGCCAGCGCCTGTTGTGCCAGCCAGGGCTGGTTGTTCTGAGCGCTGAGGTGGGCCGCCACCACCCGATTCAGGCTTGCGTGCCGAACGGCCGTCAGGATACTGGCGGCCGCATGGTTGGCCAGATGTCCGTGCTCGCCGCCGATGCGCCGCTTGAGAAAGGCGGGGTAGCCGGATGCCTCGAGCATGTCCGGATCATGGTTGGCTTCCAGCAAAAGTGCGTGGCAACCCTGCAGTTGCTGCAGCACATGGCTGCTGGCGTGGCCCAGGTCGGTGAGCAGACCCAGGTGAGAGGCGCCATCGGTGCAGCGCAATTGCAGCGGTTCCCGTGCATCGTGTGGCACGGTGAAGGGCAATGCGCACAGGGTACCGAGGTCGATCGGCGCCATGTCGTAGGCCACCTGCAGCAGCCCATCCAGATCGGGAAAACCCAGTGCCGCGTGGGTGCCGGCGCTCATCCATACGGGAATACGGTGTCGCAACGCCAAAGCTTTGGCGCAACCCACATGGTCGGCATGTTCGTGCGTGATGAAAATGGCATCGATCTGGTCGATGCCCAGACCCGCAGCGCCAAGCCGCGTGGCCAGCTGCCGGATGCCGAAGCCGCAATCCACCAGCAGGCGGCGAATCTGTGATCCGTCGCCTGCCTCCACCACAGTGGCGTTGCCTGAGCTGCCGCTGCCCAAGCTGCGAAAGCGCAGCATTGGCAGTCAGGCTCTTATTTCAGGTCGTCTGCCAGCACGCGCAGGATGCGCTCGGCGTTGGCAGACGATTCGGGAGCGCCGGCCTCGTTCAGCACGGAAACCGTGGTGGCGTCGCCCTGGCTGCGCACCACCACCTGGTACTTGAGCGGTGGTGTTGCGGCAGAGCCGCCGCCCAGCAGCTTGTTGAAGAAGCCGGGCTCCTTTTTGTCGGTTCCTGGAGCGACATAACGCACAAAGTACAGACCGTCATTGCGGTTGCGGTCTTCCACGGTGAAACCGGTGCGATCCAGGGCCAAGCCTACCCGGCGCCATGCGCGATCAAAGCCCTCGTCCATCTGCACCACGGGAACGTTGTTCACCGAGGCCATGCGCACCGTGGCCGCCTTCAGTGCGGGCGCTGCCGCCACCGCCTTGGATTGCTCCTGGCTCACACCGAGCTTGACCATGAGGCGGCGCAGGAATTCGGTTTCGAGTTCGGGATCGGCGGCGCGGGGCTGCCAGACGGTGCTGTCCTTGGCCGCGCTGGTGTACACCTCCACCATGCCGCGGTGGGTGACATAGATTTCGGTGCCGCCTGCGGCATTGCGCTCCAGGCGTGTGCGGAACTTGTCACGTTCGCCGGTGGAATACAGCGAATCAAAAACCTTGCCGAGGGTGGCGCGGATCACGTCCTGCGGCAGCTTGGCGCGGTTTTCCGCCCAGTCGGTTTCCAGAATGCCCAAGTCGGCCTGATCGACAACCAGGTTGAAACCATTCTCCAGCCAGTATTCACGCACGGGCTCCCACAGTTGGTCGGCCGGTCGGTCGATCACCAACCAGCGCTGGTTGCCATTGCGTTCGATGCGCACGTCGCCAATTTTGGTGGCTGCTGCGGTGGATGTGTTCGATGTTTTCGCGCTCTGGCCTGCCTGGAATGCTGCCGCAGAGACGGTCGTGCCGGGCACCGCGTAGCGGTTGTCCCGCGACAGTTGTGTCAGATCGGGCGGCACTTCCAGCGTGGCCCCCTGGGTGGCGCTTTTGTAGTCGATCTTGTCGCTTTCCAGGACGGAGCAGGCGGACAGGACCATGGCAAGGCCCAGCAGGCCCAGTCGTGCGGTGTGATTCACGCGGAAATCCTCAGAGTGTCTCAAGTGTCGGGGGACGGGCGGCTTACAGAAGGCCGCTGGCGCGCAGGGCTGCTTCGACCGTGGATTCGTTGCCCTGGCTCAGGGGCGTCATGGGCAGGCGCATGGTGCCTGCGCACAGACCCATGCGGGCCATGGCCCATTTGACGGGGATGGGGTTGGCTTCGATGAACAGGTTTTTGTGCACCGGCATCAGCTGGAACTGGATTTCCATGGCGCGCCGTGCATTGCCGGCCAGTGCTGCAACGCACAGCTCGTGCATCAGGCGGGGCGCCACGTTGGCGGTCACGCTGATGTTGCCGTGGCCGCCGCACAGCATCAGGGCGACAGCGGTGGGGTCATCGCCCGAATACACGGCAAAGCCCTTGGGCAGGTCGCGGATCAGCCACTGGGCGCGTTCGATGTTGCCCGTGGCTTCCTTGATGCCGATGATGCCGGGCACCTGGGCCAGGCGCAGCACGGTGTCGTGCTGCATATCGGCCACCGAGCGGCCGGGCACGTTGTAGAGCACGATGGGCAGGTCGCCCGTGGCCTCTGCAATCGCCTTGAAATGCTGGAACTGGCCTTCTTGCGTGGGCTTGTTGTAGTAGGGCACGACCTGCAGCTGGCTGTCGGCCCCCACACCGCGGGCAAACTTGGCCAGCTCGATGGCCTCGGCGGTGGAGTTGGCGCCGCAGCCGGCCATGATGGGCACGCGCTTGGCCGCTTGCTCCACAGACACGCGGATGATTTCGCAGTGTTCTTCGACGTTGACCGTGGGCGATTCACCCGTGGTGCCCACCACGCCGATGCAGTCGGTCCCCTCGGCGATGTGCCAGTCGATCAGTTTGCGCAGGGCAGGGTAGTCCACGCTACCGTCCTCGTGCATGGGGGTGACAAGGGCGACGATGCTGCCGGTAAGGGGCACGGAAGAAGAGGTCATGTCCGCAGTGGTAAACGGTAAAAGGGCATTCTAACTAGACCGGAAGGTCCAGGCGGTATCGGACGGGCTGGCCTGGGTGCTCGATTTCGCGCACGGCCGCAATGCGTTGCACGAAACGCGCGGGGGCGTCCACAAAACCGTCTTCGTAGGCAATGGTGCGCAGGCGCGCGCAGGCGGCCAGCAGCTCTCCGGGGCGCAGCAGAAAGTCGGCTCGCGCAGGGCGGCCCACGGTTTCGTTGCCGCTGGCGAAGGTTTCATAGATCAGCACGCCGCCGGGGGCCACGCTGTCCACCAGAAGGGGCAGCAGCGGGCGCCAGAGGTAGTTGGTGACGATCACCGCACCAAACTGTCGGCCGGCAAAGGGCCAGGGACCCGCTTCGATGTCGGCGCAGTGGATCTCGCCCCAGGCCGCGCAGGCGGCCACGGCATCGGCGGAGCGGTCCACGCCCACCGTGGGGTGGCCGCGTTCGTGCATCCACCGCAGGTGGCGGCCCGCGCCGCAGGCCACGTCCAGCACCGCGCTGCCCGGCGGGGCCAGGGGAGACCAGCGGCGCACCCAGTCTGAAGGGGCTTCAGTGCCGTGCATGGGAAATGTTTGCTATTGCAATAAGAGCTGCTGGCGATTGATTCATGAGCGCTCGTGGCCTAGAAGGTTTGAAATTCTCAGAAACATGCCCAGAGCTGGTCTGACAGCATGACCATGAAGCCTGGCGCGGTGTACAGCGCAAACACCGCCAGCAAGGCCAGCACAGCGACCACCCAGCCCAGCAGCCGGGCAGTGCGGAATGCAAGGCGTGGAGTGGGGTTGTGCAGGGCCATGGACGGATTGTGCGGAGGAACGGGTGTGGTCAGGCGGGCAGCGGCGCGGCGCGGCGGATGGGAGCTTCCTTGACGGGAAGATTCACCAGTCCCGCAAAAATTCCCAACCCGATCGCGATGTACCACACCACATCGTAGCTGCCCGTGCGGTCATACAGGTACCCGCCCAGCCACACGCCCATGAAGCTGCCGACCTGGTGGCTGAAAAAGACAAAACCGCCCAGCATGGACAGGTGCTGCACGCCAAAAATCTGCGCAATGGTGGCATTGGTGGGGGGCACGGTGGACAGCCACAGTGCCCCCATCACGGCGGAAAACACATACACCGACAGCGGCGACAGGGGCACCAGCAGAAAAACGGTGATGACCACAGCCCGCGCAAAGTAGATGAAGGCCAAAATCCTGCGCTTGGGCATGTGCTGGCCCAGCGTGCCCGCAATGTAGGTGCCGAACACATTGAACAGCCCGATCAGCGCCAGTGAATAGCTGGCCACCTGGGGCGAGAGCCCATGGTCGCGCAGGTAGCTTGGCATGTGCACGCCAATGAAGACCACCTGGAAGCCGCATACGAAATACCCCGCCGTCAGCAGCAGGAAGCTGGGGTAGCGGAACGCCTCGCCCAGCGCCTGGGCAATGGTCTGGTCGCGTCGAGCGGGTGCCGATCCGTGAAATCCGGGCTCGCGCAGGCCGAAAGCCAGCGGAACGATGAGCAGCACCATCAGCGCCAGTGCCAGCAGCGCCTGCTGCCAGCCCAGGCTGGCAATCAGCCAGCCCTCCACCGGCACCATCAGAAACTGCCCGAACGAGCCGGCCGCCGCCGCCACGCCCATGGCCCAGGAACGCCTTTCGGGTGCGATCTGGCGGCCCAGCACCCCGTAGATCACGGCGTAGGTGGTGCCGGCCTGGGCCGCGCCGATTAGCACACCCGCAGTCAGCGCAAACAGGGTGGGCGTGGGAGACAGCGCCATGCCGGCCAGACCCAGGCCATAGAGCGCCGCGCCGCCCACCAGCACGCGAAAGGCGCCAAAACGGTCGGCCACCATGCCAACAAAAATGCCGATCAGGCCCCAGGACAGATTCTGGATGGCAATGGCCAGCGCAAACGACTGCCGCGTCCAGCCCATTTCCTGGGTGACGGGTTGCAGCCATAGCCCGAAGCCGTGGCGGATGCCCATGGACAACGTCACGATGGCGGCACCGCAGGCCAGCACCTGGAACATGGACAGTTTGGGAGGATTCGTAGGCATGCGGGGAATGTAGCGAATACCGCACGCATCTGCCTGACACCTGCATGACCTGGGACGGTGTGGGATTCCATGACTGGGTATTCATCCAGTTCATGCACGGCTGCGGCACTACAATCCGCCCCATGTCTGCCAAACCGTCTTCTGTGTCCGCCAGCGAATATTCCGAGGGTTCGATCCGTGTGCTCAAGGGGCTGGAGCCTGTCAAGCAACGCCCGGGCATGTACACCCGCACCGACAACCCCCTGCACATCATCCAGGAGGTGCTCGACAACGCCGCCGACGAGGCGTTGGCCGGCTATGGCAAGAAGATCAAGGTCACGCTGCACGCTGATGGTTCGGTGGGCGTCGAGGACGATGGGCGTGGCATTCCGTTTGGCCTGCACCCCGAGGAAAAGGCCCCGGTGATCGAGCTGGTCTTCACCCGCCTGCACGCTGGCGGCAAATTTGACAAGGGCAAGGGCGGCGCGTACAGCTTCTCGGGCGGCTTGCATGGCGTGGGCGTGAGCGTCACCAACGCCCTGGCCACGCGCCTGGAAGCCTGCAGCCACCGCGAAGGGCAGGTGGCGCGCCTGGTGTTCTCGGCGGGTGACGTGATCGAGCCCCTGGTGGCCCGTCCCCTGGAGGCCGGCGAGCGCAAGCAGGGCACCACGGTGCGCGTGTGGCCCGATGCCAGATACTTTGAATCGAGCACCCTGCCGTTGGGCGAGCTCACCCACCTGCTGCGCAGCAAGGCGGTGCTGATGCCGGGCGTGTCGGTCTCGCTCGTCAACGAGAAGACGCGGGACACGCAAACCTGGCAATACAAGGGCGGCCTGCGCGACTACCTGCAGCAGACGCTCAACGGTGACCCGGTGATCCCGCTCTTCGAGGGCGAGGGCTTTGCCGATAGTGGCAACGACAACTTTGCCGAGGGCGAGGGCGCCTCGTGGTGCGTGGCCTTCACCGAAGACGGCCAGCCCGTGCGCGAAAGCTACGTCAACCTGATTCCCACCAGCGCCGGCGGCACGCACGAGAGTGGCCTGCGCGATGGCCTGTTCAACGCCGTCAAGAGCTTCATCGAGCTGCACAGTCTTTTGCCCAAGGGCGTGAAGCTGATGCCCGAAGATGTGTTTGCACGCGCCAGCTATGTGCTCAGTGCCAAGGTGCTTGACCCCCAGTTCCAGGGCCAGATCAAGGAGCGCCTGAACTCGCGCGATGCGGTGCGGCTGGTGAGCGGCTTTGTGCGCCCCGCGCTCGAACTCTGGCTCAACCAGCATGTCGAATACGGCAAGAAGCTGGCCGAACTCGCCATCAAGGCCGCGCAGACGCGCCAGAAGGCCGGCCAGAAGGTGGAAAAGCGCAAGGGTTCGGGCGTGGCTGTGCTACCCGGCAAACTCACCGATTGCGAAAGCCGCGACATCGCCTACAACGAGGTGTTCCTGGTCGAGGGTGACTCGGCCGGTGGCAGCGCCAAGATGGGCCGCGACAAGGAAAACCAGGCCGTGCTGCCGCTGCGCGGCAAGGTGCTCAACACCTGGGAGGTGGAGCGCGACCGGCTGTTTGCCAACAACGAGATCCACGACATCTCGGTGGCCATGGGGGTGGACCCGCACGGACCCAACGATTCACCCGACCTGTCGGGCCTGCGCTACGGCAAGGTGTGCATCCTCAGTGATGCGGACGTGGATGGCTCGCACATCCAGGTGCTGCTGCTCACGCTGTTTTTCCGGCATTTCCCCAAGCTCATCGAGGCCGGCCATATCTATGTGGCGCGCCCGCCGCTGTTTCGCGTGGATGTTCCCGCGCGCGGCAAGAAGCCCGCGGCCAAGATGTATGCGCTCGATGAAGGCGAGCTCACCGCCATTCTCGACAAATGCGCGAAAGACGGCGTGCCGCGCGAAAAATGCCAGATCAGCCGCTTCAAGGGCCTGGGCGAGATGAATGCCGAGCAGCTGTGGGAAACCACGCTCAACCCCGACACGCGCCGCCTGCTGCCCGTGCAGCTGGGGGGCACGGATTTCTCTGCCACGGAAGGGCTCATCACCAAGCTCATGGGCAAGGGCGAGGCCGCTTCGCGGCGCGAGCTGATGGAGCTGCATGGCGATGCAGTGGAAGTGGATATCTGACCACGCATTGCCGGTACTTGCCATGTCCATGATGCATCGTTCTTCAGGCCTTTTGCGCTTTCTGGCTGTGCTGCTGCTATGGATAGCGCAACAACCGGCGCATGCAGACCTGTGGGCCTTTGTGGACGAACGCGGCGTGACCCACTTCGCCGCAGAGCAGACGGATGCGCGTTACCAGCTGTTCTTTCGCGGCACGCAATTCGATTCATCGAGCGATGGGCCGCAGGGTGCGGTGCGGCCTGTGCCGGGGGCGCTGCCGGCGGCCAGTGCGCGTTTGCTGGCGTTTTTTGACATCTCGCCCGACTACCAGCGCGTGAGGCACCACCTGCGCGCATCGGCCAGCCACCAGGGGGTGGACTATGAATTGCTGCAGGCCCTGATTGCCACCGAATCGGGGTTTGACGCCGGCGCCGTCTTGCCCAAGGGCGCCATTGGCCTGATGCAGGTGATGCCGGCCACGGCGGGACGCTTCGGCGTGGCGGCGGACGCCCGCCGGACCGTGGCGCAGAAACTCGTCGACCCGGCCGTGAATGTGTCTGCCGGCACCCGTTATCTGCGCTACCTGCTCGATCTGTTTCCCGGCCGCATGGACCTGGCCCTGGCCGCCTACAACGCGGGCGAGGGCGCGGTGAAAAAGGCGGGCAACCAGATTCCGGCCTTCAAGGAAACCCAGAACTATGTGCGCACCGTGCTTGGCCTGTATGCCCAGCTCAAGCCGCCAACGACCGTGCTGGCCCAGCGCGCTGCTCCGGGCCGCGTGCGCATGGAGCTCCCGAGCGGCGCCGTGGGCCGGGACAAGCTTCCAGACACGCGTGACTTCGCACCAGAACGTGATTGAACCGAACCCGAACGAATGAGCGATCAACCCACTCTCGATTTCACCACCGCTGGCGACGGGGGTGACTCCCTGGATCTGGCGGGCTATGCCCAGCGCGCCTATCTGGAATATGCGTTGTCCGTCGTCAAGGGCCGCGCGCTGCCCGATGTGTGCGACGGCCTCAAGCCCGTGCAGCGGCGCATCCTGTACTCGATGGACCGCATGGGCCTGGGCTACAGCGGCCCCACGCGCAGCACGGCGGCCAAGCCCGTCAAGAGTGCCCGCGTGGTGGGCGATGTGCTGGGGCGCTTTCACCCCCATGGCGACCAGTCGGCCTACGACGCACTGGTGCGCATGGCGCAGGACTTTGCCCAGCGCTACCCGCTGATCGACGGCCAGGGCAACTTCGGCAGCCGCGACGGGGATGGCGCCGCCGCCATGCGCTACACCGAGGCGCGCCTGTCGCGCATCACCAGCCTGCTGCTTGACGAGATCGACGAAGGCACCGTGGATTTCATGCCCAACTACGACGGCAGCACGGAAGAACCCCGCCAGCTGCCCGCGCGTCTGCCGTTCGCGCTGCTCAATGGCGCCAGCGGCATCGCCGTGGGCCTGGCCACCGAGATCCCGAGCCACAACCTGCGCGAGATTGCCGACGCCTGCATCGCGCTCATCAAGACGCCTTCGCTCAGCCAGGAAGAGCTGCTGGCCCTGGTGCCCGGGCCCGACTACCCGGGCGGCGGCCAGATCATCAGCAGCGCGGGCGACATTGCCGACGCCTACCGCACGGGCCGCGGCAGCCTCAAGGTGCGGGCGCGCTGGAAGATCGAAGAACTGGCCCGTGGCCAATGGCAGTTGGTAGTCAATGAGCTGCCGCCCGGCGTGAGCACGCAGCGCGTGCTCGAAGAGATCGAGGAAATCACCAACCCCAAGGTCAAGGCGGGCAAGAAGGCACTGAGCCAGGACCAGACGCAGCTCAAGGCCAGCATGCTGGCCGTGCTGGACGTGGTGCGCGACGAATCCAGCAAGGATGCCCCCGTGCGCCTGGTGTTCGAGCCCAAGACGGGCAAGACGCCGCAGCAGGAGCTGATCACCGCATTGCTGGCCCACACCAGCCTGGAGACCTCGGCCCCCATCAACCTCACCATGGTGGGGCTCGATGGCAAGCCGGTGCAGAAGTCGCTGCGCGTGATGCTGGAGGAGTGGATTGCGTTCCGCCAGACCACCATCACCCGCCGCAGCCAGCACCGGCTGGCCAAGGTGCTGGACCGCATCCACATCCTCGAAGGGCGGCAGACCGTGCTGCTCAACATCGACGAGGTGATCGCCATCATCCGCGCGGCCGAGGAACCCAAGGCCGCGCTGATCGCGCGCTTCAGCCTGAGCGACCGGCAGGCCGAGGACATTCTCGAAATCCGCCTGCGCCAGCTGGCGCGCCTCGAAGCCATCAAGATCGAGCAGGAGCTGAAAGAACTGCGCGAAAGCCAGGGCAAGCTCGAAGACATTCTGAACAACCCCGGCTCGCTGCGCCGCACCATGGCCAAGGAGATCGAGCAGGATGCCAAGACCTTTGCCGATGCGCGCCGCACACTCATCCAGGCCGAGAAGAAGGCCGTGGCCGAAGTCAAGGTGGTGGACGAGCCGGTGACGGTGGTCGTCTCGCAAAAGGGCTGGGTGCGTGCCCGCAACGGCCATGGCCACGAGGCGGCCAGCTTTGCCTTCAAGGCGGGTGACGGGCTCTACGCCACGTTCGAATGCCGCACCGTGGACCCGCTCATCGTGTTTGGCAGCAATGGCCGCGTCTATTCGGTGCCGGTGGCGCAACTGCCCGGCGGGCGAGGTGACGGGCAGCCTGTGACCACCCTGATCGAGCTGGAATCGGGTACGCAGCTGCTGCATTACTTCGCCGGCCCGGCCAGCGCCACCTTGCTGTTGTCGAATTCGGGTGGCTATGGCTTTCTGGCCAGTGTGGAAAACCTGGTGTCGCGCCAGAAGGGTGGCAAGTCCTTCATGACCCTGGGTGATGGCGAGAGCGTGTGCCCTCCTTCCCATGCGGCGGGCAGCACCGGGGGACAGCCGCTGCCCGCCGCCACGCATGTGGCCTGCGCCTCGGCGGGGGGGCGTATCCTGACGTTCGAGATCAGCGAACTCAAGACCATGGCCAACGGTGGCCGCGGCCTGGTGCTGATCGACCTGGAGCCCAAAGACCAGCTGGCGGGGGCTGCCGCTTACACGCGCAGCATCCGCATCGAGGGTGTGGGGCGGGGCGGCAAGGCGCGGGAAGAAACGCTGGAAATCCGCTCGCTCAACAATGCCCGCGCCGCACGGGGGCGCAAGGGCAAGGTCGCAGATTTAGGCTTCAAGCCCGCATCCGTGACGCGCGTCGAATAGTGGCTGTGCGCCGGCTTTTTCGCCGGAATGGTACGCCCAACGGGAGCGCTCGGGGGTTGCAGAAAAACAAAAGCGCGGGTTCCGGCACCCTGCAGGCAGCGGCGGTCGCCATGGAGCCGTTCACCAGCACCGTCCAGCAAAGTGCCAGCAGCGCCCATCAGGCGAGCAGCCTGGCGGCGGCTCCTGGCGGCTGATACGGTTTTGCCTTCAAACGTAAACGATAGTTGGTTCGCCTTGCCGTGCTAGAGCACTGTCTGTGGCTTCCCGCCTAGTTATCCGCTTGAATGCGAGACCGTATGAGTGCCTTTTGGCGCGGACTGATCACAGTACGCTCCGTCTTTCAGGCCAGTTCGGCGATCAATTCGATTTCCACACACGCTCCCATGGGAATCTGCGCCACGCCAAAGGCGCTGCGGGCGTGCACCCCTTTTTCACCAAAGACCTGGCCCAGCAGCTCACTGGCGCCATTGGTCACCAGGTGCTGTTCGGTGAAGTCGCCGGTGGAGTTGACCAGGCTCATCACCTTCACGATGCGCTGGACGCGGTTGAGGTCCCCCCCGCAGGCTGCGTGCAGCGTGCCCATCAGGTCGATCGCCACGGCCCGGGCGGCGGCCTTGCCTTCTTCGGTGGTGATGTCGCGGCCAAACTGGGCGGCCCAGGGCTTGCCGTCCTTGCGTGCGATATGGCCGCTCAGGAACACCAGGTTGCCGGTCTGCACATAAGGCACATAGGCGGCCGCAGGCACCGACACGGGGGGCAGGGTGATCTGGAGTTCTTTCAGCTTGTCGTAAACGCTCATGGTTTTCCTCGGAGGGGTGAAGGGAAAGTCCGGTCAGGCGTGCAATAGAGTGCGGCGCCTGGATTTCGGTGCAGAGGGCGCCAGTGTTGCACAAGCCTGCGCGAAAACCGCCCATTTCTGCGATGGAAGGTGGGTTTAGCATGTGCCCATGCCACCCATTGCGCCCTGCGCCATCCATCCTGCTGCGCCCCATCCGCCAGAGGAGAGTTTCGCGCGGAGCGCTTGGCGCTTGCCGGCGTGCTTGCTGGGGATGCTGGTGGGTGCGGCGCTGCAGTTGCAGCAGCCCCTGCTCTGGAATGGGCGGGCCTATGGGGTGATGCTGGCCCTGGCGGTTGTGGCGTGGCTCCTCAGTGGCTCGCACAGGGTATTGCGGGTGGCGTATCGCCTGGCTGCCGGGCGGCGCGTGGCCCGGTGGTGGGCCTTGGGCTTTGCGGCCTGTGCGGGGGCACTGGCCTTGTTTGCGCTGTGTGGGCTGCGTGCCGGTGCCTATGCGTCCCATGCGCTGGCACCGGGGCTGGAGGGGCGCGACCTGCGCGTGACCGGCGTGGTCGCCACCATGCCGCAGGTGAATGAAGCGGGTGTGCGCCTGCGCCTGGAGATTGAGTCTGCCTTGTGGCAAGGCACGGTGGTGAAGCTGCCGCCGTTGGTGGATGTGTCGTGGTACGGCGAGCCGGCGCAGGGGTGGGCGCAGCCTGCCGATGCAGGGCGGCAGCCGCCACCACTGCGGGCCGGCGAGCGCTGGGAAATGACGGTGCGTCTGAAAGCCCCCCACGGTGCGCGCAACCCCCATGGGTTCGACTTCGAACTCTGGATGTGGGAGCAGGGCGTGCAGGCCACGGGCTATGTGCGCACCGGCGCGAAGGATGTGCCGCCGGTGCGGCTGGGCAGCACCTGGCGGCACCCTGTCGAGCGCGCGCGCCAGGCCGTGCGGGACGCCATCGTGACCCGCCTCGCCGGCCATGCCGCTGCTGGCGACGAGGGCCCAGGGCGTGTTGCGGGAGTGGTGGCAGCGTTGGTCACGGGCGACCAGCGCGCGATTGACCGTGCCGATTGGGATGTGTTCCGCGCCACCGGCGTGGCGCACCTGATGAGTATTTCGGGCCTGCACATCACCCTGTTTGCCTGGCTGGCGGCACTGGTGGTGCGGTGGCTGTGGTGCCGTGTGCCGCGCTGGTGCCTGGCGCTGCCGGCGCCCTCTGCGGCGCTGCTGGCGGGTGTCCTGCTGGCCGCTGGCTATGCGCTCTTCAGTGGCTGGGGCGTGCCCGCGCAGCGCACCGTGCTGATGCTGGCCACCATTGCCGCGCTGCGCCTGAGCGGGCGCCGCTGGCCTTGGCCGCAGGTGTGGCTGCTGGCCTGCGCTGTGGTGGTTGTGGCGGACCCTTGGGCGCTGTGGCAGGCGGGATTCTGGCTGAGTTTTGTCGCTGTGGCGGTGCTTTTTGCGACGGATCCGATAGCCGGTGGCGATGATGGTACGGGCGCTAGAGCCCATTTCTATGCACTTTTGAGAGAGCAGTGGGTCGTCACGCTGGCACTGACGCCGCTCACACTGCTGCTGTTTGGCCAGGTGTCGCTGGTGGGGTTTGCGGCCAACTTGCTGGCCATTCCGTGGGTCACGCTGGTGGTGACTCCGTTGGCGCTCGCGGGCGTCTTGTGGGCGCCGCTGTGGAGCCTGGCCGCGTGGGCGGTTCAGCCCCTGGCTGTTTTCCTGCAATGGCTGGCGGCCTGGCCTTTTGCGGTAGCGTTTGTGCCGATGGCGCCGCTGTGGGCGGGCGTGGCGGCCGTGATGGGCGGCGCCGTGCTGGCCATGCGCCTGCCCTGGGCGGTGCGCGCGCTGGCGCTGCCGCTGCTGGTGCCCGCGTTGTGGTGGCAACCGGCGCGGCCTGCGCCGGGCGAGTTTGAGGTGCTCGCGACCGATATCGGCCAGGGCAATGCCGTGCTGGTGCGCACCGCCACCCATGCGCTGCTGTACGACGCCGGCCCCCGCTTCAGCCGTGAAAGCGACGCGGGCCACAGGGTGCTGGTGCCGCTGCTGCGCGCTTTAGGCGAGCGGGTGGACCTGCTCATGCTGAGCCACCGCGATTCCGACCACACGGGCGGCGCGGCGGCCGTGCTGGCCCAGCAACCCCAGGCCGCCGTGACGGGATCGATCGAGGCCGAGCATGGCTTGCAGGCGTTGCGCCCGGTCACGCCCTGTGTGGCGGGTCAGCGCTGGGATTGGGACGGCGTGGCCTTCGAGGTGCTGCACCCGGCGGTGGGCGACGGCGCCCGCGCCACGGGCGCCGCACGCACCAATGCTGCCAGTTGCGTGTTGCGCATCGCAACGCAGGGGCCGCAGCCCGCCGTGGCCTTGCTGGCCGGGGATATCGAGCAGGCCCAGGAGCAGGCCCTGGTGGCGGGCGCCGCACCGCTGGCCGCCGATCTGCTGCTGGTGCCGCACCATGGCAGCAAGACGTCGTCGAGCGCGCCGTTTCTGGACGCTGTCCAGCCGCGCACCGCCCTGGTGCAGGCCGGTTACCGCAACCGCTTTGGCCACCCGGCTCCCGAGGTGCTGGGGCGCTACCAGGAGCGGCAGATCCGGGTGGTGGAGTCCGCGCGCTGCGGTGCGGCCACCTGGCAGTCGCTGCAGCCCCGGCAGGTGCGCTGCGAGCGGGACGCCGGGCGGCGCTACTGGCAGCACACCCTCGCACCCTGACCGGCGTCAGGCGCCGACGCCTGCGCGGGCGGTCTGGTTGCATGGTTTGTCATGGAACAGAGGTGGTGGGTGCGCAACTTGCTATCCTGGTTTCCAGGAGGCCCGCCGATGCAGAAATTCGACGAGATGTACGCCATGCTGCCCTTTGACGGCAGCGATGTGCGCGAGCACTACAAGCGCTATGGCCAATGGCTCGCGCGCCAGCCGGCAGACGCCATGCAGGCCCGGCGCGCCGAGGCCGAAATGATCTTCCGGCGCGTGGGCATCACGTTTGCGGTCTACGGCGCCAAGGACGAGAGTGGCGCGGGCAGCGAGCGGCTCATTCCGTTCGACCTGATTCCCCGCATCATTCCGGAGCATGAATGGACGCAGGTGCAGCGCGGCCTGGTGCAGCGGGTCACGGCGCTCAACCGCTTCATCCATGACGTGTACCACGGCCAGGACATCCTGCGTGCCGGCATTGTTCCGAGCGACCTGGTGCTGAACAACGCCCAATACCGCCCCGAGATGGTGGGTGTGCAGGTGCCTCGCAACATTTATGCGCACATTGCCGGCATCGACATCGTGCGGGCCGCCGACGCCCAGGGCGATGGCGTGTACTACGTGCTCGAAGACAACCTGCGTGTGCCCTCGGGTGTCTCCTACATGCTGGAAAACCGCAAGATGATGATGCGGCTTTTTCCCGAGCTGTTCAGCGCGCATGCGGTGGCCCCGGTGGCGCATTACCCCGACCTGCTGCTCGAAACCCTGCGGGCCAGCGCCCCGCCCACGGTGGCCGCGCCCACGGTGGTGGTGCTCACGCCCGGCATGCACAACAGCGCCTATTTCGAACATGCCTTTCTGGCGCAGCAGATGGGGGTGGAACTGCTGGAGGGGCAGGACCTGGTGGTCAAGGACCGGTTTGTGTACATGCGCACCACGCGCGGCCTGCGGCGTGTGGATGTGATCTACCGGCGCGTGGACGACGATTTCCTCGATCCGCAGGTGTTTCGCCGCAACTCCACGCTGGGCTGCGCCGGCCTCATGGACGCCTACCGCGCGGGCAACGTGGGCATCTGCAATGCCGTGGGGACGGGCGTGGCCGATGACAAATCGGTCTACCCCTATGTGCCCGAAATGATCCGCTTTTACCTGGGGGAAGAGCCGATCCTGCAAAACGTGCCCACCTGGATGTGCCGCAAGCCCGACGATCTGCGGCATGTGCTGGCGCACCTGCCCGAGCTGGTGGTGAAGGAAGTGCATGGCGCCGGGGGCTACGGCATGCTCATCGGCCCAGCCGCCACGCAGGCAGAAATCACGGACTTTCGCCGCGCCTTGCTGGCCAATCCGGCGGGCTACATCGCCCAGCCCACGCTCAGCCTGTCCACCTGCCCGACCTATGTGGACAGCGGCATCGCTCCGCGCCACATCGATCTGCGCCCCTTCGTCCTCAGCGGGCGCGAGGTGCAGATGGTGGCCGGCGGCCTCACGCGCGTGGCGCTGCAGGAGGGCTCGCTGGTCGTCAACTCGTCGCAAGGCGGCGGCACCAAGGACACCTGGGTACTGGGACAGGAAGGGGAGGAAACATGCTGAGCCGCACTGCCGACCACTTGTTCTGGATGTCTCGCTATACCGAGCGGGCAGAGAACACCGCCCGCATGCTCAATGTGAGCTACGAGACATCGCTGCTGCCGCAGTCCGCCGCTGTCGCCCAGGAGGGCTGGCTGGGCTTGCTGTCGATCAGCGAGCTGATTCCGGCCTACACCGCAAAGCATGGGGAGGTCGCCCCCGCCAAGGTGCTCGAATTCATGGTGCGCGATGGCAACAACCCGTCCTCCATCCTGTCGTGCCTGCGGGCAGCGCGCGAGAACGCGCGGGCGGTGCGCGGGGCACTCACCACGGAAGTCTGGGAAACGCAGAACCAGACCTGGCTGGAACTGGCCCGGCAGCTCGAAGGCGGCGCCTTCGAGCGCGATCCTGCGCAGTTCTTCGAGTGGGTCAAGTACCG
This sequence comes from Acidovorax soli, assembly GCF_900107605.1. Taxonomy (GTDB): domain Bacteria; phylum Pseudomonadota; class Gammaproteobacteria; order Burkholderiales; family Burkholderiaceae_C; genus Acidovorax; species Acidovorax soli. The sequence continues at coordinate 40,546 of NZ_FNQJ01000003.1, read as the reverse complement.
CTCGCACCTCTCGCGCGGGGTCACGCTGGGCACCATGCTGCAGGACGAGGCCTTTCATTTCCTGCGCCTGGGTACCTTCCTGGAGCGGGCCGACAACACGGCGCGGCTGCTGGACGTGAAGTTCCATGCGGTCGAGAGCGATTTTTTCGGCCGCGCCAGCGAGCGCAACCAGGAAAAGGACTTCTACCACTGGAGCGCCATCCTGCGCAGCGTGTCCGCCTTCGAGGTGTACCGCAAGGTCTACCGCGACGTGATCACGCCGGGGCGGGTGGCCGACCTGCTGATCCTGCGCCGCGACATGCCGCGCTCGCTGCATGCCAGCCTGCGCGAGGTGGTGGACAACCTGGCCATGGTGACCAATGGGCAATCCGCCGAGACGCAGCGCTGTGCCGGGCGGCTGCTGGCAGACCTGCAATACGGGCGCATCGACGAAATCCTGGCCACCGGCCTGCACGCCTATCTCACGCAGTTTCTGGACCGGGTGAATGACCTGGGCGGGGGGATCAGCCGCGACTTTCTGGTGGCGGCAGCCGATTGAGGCATCCGGTTCCGCCACTCCCCAGGCGCCAGTGTTTGCGCCGGGAGCTTCAGGAGGTGTCTTGCGCGTTGCGCCGCTGCTCGCGCAGCATGAAGAGATAAAGACTCTCGACCTTGGCGCGCGCCCAGGGCGTCTTGCGCAGGAATTTCAGGCTCGATGACACGCTGGGGTCGCTTTGGAAGCAGCGCACCGGGATGCGCTCGCCCAGCCCCTGCCAGCCAAAATAGTCGGCCAGTGCCACCACCATGGCTTCCAGCGTCACGCCATGCAAGGGGTTGTGGGCCTGGGTGGGGCGCGCACCGGGAGGCGCCGTGATGTCGGCTGCGGGCTTGTCGGGGTCCGGGATGGGGAGGGGCGCTGGGGCATTCATGGCCGCAAGCATAAGGCGAATGCAGAACATGGCGCTGGCGCATGTGACGCACTGCAGCAGGGGCCCGTTCTGGAGCAATTGAGCAGCCCGGTTCGATGTCCAGGGGATGCTTGGGCGTTCCAGATATCGGGGCAGCGTGCGTGAAAATCTGCCAGACCCGGAGGGGTGATCAACCCCGCTCCCGCTGTTCCCCGTTCACGCGCAGGCGGCCGCGTGGGTTGGAGCGCACGTTGGTCATGCTGGCCTCAAGAGCGAATCATTGAGCAATCATTTCCTTCATCAATGGCGTCGCATCTTCTTCGCTTACGACCTTGATGGTCATGGGGTCGCCCCCCAGCGGAAAGGCCCACGACTTGCCAGGGCTGTAGCCCACCACCAGGTAATACGTGTTGCTCGCCTGCGCTTCCAGATGGGCGACACGCTTGCCGGACGGAAAAGGTTTGAATCGGAATTCATGCGGGCCAGGCGCGATGCTCAAACGCTTGTATGTGTTGCGCGGCAGGCTGACCAGTTCCTTTCCGTTGTCTGTGATGTCCTGGTTGCTGGCCAGCAAAGTGGGGCCGCTGATATTGAGCACCACCAGAAATGCCTCCGGCTCTTGCGCCTTCACAACAGGTGGTTCCACTGTGGCAGCGATATCTTCTGCCCATGTCACGCCGATTCCAGCGAACACGATCCATAAGCCCACAACCGTTCTGCGCAATAAAGCCATCATGTCGTTTTCTTTCACGGTAGCCATACGCTGCCAGCATACTGGCGACCATGGGCCATGTGAAGTCTATCGGTGTGGTGACTGGGTGCATCACCGATATGCTCAAGACCCACCGGTTCAACAGCCATGAAGCCGTGGTATCAGGAGCCCCCGGATCTGTTCCACAGGCGGCCATATGATCGTCCGGGAGGCGCCCCTATTCAACAAGAATAATCCAATGGGCAGGCCGCGTCAGAAATCCACGCTGGCGCTGATCGACAACGTGCGCGGCGCACCCACCACCAGGTAGCCCTGGCCGGGGTAGCCACCGGCGGACGCCCAGTAGTTGCGGTTGGTCAGGTTGTCGATGCGGGCACGCAGCGTGACGAGGCGGCCTTGCACTTCGGTGAGATAGCGGGCGCCCACGTCCAGGCGGTTCCAGCCGGACACGCGCAGGGTGTTGGTGGCGTTGGCGTAGCTGGCGCCGGTGTGCACCACGCGGCCGTCCAGGGCCAGGCCGGGTAGGCCGGGCACATCCCATTCGGCGCCCAGGTTGGCTTGCAGCTTGGGCACGCCGATCACGCGCTTGCCATCGGTCGTGGCCGAGCCGGTGGTCTGCTGCTTGGCGTCCAGCCAGGTCAGGCCGCCCAGCAGGCGCAGGCCCTTGGTGGCCTCGCCCTGCACGGCCAGCTCCAGGCCCTGGTGGCGGTCTTTGCCGTTGGTGCCAAAGACGTTGTTGCTGTCCAGGTAGGCGCGGGGCTTGTCGGTGCTGAAGAAGGCCAGGCTGCCGCCCACGCGGCCGCCGTCGTATTTCACGCCCACTTCCTTTTGCCTGGAGACGTAGGGTGCCAGCATGTCACCCCGGTTGGCGGCGGTGCTGGGCGCGGTTTGCCCCTGGCTCAGGCCCTCGACGTAGTTGGCGTAAAGCGACACGCTCTTGTCCAGCTTGAACACGCCAGCCAGCAGCGGGCTGGTGCGGCTTTGCTCGTAGCGGTCGGTGAGTGCGGCGGTGCCATAGGCGTAGTTGCCGATGTCGATCTTCTGGTGGCGCAGGCCGGCCGTGAGCAGCAGGCGCTGGTCCATGAGCGCAAGGGTGTCGCCCACGGCAAAGCTGGTCAGGCGCGTGATGCCGGTGCGCAGCGGGTTGGCCAGATCGCCGCCCCGGAAGGCGTTGGCGCTGAAGGCGGGCAGGCTGGTGGCCACGGGGCCGTACAGGTTGGTGGCCTGGGTGTTGGCGTAGTCCATGGCGTAGGCATTTTTCTTCTCGGCGCTGAATGCCGAGGCCACCACTACCCATTCATGCCCCACGCCGCCCGCCTGCAGCTTGCCGCGCAGGCCGAGTTCACCGGTGTTCACGCTGTCCTTGCGGGTGTTGTCGAAGCGGTAGGTGGTGGCGGCGCCCGTCGCGGCATTGTTGACGGTGAGGTTGGCCAGTGCGTTGGCTTCTTCGCTGCGGCGCGCACCGGCTGCGGCCCAGGCGGTCACGCTGGTGTTGATGTCCCATTCGCCGCGCAGCGTGCCGAAGGTGTCGCGCTCGTTGGAATAGCTCCAGGGCTGGGCGAAATTGGTCTGGTTGTCGGGTGCAGCAGGCACGCTGGCGACGGAGGGGCCCAGGGTCACGTTGGTGCGGGTGCGCTGGAGCTTGTGGTCCTGCCAGCCGATATCGCCCGACAGGCGCACGTCGCGGCTGCGCCAGTCCAGGCCCACGGCCAGCAGGCCGAGCCGGGCGTCTTCGTCGTTCACGGCGGTACCGCCCTGGTGCGAGGCTGCGTTCACGCGGATGCCGGTGCTGCCGTCCGGGCCGAAGCGGCGGGCGATGTCGGCCGCCACCTGGGTCTGGCCGCCGCTGCCCACGCCAAAGGTCACGCGGTTCAACGGCTCATTGGGGGCACGCTTGGGCAGCAGGTTGATGCTGCCGCCAATGCCGCCACCACCGGGGCTGGCGCCGCTCAGAAACGCCGAGGCGCCCCGCAGCACTTCCACGCGCTCGAACAGTTCGGTGGCGATGTACTGGCGCGGCAGCAGGCTGTACAGGCCGTTGTAGGCGGTGTCGTCCGAATCCAGGATGAAGCCGCGAATGAAGTAGGCCTCCTGGAAATTGCCAAAGCCCCGCGCCACGCGCACGGTGGGGTCGTTTTGCAGCACATCGCCCACGCTGCGGGCGTGGCGGTCCTGGAGGAGTTCGTTGGTGTAGCTGGTGATGGAGAACGGCGTCTCCATGGCGTCGCGCGTGCCCAGAACGCCCGCGCGGCCGCCGTGGGCCACCTGGCCGCCGGCGTAGGCGGGCGACAGGCCCTGGGCCGATGCGTCGGCGCTGGCGTTCACCGTGACGGTGGACAAGGTCTTGTCGTCGTTCGCGGTGGTGGTGGACGCTGTCTGGGCCTGCGCCGAGGGCAGCGCCAACACGCACAGCATGGCGGCAGCGATGGCGGCGGGAGTCGGGGCGAATACCGGGCGTTTGCGGGATGGCGAAGAGAGGTGGAAATTGCGCATGGTGATCAGCGGTGGGTTGAGTGAGGTGTGCAAGCGTTGTCGGCGCCGCAGCGGTGATGCGATGCAGGAGCGAGCGGAGCGGGCAGGGCACGTGAACGGGGCCAGGCGTGCCAGCCCATCACGGCCACAGGCAGGCCCAGGCCCAGCCAGGACCACCAGTCGCCCCAGGTGTCGGACACCAGGGCGCTTGCAAGACCCGAGGCCGACAAGACGGCCAGGGCCAGGGGCCAACCCCACATGGCGAGAAAGGACGACTTTTTCATGCCGTGTGCTTGCCGTGGGTGAGTGCCGTGGCCACCAGGGGTTGGCCCTTGCCGGGTGGCGTGGACGCGGTCTGCGTTGCCGCAGCCGGGGCTTTGCGGCGCAGCCACAGGTACAGGCCGCTGCCCAGCACCGCGATGGTGGCAATGTCCAGCAGCGCCCAGAGAATCTTCATCGGCATGCCGCCGTAGTCACCAAAGTGCAGCGGCTGCGAGACCAGCAGCGCCGTCACATACCAAGGCAATTGGGGGGCCGCGGTGACCTGCGCCGTGCGCGCATCCACCAGCACCGGCTGCAGCAGGCGCGAGGTAAGGGGCGTGTTGCCGCGCAGGAAGAACGTGTTGTGGTGCGGGCTGGAAAACGATGTGCCCGGGAACGCGATGAACGACAGCCTGGTGCCCGGCGCCTTGGCTTGTGCCGCCTCCAGCGAGTGCTGGAGCGGGCCGCGCTCGATGGCGGGCACGATGGGCTGGCCTTCATACGGCTTGAGCAATGCCGACAGCTGGTCGTGCTGCCAGTATTGGATGACCAGATCAGCCCACGTGTTGACCATGCCCGTGGCGCCCACCACCAGCGCCCATGTCAGCGTGACGATGCCCAGCAGGTTGTGCAGGTCGAGCCATTTCACACGGGTGGACCGGTGCTGCCGCACCTCGCCAAAGCGCAGCTTGCGCATGAACGGCGCATACAGCACCACGCCCGTGACGATGGCCACGAGCAGCAGCAAGCCCATCAGCCCCAGGAAGAGCTTGCCCGCCAGCCCCGCGAACAAATCCACATGCAGGCGGAACATCACATGCATGAAGCCTTCGCCCACCGGCCGCTCGGACAGCACGGCACCCGTGCGGGCGTCCACGGCGATCGACTTGAAGTCGTCGGTGGGCGCGGGCGTGGGGGTGAGGGTGACGAACCAGAGCGCATCGCCGTCCTCGGGTTGTGATGCGAACTGCACCACGCGCTGCGGGTGCAGTGCCTGTGCGGCGGCCAGCACCTGGTCGAGGCTGGCTCGCGGCGTGTTGGCGGGCATGGCCGGCGTCTCGACCTCGGTGTCCAGCAGGTGCCCGATTTCGTGGTGAAAAACCAGCGGCAGGCCCGTGAGGCACAGCAGCAGCATGAACACGGTACACACCAGGCTGGACCATTGATGGACCCAGGACCAGCGACGGATGGCGACGGGAGAAAGCATGGCGGGGCGGTTTGCGCTAACGGTTTGGCGGACACTTGCGCGAATCCCTTGCCCGCGCCTGCACGGCCCGATCGCGGGCTGGCAGGGATGCAGACCGAAGGTCCGTGGGGGCAATGGAGTGGTTCAAGCCAGGCAACCCGAAAAGTCTCGGCAGGGTGGGTGCTGGCTCCAGCCGGGGCGGCTGTGGCTTGCGGAAACCGAATTTTACGATACAAATGATAATTGATCTCATTTGTATTGTCGTGGCGTAGCAAACAAGCAACGGCCTGGCTGCGGCCGCCCGTGTTGGCGCACGAGAGGCGCCGTGGCTCGGCCCTGTTTCCGCACGGGATGCCATGGCTTGCGGGGCCTGGCGGCGTCGTTGGGTGAGGGCGCCGATAATCAGCACCCGCTTCCGCACCCGCCACGCACTGGCGGCCACCCTGTCCATCCCCCATGCCTGCCCAGCCTGCCCTTCGTGTCCTGTCCGTCATCCCGCCGATGACGCAGCTCAACACCCCGTATCCGTCCACCGCATACCTCACGGGGTTCCTGCGTTCGCGCGGGGTGGCGGCGGTGCAGGAAGACCTGGCGCTGGCTCTGGTGCTGCAACTGCTGTCGCCCGCAGGCCTGCGCGCGGTGGCGGCGCAGGTGGACGCATTGCCCGCGCCAAGGCACAGCCCTGCGGTGCAGAGCTTTGTGGCGCAGCGCGATCGCTACGTGGCCACCATCGCGCCCGCCATCGCTTTTTTGCAGGGGCGTGATTCAACCCTGGCGCACCGCATCGTGGGGCGCAACTTTTTGCCCGAGGGGCCGCGCTTTGCGTCACTGGATGTGTACGTGGATGACGAGGGCGGCGACCCGCTGGGCTGGGCCTTTGGCGCCCTGGGCCTGCACGACCGCGCCAAGCACCTGGCCACGCTGTACCTGAACGACCTGGCCGATGTGCTGCGCGATGCGGTCGACCCGCGCTTTGAATTCGTGCGCTATGCCGAGTCGCTGGCGGGCAGCCAGCCCACCTTCGAGCCGCTGGCGCAGGCGCTGGCCGCGCCGCCCAACCTGGTGGACGACACCCTGCGCGATCTGACGCTGGCTGCCGTGCAGCGCCACGCGCCCACCGTGGTGCTGCTGTCGGTGCCGTTCCCCGGCTCCGCCTATGCGGCTTTCCGCATTGCCCAGACCATCAAGGCACACCACCCGCACATCGTCACGGTGCTGGGCGGTGGCTTCGTCAATACCGAACTGCGCGAGCTGACCGAGCCGCGCGTGTTCGACCACTTCGACTACGTGACGCTGGATGCGGGCGAGCGCCCTCTGCTGGCGCTGCTGGAACATCTGCAGGGCCAGCGCGGCCGCCAGCGGCTGGTGCGCACCTTTGTGCGCGAGGTCGAGACCGGCGCGGTGCGCTACATCAACCTGCATGAACCTGACGTGGCGTTCGCCGAAGTGGGCACGCCCACCTGGGACGGCCTGCCGCTGGACCGCTACCTCTCGCTGCTCGACATGCTCAACCCCATGCACCGGCTGTGGAGCGACGGTCGCTGGAACAAGCTCACCGTGGCCCATGGCTGCTACTGGAAGAAGTGCAGCTTCTGCGACGTGAGCCTGGACTACATCGGCCGCTACGAAGGCGCCTCGGCCACCGTGCTGGCCGACCGCATCGAATCCATCGTGCGCGAAACCGGGCAGACCGGCTTTCACTTCGTGGACGAAGCGGCGCCGCCCAAGGCCCTGAAGGCGCTGGCCACCGAGCTCATCGCACGCAATGCCGGCATCTCATGGTGGGGCAATATCCGATTCGAAAAAACCTTCAGCCCCGAGCTGTGCAACCTGCTGGCCGACAGCGGCTGCATCGCCATCTCGGGCGGGCTGGAAGTGGCGTCCGATCGGCTGCTGAATCTCATGAAAAAAGGCGTGTCGGTGGACCAGGTGGCGCGCGTGACGCGGGCCTTCACCGAAGCCGGCATTCTGGTGCACGCCTACCTGATGTATGGCTTTCCCACGCAGACGGTGCAGGACACCGTGGATGCGCTGGAATACGTGCGCCAGCTGTTTGCCAATGGCTGTATTCAAAGCGGCTTTTTCCACCGCTTTGCCTGCACCGTGCACTCACCGGTGGGCCAGCACCCCGAAGACTTTGGCGTGACCCTGCAGCCGCTGCCGCCGGTGAGCTTTGCCAAGAACGACATCGGCTTTCACGACCCCACGGGCGTGGACCACGACGCCCTGGGCGGCGCGCTCAAGAAGGCTATCTACAACTACATGCACGGCATCGGGCTCGAAGAGGACGTGCGCAGCTGGTTCCCCTTCAAGGTGCCCAAGACCACCGTGCAACGCAACCGCATCGAGCGGGCACTGCGCGAGCGCCGGTGACCGGACTGCGGGCGGGTGCGCCGATCCGGCGCCCTGTCTCGGCAATGCGCTTTTTCGATAGCCGCTTGCGCCTGATCCGCAAGCGCTGTGGGCCTGCAGCACTTGAAACGCGGGGCGTGTGGGCGCACCAAGGCGTCGCATCAGCAACGCCGGCGCAGCGTCACTCCACTTCACCCATCTGCGACTGCAGGTAGTTGGGCAGGCCCACCTTGGCTATCAGGTCGATCTGGGTTTCGAGGAAGTCGATGTGTTCCTCGGTGTCGTCCAGGATCTTTTGCAGCAGGTCGCGCGAGACATAGTCGCGCACCGTTTCGCAGTGGGCGATGCCGTCCTTGATGGTGGCCTGGGCGCCTTGTTCGGCGCGCAGGTCGCAGGCCAGGATTTCGGGCACATCTTCGCCCACCTGGATCTTGGCCAGGTCCTGCAGGTTGGGCAGGCCGTCGAGTACGAAGATGCGGTCCATCAGCCAGTCGGCGTGCTTCATCTCGCCGATGGATTCGGAATATTCCTTCTTGGCCAGCTTGTCAAAACCCCAGTGCTTGAGCATGCGGTAGTGCAGAAAGTACTGGTTGATGGCCGTGAGCTCGTTCTTGAGCTGGGCCTGCAGATGGCCAATGACCTGTGTGTCGCCCTTCATGGTGGTTTCCTTGGTGGGTTGTTCCGGCAATGATTGTCGCGGCCCGGCAGCACGCGCGCAACACAAGCCCCTGCGAGGAGCGGCGGGGTGGCGAAGCAGCCTGCGGCCTTGTCATAAAATAGCAATAACCAATTGATTCAATGAATTCAATTAATTGGATTGATTTGTTTGAAAAGCCTAGACTTCAGTCCTGTTCAGTCAACCAACCACCAAGGAAGCAGCAATGTCCCTGATCAACACCCAAGTTCAGCCCTTCAAGACCGAAGCCTTTCACAACGGCAAGTTCATCACCGTGACCGAAGAGAGCCTGAAGGGCAAGTGGTCGGTCGTGATCTTCATGCCCGCCGCATTCACCTTCAACTGCCCCACCGAAGTGGAAGACGCTGCCGAGCACTACGCTGAATTCCAGAAGGCTGGCACCGAGGTGTACATCGTCACCACCGATACGCATTTCTCGCACAAGGTGTGGCACGAAACCTCGCCCGCCGTGGGCAAGGCCCAGTTCCCGCTGGTGGGCGACCCCACGCACCAGCTGACCAACGCTTTTGATGTGCACATTGCCGAAGAAGGCTTGGCGCTGCGCGGCACCTTCATCATCAACCCCGATGGCGTGATCAAGACCATGGAAGTGCATTCCAACGAAATCGCCCGCGACGTGAAGGAAACCCTGCGCAAGCTCAAGGCTGCCCAGTACACCGCCGCCCACCCCGGCGAAGTCTGCCCCGCCAAGTGGAACGAAGGCGCAAAGACCATCGCTCCATCGCTGGACCTGGTCGGCAAGATCTAAGCCACAAGACTGTTTGACGGCGGAGCGCCTGGGAGGCGCTCCCAAGCCGGACCACGCTGTGGCGCCCGCGCCATGCCGTCCGGCTTTTTTACGTCCGTTTTTTGTGCGGGCGGCGCCACAAGCGCCTTGAGCACACACCCTCTGCCACTCGAATCTACAAGGACACCACCATGCTCGACGAACAACTCAAGACCCAACTTTCGGCATACCTGGAACGCGTGCAGCAGCCGTTCGAGCTGGTGGCATCCCTGAACGACAGCGACACCTCCCGCGAGATGCTGGAGTTGCTGCAAACCATCCAGTCGCTGCGCAGCGACAAGATCACGCTGCGCACCGACGGCAACGATGCCCGCAAGCCCTCGTTCACGCTGCAGCGCACGGGCAGCACCAGCCAGCTGCGCTTTGCCGGCCTGCCGCTGGGCCATGAGTTCACGTCCCTCGTGCTGGCCCTGCTGTGGACGGGCGGCCACCCCCCCAAGGTCGAGGCGGACGTGATCGAGCAGATCCAGGCCCTGGAAGGCGACTTCAACTTCGAGGTCTACATGAGCCTGACCTGCCACAACTGCCCCGACGTGGTGCAGGCGCTGGCGCTCATGGCCATCCTCAACCCCCAGGTCAAGACCACGGTCATCGAAGGCGGCGCCTTCCAGCAGGAAGTAACCGAGCGCGGCATCATGGCCGTGCCCATGGTGTACCTGAACGGCCAGGAATTCGCCTCGGGCCGCATGACGGTGGAGGAGATCGTGGCCAAGCTCGACACCGGCGCCGCCGCGCGCGACGCGGCCAAGCTGTCGGCCAAGGCCCCCTACGACATGCTCATCATTGGCGGCGGCCCCGCTGGCGCCGCCGCCGCCGTGTACGCAGCCCGCAAGGGCATCCGCACCGGCGTGGCCGCCGAGCGCTTTGGCGGCCAGGTCAACGACACGCTGGGCATCGAGAACTACATTTCGGTGATCGAGACCGACGGCCCCAAGTTTGCCGCCGCGCTGGAGGCCCACACCCGCGCCTACGACGTGGACATCATGAACCTGCAGCGCGCCGACAAGCTGATTCCGGCCGCACAGCCGGGCGGGCTGATCGAGGTGCAACTGGCCAACGGCGGCTCGCTCAAGGCCAAGAGCGTGATCCTGTCCACCGGCGCGCGCTGGCGCAACGTCAACGTGCCCGGCGAAGCCGAGTACAAGAACAAGGGCGTGGCCTACTGCCCGCACTGCGACGGCCCGCTGTTCAAGGGCAAGCGCACGGCGGTGATTGGCGGCGGCAATTCGGGTGTCGAGGCCGCCATCGACCTGGCCGGCATCGTGGCGCACGTCACGCTGGTGGAGTTTGCCGACCAGCTCAAGGCCGACGCCGTGCTGGTCAAAAAGCTCCAAAGCCTGCCCAACGTCACTATCCACACCAACGCGCAGACCACCGAAATCACGGGCGCCGACGGCAAGGTCAACGGCCTCAAATTCAAGGACCGCGCCACGGGCGAAGAACACCTGGTGCCTTTGGCCGGCGTGTTCGTGCAGATCGGCCTGGTGCCCAACACCGACTGGCTCAAGGGCACGGTGGCCTTGAGCAAGTTTGGCGAGATCGAGATCGATGCCAAGGGCCAGACCAACGTGCCCGGCGTGTTTGCCGCGGGCGACTGCACCACGGTGCCCTACAAGCAGATCGTGATTGCTGCAGGCGCCGGCGCCACGGCCGCGCTGAGCGCGTTCGATCATTTGATCCGCACCAGCGTGCCAGCTTGATTTTCAGAAGAAATCGGCCGGTAGCGCTTATGTGGTGAGCGCGGGAAGCGATCCCATTGGAAGCGGCGGGGCTGTGAGGAGCAGTCCCGCCGTTTTTTTGCTCTGAATGCCCGGGTCTGGAGCCCGGTCAGAAGGTGTGCAGCACGCCGGTGGTGATGCCGGTGGCGCGGTCCCTGTTGGCGGCGCCCTGGAAGCCGTCGCGCCACTGGGTGCGGTCCAGCTCTGCATACAGTTTGGTGCGGCGCGAAAGCTTGTACTCGGCAAACAGGAGGGCCCGGGTGTAGCCGTCTTCCCGCTTGCCGGTTCGCTGGCGGTCCAGGCGGTACACGGCGGCGGTGAGGTCCACCGCACCGGTCACCGACCATGTCGCCCCCGCTGACTGCACCCGCTGTTCCGTGCGCGCCGTGGTGGACGTGTCGGCTTCGCTGCGCGCGGTGTTGGCGGCCAGGCGCACGCTGCCCAGCTGGTAGGCGGCGCCCAGCGTGAAGGCCTGCAACGACAGGTTGCCTGCCGTTTTGAAGCGCTGGACGGCGCCCGAGACGGTCCAATCCCCTGCGGCATAGGCGAGGCCCGCTCCTGCCGAGGACTGGGCCGAGGTGTTCCCGGCGTTTTCTCCGAAGCTGTACATGGCGCGTGCGGTGACGGGCCCGAACCGGCCTGTGTATTTGACGGCGTTGTCCAGCCGGTAAGAGCCGCTGGAAGAACCTGCCGTGCCATATTCAACGCCCAGGCCATGGCTGCTCAAGGCCGCCGTGGCGATGTTGGGGTTGAACGAAGCGAAGCGCATGCCCGCCGCGTCAACGGGGCTCACGGCATCGGCCAGCAAGTTGGTCTGCCGGCCCGCCGTGACCTGGCCCCAGGCGCCGCCCAGGCCGACGATGGCGGCGCGGTCGAAGAACTTGGCGTTGGCGGTGCTGCCGCTGTCGATGTTCAGACCGGTTTCGAAGTTGAAGAGTGCATAGAGACCGCCCCCCAGTTCTTCGCGGCTCCGGAATCCGAAGCGGCTGGTGTTGTTGACGCCGCTGGCCAGGCTGGTCGCAGAGGCGGTGCCGGGTGCATTGGCGGCGGTCATGCCGGCGGTGTGGCGCACGCCGGCATCGGCTATGCCGTACAGGGTGGTGCTGCCCTGCGCCAGGGTGAGCGCGGGTGTGGCCAGTGCGGCCAGCCATGCCAGGTGTTGGGGTTTCATGGGTCTCCTTGTCGTTGTGAGGGGCGCGGCGGTGCGCCGCACCCGGAGGGCGGTGCAGTGGGGGGAGGTCGTTGGGCGAGCGCTGCCGGTGCGCACGCCCGGCGCGCGGAGCAAGGGGCTGAAGCGCTGTCGACGCAGTGTCAGCGGGCGGCCGCAGGCTCCATGCCGGTGCTGCGCACGATGGGGGCTGCCGCCGGTGCTGCCAGGAAACGGATCAGATGCCGCGCCGCGTCGGGGTTCTCTGCGCCCGCGGCCACGCCCGCCGAGAAGAAAACGCGCTGCTGGACTTCGTCCGGCAGCGGTCCGACGAACTCCAGCTCTTTGAAGGGCAGCAGCTCGCTGACCTGCTGGAAGCCGATCTCGGCGTCGCCACGCAACACCACCGCGCCCACGCGCTCGCTGTAGATCTTGGTGGCCTTGTCCTTGATCTGCTCGGCCACACCCAGGCGCGGGAACAGTTCGTTCGAGAGGTAGGTTCCGCTGGCGCTGGCGGAATAGGCGATCGACCTGGCGTTCAGCAGGGTCTGCTTGAGGGCTTCCACGGTGCTGATGTCGGGCTTGGGCGTGCCCTTGCGCACGCTCATGCCGATCATGGAACGGGCCAGGTCCACGCGGCTGCCGGGCTGCACCTTGCCCTGCGCCACCAGGGCCTCCAGCCCCGAGTCGGCCAGGATGACGATGTCGAACTGCTCGCCGCGGGCGAAGCGGCTGGGGATGGAGTCGGGTGCCTTGCCCATCGAAGCGCCCCGTGCAGTGACCACCTTGTGGCCGGTGGCCTGCTCGTACAGGGGAATCAGCTGGTCGTAGGCAGCGGAGAAACCGCCCGAGGTGACGACGCGGATTTCTGCCGCCTGGGCGCTGGAGGGCGTTGCCGCTCCCAGGGCCAGGCCCAGGCTCAACGCGGCGCCGAGCAGGGCGCTCAGCACCCGGCGGCGGGGCATTTCGATGGGGCTCACAGTGTCTGGCTTGAAGGTTTGCATGTCATGTCTCCTGATTGATGTCGTAGGGGTTGCGGGCCGCTATGTCAGTCGGCGGTTATCTTGCGCTCGTGGATGATGCGGCCCCACTTGCTGTATTCGGCGGCGATGAATTTGCCCAGCTCATCGCGGGTGCTGGGCGATGCGGTCTGGCCATGCTTGAGCATGTTCTCGCGCACTTCGGGGGTGTTGAGCACCTTCACCAGTTCGACATTCCAGCGGTCCAGCAGGGGCTTGGGTGTCTTGGCCGAAGCCACGAATGCATACCAGTTCGTGGCGTTGAAGCCCGGAAAGCTCTCTGCCACCGTGGGTACGTTGGGCAGATAGGCAGGACGTGTCAGTCCAGTGGTGGCCAATGGAATGAGCTTGCCCGACTCGATGTGGGGCAGGGCGGTGGGGGGCGCTGCATAGAACGCGGTCACACGCCCTCCCAGGACATCCTGCAGCGCAGGGGCGCCGCCCTTGTAGGGCACGTGCACAGTGTCGATCTTGGCGACGTCGTTGAGCAGTTCACCGGCCAGGTGCGCCGCCGAACCGGGGCCGGTGGAGGCAAAGTCGAACTTGCCCGGCTCGCGCCTGGCCTTGGCCACGAATTCGCCCAGGGTCTTGATGCCGGTGCTGGCGGGCACCACCAGCACGTTGGGGAAGCTCACGCCCATGGTGATGGGCGCCAGATCCTTGAGCGGGTCGTAGCGGACGCTCATGAAATGGGGGGCGATGCTGAGCGGGCCAATGGAGCCGAACAGCAACACCGAGCCATCCGACGGGCCCGTGGCGACCTGGGCGTGGGCCAGGTTGCCCCCCGCGCCGGGCTTGTTGTCCACCACCACGCTCTGGCCGATGTTCTCGCCCAGCTTCTTGGCGATCAACCGCGCCGCGATGTCCGCTGAACCGCCGGCGGCGAAGCCGACCACCAGGGTCACGGGCTTCTTGGGAGGAAAGTCCTGGGCCTGGGAGGCTGTGTGGACCAGGGGGAGACATGTGGCCAGGGCGGCGGCCACGATCAGGGAGCGTCGTTGCATGGTGGATTCCAGAAGTGGCCGATGCACGGTCGGCCTTGCGAAAGGACGCCAGTCTAGGTAGGACGCAATAATCTGTGAATTGCAATTTATGACAGGACTATTGCATGTTGCGCATCAAATTCGATCTGGGTGAACTGCAGGCATTCGTGGTCACTGCAGAGAAGGCGAGCTTTCGCCTGGCGGCAGAAGCCCTGTGCCTGTCGCCGCCGGCCCTCAGCCGCCGCGTCGAGCGGCTGGAGGCGGCTCTGGGTGTCCGGTTGCTGGAGCGCACGACCCGCAGCGTGGAACTGACGGCGGTGGGGCAGGAGTTTCTGCACGAGGCGCGCACGGCCCTGGCGGGCCTGGATGAAGCGGTGCAGCGCGTGAATGACCAGGTCCATCTGCGCCGCGGGCGGGTGGCGATCGCCTGCATTCCGTCGGTGGCGAGCCATCTGCTGCCCCGTGTTCTGCGGGCCTTCGCGGTGGCGCAGCCGGAGGTCCAGGTGCACGTCATCGACGAAAGCGCCAACCAGGTGCTCGATGCCGTGGTGCGGGGAGACGCCGATTTCGGGCTGAGCTTTACCGGCAGCCAGGAGTCGGCACTGCGTTTCGAGGCACTGATGCGCGAGCGCTACGTCCTGGCCATGCAGCGGGGTCACCGCTGGGCCGGGCGCAAGGAGGTGGCATGGGCTGAACTGGCGGGGCAGCGCTTGGTGTCGGTCTCGCGTGACAGCAGCAACCGGCTGCTCCTGGATCAGGCCACGGCCGATCTGCCCCAGCAACCTGTCGCTTGGTACGAGTGCAATCATGTTGCCGGAGCGCTGGCCCTGGTGGAAGCCGGGCTGGGCCTGGCCGTGCTGCCGCAACTGGCGCTACCGGCGGAGCACCCCCAGGTGTGCGGCGTGCCGCTGATAGAACCCGACCTCTGGCGTACCTTGGGATTGCTGCAGCGGCGCGACCGCGTGCTGGCTCCCGCTGCAGAAGCCTTGCGCCAACGCCTGGTCCAGCTGCATTCAGGTGGTTGAAGGGCGCGCGGGGCGCGACACGGGGGCGGGTGCGCCGATGGGGCCCGGGGCAGCCGGTCCATCGGGTGAAAGACGGTGGACCCACTGCCCGGCCCGGGGCTCACACGCGTGGTGCATTGCGCCGCCGTTCGGCCATGCCGGGCGGCTGCGCGGCGCAGCTCGGGGACCCGCGCACGGCCGCATCAATACACCAGCCGGTCCGGCTGCAGCTCCTGCAGGATGGTGGTGGCGATCTCTTCAATGGATTTGGTGGTGGTGGACAGCCAGCGGATGCCGGCGCGGCGCATCATGGCCTCGGCTTCGGCCACCTCGTGGCGGCAGTTCTGCAGGCTGGCGTAGCGCGAGTCGGGGCGGCGCTCGCTGCGGATCTCGGACAGCCGCTCGGGGCTGATCGTCAGGCCGAAGATCTTCTTGCGAAACTCCATCAGCGCCGGCGGCAGCTGGCGGCGATCAAAATCTTCGGGGATCAGCGGGTAGTTGGCGGCCTTCAGGCCATGCTGCATGGCCAGGTACAGGCTGGTGGGGGTCTTGCCGCTGCGGCTCACGCCCACCAGGATCACGTCGGCGCCGGCCAGGTCGCGGTGGCTCTGGCCGTCGTCGTGCGCCAGGCTGAAGTTAATGGCCTCGATGCGGTCGGTGTATTCCTTGCTGCGGCTGACATCGCTGAAACGGCCCACCCGGTGGTGCGACTTGACACCCAGTTCTTCTTCCAGCGGGTGCACGAAGGTGCCAAACATGTCGAGCAGCATGCCCTTGCAGCCCTCCTGGATGACCTTGAGCACCTCCATGTTCACCAGCGTGGTGAAGACGATGGGCTTCTTGCCTTCCAGCTCGGCGGTGTGGTTGATCTGGCGCACCGCCTGATGGGCCTTGTCCTCGGTGTCCACGAAGGGCAGGCGCACGCGGCGCGGTACCAGTTCGAACTGGGCCAGGATGGCGTTGCCGAACGTTTCGGCGGTGATGCCGGTGCCGTCCGACACAAAGAATACGGTGCGCGAGTGCATGGGGGCCTTTTCAAGAGCGTCGGGCGGTTGCCGGTGCGGCCCGCCTACAATTGCGTCAATTATCCAATTCTCACCATGCACCCGGTCGGCCCACAACCACAACCAAAAAGCTGCAGCCCGTGCATGGCCGCTCCCTCCCTGCTCCTGTCGGGCGGGCGCGCAGACCCGGTTTTAACTTCTGGAGCTTTCCCATGTCTGCACTTTTCAGCCCGACCGCCCTGGTCGTACCGTTTGAAAACCTGAGAATGACCGACGTTGAGGCGGTAGGCGGCAAAAACGCCTCCCTCGGCGAAATGATCTCGCAGTTGCCGCATGGCGTGCGGGTGCCTACGGGCTTTGCCACCACGGCCCACGCGTTCCGCGAATTTTTGGCCTTTGAGGGCCTGGCCGACCGCATCAGCGCCAAGCTGGCAGCGCTCGACACCGAAGACGTGCGCGCCCTGGCTGCCGTGGGCGCCGAGATCCGTGCCATGGTCGAGGCCCAGCCTTTCCCGGCCGATCTGCAAAAGGCCATTGCCGAGGCTTTTGCCACCCTGTCCGAAGGCAATCCCGAAGCCAGCTTTGCCGTGCGCTCGTCCGCCACGGCCGAGGATCTGCCCGACGCATCGTTTGCCGGTCAGCAGGAAACCTTCCTGAACGTGCATGGCATCGACGCAGTGCTGCACAAGATGAAGGAGGTGTTCGCCAGCCTCTACAACGACCGCGCCATCAGCTACCGCGTGCACAAGGGTTTTGCGCACGATGTGGTGGCCCTGTCGGCCGGCGTGCAGCGCATGGTGCGCTCCGACCTGGGCGCCGCCGGCGTGATGTTCACCATCGACACTGAGAGCGGCTTTGAAGACGTGGTGTTCATCACCAGCAGCTACGGCCTGGGTGAAACCGTGGTGCAGGGCGCCGTGAACCCTGACGAGTTCTATGTGCACAAGCCCATGCTCAAGGCGGGCAAGAAGGCAGTGATCCGTCGCAACCTGGGCAGCAAGCTGATCCAGATGGTGTTTGCCACGCCCGATGAAAAGGCGCAGAGCGGCAAGCTCATCAAGACCACCGACGTGCCCACCGAGCAGCGCAACCGCTATTCGCTCACCGATGCCGATGTCGAGCAACTCGCGCACTATGCCGTGGTCATCGAGCAGCACTATGGCCGCCCCATGGACATCGAATGGGGCAAGGACGGCACCGACGGCCAGCTCTACATCCTGCAGGCCCGCCCTGAAACAGTGAAGAGTCAGGCCAAGGGCCAGGTCGAGTTGCGCTACAAGCTCAAGGGCCACGGCGCCGTGCTGGCCGAGGGCCGCGCCATTGGCCAGAAGATCGGCACCGGCCCCGTGCGTCTGGTGCACCACATTTCCGAGATGGACAAGGTGCAGCCCGGCGACGTGCTGGTCACCGACATGACCGACCCCAACTGGGAGCCCGTGATGAAGCGCGCCAGCGCCATCGTCACCAACCGGGGCGGCCGCACCTGCCACGCCGCCATCATCGCGCGCGAGCTGGGCATTCCGGCCGTGGTGGGCTGCGGCGACGCCACCGAGCGCCTGAAGGATGGCACGCTGGTCACGGTGAGCTGCTCCGAGGGCGACACCGGCCGCATCTACGACGGCCTGCTCGAAACCGAGGTGACCGAAGTGCAGCGCGGCGAGATGCCTGCCATCCAGACCAAGATCATGATGAACGTGGGCAACCCCCAGCTGGCCTTTGACTTTGCCCAGCTGCCCAACGAAGGGGTTGGCCTGGCGCGACTGGAGTTCATCATCAACAACAACATCGGTGTGCACCCCAAGGCCATCCTGGACTACCCCCAGATCGATGCCGACCTGAAGAAGGCCGTCGAATCCGTGGCCCGGGGCCATGCCAGCCCGCGCGCGTTCTACGTGGACAAGGTCGCAGAGGGTGTAGCCACCATTGCCGCCGCCTTCTGGCCCAAGCCCGTGATCGTGCGCCTGTCGGACTTCAAGTCCAACGAATACCGCAAGCTCATTGGCGGCAGCCGCTACGAGCCCGAGGAAGAAAACCCGATGCTGGGCTTCCGCGGTGCGGCCCGCTACATCAGCGAGGACTTCGGCGAAGCCTTTGCGATGGAATGCGAAGCCCTGAAGCGAGTGCGCAACGACATGGGCCTGACCAACGTGCAGGTGATGGTGCCGTTTGTCCGCACGCTGGGCCAGGCTGAGCGCGTGACCAAGTTGCTGGCCTCGCACGGCCTGCAGCGCGGCAAGGACGATCTCAAGGTCATCATGATGTGCGAGGTGCCCAGCAACGCCATCCTGGCCGAGCGCTTTCTGGAGTTCTTCGACGGCTTCTCCATCGGCTCCAACGACCTGACCCAGCTCACCCTGGGCCTGGACCGCGACTCGGGCCTGGAGCTGCTGGCACAGGACTTTGACGAGCGCGACCCGGCTGTCGAGGCGCTGATCCACCAGGCCATCAAGGCCTGTCTGGCGCAGGGCAAATACATCGGCATCTGCGGCCAGGGCCCCAGCGACCATCCGGACTTTGCGCAGTGGCTGGCCAGGGAAGGCATCTCGTCGATTTCGCTCAATCCTGACAGCGTGATCGCCACCTGGCAGCAGCTGGCACGCTGAGTGCGCAGGGGCTGCCCTTGTCCGACCCACGGTATGCGAGCACGCCCTGGATGCAGCCCCTGAAAAAAATCCACGAACCCGAACTGGCGGGCCCCTTCCCGCCAGACATGCACGATGTGCGCCACCTCTGGCTCAAGGGGGGGCTGCTGCTGGCGTGGGCGCTGGTGTCTTTCGTGGCCGCCTACTTCGCCCGCGATCTGCAAGCGTTCGTGGTGGCAGGCTGGCCGCTGGGCCACTGGATTGCTGCACAGGGTGCGGTGCTGATGTTCATTGCCATCGTGGTGGTCTATTGCTGGGCCATGAACCGGTTTGAGCGCCAGGACGCCGCGCGGATGGCCGCGCTGACCATCGAGCGGGCCCCATCCCATGGTTGAGCCCGGGGGCGCGGGACAAGGGGGCGATGACAAGGCCTACCTGTGGCGCCTGCACCGCATCTTTGCCCTGTATGTGGTGGGGGTGGCGGCGTTTCTGATTCTGATGGCCTGGGCCGAGCAGCAGGGGCTGTCGCGGCACTGGATCGGTCCGATCTTCCTGTTTCTCACGGTGATGGTCTATGCCGGCATCGGGGTGTACGGGCGCACCACCGATCCCGAAGAGTATTACGTGGCGGGGCGGCGGATTCCGCCGGTGTACAACGGCATGGCAGCGGCGGCCGACTGGATGAGCGCGGCCTCGTTCATCAGCCTGTCGGGTGCGCTGTACCTGCAGGGCTTTTCTGGCACACGCGGCCAGGCCGGTGGGCTGGCCTACCTGCTGGGCTGGACTGGCGGTTTCTGCCTTGTGGCCATGCTGATCGCCCCCCATCTGCGTGCGATGGGTCTCTACACGGTGCCCGACTTTTTCCATGTGCGCTTTGGTGGCCGCTGGCCGCGCATCATTGCGGCGCTGGCGGCGGTGCTGTGCTCCTTCACCTATGTGGTGGCCCAGATCTACGGTGTGGGCCTGATTGCCTCGCGCCTTACGGGGGTGCAGTTCGAGATCGGCATCATGCTGGGGCTGGGGGGCGTGCTGCTGTGCTCGTTCCTGGGGGGCATGCGCGCCATCACCTGGACGCAGGTGGCGCAATATGTGGTGCTGCTGCTGGCTTTCCTGATCCCCGTGTCGTGGCTGGCCTACAAGCAGCTGGGCAACCCGCTGGCACCGCTGGTCTATGGCACGCAACTGGGCAAGATTGCCGATCTGGAGGAACGCCTGCTCGATTCGCCGGCAGAGCACCAGGTGGTGGTGGCCTATTTGCGGCGGGCCCAGGACTACGAGGCGCGCCTCAAGGACGTTGAAGGTGCGTTGGAGCGTGAGCGCGAAAAGGCGCGTGAGCGTGTTCGTACCCTGCGCGACCAGAATGCCGATGTGGGCCTGATCGTTTCTGCCAGCCGGGAACTGGTCGCACTGCCGCGCGATGCGGTATCGGCACGCGAGCGCTGGACGCGTGAGATGCGCGAAAACTACGAGCGTGCCCGGCCCCTGGGGGGGCTGCCGCTGCACAGCCAGGCCTATGCGGGCAACCCTGACGGCTCGCCGCACGAGCGGCAGGAGTATGAACTCACCCGGCGCAATTTTCTGGCACTGATGTTCTGCCTGATGGTGGGCACGGCGGGGCTGCCGCATCTGCTGACCCGTTACTACACCTCCCCCACCGTGGCGGCTGCACGCTCATCGGTGGCCTGGTCGCTTTTCTTCATTGCCTTGCTGTACCTCAGCGCGCCGGCGCTGGCGGTGCTGGTGAAGTTCGAGGTCATGCAGAACCTGGTGGGCAGCAGCTTCGATACCTTGCCCAGCTGGATGGCGCAATGGGCGCGCGTGGATGCGTCGCTGCTGTCGGTGGAAGACGTGAACGGCGACGGCCTGGTGCAGTTTGGCGAGATCCGCCTGGGGGCCGATCTCATCATGCTGGCCACGCCGGAGCTGGGGGGGCTGCCCTATGTGGTGTCGGGCCTGGTGGCGGCGGGCGGGCTGGCTGCGGCGCTGTCCACGGCCGATGGGCTGCTGCTGACCATCAGCAATGCGCTGGTGCGCGACCTCTATTACCGCGGCGCCCCCAGGGAGGCATCGCCCGAGCAGCGCGTCATCCTGACCAAGTTCACCTTGCTGTCCGTGGCGCTGGCGGCGGCATTCGTGGCGGCGCTCAAGCCGGCCGAAATTCTGCCGCTCGTTTCGGCATCGTTTTCCCTGGCGGCATCGGCTTTTGTGCCGGTAATGGTGCTGGGCATCTTTTGGCGTGGCACCACGCGCCAGGGCGCGGTGGCCGGCATGCTCGCCGGGCTGGGCGTTGCGGTGTACTACATGCTTTCGCATGTTGCCGCCATGCGCGCATGGGTGGGCTGGCTGCTCGCGGATGGCCTGTGGTTTGGCATCCAACCCATTTCTGCGGGGGTGTTTGGAGTGCCTGCGGGGCTGATCGTGGCCGCCGTGGTGAGCCGCATCACGCGACCGGCTCCCGCGCTGCCCGTGGTGCGCTCCGAGATGTGAGGGCCAGTTGCCTGCGCACGGTGAAGGCCTGGCCGGCGGCCATTGCCGGTTTGTCGAGGTGCCTGCTTGATGGAAACCCCCGATGTCAAAACGCGGCAAACCTGCGAGACTGTTTCAAAAGATTGCACGCACCGCCGGTGCCGTGTCATCCCACCTTTGAAGGAGGCACATGGTACTGGTTAAAACGCAAGCGGGTCAGGAGTCTCTGAAAGACAGGCAAGGGGGGCTGACATCTCGCCAGCGCACCGCTTTCATTTTGTTTGATGGCAAACGAACGACCCGTGACGTGCTTGCAGCCACTGCTGGGATGGGGATCACCCAGGAAGACGTGCAGACCATGTTGGCGCAAGGGCTGCTGGAGCCGATCACCGGGCTGGCGGTTACCGGGTTGTCGTTGGCAGGCGGTGATGGCATCTCGTCGTCGCTGGAGTTGTCGGACGAGGTCAGTGGCCGGTCTGATACAGAGCGCTACCAGGCCGCCTACCTCATTGCCACCGAATTGACCGCTGGCTTGGGTTTGCGCGGTTTTCGCTTGAATCTGGCCGTGGAGGGGGCGGGCAGTTTTGATGACCTGGCGGCATTGGCTCCCAAGATCCGGGATGCCGTCGGCGATGCCAAATTTGCCCGGCTGGAAAAAGCCTTGTTCAGCTGATGCTGCTCTTGGGTCAGGTTTCAACGGGCGGAATCAAAAAAGCGGCCTCGCGGGCCGCTTGCTGAAGTGAAAGGACGGGGTGCTGCTTCAGCGCACGCCCAGCAGTTCCACATCGAATTTCAGCGTGGCATTGGGAGGAATCACCCCACCGGCGCCGCGCGCGCCATAGCCCAGTGCGGCGGGAATGATCAGGGTGCGCTGGCCACCGATCTTCATGCCCTGCACCCCCTCGTCCCAGCCCTTGATGACCATGCCGGCGCCCAGCGAGAAGGCGAAGGGGTCGTTGCGATCGCGGCTGGAGTCGAACTTGGCACCTTGCTCTCCGTTGTTGTACAGCCAGCCGGTATAGTGCACCGAGACGTTCTGGCCCTTGGTGGCTTCGGCGCCTTCGCCGACGACGGTGTCTTCGTATTGCAGGCCGGATGCAGTGGTGGTCAGTGCCATGATGAAATTCCTTGAATGCTATTAAAAATATAGCTGCCAATGCATTTTTGTAGAGCGTTGGCAGCCATTTATTCCATATTCTAGCGAAGGCTTGGCGAGCGGGCGGGGCCACCCGGCTCGGCGGATGGACGCTGCTTCAGGCCTTCTTGGCACGGCCCGCCACCCAGCGGGTGGCAAAAGCCTGCACGTCGGACAGGCGCTTGAGCAGATCGGCGCCCGAGGGGGTGACGGTGTAGCCGTCGCTGCCATGGTCGACAAAGCCGGCCTCGCGCAATTCCTTGATGCGGGTGTTCAGCGTGTTGGGTGTGATGCCGCCCACGCTGTCTTGCAGCAGACGGAAGGTCTGGGGGTGGCCATCCCGCAAGGCCCAGAGCACGCGCAGTGCATAACGGCATTCGAGCCGTTCAAACAGCTGGTTGATGGCGGCATTCTCTTTGGAGCTCATGGATGTTTCTCCTCGCGCGAGTGGTGGGTCAAAGTTCGGGGCGGCGCGACAGGCACCACGTCCGAGGGAGCGCTGCGACTATAGCGCGTAACCTCTTTTGCTACAAGTTTGGTAGCTCAAAAGGCACAGTACACATGATCCAACCTTCAGGAAAGCCCCAAATCATTTTAAAGTGTTGCATGCGGGCCACGAAGCCGGAACCGGGTCGACGGGGCGGGTCGGCGGCCTGAAATGGTACGCGTCCGGGCTGCTTTCGCTGGTGCGGCGGGCCTCCGGGGCCCTCAGTACGGGATGCCGGCGTGGCCCGCGCGCGCCAGGTGGTCCACCAGCAGGCGCGCGCAGGGGGTCAACGCCTGGCTGCTGCGGTAGCAGACGGCAAAGCTCCGGCGGGCCCAGGCGTCGCCCAGTGGAACGATGCGCACTGCGGCTGTCCTGGCAAAGGGCTCGGCCACCTCGCGCGGCACCACGCTGATGGCCAGGTTGGCGCTCACCACCCGCAGGGCTGCGTCGAAATTGGACACCAGCACCCGGTGTGCCAGGGTCTTGCCTTCCACGGCAGCGGCGCGCGCCAGCAGCACCTGGACGGCGCTGAGGGCCGGCATGCTGACGAATTCGTACCCCAGCACCTCCGCGAAACAGACACTGGCCGCCTGCGCCACCGGGTGGGACTCATGGGCCACGATGGCCAGGTGGTCGCTGCGGTAGGCGCAGGTTTCCAGTCCCGAGAGGTCGGCGGCATCCCAGCAGATGCCGATGGATGCGCTGCCCTCGTGAATGCCCTGCACCACGTCCGGGCTCACGCGCTCCTCCATGCTCACCTGGATGTCGCGGTGGGCCGGGTGCTGCAAAAAGGCGGCCACATCGTCGGCCAGCGACTCGGCCATCACCGAGGCCGTCACCAGCATGCGCACATGGCCCCGGATGCCGGTGGCATACGCCGCCATGTCGCGCTCGATCTGGCCCATGCTGGCCAGCATGGTGCGGGCATGCTCCAGCAGGGTTTCACCCGCCGGGGTGGGCACCACGCCACGCCGCTTGCGCACCAGCAGGGGTGTGCCCACGGTGTCTTCGAGTTGTGCCAGGCGCTTGCTGATGGCGGAGCCCACGATGGACTCCTGCTCGGCCACGCGGGCGATGCTGCGCTGCTCGCAGACGGCGGCAAACAGCCGCAGGGTCAGCAGGTCCAGGTGGCGCATGGGGGCAATGCTTTTTGATATTCCATTTGGGAATCATAAGGATTCCAAAATGTATTTTCTGATTCTTGTGGGAATTTCTAGAATCCCACAACCCCGTCTGCCTGGAGACTTAGTGTGAGCCACATCCCATCATCGACTTCTTCTTTGGCCTCTGGCTCTGCCCGGGCGGTTGTCCGCGAGGTCGGGTTGCGCGATGGCCTGCAGAGCATTGCCACGGTGCTGCCCACCGCGCGCAAGCTCGCATGGATCGATGCCGCCTACGCGGCCGGCCAGCGCGAGATCGAGGTGGGCTCGTTCGTGCCCGCCCGCCTGCTGCCGCAACTGGCCGATACCGCCGAAGTGCTGGCCCACGCCAAAACCCTGCCGGGCCTGCTGGCCTCGGTGCTGGTACCCAATTTCAAGGGGGCCGAACGCGCGCTGGAGTGCGGGGCCGATCTCATGATCGTGCCGCTGTCCGCCAGCCACGCCCACAGCCTGGCCAACCTGCGCAAGACGCCTGATGAGGTGGTGGCCGAGGTGGCGCGCATCCGCGCTGCGCGCGACGCTGCCGGTAGCCGCACGCTGATCGAGGGCGGCGTGGGTACGGCCTTTGGCTGCACGCTGCAGGGCGAGGTGGCCGAGGGGGAGGTGCTGCGCCTGATGCAAGCCCTGCTCGACGCCGGTGCCGACCGCGTGAGTCTGGCCGACACCGTGGGCTATGCCGACCCGGCCAGCGTGCGGCGCCTGTTCGAGAAGGCCCGCGCCCTGGTCGGCGAGCGCCTGTGGTGCGCCCATTTCCACGACACCCGCGGCATGGGCCTGGCCAATGTCTACGCGGCCTGGCAGGCGGGCATCACCCGCTTCGATGCCTGCCTGGCCGGCATCGGCGGCTGCCCCCACGCCCCCGGCGCCAGCGGGAACGTTGCCACCGAAGACCTGACCTTCATGCTGGAGCGCATGGGCGTGGCCACCGGCATCGACGTGGCTGCGCTGCTGGCCCTGCGCCAGCGCGTGGCGGGGGGGCTGGCGGGCGAAACGCTGCATGGCGCGCTGTGGCAGGCGGGGCTGCCGCAGAATGCTGCATCCGCCGCGCTGCAGGCGGCCTGATTTTCCTTATGAATGCGCTGAACATGAACGACACACAACCCGCACCATCTCCCCGCCTGCCGCTCGAAGGCCTGCGCGTGGTGGAGTTCACCCACATGGTCATGGGCCCCACCTGCGGCATGGTGCTGGCCGACCTGGGGGCCGAGGTCATCAAGGTCGAGCCCGTGGAGGGCGACCGCACCCGCCACCTGCTGGGCGCGGGCGCGGGTTTCTTCCCCATGTTCAACCGCAACAAGAAGAGCATTGCGCTCGACCTGCGCAGCCCCGAGGGGCTGGAGGCGGCGCGCCGGCTGGCGGCCTCGTCCGACGTGGTCGCGCAGAACTTCAAGCCCGGTGTGATGACCAAATACGGGTTGGACTACGCCGCACTGAGCCAGCTCAATCCGCGCCTCATCTATGTGAACCACACCGGTTTTCTGCCCGGCCCCTACGAGCACCGCACGGCGCTGGATGAGGTGGTGCAGATGATGGGCGGCCTGGCCTACATGACGGGCCGCCCCGGCGATCCCCTGCGCGCCGGCACCAGCGTCAACGACATCATGGGAGGCATGTTCGGCGCCATCGGTGCCATGGCGGCCCTGATGCAGCGCGGCATCACCGGGCGCGGGCAGGAGGTGGACTCGGCCCTGTTCGAGAACAACGTGTTCCTGGTCGGCCAGCACATGATGCAGTACGCCGTTACCGGCCAGCCTGCGGCACCCATGCCCGACCGCATCTCGTCATGGGCGCTGTACGACGTCTTCAGCGTGAAAGACGATGAGCAGATCTTCCTGGCCGCCGTGAGCGACGCGCAGTGGGTCACCTTTTGTGACGCCATGGGGTTTGCAGACCTCAAGGCCGACCCGCTGCTGGCCACCAACAACGACCGCGTGCGCGCACGCCTCACGCTGATGCCAGCGTTGCGCCAGCGCCTGGCCGGGCACAGCGCTGCCGAGCTGGCAGCCATCTTCGAGAAAAACGGCCTGCCGTTTGCGCCCATCCTGCGGCCTGAGCAGCTATTCGATGACCCGCACCTCCAAGCCACCGGAGGCCTGGCCGATATCACCTTGCCCGACGGCGAGCGGGCAGGGCAGACGGCGCGCACCACATTGTTCCCCTTGCGCATGGACGGCCAGCGGCTGGGAGTGCGCCTGCAGCCGCCCGTGCTGGGGCAGCACACGGCCGAGCTGATGGAGCAGCTGGGTTACACGCCCGATCAGGTCCAGGCCCTGCAAGCCCAGGGGGCAGTGGCCTGAGCTGCCTCGGCGCCAGGGCCATGCACGGGCCCGTGCGACAGCATTCCAATGACAACGATGGAGACAACCATGACGACACAGCCACCGGCGCACAGCCTTTTTCCTCCTTCCTTCCATCGAGACGGCATTGCGCGCCGCACGCTGCTGGCGGCCGCGGTGGCCGGCGCCGTGGCCCCGGCGCTGACCTGGGCCCAAGGGTCTGACAAACCGCTGCGCATGGTGCTGCCCGTTAGCGCGGGCTCGGGGGTGGACGGTGTGGCCCGCGTGCTGGGCCCCAGCCTGGGCAAGGCGCTGGCGCGGCCCGTGGTGGTGGAAAACTATCCCGGTGCGGGTGGCATCACGGGCACCTCGATGATCGTCAAGGCGCCCAAGGATGGTTCGGTGTTGGGCATGGTGTCCAACAACCATGTGGTGAACCCCAGTGTGTTCAAGAACATTCCCTACGATGCCGTGGACGACATCACGCCCATCACCATGATCGGCGCCACGCCGTTCGTGCTGGTGGCCCATCCATCGGTGGCGGCCAGGAACTTGCGCGAACTCATCGCCCTGGCCAAGGCCCAACCCGGCGCGCTGAACTACGGATCGTCCGGAAACGGCACCATCCTGCACCTGGCCGCCGAGATGTTCGTGCACGAGGCCCAGGTGGACATCAAGCACATTCCCTACCGGGGCATGGGGCCGCTGACCGCCGATGTGCTGGGTGGGCAGATTCAGATGGCGTTCATTGCCATTGCCGTTGCCGCGCCCCATGTGAAGGCGGGCGCGCTGCGGGCCATCGGGTTGTCGTCCAGCGTCCGCTCACCGCTGCTGCCCGATCTGCCGACGATGGCCGAGCAGGGGCTGTCCCACTACGTGCTCGACGGCTGGGTGGCCGTGGTCGGGCCGGCCGGTCTGCCCAAGGCCGAGGTGGAGCGCGCCTACCATGGGGTGCGCAGCGCGGTGGCCACGCCGGAGGTGCGCGATGCCTTGCTGGCACAGGGTTACCAGCTGCAAAGCCCCCCGCCAGACGCCACGGCGGCATTCTTTCGCAGCGAGATTGGCCGCATGGCCCGGCTGGTGAAGCAGTCAGGGCTCAAGCTGGACTGACTGCTCCTTTTTATAGGACTGATGGCGCTCATCCATCAAGCGCCAAAGGCCTTTCATGGGGAATCTCTGGCAGGACCTGTACACAGCGCTGTGTCACTCCCAAAGCATGACGCCCCGGCACCACAGTGGTGGCCGGGGCGCCTGAAGGCACACCCTGTTGCCAGGGCTGTGGTGGTACGGCTGATACGGTTTTGCCTTCAAACGTATAACTTCGTTGGTTCGCCTTGCCGTGCTAGAGCACTGTCTGCGGCTTCCCGCCTAGTTATCCGCTTGAATGCGAGACCGTATTACAGCGAATCGATGAAGCTGCGCAGCTTGTCCGAGCGGCTGGGGTGCTTGAGCTTGCGCAGCGCCTTGGCCTCGATCTGGCGGATGCGTTCGCGCGTCACGTCGAACTGCTTGCCCACTTCTTCCAGCGTGTGGTCGCTGGTCATCTCGATACCGAAGCGCATGCGCAGCACCTTGGCTTCGCGCGGCGTGAGGCCATCCAGGATGTCCTTGACCACATCGCGCAGGCCAGCCTGCATGGCGGCTTCGATGGGGGCGGTGTTGGCGCCGTCCTCGATGAAGTCGCCCAGGTGGCTGTCGTCGTCGTCGCCGATCGGCGTTTCCATGGAGATCGGCTCCTTGGCGATCTTCATGATCTTGCGGATCTTGTCCTCGGGGATCTCCATCTTGGCCGCCAGGATGGACGCATCGGGTTCAAAGCCGAACTCCTGCAGGTGCTGGCGGCTGATGCGGTTCATCTTGTTGATGGTCTCGATCATGTGCACCGGGATGCGGATGGTGCGCGCCTGGTCGGCAATGCTCCTTGTGATCGCCTGGCGGATCCACCAGGTGGCGTAGGTCGAGAACTTGTAGCCCCGGCGGTATTCGAACTTGTCCACCGCCTTCATCAGGCCGATGTTGCCTTCCTGGATCAGATCGAGGAACTGCAGGCCGCGGTTGGTGTACTTCTTGGCAATCGAGATCACCAGGCGCAGGTTGGCCTCGATCATTTCCTTCTTGGCATCGCGCGAGGTGGCTTCGCCCTCGTTCATGCGCTTGTTGATGCCCTTGAGCTCGACCAGCGGCACGACCACGCGCGATTGCAGGTCGGTCAGCTTTTGCTGCAGGTCCTGGATGGGCGGGATGTTGCGCGCCATGATGGCCGACCAGGGCTTGCCGGCAGCGGCCTGCTTTTCCACCCACTTGAGGTTGAGCAGGTTGGGCGGAAAGTCCTTGATGAAGGTTTCCTGGGGCATGCCGCACTTGTCCACGATGATGCGGCGCAGTTCGCGTTCTTTCTTGCGCACATCGTCCACCTGGCCGCGCACCATGTCGCACAGCTTCTCGATGGTCTTGGCCGTGAAGCGGATGGTCATCAGCTCCTGCGACAGGGCCGCCTGGGCCTTGACATACGCGGGCGTGCCGTAGCCTTCCTTGTCATAGATCTGGTGGACCTTCTCGAACAGCTCGCGCAGCTTGTCAAAGCGCTCCAGCGCCTGCTTCTTGAGTTCTTCGAGCTTCTTGGTCAGGGCCTTGGAGCCGCCCTTGCCGTCGTCGTCATCGGCTTCGTCGAATTCGTCGAAGTCTTCTTCGGCCACATAGTCGTCGGCCTCGTTGGGGTTGGAGAAACCGTCCACGATGGTCGAGATGACAACCTTGCCTTCGCGGATCTCCTCGCCCATGTTCAAGATTTCGGCGATGGTGGCGGGCGATGCGCTGATCGCCTCCATCATGGCCATCAGGCCGCCTTCGATGCGCTTGGCGATCTCGATTTCACCTTCGCGCGTGAGCAGTTCCACCGTGCCCATTTCGCGCATGTACATGCGCACGGGGTCGGTGGTGCGGCCGAACTCGCTGTCCACGGTGGACAGGGCGGCTTCGGCGGCCTCTTCGGCTTCTTCCTCGGTGGCGCCAGCGGGGGCGTTGTCCGTGATGATCAGTGCTTCGGCGTCGGGCGTCTGCTCGTACACCGCCACGCCCAGGTCGTTCAGCGTGGTGATGACGGCTTCGAGGGTTTCGGCATCCACGAGCTTGTCGGGCAGGTGGTCGGAGATTTCAACGTGCGTGAGGTAGCCGCGCGTCTTGCCCAGCTTGATCAGGGTCTTCAGGCGCGCACGGCGCTTGGCCATGTCTTCTTCGGACAGGACGGTTTCGTCCAGGCCGAATTCCTTCATCAAGGCGCGTTCCTTCGCCTTGCTGATCTTCATGCGCAGGGGTTTGACCTTTTCGGCCGTGGGGGCGGCCTCCGCCTCCACTTCGCCTTCGAGGTCGGCTTCGATATCCGACAGGTCTGCGTCGTCACTGCCCACTTCGCCCGCTGCTGCCTTGGGTTTGCGACCGCGCTTGGCGGGGGTCTTGGCCTCGGCGCTATCTGCGGCCTTGGCCGGACGGCCAGGGCGTTTCTTGGGGGCCTCGTCACCGTCGGACGCGGCGGCTGCGGCGCGGGCAGGCTTCTTCTTCAGCAATTCATCGGCAGCTTTGGTCAGCTCGGCAGAACTTTTCACGGGCACGGTTTTCACTTTCTTGGCAGCCGCGGCAGGGGCCGCAGCAACGGCCTTGCGGGGCGCGGCTTGGGCCGGTGCTGTGGCAGCGGTTTTGGAGACAGCCTTTGCGGCGGTGCCTGGAGCGGACTTGGGCGGCTTCGCGGACTTTTGAGCGGGCATGGAACAACCTCAGAATCAAAAACGGACACAAAGAAAACGCAAGCGCCTCAGGTCCCGGCGCGGGTGGCAACGCAAAGCTGGGGTGGCTTCACGTTTTGAGGGGAGGCCCTCAGGGGCAAGATGTCTGGGCGAACATTTGGTGTGCAGTCCTTGCGATAAGTGGGCCCATCAGCGCATAGGTGCGCGTTTGTCACGGTGGCCCGGCTCGGAGGTGCTGCTGTCGCTCTTGCCGAAAAACCCTACATTATACCGACTGTCCGGTATTTCAAGGGGTGCGGGGCAATATGCCTTGCAGTACGTTGCGCCGCTGTTCCAGCGCGCGGTAGCGCTCCAGTGCCGTGGGGTCTTGCGCCGCCTGCAGGATCAGGTTTTTTTGCTGGGCGTTGATGTCTTCGATCAGCATGCGGTTCAGAAGATCCCGCAGTTCCAGCCGCAATTCGTGCAGATCGCCCTCGGTCTGCGCGTGCGAGCCGGTCATGACCTTCACCGCCAGGGCTTCACAGGGGTTGCCCCGCAGGCTTTCCCGCAGCAAGGCCCAGGCCTGCGGCCCATGCTCGTGGAACTGTCCTTCCAGCCAGCTGAACAGCGGGCCATGCGGGGCAGGCTGGGCACACAGCGCCGCGTGGTCGTCGTGCGTCAACTCTTCCAGAAACGCCATGTGCGACAACAGCAGCCGTGCGGCGTGGTCTGCCCGGCTGGCGGTGGGCGTGCGTGGCAGGCGTGGCTGGGGCGGCCAGGGCGCGGCGTCCTTTTTTTTCCAGCTGCCGCCTTTCCAGTCGCCCCCCTTGCGAAAGGGTGGCTTCGGGGGCGAGTCGTAGCCGCCGGGTGATTGCCAGCCGGCATCGGCAGGCGCGCCCCACGGGGGCTCGTCCGTGGGGGTGGCGGCATGGCGGTGCGAGGCCACGGTGCCAGGGTGGCGTGCTGCCTCCTGGGCGGCGGTCTTGCTCCAGAGGTCGGACAGGTCGTGGGCTTCCAGTTGGGCCAGCTGTGCCAGTTCGGTGAGCACCTGGCGCCGCAGCACCCCCTCGGGCAGCGCGCTCCACAGGGGGCGGGCATTGCTCGCCATGTGGGCGCGGCCTTCTGCCGTGCCCAGGTCGCAGCTTTCGCTGGCGGCTTCGATCAGGAAGCGGCTCAAAGGCACCGCATCGCCAATGTGGCGGGCAAAGGCATCGGAGCCGTGCGCGCGCACAAAGCTGTCGGGATCGTGCTCGGGCGGCAGGAACAGAAACTTGATGCTGCGCGTGTCGCTGGCATGGGGCAGGGCACCGTCGAGCGCCTTGCGGGCCGCCCGGCGGCCCGCGGCATCGCCGTCAAAGCTGAACACCACCGCGTCGGTAAAGCGCAGCAGCTTTTGCACATGCTCGGGTGTGCAGGCCGTGCCCAGCGTGGCCACGGCGTTGGGGAATCCCAACTGCGCCAGGGCCACCACATCCATGTAGCCCTCGGTGACCAGCGCAAAACCCTGTTCGCGAATGGCGGCGCGGGCCTCGAACAGGCCATAGAGTTCGCGGCCCTTGTGGAACACCGGGGTTTCGGGCGAGTTGAGGTACTTGGGTTTGTCATCGCCCAGCACCCGGCCGCCAAAGCCGATGCACTCGCCCTTGACGTTGCGGATGGGAAACATCACCCGGTCACGGAAGCGGTCGTAGCGCTTGCCGCCATCTTCGTCATTGACGATGACCAGCCCGCTTTCTTCGAGCAGCGGGTCGTCGTAGTGCGGAAAAACACTGGCCAGGCTGCGCCAGCCTTCGGGGGCATAGCCCAGACCATAGCGCTTGGCTACCGCACCCGACACCCCGCGTCCCTTGAAATACGCCACGGCCCGGGGCGATATGCGCAACTGCCGGCGATAGGCCTCGGCGGCTTTTTCCAGCACATCGGTCAGCGTGGCCTGCTTTTGCCGGGCAGCGGCGGCGCGCTCTTTTTCCTGCGGCGAGATGTCATCGTCGGGCACCTGCAGCCCCACCTGCTGGGCCAGGTCCTGCACGGCCTCGATGAAGCCCATGCCGGCGTGCTCCATGAGAAAACTGATGGCGTTGCCGTTCTTGCCGCAGCCAAAGCAGTGATAGAACTGTTTGGCGGGGCTGACGCTGAAGGAGGGCGATTTCTCGCCGTGGAAGGGGCACAGCCCCATGAAATTGGCGCCGCCCTTCTTGAGCTGCACGTAGCGGCCCACGATGTCCACCACGTCCACGCGCGAAAGCAGTTCCTGAATGAAAGATTGGGGAATCGACACGGGGCTTATTGTCTGCGCAAAGTGTGGTTGCACTCGTTAACATTTGGCGAAGCCGAGACATCTCCATGGCAACAACGGGGACCCCGTGGACACGCAGTGCCGCAGCGCGGCTGGGCGTGTGGCTGCGCGCGGCAGCCGTTGCCTGGCTGCCGCTGTGCGCGTCGGGGGCGCCGGTGCTGCGCGTCCTGTCATGGCCCGGGTACGCCGACGCCGATGTGGTGGCCGCCTTTGAAAAGCGCCATGCCGTGCGCGTCGAAATCACCACCGTGGGCTCGGACGACAGCCTGCGTGCCAAGCTGGCCGATCCGGCAGGCCCAGGCTACGACGTAGTGGCCGCCAACACGGTCGAGATCGCCAGCCTGGTCGCGCAAAAGCGCCTCATTCCGCTGCCGATGAAGGACATTGCCAATGCCGGGCGCCAGTTGCCCCGGTTTCGGCAACTGGCATCGATTCCCGGCATCACCAGCGAAGGGGCCGTGTATGCGCTGCCCTACACCTATTCCGAAATGGGCCTGATCTACGACCGTCGGCAGTTCGGCGTGCCGCCAGACTCGCTGAACGTGCTGTGGGATCCGCGTTGGCAGGGGCGGGTGCTGGCGTTCGACGGTAGCAGCCACAGTTTCTCGCTGGCCGCCCAGCGCCGGGGGCTGGCGCCCTTTCACATCGATGCGGCGCGGTTCGGCGGTCTGGCCCGCGACCTGGTGGCGCTTCGCCGCAACGTGCTGTCGTTCTATTCGGTGCCCGAGGAGTCGGTGGAGCTGTTCCGCCGCCACCGCATCGCGGTGATGCATGCCAACTATGGCCAGCAGCAACTCAAGCTGCTGCGCGACGCGGGGCTCGACGTGGGCTATGTCATCCCGAAGGAAGGGGCCCTGGCCTGGCTCGACTGCTGGGCCATCACGCGCCGCTCTGCCCAGCCCGCACTGGCAGCCCGGTGGATCGACTACATGCTTGAGCCGGCGGTGAGCGGTGTACTGACCCGGCGCCAGGGGCTGGCCAACACCTTGCAGGAGCCTCCCGGCGGCGCGGCGGGCGCTGCGGCGAGCCCGATAGTGTGGCTGGAGCCGGTGGAGAGCGAAGGGCAGCGCACCCGGCTCTGGCGGCGCATCGTATCGGGCGAGCGCCCCGAGGGGTTCTGAGCCATGCGCTGGGGCATCGCGTCGCGCCTGGGCTGGATTCTGGCCTCCTTCAGCGTACTGGCTGCGGTGCTGGCGGGCTACTACACCTATGCTGCCGCGCGCGACCTGCTGCGTGAGCGGGCCGAGCGCTCGCTGCTGGCCACCACGCAGGTGCTGACGCGCCACCTCGAAGCCGGTTTTTCGGCCGTGGCGCGCGATGCCACCTTGCTGGCGGCCGCGGCGGCCGTGGCCACCGAGCCGCGCACGGCGCAGCCGCCGCATGCACCTTCTGTGCGCGACCGCCGCCTGCTGGCCGAAGTGTTCAAGGCGAGCCTGGCTGCGCACCCCTCGTACCTGCAGATCCGGCTCATCAGTGCCCGCGACCATGGCCTGGAGCTGCTGCGGGTTGACCGGCTGGGCGATGACCTGGTGGAGGCGCCCCAGGCCGCGCTGCAGGAAAAAGCCCATTTCCCCTTTGTTTTCGAAACCCTCAAGCTGCGTTCGGGCGCGGTGTACTTCAGCGAGTTCGGCATCAACCACGAAGGCGATGCCACCGAAGAGCAGCAGCAACCCATCTTCAACATGGCATCGCCCGTGGTGCGCTGGGGGACCGTCGAGGCCGTGGTGGTAGTGCGCGTGGCGGCCAGCCCCTTCCTGGCCTACTTCAGGAAAAGCCTGCCCGAGAACTATGGGTTTTACCTGTGCAACCGCTGGGGCGACATTCTGGTGCACCCCGATCCGACCCAGACCTTCGGTTTCGATCGTGGCCAACGCATCCTTCTGCAGGACACCCTGGCGCCGGTGGCGCAGATCATCGAAGGGCGCACCCACGAACTCATGATGGACGCGCAGGCGGATGGTGCCGAACCGCGCGTGTTCTCGTTCACCCGCTTGCCCGTCGGGGATTCGGACGAAGACCGCTTCCTGGTGGCGGGGCTCTCGCAGCCCATGGCCGTGGTGCAGGACGAAGTGCTCGAGCTGGGGCGCGGCATCCTCAAGATGCTGCTGGTCCTGAGCGCGGTGGGCATGCTGCTGGCCGCGCTGGTGTCCCGGGCGGTGACCAGGCCCCTGCAGACCATGGTGCGCGCGGCCCGCGCCTTTTCGCGGGGAGAGCCCCACGGTGCCCTGCCGGTCGAGCGGCAGGACGAGGTGGGTGAACTGGCGCGCAGCCTGAGCGACATGGAGCAGCAGATCACCCGCCAGATCGCCGAACTCAACGCCAGCCGGGACAGCATGGCGCACCTGGCCCATCACGATCTCCTCACCGGGCTGCCCAACCGGCGCATGTTCGAGCAGCGCCTGGCGCAGGCGCTGGAGCTCTCAAGGCGCAGCGGACGGGCGTGTGCGCTGTTCTTTGTGGACCTGGACGATTTCAAGTCCATCAACGACGCCCTGGGCCATGCAGCGGGCGATGAGGTGCTGCAGGCCACGGGCCGTGCCATCGTCTCGGCCGTGCGCCAGGCCGATACGGTGGCTCGCCTGGCAGGCGACGAGTTCACCGTGCTGTGCGAGAACGTCGATACCGAAGAAGCTGCGCTTCAGATTGCCGAGAAACTGCAGCAGGCCTTTGGGCAAACGCTGGAACTGTTCGGAAAATCGCTGCGGGTGCGCGCCAGCATCGGCATGAGCCTTTTCCCACGCGATGCGCCCGACGCACAATCGCTGCTGGCCAGCGCGGATGCGGCCATGTACCGTGTCAAGCAAAGCCGCAGCAACCACCCCTGAGGCGTGGCCTGTCTAGCTCCTGTTCATTTTTTCCTTGTGAAGCGCAATGACCTCCATCTACGACCAGCACCTGCCCCGCACTGAAGCCAACTTCGCGCCCCTGTCGCCGCTGGGCTTCATCGAGCGCACCGCCGAGGTTTACCCCGACCGCCTGGCCATCGTGCACGGCACCCTGCGCCAGACCTGGGCGCAGACCTATGCGCGCTGCCGCCAGCTGGCCAGCAGCCTGCAGCGCGCCGGCATAGGCAAGAACGACACCGTGGCCGTCATGTTGCCCAACACGCAGCCCATGGTCGAGGCGCACTTTGGTGTGCCCATGGCGGGCGCCGTGCTCAATGCCCTGAACACGCGCCTCGATCCCGAGGCCATCGCCTTCATGCTCGACCACGGCGAGGCCAGGGCGGTGATCGTGGACCCCGAATTCGCCGGCGTCATGGCCAAGGCCCTGGCGCTGCGCCAGAACCCGGCGCCGCTGCTGCTGATCGACGTGGAGGACGCTGTCTACGGCCCCGCCAGCCAGAAACTCGGCACCACCACCTACGAGGAATTTCTGGCCGGCGGCGACCCGCAATTCGCCTGGGAGCTGCCCACCGATGAGTGGGATGCCATCGCGCTCAACTACACCAGCGGCACCACCGGCAACCCGAAGGGCGTGGTCTACCACCACCGGGGCGCGGCCACCAATGCCATCAGCAACGTGCTGGAGTGGGACATGCCCAAGCACGCCGTCTACCTGTGGACGTTGCCCATGTTCCACTGCAACGGCTGGTGTTTTCCGTGGACGGTGGCGGCGCGCGCAGGCGTCAACGTGTGCCTGCGCCGCGTGGAGGCGCAGGCCATCTTCGATGCCATCCGCAACCATGGTGTCACGCACTACTGCGGCGCGCCCATCGTGCACGGCCTGCTGGTGAACGCGCCGGCCGCAATGAAGGAGGGTGTGCCTGCCGGCGTGAAGGCCATGGTGGCCGGCGCCGCGCCACCGGCTTCCATGATCGAGGGCATGGAGAAGATGGGCTTCGACCTGACCCATGTCTACGGCCTGACCGAGGTCTATGGCCCGGCCACGGTGTGCGCCCGGCACGAAGCCTGGAACGACCTCGATATCGGCGAGCGCGCCCGCCTCAACGCCCGCCAGGGCGTGCGCTACCACCTGCAGCGCGCAGCCCGGGTGCTCGACCCCGAAACCCTGCAACCCGTGCCCTGGGATGGCGAGACCATGGGCGAGATCATGTTCCGGGGCAACATCGCCATGAAGGGCTACCTCAAGAACCCCAAGGCCACCGAGGAAGCCTTTGCCGGCGGCTGGTTCCACAGCGGCGACCTGGCCGTGCAGTACCCCGACGGCTACATCAAGATCAAGGACCGCAGCAAGGACATCATCATCTCGGGCGGCGAGAACATCTCGTCCATCGAGGTCGAGGACGTGCTCTACCGCCACCCCGACGTGCTGGCCGCCGCTGTGGTGGCCAAGCCCGACGCCAGGTGGGGCGAAACGCCCTGCGCCTTCGTCGAATTGAAGGCGGGCGCACAGACCACGGTCGAAGACATCGTGCAGCACTGCAAGAAGCACCTGGCCGGCTTCAAGGTGCCGCGCGCCGTGGTGTTTGGCGACATCCCCAAAACCGCCACGGGCAAGATCCAGAAGTTCGAGCTGCGCAAGCAGGCGGGCTCGGCCGCGGCCATCGACGTCTGACCATTGCACGGCGGCCAGCCACGGCAGGGGCATTCGAAGGTGCTCCGTTTTCATAGCTATTGGCGCCTTCTGAACAAGCGTTGAAGCCATTTTTCCTCCAATGCCGGGCAGTCGGCAGTGGTGGGCAGATCTGGCGGCATCCCCTGCAGCCAAGCCGGGTGCGATACTTGCCGCGGTTTTTTCGTCCCATCCCTGCCCGCAAGCCCGGGCGAGCGAGTTGTTGATTGACGTCCCTGCACTCCCCCGATCTCGCCGCGCGCAGCCTTGCTGCGCTGTGGCACCCCTGTACCCAGATGGCGCGTGCCGCCGTCACGCCGCCGCTGGCCATCGCCCGGGGTGAAGGCCCCTGGCTTTTCGACCTGGAAGGCCGGCGCTATTTCGACGCCAACAGCTCCTGGTGGGTGAACCTGTTCGGGCACTCGGATGCCGGCATCCGCGCCGCCATCACGCACCAGCTCGAAACCCTGCCCCATGTCATGCTGGCAGGCTGCACCCATGCGCCCGCGGTCGAGCTGGCCGAAAAACTCGCGGCCCTGACGGGTGGCGCGCTGGGCCACGCCTTCTTTGCCAGCGACGGCGCCTCGGCGGTCGAGATCGCGCTGAAGATGAGCTTTCATTCGTGGCGCAACCGGGGCCTGGCGGACAAGCGCGAGTTCGTCTGCCTGCGCAACGGCTACCACGGCGAAACCATCGGCGCGCTGGCCGTGACCGACGTGGCAGTGTTCCGCGATGCCTACGACCCGCTGCTGATGCGCGCCCACATCGTCGAGTCGCCCGATGCACGCCAGGACCCGGACGCCGAGGCCCGCGCGCTGGCCGATCTGCGCCGCGTGCTGGCAGAGCGGCGCGGCCATGTGGCCGCCCTCATCATCGAGCCGCTGGTGCAGTGCGCCGCCGGCATGGCGATGCACGAGCCCTCGTACCTGCGCGCCGTGCGGGCGCTGTGCGACGAGTTCGAAATCCACCTGATCGCCGATGAGATCGCGGTGGGCTGCGGGCGCAGCGGCACCTTCTTTGCGTTCGAGCAGGGCGAGTGCGGCTGGCCCGACTTCATCACGCTGTCCAAGGGCATCAGCGGCGGTACGCTGCCGCTGTCGCTGGTGCTGACCACCGAAACGGTGTACCAGAGCTTCTGGAGCGAGCAGGTGGGGCGCGGCTTTCTGCACTCGCATTCGTACACCGGCAATGCGCTGGCCTGCGCGGCGGCCAATGCCGTGCTCGACCGCTTCGCAGCCGACCAGGTGCTGGAGAAGAACCGCGCGCAGGCCCGGCTGCTGGCCGAGGCCTTCGCGCCGCTGGCCAGCGACCCGCGCGTGGCCCATTTGCGCCAGCGCGGCATGATCCTGGCGTTCGACGTGCGCGAGCCCGGTGAGCGGTTTGCCGAGCGCTTTCACCTGGCGGCGCGCGCGCACGAGCTGCTGATCCGCCCCATTGGCGGCACCGTCTACCTGATGCCGCCCTACCTTATTGACGCGCCCACGGCGCAGTTTTTGTTCCAGGCCGTGATGGCCACGCTGGCGGAGGTGTTGGATGCTGCTTGACCACCTGAACCAGAAGCTGCAGGCCATCGCCGCCAAGGATCTGACGCGCGTGCTGCGCGAGGCCGAGAGCGCCACCGCGCCGGTGCAGCGCGTGCGCGGCGCCGATGGGCAATCCCGCGAGCTGCTGATGTTCTGCAGCAACGACTACCTGGGCCTGGCCGCCCATCCCGCGCTGGCCGAGGCCCTGGCCGAGGGCGCGCGACTGTATGGCGCAGGCTCGGGCTCGTCGCACCTCATCAGCGGGCACTCCAGCGCGCATGCGGCGCTGGAGCGCGCCCTGGCGGCGGCCGTGGCGCCCGCCATCCCGAACGCCGAGGCGCTGTTCTTCTGCACCGGCTTCATGGCCAACCTGGCAGTGCTCACGGCCCTGGGTGATGCCGATGCGGTGATCTTCTCGGAAGAACTCAACCACGCCTCGCTGATCGACGGCGCGCGCCTGGCCAAGGCGCCGGTGCAGCGCTATGCGCATTGCGACGTGCCCCAGCTCGACGCGCTGCTGGGCGCCTGCACGGCCCGCATCAAGCTGATCGTCACCGACGCGGTGTTCAGCATGGACGGCGACGTGGCCCCGCTCGACAAACTGCTGGCGTTGGCCGAACGGCACGACGCCTGGCTGGTGGTGGATGACGCCCACGGCTTTGGCGTGCTGGGGCCGCAGGGGCGCGGCACGCTGGCGCACTTTGGTCTGCGCAGCGAGCGGCTGATCATGGTCGGCACGCTGGGCAAGGCGGCCGGTGTGGCCGGGGCCTTCGTGGCCGCGCACCCTACCGTCATCCAATACCTGATCCAGGCCGCGCGGGCCTACATCTTCACCACCGCCGCGCCGCCCGCCGTGGCGCATGCGCTGCTGCAAAGCCTGGCGCTGATGGCCGGTGACGAGGGCGCGCAGCGCCGCGCCAATCTCGTGCGCCTGCAGGCGCAGCTGCGCGCCGGGGTGGGTGACCTGCTGGCGCGCCATCCCCAACTGGGCTGGCGGCTGGTGGCTTCAGACACCCCCATCCAGCCGCTCATCATCGGCGAGAACGCCGCCGCGCTGCGCGTGGCGGCCGTGCTCGACCGCGCCGGCCTGCGCGTGCCGGCCATCCGCCCGCCCACCGTGGCGCCGGGTACGGCGCGCCTGCGCATCACGCTGTGCGGCACGCACACTTCGGCCGACATCGATCGCCTGCTGGCGGCGCTGGCCGAGGCCGCTGAGGAGCTGGCATGACGCGCGGTTTTTTCAGCGCCGGGCCGCCCCAAGATGCAAAGCATCCCCCTCGGGGGGGCAGCGACCCGCGAAGCGGCCGAGCGTGGGGGGCATTTTTCATCACCGGCACCGATACTGAGATCGGCAAGACCGCCATCACCGCCGCGCTCACGCACCTGGCGGCGCAGGCGGGCCTGCGTGCCGCCGCCATCAAGCCGCTGGCGGCGGGGCAGGATTGTGTGGACGGCCGCTGGGTCAACGAAGACGTGCTGCGCCTGCGTGCCGCCAGCAACATGGGCCTGCGCGATGACGAAGTGGGTCCGCTGCAGCTGCGCACGCCCTGCGCACCGCACATTGCCGCCCGCCTGGAGGGCCGCACCATTGCGCGCGACGCCTTGCTGGCCGCCGTGCGCGGCGTGGCGGCGCGGGCCGACATGGCCTTCGTCGAAGGCGTGGGTGGTTTCCGTGTGCCGCTCGTTCCCGGCTGGGACACTGCCGACCTGGCCGTGGACCTGGGGCTGCCGGTGGTGCTGGTGGTGGGCCTGCGCCTGGGCTGCATCAACCATGCGCTGCTCACGGCCGAGGCCGTGCGCGCACGCGGCCTGCGCCTGGCCGGCTGGGTGGCCAACACCGTGGACGCGGCCATGCCCCATGTGGCCGACAACCTGGCTGCGCTGGAGGAAGGCCTTGTGGCGCCATTCCTGGGCCATGTGCCCCGCCTGCCAGACCCCAGTGCGCCGGCCATCGCGGCCCATCTGCCGCAGGCGCTGGCGTTGCTGCAGGCGCCATAGCCGACAGGCAGACGGGTCTGGTGCTTAGGATTTATCCGTAAATTAAGTAAACTCCAGACCTGAGCCGACCTTCACTCGGTACAGGAAAGACAGATGGCCAAGGCCCATGCCCATTCGTGGGAGGTGACGGATGAATTCTGGGCCCGGGTAGAGCCCCTGG